>NZ_JBFTKJ010000003.1:0-1099 GCF_056395865.1 Microbacterium sp. 05T445 | reverse complement strand
TGGCGCGCGTGACTGTTTGGCGTGAAACACCTGCGGCGGCCGCTACGTCGAGGATTGTTGCCGGCTTTGCCGGGCGTCCAGAGGATGTAGGGCTCATGGAGTGTAAGTCTAGAGCCGACGCCGGAGAAGCGTCGCCGGAGAAGCTGCTGGACGTGCGGGAGGGTCCCTTGTTTCCGTGCAGGAACTGCGAGAGCGTGCCGGAGAGGGTGCAGGAACTGAGAGAGCGTTGGTTGGTTTCCTGCAGGAACTGCGAGAGCGTGGGTGTGGGGCGGGGTTTAACTGCGGGAGGACCCCCAACGTGGTTGGGGGTCCTCGACCTAATGGTTGTCCGGCGGTGACCTACTCTCCCACACCCTCCCGGGTGCAGTACCATCGGCGCTGTGGGTCTTAGCTTCCGGGTTCGGAATGGGACCGGGCGTTTCCCCCACGCTATGACCGCCGTAACCCTTGTACCCGAACCCCCTGGGGGGGTTGGGAAATCTGGTGGTTACAACTTCCTGTGCCGTTCCTCTGTTTCGAGGGCGGGCCCAGGGTGTGGTGTTGTTATTTTGTTGTTGGTTCTCAAGCAACGGGTTTGTTGGTTGGGAACCACATAGTGGACGCGGGCAGTCTTGTTATCTTCGTACCATTGTGGGTGTGAACGTCTTTTGAATCCGTTCACCAATGGTGTGTGGTGTAAGTTATCGGCCTATTAGTACCGGTCAGCTTCACGAGTCGTTAGTCCTCGCTTCCACATCTGGCCTATCAACCCAGTAGTCTGGCTGGGAGCCTCTCACACACAAGGTGTATGGAAGTCTCATCTTGAGGCCGGCTTCCCGCTTAGATGCTTTCAGCGGTTATCCATCCCGAACGTAGCTAACCAGCGGTGCACTTGGCAGTACAACTGGCACACCAGAGGTTCGTCCAACCCGGTCCTCTCGTACTAGGGTCAGATCCTCTCAAACTTCCTACGCGCGCAGCGGATAGGGACCGAACTGTCTCACGACGTTCTAAACCCAGCTCGCGTACCGCTTTAATGGGCGAACAGCCCAACCCTTGGGACCTACTCCAGCCCCAGGATGCGACGAGCCGACATCGAGGTGCCAAACCATGCCGTCGA
>NZ_JBFTKJ010000002.1:0-1943142 GCF_056395865.1 Microbacterium sp. 05T445 | reverse complement strand
CGCCCGGTCACATTCCGAACCCGGAAGCTAAGCCTCTCAGCGCCGATGGTACTGCAGGGGGGACCCTGTGGGAGAGTAGGACACCGCCGGACACCCATTACACGGAATGGCCACCCAACGCAGGGTGGCCATTCCGCGTTAACACGGTGGATTGCCGACGAAGACCGCATCCAGGAGGATCGAACAATGGCAGAGCAGGAGCCACGCGACGAGAGTCGCGCGTCGCGCGAACGATCCACCCGGAAGCCGTCCTCGGCTGGTGCAGACCGGAAGCCGTACGCGAAGCGTGACGGAGATCACAAGCCGTACGCCAAGCGTGAGGGTGACCGTCCGTACGTCAAGCGCGATGGAGACCGTCCCTACGCGAAGCGCGACGGAGATCACAAGCCGTACGCGAAGCGTGACGGAGATCACAAGCCGTACGCGAAGCGTGACGGTGATCACAAGCCATACGTCAAGCGTGACGGTGATCGTCCTTACGTGAAGCGCGACGGTGATCAGAAGCCGTACGCCAAGCGCGATGGAGATCACAATCCTTACGTGAAGCGCGACGGTGACCGTCCTTACGCGAAGCGTGACGGAGATCACAAGCCTTACGTGAAGCGCGACGGTGACCGTCCTTACGCGAAGCGTGACGGTGATCACAAGCCTTACGTGAAGCGCGACGGTGACCGTCCTTACGCGAAGCGTGACGGTGATCGTCCCTACGCCAAGCGCGACGGTGACCGTCCCTACGCCAAGCGCGACGGTGACCGTCCGTACGCCAAGCGTGACGGTGATCGTCCCTACGCCAAGCGTGATGGCGACCGTCCGTACGCCAAGCGTGATGGCGACCGTCCGTACGCCAAGCGTGATGGCGACCGTCCGCACGCGAAGCGTGATGGCGACCGTTCCTACGGCGACCGTCGTCCTGCTGAGCGCAGCGCGCGCCCCACGCGCGGTGGCGCCGACCGTCCGGACCGTGCCGTGCGCGAGGGTGAGATCCGTCCGGTGCGTGCCCGGCACGATGACCCGATCATCCCCGACGAGGTCATCGCGCAGGACCTCGCGCCGGCGGCTCGCAACGAGCTGAAGACGCTGACCAAGGAGAACGCCGACCTGGTCGCGCGTCACCTCGCGATGGCCTCGCAGTTGATCGACGAAGACCCCGAGCTCGCGCACCAGCACGCGTTGTCGGCATCCCGCCGCGCCGGCCGCATCGCCGTCGTCCGCGAGACCCTTGCGATCACCGCCTACGCCACCGGCGACTTCGCGCTCGCGCTGCGTGAGCTGCGCACCTATCGCCGCATCTCCGGCCGCGACGACCAGATCGCGCTCATGGTCGACAGCGAGCGCGGTGTCGGGCGCCCCGACCGCGCGCTCGAAGTGGGACGCTCGGTCGATCGCGCCTCGCTCGAGACGCCGGTGCGGGTCGAGCTCGCGATCGCGATGTCGGGCGCCCGTCTCGACCTCGGTGAGACCGACCGCGCACTGCAGGAGCTCGACATCCCGGAGCTCGACCCCGATCGCGCCTTCGAGTGGAGCCCCGGACTGTTCGCCGCGCGCGCCGCGGTGCTGGAGGAACTCGGACGCGAAGACGAGGCCGCCCAGTGGCGCCGTCGCGCGGAGGTCGCAGCCGAGGCCATCGATGCGGCATCCGGTGTCGGCGATCTGGAGACGGTGTTCGTCGAAGAGGTGCTCGAGGAGCACGACGAGGACGAGTCGCGCGGCGACGTCGAGGACGCGGACGGCGTCGTCGACCTGGATGAGGACGACGACCTCGACGAGTCCGATGACGCGTACGGGGCCGAGGACGACCTCGACGAGTCCGCCGCAGCGGGCGAGGTCTCGGTCGCGGACGAGGTCGCTGAGATCCTGGTCGAAGCCGGCGTCGACGAGGCCGGCGACGAAGGCTCGGACGGCGGCGACGAGGCCACACGCTGATGGCGCTGTTCGGGCGGCGCGCAGCGGCGCCCTCCCCGCTGGACGGCGTCGATGTCGTGCTCGCGGACCTCGACGGGGTCGTGTACGCGGGCTCGGGCGCGCTCCCGCACGCCGTCGAGAGCCTGAATCGCGCTCGTGACGGGCGCGCCCTCGCGTACATCACGAACAACGCGTCACGGACCGATGCGTCCGTCGCTGCGCACCTGAGCGAGCTCGGACTCGCGACCGGCGCGCGTGACGTCGTCACCAGCCCGCAGGCCGCGATGCGCCTGCTCGCCGAGCAGATCGCGCCGGGTTCGACCGTGCTCGTCGTCGGCGGCGAGGGGCTCGTGGTCGAGGTCGAGAAGGCCGGCTTCGTCGTCACGCGCAGTGCCGACGATGCCCCCGCGGCGGTCGTGCAGGGGTTCGCTCCCGAGGTCGGCTGGACGCAGCTGGCCGAGGCGGCCTTCGCGCTGAAGACGCCGGAGGACGAGGGCGGCATCCCCTGGGTCGCCACCAACACCGACTGGACCATCCCGCAGTCGCGCGGCATCGCCCCCGGCAACGGCACCCTGGTCTCGGCCGTGCACACCGCGGTGGGCCGACTCGCGACCGTCGCCGGTAAGCCCGAGGTCCCGATCTTCGAGGAGGCCGTCGCCCGGTTCGGGGCGCGGCATCCGCTCTTCCTCGGCGACCGGCTCGACACCGACATCCTCGGCGCGAACCGGGCCGGGATCGCGTCGGCGCTCGTGCTGACCGGTGTCGACCGGCCCAAGCACGTGCTGGCGGCGCCCGAGAGCTCGCGTCCGACGTTCATCCTCGGCGACCTGCGCGAGCTGCACGAGCCGTACCCGCAGGTGCGCGTCTCCGACGGCATCGCCGCTGTGCGCGGCGCGCGCGTGCAGATCGACGGGCCCGACGTGCGCATCCTGAGCGAGGGCGAGCAGCCCATCGATCTGGTGCGCGCCGGCGCCGCGGCGATCTGGGACTCGGGGCGCGCGATCTTCGGGTTCCGGGTGCCCGAGCGCCTGTACGCGGACCCGTTCCACCGGCCCTGATCCCCGGGACTTCCACGACGCCCCCGTATCCTGGGGACATGGACCAGGCCCGCGACCGTGAGGACGAGACCGGCGATCTGCTGTCGACCCTCGAGGTGATCGAGGCGCAGCCGCTCGCCACCCGCGCCGACGCGTACGAGACGCTGCACGACACGCTGGCACGTCGCCTCGAGGCGACCCCCGGCGCGCCGTCATGACGGTCCGACTCGACGCCGCCCTCGCCGCCCGAGGGCTCGCGCGCTCCCGCACGCACGCGGCCACGCTGATCGCGGAGGGGCTCGTCACCGTCGACGGCCGCCCCGTCGTGAAGGCGTCGGCGGCAGTCGGTGAAGAGAGCGTCATCGAGGTCGCCGGCGCCGACCACTACGTCAGCCGCGCGGCCCACAAGCTCATCGCCGGTCTCGACGCGTTCCACGTCGACGTGCGAGGCAGGGTCGCCCTCGACATGGGCGCGTCCACCGGCGGCTTCACCCAGGTGCTGCGCGAGCGCGGCGCCGAGCCGGTCATCGCGGTGGATGTCGGGCACGGGCAGCTGGCGGCATCCGTCGCCGACGACCCGGGTGTGCAGTCGATCGAGGGCTTCAACGTGCGCTACATGACGGCGGCGTCGCTGGCGGCGGCGAGCGGAGTGGATGCCGCGCCCTCGGTGATCACCGGAGACCTCTCGTTCATCTCGCTCGCGCACGTGCTGCCCGCCGTCACGGCTGTCGCGGCGCCCGATGCCGACGTGGTGCTGCTGATCAAGCCGCAGTTCGAGGTGGGTCGTACCGCCGTCAAGGGCGGACTGGTGACCAACCCGGTGCTCCGGGCCGACGCGGTCGCCGGCGTCCTGTGGGCGGCCTGGGACGCGGGTCTGGGCACGCTCGGCTTCGTCTCCTCCCCGATCGCGGGTACGCACGGGAATTCCGAGTACATCGCCCACTTCGCGCCGGGCCGGGGGAGCAATCCGACAGAATGGTTGGGCACCGTGAACCGACTGGCGGGGAGCCGATGAACAACGCCGACGCACGCGCCGAGCGCAGCATCCTGGCCGTCGCGCACGCGCATCGCGCCGACACCGTCGCCGCGGCCGAGCGGGTCGTGGCCGCGCTGCGCGCCGCCGGCGCGCGTCCCGTGCTGGCCCCGGACGACAGGGAAGAGCTCGTCGATGCGGGCGCGGCGCTGGCGGATGTCGCGATCCTCGGGGTCGACGTTCCGGTCGCCGCGATCGAACTGGCGATCGTGCTCGGCGGCGACGGCACGATCCTGCGCGCCGCGGAGCTCGTCCGCGACGGGAGCGCGCCGGTACTCGGCGTCAACATGGGACACGTGGGCTTCCTCGCCGAGATCGAGCGCGACGACATGGACGAGGCCGTCCGGCGCGTCATCGCGCGGGAGTACGAGGTCGAGGAGCGCATGGCGCTCCAGGTGCGCGTGAAAGACACCGGCGACTCGGTGATCTACGAGACGTGGGCGCTCAACGAGGCCACCGTCGAGAAGGCCAGTCGCGAGCGCATGCTCGAGGTCGTCGTCGAGATCGACGGCCGTCCGCTGTCGACGTTCGGCTGCGACGGCATGGTCGTGTCGACTCCCACCGGGTCGACGGCGTACAACTTCTCCGCCGGCGGCCCCGTGATCTGGCCGACGGTCGAGGCGATCGCGGTGGTGCCGCTGTCGGCGCACGCCCTGTTCGCCAAGCCGCTGGTCGTCGGGCCGGAGCACGCCGTGGCGATCGAGGTCCTGGAGCGCACGAACGGCACCGGCATCCTCTGGTGCGACGGCCGCCGTTCGCACGACCTGCCTCCGGGCGCACGCGTGGTGATGCGGCGGTCCGACCGGCCGGTGCGCCTGGCGCGGCTGCACCCCGCCCAGTTCACCGACCGGCTGGTGCGGAAGTTCCGCCTGCCCGTCGAGGGGTGGCGGGGTCCCGCGGCGATCACCGGTGTGCTGCCCGTCGCGGACGACATCGCGACTGCGGAGGATGCCTCCGCCACGGCGGACACCCGCGAAGCGGGCCATGCGGCCCCCGCGGCCGATCCGGAGGTGGCCCGGTGATCGAAGAGATGCGCCTGCGCGATCTCGGCGTGATCGCCGAGGCAACGCTGCCGATCGGGCCCGGCTTCACCGCCATCACGGGGGAGACCGGCGCGGGCAAGACGATGGTCGTGACCGGACTCGGGCTGCTGCTCGGTCAGCGCGCCGACTCCGGCGCGGTGCGCGCCGGAGCCAGCCAGGCGACCGTCGACGGCGTCTGGATCGTGCCTGAGGACGGGCCGGTGGCCGCGCGCGTGCGCGAGGCCGGCGGCGACGTCGAGCCCATCGGTGCCGGCCGCGCCGAGTTGTACATCGGTCGCTCGATCTCCAGCGAAGGACGTGGCCGCGCCTCGGTCGGCGGCCGCGCAGCACCGGCCGGCGTGCTCGCCGATCTCGCCGACGAGCTCGTCGTGGTCCATGGGCAGTCGGAACAGCTGCGACTGAGGTCGGCGACGGCCCAGCGCGAGGCGCTGGACCGCTTCGGCGGCGAACGCGTCCAGACCGCGCGTGATGCCTATCGCCGCGCGTTCGAGCACTGGCGCGCGGTCGACCGCGAGCTCTCACAGCTCACGGACGATCGTGATGCGCGCGCCAGGGAGGCGGCCGAGCTTCGCGAGCAGCTCGCCGAGATCGAGCAGGCCGCACCCGAGTCCGGCGAGGACGCCGACCTCGCCGCCCGTGCGGAACGCCTGGCCAACGCCGAGGAGCTGCGCGTCGCGGCCGCCACCGCCCACGACGGACTGTCGGGCGAGGGCGACGAGCCCGACGCGGGCGCACTGCTGGCCGAGGCCCGCCGCGCGCTGGAGCGGGTGCATGATCCGGTCCTCGCGGAGCTGTCCGGTCAGCTGGCCGATCTCGGCTACCGCGTCGCCGACGTCGCCGCCGCACTGGCGGGGTATCTCGCCGACCTCGACGAGTCCGGCCCGCACGAGCTCGCCGCCGTCGAAGAGCGTCGCGCGGTGCTGGCCGCCCTGGTGCGCACGCACGGCTCGCTCGATGCCGCGATCGACCTGCTCGACACCGGATCGTCCCGCCTCGCCGAGCTCGACGACGATTCGGACCGCATCGAGCGGCTGACCGAGCAGCGCGATGCGGCGGCATCCGTCCTCGACGACGCCGCCGCGGCGCTCACCGCCGCCCGCACCGAAGCGGCGGTGCGGCTCGGCGCCGCCGTCACCACGGAGCTGCGCGCTCTCGCGATGCCCGATGCCCGCCTCGAGGTCGCCGTCTCGGACGGCGCCCCGTCCGCGTCGGGGCGCGACGATGTCGCGATCCTGCTTGCCCCGCACCCGGGTGCCGAGCCTCGCGCCGTGTCCCGCGGCGCGAGCGGGGGAGAGCTCAGTCGTGTGATGCTCGCGATCGAGGTCGTGATCGCCGGGGTCGACCCGGTCCCGACGTTCGTGTTCGACGAGGTGGATGCCGGCATCGGCGGCGCCGCCGCCATCGAGGTGGGCCGGCGTCTGGCGCGACTCGCGCAGTCCTCGCAGGTCATCGCGGTCACGCACCTGGCGCAGGTCGCCGCGTTCGCCGCGAACCACCTCACGGTCGTGAAGGCGAACGACGGCTCGGTGACGGCATCCGATGTCCGGCGCCTCGACGGGGCCGACCGGGAGGCCGAGATGGCCCGTCTGCTGTCGGGCATGCCCGATTCGGATGCCGCCCTGACACACGCACGCGAGTTGCTCAGCCTTCGCACCGAAGTCGACTGATAGGATAAAAGCCCGTGATGCAGACTTCTGATTCTTTCCGCGGCGACACTTCGAACGACACCACCAAGCACATCTTCGTGACCGGTGGTGTCGTTTCTTCTCTGGGTAAGGGCCTGACCGCGGCGAGCCTCGGAAACCTGCTCACGGCGCGCGGACTGCGCGTCGTGATGCAGAAGCTCGACCCGTACCTGAACGTCGACCCGGGCACGATGAACCCGTTCCAGCACGGCGAGGTCTTCGTGACCGACGACGGCGCCGAGACCGACCTCGACATCGGCCACTACGAGCGGTTCCTCGACATCGAGCTGAGCCAGGCGGCCAACGTCACCACCGGCCAGATCTACTCGCAGGTGATCGCCAAGGAGCGCCGCGGCGAATACCTCGGCGACACCGTGCAGGTGATCCCGCACATCACCGACGAGATCAAGCGGCGCATGCGTCTGCAGGCGGATGAGACGCCCAAGCCCGACGTCATCATCACCGAGATCGGCGGCACGGTCGGCGACATCGAGTCGCAGCCGTTCATCGAGTCGGCGCGTCAGATCCGCCACGAGCTCGGACGCCAGAACGTCTTCTTCGTGCACGTGTCGCTCGTGCCGTTCATGGGCGCGTCAGGGGAGCAGAAGACCAAGCCCACGCAGCACTCCGTCGCCGCGCTGCGCAGCATCGGCATCCAGCCCGACGCGCTCGTGCTGCGCAGCGACCGCCCCGTCACCGAGTCCAACAAGCGCAAGATCGCGCTCATGTGCGACGTCGACGAGGGCGCGGTGGTGAACGCGGTCGACGTGCCGAGCATCTACGACATCCCGTCGATGCTCAACGAGCAGGGTCTCGACGAGTACATCGTGCGCACGCTGGGCCTGTCGAAGGCGGCGGACGTGGACTGGTCCCGCTGGCAGCGCGTGCTGAACGCCGTGCACAACCCCAAGCACGAGGTCACGATCGGACTGGTCGGCAAGTACATCGACCTGCCCGACGCGTACCTCTCGGTCACCGAGGCCCTCAAGGCCGGCGGGTTCGCGCAGGAGACGCACGTCAACATCCGCTGGATCCCCTCGGACGAGTGCGAGACGCCCGAAGGCGCCGCCAAGGCGCTCGGCCCACTCGACGGCATCGTGATCCCGGGAGGCTTCGGCATCCGCGGCATCGAGGGCAAGATCGGCGCCCTGAAGTTCGCGCGCGAGCAGGGCATCCCGACGCTCGGCATCTGCCTGGGTCTGCAGTGCATCGTCATCGAGTACGCGCGCCACGTCGCCGGCATCGAGGATGCATCGTCGAGCGAGTTCGACCCGGACACGAAGCACCCCGTCATCGCGACCATGGAGGAGCAGGTCGACATCCTCGATCACGGCGACCTGGGCGGCACGATGCGGCTGGGCCTGTACCCGGCCGAGCTCGCCGAGGGGTCGATCGCGGCCGAGGTGTACGGCGCCGACCGGGCGTCGGAGCGACACCGCCACCGCTACGAGGTGAACAACCGCTACCGCGACCAGATCGCCGAGGCCGGCCTGGTGTTCTCCGGCATCAACCCGGACCTGAACCTCGTCGAGTACGTCGAGCTGCCGCGCGACGTGCACCCGTACTACATCGCCACGCAGGCGCACCCCGAGCTGCGCTCGCGCCCGACGGACGCCAACCCGCTCTTCCGCGGACTCGTGGGCGCGGCGCTCGAGCGTCACCGCTCGAGCGAGCTGTTCGAGGTCGAGAACGGCTGACGTGACGGACGAACGGATGCCGCAGCCCGGCGCCTCGGCCGCGCCGTCGGCGGGCCCGCTCGCGGACGAGCCCGTCGACGTCACGGTCCTCGACAGCGAGCTGGTCTTCGAGGGCCGGGCGTGGGACGTACGCAGCGACACCGTCGCCTACGGCGACGGGCGGATCGTGCGTCACTACGTGGATCACCCCGGCGCGGCGGCGGTGGTGGCGCTCGACGATGAGGACCGGGTGCTGCTGATCCAGCAGTACCGGCATCCCATCCGCATGCGCGACTGGGAGATCCCGGCGGGACTGCTCGACATCGCAGGCGAGTCGCCGCTCGTCGCGGCGCAGCGCGAGCTCGCCGAGGAGGCCGACCTCGTCGCGTCCTCGTGGGAGCCGCTGGTGAGCATCTTCACCACGCCGGGCGGCAACGACGAGATCGTGCACCTGTTCCTCGCGCGAGGGCTCGGTCCCGCCGGCCGCGTGCACGCGCGGGAGGACGAAGAGGCCGACATCCGCCTCGAGTGGCTGCCGCTGGCCGACGCGGCCGCCGGGATCCTCGCGGGGCGGATCCGCAACGGCATCCTCGCCGTCGGCGTGCTCGCGGCAGCGGAACGTCTGCGCGCGGGCGGCCGGCCGGCACCCGCGGAGGCGTCGAGGACCTGACGTGCGACTCCGGGAGGCCGGGCATGCAGCTTGAGCGGGCGGTCGACGCGTACCTGCGCCACGTCTCGATCGAGCGCGGCCTGTCGGAGAACACCGTGGCGGCCTACCGGCGAGATCTCGCCGGCTACGTCGTGTGGCTGCACGAGCAGGGCGTCGAGGACACCTCGGCCGTGACGCCGGTGATGCTCGGCAGCTTCGTCGCCGACCGCGCCGCGGCGCAGCCGCCCATCGCGGCGTCGTCGCTGGCGCGCCTGCAGTCCTCGGTGCGGGGACTGCACCGCTTCCTGGCGCGAGAGGGCATCGAGCCGGCCGACCCGTCGTCGAACCTGCGTCCTCCGAAGCAGGCGCGCCGGCTGCCGAAGGCGCTCACGATCGATCAGGTCGAGCGGCTGCTGGATGCCTCCGGCCCGGCGCCCGTTCTCGCCGGGGGCGCCGACGGGGTCGGGGCGGCGCCCGGAGACCTCGTGGGCCTGCGCGACCGTGCGCTCCTGGAGCTGCTGTACGCGACCGGTGCACGCGTCTCGGAGATCGTGCAGCTGGATGTCGACGACATGGCGCACGGTGATGTGCTGCGCGTGCGGGGAAAAGGCTCGAAGGAGCGCATCGTGCCGGTCGGGTCGTACGCCCGCGCCGCAGTCGACGCGTACCTCACGCGCGCCCGCCCGGAGCTGTCGCGCCGGGGGCGTGCGAGCTCGCGGCTCTTCCTCGGAGCCCGCGGTGCGCCGCTGTCGCGGCAGAGCGCCTGGCTCGTCATCCACTCCGCCGCCGAGCGCGCGCACCTGACCGCGCACGTGTCGCCGCACACGCTGCGGCACTCGTTCGCGACCCACCTGCTGCAGGGCGGCGCCGATGTGCGCGTGGTGCAGGAGCTGCTCGGCCACGCGTCGGTGGCGACGACGCAGATCTACACGTACGTGTCGGTGGACGCGCTGCGCGACGTCTATGCGACCTCCCACCCGCGCGCCCGGTAGCCGATTCGCGATGAGACACCGAGTTCCGACAGACTGAGCGGTCGGAGGTCTGTCACCCGGACAGACCTCGTCGATTCATCCGGGGGGATGTATGAAGTACAACTATGTCCGAATCGCACTCGCAGCCGTCACCGTCGCAGCAGCGGTGGGCCTGAGCGGCTGCTCACTCATCAACCAGTTCACGCCGGCGTCGCAGCCGGTCCGTGACGCTGACACCGGCGAGGTCACCGAGCAGGTGGACAACGCCGACGTCTTCGCGGTCCGCGTGGGTGACTGCCTGAATACGTCGGAGGTCTCTTCGACCGAAGAGGTGAGCGATGTGCCCGTCGTTCCGTGCGACCAGCCGCACGAGGACGAGGTCTACTACGCGTACGACCTGGCAGAGGGGAATTACCCCGGCGAGGAGGCCATCAAGGCCGACGCCCAGGCGACCTGCGTGCCGCAGTTCACCACGTTCATCGGCCTGGCCTACGAGGAGTCCGCTCTCGACTACTGGCCGATGTACCCGACCGCCGGCTCGTGGGACGGCGGCGACCGCGAGGTCCTCTGCGTCGCCTGGGATCCCTCGGGCGCGAAGGTCACCGGAACGCTCGCCGGCGCAGCGCGCTGATCGAGCTGCGGCGCCCGCCTCGCGCGGGCGCCGCGCACGCCCTGCATGTGCCGTGGAGACGGCGCTGCGCTGAAGGATTGCCCTACAGCCCACTAGGATCGAGCGAGCACGAGGAAGCGGGAGCACGGTGGCTGAGAGCACGGCGAAGACCAGGTCGGTGAAGACCGCGGGGACAGACGTCCCCATCGGCCCGACCGGACGGCCGTACCAGGGATTCCCGACACCGCCGAAGCTCGACGGCCATGGCCCGGCCCGGATCATCTCGCTGTGCAACCAGAAGGGCGGCGTCGGCAAGACGACCACCACGATCAACCTGGCCGCGGCGCTGGCCGGCTACGGCCGCAGGGTGCTCGCCGTCGACTTCGACCCGCAGGGTGCGCTGTCTGCGGGTCTCGGCATCCAGACCCACGACATCCCGACCATCTACGACCTGCTGCTGGACAGCAAGCGCGACCCGCGCGAGGTCATCGTGCAGTCGCGGGTCGAGAACCTCGACGTGATCCCGGCGAACATCGACCTGTCGGCCGCCGAGGTGCACCTGGTAAACGAGGTGGCCCGCGAGCAGACGCTCGCCCGGGCACTGCGCCGGCTCAGCGCCGACTACGACGTCGTCCTCATCGACTGCCAGCCATCGCTGGGCCTGCTGACGGTGAACGCGCTCACCGCGAGCCACGGCGTGGTCATCCCGCTGGAGTGCGAGTTCTTCGCGCTGCGCGGCGTCGCGCTGCTGATCGAGACGATCGACAAGGTGCGCGACCGGCTCAACCCCACGATCACGCTCGACGGCGTGCTCGCCACGATGTACGACCCGCGCACGCTGCACTCGCGTGAGGTTCTCGAGCGTGTGGTCGACGCGTTCGGCGACGACGTCCTTGAGACCGTCATCGGCCGCACCGTCAAGTTCCCGGATGCCTCGGTCTCGGGCATGCCGATCACCGAGTTCGCGCCGGAGCACGCCGCCGCGCAGGCCTACCTGCGACTGGCGCGGGAGCTGGTCGCCCGTGGTGCTGTCGCCTGATCCATCCGCGCTGCGGCCCGAGGGGTCCGCTCCCGGGGCTGCGGCTCCCGCCGCCGGCGGGGGAGAGGCGGATCCCGGGTTCCGGGTGTCGCTGTCGAACTTCGACGGTCCGTTCGACCTGCTGCTGACCCTCATCTCCAAGCACGAGCTCGACATCACCGAGGTGTCGCTGTCGCTGGTGACCAACGAGTTCATCGCCTACCTGCGCGACCTCGGGCCCGGCGAGGAGCTGGACGAGGCATCCGAGTTCCTCGTCGTGGCGGCGACGCTGCTCGACATGAAGGTCGCCGGTCTTCTGCCGCAGGGCGAGCTCGTCGACGCCGAGTCGGTGGCGCTCCTCGAGGCACGCGACCTGCTGTTCGCGCGCCTGCTGCAGTACCGCGCGTTCAAGGAGGTCTCGGCCTGGTTCGAAAGGTGCCTGCGTCGCGAGGGCGTGCGTCATGCCCGCTCGGTGCGCCTCGACGAGAAGTACCGCAACGCGGTGCCGGAGCTCGTGTGGTCGCTGAGCGCCGACGACTTCGCGGCGCTCGCCCTCCTGGCGATGACGCCGAAGGAGATCCCGCGCATCGGGTTCGATCACCTGCACGCCCCGCTGGTCAGCATCCGCGAGCAGGCGGCGATCGTGGTGACGCTGCTGCGGGATGCCGGAGCCCTGACCTTCCGCGAGCTGATCGCCGGCGTCGGTCAGCCGGGCGTGGTCGTGGCGCGCTTCCTGTCGGTGCTGGAGCTGTATCGCCACGCCGCCCTGTCCTTCGAACAGCTCGAGCCGCTGGGCGAGCTGACCCTCCGCTGGAGCGCGCAGCGCTGGAGCGACGAGAACCTCGCCACTTTGGGAGCCGACTATGACCGATGATCCGACGCCTCCGTCCGTGGAGGACGGCACCCCGGACACCGAGGCCGTGGTCGTCACGACCTCCGACGTCGCGCGGCGCTTGGAGGCGATCCTGCTCGTCGTCGAGGAGCCGCAGAGCCTGGTGAGCCTGGCCACCGCGGTCGGCGCGCCGGTGCCGGCCGTGCGGCAGGCGGTCGACGCGCTGGTCGACGACTACGACGGCCGCTCGGGCGGACCGGTGCGCGGCTTCGAGCTGCGCGAGGTCGGCGGGGGCTGGCGGCTCTACGTGCGCGAGGAGCTCGATGACCTGGTGGCCGAGTTCGTCGGCGGACAGGCGCCGTCGCGCCTGTCGCAGGCGGCGCTCGAGACGCTCGCCGTCATCGCCTACAAGCAGCCGGTCACCCGTAGCCAGGTCGCCTCGATCCGTGCCGTGAACGTCGACTCGGTTGTGCGCACGCTGCTCGCGCGCGGGCTCATCACGGAGCTGTTCGCGGATGCCGAGACCGGCGCCATCAACTACGGCACCACCGACGCGCTGCTGATGCACCTGGGCATCAACTCGCTCGACGAGCTGCCGCACATCTCGCCCCTGCTGGACGGCGCCGACGAGGTCGCGCGCGCCGGCGAGGGCGACGGGATCGATGAGGGGGTGCGGCGATGACCGCAGCGGCCGAGAGCACGGAAGGCGTGCGGCTGCAGAAGGTGCTCGCGAACGCGGGGGTGGCCTCTCGGCGCGTGGCCGAGCAGCTGATCGTCGAAGGTCGCGTGCGCGTGAACGGCCAGGTGGTGACCGAGCTCGGCTCGCGCATCGACCCCGAGAACGACCTCGTCGACGTCGACGGCACGGCGGTGCAGCTGGACCAGTCCAAGCGCTACGTCATGCTCAACAAGCCGACCGGCGTGGTCAGCTCGATGAAGGACGACCGGGGCCGCCCCGACCTGCGCCGCTTCACCAAGGAGTGGGAGGAGCGGCTCTACAACGTGGGGCGATTGGATGCCGAGACCAGCGGTCTGCTGGTGCTCACCAACGACGGCGAGCTCGCACACGTGCTGGCCCACCCGTCGTTCGGCGTGACCAAGGTCTACATCGCCAAGGTCGACGGGCGCGTGATGCCGCAGACGATCCAGCGGCTGCTGCGCGGTGTCGAGCTGGAGGACGGTCCGATCGCCGCCGACAAGGCACGGCTGCTCTCCTCCTCGGCGGAGGGCGGCGGCTCCCTCGTCGAGCTGACCCTGCACTCCGGACGCAATCGCATCGTGCGCCGCATGATGGCTGAGGTGGGGCATCCGGTCGTGGAACTGGTGCGCCGGCAGTTCGGTCCGCTCCACCTGGGAACGCTGCCAGCCGGGCGAGCCCGCGAGTTGACTAAAGTGGAGCGGGGCGCTCTGCTGACTCTCGCGCGCCGTGCGACCTCTTCCCCGCCGGCGGAGGACGCGACCGATACCCCCGATGGCGATCCGACGCCGCAGTGACATGTCCCCCTGGCGGCGCACGGAAGCCGCCTCGCGGGTGAACAGGAGACGCAAGTGACCGAGACGAGGCCGACCTCGGCGCGCGAGCGCGCCGTCGAGTCCGCTCTCGCCCCGCGCGTGCAGGGCACGGTGCGGATCGTCGGTGCCGGCCTGCTCGGCGCCAGCATCGGTCACGCGCTCGCGGCACGCGGCGTCGACGTCGCGCTCGACGACACGTCGCCCTCGCAGCTCCGCCTGGCCGTGGACTACGGTGCCGGGCGCCGCGCGGCGGAGTCCGACGATCCGTCGCTCGTCGTGGTCGCCGTCCCACCCGATGTCACCGCCGATGTGATCCAGCGCGAGCTCGCACGGTACCCGCGCGCGGTGGTGACCGACGTCGCCAGCGTCAAGCTCGAACCGCTGCGGACGCTGCGCGAGCGCGGCGTCGACCTGACCCACTACATCGGGTCGCATCCGCTCGCCGGGCGCGAGCGGGGCGGCGCGATCTCGGCCCGCGCCGACATCTTCGTCGGCCGGCCGTGGGTCGTCTGCCGCGACGGCGAGACGCCGTCGGCGGATCTCGCGCTGGTGGAGGGCCTGGCCCTCGACCTCGGCGCGACGCCCATCGAGATGACCCCCGAAGACCACGACCGCGGCGTCGCGCTCGTGTCGCACGTTCCGCAGCTGGTCGCGAGCCTGCTCGCCGGCCGCTTCGTCGACGCCCCCGACGGCTCGCTGCGCCTGGCGGGCCAGGGTGTGCGCGACACCACGCGGATCGCGGCATCCGCCCCCGAACTGTGGGTGCAGATCCTCGGCGCCAACGCAGCGCCGGTGGTCGACGTGCTCGACCTGCTCGCTGCCGACTTGAGCGCCGTCGCGGACGCGCTGCGCGAGCCCGACGCGCCGGGTGCGCGCCGTGCCGTCGCCGACACCATCCGCCGCGGCAACGACGGGGTGGAGCGCCTGCCGGGCAAGCACGGCCAGAACCGTCGCTTCGAGCAGGTCGTCGTGATGGTCGACGACACTCCGGGGCAGCTCGGCCGCCTGTTCGGCGAGCTCGGCGACCTCGGCGTCAACGTGGAAGACCTGCGCCTGGAGCATTCGCCCGGCGCCCAGTTCGGCCTCGCCGAGATCAGCGTCGTCCCCAGCGCCGTGCGCAGGGCGGTCGACGGCCTGGAGTCGCGCGGCTGGAAGATTGCGAGCACCACCAATGACTGAGCCCCTCGTCGTCGCCATCGACGGCCCCGCCGGCAGCGGCAAGTCCAGCGTGTCCAAGCAGGTCGCGCGGCGCCTCGGCTACGGGTACCTCGACACCGGCGCCGCCTACCGCGCCCTGGCATGGCACGCCCTCCAGCACGGCATCGACACCTCTGACGCGGCATCCGTCCTCGACGTCTCGGGCGACTTCGATTACGCGATCTCGCTCGATCCCGACGCGTACTGGGTGCGTGTGGGGCAGACAGACGTCACGGACGCCATCCGTGAGCCGCGCGTGTCGGATGCCGTCAGCGGCGTCGCCCGTGTGCCCGCCGTGCGCGAGTCCGTGAACGCGCTGTTCCGCTCGCTGGTCGCGCATTCCGGACGCCCCGGCGTCGTCGTGGAGGGGCGCGACATCACGACCGTCGTCGCGCCCGACGCGCCCGTGCGCATCCTCCTCACCGCCGCGCCGGAGGTTCGTGCCGCGCGCCGCAGCCTCGAGGTGACGACCCAGGATGCCGCGGCCGTCGCCGCGGCGCTGCACCAGCGCGACGCGTCCGACTCGGCCGTCGTCGACTTCCTCACCGCCGCGCCCGGCGTGGAGGTCGTCGACTCGACCCACCTTGATTTCGACCAGACCGTGGACGCCGTGCTCGGCGTGATCCAGGCCGCCTCGGGCGCGC
The DNA here is from genome assembly GCF_056395865.1 of Microbacterium sp. 05T445. Lineage (NCBI taxonomy): Bacteria > Bacillati > Actinomycetota > Actinomycetes > Micrococcales > Microbacteriaceae > Microbacterium > Microbacterium sp. 05T445. The sequence goes on along the minus strand of NZ_JBFTKJ010000002.1, from coordinate 1,927,333 downwards.
CCGCGGTCGACCCACTGCAGACAGGAGCCTGAGATGGCCGCTGACAACAACGCCGACTTCGACGAGTTCGAGGCCGGCGACGACCACCTCGCGGAGAACCTCGCCGCGCTCGACGAGGACCTCGCCGAGCAGCGGGCCGCCGCGCTGCGCGTCGGCCTCGAGGACTACGACCTGGACGAGGAGGACGCGGCGCTCCTGGAGGGCCTCGTCCGCGGCGAGGACGGCATCGAGTTCCTGCCGGCACTGCCGGTGGTCGCGATCGTCGGCCGCCCCAACGTCGGCAAGTCGGCGCTGGTGAACCGCATCCTCGGACGCCGCGAAGCCGTCGTGGAGGACACCCCGGGTGTCACCCGCGACCGCGTCACGTACAAGGCCGAGTGGATGGACCGCCGCTTCACGCTCGTCGACACCGGCGGCTGGGAACCCGACGCCAAGGGCATCGACCGTTCGGTCGCCCTCCAGGCCGAGGTCGCGATCGACCTCTCGGATGTCGTGCTGTTCGTCGTCGACGCTATGGTCGGCGCCACGTCGACCGATGAGCACGTGGTGCGCCTGCTCCGCAAGGCGGGCAAGCCGGTGTTCCTCGTCGCCAACAAGATCGACGACGCCCGCCAGGAGCCCGAGGCCGCCGTGCTGTGGAACCTGGGGCTCGGGGAGCCGTATCCGGTCTCGGCGATCCACGGCCGCGGTGTCGCGGACCTCCTCGACGAGATCATGAAGGTGCTGCCCGACGTGTCGGCGGTCGCCAAGCACGAGATCGGCGGCCCGCGCCGCGTCGCGATCCTCGGGCGCCCGAACGTCGGCAAGTCGTCGCTGCTGAACAAGGCGGCCGGCGAGGAGCGCGTGGTCGTCAACGAGCTCGCCGGCACCACCCGCGACCCGGTCGACGAGATCGTCGAGGTCGGCGGCAAGATGTGGCGCTTCGTCGACACCGCCGGCATCCGTCGCCGTGTGCACCTGCAGCAGGGCGCCGACTTCTACGCGTCGCTGCGCACCTCGGCCGCGCTCGAGAAGGCGGAGGTCGCCGTCGTCGTGCTCGACGTCACGCAGCCGCTCAGCGAGCAGGACGTGCGCATCATCGACCTGGTGCTCGAGTCGGGCCGCGCGCTCGTGCTGGCGTTCAACAAGTGGGATCGCCTGAACGACGACGACATGGACGGCCAGGACCGCCGCCGCTACCTCGAGCGCGAGATCGAGCAGGATCTCGCGCACGTCGCGTGGGCGCCCCGCGTCAACATCTCGGCCCGCACCGGTCGTCACCTCGACAAGCTGGTGCCGGCGCTCGAGACGGCGCTCGAGTCGTGGGACCAGCGCATCCCGACGGGCAAGTTCAACGCGTTCCTCACCGAGCTGATCGCCGAGCACCCGCACCCGCTGCGCGGCGGCAAGCAGCCGCGCATCCTGTTCGGCACGCAGGCGTCGACGCGTCCGCCGACCTTCGTGCTCTTCACGACCGGATTCCTCGACCCGGGCTACCGACGCTTCATCCAGCGCCGCCTGCGCGAGCTGTACGGCTTCGAGGGCACGCCGATCGTCATCAACATGCGTGTTCGCGAGCGTCGCCAGCGCTGACGCACCGTGAGAAGACGGATGCCTCGGGCCGAGGCATCCGTCTTCTCGTTCGTCCGCCTCGGCGGCGGCGACGATTCAGGACTCGACGCTGCGGCGGTACAGCGAGGGACGGACCATCGCTGTGGCGTCGGGCGCGGCGAAGCCGAACTGCCGGTAGAGCCCGTGCGCGTCGTCGGTGAACAGCATCCAGCGCATCTCGGCCCCGGGACCGTCGTCGATCATGAGACGCATCAGCCGTTTGCCGAGCTCGTGACCGCGATGGTCGGGCAGCACGAACACATCGGCGAGGTACGCGATGCTCACCCCGTCCGAGACGGCGCGGGCGAAGCCGACCTGCTCACCGCTGTCGCGGCGGTACGCGCCGACGACCCGCCAGGCACCTGCCAGCTGGGCCTCGACGTCGGCGCGCGTGCGCGTACGCCCCCAGTACGCCTCGGTGGAGAGCCACCCCCACACCATGTCGGGCTGGATGCGTGCCGGGTCGTCGTCGAGGTCGTAGTCCATCGGGCCATTCTGCCGGGAGGGGTGGTGCTGCCCGACCGTGCCGATCCGGGATGCGCGGCCCGATGCGCTCCCGTGACGAACGGCGTCAGGCGGTCCGCGGCATCCTGCGCGTGTGACAGGCTGGCGGGGTGACGATCGAGCCTCTCTCGCCCGACGAGCCGCGGCGACCGCACGGTCCGCGGGATCCGGGCGACGCGTGGGTCGTCGCGCCTTCGGGGGAGCGGTACTGGGGCCGGTTCGGTGCCGCCGGGCTGCTGGCTCTGGACCCGCAGCGCGGCGTGCTTCTGCAGCACCGGGTGTCGTGGAGCCATTTCGGCGACACCTGGGCGCTCCCCGGCGGCGCGCGCCACGAGGGCGAGTCGGCGTGCGACGGGGCCCTGCGCGAGGCGGCCGAAGAGGCGGGCGTGCCGCGCGCCGCCGTCCGCCCGCGGGTGCAGAGCGTGTTCGACCTCGGCTACTGGAGCTACACCACCGTGGTCGGCGACGTGGTGGTGCCGTTCGAGCCCGCCATCAGCGATCCCGAGAGCCGTGAGCTCGCCTGGGTGCCCGTCGTCGACGTCACGGACTACCCGCTGCATCCCGGATTCGCCGCGTCGTGGGAGCGCCTGCGCGCCCTTCTTCCGGTGCGGCCGGCGGTGGTCGTCGACGTCGCGAACGTGATGGGCGCCGTGCCCGACGGCTGGTGGCGGGACCGCCCCGGGGCGGCCACGCGCCTCATCGCACGCCTCGCCGACCTCGCGGACCAGGGGGTGCCGGCATCCGCTCTCGACCTGCCCGAGCACACGTGGCACCCGGAGTGGACCGCCGTCGTGGAGGGGCAGGCCCGCGCGGCCGCAGACACGCAGGGGATCGCGGTCGTGCGCGCCGAGGCGTCCGGCGACGACGCGATCGTCGAGGTCGCCCGCGATGTGCTCGCCGCCGGCCGCACGGTGACGGTGGTCACGAGCGACCGCAGACTCGCCGAGCGGGTGACGGATGCCGGAGCCGCCGTGCGCGGCGCCCGCTGGCTGCTCGATCTCCTCGAGGGCTGACGGGGCCCTTCGTCTCGGTCGCTGCGCTCCCTCGCTCAGGGACCGGGTGGGGGAGCGCCCTTCGTCTCGGTCGCTGCGCTCCCTCGCTCAGGGGCCGGTGGGGCGCGGGTGCCGGTCCGGTCGCTGAGCGAGCGGAGCGAGACGAAGCGCAGTCCTCCCTCGGTCAGGGTGGGGGAGCGCCCTTCGGCTCGGTCGCTGAGCGAGCGGAGCGAGACGAAGCGCGCCAGAGGAGTCAGAGCTCGTCGCGGCCGCGCAGGCGGTCGATCTCGCGCCGTTCCCGCTTCGTCGGACGGCCGGCCCCGCGGTCGCGCTGGGCCATGACGGGCGTAGGGTCGCGCGGTGGTGTCCGGTCTTCCATCGCCGCCGCCACGAGCGGCGCGCCGACACGTTTGGTGATCGTCTGGCGCACCACGAGCATCCGGTCGAACCCGTCGATGCGCACGCGCACCTCGTCGCCCGGCTTGACGGTCTGCGCCGCCTTGGCGCGTTCACCGCCGACGCGGACATGTCCCGCACGGCAGGCGGCTGTGGCCGCAGAACGGGTCTTGTAGATCCGGACCGCCCAGAGCCAGGAATCCACGCGCACGGGGCGCGCCGGGGGCGCGGCATCCGTCATACGGCCACCGGTTCGGACGCGACCGCCCGCCGCGCCCGAACACCGACGACGACGCCCGCCGCGATCAGCCCCTGGCCGAGGCAGTACGTGAGCATGACGAGGGGACTGGTCCAGTCCGGCATCGCATCGGGCATGAACAGGCGGAACGCGAGCACGGAGTCCGACGTCAGGAAGAACACACCGCCCCACACGATGAGCGGATGACAGCGGGATGCCGCCACCGCGGTCCCGCCCAGCACGAGCCCGTACGCCGCCACGGCGAACGAGAGACCGCCGAGGTGCGGCCACAGCACGGCCAGCAGCACGATCCACCACACCGCGTACACACCCGCCCACAGCGGCACCCGGCGAACGGCGAGCCGCCGCCAGAACAGCACGATGTAGGCGATGTGGGCCAGGCCGAAGCAGAGGAGCATCATCGGCAGCTCGGGGGCGAACGGGAAGAACGTGCCCGCGCCGTCGCCGAGCCACGACAGCCCGATCGCGACGAGCAGCAGCGTGTGCGCGCCGGTCCACGACGACCCGGCGGCGCCCCACACCGCGGCGAGGGCGAGCATCGGCATCAGCGTGAGCTTCGTCGGCGCCGCGAGCGCATCGGCATCCGCCGCGAGAGCGGCGACGTGCACCACCGACATCGCGATGTAGGGGACGAACCCGATCCAGAGCCGACGCATGATCCTCCTCGATGTGCAGGGCAACCATAATCGTCGCATGACCGATGTGCTCGCCCGGATGGGGCTGATCCGGATGTCCGCTCGCGACACGGACGCCCCGCACCGCGTATCGACCCCGCTCGAGCTGCTGTTCGACCTCGTGTTCGTCGTCGCGGTGTCGCAGGCCTCGCAGAACCTCCACCACCTGATCAGCGACGACCACGTCGGGCAGGGCGTGCTCGCGTACCTGATGGTCTTCTTCGCGATCTGGTGGGCGTGGATGAACTTCACGTGGTTCTCGTCGGCGTTCGACACCGACGACTGGCTGTACCGCGTGCTCACGATCGTGCAGATGGGTGGCGTGCTGGTCCTGGCGGCGGGCGTCCACGATGCGATGGTGGAGTTCGACTTCCTCGTGGTGACATGGGGTTACGTCATCATGCGGCTCGCGATGGTCGCGCAGTGGCTGCGGGCCGCGGCATCCGATCCCGGCTCCCGGCGCACGGCGCTGCGCATGGCGGCGGGCGTCACCGTCGTGCAGGTGCTGTGGGTGGCGCGCATCTATCTGCTCGACCCGACGGCGCAGTTCTGGACGTTCTTCGCGCTGGTGGTGCTCGAACTCCTCGTGCCGGTGTGGGGAGAGGCGGCAGGGCGCACGCCGTGGCACCCGCACCACATCGCGGAGCGGTACGGGCTGTTCACGCTGCTGCTGCTGGGCGAGAGCCTGCTCGCCTCCGCGAACGCGATCTTCGACGCACTCGGTGAAGGCGAGCACATGCCGGAGCTGATCACGCTCGCGATCTCGGGCATCGTCGTCACGGCCGGCATCTGGTGGGTGTACTTCTCCCGCGAGCAGCACGGGCGTCTTGGCGGGCTGCGGTCGGGCTTCCGGTTCGGCTACCTCCACTACGTGATCTTCGCCGCGGTGGGCGCCGTGTCTGCCGGCGTCGAGGTCGAGATCGACCAGATCACCGGCCATTCCGAGGTCTCCGGCACCGTGGCCGGGCTCGCGCTGACACTGCCGATCGCCATCGTCGTCGCCGCGTCGTGGCTGGTGCTGCTGCGCGGCGCGCTGTCGCGGTGGGCGTCGGCGGCGGTCCTCGCGGGAGCGCTGCTCATCGGACTGTGCGGACTGCTCCCGTCGTCGGAGTACGTCGCCGCGGCGGCCCTGCTGGCAGCAGTGGTGGGTGTGCTCGAGGTCGACGGGGCGCGGCGCGAAGCGCGGACGGTGCGCTGAGCGACCGGTGTGCCGGTTCGCTCAGTCGGCGAGGTCGAGGGAGACGATCGCCAGGTGGGGTCGCGGGCGGGCGACCTCGCGGAAACCCGCCTGTTCGAACGTCGAGAGCACCCCGTGGTACAGGTCGTTGACCGGGATCTTCCTGCCCGCGTCGGGGTCGAGCGGGTACGCCTCGAGCACACGCGCACCGGCGGCGCGGGCGTAGTCGACCGCCGCCGCCAGCAGCCGGGCGTTGAGACCCTGCTTGCGGTGCTCCTTGCGGACGACGAAGCAGGTCACCGCCCACACGGCCTCGTCGTCCCATGGCTCGTCGGAATGCGAGGCGAAGTTGCGCGTGCGTGCGAGCCGGACCTGACGCGTCCGCGGCCCGACCCGCACCCAGCCCGCCGCTTCGCCGTCGACGTAGGCGATGAGTGCCGGCGATGGTGTCTCAGCGAGCTCGTCGCGGAGCAGCTCCCGCCGCTCGTCCAGCGTCGTCTTGTCGAAGTCCGCGTTGGTGAGCATCCACCACTGGCACTGGCAGCTGCGTCCGTCGCCGCCGCCCGTCAGCGCGTGCTGCGCGTCGTCGAAGCGGCCCGCGGTGGCCGGTTCGATGGTGATCTGGGCCATTCCGCGAACGTACCCGCGGCTGCCGACACCGGCAAGCCGTGAGGATGCCACGCCCGGGCGTCGCCGTGTTCGCGACGCCTCCACGGACCGGGTAGGATGGGGGAGTTGTCCGCGCGGCAGTGCGGGCACGTCAACTGAATATCGGGATGTGGCGCAGCTTGGTAGCGCACTTGACTGGGGGTCAAGGGGTCGCAGGTTCAAATCCTGTCATCCCGACCATCCGGAGGAAGTCAGAACCTGACGCAGGAGACTTCCCCGAGGTCGACGAGAGACGAGAGCCTTCCGCAGGAATGCGGGAGGCTCTCGTCGTCTCCGACGGTGACCGCCTCAACGGGGCGGTACACCGCCGAACCTGTGAGGCGTACATCTTGCAGGCGTACCGTTCGGTCATGGAGACACAGACACGAACGAGCGGCACAGCTGCCGCGACGCTGGGCCTGGGATCGGTGCTGGTGGGTTCGTTGCCTGCTGCGCTGATGACAGACCATGCACCGGACCGGTACACGGTCGAAGCGGTGTTCACACGTCGTCCCGAACGGGACGAGGTCACCGAGATCCTCGGCGAGGATACTAGGACCTTCCTTGCGCGGGCGGGGTATCCGACGGTCGAGCTGACGGTCTCGGACCGTCGCCTGGAGATCGCGAACACGAATCTCGAGGAGCTGCGTGACGGGCTCGCACGGGTGGTCGCCGACCGGCTCGCCGAGATCAGTGCCGGGGTCCATGCGAAAGAGGATGCTGCGGCGGACCGGTTCCGGGATGCCGCTGCGAGCGAGCAGGTGCGGGCGGCAGCCGTGGCGGCGCTCGCGGAGTCGGTGTCCTTCCGGGCCTCCGAGAGGACGACAGAGCACGGGGAAGGGGCCGAACAGACGGCCCGTGCCGACGCCGACCTCGCTCAGATCAACGACTGGACGGGCGAGGGCGGTCACGGTCACCGACCCCGCCGGTGATGGGATGCGGGACGGGTACCGCTCGTCCCGTACGCCCGGCGACCCTGTTCTGCCTTTCGAACGGAGTGTGGCGACAGTGCCAGCCCCTCACCCCGAGACCACCCGGGCCGCACCGGGCACGAGCCTGAGCCACGCTGCGGTCGTCTACAACCCGGCCAAGTCGCGTGCTGATCGGGTCCGTCCGGTCGTCGAGGAACAGGAGCGCCTGCACGGGTGGGGCGAGACGCGCTGGTACGAGACCGACAGCGACGATTCGGGTCGGGCGGCCGCGGAGAAAGCCCTCCTCGATCGTCCGGCAGTGGTGATCGTCGCCGGTGGTGATGGCACCGTCCGAGCGGTGGCGGAGGTGATGCACAGCACCGGGATCCCGATCGCGTTGCTTCCCGCAGGCACCGGAAACCTCCTCGCGCGCGACCTCGGAACACCCCTCAACGACGTCGCCGCCTGCGTCGCCGCCGCCTTCACCGGGCAGATCCGCGCTGTCGATGTCGGTGTCGCCGACCTGGAGGACGAGACGGGCGCACGGCGCACGCACGTGTTCGTGGTCATGGCCGGCATCGGCCTGGACGCGGAGATGGCGCAGAACACGAGCGCGCTCGCCAAGAAGCACCTGGGATGGTTCGCCTACGTCTCGCCGATCGCCCGCTCGATCCTCGCGAACCGACGCTTCCACCTCGACTACCGGGTCGACCGTGGTCGGGCCAGATCGACGCGGGCGCACACCGTCATCGTCGGCAATTGCGGAACGCTCACCGGGAACATGCTCCTGATCCCCACCGCCGTGATCGACGACGGACTCCTGGACGTGGTGATGATGCGCCCGGAAGGGCCCTTCGGATGGGCGCGCATCGGGTTCCGGCTCGCACTCCAAGGCATGGCTCGTCGCGGTCGCGCCGGCCGGGAGCTGCTCGAGCGGGCGCCGGCGCACGACGCGCTCGCGTACGTGCAGGGACGCCAGTTCGATGCGCACTTCGAGACCCCTCACGCCATCGAACTCGACGGCGACGCTTTCGGACATGTCACGCGGGTCCGGGTCAGCGTCCGTCCGGGTGCGCTCCGGGTGCACAGTCCCCTCGCCACGAGCTGACGATGCAGCCGCTCTGCGGCCGTCGACGTCCGGCAGACGCGGTGACGGCGCGCTTTCGCCTCACCCAGGCCGACTCACAGGTGGCGCGCGTAGTGTGCGACCACAGCGTCCGGGAGCTCAGCCCTTCCGGCCGTGGACCGGATCGCCATCGACGCGATTCCACGAGGGATGCCTTCGGCAGACGTCTCGCCACTACCCGAGACGCCGTCGGCGCTCGGGCAACACCGAGGAGAGCGTCCCCGTGACCCACTATGGATTCCTGAGCACCTACCCGCCCACCCGTTGCGGTCTCGCGACGTTCACCGAAGCCCTTGCGCACGCGCTGACCGTCGGGCCGTCGGACACGGCGGACATCGTGCGCGTGCTGGACGGACCCGATGGCGCGCACCGTCGTGACGTCGACGCCTCCCCGCGCGTGAGGACGGAGCTGATCGCACGCGACCGGCACAGCATGAACGCCGCGACCTCGGCCCTCAACGGCTGCGATGTCGCGATCGTTCAGCACGAGTACGGCATCTATGGCGGGCAGGACGGCGAGGAGATCCTCGACGTGCTCGCCTCCGTCACGACACCGGTCATCGTGGTGCTTCACACCGTGCTCCCGGCACCGACGCCGAACCAGCGACGGGTGCTCACCCGGGTGTGCGCGCTCGCCGCCCAGGTGGTCGTGATGACCAGCGGTGCGCGCGACATTCTCACCCAGCACTACGCGGTGGACTCCTCGATCGTGCGCGTCATCCCTCACGGCGTGGCCCACGTGGCCCTCGCCGCCGCCACGCCGCATCGTCGCAGACGCGTCCTCACGTGGGGCCTGATCTCGCCGGGCAAGGGCATCGAGTGGGGCATCCGGGCCATCGCCCAGCTCGCCGACATGGACCCTCCGATCGAGTACGTCGTCGCCGGCCAGACGCACCCGAAGGTCCTCGCGCACGCGGGTGAGAGCTACCGAGCCGGACTCACCGATCTGGTCGGCGAGCTCGGCATCCAGCCGTCCGTCCACCTCGACGGACGCTACCTGGACCCCGCCGAGCTCGCCGCGCTGATCGCGTCGGCGGACGTCGTGCTGCTGCCCTATGACTCCCGCGATCAGGCCACCTCCGGCGTCCTGGCCGAGGCGGTGGCCGCAGGCATCCCGGTGGTCGCCACCGGCTTCCCGCACGCGGTCGAACTGCTCGCCGACGGCGCCGGCATCATCGTCGCCCATGAGGACCCGCGGTCCGTCGCGTCCGCTCTGCGAAGGATCCTCAGCGCGGACGGCGTCGCCCGGCGCATGCGCGAAGCCGCGCTGCACGGCGCGAGCCTGACGACGTGGGCAGCGGTCGCGAACCGGTATCGACTCGTGGCCGCCGGGCTCGACGCCGCGCAGGCAGCGTGATGCACGCGCCGACGCGGTTCCTGCACCTGCGAGCGCTCACCGATCACCAGGGCGTCTTCGAGCACGCGCTGCTCGATACGCCACGGCGTGAGCACGGGTATTGCGTCGACGACGTCGCGCGCGCGCTCATCGTGGTCGTGCGCGACCCGGGGCAGGAGGCCGAGATCCTGCAGCTGGCCGAGCTGTACCTCCGCTTCCTGGAGGCCGCCATCGGGCCGGACGGACGCGCGCACAACAGGATGGACGAGCACGGCCGGTGGTCCGACGAGCCGTCCACGGGCGACTGGTGGGGACGACTGCTCTGGGCTCTCGGGACCGCGGCGGCACAGGGATCCGACCCGTCGATCCGGGGCCGCGCCCTGCACGCGTTCCATCGTGCGGCCGTGCAACGATCACGTGATCTGCACGCGACGGCGTTCGCGGCGCTCGGCGCGGCCGAGGTCGCCCGGACGCATCCCGGCGATCGCGCCGCCGAGGCACTCCTCGCCGACCTCGTCCGCGCCGTCCCTGCGCAGCACAGAGCGAGCTGGCCGTGGCCCGAGCCGCGTCTGCGATACGCGAACGCCTCCATCGCCGAGGCTCTGATCGCAGCGGGCAGCGCCCTGGGCGACGACGTCGCGACCGACCGGGGCCTGCACCTGCTCACGTTCCTGCTCACGCTCGAGACCGCAGGGGACCGCCTCTCGGTGACGGGCACCACCGGCCGTGGCCCCGGCGACGCGGACCCGCAGTTCGATCAGCAGCCGCTCGAGGTCGCCGCCATCGCCGACGCCTGCGCACGTGCCTACGAGGTGACCGGCGACCCGGACTGGCTTGCCGGCGTGGAACTGGCCTGGCAGTGGTTCACCGGCCGCAACGACGGCGGCATCCCGATGATCGACGAGGACACCGGAGCGGGGTTCGACGGGCTGCAACGGGACGGGCGCAACGAGAACCGCGGGGCCGAGTCGACGCTGGCGGCCATCAGCACCCACCAGCAGGCGTCCCGCATCGGAATGCCGAGCCGCGCATGATGCTCGGCCGGATGCACCCCGCCGCCCTCCGCGCCGAGCCGGATCGGGTGATCGGTCGGCTGTTCCTTCCTGGCGAGGAACTGCCCGTCACCGGGTCCCGCGCGACGGAGGTCGTCGCCCGCGTCCTCGCGCTGACGGACGAAGACACCGAGCAGATCGCGGCACGGCTGACACGGGACTTCGGGGCGCGGCATCCCGATCTGCGCGGGCTGCTCCTCGCCAACGCGGACGCGGTGAGCTCTCGCCTGCCCGATCCGGTCGAGATCGCCGAGCCGCGGCGGATCCTGCTCGGAGCGAGCTTCACCGCGGAGTTCGCCCTCGAAGGAGCCGCCCTGTGCAACCCCAGCGCCGTCGTGCACCCCGACCAGAGCGGCATCGGCGCCGGCAGGCTGCGCATCGCGGTCGCCCTCCGAGCGATCGGCGAAGGGCACCTCTCGTCGATCGAGTTCGCCGAAGCCGTCATCGGTCCCGGCTCGAACTGGACCTTCGAGGCCCGCGGACGCCCGGTCTGGCGCCCGCAGCTGGCCGACGGGGACTGGAGCATCGCGCACTTCCGGGCCGCCGCGGAGCGCGACGGCATCCTCAACGAGACCTCTCACGCCGTTCTGCGCGAACTGCCCGATCGGTTCTCGACTGCTGACCTGGATGCCGCCGTCGCGGCGCTGCCCAGCGGACTGTCGTCGCGCGCCGACAGCCGTCCGCAGATCGAGGCGCTCCACAATCTGGCGACGTCCGCGTATCGCGCGGAGTTCCCGCTCCACACGGGCCTGAGCCAGCGCGTGCTCATGCCCGTCGCGGCGGAGGAGCACCAGGGGATGGAGGACGCCCGATTCGTCCGCTTCACCGACGGCGACGGCAGCACGGGATACCTCGCCACCTACACCGCCTTCGACGGGCACGCCATCGCTCCACGCCTCATCGTCAGTCCCGACCTCCGGCGGTTCAGCATGCATCGCCTGACCGGTGACGCCGCGGAGAACAAGGGGATGGCGCTGTTCCCCCACATGGTCGATGACAGGTACCTCGCGTTGTGCCGCACCGACGGCGAGAGCATCTCCCTCGCCGAATCGCACGACGGGATGAACTGGACGATGGTCGGGCGGGTGCACGCACCACGCGCGCCCTGGGAGATCGTCCAGACCGGCAACTGCGGCTCGCCGATGGAGACGCCGCAGGGCTGGCTCGTGCTCACGCACGGGGTCGGGCCGATGCGCACGTACGTGATCGGGGCGTTGCTGCTCGACCTGCGCGACCCCACCATCGTCATCGGTCGCACCACCGACCCGATCCTCGAGCCCCTCCAGGACCGACGAGACGGCTACGTGCCCAACGTGGTCTACTCCTGCGGCGGACTCATCCACGAGGGCGTGCTGTGGATGCCGGTCGGCATCGCCGACACGCGCATCGGCGTCTTCTCCGTCGAGGTCGCCGAACTGCTGGCGACGATGACCGCATGACCGCTGCGGAACGTCGCTCTCGCGTCCTGACGTCGGCGCCGCGTCAGAGCTTGTAGCCGATCGCGCGGAGCAGCTCCTTGCGGTCGGCGACATCCTCGTCGGTCTCGACACCGACGGGCGGCTGGCCGTCGATGACGCCGACGACGCCGCGGCCGGCATCCGTCACGGCGACGAGGGCCTGCACGGGATTGGCTGTCGCGCAGAAGACGGTGCACACCTCGGGCACCGCCTTGACCTGGTTGAGCACGTTCACGGGGAACCCGTCGCGGAGCATGATCACGAACACGTGCCCCGCCGCGATCGCGGTCGCGGCGGTAACGGCCAGGTCGACGAGGTCCGCATCGTTGCCGGTGCGTCTGACGAGGCGGGCCCCGGATGCCTCGCAGAACGCCACCCCGAACCTCAGTGCGCCGCCGACCCCGACGAGGGCCTCGTGCAGGTCCTCGACGGTCTTGATGAAATGCGATTGGCCGATGATCACGTTCACGTCGTCCGGCTTGTCCAGCGGCACGACCTCGATGTCGACAGTCACGGCGAACCTCCTTCGACGGCGCCAGCCTACGACTCCGGCATCCCGGCATCCACGGTGCTGCCGAACGACCGGGCGTGCGCTCGCCGCGGCGACACACCCTGTTGCGCTGCCGCGGCATGCGGGCCGGACTCAGGACGGCGTCGATGGCCGCGGCGGTGCTCCGCGGCGCCCGGGGGATGAGCTCCCGGAACTCGACCCAGACCCGCGCGTCATCGCAGCACGCCACGAGGTACGCGGCCTCGACTTGCGCCATGCACCGCACCGATGCCGCCCCGCACGGGCCGCTGACGGGATGAGGCCGCGCCGCCCGATACGCTTGATCCGATGACGAACACGCGTGCCGAGGCGGCGTATCTGCGCTCCCTGGCGGCGTTCAGGACTCCCACCCTCGATCTTCTCCACGGTCGCTACGCGCCGTTCGTGGTCGCCGTCCTGTCGATCGTGTTCACGGTGGATCGGCCTACGGTCGCCGTCTCCGACGCGCACGCCGAGGTGAGCGAGATCCTCGACGAGTTGCGAGGCGCCGGGTACGACGACGGCGAGCGGGCTCTCCCGTCGGGCACGGCCCGCGAGATCTGCCGCTACTGGGTGCGTGTCGGATGGCTGGTCCCGCAGATCGAGGGCGACGTCGAGGTCTACCGCCTCACCGCCCACGCGGTCGGCGCCCTCGAGATCACCGGCCGCACCGGCGGCGGGCGCACCCGTGTGTCGAACTCGCGCGTGCGCACGCTGCTGGAGGCCGTCGAACGACTCGCATCGGATGCCGAGGCCGACCCGGCACGGCGCCTGCAGCGTCTCACCGAGGAGCGCGACGCGATCGACGCCGAGATCGTGCGGCTCTCGCACGGCGTGGCCGAGCCGGTCGACGACGAGCAGCTGCTGGAGGAGGCCGAGAACATCCTGCACCTGGCCCGCGAGCTGCCCGCCGACTTCGCGCGCGTCGCGGAGTCGATCAAGGCCATGCAGCGCGATGTCGTCGCAGATCTCCGCCGCGATGTGCGCCCGACAGGCGAGGTGTTGCGCGAATACCTCGAGCGCGGGCAGCACGTCATGCAGTCCACGTCCGAGGGGCGTGCGTTCGCCGGCGCGCTGCGGCTGCTCGGCGATCCCGAGCGCATCGACGACCTCGCCGAGCAGCTGCATTCCGTGCTCGCCCAGCCGTTCGCGCGGCTCATGGACGCCGAGCAGCGCCAGGAGCTCGATGCGATCGGCCGGCGCGTCGAGCTGGGCGTCCTCGAGGTGCTGACCGCGCAGCGCCGCGCCTCGCATGTCATCACCGGCCAGGTGCGCACCCACGACCCGGTGCGGGACCGCCAGGTGGACGATCTGCTGCGTGACGTGATGTCGGGCCTGCAGACCTGGACGAGCGGTCCTTCGCCCGACGCGCCGGTCGAACCGCTGCGCAGCCTGCCGATGGCCGACATCGGTCATCTCCGCCAGTCGGTCAGCGACGTCCGTCCGCCGGGGGCGCCGGCGCCGCTGGCGGACGCCGACGAGCACGCAGAGTTCCTGGATGCCGACACCCGCGCGTGGGGTGGGCCACGGTACGCGGAGCTCGAGGCCTACGTCACGGGGCTCGGCGACGAGTTCGACCTCGGTGAGGCGTTCCAGGGCGCCGCGGACGACACCCGGCGGCCGGTGGACCTGCTCGGTCTCCTGGAGATCGCCCACCGCAACGGCATGAACGAGGGCGAGACCGTGTCGGTCGTCGAGGCCCTCCGCCCCGACGGCACGACGCGACGGTTCGCGTTCGGCGCCGTGACCGCCCGCACCGCGAAGGAGACGGACGATGACTGAGCCCGGCACCACGATCGCCGAGACCGGCACCGAGCCCGAGGTGCCGGGGACCGGCATCCTGAATCCCGACGCCGCGGGAGAGGATGCGACGGCGCCGTTCATCCGGCCTGTGGCGATGGAGGACGACCCGGACGAGCTGTTCGCGGGCGACCGCGGGGTTCTCGACGCCGACGTGCGGCGCGTGCTGGTGCACGTGCTGCAGCGCCGGTTCGTGCAGGCCGACCGCCATCGCGACACGTGGAAGGCGCTGCTCGACAACCAGCAGCTCATCGAGTCGCGCCTGAACGACCTGTTCGTGCGCCTCGTGATCGACCACGACCGCGGCGTCGCCTACAAGCAGCAGGTGCGCTCCGACGAGCTCGATGTGCCGATCCTGCTGAGGGATGCCCCGTACTCGCGTCCCGAGACGCTCGTGCTCGTGCACCTCCGCACGGTCTACCAGCGCGAGACGGCGGCGGGCGAGCCGTCGGCCCGCGTGGACATCGAGGATGTCGAGCAGACGGTGCTGAGCTACTTCGCGGAGGCCGACGGCGACACCGCGCGCCGCCAGCGTGCCGTTCGCAAGGCGATGGAGCGCCTGGCGCGCGATGGCATCGTCGAGGAGGAGTCGGCGGGACGCTTCCGCATCAGTGCGCTCGTCGAGATCGTCCTCAGTGCCGAGAAGCTGCGGGAGCTGCGCGACTGGCTGCGCGCGCAGCAGGCGGCGCCGCTCGACGACGGAGACCTCGACGAGGGCGGCCCCGATGACGTCTTGGACGAGGACGCGCTGGACGACGCCGAGCTCGAGGGGGCGCTGCGATGACGATGCTCGACACGCTGTTCGGACTGATCCCGGCGGCATCCCGCGGACAGCAGTGGCTGGCCGAAGACCTGCAGCTGGTCAACTGGGGCGGATACGACGGCGCCCACCGCGTGCGCTTCTCGCCCGCGGCGACGCTGCTGTGCGGCGGATCCGGGTCGGGCAAGTCCACGCTCATGGACGCGTACATCGCCCTGATGATGCCGCACACGACGCCGTTCAACGGCGCATCGAACGGGGGAGTGACGGGACGTCCGCGCGGCGACGAGCAGCGCAACATCCTCTCCTACGGCCGCGGCAAGCTCGATGAGTCGCGCACCGAGGACGGCACCAAGATGCGCGTCCTGCGCGGTGACGGCGTCGACACCTGGACCGCCGTCGCCATGACGTGGATCGACCACGACGGATCGCGGTTCACCGCCGTCCGCGCCTGGTACATCCCGGCCGGCGCGCGCGTGCTCGAAGACACCGTTCGCGTGCGGGCGACGAGCGACGCCGCGTTCGACCTCAGCACGCTGGAGCGCGCGGCTGCGCAGCACCTCACCGACACGTCGCTGAAGTCCGTCGGGCTCGACCCGGTGGGCACCGACCGCGAATTCTCGGCGCGCCTGCACGCCGTGCTCGGCATCGGCGCAGCCGGTGCCGGTTCGAAGGCGATGAGCCTCCTGGCCCGCATCCAGGCGGGGCAGCAGATCACGACCGTGGACGACCTGTACAAGCGTCTCGTGCTCGAAGAGCCCGAGACGATGGCCACCGCCGACGCCGTGGTGGCGCACTTCGACGAACTCGAGGGCACACGCACGCGCATGCTCACGGCCCGGCAGCAGGTGAGCACGCTCGAGCCGCTGCGCGACCTGCGCGAGAAGATCGCCGCGGCCGCCGAGCGGGTGCGGCTGATCGGCGAGATCGGCGACTTCTCGGACCCGGCGTCGCTGGCGAGCCTGTGGCGGGCCGAGCACCGGCTGAACCTGCTGCGCGAGGTCGAGACCGAGCTGCGAGACCGCACGCACACGGTCGACGTGACCCTGCGCGAGAAGCGCGCCCTCGCCGACGCCGCCGAGGCCGAGCGCGACGGCCTGGCCGACGTGCTGCGGCAGTCGGGCGGCGACCGCCTCGAGACCGCGCAGCGCGAACTGCGCGAGGTGGAGCGGAGACTCTCGACCGTGCGCGTGAACCGCGTCCGGTTCGACGAGGACCTCCGCGCGCTCGAGACCGCGGTGTCGACGCGCGCCGAGTTCGACACGCTCGTCGCGCAGGCGCGGGCGGGGATCGCCGACGCCGACGCCAAGCGCACCGCGCGCAATGCCTTCTCGGATGCCGCGCTGGAGCTCAAGTCCGCCGAGGCCGAGGTGACCGAGCTCGAGGCTGAGATCCGTCGCGCCGCCGGGCGCCGCGACAACATCCCGCGAGCGCTGCACGAGTCCCGCGAGCTGCTCGCCGAGGCGGCAGGCCTGGACCCCGACGACCTGCCGTTCGTGGGCGAGCTCATCGAGGTGCGCACGGAGTTCGAGCCGTGGCGCGAGGCGTTCAATCTCGCGCTGGGAGGCTTCGCGACGACGCTCCTCATCGACGTGGCCGACCTGCCGGCGTTCCGCGCCGCGATCGACACCGTGCGCACACCGGTGCGCCTGCGGTACGAGGGCGTTCACACCGGGATCGACGCGAACGGCGGGCGCGACGCCGACACCCTGCCCGGGCGCCTGGACTACCAGGCATCGCCGTTCACCGGCTGGCTGCAGGAACGACTCGACGACCGATTCGGCTTCGTGTGCGTCGATACCGCGCGCGAGCTCTCGCAGCACCGCATGGCGCTCACTCTGACCGGCCAGATGTCGGAGGGCAACCGCGGCGCGCACGGCGGCCACGGCCGCGACAACGTGCTCGGCTTCTCGAACGAGCGCCGGCTGCACGTCCTCGCGGGCCGTCTCGACGACGCGCGCAACCGGGTGGAGCGTGCGACCGAGGCCGCGAAGACCGCGGAGGAGTCGCTGGATGCCGTGGACGCCCGGCTCGCCGTCTACGCGAAGATCGGCGACCTCACGTGGGACCAGATCGACGTCGACACCGTCGCCGCGGAGCGGGACCGCTGGACCGCCGTGCAGGACGACGTCACGGCATCCAACCCCGAGATCGCTCGCCTGCAGGGGCAGATCGCCGCGGCCAAGGGCACGGCGGCGCGCCTGCGTGAGGAGATCGGGCGCGCCGAGGCCGAGCGCGAGCGGATCGAGGAGCGGTGGGGCGACGTGACCGACGACGTCGACGCCACGCAGTCGACGATCGACGCCGCGGAAGATGCCGGGCTTGTGCTCGACGACGACCAGCGGGCGTTCCTCGACACGCGGTTCACGCTGCGCGAGTCCGCCGCTGCGGCGAGCCCGTCGACGGTGCTGACCCGGTTCGACGGGGCGCTCGCGACCGCCGCACAGCGGCTCGACGAGGACCACGCGGCCGCGGTGGCATCGCACGACGAGCAGCACGACAGCGTGCGGCGCATCATGGTGGGCTTCCTGGAGCGCTGGCCGAACCCGAACCTGCTGCCCGACCCCGACACGTCGATCGCCGACTTCGAGCGGATCCTCGAGGCGCTGGAGACGAGCGGTCTGCATCAGCTCGAGGCGGACTGGCGCGACAGCCTGCTGAAGCTCTCCGGCAACGACCTGACGAACCTCGATGCCACGCTCAGCCGCTCGCTGCGCGAGATCCGCGACCGGATCGAGCCGATCAACCGCATCATGCAGGATCTGCCGTTCTACGACGACGACCACCGGCTGCAGATCACGACACGGGAGAACCAGTCCGAGACGCGCAAGCGCTTCCGCCGCGAGCTGCGCGAGGTGCGCGGTCTCATCGACGCCGCATCCTCGGACGAGGACCGCGAGCAGGTCTATCGCCGCATGACCCGGCTCATCGGGCGGATGCGGCGCTCCGCACCGGACTTCGGCGACCTCGTCGACGTGCGCAACCACGTCCGGGTCAGCGCCGAGCGGGTCGATGCGGCCACGAAGCAGCACATCGCGCTCTATGACCACATCGGCGAGAAGTCCGGTGGCGAGTCGCAGGAGCTCATCGCCTTCATCGTGGGCGCGGCCCTGCGCTATCAGCTGGGGGATGCCGGCGCCGAGCGTCCGCGCTACGCACCGGTGTTCATGGACGAGGCGCTCATCAAGGCCGACGCGCACTTCACCAAGCGCGCGATCGGAGCCTGGCGCGGACTCGGCTTCCAGCTCGTGATCGGCGCACCCAACGACAAGTACAGCGCCATCGAGCCGCACGTCGACGTCGAGTACGACATCCTCAAGGACACCCGCGGCCGGTCGTGGGCAAAGCCGAAGGTCGGTCTGCGGGAGTCCGCCGGCTGAGTCGTCCCGCGTCACGTGGGGACGACGTCGTCACGAGGCGGGGGGAGCGGATGCCTCTTCCCACGCGCCCTCGATCGGCACCGCGCGGCCGAGCACGCGGCAGGCGGCCCGATGCCCCGAGAACATCGCTGCGGGCACCGTCGCCGGGTCGTCGGTCCACGTCGCCTCGCCGGCGAGGTGCAGCACCCCGCCGATCGGCGTCGCCAGGTCGTCGTGGTCGGCGGTCGTGGAGCCGACCGTCATGTAGGCGTACGAACCGAGCGACCACGGGTCGTCCTGCCAGTCGGTGACGTGCACGCGCGTCGGCTTCTCGACGCGGTCGCCGTACAGCCGGCGCAGCTGAACGAGGATCGACTCCACGATCTGCTCCTCGGTCCAATCGCGCGTGGCCTCTGCCGCCGGACCCGCGGCGAACGTCAGCAGCGTCGGGGCGTCGTGCAGCGCCGTCAGGTCGTACCACGAATGCCACCAGCGGCTCTCCGGGCCCTGCTGCCGGACGGCGTACACCCCGTCGTCCCAGAACTTCGTCGGGAAGCGCAGGAAGACCTTCTCGAATGCGTTCATCGCGAGCCGGTCGAGCGCGCCGGCGACCGGTTCGGGCAGCGCCGGCTCGATCGCGAAGTCACCGGATTGCAGGACCCCTACCGGAACGGTCACCACGGCGGTGCCGGCGGCGAACGCGCCGTGGTCGGTCGTCACGACGACACCGTCCGCCGACCACTGCACGCGTTCCACGACATGCGTGAGGCGGATGTCGAGCCCCTCGGCGAGCCGTCGCGGCAGGCGGTCGTAACCGTCGGGGAAGACGACCTCGTCGCCGTCGATCGCGTCGTCGTCGAGCCCGTGCGCGGCGAGATCGTCGATCCAGGCGCCGTACTGCTCCTCCGACCGGTGCTCCAGGTACTCCCGCACGCGCTCGGTGCGCTCCGCGTCCCACCCCTGCGCGGCGAGCGCCTCCTCGGTGACGTCACGGTAGGAGGCGTCGGGCGCGGAGCCGGCGATGATCTCGCGCAGTGTGGCGTCGACGGCGTGGATGTCGGCGATGTACGCCTGGGCGGCGGCATCCGGGAGCCGGCTGCCGTCGGGGGCGTAGTACGCGATGGGGCGGCTGTCGGGCTGGTAGCCGCCCACGGTGAACTCGACGGTGCGCATGCCGAACGCCTCGGCGGCGGCGGCGACGGGGGAGCCGGTGATGCCGTGGATCCACGACGCTCCCATGTCGGTGGCGAGGCCCGGGTGGCGGCGGTCCGTCGACACCCTTCCGCCGACGCGGTCGCGGGCCTCGAGCACCACGACGCGCCGACCGGCGCCGGAGAGCAGGCGTGCCGCCGTGAGCCCCGCGACACCGGCGCCCACCACGATCGTGTCGAACTGTTCCATCCGAGCCTTCCCTCCGCGCGGACGCGTCATCCGCGCTACCGACGCTATCGCTCCGAGGCGATCGCCCGAACCGCCCGGGGAGCGGGACGGTCACACCCGGGAGGCAGGAGCGTGCGACAGCTGCAGCCGGCAGCGGTGCGCGGTGACGAACCGGCGGGCGCCCTCGTGTGCCGACCTGCACGGTCTCGCCGAGGTTCAGGCCTTCGTCCTCGAGCACCTTCAGACCGTCCGAGCGCATCCACTACGAGGTGTTCGGCCCCGACCTGTGGGCCCAGCAGCCGGTCTGATCCGGCCTCGGCCCGACCCGCGCGCCGATACCTCCAAACCCGGGATGTATCACCCTGCGGGTCGCAGGCTCTGGAGTGTCGTTGAATCCGACACCAAGGAGCACCCCCATGCGCATCGCATACCGCATCGTCTCATTCCTCATCTGCGCGCTCGTCGCGCTGCAGGCCGCCTCCCACGCGTGGGCGTCGGCCGGACTCGACGTCTTCCTCTCGGAAGGCGGAGTCATCGACGCGTCGGCCGCCGACGGTCCGCCGCCGTTCCCCGAGGTGATGGGCTTCATGATCCATGGCATGAACGGCATGTTCGTCATCCCGACGCTCGCGCTGCTCCTGCTGATCTTCTCGTTCTTCGCCAAGGTGCCCCACGGCATCGCGTTCGCCGGGGGCGTGCTCGCCCTCGTCGTCGTGCAGGTGACGCTCGGACTGTTCGGCCACAGCATCCCGCTGCTGGGGTTCCTGCACGGCGTGAACGCGCTACTGCTGTTCACCACGGCGCTGCTGGCCGGGCTCAACGCCTCGAAGCGCCGCGTCGCCGGGCAGGCCGACGCCGTCGCCTCGGTCGCCGAGCGTGCTGCCGTCTAGGACGGCGCCTGCGTCGGGCCGGTGGGCGTGGTTCGCCCGCCGGCTCGCGGTCGTCGTCGCCGCGATCGCGCTGGTGCTCGTCGGCTGGGCGTGGTGGGGGAGCGTGCTGCCCGGTACGTATTCCGCGATGGACATGGGTACGCCCGATTACGGCGGCGGACCCGGGGCGCCCGCATCGGCGCTCGGCCACGGGCACGGGGCAGCGGCAGCGGGGAGCACGGCGGCCGCCGAGGCGATCAGCGTCACAGAGCTCGCCGTCGACCCGGATCGGCCTGCGGACGTGCACGTCGAACTCGTCGCGCGCGCCGAGCAGGTGACGCTCGACGGGGGTGGGCGATTCGACGGGTTCACGCTCAACGGCCAGACGCCGGGGCCGACGATCCGCGCCCGGCAGGGTCAGCTCGTGGAGGTCGTGCTGCGCAACGAGGACGTGCCGGCCGGCGTGACCGCGCACTGGCACGGCGTCGACGTGCCCAACGCGATGGACGGCGTGGCCGGCGTCACGCAGGACGCGGTGATGCCCGGCGAGACCTTCACCTACCGCTTCGTCGCCGAGCAGGTCGGCACGTTCTGGTACCACTCGCACCAGGCCTCGCACCCGCAGGTGGTGGGCGGTCTGTTCGGCGCGCTGATCCTCGAGCCGGCGGCGGACACGGATGCCGCGGCCGCGGCGTCGACGGACGCTCCGGCCGAGTCCGGCGCCGAGGGGGCTGCATCCGATGCGGTCGCCGCGATCCACACCTACCCGGGCGGGAAGCGCACCGTCAACGGCGCCACCGGGGAGGTGCGGCAGGAGGTCGAGCCTGGGCGCCTCGTGCGGGTGCGGATGATCAACACCGACAGCACGCCCACCTCGGCGTGGGTGACCGGGTCGACGTTCCGGGTGCTCGCGGTGGACGGCACCGAGCTCACCGGCCCGACGCCCGTCGACGGCCAAGCGGTGACGCTGACCGCCGGCGGTCGCGCCGACCTCGAGGTCCGCGTGCCCGCGACCGGCGCCGTGCGCGTGCAGTGGCCGGGGGTCTCGCTCGTGATCGGCCCGGACGGCGCCGCGGCGCCGACGTCGTCGCCGCCGCGGGCGGCCGTGGACCTGCTCTCGTACGGCACCCCCGCCGACGTCGGGTTCGACCCGGACGCCCCCGACCGCCGGTTCGACTACGACATCGGCCGTCTTCCCGGCTTCCTCGACGGGCGCCCCGGTTTCTGGTGGACGATCAACGGCGGCATCCTTCCCGACGTTCCGATGTACATGGTCGAGGAGGGCGACGTCGTGGTGATGCGCATCGCCAACAACAGCGGCGAGGTGCACCCGATGCACCTGCACGGCCACCACCTGCTGGTGCTCTCGCGCGACGGGGTGGCGGCGACCGGCAGCCCGTGGTGGGTGGACTCGCTGAACGTCGAGCACGGCGAGTCGTACGAGGTCGCGTTCGTCGCCGACAACCCGGGTATCTGGATGGACCACTGCCACAACCTGCCGCACGCGTCGGAGGGGCTCATGACCCACCTCGCCTACGCCGGAGTGGATACGCCGTTCCGCATGGGTCGCGAATCCGGCAACGATCCCGAGTGACGCCGCGCTCGAGGCGTTTCCCGGGGCGCGACACGACGATCGCCCGGGGAACGCCTTCGTGCCCCCGCGCTCAGGCCAGAATGGGCTCATGAGCGAAGCGCAGCCCGAAACGAACGGGACCTCCGCGGCCGTGCGCCGCACCCGCTCGCCCGCCGGAACGGTGAGGCTGGCCGAGGTCGCGGCGATCGCGGGGGTGAGCGAGGCGACCGTCAGCCGCGTGCTCAACCGCAAGTACGGCGTGTCCGCGTCCACGCGCGAGCAGGTCGAGCGGGCGCTGCAGGAGGTCGGCTACGAGCGCCCCAGCAAGGGCGAGATCGTGCTCATCCTCGTGCCCGGCCTGCGCACCCCCGTGTTCTCGGCGCTGTGCAACGCGCTCGAGAGCGAGCTGACGCTGCGGGGCCTGCGCGGTTACGTCTGCTCGGTGATGCCGGGTTCGGCGATCGAGCGCGACTACATCGAGCCGCTGCTGGATGCCGGGATCGCAGCCGCCGTCTTCCTCTCGGCCAGCAACACCGTGCGCAACGCCGACCCCGCGGCGCATCAGCTGCTGGAGAGCCGCGGCATCCCGTACGTGAGCGTGAACGGCGGCTTCCCCGACAGCACCATGCCGGTCATCTCGACCGACGACTGGCACGCCGCCGAGATCTCGGTCGCCCACCTGTACGACCTGGGCCACCGCCGCATCGGCATGTGCGCCGGTCCCGCGGGCAACACACCCGCCGACCGTCGCCTCGAGGGGTTCCTCGAGGCGATGGACGCGCGCGGCCTCACCGACGCCGAGGACTACGTGGTGCGTCAGCACTACAGCGTCGACGGCGGCCGGCACGCCGTCGACGACCTGCTGCCGCTCGGGGTGACCGCGATCGTGGCCTCCAGCGACGACATGGCCCTCGGCGTGATCACGGGCGCCGCCCGGCGCGGGGTCGAGGTACCGCGCGACCTGTCGGTGATCGGCTACGACGACTCGTACCTGCTCGACTTCACCGCGCCGCCGCTGACCACGGTCCGTCAGCCGGTCGAGCGCATCGCGGGCAGCTGCGTGCGAACGCTGCTGACGATGATCCAGAACAGCAGCGTGCAGACCTCCGAGGCCCTCATCGACCCGGAGCTGCGCCTGCGAGGCTCGACCGGCCCCGTCCGCGTCGGCTAGCGCGCCGCCGCGGCGCCCGTGCTCCGACGCTGACCCGGCTGGACCAGCACTGCGGCGGACGCCGCGTCCTCACCGAGGTGCGGGTCGTGGAACGCCGCGCCCGTGCGCGGTTCGGGGTGCCACACCAGCGTCAGCGGCGTGCGATTCTCGACCCAGTGCGCCCCGCCGCGCTCCCAGCCGACGTCGATCGTGCCGTCGCCGAACGGCACGCCGTGCACCGCGAGGCGCCCCACCGACGACGGCGGCGCGGGCCGGGTGGTGAGGTGCATCGCCGCCGCGTCGGGCTCGAGGCCGAGGAACCCGGCGGCGATCTGCCCGACGAGGGTGAACGACAGCTCGGGGTAGGTGCCGTTGCGGCCTTGCTGGGGCACCTCGTGCGCGTCGTCGCGCCGGGCGTAGAGGAGCCGCATCCATTCGTCCGCCGTGTCGGGACGCCCGTGACGGAGGAACACGTCGGGCAGGTAGGAGAGCGCCTCGATGTTGGTCGGGGCGAGCTGCGGATGCCGCGACGCGGCGTCGATGGCATCCAGCAGCCCGTCGCGCCGCGGGTCGCCCGCGGTGAGCAGCCCCTTCAGCGGCAGGAACCACGTCCCCTCCCGCAGCCACCCGGTCACCGGTTCGCCCGATGCCAGGTACGCCGACACGAGTCCGTCGAGCGCGGCGAATCCGGTCAAGGCGCGGTCGGAGGACCGCCCCTGCGGCCGGCTCCACCGGTCGCGGAACTCCGCGGCGAGGGCCGCGGCACACGCGGCGAACCGTGTGCCTTCGCCGCCGTCGGGATCGCCGGCCGCTTCGAGGGCGGCGGCGTGCCGCAAGGCCGCGTACTGCGCGGCGAAGCCGTCGCCCGCCTCGAGCAGGTGCTCACCGGGGCGCTCGTTGTAGCTCGCGGCGCCGTCGAAGATGCCCGGACCCTGTGCTTCGGCGACGCCGTTGGGCAGCGTGTGATCGCGCTCCGCCACGAAGGCATCGACCGCTTGACGCCAGTGCGCGCGGTGGTCGAGCAGCCCGCGGTCGCCCGTCCAGCGGTACAGCACGTGGATGAGCTCCACGAGCTCGAACGCCGCCGGCAGCTCCCGCACGAACCGGTCGGGACCGCGGTAGTCGATCGACAGCGGGGTGACGCGGTCGAAGTTCAGCGCCCACACCGGCCAGCCGCCGTGCTCGGGTGTCGCGGTGCGCACGAACGAGTCGAGCATCGCCCGGTTCTCCGCCTGCAGCCCGAGCAGGTGCGCACCGAGCGCCTGGTGGGCGAAGTCGCGCAGGTAGTAGCCGCTGCGATGGCGGTACCCGGCGTGGTACGACGCGCGGTACTCGGCCTGGCGGTACGGCGGCGCGTCGGCCTCGCTCACATCGAGCGGGCCCTTCGTGCCGTCGGCCACGACGAAGCCGCGCGCCGTGGTCACGGCCCAGTCGAACATCTCCGCCAGGGCGGCATCGTCGGTCTCGATCCGCAGCCCGGTCATGCCGAGGCATCCTGTGCGATGAGCTCGACGAGTCCCGCCTCCTGGGGGCGCAGGATCGGCGCGTGCAGGCCCACGGCCATGAGCACCGAACCCGGCACCACGCTCTCCCGCGACCACCAGTCCGGCTGCGCGCGGGTCACGGTCGGGTCGACGGATGCCGCCGGCTGCACGCGCCGCACGAGGTACCGGCGCTGCGGGTCCAGCCCGCGCAGGCGCACGGCCGGCCCGGGAAGGTGCGTCGGGGTGTCGATGGACGCGATCGTCACGAGCGCGTGGGTGCGATCGTCGGCGACGACGGTCTGCGCGACCAGGGCAGGCTGGGTCTCCAGGCGCAACAGCGTGCCGCGCTCGATGAGCGTCCGCACCCGCACGAACTCGGCGATCCACGCCCGCAGCTCGGCGAGCTCGTCGGCGGAGGCCTCGCGCAGATCCCACTCGATGCCGAAGCTCCCGATCATCGCGGTGATGGCACGGTAGGCCAGCGACGCGGTGCGGCCGGACGTGTGGGCACGCGCGGCGCCGACGTGCGAGCCGAGGAGCTCCGGCGGCATCAGCAGGCTGGTGCCGCGCTGGATGCGCTGCCGCTCCAGCGGGTCGTTGGAATCACTCGTCCAGAACCGGTCGGTGTGCTCGACCACGCCGAGGTCGATGCGTCCACCGCCGGCCGAGCATGACTCGATCTCCAGCCACGGGCACGCCGCGCGCACGTCGTCCATGAGGCGGTACACCGCCGCCGTCTGCGCGTGGACGCCCGCGCGGCCGGTGGTGCGGTCCAGCGGTTCGACGAGGTCCCGGTTGTGGTCCCACTTGATGTAGTCGATGCGGTGCTCGGCCACCACCGCGACGATGTGGTCGCGCAGATACGCGTAGGCGTCCGGGTGGCCGACATTGAGCACGAGCTGCTGCCGCGCCAGCGGAGCGTCACGGTGCAGGGGAGAGAGGATCCACTCCGGATGCTGCCGAGCGAGGTCCGAGTCGGGGTTGACCATCTCGGGCTCGAACCAGATGCCGAACTGCATGCCCAGGGCCCGCACCCGCTCCACGAGCGGCCCGAGCCCGTCGGGCCACACCTCGGCCGACACCGTCCAGTCACCGAGGCCCGCCCGGTCGTGGCGGCGGGAGCCGAACCACCCGTCGTCGAGCACGAAGCGCTCCACGCCGGTGGCCGCGGCGAGTTGGGCGAGCTCGGCCAGCGGCTCGATCCGGTGGTCGAAGTACACCGCCTCCCACGTGTTGAGCGTCACCGGGCGCCCGACGGCGGGGTGCCCGGGTCGCGCACGGAGGGCCCGGTGGATGCGAGCGGATGCCTCGTCCAGCCCGTTCCCGTAGCTCGCGTAGAGCCAGGGCCCGTCGTATGCAGCGCCGGGGGAGAGCTCCAGCTCGCCCGGCAGCAGCAGCTCGCCGCCGCCGAGGGCGATGCGGCCGCCGTTGGAGCGGTGGGCCCACATGCGCTGGTTGCCCGACCACGCGACGTGCACGGCCCACACCTCTCCGCGCTCGGTGCCGAAGCCGGGAGTGCCGGCGACCAGCAGAGTGGCGGCATCCTGTCCGGTCCGGCCGCGTCGCGCCTCGCGAAGGTGCGTGCCGTCGACGAGGGCGGAGCGCTGCGGACGGCGCTCGCCGTTGTGGCGGCCCGAGAAGTCGAGCAGCTCGTCGGCCCGGCCGGGGACGGGCAGGGCGAGATCGAGGCCCTCGACGACGTAGGGGGTGTCGCCGTCGTTGCGGACGCCGGCTCGGGTGCGCACGAGACCGGAGGCGAGCAGTTCGATCTCCATACGGAGGGTCAGCCCGGCACCGGCATCGACGCCGGTGGCGATGAGCCGCTCGGCGACGACGGGGCCCAGCGGTTCCTCGCGGATCGTGCTCACCGTCGCGAAGTCGGGAAACGCCGCGGTGCCGTCGATCCGATGACCCGACAGACCCTGCGGGCCCATCCAGGCCTGGCGCGGCTCGGCGAGCACGCCGACGGTCTGCGGCACGTCGAGCTCGTTGCCCACCCGCACCCCACGCGTCAGCGCTGCGATCGCGGTGAGCCCGTCGTCGTCCAGGTCGCCCAGCGACTCGCCCCAGTAGAGGACGCGGGGGAGCGCTGTCGGCGTGCTCTCGACCACGACGCTGACGCCCGCGGCGCGTAGGTGGAACAGGTCGGCGGTCATGTTTCCTCCATTGCAAACTTGCAGAAATGTACTGCATATATACCGAGCCTATGCTACGGTCTCGATGTCGCGGATGACGCGTGACCTGCACCAGAACAGGAAAGGACAGCGAACAATGAGGTTCACCCAGAGGAAGGGCGCGTTGCGCATCGCGGCGACCGCCGCCGCAGCGGCCACCGTGGTGGCGCTCGCCGGATGCTCGACCGGCACGGACGGCGCCGCTCAGAACGAGGACGTCTCGGGCAAGATCACCGTCTGGACCTGGAACGCACCCGGCGACGGCCTGAAGGCGGCGATCCCGGCGTTCCAGAAGCTGCACCCTGATGTCGAGATCGACGTCCAGGACGTGGGCAACCCCGCCATCTGGGAGAAGATCACCACGGGCATGGCCGCCGGCGGCCAGGGGCTGCCCGACGTGCTCAACATCGGCATCGACTACATGGGCAACTACGTCGAGAAGTTCCCCGGTCAGCTCGTCGACCTCCGCGACTTCGGCGCGGACTCGCTGGCCACGGAGTTCCCCTCCGGCGCCTGGAAGAGCGGTTCCGGTGCGGACGGCGCGGTCTACGGCATCCCCTACGAGGTGAACGCCACCGGGTTCTTCTACCGCTCCGACGTCTTCGAGCAGGCCGGCATCGACATCGACTCGATCGAGACGTGGGACCAGCTGCTCGACGCGGGCGTGACGATCAAGGAGAAGACCGGCGTCCCGCTGTTCGCCGTCGACAAGGCCGCCACCGAGGCCGACTCGGCCGGACTGTGGCAGCTGCTCACCGCGCTGCAGGGCTCGTTCTACTTCGACGAGAAGGGCGACATCACGATGAACGGCGAGGCGGGCGTGAACTCCCTCGACATCATCAAGCGCGCCAACGACCTGGGCATCGTCGCCGACGTGCAGGGCAGCTGGGACGCGTTGCTGGCTCAGCTGCGCGGCGAGAACGACGTCGCGATCATGCCCGCCGGCGGCTGGATGGCCGGCGTGATGGAGAACGAGGCGCCCGACATGGCCGGCAACTGGGGCGTGCGCCTGCCTCCGGCTGTCGAGACCGGCGGCATCACCGCCGCGGTCAACGGCGGCACCTACCTGTCGATCCCGACCGCGAGCAAGAACCAGAAGACGGCGTGGGAGTTCGTGAACTTCGCGCTCGGCACGCTCGAGGGCCAGAAGCTCGTCTACGAAGGCGGCGGCATGTTCCCCGGCTTCAAGCCGATGCTCGAGTCCGACGGCTTCGCCGCACCGAGCGACTACTTCAACGGTCAGTCGCCCAACGCGATCTTCATCGCCGAGCTCGCGCAGGACACGCCCGTCGTGAACTACACCAGCGACTACGCCCGTGCGCTGAAGGCGTACACCGACGCGCAGACGCGGGTCCTCCTCTCGGGTGCAGACCCGCAGAAGGCGATGGACGAGGCCGCCGACCAGGTCGCCCAGCAGACCGGGCGCAAGCTGGCCGACTGAGCCGACCGATTCGAGAGGGGTGCGCCGGCGTGAGCGCCAGCGCACCCCCACGACTCACCGGATCGACGTGATATGAACTCCGTGCTCGACACCGCTCTCGCGAACCCGTCCACCGGGCGGGCCGACCTGACACCGCCGCGGCGCCGCCGCCGGCGGGCGACAGGCGGCCACCCCCGCATCACCCCGTACCTCTTCCTGGCCCCCACGGTCCTGCTCTTCCTCGCCTTCAAGCTGTACCCGTACCTGTCGGCGTTCTGGACGAGCCTCACCTCCAACATCGGCGGCGTGATCACCTTCGTCGGCGCCGACAACTACCTGCGGCTGCTGCGCGACCCGCTGTTCTACACGGCGCTGGGCAACACGGCGATCATCCTCGTCGTGCAGGTGCCGCTCATGCTGGGCCTGGCCGTCGTGCTCGCCGTGGCATTCAATTCGCTGCTGCTCAAGGCCCGCGCCTTCTTCCGCATGGCGTACTTCGTGCCGATCGTCATGGGCCTGGTCGCCTACGGCATCCTCTTCAGCGCGCTGTTCAACTCCGGTCCCGGGTTCGTCAACCAGGTCCTCGGCTATGTCGGGATCGGCCCGATCCCATGGCTCATCGACCCGTTCTGGGCGAAGATCTCGATCGTCATCGCCATGACGTGGCACTACACGGGGCAGAGTGCGATCATCTACCTCGCGCAGCTGCAGTCGATCCCGGGCGAGCTGTATGAGGCCGCGCAGGTCGACGGCGCGTCGGCGTGGCAGCGATTCTGGAACGTCACCATCCCGGGCCTTCGTCCCGCGCTGCTGCTGACCGTGATCCTGTCCACCATCGGCACCCTCCAGCTCTTCGATGAGCCCTACGTGCTCACCAACGGCGGGCCCGACAACGCCACGCTCACCGTGGGCATGTACCTGTACCAGAACGGCTTCCGCTACTTCGACTTCGGGTACGCCTCGGCCATCGGGTACGCGCTGACGCTCATCATCGCGGTGATCTCGCTCATCCAGTTCCGTCTCTTCCGAGAGAAGTCCCCGAAGGAGAAGAAGCGATGACCGACGCGCTCATCGGCGTGCGCGCCCGGCGCACCAAGTCGCTCGTGCTCACCACCGCGATCGCCGCCGGCGCGGTGCTCATGCTGCTGCCGTTCTACTGGCTGATCGTCGCGAGCACCTACCCTTCGAGCGAGATCTTCGCGACGCCGCCGAACCTGCTGCCGGGGCCGGCGTTCTTCGACAACCTCGCGGGCCTGTTCTCCGACACCCTGTTCGGCCGCGCGATGGCGAACTCGGTGCTGGTGGCATCCATCTACACGCTGTTGGGCCTGGTGGTCTGCACGGCGGCCGGGTACGCCTTCGCGAAATTCGAGTTCTGGGGCAAGAACGTCATGTTCGCCGCGGTGCTGGTGACCCTGGCGCTGCCGTCGCAGGTGACCCTCGTGCCGCTGTTCCAGATCATGGTGGGCCTCGGCTGGCTCGATACCTATCAGGCGCTGATCCTGCCCAGCCTCGCGCTGCCGTTCGGCATCTTCCTGATGCGTCAGACGATGCAGGCGGTGCCCGACGAGCTGCTGCAGGCGGCCCGCGTCGACGGGGCGGGGGAGTTCCGCGTGTTCTCGCGGATCGTGCTGCCGACCGTGCGTCCGGCTCTGGCAGCGCTCGCGATCTTCCTCTTCCTCGCGCAGTGGAACGAGTTCGTCTACCCCCTGGTCGTGCTGCGCACGCCCGAATCCTTCACCATCCCCGTCTCGCTCGCGTCGTTGCAGGGCATCGGCACCACCGACTACGGACAGCTCATGACGGGAACCCTCCTGTCGGTGCTGCCGATCCTGGTGCTGTTCCTGTTCCTGCAGCGTCATTTCGTCGCCGGCATCCTCGCCGGCGCTGTCAAGCAATAGGAGTCCCGTTCGTGCTACTCGAAGACCACCAGCTCTCCTCGGTCGAATGGACCGAGCTGACCCGCGGAATCCGCGTCGGCACCGGCGGCGGCTGCAGCGTGCTGCAGATCGTCGACGACGGCGACGTCCGTCGGATCCGGCTCGCCATCCGCGAAGGCGGGCAGGTGATCCTGCAGGCTCCGCTCGGGGATGCCGCCGGCTATTGGTTCCCGGCGCTCGGGACGTATCGCGGCCTTCCGGCCGACTGGCTCGGCACCGACGCGTTCAGCTCGATCCGCTCGGCGCCCGTGGGAGTGCTCTACGACGCCGACGGCGCGTCGCACCTGTCCTTCGGGGTCGACTGGACCGTCGGCGAGGGGGAGCTGCAGTTCGGCGTCTCGGAGGAGGACAAGAACTTCGTCGTGCGCCTCCCGATCGACGAGCGGATCGCCCGTCGCACCGCGGAACTCGATGTGGTGGTGGTGACGGATGCCGCCCCCTACGCGCGGGCGCTGCGGACGGTGGCCGACGCGCTCTACGCGGGTACGCCCGCGCGTCCCGCGTCGTCTGCTGCTCTCGAGCCGGTGTACTCGACGTGGTACGCCTACTCGCAGCGCATCTCGGACGAGATCGTCTCGCGCGACCTGCCGATCGCGGCGGAGCTCGGCTTCGGCTCGGTCTTCCTCGACGACGGCTGGCAGCGGTACGGCGATGGCCGCTGGTACGCCGGGTGCGGCGACTGGGTGCCCGACACCGACAAGTTCCCCGACCTCGCCGACTTCGTGGCCCGTGCACAGGCGCGGGGCCTCGAGGCCGTGCTGTGGATCGCGCCGCTGCTGGTGGGCGAGCAGAGCGAGGCGTTCGCGCGGCTGGCGCCGTTCGCGAGCGAGTACTCCGACGGGCTGCGGGCATGGGTGCTCGATCCGCGTCACCGCGAGGTCCGCGACTACGTCGTCGGCACGTGCGAGCGGCTCATGCGCGACTACGGGCTCGACGGGCTGAAGATCGACTTCCTCAACAACGCGTCGATCTACGCGGGCACGCCGTCCACGGGCGACATCGACGACGTCGGGTTCGCGATGGTCGAGCTGCTGCGCGGCGTGGCGGATGCCGTCGACGTCGTGCGCCCGGGCGCGCTGATCGAGTTCCGTCAGCCGTACGTGTCACCGACGGTCGCGGCGTTCGCGGACGTCGTGCGCGCGGACGACTGCCCGGCCGACGCGGACCGCAACCGGCGCTCGGTGGTCGACCTCCGGCTCATGACGCGCGAGCAGATCGTGCACGCCGACCCCATCATGTGGGCGCCCGAGATGGGGGCCGACGCGGTGGTGCGCCAGCTGCTGGCGGGGTACTTCGGCGTGCCGCAGGTCTCGATGCCACTGTCGACCCTCACCGAGGAGCACTGCCGGACGATCGCCGAGCGGCTCGCGCAGTGGCGCTCGCTGCGCGAACTCCTCCTCGACGGCCGGATCGAGGTCGGCCTTCCGCATCGCGGCTACCCGGTCGTGCAGTCGCGACGCGATGATGTGCTCCTGGTGATCGACTACGAGTCGGGCGTGGCCGAGCTCGACCTGACGGGCGTGCGCGAGCTCGTCGTGCTCAACGCCACGCACGTGCCCGGCGTGGCCTATCGCGTCGCGAACGGCGCGGTCGCCGCCCTCGACGCGGCCGGCGTGTTGGACGTCCCCGCGTGGGAGCTCGTCCGCATCGACCTCGCCGGCGGCGCGTAGCCGCTCGCACCGCAGCCCATCGGCTCAGCCACCGGCCGAGCCGATGGGCTGCGGGATGCCGCCGCCCGCCGAGCGCAGCGTGCGGGCATAGTCCTCCTTGAGCACCGCGAGGTGGAACCACGCCTCGATGTGGGCCACGCCCGGGATCGCCCGGATCCGCTCGAGGCTCGCGTAGAGCGCACCTGCGGACGGCTCGACGAGCGTCGTGACGACGTCGAAGCGCCCGAGGGTGCGGGCCGCGAAGTCGACGCCCCGCCACGTGCGCAGCGCCTCGGTGAGGCGGTCGTCCGCACCGGCGAGATTGAGCCCGACCCCCATCGACAGCTGACGGTGCGCGAGCCCGCGCGCCTCGACCGCGCTGATCTTGATGACGCCGGCATCGATGAGCCGCTGCACCCGCGTGGTCACGGCCGACGGCGACAGCCGCACCGCCTCGCCCAGGGCGCGGTAGCTCGTGCGGCCGTCGCGCTGCAGCTGCTCGATGAGCGCGGTGTCGATCGCGTCGATCGTGATGTCGCCGTGGTACTCCGACACGAAGAACCCCTTGACCACGTCGGTGTAGATGAGGGTGTTGATGTCGGCGACGCCGGGCAGGGCGCGGATCTGCGCCAGCAGCTCGTGCAGCGCGGGCATCGACCCGAGCCGCACCTCGGTGACGAGGTCGTAGGCTCCGCCCACGGCCGAGACGAGCACCGTCTCGCTGAGGCCGCGCAGATGCTGCGCAACCGGCTCCACGCCGTCGTGGGTGCGGATCGACACATGGGCGAGCACGTGCTGTCCGAGGAAGACCGGGTCGACGGCGGCGACGACGCGCACGGTGCCGTCGGTGAGCATCGCGTTCAGGCGTGTCGAGACCGCGGCGCGCGATTGGCCGAGTCGTCCGGCGAGGGAGTGGATGCTCGCACGGCCGTCGACCTGCAGCTCGCGGATGAGCTCCGCGTCGAAATCCATCACAGACCCTCGATTCGCCGATTTTCCGGGGAACGCACGTCATGGTGCACAGAAATCGAGTGTATAACCAATCCTGCGTGACGCGACTGGAGATTCTGTCGGCTCCTCGCTGCAGAACGCCAGTCGAAAGTGCGATGCGCTGGAGTTCTGCCCTTGCGTCGCGGCATCCGTCGTCCCTAGCATCCTTCGCATCCCGACATTTCCCGCAAAGGAGCGGTCATGAATTCCACCACCAGCAGGGCGCGGCGCGCAGGCATCGCCGCGTTCGTGGGAACCACCATCGAGTGGTACGACTTCTACGTCTATGCGACGGCCGCCGCACTCGTGTTCGGACCGCTCTTCTTCCCGAGCGGCGACCCGCTGGCCGAGACCGCGGCCGCGTTCGCCACGTTCGCGGTGGCGTTCCTGGTCCGGCCGCTGGGCGGCATCATCTTCGGCCACATCGGCGACAAGCTCGGCCGCCGCGTGTCGCTCGTGATCACACTGCTGCTGATGGGCGTGTCGACCGTGCTGGTCGGATGCCTCCCCACGTACGCGGCGATCGGCATCATGGCGCCGATCCTCCTCATCCTGCTGCGCGCCCTGCAGGGCCTCGCGGTGGGCGGCGAGTGGGGCGGCGCGGTGCTGATGAGCGTCGAGCACGCTCCGGCGGGCAAGAAGACCTTCTACGGCGGCTTCACGCAGCTGGGCAACCCGGCCGGCGCGCTGCTGGCTTCCGGTGTGTTCGCGATCATGTCGCGCTTCGGCGACGACTTCATCATGAACGGCGGATGGCGCATCCCGTTCCTGCTGTCGATCGTGCTGGTCGCCGTCGGCTTCTGGGTGCGCTACCGCGTCGAGGAGTCCCCGGTCTTCGAGCAGAAGGTGGAAGGCCGCAAGCAGGCCATGCCGCTCGCGTTCGCGCTGCGGGTCAACTGGAAGCCGATCCTCCTCGGCATCGGCCTGCTGCCGATCTCGACCGGCGGCTACTACCTGGCGACCACGTTCGCGACCTCGTACGCGACCGGCGAGCCGATCAGCATGAGCCCGCAGCTCATCCTCGACGCGATGACGATCGCCTCGTTCATCGAGTTCGTCGTCACGCTGCCGGTCGCGTGGCTCGGCGACAAGTGGGGCCGCAAGAACATCATGTACATCGGCCTGGTGACCTCGGTACTCACGTTCGTGCCGTTCATGCTGGTGCTGCCGGGCAAGATCGAGCCCGTCATCTTCCTGCTCGCCTCGCTGGTGCGCATCGCGATGAGCGCCACCTACGCGCCGATCGCGGCGATCCTGGCGCAGATGTTCCGCCCGCAGGCGCGCTACACGTCGATCGCCCTGTCGTACGGCGTCGGTGCGGCGATCTGGGCCGGCTTCTCGCCCTGGTTCGCGACCATGCTCATCGCCTGGACGGGCAGCGTCTGGTCGGTCATCGCGATGTTCGTCGGCATGGCCGCGCTCGCCGGCATCTGCACCTGGCTCGCGCCGCAGCACTCCGACGAGGCGCCGGTGACGGACTCCTTCACTCCGCGCACCGACACCACCGCGGCTCGCACCATCTGATCCGCCCGGGCCGGACGGCCGCGCCCTGCGCCCGTCCGGCCCGCACCACACCTTCGTGAGGAAGCCATGAGAAAGCTCGCCCCCTTCGACCGCCCCGCGCAGCAGGCCCCGCGTCTGGTGACCGCCGGCGCCATCCACACCGTCGACGCGCAGGGCAGCACCGCCACGGCGATGCTGACCGACCGCGGCCGGATCGTCGCGATCGGCACGGCGCAAGAGTGTCAGGATGCCGCAGCCGCCCTCCGCCTCGATCCCGAGGTCGTCGACCTCGGCGACGCGGTCATCGTGCCAGGCTTCGTCGACGCGCACGCCCACCCGCTCATGTACGGCCAGCTCATGACGTGGGTCGACTGCGGTCCCGAGAAGGCCGGCAGCATCCCCGAGATCGTCGCGCTGCTGAAGGCAGCCGCCGCCGAGCTGCCGGCGGGGCGTCCGGTGCGCGGCTACGGCTACGAGCACCGCAACCTCGCCGAGCAGCGGCATCCGTCCCGTTTCGAGCTCGACGAGGTCGCGACCGACCGCGAGGTGTACCTCATGAACGCGTCGGGGCACGGCGGTGTCGTGAACTCGTACACGTTCGAGATCAACGGCGTCGACCGCGACACCCCGAACCCCGAGGGCGGCGAGATCTTCCGCGACGAGGACGGCGAGCTCACCGGCGAGATCTCGGATGCCGCGTGCAACATGCTCACGGGCGTCCACGGCGTGAAGATCGGCCACCACGGCCCGAACTTCCACCTCGCCGACGAGCCGGAGGAGCACCTGCGGCAGCTGGATGTGGCGACGCAGCGGTTCCTCGCCGGGGGAGTGACGACGATCGGCGACGCGCAGGTGTCGCGCCGCGAGTTCGACATGTACCTGCGGCTCGCCGAGGCAGGTCGCCTGGAGCTGCGGGTGTCGATGTACCTGCTGTCGCACCTGCTCGACGAGGCGCTCGAGATGGGGCTGGTCGGCCAGTTCGGCAACGCCCACCTGAGCTTCGCCGGCATCAAGCTGTACGCCGACGGCACGCTGGGCGGCTGGACGGCGTACTTCCCCGACGGCTACGTCGGCGACCCGTGCCGCACCGGGCAGCTCTACCACGAGCCCGCCGAGTACGCCGAGCTCATCCGCAAGGCCCACGCCGCAGGCCTCCAGACCGCCACGCACGCGCAGTCGCCGACGGCGATCGAGATGGTCGTGTCGGCGATCGAGGCGGCTCTCGCCGAGAACCCCGACGACGACGCCCGCCACCGCATCGAGCACTGCGGGCTGCCGACGCCCGAGCAGATCCGGCGCATGGCGGCGGCCGGCATCCGTCCGGTGAACCAGACCCAGCACTACTTCAACTGGGGCGAGGGCGTCGAGCAGGCGATCGGCACGCCGGGGGAGCGGTTCAACCCTCTCGGCGAGTTCGAGGCCGCAGGCGTGCCCTTCACGATCTCGTCCGATGCGCCGGTGGCCGAACCCATCCCGCTGGAGGCCATCCAGACAGCGGTGACCCGCGTCACGCGTCGCGGGCACAAGCTCGGGCCGGACTCCCTCCGGGTGTCGGCGGATGCCGCGCTGCGCGCCCACACGTACGAAGGCGCCGTCTCGCTCGGCCGTGAGGACGACCTGGGCTCGCTCGAGGCCGGCAAGTACGCCGACTTCGCGGTGCTCGGCACCGATCCGCTGGCGGTCGACGTCGGCGAGATCTCCCAGATCCCGGTCCTCGAGACGTGGGTCGGCGGCGAGCGACGGTACGCGGCGGTGCGCGCCGAGGTGCTGGCGCCATGAGCACGTCCGACGTCGCGGCGCCGTACGCCGACACGGCCGGCCGGGCCGTGCTCGAGACCGTACGCAACTACGGCGTGACCGCGGTGTTCGGCATCCCGGGCACCCACAACCTCGAGCTCTACCGGCCGCTCGCAGATCTCGGCATCCGCGCGATCACCAACCGGCACGAGCAGGGCTCGGGGTACGGGGCCGACGGCTGGGCGCAGCAGACCGGTCTGCCGGGGGTCGTCATCACGACATCGGGCCCCGGTCTGCAGAACGCCATGAGCGCGATCGGCACGGCCTTCTGCGAGTCGCGGCCGCTGCTGGTGATCTCGCCGGGCGTGGCCCTCGGGTCCGAGTTCCGCGACGTCGGCACGCTGCACGAGACGAAGGACGCGACCGCGATGGTCGGCGCGATCGCCGAGTGGTCGCGTCGCGTGACGAGCGCGACGGATGCCGTCGACGCGGTGCACGACGCCTTCGCACTGTTCCGCACCGGGCGTCCGCGGCCCGTGCACATCGAGATCCCGCTCGACGTGCTGGAGGCTCCCGCCGACGTCCCCGCGGCCGCTCGAGCGGCGCGCCCCGCACCCGCGCCGGCGCGCGGCGCCGCGGCGGCCGTTCGGGAGGCGGTGGCACTGCTCCAGGCGGCGCAGCGCTCCGTGATCGTCGCCGGGGGCGGGGCCACCCGCGCCGGTCGTGCGGTCACCGCGCTCGCGGAGCGGCTGGGCGCGCCCGTGGTCACGACGCTCAACGGCAAGGCGACCGTCGACGAGCATCACCCGCTGTCGCTCGGTTCCAACCTCCGGATCGAGGCCGCCCGCCGGGTGGCGGAAGACGCCGATGTGCTCCTCGTGCTCGGATCCAAGCTCGGCGAAGCGGAGCTGTGGGCCCCGACCCTCGAAGCCCGGGGATCCGTGGTGCGCGTGGACATCTCCGCCGCGCAGCTGCACAAGAACCTCGAGGCCACGGTCGGCATCGTGGGCGACTGCACCGCCGTCGTCGAGGAACTGCTCGCGGGGTTGCCCGAAGCCCCGCGGCGCACCCCCGATCTCGCCTCCGAGCGCGCCGCGATCGCGGCCGAGACCGTCGCCGTCCTCCCCGAGACCGTCGCGCTGGCCGAGGCGATCGCCGGCGCGCTGCCGCACGACGCGATCGTCGCGGGCGACTCGTCGCAGATCGTCTACATGGCGCTTGCGAACGTGCTGCGCCAGTCGCGCCCGCACTCGCTGCTGTACACGCCCACGTACGCGACGCTCGGGTACGGGCTTCCCGCCGCGATCGGTGCGCGCGTCGCCCAGCCCAGGGGCGGCCGCCACGTCGTCGCCGTCGTCGGCGACGGTGCGCTGATGTTCTGCGTCAACGAGCTGGCCACCGCCGTCGAGCAGCGCCTCGACCTCACCGTCGTGTGCGTCGACAACGGAGGGTACGCCGAGATCAAGCAGAACGAGGTCGATCGCGGCATCCGTCCCATCGGCGTCGACCTGGTCCAGCCCGACTGGGTCGCCCTCGCGAACGCGTTCGGCGCGACCGGCCGCCGCGTCGAGCGCCACGAAGACATCGAGCCCGCACTGGTCGCCGCGGTCGCGGCGGGCGGCGTGCAGCTCATCCACATCCCGCAGTCATCCCCGAGAGGTGAGTCATGACCGACCGCCACACGCCCGTCGGCCCCGTCGACGCGTCCGCCAACCCCCGCTACTCCGGCATCGCGACCTTCGCGCGGCTGCCGCGCATCGAAGACGTGCCGAGCGCCGACATCGCGATCGTCGGCATCCCGTTCGACACAGGAGTGAGCTACCGCCCGGGCGCGCGCTTCGGCCCGTCGCACGTGCGCGAGTCGTCGCGCCTGCTGCGGCCCTACAACCCCGCCCAGGACGTGTCGCCGTTCGCGGCGGCCCAGGTCGTGGACGCGGGCGACATCCCGGTCAACCCGTTCGACATCGGCGAGGCCGTGGCCGACATCGAGACGGCCGCGACGGCGCTGGGGGAGCGCGTCGAGCGGATCGTCACGGTCGGCGGCGACCACACCATCGCTCTGCCGCTGCTGCGTGCCGTGAACAAGAAGCACGGCCCGGTCGCGGTGCTGCACTTCGACGCGCACCTCGACACGTGGGACACCTACTTCGGGGCGCCCATCACGCACGGCACGCCGTTCCGCCGGGCGAGCGAGGAGGGGCTCATCGACCTCACCGCGAGCTGTCACGTCGGCACGCGCGGCCCGCTGTACTCCAAGCAGGACCTCGTCGACGACGAGAAGCTGGGCTTCTCGATCGTGTCGAGCGTCGACATCGAGGAGCAGGGCCTCGAGGCGTCGATCGCGCGCATGCGCCGCCGCATCGGCGACAAGCCGCTGTACATCTCGATCGACATCGACGTGCTCGACCCCGCGCACGCACCCGGTACCGGAACCCCCGAGGCAGGCGGCATGACGAGCCGGGAACTGCTTCGGATGCTGCGAGCCCTGAGCGATCTGAATGTCGTCGGCGCCGACGTGGTCGAGGTGTCGCCCGCCTACGACCACGCACAGCTCACCGGCATCGCCGCGAGCCACGTGCTGTACGAGCTCGTCACGCTCATGGCCGCGCAGATCGGCACCGGCCGGGACTGAGCGCTAGCGCGCGGGCCGTCCGCTGGCAAGCCCCTCCTCTCGACGTCCCTCCCGCCGCAGGCTGGGTGGAGCAGAAGGAGGACGCCATGACCGACACAGGCCACACCGGCATCCCGGAACAGCCCACGACCCCCGGGCAGCCCTCGACGCCGGAGCAACCCACGACACCGGGCCAGCCCACGACGCCGGGTCAGCCCACGATCCCGGAACGTTCCGCGGGTGCCGAGGAGAGGGTCGCGGGCGTGCGTCGCGACCACGGCGGAGGGGATGCGCAGCGCGGCGACGACACCGCCCCGCAGGAGCCGGTGGAGCACACGACGACCACCGACCACGAGGTGATCCGTCGGTGGGCCGACGACCGGCATGCCTCCCCGGCGACCGTCGGCGCCGCAGCGGACGGCGGGGACGTCGGCGACCTGCGCATCGACTTCGACTTCGGCAGCGACGTCGAAGACCTCACGGCCGTCACCTGGGATCAGTGGTTCGCCGCGTTCGACGAGCGCGGACTGGAGTTCGTGTTCCAGGAGAGCACGCGCCCGGACGGATCCGCGTCGAACGACTTCTGGTTGGAGCCCGCGGGCGGGACCCGCGCCTGACCGCACGCCGTCGTGCTCGGCGTGCGTGAGACTGAACGCATGGGTTTCACGCGCGCCGAGCCGGGGACGACCACCGAGGTCGATCCGCCACGGGCGGGGCGGCCGCGCACCCGGCGCATCGTCGCGGCGGCGCTGCTGGTCGCCACGGTGGGCGCCGGACTCCTCGTGCACGTCGCGCTCCCCGACACCGCGGCCACCGATATCGCGGGCGACGCGCTGTACGCCGTCGCAGCGTATCTCGCGGTGGTGCTGATCGCCCCGCGTCTTCCGGTGCTCGCCGTGGGGGCGATCGCCGCGGCGTGGTGCGCGGGCGTCGAGCTGTTCCAGCTCACGGGTCTGCCGCTGGCGTGGGGAGCGCAGTTCGCCCCGGTGATGCTCGTCCTCGGCACGGTGTTCGACGCGCGCGACCTCGGCGTGTACGTCGCCACCATCGCGTTCGCGACCGCGTGCGACCTCGCCCTCCGCGTGCTCGCCCGGTCCCGCCGCCGGGCTGCCCGACTCTGAGCCGTCCGTGGCCGGCCGCGACGGCCGGTTGCGGCATCCCGCCTCGCGGCAGACCATGGGGGAATGCGGGATGCCGCAACAGACGACGCGGCGTCGGTCGCGCCGGCTGAGGCGCCGGGTCGTGCCACGGCGCCGAGGCGTCGCGCGCGCGGGTGGGCGCTCATCGCGCTCGCTGCCGCGATCCTGGTCGTCGGCGGGATCGTGGCGGCGTGGCTGCTGCGGCCACCGGCGACGGAGGCATCCGCTCCGTCGTCCTCGTCCAGCGTCACCGTCACGCCGACTCCGCGTCCCACGCCCACCCCGACGCTCACGGGGTTCCCGCCCGACACGGCGGCGTACGACGTCTCGACGCTGCCGCAGGTCAACGTCTTCGCGGTGATCCCGGCGCTGCCGGTCGACGACGATGCGTTCACGGCGCCGCTGCCCGAGCATGCGGTGGCGCGGGGGATCGGCGCACCGGTGTGGGCGGACCCCACCGGAGAGCCGGTCGCCTATCTGCCGCACGAGTTCCTCTACGACGGCACCGCCGTGCCGGTGGTGGAGGAGCAGACGCACTGGGTCAAGGTGCTGCTCACGGGGCGACAGGCGGTCCCCTCGCAGGGCACGTCGGCGCAGGTCACCGGGTGGCTGCGCAGATCCGATGTCGACCTCGCACCCACCGACGCCAGTGTCGTGGTCAGCATCTCGGCGCGCACGATCGACATCGTTCGGGCGGGCGTCGTCGAGCGGGTCGCGACGGACTTCGCGTGGGGCACGGAGCGGACGCCGACCCCGCTCGGGCGGGCGTTCATCATGACGACCAGGGTGGCGCCGGAGTATCCGTACACGCGCGGGTACCCGATCGTCTACCTGTCGGTGCAGTCGCCGACCCTCGACGGCTTCGGGGGAGCGGATGTCGCGATCGCCGCCTTCCACTACCACGACGACCATTCCGGGCAGATCTCGAACGGATGCCTCCGCGTCGACCCGGCGGCGATCACGAAGCTCGCCGAACTTCCCCTCGGAACCCCGGTGATCATCGGCCCCTGACGGCGCCGCGACCCTGGGCGCCGTGGGAAGCTGGTGTCCTTCCCCACCCCGTCTCGGAGGATCCTCATGCAGCAGCGCGCACTCGGCCGCACCGGCCGTTCGGTCTCGGCGATCGGCCTGGGCACCTGGCAGCTCGGCGCCGACTGGGGCGCGGTCAGCGAGGACGACGCGACGGCGGTGCTGGCGGCATCCGCGGATCAGGGCGTCACGCTCTTCGACACCGCCGACGTGTACGGCGACGGCCGCAGCGAGTCGATCATCGGCCGGTTCCTCGCCACGCGCGGCGAGCACGGCATCACGGTCGCGACGAAGATGGGCAGGCGCCTGGCGCAGGAGCCCGCCAACTACACACCCGAGAACTTCCGCGCCTGGACCGACCGGTCCCGCGCCGACCTGGGCGTCGACACGCTCGACCTGGTGCAGCTGCACTGCCCGCCGACGGCGGTCATCGAGGACGACGCCACGTACGACGCCCTCGACGCGCTCGTGGCCGACGGCGCGATCGCCGCCTACGGCGTGTCGGTCGAGACGTGCGCGCAGGCGCTCGCGGCGATCGCCCGGCCGCACGTGAGCAACGTGCAGATCATCTTCAACCCGTTCCGTCTGAAGCCGCTCGACGAGGTGCTGCCGGCGGCCGAGGCCGCAGGCGTCGCCGTGTTCGCGCGGGTTCCGCTGGCCTCGGGCCTGCTGTCGGGCAGGTACACCGCCCAGACGACGTTCGCCGCCGACGACCACCGCACCTACAACCGGCACGGCGAGGCGTTCGACCGCGGCGAGACGTTCTCGGGCGTCGACTTCGAGACCGGGATCGCCGCTGCCGCCGAACTGGCGGCAGCCCTTCCCGACGGCGTCTCGCTGCCCGCCGCGTCTCTGGCATGGATCGCGTCGCAGCCCGGCGTGACCAGCGTCATCCCCGGCGCCCGCAACGTGCGGCAGGCGCAGGCCAACGCGGCCGCCGGCGCGCTCCTGGACGCCGGCTTCGACGTCGACGCGTTCGACCGTGTCGTGCGCGAGGTCTACGACAGCGACCTGCGGGCGGCGATCCACCCGCAGTGGTGAGCCACGGCGCCGGACTCCGCGGAAGCCGTCAGGCGGCGGCGCCCCCGTCGCCCTGACGGGCGCGGGCGACGACGATCCCGCGCTGCGACGTGGGGAAGCGGTCGAGCATCGCCTGCAGCTCGACGGCGTCGACGTCGGCGCCGAACGCCTCCGCGCCCGGCTCGAGCATGATTCCCGTGGCGAGGCCTCCCGCCACGACGGGGTCGAAGCCGAGATCGTCGACGAGCTGCGCCACGAGCGCGATGTCGTGCGGGTCGTCGCCGGCGATGGCGATCGCCTTGCGGCCGGGCGCGCCGGCCGGGCGCGCCTCCTCGTCGATGTCGTGGTAGCCCATGTGGTTGAAGGCCTTGACGACGTGCGAATCCGGAAGGAACCGCTGCACGATCTCGCTCGTCGACGTGCGGGGGTCGTTCAGGTCTGCGCGCAGGCCGTCGACCTCCCACCAGTAGTTCATCGCGTCGATGACGAGCTTCCCGCGCAGTTCGGCGATCGGCAGGGTGCGGTGCTTGCCGAGCGGGAGCGCCAGGATCACCGCGTCGGAGTCGCGGGCGACGACGGATGCCTCGACCGCGGCCGCGCCGGGGGCCAGCACGTCGATGGTCAGCGCGATCCGCCCGGGGTCGCCGGATCCGGCGACCAGGACGCGGTAGCCCGCGGCGGCGGCGAGGCGCGCGAGGACGGTGCCGACCTTGCCGGCGCCGAGGATCCCGAGGGTGCCGATCCGGGTCGTGTCGTTCTCGCCCGTGCCGTCCACGCGGCCCATGGTAGCCCGGCCGGGTTCCCGCACGGCCGTCGCCGCGGGCGCGGTCACGCCGGAGCTCCGACCGTGTCGGCCGCGGCATCCTTCTCGCGTGCCTCCGCGCGCTCGACGAGCAGCTCGCGCACCATCGGCACCACCTTCGAGCCGTACAGCTCCACGGCGTGCAGCCGCTCGCGGGCCGGGGTCGAACCGGCCGTGTAGATCATGTCGAAGCGACCGACGCCGAGGGCGTCGACGGCGTTCGCGATCTTGCGGGCGACCGTCTCGGGGGATCCGACGTACATCGAGCCGTGCGCCACCTCGTGGTCGAACTGGGCCCGGCTGATCGGGGGCCAGCCGCGCAGCGCGCCGATGCGGTCGTGCATCACCTTGTAGCGCGGCCACACGAGTTCGCGCGCCTGCTCGTCGGTGTCGGCGACGAAACCGGGCGAGTGCATCCCCACCGGGTGGGCCGGGGTGCCGAACTGGGCGGCGGCACGGCGGTACAGGTCGACGTACGGCGCGAAGCGCTCCGGGGCGCCGCCGATGATCGCGAGCATGAGCGGGAAGCCGTACTGCGCCGTGCGCACGACCGACTGCGGC
Source organism: Microbacterium sp. 05T445 (assembly GCF_056395865.1). Classification (NCBI taxonomy): domain Bacteria; kingdom Bacillati; phylum Actinomycetota; class Actinomycetes; order Micrococcales; family Microbacteriaceae; genus Microbacterium; species Microbacterium sp. 05T445. The sequence goes on along the minus strand of NZ_JBFTKJ010000002.1, from coordinate 1,883,732 downwards.
GAGCCGCCGACGCCGACCCACGTGCGCAGGTGCCCTGACTCGGTCTTCGGGAACACGTCCGCCTCGTGCAGCGCCGCGCGCCGGGTGCCCTGCCACGTGACGGGCTTCTCCTTGAGGAGTTCGGCGAACAGGTCGATCTTCTCCTCGAACAGCACGTCGTAGTCGGCCAGGTCGTAGCCGAACAGCGGGAACGACTCGGTGAACGAGCCGCGGCCGAGGATCACTTCCGCCCGTCCGTTCGACAGGGCGTCGACGGTCGCGAAGCGCTGGAACACCCGCACCGGGTCGTCGGAGCTCAGTACCGTGACACCCGAGCCGAGCCGGATGCGGGAGGTCCTGGTGGCGATGCCCGCGAGGACCGTCTCGGGGGCCGAGATCGCGTACTCCGGCCGGTGGTGCTCGCCCACGAGGAACACGTCGACGCCCAGCTCGTCGGCCAGCACCGCTTCGTCGACCACCTGACGGATGGCGGCGCCGTAGCTGAGCAGCCCGCCCTCGTCGTCTTCGGGGACGTCGCCGAAGGTGTCCAGTCCGAACTCGATCGCGGTCATGGCGTGGTGCTCCTTGTCGTCTCCCGGGCGCGAAGTCGTTGACGTATCAACCACTTGCGCCTCGAGTCTTCATGAATATGATTGACATGTCAACAACACGAGGAGTGGTTCTATGCCCCGCACCGCAGAGCGCCGTACTCCGACCGCGCACGAGCTGCACGTGTGGCGCAGCTTCATCGAGGCCACCGAGGCGGTGCGTGTCGAGCTCGAGCAGCGCCTGCAGCACGATTCCGGCCTGTCGACGGGGGACTACGGCGTGCTCCTCGCGCTGTCCGAGGCGGACGGCCGCCGCCTGCGCCCGTCCGAGCTGGCGTCCGCGATCGGCTGGGAGCGCAGTCGGCTGTCCCACCACCTCGGCCGCATGGAGCGCCGGGGACTCCTCGTACGCGAGGACTGCGCGGTCGACAGCCGTGGCGCGGAGGTGGTGCTGACGGATGCCGGCGCCACCGCGTTCCGTCGGGCCTCGGCGCCCCACCTCCGCGCGGTGCGAGAGACGTTCGTCGACGCGCTCACGCCCGAGCTGCTCGCCGCCGCGGGCGAGATCGCCGCCGCGCTCGACGCCCACGTGCGCCGCCGCTGAGTCGCCTGCGTCGGGCCGGGACGGCGGATGCCCCGGCCCGGCGTCGCACGCCGAGCCGAGGCATCCGCTCTCCTGTCAGGGCGTGGGGTAGTCCACGATGAACTGCGGCGCGCCCACGTGGGACATGTCGGCGGCGCCGCCGATGCCGTTCACGACGTTCTGGATCGTTCCGGCCGACAGGTTCACCGTCATGATGTGGTGCAGCGTGACGCCGGGCGTCTGCGGCACCTCGAACCCGTTCGCGGTGACGATCGACGGGTTGTTCTGGTTGAACACGTACACACCCGCGCCGTCGAGCTCGTGCTTCTTCACACCGTCGGCGACCTTGTACCCGGGGTAGCCGAGCGTGCCGTTCGGCTGCGTCCAGTCGGCCTGCGTCGGCGGGTCGTAGGGCAGCTCGTTCTGGTAGAGGATGACGCGGCCGTTCTCGCCGTTCCAGAGAGTGTTGTAGGTCTGGAAGTGCTCGACGAACAGGCCCGTCGCCGTCACGTCGGCGCCGTTCACGATGACGCCGTTGGTGCCGGTGTTGGTGTTCCATCGGTCGGTGTCGCCGTTGACGCCGTTCGTGAAGCCCTCCACGCCGTGGTCGCCGCGCCACACCCAGGTGTGGTCGATGAGCACGTGGTCGGAGTTCACCTCGAGGGCCGTGGTGGCCTTGCCGATGTGCGGCCCGCCGACGCGGAAGTACACGTCGCTGAGGGTGATCGGGTTGCTCGCGTCCAGCTTCTTGCCACCGTTCGGGTTGCCGACGCGCAGCAGCACCGGCGAGAGCGTGGTGCCCGCATCGATGGTGACGCCCGCGACGACGATGCCGTCGGCATCCTTCACCTCCAGCGGCACCGCGCCGCCCACGGCGGTGAGCGTCGCGTGGCCGAGGCCGAGCACGACCGTGTTCGCGCGCTTCACCTGGATCGACTGGGCGATGTCGTAGACGCCCGGCGTGAGGATCAGGTTCTGGCCGCGGGCCAGGGCGTTGTTGATGTCCTTCACCGAGTCCGACGGAGTCGCGATGTAGAAGTCGGTGATCGGGATGCTGCGCCCCGCCGTCTCGCCGGAGGCCCAGCTGACCCCGCTCGTGTCGCGCTGCGCCGCAGGCACGCGGACGTTGTAGCGGCCGTCGTCGCCGACGTACAGGTACGGCTTCTCCCGGCTGACGGGGGTCTGGTCGATCGTCGTGTAGGTCGGGTCGGGGAAGGCGGCGTCGTCGGGTGCGCCCACGACGCCCGAGAACACCTGGTTCCACACACCGTTGGACCAGCCGGCGACCTCGCTGTTGCGGATCAGCCACTGCTGCTGCGAGCCGTTGATCACGAACGGCAGCCGGGAGTCGGCGATGAAGCCGCCGCTGGCGAACTGCGGGCCGGCGGTGCAGTAGTCCATGAGCGAGACGTTGCCGCCCGAGATGTCGAGGCGACGCATCGACACCGCCTGCGACACGGCCCAGAAGTCGGCTCCGCTGCGGCAGCCGCGGTCGGGCGTCTGGATGTCGATCGCCAGGTTCGAGATCGTGCGCCAGAAGTTGACCAGGGCGAGGCAGTTGGTCGTGCCGCCGTCGGCGAGGCAGCGGTTGTAGACCTCGACCGCGCCGTGCACGGTGACGTCGTCGGGCGAGGCGCCGAGCCCGGCCACTTCGGTGTAGTAGCCGACCTTCACCTGCAGTGGGTCGGCCGCCGAGCCGTACTCACCGGGCAGGAAGTACACCGCGTGGCGTGCGGTGCTCATCTCGGCATCGACCTGCTGTGCGTGCAGCGCGTCGAGGTCGGCCTGGATGTCGGCCACGGGGGTGTCGGGGGAGTAGACGGTGACGTTCGGTCCGAAGTCCGGATGGAACGGGTCGACGGTGCGTGGTGGTGCTGCGACGGCCGGGGCGGCCAGCAGCGCGCTCGCGATGAGCGCGGCGCCGGTGGCGACGGCGCCGAGCCGCAGCGTTCGACGGGAAACGGGGACGGGCATGGCAGTTCCTCTCCGTTGAGGTGAAGACGCCGCAGAGGTGGACGTCTTACTTACAGGAATGTAACCAAACCTGAGAGCGGTCTCAAGGATCAAAAACGCTCGCCTCCGACGCCGGGTTCCGCCTGGTCACGACGAAGGACTGCGACTCGTCGCGGCGTGTGCGCCGCCCCCTGTCGGCGCGGGAGTATGGTGTGGCTGTGCCCCTCGCTCCTCGTGTCGCCGTGGTCATTCCGTGCCGCGACGATGCCGGATTCCTCGAGGCGTGCCTCGCCGCCCTCGCCGCACAGGCCCGTCCGGCAGACCGAGTGATCGTCGTCGACAACGCCAGCACGGATGCCTCCGCCGCCGTCGCGCGCCGGTACGGCGCAGTCGTGTTCCACGAGCCGGCGATCGGCATCTGGCCGGCCGCGGCACGCGGTTACGACGAGGCGCTCGAGGGCGCCGACATCATCGCGCGGCTCGACGCCGACTCGCGTCCGCACCCCGACTGGATCGCGCGGCTGGTGCGCGCCTTCGTCGCCGATCCGTCGCTGGGCGTGCTGACCGGCGGGGCCGAGTTCTACGGCGGCACCCCGCTGCAGAACTACCTCGGCGAGCGGTGGTACATCGGCGGCGGGCATTACTGGATCAAGAAGTGGCTCGGCATCCCGCTCGTGTTCGGCTCGAACTTCGCGATGCGCGCCCGGGTGTGGGAGCGCGTGCGCGACCAGGTCGACCGGGGCAATGCCGGCATCCACGACGATCTGGACCTGACGATCAGGCTGCGATCGTCCGACGGCGTGCGGTATGACCCGCAGCTGCGCATGCCGGTGTCGGCCCGGCCGGTGCAGACCCTGTCGGGGCTGTCGCGCCGTGTGTTCAAGGTCGCGTCGACGTTCGCCGCGAGCTGGCCCGAGGGCGCCGCGTGGCGCCGGGCCGAGCCGTCGGCGACGGATGCCGCCGCCTCGGCGGACTGGATCCCCGACGGCGACGACTGGGCGCCGGAATACGGCCGCTGAGCCCGGCCGCCGTCGACGCGGGCGGAGGAAGCTTCACCCCCACCCGCGTCTGCCCGACGCCGGCTAGTCGATGAGCACCACGATGTTGCCGACGGTCTCGTGGCCGTAGGCCGCGAACGCGTCCGCAACCTCGTCGAACCCGTGCTCGCGGTCGACGATCACCCGGAGCTCGCCGGCGTCGACGAGTCCCGTCAGTCGCCGGAGTCCTTCCCCGGTCGGGTATCCGGCGATCGGCGCCGGGGTCAGCCGGTCCGCGTCGGGGAACATTCCGGCGCATAGAGCAGCGTCGACACGAGCACCCCGCCGTCCTTGACCAGCGGCGCGAACTCGGCGGGGTCGCCGTGAAGGTGGACGGCCCCGTCGACGCCGTCGGGTGCGACGGCGCGGACGGATGCCGCCAGGTCGGCGTAGTCGACCGCGTGGGCCGCGCCGAGCTCCTCGAGCAGTTGCCTGCCCTCCGCGGTGCGGCCGGTGGCGATCACCGTCGCGCCCGCCGCGGCGGCGAGCTGAGTGAGCAGCGTCCCCACGCCGCCCGTGGCGCCGACGATCAGCACGGTCCTGCCTTCGACGTCCCCCAGCGCGGCGAGGACGGAGAGCGCGGTCGACCCGGTGTGACCGAGCGAGGCGGCCGCGGAGTCGCTGAGCAAGCCTGGTGCGGCGGTGACACCGTCCGCGGCGACTGCGGTGGTGTACTCGGCGAAGGCGCCGTCCTTGAGGTGTGGCTTCGACACGACCCCGAGCACGCGGTCCCCGACGGCGAACCCGTCGACGCCGGGGCCGACGGCGTCGACGATGCCGGCGAACTCGCGTCCGAGGACGACGGGGTAGCGATGCTCGAAGAATCCCGCCATGTATCCGGCGGCGACGGCCACGTCGAACCCGTTGACGGATGCCGCGGCCACGCGCACGCGCACCTCGCCGTCGTCGGGCTCGGGGATGTCGAGATCGTGGTGCGCGGGTGGAGCTCCTGCGGTGGCGACGGCGTATGCACGCATGGCGCGCCTCTCTGCGCGCTGCCCGTTCCCCAGGAGGCGAGGAAGCCTGCGGGAGCGCGTCAGCAACGGAACTACACCCGCGGCGGATGCGCCCGCAATAGGTATCCGCTGTCGGCCGCCGGTCCCGGCGTGGGGTCTCAGGTCACCGCGGGCGCCGCGACGAGGTAGACGCACGCGGCCAGCACGAGCACGTTGACGCCGACGGTCGCCCAGAACGCGCGCCGGAACGACCGCTTGCGTGTCTTGTGGCGGAACACCTGCTGCGCCACGAGCGCCCCCGGCCAGCCGCCGATGAGCCCGAGGACCAGCAGCGTGCGTTCCGAGATGCGGTCGGCGCCACGTCGTGCCGCCGCCTTGTCGATCCCGTAGGCGCCGAAGGCGATGACGCTCGCCGCGCCGTAGAGCGCCGGCAGCCACCACGAGAGGCCGAGCACGACATGCGCGAGCGCGAACGCCGCAGCGAAGGCGAGCAGCACCGTCCAGCTGAGCGCCGCCGGCAACGGCCGCGACAGGTCGCGTCCCGGTCGGTCGGGTGACGTTCGGGTGGTCGATCGCGGCGTGTTCGGCACGCGTTCGATCGTAGGGGTGCCGGGCGAGCGCAGGCGTTAGCGTGTGTGCATGCACGAGCTCACCGAAGAAGCGCTGGTCGCGGCATCCGTCGGCGTCGTCTGGCGCGAGTTCACCCTGCCCGACCTGCTCGCCCAGTGGTACTGGCCGCCGCGCTTCGAGGCCACGGCCAGGGTCGAGCTGCGCGAGCTCGGCCGCTGGGAGGTGCGGTCGGCTCCGGTCGATCTCGCCGTCGAGGCGACGGTGCTGACGTTCGACGCGCCCCGGTTCCTGCGGCTCGCGTGGCGGTGGGCGGGGGAGGAGCACGCGACCGATGTCGAGATCGAGCTCGAGCCTGCCGCGGATGCCGCCACCCGCGTCGTCGTGCGCCACTCCGGGTTCGCCACGGCAGAAGAGCGCACGCAGCACATCGACGGCTGGTCGAGCTGCCTGCAGCGCCTGATCGACCGCCACGGCGGTGCGCCCGGCGAACACCTGTGACGGGTGTCAGCGGTCGGCGGTAGCGTCGGCGGGTGATCATCGAGTTCGACGGAGAGGTCTTCCGCTGGGACGCCCGCGAGGATTCGGCCTGGTTCTTCACCGCCGTGCCGCCTGAGTTGAGCGCCGACATCCGCGAGATTCCGCGGCCGTACCGCGGGTTCGGGTCGGTGCGGGTGCGAGCGCGCATCGGCGGCACCGAGTGGGCGACCTCGATCTTCCCCTCCTCGGACTCGGGCTCGTACGTGCTGCCCCTGAAGAAGGCCGTGAGGGATGCCGAGGCACTCGTCGACGGCGGCCCGGTGGCCGTGCGCCTCGAGGTGCTCGACGGCTGACGCGGCCTCGGTGCGTCGGGCTGGTTCCGCGTCGAGAGAGACACGATGGTAGCGGTCCCATCGCTCGGGTATGTTTGCGCTCGAGTGAGCATTCCTTCTGCTGGGGAGCACGATGTCGGACGGGTCTCTGGGGGGACCGCCACCCGGTTGGTACGCGGACGCATCCGCCGTCGACCGCCTGAGGTGGTGGGATGGCGCTGCGTGGACCGACCGGGTGCGGTCGATCGGCGCCGCGAACGAGTCTGCGCACGCGGGGGAGGAGCCAGGCGAGCGCCATCCCGAGGTGTCGCCCGAGCCGGACGCATCGAGGGCGACACGGCGGAGGGCGGCCGACATGGATGCCGTAGCCGGCGGCGCGGCGCCGTCAGCGTCGGTCGCGCCGCAGCCCCCACCCTGGTCGCCCGTGCCGACCCCGGGTGCCCTCGCCGCCGCCGCTCCCAAGCCGGCCGAGGAGATGCCCGACCAGATCGCGCCCCGGCGCGCGATCTCCGCCGAAGATCGTCCGCCGTCTCCCATCGTCTACCAGCCTGTGTCGAGCTCATACGTCGGCGAGGTGCGGCCACCGTTCCCGGAGGCTGCGCCTCGCAATGTGCCGGCGCTGGCATCGGTCGTGCTGATCGTCCTCGCGGTGGCCGGCGGTATCGCGGTGGTGGTCTGGCTGGCCGCCTGGGATCCCGCGACCGCCGGCATGGTCGGTCTCGTGAGCGTCGCGCTCGCCCTGGGGGCGTTCTTCCTCGCGATCGGTGGACTGATCATCGCGGCGCAGCGCAGGACGAGGAGGGTCTTGTCGGTGGTCGCCCTCGTCGGCTCGCTCATCGCGGCGGTGTGGCTCGGGGCTCTGATGGTCGAGCAAGCGCTCGCGATCCTCGACTGACCAGAGCGGGTGTCGCGCCCTCGTCATGTGCGGCGTTCACATCGGACCGGCGACCGGCACCGCGTGCGCGTGCCGACGACATCGACGCGCGGACCGCCGCGCCCGATGCCGACCATGGGGTCAGCCGAAACCGCAGCCCGTGATCCTGTACAGCGACGAGGCGCCGACGCGCTTCACCAGTTCGACGACGGGTGACGTTCCGATGTCTTCGATGCCCGCGAATCGTTCGTCGCCGGACAGGACCTGATCGGGGTGGAACTCCACGACCCATCGCACGCCGAGGCGCTGTGCGACGTCGCACGCGGCATCCGTCGGCTCGGCCTGCGCGATGCCGGCGTAGAACACCTCGCGATCGTGGTCGATGGACGTGAGCATGTACGGCGTGAGCAGCCGTCGCCCGGTGAGGGGGTAGATGAAGCCCGAGGCATCGCGGGGGTTGTTCGCGATCACGTCGCCTTCGGGTACGCGCTGCGCGATGAACCGGATCAGCTCTCGCTCGTCGGGTCCGACCCCCACGAGGCTGCGGAGCGCGTTGTCGGTCGGGGTGAACGTTGAGCGCAGCGCGGCATCCATCCCGCGCACCGGGCCGGACTGGATCGACGCGGCGGCGAACACCACGAGGGCGGTCGCCAGAGCCGCGATCCGCAGGGCTCGTCGTCCCGCACCGCGACGCCGAACCCATGCCGTGAGCCACGTCCAGCACGCCGCCGCACCCGACGCGGCGAGCGGTGCGATCACCACAGGAGTGAAGGCGGCGATGCGCGTCGCGTCGGAGTACCAGGGGCCGCCGAGCACGAGATGAAGGAATTCGTCACCACCGACCGTGCCGACGTAGAGGGTCGCGACGGCCGCCCACAAGCCGATCGCGACCCAGTCCGTCGCACGCCTGCGGCGGAGGGAGGCCACGACACCGATGCCTGTCGTCACGGCGAGCAGGATGGAGATCGGCATGGCGCCGAAGGCGCTCGATGCGACCTCGCCGAGCGCCTGCGCGACGGAGGAGCGCAGAGTGTCCGGCTGGTCGATCGGGGTGCGGAGCAGAAGCACGGCGACCAGGATCAATGCGCCGTAGAGGACGGTCGCCAGCACCACCAGGCGTGCCCGGTCGGGTCGGCTGCGGGCGATCTTCGCCGCAGCGACGATCGCGATCGGAAGCGTGAGCACCACGAGCATCACGAGAGCGGAAGGATGCACCAGTCCGAGAGCGGGCACCGACGCAACCAGCGCAAGCGCCGCACTCCTTCGGGACGCACGACCGCTGCCGACGCCTGCGCACGCGACCGCGGCGGCCACCGCCGCCGGCAGCAGGGCGATCGCTGCGACCAGCGGGTATGTGCCCATCGTGACGATCATCATGAACGGGTATGTGGCGAATCCCGCGGAGATCGCGCCGGCGGCGATCAGCACCGGGGCCTGAGTTCCGAAGAGGGTCCGGGTGAGCAGAACCACCCCGAGCGGCCACACCAGACAGGCGACGACGACGAGGCATGCGTTCGATGCGACGGCGATGGGGGATCCGGATGCCTCGGCCACCAGCGCGACGAGGGCGTGCCATCCGGTGGGGTAGAAGAAGCCGCCTTCGTCCGGCAGGCCGAGGGTCGACACGGCCCAGGGTGAGGCGTTCCCGGCGTCGAGGATGTACCGGACGGCGGCCAGGTGGAACGCGTTGTCGAACGACTGCGCGAAGAGGTCGGCGCCGGGGATGCCGCGCAGGCATCGCAGCGCCATCAGCAGGGCGCCCGCCCCCACGGCGATGGGCGCGGACCACTGCGAGGTGCGAGAGCTCACTCCTGCGCGGGGTGCGCGAACGAGGAGCGTCATCGCCCATGCGAGGAGAACGGCGATCGCTCCGACGACCGCTACCGGCCAGATCGACCATTCGGCGCCGAAGACGGGAGCGACGATCGCGGCGATGCCGATGACCGAGAACGAGAGCACCGGTGCCAGCGCCGCCAGCCACAGGCCTCGCAGGCGCAGCGCGAGCCCGATGAGTGCCCCGGGCAGCCCCAGCGCTGCGAGGCAGATCGCCATGGCGACCCACAGTGGAAGACCCGCCACCCCTTGCTCCCCTCGGCGCGTTCCAGTGAAGAGTACGCGGAGAAGCTCACTCGGAGACCCGGTGGCGACCCCGAAAGCGCTGGGGCGTGGCAAGTTGCGCAGATCCTGCGTCAACGCTGAGCATGCCCAGGGGGCGGGGCTGACCTCCCGCGTGCATGATCGATGGCGGGAGGGGATTCACGCCTGAGCGTGGTCTCGAACCCAGCTCTGACAGAGTCTGGGACTGGTTAATAGGGATATTGAGGGCCGGCACTCGTGTGCCCGGTCGGTCGGAGCTGACCTTTCAACTCACACTGGGGAGAGACGCGCCATGCGTGCAACTATCAAGAACTACCTCGAGGCGATGAAGCAGCGTCGCGAGGAGGATGACGAGAAGGGCTTCTCGCTCATCGAGCTCATCATCGTCGTCGTGATCCTCGGCATTCTCGTCGCGATCGCGGTGCCGATCTTCGTCAACATCCAGCAGGTCGCCGCGGAGAACGCTGTGAAGGCAGCTGCCGCGAACGGTGCGACCGCTGCGGCCGCTGCGATCGCGGGCACCGGTGTCACCGGTGTCACCGCCGTTTCGCCTGGTGCCGCCGCGGCGTCGGCTGGTGACGGCTCGATCACGGTCTCGCTGTCGAGCGGAAGCACGTCCGTTTCGAACGTGTGCGTGACCGCGACGAATGGTTCCTTCAGCTGGTCTGCCGGACCGGGCGTCGGCGGGACTGCAGCCGCTCCAACTTGCTCGTAGCCTCGGCACATGTGCGGGTTGGGCGGCTCCGTTCGCCCAACCCGTATCGATTTCAAGCGACGGTTTCCGCCGCATGGCATCATTAGAGCCGGGGATTCTGCCACTTGGGGAGGTGCGCGGATGAGGGATCGCAGCGCCGACGCTGCGGGGTTCGGCCTCGTCGAGATGATCATCGCGTTCTTCCTGCTCGCGATCATCGCTGTGGCGATCCTGCCCGTCCTCTACAACGGGATCGCCTACTCGTCCCAGCAGTCGTCGACGGCGACCGCGACGCGTGCGCTCAACTCCCAGATAGAAGAGCTGCGCAATACGACCAACGTGTCATGCGCGGACTTGCGGGCGGCGGCGAATCCGGGCACGACCACCAAGGACGGCAGCGGCGGCACCATCACGATCAAAGGTCCCGCGCCGACCTGCACCTCCACCACTCATCTGCAGGCGGTCACCCTCACGCTCATCGCAACGTCGGCGGCCGGGAAGCAGGTAGCGACTGTGACAGCGAAGGTCTACGTGCCATGACGATGCCGGCGGCTCGCGAGGACCGAAAGGATGACGACGGACTGTCACTGGTCGAGCTCATCGTGGTCGTCGTGCTGCTCGGCATACTGGCCGGCGTCATCGGGACCATCTTCACCAACTCATGGCGGGCTCAGAACGACGTCACCACGACGACCGCGGCAACCAACAGCGGACAGCTGGTCGGCCAGAGCGTCGAACGAGCGGTTCGCAACGGGGTCGCCCTGCGTGTCACGGACGGCGGGTCGACACTGTGGGTCCGCACCGCCTATACCGACAGCAAGCAATGCCAGCTCTTCTGGGTGGCGTCCGACGGCGGCCTGCACATGGCGTCGGCAGTGACGGGGGCAGCGTTGCCCTCGCCGGCATCGTGGGCGAGCCACGTGACCAAGGTCCCCGGATCGGCAGCGTACTTCACGCTCATCGGCAGCAACACGATCGACTACGCGTTCAACCTCGGGACGGCCGCCGCTCCCGTCAACATCAGCGGGTCGGCGTCGCTGCGGACTTCTCCCACAGGAGGGGGATCATGCTGGACATGAGATTCTCGAAGCCTCGAGACAGCGACGACCCGGGCGATTCGCAGGACGGCGTCGCGCTGGTCATGGTCCTCGTCCTGATGCTGGTCGGCTTCGTCATCGCGTCGCTGATCGCCGCGAGCGTGCTCTTCACCTTCCGGGCCAACGAGAACAACCTGAGCCAGACGCAGGCGTTCGTCGCCGCCGAATCAGGACGCGATGCGATGCTCGCTGCGGTGATGGCGAACGGGTGCACGAAGTCGATCTCGGATTCGACGAACCCGACCTACCGCAGCGTTTCGGCACTCTTCGGTGCCGACGCCGCGCACCTCACCGACTCGTGCCTGAGCACCACGGCCAGCGCGACGATTCAGATCACGTCCACCGGCGTGGGTCCCGACGGTGATTCCACCACGGTGGTCGCCATCTATCAGCGACTGGCCACCTTCACGAACCAGCCGGGCGGCTCACTGGCCTACTTCTCCGGGACTTTCAAACTGACGAAGTCGACCTACCTCGGTGATGTCGTCATCCGTGACGGAACGTACACCTGCAACAGCGACTCCACGATCAACGGAGATCTGTGGGTTCCGCGTGGCGGGGTCGTGCTCAGTCAGAGCTGCGACGTCACCGGCAGCATCTACGCACGGGACGCCATCACCGTCGGCGGTCCGAAGACCACGATCGGAACGACGGGGGTCCCCGGTACGGGTGATGTCGTCTCCCAGAACGGCTCGATCACGATCGACACGAACAATGGCGAGATCGTCGGGAACGTGCTGTCGGGAGGGTCTGTGACCCTCTCCAAGGGAACGGTGGACGGAAACGTCAAAGCCAAGACGACGATCACCGGGACCGGCGTGACCGTCAAGGGCACCAAGACCGCTTCGGTGACGCCTTCCCCCGCCGTCTTCAACCCGACGCTCGACGCGGTGTACCAGATGACGAACTGGCTGGACCTCGGCGTGGACCCGGCTCTCTGGGGCACCGACGTGCAGTGGACGACGGTCGCGAACTCGGCGACGAACTGCAAGGCGAACATGACGGCTGTGCTCGCGGTGCCCCTGGGCAGCGGCAAGACCCGCTACGGGATCGACTATCGCGCCTGCACGACGGACGTCACGGTGACTCTCAATGCGGGGAACATCAAGAACGATGCGGTCTTCCTCGTCCCTGCCGCCGTCGAGATGAACGTCACGGTGGGTGGGTCGCTCACGTCGGTCGGTGCGGCCGCCACGCCACAGCTGTTCATGATCCACGCTGACTCCGGACCCACGACAGCGGGCCCGAACTGCGGACCGTCGCCCACGAATCCGGTCGACGAGCTCAACCTGCCCGGCAAGTCGAGCACGATGACGCCATACCTCATGATCTATTCGCCGTGCGGTCTGGACAAGGTGCCGAACTCCGCCAGTGCGATCTCCTTCACCGGCCAGTTCTACGCAGCCGACAATGAAACGTCGACCAACCACTGGGTGCAACCGGATTTCACCTGCCGTGCGATGGCATGGGCGCCGTTGATCAACCTCGGGTGCTACATCAAGGACGCCACAGGGACCGGTGACGACGGGACCATCATCACCACGATCCAGCCGCCGTCGCGCGTCTCGCAGAGCGAGCAGTAGCCGGTGACTTCCGTCGTCATCTTCCTCGTCATCGTGGCGGGGGTGCTCGGCCTCCTCATCGGGTCGTTCCTCAACGTCGTCGCCTACCGCGTGCCGGCGGAGATCTCGCTGCTGCGCGAGAGCCGATGCCCGCACTGCGATGTCGCGATCAAGCCGTGGCAGAACATCCCGGTCGTGTCGTGGATCGCATTGCGCGGAAAGTGCGCGAACTGCAAAGCGCCGATCTCGGCGCGGTACCCGATCGTCGAAGCGGTGACGGGGACCGCGTTCGCGCTGGTCGCGTGGTGGGGGCTCGCGGTGTACTCCTGGAGCTTCGACGCGCCGTCCGGCTCGTTCGTCGCTCACTCCGCGAGCGAGGCGAGCGTCGGCGTCGCAGAAGCGTGGGCGCTCGGGCTGGTCATCGTCGCGTTCCTCTACTTCGCCGCGATCTCCGTCGTCCTGACGCTCATCGATCTCGACACGCACCGGCTGCCCAACAGCATCGTGCTTCCGAGCTACCTCGTCGCTGGCATCCTGTTCGTCGTCGCCGCGTGGCTGACCGGCGACTGGAGCGCGCTCGCTCGTGCGGCGATCGGCATGGCGGGGATGTACCTGTTCTACTTCCTGCTGCGCGCGGCTCGGCCCGGCGGCATGGGCGGCGGAGACGTCAAGCTCGCGGGCGTCATCGGCATCTACCTCGGTTGGCTCGGCTGGGGGGCGCTCGCGGTGGGGGCGTTCGCCGCGTTCCTGTACGGCGGAGTGTTCGGCATCGTGCTCCTCCTGCTGCGGCGCGTAGGCCGCAAGACCGCCATTCCGTTCGGCCCGTGGATGATCCTCGGCGCGTGGACGGGTGTCTTCGCCGGCGAAGCCGTAGGCCGCTGGTACGTGAATCTCTTCGTCGGCGCCTGACGCCGACAGTCTTTGGGGAAGGGGAAACCATGGGGAAGACGATCGTGGGGCTGGAGGTGACCGAGGAGAGCGTCCGTGCCGCGGAGATCTCACTGGGTCGCAGACCTCAACTCGTCGCGTACGGTGAAGTACCGCTACCACCGGAGGCCGCGCGCGACTCGGAGGTGCTCGACGCGGGCGCCGTCGCGGTCGCGCTCAGGCAGCTGTGGACCGGCGCGAAATTCCGGAGCAAGGATGCCGTGCTCGGCGTGGCCAGCCGCCGGATCCTGGTGCGCGAGTACACGACCCAAGCGATGCGGCCCGACCTGCTGCGTGAAGCGCTGCCGTACCAGGTGCAGGACCTGCTGCCGGTGCCCGCGAGTCAGGCGGTGCTCGACTTCTTCCCCCTGACGCAGGAGGCGGATCAGGTCTCGGGGCTGCTCGTTGCGGCCGTGGCGGAGAACATCGAGCACATCATCTCCACGCTCGCGAAGGTCAAGGTGCGCGCGCGAGCGGTCGACCTGGCGGCCTTCGGCCTCGCTCGCGTCACCGCGCCGCTCGCCTCGCCTGAGGAGACGGTCGCCACGATCAGCATCGGCGATCACACCACGCAGGTCGTGATCTCGAAGGGCGGAGTTCCACACTTCGTGCGCCTGCTGCCGATCGATGTCGCCACCGCAGCCACGCGACGCCACAACGCCGAGATCGCGGAGCCGGAGTTCGCGCTCGCGGTCGTCAACGGGCTCGGCGGCGGGACCGGCCTCGCCGCGCCCAGCCGCACCCGCGGCTCCATCCGCGCGGCGACGCCTCCCGGTGTCTCCGACCTCGCTGCCCGCCTGCGCAGCACATTGGCGTTCTTCGGGAGCCGTGCGAACTCCGTCCCGCTGAGTCGCGTGTTCGTCACCGGTGCAGGTGCCGCCGTCGAGGGCGTCCTGCCGGCGCTGGGCGCGGCCATCGACACACCGATGACGACCGTCTCCGTCGGCGATGCGATCTCGATGTCGACCCCGCCGCCCGCGGGAGAGGTCGCACTCAACCTCGTCGGCACCGTCGGCATCGCACTCGGGGAGGTCTCGAAATGACCGTCATCCCAGTCCCGCTCTCGGGAGCACCGCGCGTCAACCTCATGCCGCGCAGCGAGACCGCGCGCCGCGAGCGCGACCAGCTGGTGCGCCTGTGGGTGTGGATCGTCCTCGGCGCGATCGTCGTCGCGTTCCTCATCATCGCCGGCGCATTCGCGTTCAAGTTCATCGCCGACCAGCGCCTGGTCGCCGAGCAGACCCGGACGAATGTGTTGCTCACCGAGATCGCCTCTCTCTCGGAGGTGAGCGGGGCTCTCGCGACCGAGTCGGAGCTGACGGCGTACCGCACGGACGCGATGGCGACGGACCTCGCCTGGACACCGGTGGTGGGCAAGATCAGCAGCGTGCTTCCGGCCGACACCGCCATCACGGGTGTCGACCTCGCTGTCGGCGGCGCGCCACAGGGAGCCGACCCGACCGTCGAACAGGGGCTGGTCGGCACCGTCACGTTCGACAGCCCGACACCGATCGACATCGTGCCGCTGATCCGGTCGCTTCGCGGCGTCGAGGGAGTGCTCTACGCCGACGGGCAGTCGGTGACGACGAATCCGACGACAGGCGGTCGATACACCTACCTGCTCGCCGTCCAGTTCGACCAGACCGTGTACTCGAATCAGTACGCGCCGGAAGAGGGGGGCGAGTGATGCCGAAGCACATCGTCACCGCGATCGGGATCATCGTCTCGCTCGGTGTCATCGCGCTCGGGGTGTTCCTCGTCGCTGTGCCGCTGTACTTCCAGGCCGTCAGTGTGGACACGCAGACCGCGACCGTTGCGAACACGAACGAGCTCTATCAGGCGCAGGTCGACAGCCTCAACGCGCAGCAGGAGAACCTCGATGAGATCGAGGCGAACGTTGCGGGGCTGCGCTCACAGATCCCGGCGACCGGTCAACTCGACGACGTCTTCGAAGTCGCCGCGCGCGCTGCCGAGGCATCCGGGGTCCGGATCACGGCGGTCACGGCGGGCCAGCAGGTCGCGTTCGTCCCCCGTACCGGTGCGACCGAGGGCGACGCGGCCGTAGCCCAGCCCGCGCCCACACCGGAAGCGACGGCCGAAGCGGCTGACCCCACCGACGGCACCGCCGCGGACGCAGGGCCGGCATCGGCCCCCGGAGCAGCCGCGGGACGGCAGCAGGTCGACTTCGTCATCAGCGCGACCGCAGCGGACATCGCGCAGGCCACCGCGTTCCTCGACGCCTTGCGGACCGGCCCACGTCTGCTCAACAACGTCACCGCGACGATGGCGCCGAGTGGCGGAGGCGGCATCGACGTCCAGATCTCGGCCCTGACCTACGTCGACACGGAAGGGTGAGGACGATGGAAGACCTCGACTTCGAGACACTCCTCGCCCGGGGCGCGCGCCATCGCGCGTCGGACGTGCACATCACGGCCGGCGCACCGCCGCTGCTGCGCGTCGACGGCGACCTCGTGCCGGTGCCGGGCTACCCGGACGCGCTGTCCGACGAGTGGGTGGAGCGGACCGCGTTCGACCTCATGACGGAGGGGCAGCGGCGGGAGTTCCTGGAGCACGGCGAGGTCGATCTCGCTCATGCCACCGCCGGCATCGGTCGGTTCCGCACCAACGTCTACCGGCAACTGGGGTCCATCGCGATCGCTCTCCGCTACATCCCCGATCGCGTGTACTCGCTCGAAGAGCTGGGGGCCCCGGAGATCGCCCGCGACCTCGCGCTCCGGCCAAGAGGACTCGTGCTCCTCACCGGTCCCACAGGCTCGGGCAAGTCGACGACCCTCACCGCGATGGTCGACATCGTCAACCGGCTGGTGCCCGCGCACATCATCACGATCGAGGACCCGATCGAGTTCCACCACCAGTCCAAGCGTGCGCTGATCCATCAGCGCGAGGTCGGTCGCGACACCAACTCGTTCGCGGAGGCGCTGCGCCGGGTTCTCCGTCAGGACCCAGACGTCATCCTCATCGGAGAGCTGCGAGACCCCGAGTCGATCTCGACGGCGCTTTCGGCGGCAGAGACCGGTCATCTCGTGCTCTCGACGCTGCACACGCAGGGCGCCGCGAAAAGCATCAACCGCATCATCGACGTGTTCCCTGCCGACCAGCAGCATCAGATCCGCACTCAGCTCGGCGACACCCTGCAGGGGATCATCAGCCAGACGCTGCTTCCGCTCGCACAGGTCAACGGCCGCACGATCGCCACCGAGGTGCTCGTCAACACGCCTGCGGTGGCGAACATGATCCGCGAGGGGCAGGTCGCGCAGATCTACTCGGCGATGCAGGCCGGCTCCGAAGTCGGCATGCACACGCTCGACCAGGATCTGCGCCGGCTCGTCGCCGATGGCACGATCGCCCGCAATGTCGCGATGGACTTCGCCGTGGACCCCAAGAGTCTCGACGGCGTCTACATCACGCCGCGCGACCTCGACGCGGAGGAGTGGGCGCATCACGCCGGCGGGTGGAGGCAAGCGGATGCGGCCGCACCCGCTCCCGCGGATACTGCCGCTGGCACGGGCATCGGCATGGGGTCGCGCTTCGGTACGCCGACCGTCGGCGGCCGCGTCGACCCGACAGTGCGCGACGTCGACTGGAACGGCGAGGCGGACGCCGACGACGAGGTCTACGATCCGGGCGGGTTCGGCTACGGGTGGGCCACGCCCGGAAAGGAGAGCTGACCGATGGCCGTCGTGCAGGAGTTCGTCTACCGGGCGGTCGATCCGCGCGGAGGCGCTGTCGTCAAGGGCACGATCGAGGCCGCGAGCGAATCCGCGGTGACCGGCAAGCTGAAGGCTCAGGGACTCACTCCGCTCGAAGTGACGCTCAAGTCCAACACGGGGCTCAACCGTGAGATCAAACTGCCTGGCGCGACCAAGCACGTCTCGGCGCGCACCCTCGCCGTGTTCTCCCGGCAGATGGCCGGTCTGATCAACGCCGGTCTTCCTCTCATGCGGACGTTGTCGATCCTGATCGAGCAGACGGACGACAAGCGATTGCAGCCGGCGCTCGTGCAGGTGCAGGCCGATGTGGAGTCGGGGTCTTCGTTCTCAGCGGCGCTCGCTCGGCATCCGCAGACCTTCCCGCCGCTGATGCTCAGCATCGTCAAGGTCGGCGAATCGGGCGGGTTCCTGGGTGGTGCGCTCAGTTCGATCGCCGAGAACTATCAACGCGAAGCCGAGCTGCACAACAAGATCCGTGCCGCGGTCACGTACCCGGCGATCGTGCTGGTCATCGCGATCATCGGCGTGCTCGTCATGGTGACCTTCGTCGTGCCGATCTTCGAGGGCATGTTCAGGGGACTCGGTTCGCAGCTCCCGCTGCCGACCCAGATCCTCGTGACGATCTCCAACAACATGTGGTGGATCCTGCCTGCGATCGTGCTGACAGTGATCGTCGCGGTGATCTGGTGGCGCGCCAACCGCCACACCGAGCAGTACCGTCGCTTCGTCGACCCGATCAAGCTGAAGATGCCGGTCTTCGGAAAGCTCACCACGAAGATCGCCGTGGCGCGGTTCGCGCGAAACCTGTCGATGATGCTCAACGCCGGCGTACCGATCATCCAGGCGCTCGCCATCGTCGGGCAGGCGTCGAACAACTGGAAGATCGAGCAGGCCGTCCGCGACGTGCAGGAGTCGATCCGACAGGGCCGCTCGTTCGCTGCGCCCCTCGCCAAAGCCGAGGTGTTCCCCGCGATGGTGCCGCAGATGGTGTCTGTGGGTGAGGAATCCGGCACGCTCGTCGAGATGCTCGCGTCGATCGCCGACTTCTACGAGGACGAGGTCGAGACCGCCACGGCCCAGCTGTCGTCGACCATCGAACCCATCCTCATCGTGGGACTGGGCGTCGTCATCGGGGGCATGGTCATCTCGCTGTACCTGCCGATCTTCACGCTGTACGGGGAGCTGGCCAAGCAGGCGTGAAGCACCGCACGCTCGGGCGACCGGGGCCGGCGCAGCCGTCCCGGTCGCAGAGCGAGACCGTGCCGCGCGTCACACGGTGACGCGCAGCACCTCTTCGATGGTCGTGAGCCCCTGCGACACCTTCGACCAGCCGTCCTCGCGGAGCGATACCATGCCCTGCTCCAGCGCGACCTGACGGATCTCGGTGCCCGTCGCCCGGGTCACGACGAGCGTCTCGATCTCGTCGCTGAGCGTCATGATCTCGTGCAGGGCGACGCGGCCGCGGTAGCCGGTGTTGCTGCACGCGGCGCAGCCTGCCGCCGACGCCTGGTAGAGCTGCGGCAGATCGGCCGGGTCGTGCGGGAAGGCGAGAGAAGTCAGCACCTCGGAGCTCTCGACGAGCGGTTCGCGGCAGCGCATGCACAGTCGGCGCGAGAGGCGCTGGGCGATGACGGCCGTGAGGGCCGTGGCGACGAGGAACGGCTCGCAGCCGATCTCGGTGAGGCGTGTCAACGCAGACGGTGCGTCGTTGGTGTGGAGCGTCGAGAGCACGAGGTGACCGGTGAGCGCGGCCTCGATGGAGATGTTCGCCGTCTCCTGGTCTCGGATCTCGCCGACGAGCACGACGTCGGGATCGGAGCGCAGGATCGAGCGCAGCGCGTTCGAGAACGTCAGTCCGGCGCGGTTGTTGACCTGCACCTGGTTGATTCCGGCGATGCGGTACTCGACCGGGTCCTCGACGGTGATGACGTTGATCTTCGGGTTCGCGATAGCCCGCAGTGCCGTGTAGAGGCTCGTCGACTTGCCGGAGCCGGTGGGGCCGGTCGCGAGGATCATGCCGTGGGGCTTGGTGATCGCCTCGCGGAACCGCTTCTCGTTGGTGCTCGAGAACAGCAGGTCGCGCATCGTCATCACCTGGCCGGTGTTGTCGAGGATGCGCATCACGATCTTCTCGCCCCACACGGTCGGCAGCGTCGCCACCCGCACGTCGACGGTGCGGTGTTCGTGGGTGACCGAGAGCCGGCCGTCCTGCGGCTTGCGCTTCTCGGCGATGTCGATCGACGACATGATCTTCAGGCGCGAGATGATGCCGTCCTGGATGGCGCGGTCGGCCTTCTGCATCTCGTGCAGCACGCCGTCGATGCGGAACCGCACGGTGAGCTGCTTCTCACCCGGCTCCACATGGATGTCGCTCGCACGGTCGTTGATCGCCTGTGCGATCAGCAGGTTCACGAATCGCACGATAGGCGCGTCGTTGTCCTGCTCCTCGAGGTTCTCGGTGAACGCGGTCTGATTCGCCTCGCTCGACTCCTCCATCGACATCGACAGCTCGCTGAGCTCCTCATCGGAGCGGAGGAAGCGCTCGAACATCTGCGCCAGCGCATCCTCGGCGACGACGACAGGTTCGACGAACAGGTCGGTGATGCTGGCCACGTCGTCGAGGGCGACGATGTCGGTGGGGTCGAGCACGCCCACGGTGAGGCGCTCGCCGCGGCGATCGACCGGGATCAGGCCGTACCGGCGGCACAGGGTTCCGGGCACCAGCGCGACCACGTTGGGGTCGAGCGGCATCTCTGCGAGGTCGACGTAGCGATGGCCGGTGTGCAGGGCGATGGCCTCCGCAACCTGCGCCTCGGTGACGAGCTTCGAACTCACCAGCAGGCGTTGCAGCTCCGGTCCGTCGCCCACCTGCGCGAGCGCGGCGGACATGTCGGCGGCTCGTACGGCTCCGGTGAGCACGAGCGTCTGTGCAAGACCTCTCACGGCATTCCCCTATCCCCAGGGACATACTATGGCGCGCACGTCAACGGGGCGCCGTGGGCTGTGCGCACTCGATAGGGTGGCGCCATGGCGGACCTGATCGCGAAGGCGACGGCATGGATGCTGTCGCTCAAGCCGGTCCGCGTCTGGTTCCACTATCTCGAGCGCCGCGGGTTCATGCTCGCTGACAGCATCACCTACCGGGCGCTGTTCTCGGTGTTCGCCGCGGTGCTGCTGGGCTTCTCGTTCGCCGCGCTGTGGTTCGACGGCAACCCCGCCGCCTGGCAGGCGCTCATCGACACCGTCAACGCCGCCATCCCCGGTCTCATCGGCGAGAACGGGCTGATCAAGCCGGAGGCGCTGAGCGCCCCCATTGCGTTCACGTTCACCGGCATCCTGTCGCTCATCGGTCTGATCGGCGCGTCGATCGGGGCCATCGGCTCCCTCCGGGCTGCGCTGCGCACCCTCGCCGACGAGATCCACGACGACGTGTTCTGGATCTGGGTGATCGTGCGCAACCTGCTGCTCGCCCTCGCTATCGGCGGCGGATTCCTGCTGTCGGCCGCCGCGACCTTCTACGGCACGACCTTCATCGAATCCGTCGGCGGCTGGCTGGGCGGCGAGGACTGGGTCGCTCACCTCGCGTCGCAGGCGCTCGCCGTCGGCGCGATCTTCGTGCTCGACGCCGGGATCATCGCGCTCGGCTTCGTGGTGTTGAGCGGTGTACGAGCGCCTGCCCGCGTGCTGTGGCCGGGTGCGCTCATCGGTGCCGTCGGGCTCACGGTGCTGCAGCAGCTGTCGGGCCTGTTCGTGCGCGGTGCGACCGCCAACCCGCTGTTCGCGTCGTTCGCGGCGGTCATCGCGCTGCTGCTGTGGTTCAACCTCTCCGCCCAGGTGGTGCTGCTCTCGTCGACCTGGATCATCGTCGGCGTCGCCGAGCAGCGCGACCGAATCCGCGAGAAGTTCGGGACGCCCACGTTCGCGATGCGCCGCGTGCGGCGGGCGGAGGATGCCGCGCGCGTCGCCGCCGCCGAACTCCAGCTCGCGCGGGCAGACGCCGACGACGAACGGCGTGCCCGCCTCGAACGACGGGCCGGCAGCACCGGGAAGGAAGGCGGCGAGCCGTGAGCGAACGCGTGCCCACCTACACCGCAGACCAGGTCCGCGCCGCGGAACGGCCGCTCCTCGAAGCAGGCGTCACCTTGATGCAGCGCGCCGCGGCGGCCCTCGCCGAGGTCGCCCGCGCCGAGCTGATCTCGCGCGGCGCGGTCGCGGCATCCGGCGCACTGGAGCCCTTCGCATCCGGCCACACCAACGCGCCGCGCCCGCGCGTGCTGGTGCTCGCCGGCAGCGGAGACAACGGCGGCGACGCGCTCTACGCCGCCGCTCGCCTCGCCGACATCGCCGACGTCGACGTGCTCCCGGTCGGCGAGCGGTTCCACGAGCCGGCTCTCGCCGCCGCGGTCGGCTCGGGGGCGCGGTCGATCGACCTCCCCGAGATGCGTGACAGCGCACGGGACTACGCGGTCGTGCTCGACGGCATCCTCGGCATCGGCGCCTCGCGCGACCCGGCTCTGCGTGGCACCGCCCGCACGGCCGTCACCACGCTGCTCGCTGACGCGAGAGCGGGCGGCCGGATGCCTCGGGTCATCGCCGTCGACCTCCCGAGCGGTCTGCATCCCGACACCGGAGCTGCCGACGACGCCGTGCTGGCGGCATCCGTCACCGTCACCTTCGGCGCGGTGAAGGCCGGCCTCGTCACCGGCCGTGGCTCGGAGGTGACGGGAGACCTGGTGCTCGTCGACATCGGACTCGGACCGGCCCTGGCCGAGGTCGCACCCGCGGGCGAGGCATCCGTCTCGCGCATCATCGACGCGACAGGGGAGTGACCTCGCCGCGCACCGGGTGAGGACGACCCGCGTGGGTGTCTTTCACGATCGGGCGCCGGAATCCGCGGCGGTCAGTCGTCGTCGGGGTGACCCTGCCCGTTGCCGTTGTTGCCCGGGAAGTCGGGGGAGTCCTTGTGGTGCCCGTACGCGTTCCCGTTCCCGTTCCCGTGCCCTTGCCCGTTGTCGCCGGGGAATTCGGGGGAGTCCTTGTGGTGCCCGTACGCATTGCCGTTGCCGGTGGGACCATCGGGATCGTGGTGTGCTGCGGGGGACGATGACACCGGCAGCAGCGGAGCGAACGGAGTCCCCGAGACGATGCCCGGCGCAAGAACTGCAGCCGACGCGACGAGCACGATCGCACCTGCCGTGATGAGCAGCTTCTTCGAGCCCATGACGCACCTCGTTTCGGGTTGAGGCAGCCGGTTGCGGGGAGCGTATCATCGCGCGGTCGCCGTGCCCAGAGACCGCGCCCCGCTAGCGGGTGTAGCGCTCGACGAACGCCCGCAGGATGCGGCTCGGGTGCGACACACCGACCCGCCGAACCGCGTCCAGGGTGAGCTCGAGCTCGTGCGCCGCGAAGTATCCGTAGTCGGCGTACGCGTGGATGCGCGTGGTGATGCCGTCGAGGTCGAGCTCAGGGTGGAACTGCGTCGCATACACGTTGTGGCCGACCTTGAACATCTGCACCGGGCATCCCGGTGACGACGCGAGCAGCGTCGCCGAGGCAGGGAGACGCGTGATCGCCTCCTTGTGGCCGACGAACGCCTCGAAGGTCTCCGGCAGCTCCGCCAGGAGGGGATCGGACGCCCCCGCCGCAGTCGCCGTCACCGGTACGACGCTGATCGGCTCGGAGTAGGTGCGATCGATCACGGCGCCCTGGTGCACGCCGAGCGTTCCGATGCCGTAGCAAGCACCCAGGAACGGGAAGTCCCGCGCCACGACCTCATCGAGGAGCGTCTGGAACTCGCCCTCCACGCGTCGCTGCACCGCCGACTTCTTCTCGACGGGGTCGGACGCGTTGAACGGCCCACCTCCGACGAAGATCCCCGAGATCGCGTCGAGGTCCAGCCGTGGCATGGGCTCCGCCTCCAGCCGGATCCGCACCAGTTGCTCGGGCGAGAGTCCGCTGTAGCGCAGGAACAGCGCATACTCCTCGTCGGCCGGCACGTCTTCGGCTCGCGTGGCGAGGAGGACGAACGGCTTCACCGCTCCAGCCTACGGGCGGGGCAGGTCGCAGGGAGACGGATGCCTCGGCCCGGCGTCGCACGCCGGGCCGAGGCATCCGTCATCGCGGTCTAGGAGGCGTACGTCACCAGGCCCAGCTCGACCGGCGAGACCAGAGTGGGGTGGGACGGGCGCACGCGGACGGTGTAGCCGAACGTCCCGGTCACCGTGAGGGGCAGGGTGCCGGTGAACGCCGTCACGCCGTCGACGACGGCGCCGCGCGACAGGCGGTACACCGAGTGGTCGCGGGCGAGCGCGTCGTCCTCGTTCGTCGCGCCGTACAGCAGCTCGACGGCGACGTCGTCGGGCGAGAGCCCGTCGAGACGGACGTCGGCCCGGACCTCGAGGATGTCGCCCGCCTGCGCCTGCTGCGGGATGCCGGAACTGTCGACGCTCGCCACCGACACGCGGCCCCACGCATCCTTCACGCGGGTCACGAACGCGGCGACCGCGCGGGCCTCGGCGAAGCCGTCGGCGCGCAGCGCCACGTCGTGCGCGGCGGCGGGCACGTACAGCCGCTCGACGTAGTCGCGCACCATGCGATCGCTCGTGGCCTTCTTGCCGAGCTCGGTCATCGTGTGCCGTACCATTCCCAGCCACGCGGTCGGGATGCCGCCCTCGCGGTCGTAGAACTTCGGCACGAGCTGGTGCTCGATGAGGTCATAGAGCGCGGCCGCCTCGGCGTCGTCGCGCTCCTCGTCGTTCGACGCGGTGTCGGCCGTCGGGATCGCCCAGCCGTTCTCGCCGTCGAACCACTCGTCCCACCAGCCGTCGAGGATCGACAGGTTGAGCGCGCCG
Organism: Microbacterium sp. 05T445; assembly: GCF_056395865.1. NCBI lineage: Bacteria > Bacillati > Actinomycetota > Actinomycetes > Micrococcales > Microbacteriaceae > Microbacterium > Microbacterium sp. 05T445. The sequence goes on along the minus strand of NZ_JBFTKJ010000002.1, from coordinate 1,859,464 downwards.
TTGAGCGCCGCCTTCATGCCGCTCGTACCGCAGGCCTCGAGCGGGCGCAGCGGGTTGTTGAGCCACACGTCGCACCCCGGGTAGAGGTCCTTGGCGAGCGTGATGTCGTAGTCCGGCAGGAACACGATCCGCCCGCGCACCCGGGGATCGCGGCTGAAGCGCACCAGCTGCTGGATCAGGATCTTGCCCGAGTCGTCGGCGGGGTGCGACTTTCCGCCGATCACGATCTGCACCGGACGCTCGGGATCGGTGAGGAGACGGGTGAGCCGCTCGGGGTCGCGCAGCATCAGCGTCAGGCGCTTGTAGGTCGGCACGCGGCGTGCGAACCCGATCGTGAGCACCTCGGGGTCGAGCAGGTCGTCCACCCGCGCGGGGGTGTGGCCGTTGGAGACGGATGCCGCGACCCGCCGCCGTGCCTCCGCCACGAGCTCGCCCTTCATCTGCTGGCGCACGCCCCACAGCTCGGCGTCGCTGACGACCGCGCGGTCGTTCCAGTCATGGGTATCGGAATGGGCGTCGCCCCAGGCCCGCTCGCTCACGGCCTTGAGCGCGGGATGCACCCACGTCGGCGCGTGCACGCCGTTGGTGATCGAGGTGATCGGCACCTCCTCGGTGTCGACGCCGGGCCACAGCATCCCGAACATGCCCCGGCTGACCGCGCCGTGCAGCACCGAGACGCCGTTCGCGTGCTGGCCGAGGTGCAGGCCCAGCACGGCCATGTTGAACATGCCCTGGTCGCCGCCGTCCCAGATCTCGAGGCCGAGGGCGATCGCGCGCCCCGCGTCGAGGCCCTGGAAGAGGCCGCTCGCGAGGTAGTCCGCGATGAGGTCGCGAGGGAAGCGGTCGATGCCCGCAGGCACCGGAGTATGGGTGGTGAAGACCGTTCCCGCGCGCACCTGTGCCAGTGCCTCGTCGAAGCTGAGCCCGTCGTGGGTGATGAGCTCCGACATCCGCTCCAGGCCCTGGAACCCGGCGTGCCCCTCGTTCGTGTGGTAGACGTCGGGGGTCGGGCGTCCCGTGAGGTCGCTGAACGCGCGCACCGCGCGGACGCCGCCGACACCGAGCAGGAGCTCCTGGAGGAGGCGGTGCTCGCCGCCGCCGCCGTACAGGCGATCGGTGACGCGGCGCATCTCGTCGCTGTTCGACGGGGTCTCGGAGTCGAGCAGCAGCAGCGGGATGCGGCCGATGTCGGCGATCCAGACGCGCGCGTGCAGGCGACGGTCGCCGGGCAGGTCGAGGGCGATCTCGACCGGTGCGCCCGCGCGGTCGCGCAGCAGGGTGAGGCCGAGGCCGTACGGGTCGAGCAGCGGATAGCTCTCGCGCTGCCAGCCGTCGTCGCCGATGGACTGGCGGAAGTAGCCGGCGCGGTAGAACAGGCCGACACCGGTGAGCGGAACGCCCAGGTCGGAGGCGCTCTTGAGGTGGTCGCCGGCGAGGATGCCGAGGCCCCCGGAGTACTGCGGCAGCGAGCCGTCGACGCCGAACTCGGGGGAGAAGTAGGCGATGTGCGCGGGCTTGGCGCCTTCAAGGTGCTGGAACCAGCGGTCGTCGTCGAGGTAGGCGGTGAGGCGCTCGTCCTCCTCACGCACGCGGGCGACGAAGTCGGCGTCGTGCGCCAGCTCGTCCAGGCGCTGCTGGCCGAGCGCACCCAGCATGCGGGCGGGGTTCGCGCCGATCTCGTCCCACAGCGCGGGATCCATCGATGCGAACAGGGCGTGCGTGGCACGGCTCCACGACCAGCGCCAGTTCGACGCGAGGCGGTCCAGCGGAGCGAGCGAGTCGGCGAGGACGGGACGGACGGTGAACGTGCGGATGGCCTTCACGCGAGCGATTCTAGGGTGCGAACCTGGAAGCGCTTGCATCCGTGGGTGAACGGTTTCGGCGAGGCGATCGCGCGACGTCCCGGCGGCCGGGTCTACGCTGGCGTCATGGCCATCGCACGACTGCACGGAGGGCCCCTCGACGGGCAGATCATCCCGCTCGACCCCGCCGTCTCCGACTCGTACATCGTCCCCTACGGCGAGGGGCAGCTCGTCTACCGCCGCGAGGGCGGCGAGCTGAACACCGGCGACCACGACGGGCCCACCGAGGCGCGCTACGTGTACGTCGAGGCCACCGAAGACATCGACCCGAACCCGGACGGTCGTGACGACTGATCCGGGCGATGTCGGCGCGGCACGGTCGGTCGAGGTCGAGCTGAAGTTCGACGTCGACGACGCCACGCCTCTTCCGGACTGGGCAGGACTGCCCGGCATCGCGACGGTCGGCGCGGCCGAGCTCCGCGAGCTCGACGCCGTCTACCTCGACAGCGACGATCTCGCGCTCGCCCACGCTGGCTACGCCGTGCGGCGCCGCACGGGCGGGCCCGACGAGGGCTGGCACATCAAGGGACCCCGCGGCGCCGACGGCGGGCGGCTGGAGCTGCACTGGCCGCTCGGCACCGAGGACACGATCCCGGATGCCGTCACCGAGGCGGTCGCGTCGGTGGGCGTCACTGTGCGCCTGGCGCCGATCGCCCGCATCCGCAACCGGCGCACCGCGTACGCGCTGCAGGACGCCGAGGGAGGCCTCGTCGCCGAGTTCGTCGACGACCATGTCGTGGCCACCGACGAGCGCGCCGGCATCGAGCGCACCTGGCGGGAGTGGGAGTTCGAACTCGGCTCCGCCGCGCCGTCCTCGCCCGAGGAGCGCGCTGTACTGTTCGCCGCCGCGGAAGCCGCGGTGCGAGCCGTCGGCGGCCGGGCTGCGGCATCCGATTCGAAGCTCGCCCGAACCCTCGGTGCCTGACGCTTCGTCTCGCTTCGCTCGCTCAGCGACCGGGGCTGAGGCTCGCGCGAACCCTCGGCGCCTGACGCTTCGTCTCGCTTCGCTCGCTCAGCGACCGGGGCTGAGGCTCGCCGCCGGACGCTTCGTCTCGCTTCGCTCGCTCAGCGACCGGGGCTGAGGCTCGCCGCCTGACGCTTCGTCTCGCTTCGCTCGCTCAGCGACCGGGGCTGAGGCTCGCGCGAACCCTCGGCGCCTGACGCTTCGTCTCGCTTCGCTCGGTCAGCGACCGGGGCTGAGGCTCGCCGCCTGACGCTTCGTCTCGCTTCGCTCGCTCAGCGACCGGGGGTGAGGCTCGCTCGAACCCTCGGTGCCTGACGCTTCGTCTCGCTTCGCTCGCTCAGCGACCTGGGGTGAGACGGCTGATGTACGCGCCGAGGGGGACCGGTCGTTGAGCGAGGGAGCGCAGCGACCGAGACGTAACGCCCCGGACCTCGACGAGGTCCGGGGCGTTCAGCGTCAGCGGATCAGAGGTTGATCATGTGGCCGGCGAGGCCGTGGAAGGCCTCCTGCACGGCCTCCGACAGGGTCGGGTGCGTGTGGACGTTGCGCGCCGCCTCGAGGGCGGTGAGGTCCCACTTCTGCGCGAGCGTGAGTTCGGGCAGAAGCTCCGAGACGTCCGGGCCGATGAGGTGGCCGCCGAGCAGCTCGAGGTGCTCGCCGTCGGCGATGAGCTTGACGAAGCCGATGGGCTCGCCCAGGCCGTTCGCCTTGCCGTTGGCCGAGAACGGGAACTTCGCGACCTTGACGTCGTAGCCGGCGTCGCGCGCCTGCTGCTCGGTGAGACCGAACGAGGCCACCTGCGGCGAGCAGAACGTCGCGCGCGGCATCATGCGGTAGTCGCCCAGCGTCATCGTCTCGGCCTTGCCGATCGTCTCGGCCGCCACGACGCCCTGCGCCTCGGCCACGTGGGCCAGCTGTAGCTTCGCCGTGACGTCGCCGATGGCGTAGATGTGCGGCACGTTGGTGCGCATGTGGTCGTCGATGTCGATCGCACCACGGTCGGTGAGCTTGACGCCGGTGTTCTCGAGGCCGAAACCCTCGACGTTCGCGGCGAACCCGATCGACATCATGACCTTGTCGGCGTCGATGGAGCCGGCGGTGCCGTCCTTCGCGGTGTAGGTCACGGTGACCTTGTCGCCCTGATCGGTGACCGTCTCGACCTTGGTCGAGGTGAGGATGTCGACGCCGTAGTTCTTGTACTGGCGCGCGATCTCCTTCGAGACGTCCGCGTCCTCGTTGGGGAGGGCACGGTCGAGGAACTCGATGATCGTGACCTTGACGCCGTAGTTCACCATCACGAAGGCGAACTCCATGCCGATGGCGCCGGCGCCGACGATGACGATCGACTGCGGCAGGTCGCGGGCGAGGATCTGCTCCTCGTACGTGACGATGTTCCCGCCGAGCACCACGCCCGGAAGCAGACGCACCTTCGAACCGGTCGAGATGATGGCGTTGTCGAAGGTCACGCGCTCGGTCGTGCCGTCGGCCTTCGCGACGTCGATCGTGTTCGCGTCGACGAACGAGCCGCGCCCCTCGTACTCGTCGACCTTGTTCTTCTTCATCAGGTAGTGGATGCCCTTGACGTGGGTCTCCGCCACCTTGCGGCTGCGGTCCCATGCGACGCCGAAGTCGAAGTGCACGTCACCCGAGATGCCGAACAGGTCGGCCTTGTGGTGGAACTGGTGCGCGAGGTCGGCGTTCTTGAGCAGAGCCTTCGAGGGGATGCAGCCGACGTTGAGGCAGACACCGCCCCAGTACTTCTCTTCGATGATCGCGACCTTGAGGCCGAGCTGAGAGGCACGGACGGCCGCGACGTACCCGCCGGGCCCCGCGCCGAGGATGGCGACGTCGTAGTGAGGCATGCTTCCAGCCTAGTGGTCGTCGCCGGGCTCGGAGCCGGGCTGCGGGGCGTCGCCGTTGCCGGCCGTCGGCTGCTCGGAGAGCGCCTTCTCGCGCCGTGCGCGCGACACCAGGAGGTACACGATCGCACCGAGGAGCGCCACGGCGAACACGCCGGCGATGATCCACGGCAGGGCGCTCGCACCGTCGCTCGAGGCGGGCTCGGGGCTGACGGTCGGGCTCGGCGTCGCGCTCTCGACGGGGGAGGTGGCCGTGGGGGACGGTGCCGTGGTCTCGGTCGGAGTGGGCGCCGGCGCGCCGACGACGGTGAACGCGTACTCTCCGGACGTCGGGTGGCCGTCGCTCGAGACGATCTTCCACTTCACCGTGACGACACCGGATGCCTCGCCCGCGAGGGCCTGGGTCACCACGTTGTCCCGCACGGTCGGAGCGCCGGCGGCGAGGCTCGCGCCCGCGGCATCCGTCACCTCCATGACCGTGGCGCCCTCGTCGTCGGCGACCTCGGCGCTGAAGGTGAGCGTCAGCTGCGCGGGCAGCGCGTCGACGGTGCTGTCGGCGGCGGGGTCGGTGCCGACCAGGCCGTCGTGCGCGAGGGCGGGGGATGCCGAGGCCATCACGACGCCGAAGGCCACCAGCAGTGCGGCCAGCAGTGCCCAGGCACGGGCTCGGAGCGGTGTGTGGATTGTGTGTGACATCACCTGATCGAGCCTATCCGCCCCTTCGATCCGCGGACGCCGAGGTCTACCATGGCCGCAGGCGGGGGACCTGCCCGCCGACCCGGTGACGGAAGGATGGCGGCAGATGGACGCGATGATGATGGGCGCCATGTCGAAGGACATGATGTCGATGCCCGGCATGGAGACCATGGACATGTCGGTCATGCAGGCCTGTATGGACGCCTGCTCGGCCTGCGAGCAGGCATGCACCGTGTGCTCCACCCAGGGGATGTCGTGCGCTCCGGCGTGCATGAACTGCGCCGACATGTGCAACACGATGATGCGCGCCATGATGCGGCCGCAGGGCATGACGCCGGCCTCCATGATGTCGATGCTCGACGCGTGCATCGCGATGTGCCAGGTCTGCATGGACGAATGCATGGAGCACGCCGACCACAGCGAGGTCTGCAAGATGTGCGCTCAGGCCTGCAAGGCCTGCATGGACGCCTGCATGGCGGTCAAGGACATGATGATGGCGATGAGCTGAGGCTCGTCGCTCTCTCTTTCGAACCCGGGCGCCGCCGCCTGCGGTCAGCCCCGAAGGACGTTGAACCGCGCGCCGCCGATGGCGAGCACGTGGTAGCGCCCGTGCAGGGCGACCGGCGTGCCCGGGACGGCCGCCTCCGCGGCCCCCGTGCCGTTCCACAGCGCGATCGACGCGCCGTCCGCGAGGGCGCGGACGATCACGAAGCCCGAGCGGGCGTCGGAGTCCTCGACGATCGCGTCCGCCCAGTCCGACGGCGTCGCCGCCGCCAGTCGCGCCTGGATCAAGTGCAGCGCGTGGCCGGGGGCGAACGAGGAGCACGTGTCACCGTGGTCGCACATGCACGCCGCACGCTCACGCACCTCGAGGGGCGGGATGTGGCTGTGCGGGCTCGACACGGTGGTCTCCTTCTGATCGGTCGGTGGTGCCAGGCTAGGTGGACGCGCGCGCCGCGGCATCTCGGGTGACATCGGACGAAACATTGCGCCACGTGGGTCTTTTCCGCCCCCGGGCCGACGGCGGCGAGGATCGGTCCGCAATCCGCCTCACGCGAGCCGGAGGTGATCCGATAGTCTGACGAGACAGAGGAGGAAACCGTGGAGCACGACCGCCGACCCGATGAGGGCGACATCCGCCGCGCGGCCGGGGCCGACGCGCACGAGTCCGCGACCGACACGACGCAGACGTTCGGCCACGACTCCGACCTCTCGTTCGTGCCTTTCGGCAGCGAACTGGGCGAAGCCGAGCTCGACGCGATCGACGCGCTCCCCTCGGGGGCCGCGCTGCTGCTGGTGCGCTCGGGCCCGACGGCCGGAGCCCGGTATCTGCTCGATGCCGACGTGACGACCGTGGGGCGGCATCCCGAAGCCGACATCTTCTTCGACGACGTCACCGTCTCGCGCCGTCACGCCGAGATCACCCGCGCCGACACGGTGTTCGAACTCGTCGACCAGCGTTCCCTGAACGGCACCTACGTCAACGGGGAGCGGGTCGACCGGGCCACGCTCACCAACGGCGCCGAGGTGCGCATCGGAAAGTTCCGACTCAACTTCTTCGTCTCACCCGCCGATCTCTCGCGGGCGGCGGACGCCTGATGCCGGCATCCGCCCGTGACAGGGCGCCGTCCGCGGGGCTACTCAGCATCGGACAGGTCCTGGCGCGGCTCTCGCCGGAGTTCCCGTCGCTGACCTCGAGCAAGCTGCGCTTCCTCGAGGTCCAGGGGATCGTCACGCCGCTGCGCACCGAGTCCGGCTACCGCAAGTTCTCGCAGGAGGACCTGGAGCGGCTGCGGCTCGCGCTGACGCTGCAGCGCGACCACTATCTGCCGCTGTCGGTCATCCGCGACTACCTCGAAGACGTCGATGCCGGCCGCGATCCCGCAACGCCGACCGCCGTGCCGCCGCCGTCGATCGTGCCGGCCCCGCGCCGCTACCGTCGCGACGAACTGCTCGCCGCGTCGGGGGCCGCGCCCCAGCTGCTCAACGACGCCATCAGCACCGGCATCCTGATCGGCGCCGAGTCGTACACCGAGCAGTCCGTCACGCTGCTGCGCGCCCTCGTGGCGCTCGACCGGCACGGCATCGAGCCGCGCCACGTGCGGGCCCTGCGGCAGAGCGCGGAACGCGACGTCGCCCTCGTCGAATCGGCGCTCGCCCCGCTGCTGCGACGGACGGATGCCGCCTCCCGCGGCCGCGCCGGCGAGCTCGCACCCGAGCTCACCCGGCGCCTCGACGACGTGCGCGCCATCTTCGTCCGCAGCGCACTGGACCGCCTGCTGTCCTGACTTTCGGAGCCCCGGCCCGCGACACGCCGACCTCCGACAGCCGGATGTCGTTGCCGCAAGGGGGAGGCTCATCTAGCGTGGAGTTATCGATTCCGGAGGGGGGAACGACCATGACCGGAGACGTGGCTCCTGGCGAACCGTTCAGCGCCGAACTCCTCTTCACCGACGGGCTTCCCGCGATGGATGACGAGGTCGGCTACCGCGGCGCCGCGGCGGCGAAGGCCGCCGGCATCACCTACCGCCAGCTCGACTACTGGGCCCGCACCGAGCTCGTCGAGCCGACCGTGCGCGGCGCGAGCGGTTCGGGATCGCAGCGCCTGTACGGCTTCCGCGACATCCTCGTGCTCAAGCTCGTCAAGCGCCTCCTCGACACCGGCATCTCCCTGCAGCAGATCCGCACCGCCGTCGATCAGCTCCGTGCTGCCGGAATCCGCGATCTCGCCGGAACGACCCTCATGAGCGACGGCGCGTCGGTCTACCTGTGCACCTCGAACGACGAGGTCATCGACCTCGTCAGCCGCGGGCAGGGCGTCTTCGGCATCGCCGTCGGCAAGGTGCTGCGCGAGGTCGAGTCCGAGCTCGTCGCATTCGAGGTCGAGAAGCCCGACCCCATGGACGAGCTCGCGGCGCGTCGCTCCGCCCGCTCGGCCTGAGTCAGCCCACCGCCGAGTCGACCCGCTCGCGCGCGTCGTCCGTCGTGGCGCTGAGCGCCTGCGCGAGGTCGGCGATGAGGTCGCTGGGGTCCTCCAGCCCGATCGACAGGCGCACCAGCGCGTCGGAGGGCTTGGCCTCGGAGGCGACCGGCCGGTGCGTCAGCGCCGCCGGGTGCTGGATGAGCGAGTCGACGCTGCCGAGCGAGACGGCGTGCGTGAAGAGCTGGACGGATGCCGTCAGCGCGGCCGCCGCAGCGAACCCCCCGGTGAGCTCGATCGCGATCATCGCGCCTGGGCCCGACTGCTGCGTGCCCACGAGTCCGTGCGGGTCGGTGGCGGCGAATCCGGGGAAGTGCACGCGGGCCACCTCGTCGCGCGTGGAGAGCCAGTCGGCGACGATACGGGCGCTCGCCTGCTGGGCGCGCATGCGCACCGGCAGGGTCGCGAGGCCCCGGTGCAGCAGGTAGGCGGCCAGTGGGTGCATGATCGCGCCCGTGATGGCGCGGGTGCGGCGCAGCGCCGCGGCCAGACGCGCGTCGCACGCGACGACGCCGCCCACGACGTCGCCGTGGCCGCCGAGGTACTTCGTGGCGCTGTGCAGCGAGAGCGCCGCGCCGAGGTCGAGCGGATTCTGCAGCACCGGCGTCGCGAACGTGTTGTCGACGACGACGGGCACCGAGCCTGCGGCCGCGACGACCGCGCGGATGTCGACGAGTTCGAGCGTCGGGTTGGCGGGGGATTCGAGCACGACCAGCGCCGTGTCGTCGCGCATCGCCGCCGCCACGCCGTCGGGCGTGCAGAACGTCGCCTCGACGCCGAGCAGCCCCGAGGCCAGGAGGTGGTCGGTGCCGCCGTACAGCGGGCGGACAGCTACCACGTGGCGGTTGCCCGACTCGTGCGTGAGGGCCAGCAGCACCGCGGTCACCGCCGCCATACCCGACGAGAACGCCACGGCCTCTTCAGCGTGCTCGAGACGGGCCAAGGCCTCCTCGAAGCGCGCGACGGTCGGGTTCCACAGCCGTGCGTAGACGTTCGATCCGCCCTCGAACGGGTGTCCGCCGGTGGCGAGCACCTCGTAGGACATGCCGCCGAGCTCGATGTCGGGCAGCGGATTGGTCGATGAGAGGTCGAGGGGGAGTGCGTGGACACCGAGGCTCGCGAGATCCTCGCGGCCGGCGTGCACGGCAAGACTGTCGGGGTGCAGCGTCATCGATGCCATGGTCGATATGTTCAGCGAGAACGCGACGGATAGCAAGTCGCGCTCACGACCACGAGCACAAAGTGCGCAATCTGACCATCAGGTGAGCAGACTGGTCACCCGACAGGATGCCGGGGCTCCGGCATCCGATCCGCTCAGGAGCGTGCGTCCTCCGGGACGGGGATGCGGCCGGTGCGCATGATGCGGTCCAGCAGCGAGTCGAAGTCGGCGGCGAGCTCCTGCGCGGAGTCGCCGGGCCAGATGTGCAGCGGCTTCGCGGCGCCCTGCGCCTGCTGCAGCGACGTGCGCTCGGGCAGCTGCGGGCTCAGCACGAGGGGGCCGAACATGTCGCGGAGCTCCTTGATGCGGAACTGGTGCTCGATCGACTGCGGGCGGACGCGGTTGACCACGATGCCCAGCGGCTGCAGGCGGGGGGAGAGGCCGCGGCGGATCTCTTCGATGGCGCGCAGCGCGCGGTCCGCGGCGGCGACCGAGAACAGGCCGGGCTCGGTGACGACGACGACGCGATCGGATGCCGCCCACGCGGTGCGCGTGAGCGCGTTCAGCGACGGCGCGCAGTCGATGAGCACGAGGTCGTAGTCGCCCTCGATCGTGGCGAGCGCCTCTTCGAGCTTCCAGACGTCGCGCACGCTGGGGTGCGGCCCGTCGAAGTTGATGGCCGAAGGGCTGCCGATCATGACGTCGATCGTGCCCGGATGGACCTTCGCCCAGCCGCTGGAGGTGATGGCCTGGCGGACCGTCTTCTCCTTGGGATTGGCGAGGACATCGGCGACATTCAGGCGACCGGCGACCTGGATGTCCATCCCCGTCGATACGTCGGACTGCGGGTCGAGGTCGACGACGAGCGTGCGGACTCCGCGGGCGAAAGCCGCCGACGCGAGTCCGAGAGTCACGGTCGTCTTGCCGACGCCACCCTTGAGCGAGCTGACGGATAGGACGTGCACAAGGCACCACGTTACCGTCCCCTAGGCTGAGAGCACACTCAGGCCCGCCCGCACCGCCGCACACGGAGGTCGAATGTTCCGCAAGATCCTGGTCGCGAACCGAGGCGAGATCGCCATCCGCGCATTCCGTGCGGCCTACGAGCTGGGTGCCCGCACTGTCGCGGTGTTCCCCTACGAGGACCGTGGCTCGCTGCATCGCCAGAAGGCCGACGAGTCGTACGAGATCGGCGAGAAGGGCCATCCCGTCCGCGCCTACCTCGATGTCGACGAGATCATCCGGGTCGCGCTGGCGGCCGGCGCCGATGCGATCTACCCCGGCTACGGCTTCCTCTCCGAGAACCCGGAACTGGCCGAGAAGGCCGCCGCGAACGGCATCGCCTTCATCGGCCCGCCGTCGAACGTGCTCGAGATGGCCGGCAACAAGGTCACCGCGAAGCACCACGCGATCGCCGCGGGCGTGCCGGTGCTGCGCTCGACCGAGGCGTCGGACGACGTCGACGCGCTGCTCGGCCAGGCCGACGACATCGGCTTCCCCATCTTCGTCAAGGCCGTCGCGGGTGGCGGCGGACGCGGGATGCGGCGCGTCGAGCGCCCCGAGGAGCTCGCGCCGGCCCTGGCCGAGGCGATGCGCGAGGCCGGCAGCGCCTTCGGCGACGCCCGCGTGTTCCTCGAGCAGGCGGTGCAGCGCCCCCGTCACGTCGAGGTTCAGATCCTCGCCGACAAGACGGGCGAGACCGTCCACCTGTTCGAGCGCGACTGCTCGGTGCAGCGGCGCCACCAGAAGGTGATCGAGATCGCCCCGGCGCCGAACCTCGACCCGGCCGTCCGCGACGCGCTCCACGGCTACGCCGTCGCGTTCGCCCGGTCGATCGGCTATGAGAACGCCGGCACCGTCGAATTCCTCCTCGAGACCGCAGGACCCCGCACCGGCGAGGTCGTCTTCATCGAGATGAACCCGCGCATCCAGGTCGAGCACACCGTGACCGAGGAGGTGACGGACGTCGACCTCGTGCAGTCGCAGATGCGCATCGCTGCGGGGCAGACGATCGCCGAGCTCGGCCTCACGCAGGACCGCATCCAGTTGCGCGGCGCCGCCCTGCAGTGCCGCATCACGACCGAGGACCCGTCGCAGGGCTTCCGCCCCGACACCGGCCGCATCACGACGTACCGCTCACCCGGAGGTGCCGGCATCCGTCTGGACGGCGGCACGACGGCGGCGGGCTCGCAGATCAGCCCGCACTTCGACTCGATGCTCGCGAAGCTCACGTGCCGCGGACGCGACTTCCCCGCGGCCGTCGCGCGCGCACGCCGGGCGCTGGCGGAGTTCCGCATCCGCGGCGTCGCCACCAACATCCCGTTCCTGCGCGCCGTGCTCGACGACCCGGCGTTCGCCGCCGGCGACGTGAGCACGTCCTTCATCGACGAGCGCCCCGCGCTGCTGACCAGCAACCCGTCTCGCGACCGGGCGACGAAGCTCTTGAACTGGCTGGGCGACGTCACGGTCAACCGCCCCTACGGCGAGAAGCCGCTGTCGGTGTCGCCGGGTTCGAAGCTGCCCGCGATCGACCTCGCGGCAGCGCCCCCGGCGGGCACCCTGGAGCGGCTGCGCGAGCTCGGCCCCGAGGGCTTCGCCCGCGCGCTGCGCGCGCAGAGCGCCCTCGCCGTCACCGAGACGACCTTCCGCGACGCGCACCAGTCTCTCCTCGCCACGCGGGTGCGCACCCGTGATCTGGTCCGTGTCGGCCCGCACGTGGCCCGGATGACGCCGCAGCTGCTGTCGGTCGAGGCGTGGGGCGGGGCGACGTACGACGTCGCGCTTCGCTTCCTGGCCGAAGACCCGTGGGAGCGCCTCGAAGCGCTGCGCGAGGCGATGCCGAACATCCCCATCCAGATGCTGCTGCGCGGTCGCAACACCGTGGGCTACACGCCGCGTCCGGTCGAGGTGACCGACGCCTTCGTCCGCGAGGCGGCTGCCACCGGCGTCGACATCTTCCGCATCTTCGACGCGCTGAACGACGTCTCGCAGATGCGCCCCGCGATCGACGCCGTGCGCGCCACGGGCACCGCGGTCGCCGAGGTGGCGCTCTGCTACACCTCCGACCTGCTCGACCCGGCCGAGAAGCTGTACACGCTCGACTACTACCTGCGCCTCGCGGAGCAGATCGTCGAGTCGGGCGCGCACATCCTCGCCATCAAGGACATGGCGGGCCTCGTGCGTCCAGCAGCCGCGGCCAAGCTGGTCACCGCGCTGCGAGAGAACTTCGACCTTCCGGTGCACCTGCACACGCACGACACCGCGGGCGGCCAGCTCGCGACGCTGCTCGCGGCGAGCGCCGCGGGAGTGGACGCGGTGGATGCTGCAGCCGCCCCGATGTCGGGAACCACGAGCCAGCCGTCGCTCTCTGCGCTGGTCGCGGCGCTCGCCCACACGGACCGCGACACCGGCCTCAGCCTGCAGGCGGTCAGCGACCTCGAGCCGTACTGGGAGGGTGTACGCCACCTGTACCGTCCGTTCGAGTCCGGCCTCACGTCGCCGACCGGCCGCGTCTACCACCACGAGATCCCGGGGGGTCAGCTCTCGAACCTGCGCCAGCAGGCGATCGCCCTGGGGCTGGCCGACGACTTCGAGCTCATCGAGGACATGTATGCGGCCGCCGACCGCATCCTCGGCCGCATCCCCAAGGTGACGCCGTCGTCGAAGGTCGTCGGCGACCTCGCGCTGGCGCTCGTCGCCGTGCGCGCCGACCCCGCCGACTTCGAGGCGAACCCGCAGAACTACGACATCCCGGACTCGGTGGTCGGCTTCATGGCGGGCGAGCTCGGCGACCTGCCGGGCGGCTGGCCCGAGCCGTTCCGCACCAAGGTGCTCGAAGGGCGGACGATCTCCATCGAGATCCCGCCTCTCACCGCCGCCGAGCAGGAGGGGCTCGCCGGCGATGCCGCGACCCGTCGGCGCACCCTCAACCGGCTGCTCTTCCCCGGACCCGCACGCGAGTTCGAGAAGGCCCGCGAGACGTACGGCGATCTGACCGCGCTCGGCACGCCCGACTACCTCTACGGCCTCAAGCCGGGGGAGGAGCACGTCGCCGAGATCGACCCGGGCGTGCAGTTGTACGTCGGCCTGGAGGCGATCGGCGAGGCGGATCCCAAGGGCATGCGCACGGTCATGACGACGCTGAACGGGCAGCTCCGCCCGGTCTTCGTCCGCGACCGCAGCATCCAGGTCGAGGCGCGGCAGGCCGAGAAGGCAGACACCACCCGGCCGGGCCAGGTGGCGGCGCCGTTCTCGGGTGTCGTCACCCTCAAGGCGGCCGTCGGCGACACCGTCGCAGCCGGCCAGCCGGTGGCGTCGATCGAGGCGATGAAGATGGAGGCGGCCATCACCGCCCCCGTCGACGGCGTCGTCGAGCGGCTTGCCATCGGAGCGACCGCACAAGTGGAAGCGGGCGACCTTTTGGTCGTCCTACGTCCTGCCCAGTAGCCTGGAAGGCGGCATCCGCCCGATACCGCCGTTTTCCAGGAGAGCTTCGCAGTGACGCCCGATCGCACCGAACACACGCCCGACGAGCCCCAGAACGGCGTGCTCTCCGACACCGGCAGCCTCGACACCACCGGTCTCGGCATCCTCGGTGGCGCGACGGCCCAGGTGAACGTCGAGCTGCCGACGGAGGCGGACGACGATCGCGACGACGACGGCGTGATCGACGACGAGGTCCCGTTCGTGGTGGAGATCCCCGCGGATGCCGACCTGCCGGTCGCTGCGGTCGAGGACGACGCCTTCGACGCCCCGGCCGAGCATGAGACGGTGGCGGAGCTCGAGGAGTGGACCGTCGAGGCGGAGGAGGACGCGGCTGCACCTGAGGCCGAGCCCGAGGCCGCCGCGGAGGACATCGTCGACGCCGAGGAGGTCGTCGACCTCGAGGAGATCCTCGAGATCGACGAGAACACCGAGGGACCGCTGGACGTCGAGACGCCCGCAGAAGCGGATGCCGATGTCGCCGAACTGCCGGCGGACGCCGACGACCAGGTCGCCGTCGACGAGCCTGAGGCCGCCGAGATCCCTGTCGCAGACGTCGAGGCCGAGGCATCCGTCGAATCCGAGCCCGCAGACGTCGCCGCACCCGCGGTCGAGGTCGTGAGCGTCGCCGACGATTTCACCGGCGCCGACTTCGACGAGACCGACTTCGAAGACGACGACTTCGGCGCGGAATTCGATCCGGCGGAGTTCGACATCGTGCTCGACGAGGCCGCCGCCGAAGCCGCTCTGGCGCAGGCCGCCGTCACGGGAGACGATGTCATCGCGACCGACGACACCGCGGAGGAACCCATGAGCGCCAAGACCCCGGCAGACGACGCCGACAAGGGCGACGCGACCAGCACGCCGGGCGGCGCGAAGGCCGCATCGGCCCCGGCCCCGCCGTCGGTGTCCGCAGCCGCTGCCGCGAAGGCCGCCGCCGCACCCGCGACCCGTCGCGAGGCGCAGCACACCGGTGCGCAGCCGGTCGTGGAGCGCGCCGTCGAGCGCTCCTTCCCGCGTGGCGAGGTCTCGCTGACCTCGAAGCGACTGGGGGAGTTCGAGAACGACCGCGAGACCGCCGACCTGCTCACCGCCGACCGGCTGCTCGACCCGCACCAGGTGGTGCGGCCTGAGCCGGAGGGCGCCTGGCAGCAGTTCGTGTACTCGATCTCGGGCCGTCGGATCAACCTCGGCGACAGCAAGCGCGCCAAGGCCCGCAAGGAGCTCGACCGGCGCATCGCGGCACCACTCGCCGGCGGCGCCCGGTTCGTGCCGGTGCTCTCGCGCAAGGGTGGCGTCGGCAAGACGACCGTCACCACGCTGCTGGGCATGGCCCTCGCCGACGCGCGCGACGACCGCGTCATCGCGGTGGACGCCAACCCCGATCGCGGCACCCTCGCCGAGCGCATCTCGCGCGAGAGCGGCAAGACGGTGCGCGACCTGGTGCGCGTGAGCGGCGACGTCGTCGGCTTCAACGACCTGTCGAACATCGTCGCGCGCGACGAGACCCGCCTGGACGTCGTCGCGTCCGACACCGACCCCCGTGTCTCCGAGGCGTTCAACGACGTCGACTACCGCGACGTCGCGTCGCTCGCGGCCCACTACTACTCGGTCGTGCTCACCGACACCGGCACCGGCATCGTCCATTCGGTGATGGGTGCCACGCTCGACCTCGCCGACCAGCTCGTGATCGTCGCCGGTCTCAGCGTCGACGAGGCCCGGCTCGCGTCCGAGACGCTCACCTGGCTCGAGACCAACGGCTACGCCGACAAGGTCCGCGGCGCGGTGGTCGTGCTCAACAACGCACGCCCCGGACACCCGTTGGTGCAGCTCGACGAGCTCGAGGCGCACTTCCGCACCCGCGTGCGCGCCGTGGTGCGCATGCCGTACGACCCGCACATCGCGGCGGGCAGCGCGATCGCCTTCCGCGAGCTGCAGCCGGCCACCCGCGACGCCGCGCGCGAGCTGGCCGCCACGGTCGTCGAAGGCCTCCGCTCCCTCGCGCCGGCTGCCTGAACAATGGCCGTTCGTCCCATCCGGGTCTTCGGCGACCCCGTCCTGAAGTCCGTCAGCAATCCCATCGGCGAGATCGACGACGGCGTACGCGCCCTCGTCCGAGACCTCGTCGACACCGTTGAGCTGCCCGGCCGCGCCGGCGTCGCCGCGCCGCAGATCGGCGTGGGCCTGCGGGCCTTCAGCTACAACATCGACGGCGACATCGGGTACGTCCTGAACCCTGTGCTCGTCGAGGTCTCCGGCGAGCCCGAGGCCATCGGCGAAGGGTGCCTGTCGGTGCCCGGACTCTGGCATGACGCCGTCCGCTACCCGCGGGCGAAGGTCGTCGGCATGGACCTCGACGGCAACGAGATCGTGCTCGAGGGCGAGGGGCTGCTCGCCCAGGCGCTGCAGCACGAGACCGACCACCTCGACGGCATGCTCTACCTCGAGCGCCTCACGCCGGACGAGCGTCGCGCCGCGATGCGCGAGATCCGCGAGTCCGACTGGTTCTGAGTCGTTCCGGTCGCCGAACGCATGGCGGCGGCCGCATCCAGATCGTAGAAGAAGAGCGGATGCCGGGGCTCCCGGCATCCGCTCTTCTTTCGTCGTCCGCGCCTCAGCTGAGCGAGACGTTCGTGGTGCTCACCGGCACCGCGTAGAGCTCGTCGATGTCGCCGGAGAAGTCGGCGAGGATCACGTTGCGCTTGATGCTCATCTTCGGGGTCAGGTGCCCGCTGTCCTCGGTCCACTCGCTGGGGAGGATCGTGAACTTGCGGATCGACTCGGCACGCGAGACGCCCTTGTTGGCGCGGTCGATCGCACGCTGCACCTCGGCCCGCACCGCGTCGTTCTTCGCGGCGTCGGCCAGCGACATGTCGCCCGGCAGGTTGTTGTTCGCCAGCCACGCGGGGAGCATCTCGGGGTCGAGCGTCACCAGCGCCGCGATGAACGGCTTCTGGTCGCCGACGACCACGACCTGGCCGACGATCGGGTTGGCGCGGATCGGGTCCTCGAGCGCCGCCGGCGAGACGTTCTTGCCGCCGGCGGTGACGATGATCTCCTTCTTGCGGCCGGTGATGGTGAGGAAGCCCTCGTCGTCGAACGCGCCGATGTCGCCGGTCTTGAACCAGTCGCCGTCGAATGCCGCCGCGGTCGCCTCGGCGTTGCGCCAGTACTCCTTGAACACGTTGACGCCGCGCACCTGGATCTCGCCGTCGTCGGCGAGGCGGATGCCCACGCCGGGCAGCACGGGCCCGACGGTGCCGATCTTCGACTTGTTGGCGAGGTTGACCGTCGCCGGCGCCGTCGTCTCGGTGAGGCCGTAGCCCTCGAGGATCGTGACGCCCAGGCTGTGGAAGAAGTGCCCGAGGCGCGGGCCGAGGGGAGCGGAGCCCGACACCGCGTACGTGACGCGGCCGCCCATGGCCTCGCGCAGCTTGGAATACACGAGCTTGTCGAACAGCGCAAACTTGATCTTCATGCCGAAGGGGATCTTCTTCCCCTCCTGCAGCAGCGTCGAGTGCTCGATGGCCGTCCGCGCCGCGGAGCGGAAGATCTTGCCCTTGCCGCCGGCCTCGGCCTTCTGCTCCGCAGAGTTGTAGACCTTCTCGAAAACGCGCGGCACGGCCAGCAGGAACGTGGGCTTGAACGAGCCGAGCGCCGGCAGCAGCTGCTTGGTGTCGGGCTGGTGACCCGTCTTCACGCCGGCGTGGATGTCGAGGATCGAGATGAAGCGCGCGAAGACGTGCGCGGTGGTGATGAACAGCAGTGTGGACGCGCCCGGCGTCTCGACGACCTCGTGCAGCGACTTGGCCGCGTTGCGGGCCAGCTCGACGAAGTTGCTGTGCGTGAGCACGCACCCCTTCGGCCGGCCGGTCGAACCTGAGGTGTAGATCAGCGTCGCGATGTCGGCGCCGTTGGCGATGTTGCGGCGACGCTCGATCTCGTCGTCCGCGACGCCCGCACCATCGGCGGCCAGCGTGGCGAGGGCGCCGTTGTGCATCTCCCACGCGGCGCGGATGAGCGGCAGCTCGGGGCGCGCCTCGGCGAAGCGGGCGGTGTGGTCGGCGTTCTCGGTGATCACGGCGATCGCGCCGGAGTCGGCGAGGTTCCACGCGATCTGCGCGGCCGAGCTCGTCTCGTAGATCGGCACCATGACGGCGCCGGCATAGAACAGCGCGAAATCGACGAGCGTCCACTCGTAGGTGGTGCGCGCGATGAACCCGACCTTGTCGCCGGGCTCGATGCCGCCGGCGACGAAGCCCTTGGCGAGGGCGATGACCTGCCGCTGGAACTCGGCGGCGGTGATGTCGCGCCAGCCTTCCCCGTCGGGGACGGAGAACAGCGCGAGGTCGGGCGTCGCCTTCACGCGCTCGACGAGCAGATCGGTGATGTTTGCCTGCGGATCGGCGGGGACGATCGCGGGGACTTCGAATTGGACCACGGCAGCTCCTTCGGTACCGGACGACTGAAATCTCGGGTGGGTCTCATGCGAGTCTAATCCGCTGACACATCCAGACCCTGCGGGGGTGTGGAGGGCGACGCCTGGTTAGACTTCAAGACGCTGTCGCACGCGCGACGGCCGGAGAGGGAGACTGTGCTCAAGGTCGGCATCGACATCGGCGGAACCAAGATCGCGGGCGGAGTCGTGGACTCCGACGGCGGCATCGTCGAGCAGCTCCGCGTCGACACGCCCACCGACACCGTCGCGCTCGCCCAGGCAGTGGTCGACATGGCCCGCTACTTCCGCGCGGCGCACGACGTCGCCGCGGTCGGCGTGGCCGCTGCGGGCTTCATCGACCGCGATCGCGCGACCGTCATCCACGCGCCCAACATCGCGTGGCACAACGAGCCGCTGAAGGCGACCCTCGAAGAAGGCATCGGACTGCCCGTCTCGATCGAGAACGACGCGAACGCCGCCGGCTGGGCCGAGTACCGCTTCGGTGCCGGGAAGGGCGTCGACCACATGGTCATGCTCACCATGGGCACCGGTGTCGGCGGCGCGATCGTGCTCGACGGCGCGCTCTTCCGCGGCGGTCACGGCATCGCGGCGGAGCTCGGTCACATCCGGTTCATCCGGGACGGGCTGCTCTGCGGTTGCGGGCAGCGCGGATGCCTGGAGCAGTACGCGTCCGGCCGCGCCCTGCAGCGCGAGGCGAACGACATCGCTGACGCCGGCGGCATCGGCGCCGCGCTGGCGGCGCACCGCGCCGAGCACGGCAAGATCACCGGACCCGCGGTGTCGCGGCTGGTGCTCGCGGGCGACCCCGGCGCCGCAGAGGCGCTGCGGCGCGTCGCGACCGCGCTCGGCGAGGCGTGCGGCGGGTTCCAGGCCGTGCTCGACCCCGAGCTGTTCGTCATCGGCGGCGGAGTGGCGCAGCTCGGCGACGCGCTCCTCGAGCCAATGCGCGTGGCCTACGAGCGCTCGCTCCCCGGCTACGGCGACCGGCCGATCGCGGGGTTCAAGATCGCGCAGCTCGTCAACGATGCGGGGCTCATCGGCGCCGCGGACCTGGCGTCCCCCGAGGGGTAGTCGCATGTTCTACTGGCTGATGAAGTACGTGGTGATCGGACCGATCGTCAAGGCGATCTGGCGCCCGTGGATCGTCGGCCGTCGCAACATCCCCGCCGAGGGCGCTGCGATCCTCGCGAGCAACCACCTGTCGTTCGTCGACTCGATCTTCCTGCCGCTCATGATCGACCGTCCCGTGGCGTTCCTTGCCAAGAGCGACTACTTCACCGGCAAGGGCCTCAAAGGCTGGGCCACGCGCATGTTCTTCAAGGGCACGGGCCAGCTGCCGATCGACCGCTCCGGCGGCAAGGCATCCGAGGCATCCCTCAACACGGGGCTGCAGGTGCTGGGTCGCGGCGACCTGCTGGGCATCTACCCTGAGGGCACACGCAGCCCCGACGGCAAGCTGTACCGCGGTCGCACCGGCATCGCGCGCATGGCACTCGAGGCGCATGTGCCCGTCGTGCCGGTGGTGATGGTCGACACCGACACGATGATGCCGATCGGCACGCGGGTTCCGCGCATCGTGCGGGTCGGGATCGTGATCGGCGAGCCGCTGGACTTCTCGCGCTTCGAGGGGATGGAGGGCGACCGGTACATCCTGCGCTCCATCACGGACGAGATCATGGTCGCGCTGCAGCGACTGGGGGAGCAGGAGTACGAGGACGTCTACGCGTCGACGGTGAAGGACCGGCTGAAGACGACCTCGCGCTGACCGCGGTCGCGCGGCCGCTGCGCCGGTCGTCATGAGGCGCCGGGGCCCCTCTGCCCGCGGCTAGACTCGAGGGATGCTTCAGCACCTCGACGCCCTCGACCACTGGCGGACTCTGCCGATCAAGCAGCAGCCGCAGTGGTATGACGCCGAGGCGGTGGCCGAGGCCTCCGCAGAGCTCGCGACGCTGCCCCCGCTGGTGTTCGCCGGCGAGGTCGACAACCTGCGCGACCGCCTGGCGCGCGCGGCGTCCGGCCGCGCCTTCCTGCTGCAGGGCGGCGACTGCGCCGAGACCTTCGCGGGCGCCACGGCCGAGCAGATCCGCAACCGCATCAAGACGGTGCTGCAAATGGCCGTCGTCCTGACGTACGGCGCATCGATGCCGATCGTCAAGATGGGGCGCATGGCCGGCCAGTTCGCCAAGCCCCGCTCCAGCGACACCGAGACCCGCGGCGAGGTGACGCTGCCGGCCTACCGCGGCGACATCGTCAACGGCTACGACTTCACCGAGGCGTCGCGCCGTGCCGACCCGCAGCGGCTGCTGAAGGGCTACCACACGGCCGCGTCGACCATCAACCTCATCCGCGCGTTCACGCAGGGCGGCTTCGCCGATCTGCGCGAGGTGCACTCGTGGAACAAGGGCTTCGCGCAGAACCCCGCCAACCAGCAGTACGAGCGCATGGCGGGCGAGATCGACCGCGCCATCCGCTTCATGGAGGCCGCCGGTGCCGACTTCGACGAGCTCAAGCGCGTCGAGTTCTACACCGGCCACGAAGGCCTGCTGATGGACTACGAGCGGCCGATGACGCGCATCGACTCGCGCACCAGCACGCCGTACAACACGTCCGCGCACTTCCTCTGGATCGGCGAGCGCACGCGCGAACTCGACGGCGCGCACGTCGACTACTTCTCGAAGATCCGCAACCCCATCGGCGTGAAGCTCGGCCCCAGCACGACGGCCGACACCGCTCTCGCGCTCATCGACAAGCTCGACCCCGAACGCGAGCCCGGCCGCCTCACTTTCATCACCCGCATGGGGGCCGGCAAGATCCGCGACGCGCTGCCGCCGCTGCTCGAGGCCGTCAAGGACTCCGGCGCCACGCCGCTATGGGTCACCGACCCCATGCACGGCAACGGCATCACGACCCCCACCGGTTACAAGACGCGTCGCTTCGACGACGTGGTCGACGAGGTGCGCGGATTCTTCGACGCGCACCGCGAGGTCGGCACGTTCCCCGGCGGCATCCACGTCGAGCTCACCGGCGACGACGTCACCGAGTGCCTGGGCGGTTCCGAGCAGATCGACGAGGCCACCCTCGCCACCCGCTACGAGTCGCTGTGCGACCCGCGCCTCAACCACATGCAGTCGCTCGAGCTCGCCTTCCTCGTCGCCGAGGAGCTCGAGAAGCGCTGACCTCGGTCGCCTGAAACGACGAAGATCCCGGATGCCTCGGCCAGAGGCATCCGGGATCTTCTGCGTTCTGGGACTCAGCCGCGGATGTCGATCGAGATCTCGACCGTCGTGCCTGCCGGCTGCTGAGAGCCTGCCTTCGGCTTCTGCGACTTGACCTCGGTGAGGCTGTCTTGCGCGATGTTCCACGGGAACACGACGCCCGACACCTCGAAATGCTCGGACAGCGCGGCGACCGCCTGGTCACGGGTCATGCCGCGCACGTCGGGAACCTCGAACAGCTCGGGACCCTTCGACACGACGAGGGTCGTCGTGTCGCCCGAGCGCCACCACCCCGCGGGGTCGCGGTCGGCCATGCTGATGACGTCGCCCTTCTCGACCGTGGTGCTGTACTCCTCCGTCGTGCCGCTGACGGTGATGCCCAGATCCTTGAGCGTCTGCGTGGCCTTGTCGACCGGCATCCCGACGACGCTCGGGAGCGGGCCGAGCGAGACGCCGATCGTCGCGGTGTCGCCCTGGTGCACCGTGCAGCCGTCGCCGCATTCGACGGTGTCGCCGCCGCCGGCGGGCTGGACGGCCACGTAGACCACGGTGCCGGCGGAGCCGTCCGTGTAATACGAGGCCGAGTCGCCCGGTGTCACGTGCTGCGCGTCGAGCAGCGTGCGCACATCGGCCTCGGACTGCCCGTTGAGCTTCTCGAACGTGGCCTCGGCGGGACCGAGCGACACCGTGACGGTCACCTGCGAGTCACGGTCGACGCGGGTGCCCTTGCCGGGGTCGGTGCTCATGACTTCTCCGGCGGGGACGTCGAGGCTGTTCGCGTCGACGCGGACCGCGACCAGGGTGTCTTGCTTCAGGCGGGCCGCAGCGGCGTCGTACGTCTGCCCGGTCACGTCGGCGACGACGACGAGCGATCCGGGACCCGAGCCGAACCACCACCCGGTGCCGCCCGCGATGACAGCGAGCAGCAGCACCAGCACGAGCAGCCAGGCACCGCGAGTGCGCCGTCGCCGGGTCGCCGTCCGCAGCCGCGCCGAGTTGTCGACCTCGTCGAGGGTCGCGACGGGGCCGGTCGCAGTGCTGGGCAGCACCACCGTGAGCTCTCCGGTGGCAGCCGAGGACTCGCCGACGATGCCGATGGGTCCGGTGCGGGCGACGACCGGCGCGACGCCCAGCTCGCGCTCGATGTCGCGCAGCCGGTTCAGCATCTCGCGCGCATCGACCGGACGCTCGTCGGGCGACTTCTCGGTCGCCCACAGCACCAACTCGTCGAGCGGCTCGGGCACGCCCGGGTTCTTGACACTCGGACGGGGGACGGAGTCCGTCGCGTGCTGGAAGGCGATCTGCATCGGCTGCTCGCCCTTGTAGGGCTGCTCGCCGGTGAGCATCTCGTACAGCATGATGCCGATGGCGTAGATGTCGCTGCGGGCATCGGCGGTGCCGCGCGTGACCAGCTCGGGGGCGAGGTACGCGATCGTGCCCAGCAGTTGCGCGCCCGAGGCGGTGTTGGCTGTCGTCGCGCGCGCGAGGCCGAAGTCGCCGATCTTGATGCGGCCGTCCTCGGCCAGCAGCACGTTCTCGGGCTTCACGTCGCGGTGCACGATGCCGCCCTTGTGGGCGGCGGCCAAGCCCGACAGCACGGCGTCGAGGATCGAGATCGCCTGCGGCACGGTCAGGCGGCGCTGCTCGCGCAGCAGTTCGCGCAGCGTGATGCCCGGCAAGTACTCCATGACGAGATACGCCATGTCGCCGTCCTGGCCCTGGTCGAACACGTTGACGACGTTCGGGTCGGCCAGTCGCGCCGCCGCGCGGGCCTCCTGGATGAACCTGCTCTGGAACACGCTGTCGTCGCTCAGATGCGAGTGCATGACCTTGAGCGCGACCCGGCGTTCGAGGCGCAGATCGGTCGCGACGTAGACCGTCGCCATGCCGCCGCGGGCGATGCGAGCACGCACCCGGTACCGGCCGTCGACGAGACGGCCGATCAGCGGGTCCGTCTGCTGACTCGTGCTCACGCTGAGAGTCTACGGATTCCGACCTGCGAGCCCGCGGAACGCCTCACCCCGCGAGACCGTAATGTGACGCTCAGCCCAGCGCGGCGAGCCACGCCTGCGCCGACGACTCCCATTGCGCGTACGCGTCGGGGTAGGCCGAGATCTGCACGGCCTGCGCCGCCTGGGTGAAGGTCAGGCCCTCCCAGCCGGCGATGTCGAGCAGCCCCCGGGTGCGTGCCCCGTTCGGGTCGCCGGCGCCTCCGTAGAACGCGCGGGTCGCGCGGGCGGCATCCTGAACCTCCGCCTCGGTGCCCCACCCGTAGCTGGGACGCTGCTGGAACAGGCCGAGCGAGTCGCGGTCGCCCCACGTGACGTTGCGCAGCGACGACTCCTGCATGGCGGTGCCGAGGGCGATCGCGATGGCGCGGTCGGACACGCCGAGCTCTCGCCCGATGCGCACGATCAGCTGGGCGTTCGCGACCTGCTCCGAGGTCAGTCCCGGGATGACCGGAGCGGATGCCGGGATCCGCAGCGACTGCCCGGGGTAGATGATGGACGATCGTCCCAGGCCGTTCGCGGCGAGGACCGCGTCGGTCGTGACGCCGTGGCGCTGGGCGATCGCGCTGATCGTGTCGCCGGCGACGATCGTGTACGTCCCGCCTCCGGCGGCACCCGGTGCCGGTGCGGGCGCAGGAGCCGGTGCGGGCGCAGGAGCCGGGGCGGGCGCCGGAGCGGGTGCCGCCGCCGGAGCGCCGGCGCCGGGGATCGCGATCTTCTGGCCGGGGTAGATGATCGACGACCACCCGAGGCCGTTCGCGGCGAGCACCGCGTTGGTGGTCACGCCGTGACGCTTGGCGATCGCGCTGACCGTGTCGCCGCGCTGAACCGTGTAGGCACCGGCGGGCGCCGGAGCAGGGGAGGGAGCGGGAGCAGCGGGCGCCGGTGCGGCGGTCGCGCCACCGGTGAGCTTCAGCACCTGTCCCGGGTAGATGACGGTGGACCATCCGAGCCCGTTGAGGGCCAGGACGTCGGACGTGCGCAGCCCGAAGCGTGACGCGATCCGGCTCACGGTGTCGCCGCGCTGCACGACGTAGGTCGCGGGCGCCGCCTCGGCTGCCGCGCGCACCGCGGGCACCCGTGGGACGGCGGCTGTGGCGACCGATCCGACGGTGCGTGGGATGCCGTCGGCCGCTGCCGGATGCATCGCGGAGCGGATGCCACGCATCTCGGCGGGGGAGACGCCGCGGGAGGCGGCGTCCTCGGCGGCGGCGTGGGCCGGCGCCGCGGCGAGCGACAGCGCGATGGATCCGGCCACGGCGACCGGCGCCCCCGCGAACAGCATGCGCGTCTGCGCACCGCCCTGGCGGACACGGTTCCTGGTACTCCGAACAGGTCGCACGAGTTTCCCCCCTCAGTCGACTGCGAAAACCGTGTCACGGATGTCGAAGGGTGTCAACGGGAGTTATAAGAGGTGCGCATGTGACGGATGAGGCCAGAGGGAGGCGAGCTTGCGCTCCTCACTATCTGAGATAGTTGCTTCCGTGACCTCTGACGACGCCCCGCGCTTCGAGACCGACTGGCTCACCCTGCCCGACCTCGTGGAGGTGCTCGGCGAACCGCTCGGTCGCGTGCGGCGCTTCCTCGACGAGTTCCAGCTCGTCGGATCTCGCCGCGACGGCGTCCTGAAGGTGCCCGCAGCGTTCATCGTGGACGGCGAACCGCTCGGTTCGCTGCGGGGGACCGTGATCGTGCTGCACGACGCCGGGTTCACCGACGACGAGGCGATCGACTGGCTGCTGACCCCGGAGGAGTCGATCGGCGTGGCGCCCATCGAGGCGTTGCTGGCCGGACGCAAGGCCGAGGTCCGCCGGGTCGCGCGCACCCTCGCCTGACCGAGGCCAGGGCACGCAGCCGCGCGGTCAGGTCGTGCGGACCGTCGCGGCGCGAGCGAGGTCGCGCAGCTCGCCGACGGCGGCGTTGCCCAGCCGGGCGCCCGACAGCGCTCGATCGGCGGCATGCGCGTAGTCGGCGATGAGATGCTCGACGCGATCGAGCGCGCCGGTGTCGACGATCGTCTGCTGCAGCGACGCGATCTGCTCCACATCGAGCGCCGGGTCGCCGACCATCTCGTCGAGGATGCGGCGCGCGCTCGCGGGCAGCGCCTCGCGGGCATAGGCGATCAGCACCGTCCGCTTGCCCTCGCGCAGGTCGTCGCCGGAGGGCTTGCCCGTCGCCGCTTCGTCGCCGAACACGCCCAGCACGTCGTCGCGGAGCTGGAAGGCCATCCCGAGCGGGTGGCCGAACGCGGCCAGCGCCGCCAGCTGCGCGGCATCCGCCCCGGCCAGCGCCGCACCGATCGCGAGCGGCTGCTGCACGCTGTAGCGCGCGGATTTGAAGGATGCCACCCGCAGTGCCCGCTCGGCATGCAGGTCGTCGGGCTCGGTGACGAACGCCGACTCCTCGGCCACGTCCAGGAACTGGCCGAGGGTGACCTCGCGGCGCATCAGCGCATACTGGCGTCGCGCCATGGCGGCGCGCTCCGGCAGAGCCTCCGACAGCCCCTCCTCGAGGAGGTCGTCGCTCCATGCCACCAGCAGATCGCCGACGAGGATCGCG
The DNA here is from genome assembly GCF_056395865.1 of Microbacterium sp. 05T445. Taxonomy (NCBI): domain Bacteria; kingdom Bacillati; phylum Actinomycetota; class Actinomycetes; order Micrococcales; family Microbacteriaceae; genus Microbacterium; species Microbacterium sp. 05T445. Next base: position 1,833,220 of record NZ_JBFTKJ010000002.1, on the reverse strand, counting down.
CCCGAACGGCCGAAGGCGTCGGCGTCGCCGAGCCAGCCCGCGCCGCGGTGCCCGGCTTCGAGCGCGCGATGCGTCGAGGGGCGCCCGCGGCGCGTGTCGGAGTTGTCGATGAGGTCGTCGTGGACGAGGGCGGCCGCGTGGAACACCTCGAGCGCCGCGGCTGCGGCGATGACGGGCGACGGGATGCCGCCGGCAGGCGTCCCGGCTTCCTCCACGGCCCTCCACCCGGCGATGCAGAAACGCCCGCGGAGGCGCTTTCCGCCGGTCGCGGCGTCCGCCGCGGCCTCGACGAACCGGGCGGCCTCTGCTCCGGCATCCCTCACACTGTCGCGTTGCGCCGAGACGAACATGTCCACTCGCTGGGAAATGGCTACGATCGGCTCTGCGGGGGCGGACACGGGCCTAGCCTAGTGACGAAAGGCACGCGTACAATCGAGCCACCGGAAGTACAGAGGGGGAAGCATGCCACTCTCCGAACAGGAGCAGCGCCTGCTGGACGAGATGGAACGCCATCTCATGCGCAACGACGCGGATGTCGTCAGCGCGCCCCGCGACGGACGCACCCTGAGCTATCGCAACATCGTCTACGGCACGATCCTGGTGCTGCTGGGTCTCGGCGGTCTGATCGTCGGCGTCTCGCAGCAGCTGATCGTCGTCGGTGTCATCGGTTTCGTCGTGATGCTCGGCGGAGTCCTGCTGGCCGTCACCCCGAGCCGTGGTCCCGGACGCGCTCGCGCCGGGGCCGACCGTCCGGCACCGAAGCCCACCGCCAAGAACTCTTCGTTCATGGATCGCATGAACGACCGCTGGGACAGGCGGCAGGAGGAACGCTGAGCGTCCCCGCCGCCTGATCCGGCACACAGAGCACCGACCTTCGGGTCGGTGCTTTTTTGTTGCCCGTGCGGCGGAGCAGAAAGGCGCCTTACAGGCCCCGGTGGAGCTCACAGGGAGTGCTCAGCTTCGAATCGATGGCGAAGTGGAGGAGAGTGGAGTAAAGTGGCGGGCACCCGGGGGGCCGGCTTTGAAGGGGGTGTGATGTACCGATGCTTTTGGGCACGCACACACCCAAGCTCGATGACAAAGGGCGCGTCATCCTCCCGGCGAAGTTCCGCGACGACCTTGGTGGGGGTGTCGTCGTGACGCGCGGGCAGGACCGCTGCCTGTACGTGTTCAGCGAGAAGGAGTTCGAACGGGTGCACGACCGCATCCGCGAGGCGCCGCTCGCGAACAAGCAGGCGCGCGATTTCCTTCGCATGTTCCTCTCCGGCGCGAGCGCCGAGAAGCCCGACAGCCAGAACCGCATCACGATCCCCCCTCCGCTGCGCGCATATGCCGGCCTGGAGCGCGACCTCGTCGTCACCGGCGTGGGCGCTCATGCCGAGATCTGGGACGCCACCGCATGGAACACCTATGCGGAGGCCAACGAAGAGAGCTACGCCGAGCTGGAGCAGGAGGTGATTCCGGGCCTGTTCTGAGGCCCCCGATCCTGACTCCCAGCCGCTCCCGCCCTGACGCCACTTCCCCGGTGCCAGGTCAGAGCGGATGGGGATCAGGGTCGGGGGAGTCTCCGGCCCATCGATCCATGGACCCGCGCGACATCCACACCCCCGTCATGCTCGAGCGCTGCGTCGAGCTGCTGGCACCCGCGCTCGAGCGCGACGGCGCCGTCTTCGTCGACGCGACGCTCGGCATGGGCGGGCACTCCGAGGCGTTCCTGGAGCGCTTCCCGGGCCTGCGCCTGGTCGGCCTCGACCGCGACACCGACGCGCTGCGCATCGCGGGGGAGCGGCTGGCCCGCTTCGGGGACCGCGTCACGCTCGTCCACACCGTGTACGACGGGATCGCGGATGCCGTCGCCTCGGCCGGCTTCGCCGCGGCAGACGGCATCCTGTTCGATCTCGGCGTCTCGTCGCTGCAGCTCGATGAGGCCGCGCGCGGGTTCGCGTACGCCCAGGACGCGCCGCTGGACATGCGCATGGACCAGTCCGCGGGCACCACCGCCGCCGACATCCTCGCCACGTACGGCGAAGGCGACCTGCGCCGCATCTTCGAGCGGTACGGCGAGGAGAAGCTCGCGGGGCGCTACGCCCGGGCCATCATCGCCGCCCGCGCCGAAGCTCCGATCGAGCGGTCGGGCCGGCTCGTCGAGATCCTGCAGGCCGCGACGCCGGCCGCCGTGCAGCGCGCCGGGCACCCCGCCAAGCGCGTCTTCCAGGCGCTGCGCATCGAGGTCAACCGCGAGCTGTCAGTGCTGGAACGGGCGATCCCGTCAGCCCTCGGCATCCTTCCCGTCGGCGGCCGCATCGTCGTCATGTCGTACCAGTCCCTGGAGGACCGCCTGATCAAGCGGGCGTTCGCCGAGGCGTCGGCCTCGACGGCGCCCGCAGGGCTTCCTGTCGAGCTGCCCGAGCACGCGCCGAAGTTCCGGCTTCTGGTGCGCGGCGCCGAGCTCGCCACCGACGAGGAGCGCGCGGTCAACCCGCGCGCGACCCCGGTGCGACTGCGCGCGGCCGAGCGAGTGAGGGGTGACGCATGAGCACGATCACGACGGCCGCGGCACGTCTGTCCGGTGCGATCGCCCCGGATCGATCGGATGCCCCCCGCCGGCGACTGCGGGTGCTCGACGCCCCGTCGCGCCGGCGCCGCCCGAAGCTCCTCTACGGCATCGTCGCGGTGCTGGGCGCCTTCCTCATCGCGGCGGCGCAGATGTCGTTGTCGATCATGACGACGCAGAGCACCTACGAGCTGTCGGCGCTGACCCAGCAGCAGCGGGACCTGTCGTATCAGAAGCAGATCCTGTACGACGACGTGGCAGGGCTCAGCTCGCCGCAGTATCTCGCGGCCAACGCCGCCGCGCTCGGCATGGTGATCAACGAGGCGCCGAGCTACCTGCGGCTCAGCGACGGCGCGATCCTCGGCCCGTCCGAGGTCGCGATGGGAGCGTCGTCGGTGGACGCGATCGGCCGCGGAGCGGTGGCGAACTCGCTCATCGCCGACACGCCGCTGGTGACCGTTCCCGACGCGACGATCGACGGCCTGCCGGTCGAGGTCGCCGAGACGCCCGACGGCGGAGTCGGCAACACTCCGCCGCCGATCACCGACGGGCTGCCCACTCCGAGCACACACTGAATCGACGAGACCGCACCGACGACCGCTGAAGAGACGACGACGCGAGACGCAGATGACGACACGAAGCACCCGAAGCCCCCGACGCCGCACGGTCGTGGCCCTCGCCGTCGTCCTGGCGGTCCTGGCCGGCTTCATCGTCCGTCTGGTCGACATCCAGGTGGTCAACGCCGACGACCACATCAAGGACTCGCTCAACGCCGCCTTCGCGGGCACCCAGAAGCTGTACGGCACGCGGGGGTCCATCGTCGACGAGAACGGGCAGACGCTGGCGGGCAGCATCCTCCGCTACGACTGCCAGCTCTCCCCCCTGCTGATCACGCAGATCGACGCCGAGGTGCTCAAGGGGGAGTCGAAGTCGCGGTTGTGGGCCGACGTGTCCGACGATGTCGCCGAGATCACCGGGCAGACGCCCGAGGAGGTGCGCGCCATCGTCGGCGACGCGCTGGCGGAGAACGCCGGCTCGCAGTACGCGCAGCTGAAGAAGGGCCTGTCGACCGAGCAGTTCCGTGCCCTCTCCGATCTGAAGGCGCCGTACATCGCGTGCGTGGCGCACCCCGCGCGCGCCTACCCCGACGGCGCTGTCGCCGGGAACCTGGTCGGATTCATGGGCAGCGACGGAAAGGCCCTCGAAGGTCTCGAGGAGTCCCAGAACGCGTGCCTGGCCGCGACGAACGGCACCCGGACGTACGAGCAGGGCAAGGACGGCGTCGTCATCCCGGGCACCGAGTCGGAGACGCCCGCGACCGACGGCGGCACGCTGCAACTGACGATCAACCGCGACCTGCAGTGGTACCTGCAGCAGCTCATCGCCGAGCAGACGCAGGACATGGCCGCCCAGCACGGATCGATCCTCGTCTACGAGGTGAAGACGGGGAAGGTCCGGGCGGCGGCGGAGTACCCGACGGTCGACCCGAACAACGTCGACGGCACGCCGAACCCCGACGACCGCACCAGCCAGATCCTCCGCGGGACGTTCGAGCCCGGATCGACCTTCAAGGGTCTGACGGCGGCGACCGTGATCGATGCTGGAGGCCAGACGCCGACGTCGACCGTCGTCGCCTCGGGCAAGGAGACCTTCCCGAACGGCGCACGCGTGCGCGACTCGTTCCAGCACCCGGCGTTCACCTACACGCTCACCGGTGTGCTCATCGACTCGTCGAACGCCGGCATCTCGAAGTTCAGCGAGAAGGTCGACAAGCAGACGCGCTACGACTACTTCGAGCGATTCGGGATCGGCCAGGGCACCGACACGGGGTACCCCCAGGAGGCGAACGGCCTCATCCATCCGGTCGAGAACTGGGACGCGCAGACGACCTACAACACCGCGTTCGGCCAGGGCGTGACGACGACCATGCCCGAGCTCGCCCGGGCGTACGGCGCGATCGTCAACGGCGGTGTGAAGATGCCGCTGCAGATCATCGAGTCGTGCACCAAGCCCGACGGCACCGTCGTCAAGCCCGAGGTCGCAGACCCCGAGCAGGTCATCAGCGAGAGCACGTCGGCCGAGATGCGCAAGATGCTCGAGAACGTCTTCCTGCAGGCGCCGTACGCGAAGACTGTCGCGATCCCTGGGTACCGCATCGGCGGCAAGACGGGAACCGGCGAGAAGGCGGACCTGGTCAACGGCGGTTACAAGGCCGGCGTGTACTACACGACGATGGTCGGTTTCGCGCCGGCCGAGAACCCGGAGTACGTGGTCGTCGTCACCCTCGACGAGCCGACGAAGGTAACATCGTCTGCGGCCAACGCGACCGCGTTCCAGAAGGCCATGACCCAGGTTCTGAAGACCTACCGCGTCATGCCCTCGACGACGTCGCCGGAGCTGCTGCCCAAGTTCGGGTAGTCACCCCAGTGCCGGATTGCTGCTTAGGGCCGGAGTTCTCCCCATGATCGCGCTCACCATCGCCGAGATCGCCCATGCCATCTCGGGCGACGTCCGCCTCGCGGGCGCCGACACGCCCGACACCGTGGTGTCGGGTGCCGTCGACACCGATTCCCGCCTCATCGAGCCCGGCGGCGTGTTCGTCGCCAAGCCGGGCGAAGACACCGACGGCCACCTGTTCGTCGGCGCCGCCGTCGAGAAGGGCGCGGTGCTGGCCATCGTCGAGCGCCCGGTGGAGGCATCCGTCTCGCAGATCGTCGTGCCCGACGTCGTGGCCGCGTTGGCCGCGCTCGCGCGCGAGGTCGTGAAGCGGGTGCGGTCTGCCGGAGACCTGCGCGTCGTCGGCATCACCGGGTCCAACGGCAAGACCACGACGAAGAACCTGCTCGCTCGCATCCTCGAGGGCGAGGGCGAGACCGTGTCGCCGAAGGCCTCGTTCAACAACGAGATCGGCGCGCCGCTGACGATGCTCCGGGTCACCGCGTCCACGCGATTCCTGGTGAGCGAGTTCGGCGCCAGCGCTCCCGGCGAGATCGCGCGGCTCGCGGGCCTCGTCGACCCCGACGTCGGCGTCGTGCTCATGGTGGGCATGGCGCACGCCGGCGGATTCGGCGGGATCGAGGCGACCTTCCACGCCAAGTCCGAGCTCGTCCGCGCGCTGAGCACCGGGGGAGTCGCCGTCCTCAACGCCGACGACGCCCGCGTGGCCGCCATGGCCCCGATCGCCGCCGAACAGAGCGCAAGCGTGCGCTGGTTCGGCCGTGGACCCGCCGCCGCCGATGTGCGCGCCGACGACGTCGTGGTGACGGCATCCGGAACCTCCTTCACGGTGACCGCCGACGGCGTCTCGCTGCCGCTGCGCCTGCGGGTGCTGGGGGAGCACCACGTCATGAACGCGCTGGCCGCGATCGCCGCCGCGACGACGCTCGGGGTGTCGCTCGCCGACGCCGTCGCGCGCCTGGAGACCGTCGAGATCGCCGAGCGCTGGCGCATGCAGCCGCTCGGCTCCGATCGCGTGCGCATCATCAACGACGCCTACAACGCCAGCCCTGACTCGATGGCGGCGGCGCTGCGCACGCTCGCGCAGATCACCGGACCTGAAGAGCGCACCGTCGCCGTCCTGGGCGCGATGAGCGAGCTCGGCGAGTACGCCGAGGAGGAGCACGACCGGGTGGGCCTTCTCGCCGTGCGGCTCGGCATCCAGCGCATCGTCGTGGTCGGCGACGCCGCCCGGCGCATGTACCTCGAGGCCGTCGCGCAGGGCTCATGGGACAACGAGGCGGTGTTCTTCTCGACCGCCGACGAGGCGTTCGACTACCTGCAGGGCGAACTGCGCGAAGGGGACCGCGTGCTGGTCAAGTCGTCCAACTCGGCAGGGCTGCGGTTCCTGGGCGATCGTCTGGGAGAATCGTTCTCGTGAGATCACTCCTTACCGCGGCGGCGATCTCGCTGGCCTTCACACTCTTCCTGACACCGGTCTTCCTGCGGCTGTTCCGCAAGTGGGGCTGGGCGCAGGTCATCCGCACGCCGGAAGACATCCGCAACCCCAACCACCAGACCAAGCGCGGCACGCCGACCATGGGCGGCACGATCTTCATCGTCGGAACGATCGTCGGCTACCTCGTCGGCGGTTTCGCCGGGAACAACCCGCCCACGATCTCGGGTCTGCTCGTGATCTGGATGATGGTGGGGCTCGGCGTCGTCGGATTCATCGACGACTACATGAAGGTCCGCCAGCAGCGGTTCCAGGGCCTGAGCGGCTGGCGAAAGATCCTCGGGCAGGTCCTCGTGACCGTGCCGTTCGGCGTCGTCGCGCTGAGCTTCCCGAACGCTTTCGGGCAGACTCCCGCATCGCCGTTCGTGTCGGTCTTCCGCGACGTGCCCGTACTGTCGTTCATGAGCGTCGGCCTGATCCTCGGCTGGATCCTCTACCTCGCGTGGGTCTCGTTCATCGGCGTCGCGTTCTCGAACAGCACCAACGTGACCGACGGCCTCGACGGGCTCGCCGCAGGTTCGGGCATCTTCGTCACCGGCGCCTACAGCCTCATCGCGTTCTGGCAGTTCAACCAGGCCTGCTGGGGCGCCGAGTCGCTCTCGGCCGCGGCCAAGGCCGCCTGCTACCCGACGCGCGACCCGTTCGATCTCGCCATCATCTCGGCGGCGTTCGTGGGCGCCCTCGTCGGGTTCCTGTGGTGGAATGCGCCCAAGGCCAAGGTCTTCATGGGCGATGTCGGCTCCATGGCGATCGGCGGCGTGATCGCGGCCATGGCCATCCTCACCCGCACCGAACTGCTCGCCGTGCTCGTCGCGGGCGTCTTCATCATCGGCCCCGGCTCGGTCATCCTGCAGCGGCTGTACTTCAAGATCACCCGCGGCAAGCGCCTGTTCCTCATGAGTCCGTTCCACCATCACCTCGAGATGCGCGGCTGGTCCGAGGTGACGATCGTGGTGCGGATGTGGATCATCGCCGGCCTGCTCGCCGTGACCGGCGTCGGCTTCTTCTACGTGGAATGGCTCTCTCGCACATGACTTCGGACCGTCTCGCGTCCCTCACCAGCTGGAACGCCGACTGGAAGGGCCTGCGCGTCGCGGTGCTCGGCCTGTCGGTCACCGGGTTCTCCGTCGCCGACACGCTGGCCGAACTCGGCGCAAACGTCCTCGTCGTCACCGAGACCGCGGCCGAGGAGTACGCGCGGCTGCTTCCCGTCATCGGCGCACGCCTGTGGGCCGGGTCGCTGGATGCCGTGCCCGACGAGCTCGCCGCGTTCGCCCCCGAGGTCGTCGTTGCCTCGCCGGGTTTCGCGCCGCGGCATCCTGTCGTCTCGTGGGCGCGCGAGAGCGGGATCGCGCTGTGGGGCGACATCGAACTCGCCTGGCGCGTGCGCGACAAGGTCGTGCGCGCCGACGGCAGCCCGGCGGACTGGATCCTGATCACGGGCACCAACGGCAAGACCACCACCACGCGCCTGACCGCCACGATGCTCGTCGCCGGAGGGCTGCGCGCCGCCCCGGTCGGCAACATCGGCACGCCGGTGCTCGACGCGGTGCGCGACCCCTCCGGGTTCGACGTGCTCGTCGTCGAGTTGTCGAGCCACCAGCTCTGGTACCTGGGGCTGCAGGATTCGCCGGCTCCGGTCTCGCCGCACGCCGCAGTGTGCCTCAACCTCGCTGACGACCACCTCGAGTGGCACGGCTCGTTCGAGGAGTACCGTGCGGCGAAGGCGCACGTGTACGACAACACGCGCGTCGCCTGCGTCTACAACAAGGCGGATGCCGCCACTCAGACGATGGTCGAAGACGCCGACGTGGTCGAGGGCGCGCGCGCCATCGGGTTCGACCTCGGCGTCCCCGGACCGAGCGACCTGGGCGTGGTCGAGGGCATCGTCGTGGACCGCGCGTTCCTGGAGGACCGCCACAAGAGCGCCCTCGAGCTGACCACGATCGAGGAGCTGGCGTCCCTCGGGCTCGCCGCCCCGCACATCGTCGCAAACATCCTCGCCGCCGCCGCGCTGGCCCGGTCGCTGGATGTCGCCCCCACCGCCGTCCGTGACGCCCTGCGCGGCTTCCGCCTCGACCCGCACCGCATCGAGGTCGTCGCGCGTCATGCCGGGATCACCTGGGTCGACGACTCCAAGGCGACGAACCCCCACGCCGCCGCGTCGTCGCTGGCGGCCTACCCGGGCGCCGTGTGGGTGGTCGGCGGCCTGCTGAAGGGCGTCGACATCTCCGAGCTCGTCGCGGGGCGAGGGACGGGCGCGAAAGCCGCGATCGTCATCGGGATCGACCGCGCAGCGGTCGTCGCCGCGTTCGAGCGACACGCGCCGGCGGTGCCCGTGTTCGAGGTCGACGCCGATGAGACTGAAGAGGTCATGGCGCAGGTCGTCGAACTGGCGGCAGGGGTGGCGCGTGACGGGGACGTGGTTCTGCTCGCTCCCGCTGCGGCATCCTTCGACCAGTTCGCCTCGTACGCAGACCGCGGTCGCCGATTCGCGGCGGCCGTGAGGGATCGGATCGGAACGGGGGACCCGGGTGACCACGACGCAGCCCCCGCGGATCCGGACGCCCCAGACGCCGCCGACCGAGGCTGAGAAGCCCGCTCGACGCGGTCTGGCCGCTCGGGTGACGCTCGGGCGCATCTTCGCCCCGGTCCCGAGCGAGTTCCTGCTCATCGCGTCGACCACGTTGCTGCTGACGGCCTTCGGGCTCGTCATGGTGCTCTCCGCGACCTCCGCCACGGCCACCGCCAAGGGCGAGGCGCCGTGGGAGATGGTGCTCAAGCAGGTCATGTTCGCCGCGATCGGCATCCCGTTGATGTTCGTCGCGAGTCGCCTGCCGGTGTCGTTCTGGAAGAAGATCGCGTGGCCGGCGCTCATCTTCGGCGTCGCCTTCCAGCTGCTGGTGTTCACCCCGCTGGGGCACGGGTTCGTCGACGGCAACCGCAACTGGATCACGATCGCGGGCTTCCAGGCCCAGCCGTCGGAGTTCCTGAAGCTCGGACTCGCGCTCTGGGTCGCCTTCGTCCTGTTCCGCAAGCGCACGCTGCTCTCGAAATGGCAGCACGTGTTCATCCCGCTCGTGCCCGTGGCAGGGCTCGCGATCGCGACGGTGCTCGCGGGCGACGACCTCGGCACCGCGATGATCCTGGTGCTCATCGTGCTGGGTGCGTTGTTCTTCTCGGGCGTCAAGCTGCGCATCTTCGTCCTGCCGGCGATCGCCGCTGCCGGCGCCGTCGTGTTCCTCGCGGTGACGAGCCCCGACCGCATGCGACGGTTCATGAGCTTCCTGAACCCGAACTGCCTCGCCGACTATCTGAACGACTGCTATCAGCCGCTTCACGGCATCTGGGGCCTCGCGAGCGGCGGGATCTTCGGACTGGGACTCGGCAACTCGCGGGAGAAGTACGACTGGCTGCCGGCTGCCGCGAACGACTACATCTTCGCGATCGTCGGCGAGGAGCTCGGCCTCATCGGCTGCGCGGTCGTCCTGACGCTGTTCGCCCTCTACGCGGTCGGCGCGTTCCACGTCATCCGCAAGACCGATGACCCCTTCGTTCGCATCGCCGCCGGCGGGATCACGGTCTGGATCGTCGGCCAGGCGCTGATCAACATCGGCGTCGTGCTGCGCGTGTTCCCGGTGCTGGGCGTTCCGCTGCCGTTCATGTCGCAGGGCGGCACGTCGCTGCTGTCGGTGCTGCTCGCCTCCGGGGTGCTGCTCGCGTTCACGCGGACGCTCCCGGCATCCGTCGCCCGACGCGAGGCGAGGATCGCGGCGGCACGTGCGGCGCGTGAGCGTGCGAAGCTCCGCGCCGTCCGCTGACACCGGTGCCGCCACGGGCGACGGGTAGGCTCGGGGAGTGACGACGTACCTCCTCGCCGGCGGTGGCACTGCCGGCCACGTCAACCCGCTGCTCGCCGTAGCCGATGCCCTGCGTGCCCGTGATCCCGAGGCCGAAGTGCTCGTGCTGGGCACGCGCGAAGGGCTCGAGGCGCGCCTGGTGCCCGAGCGGGGATACGAGCTGCTGTTCGTCGACAAGGTGCCGTTCCCGAGGCGCCCGAACGGCGCCGCCGCGGCGTTCCCGGCGCGGTTCCCGCGTGCGATCAACCAGGTGCGCACGCACATGCGCGAGCGCGGCGTGGATGTCGTCGTCGGTTTCGGCGGCTACGCCTCGGCTCCCGCCTACGTCGCGGCGCGTCGTGAGCGCGTCCCCTTCGTGGTCCACGAGGCGAACGCCCGCCCGGGCCTCGCGAACGTGCTGGGCGCCCGCCGTGCGGCGGGCGTCGGCGTCGCATTCGAGGGCACGCCGCTGAAGCGCTCGCGCGTCGTCGGGATGCCGCTGCGCCACGAGATCGTCACGCTCGACCGTGCCGCACTCCGCGCCGAGGCGGCCGAGCACTTCGGACTCGACGCATCGCGCCCCGTGCTGCTCGTCTTCGGCGGGTCGCTGGGCGCGAAGCGCCTGAACGAAGCCTTCGGCGAGGGACAGGATGCCGCATGGCGCGACGTGCTCGCCGCCGGCTGGCAGCTTCTGCACGCGACCGGGGAGCGCTCCGAGCTGCCTGACCCGGGCGCCGCGGGCTATGCCATGCTCCGCTACATCGACCGCATGGACCTCGCGTTCGCGCTGGCGGACGTCATCGTCTCGCGCGCCGGCGCGGCCACGGTCAGCGAGATCAGCGCGCTCGGCATCCCGGCCGTCTACGTTCCGTACGCGGTGGGCAACGGGGAGCAGGCGCTGAACGCGTCGTCCGCCGTGCGTGCGGGTGCCGCCGTGCTGATCCCGGATGCCGACTTCACCGGTGAGCGGGTGCGGTCGGACGTCGTGCCGCTGCTCGCCGACGGCGCGCGGCGTGCGGCGATGGTGGAGGCCGCGGCATCCGTCGGCATGCGCACCGGAACCGAGAACGTGGTCGCGATGATCGACGACGCGCTTCGCGGCTGACGTGTCGGGTCAGGCGGTCGCAGGGCCGGATGCGCGCAGCGCCGCCGCGACGAGGGCCAGGGCCTCGTCGGAATCGAGCCGCAGGTCACGCACCTGCGCCGCGAACGCGGCAGCGGCGCGCTGCAGCTGCTGACGCGCGGGATCGGCGTCGAACGCGACGAACGTGCCGTTGCGGCCGTGCGTCTCGATGATCCCGGATGCCTCCAGCTCGCGATACGCGCGGGCCACGGTTCCCGGGGCGATGCCGAGGTCTTCCGCGAGCTTGCGCACGGTCGGGAGGCGTTCCCCGGCGGCGAGCTCGCCCGACGAGACGGCATCCACGAGACCCGCGCGCAGCTGCTCGAACGGCGGGACCGCGGAAGAGGGATCGATGACGATGGAGGAGACGGCTCTCGTCGACCCAGGATCGGTTGTCACACGATGATCGTGTACTCCTTTGTACCAATGTGTCAACACATAGCGTGCCGACTCCGTGGACGTGCCGGGCGCGCCGGGGCCGCGGCATCCGCCCGTCAACTTAGGATTGACGGGTCATGATCAGACCCGATCTCAGCCTTCCCATTCCCGCCGACATCACCGCCGCCCATTTCATCGGAATCGGCGGATCCGGCATGTCGGGGCTCGCCCGCATGTACCTGGAGCGCGGCATCCGCGTGTCGGGCTCCGATCGCGCCGACAGCAAAGCGCTGCGCGAGCTCGCCGAACTGGGGGCGACGGTGCACGTCGGCCACGATGCCGCGAACCTCGCCGACGACGTCGACACCGTCGTGCACACCGGGGCGATCTGGCCCGAGAATCCGGAGTTCGTGCTGGCGAAGGAGCGCGGTCTCCACGTCATCCACCGCTCGCAGGCGCTGTACTGGCTCATCGGCGGGCGTCGTCTGGTGTCGGTCGCCGGCGCGCACGGCAAGACCACCTCGACGGGCATGATCGTGACCGCGCTGCGTGATCTCGGCGTGGACCCGACGTTCGTCAACGGCGGCGTCATCGCCCAGCTCGGCGTCTCGAGCGGCAGCGGCAGCGACGACATCTTCGTCATCGAGGCCGACGAGTCGGACGGCACGTTCCTGCTGTACGACACGTCGATCGCGCTCATCACCAACGTCGACCCGGACCACCTCGACCACTGGGGTACCCGCGACGCGTTCTACGCGGCGTTCGCCCGGTTCGCGAACGAGGCGCGCGAAGCCGTCGTCATCTCCTCCGACGACGCGGGCGCGCGGCGCGTGGCCGCGGAGCTCACCCACCCGCATGTCGTCAGCTTCGGCGAGGCGGCGGACGCGACGGTGCGGGTGAGCGACATCGTCACCGAAGGGCCGGTCTCGTTCCGCATCAGCTACGACGGAACGACCGTCGACGCGCAGCTGCCGATCCCGGGGGCTCACAACGCGATCAACGCCGCCGGCGCGGTCGCGGTGCTGCTCACGCTCGGCCACGGCCTCGAGCCGGCGGTGCGCGCGGTCGAAGGCTTCGCGGGCACGGTCCGCCGCTTCGAGCTGCACGGCGTCGAGCGCGGGGTGAGCGTCTTCGACGACTACGCCCACCACCCGACCGAGGTCGCCGCGGCCCTCGCCGCGGCGCGGACGGTGGTCGGCGACGGACGCATCATCGCCATCCAGCAGCCGCACACGTACTCGCGCACGCAGGAGATGTACCGCGAGTTCGCCGAGGTGCTCGAACAGTACGCCGACCACACCGTCATGCTCGACGTCTACGGCGCCCGCGAAGACCCGGTGCCCGGAGTCACCGGCGAACTCGTGAGCGGGGCGTTCGCCGACCCGTCGCACGTGCATTTCGTGCCGGACTGGCAGGAGGCCGCCGACTACACCGCGTCGGTCGCGCGCGACGGCGACTACGTCATCACGCTGGGCTGCGGCAACGTGTACCTCATCATCCCGCAGGTGCTCGAGGCGCTGGGCCGAGCGGGCTCGGGGGAGTAAGGCCGTATGCGCCGCCCCTCGCCGCTGCCGCAGTCTCCCGCCGCACCGCGCGGCGACAAGGGCGCGAACGCGTCGGCGCCGTCCGAGCCGGAACACGTCGTGTCGGTGGACGAGAACGTCGCGCCGGTGCGAGGACGGGCGATGGCGGATGCCGCCGGCCCGGCGGACGCCGGGGACTCCGACGAGAACCCCACCGCACCGGTCATCCCGCTCGCCGGGCCGACGCCGCTTCCCGGCCGGCCCGCGGCTGCGGCCGCGAAGGACGCCCCGGCGGACGATGAAGCGTCGGACGGTGATGTCGGCTTCCGTGAGGTCTGGAAGGCGGCGCGGGCCCGCCGCAGGGCGCTGCGCGCCGAGATCCGACGGTTCACCGTCCGTCAGCGGCGTCGCCGAGCGCTGTGGCTCGGGGCCGCGGCATCCGTCGTCGTCCTGGCGCTGGCGACCGTCGGAGCCGCCTACAGTCCGCTCTTCGCCGTCGAGAAGATCTCGGTCGTCGGAGCCGAGCAGCTCGCGGCCGCCGACATCTCCGCGGCCCTCTCCGGCCAGGTCGGCAAGCCGCTGCCGCTGGTGGACGAAAGTGCCGTCAAGGCCGCGTTGATCGCGTTCCCGCTCATCGAGACCTACGCGCTCGAGGCGCGCCCGCCGCACGAGCTGGTCGTGCGGATCGTCGAGCGCACGCCGGTGGGACTGATCCAGACGCGCGCCGGGTACACCCTCGTCGACGCGGCGGGCGTCGCGCTGTCGACGTCGGCCACGCCCAGCCCCGGGACGCCGCTGCTCACGATCACCGGCGGCGTGAAGTCTGATGCGTTCGCCTCGGCGGGGCGCGTGATGCGCGCGCTTCCGGACGAGATCCGGCTGCAGGTCACCGAGGTGTCGGCATCCACTCCCGACGACGTGACCCTGACGCTGGGCGGCACCAACACCCAGGTGGTGTGGGGGAGTGCCGAGGAATCTGCCATCAAGGCCGTCGTGCTGCAGAAGGCGATGGCTGCCCGTCCGCCTGCCGACGTCGCCACGTACGACGTCTCTTCGCCGCACGCGATCGTCGTCCGCTGACCTCGCAGGCCGGATCCGGGCCCGGATGCGGCGACACGCCGTCCCATTCCAGGCGACGGCGCGGCATCCATCTACTTTCGTGACAAGGAATTGCATACCGGGCAATTCTTTATACCTCTACTAGAGGTTGAAGGTTTAGAAGGTCCAGGGCTACGGAGGCCGGCATGAGCCAGAACCAGAACTACCTCGCCGTCATCAAGGTGGTCGGCGTCGGCGGCGGCGGCGTGAACGCGGTCAACCGCATGATCGAGCTCGGCCTGCGAGGCGTCGAGTTCATCGCCATCAACACCGACGCCCAGGCGCTGCTCATGAGCGACGCCGACGTCAAGCTGGACGTGGGCCGCGAGCTCACGCGTGGGCTCGGTGCAGGCGCCGATCCCGAGGTGGGCCGTCGTGCCGCCGAAGACCACGCGGAGGAGATCGAGGAGGCGCTGCGCGGTGCCGACATGGTCTTCGTCACCGCGGGCGAAGGCGGCGGCACCGGCACCGGTGGCGCTCCTGTCGTCGCGAAGATCGCGAAGTCGATAGGAGCACTCACGATCGGTGTCGTGACGAAGCCCTTCTCGTTCGAGGGCCGTCGCCGTCAGCAGCAGGCGGAGTCCGGCGTCGCACGCCTGAAGGAAGAGGTCGACACCCTCATCGTCGTGCCCAACGACCGACTCCTCGAGATCAGCGATCGCGGCATCTCGATGATCGAGGCGTTCGCCACGGCCGACCAGGTGCTCCTCGCCGGTGTCCAGGGCATCACCGACCTCATCACGACGCCCGGTCTCATCAACCTCGACTTCGCGGACGTCAAGTCGGTCATGCAGGGCGCCGGTTCCGCCCTCATGGGCATCGGCTCGGCGAGGGGCGCGGACCGTGCCATCAAGGCCGCCGAGCTCGCCGTCGAATCGCCGCTGCTGGAAGCCTCGATCGAGGGCGCGCACGGCGTGCTGCTGTCGATCCAGGGCGGGTCGAACCTCGGCATCTTCGAGATCAACGACGCCGCCCAGCTCGTCAAGGAGGCTGCGCACCCCGAGGCGAACATCATCTTCGGAACGGTCATCGACGACACCCTCGGCGACGAGGTGCGCGTCACGGTCATCGCGGCCGGCTTCGACGGCGGCGAGCCGCAGGCGCGCATCGAGCCGATGTCGGCGAGCCGCGTGGTCTCGACGCCGGCGCTGCCCGTGACGCCTGCCGACGAGGCTGCTAAGGATCGCGACACCGTCGAGCAGCCCGCGATCCCGGTCACCGTCGGTGCCGTCGCCGAGTCGTCGTACGACGCCGCCTTCGGCGACGACGACCTCGACATCCCCGACTTCCTCAAGTAAGCCGCCCGGCGAGCTTCGGAACCGATGGGAGACCTGGCCTCACGTCTCGCGGCGATCGACGAGCGGATCGCGGATGCCGCGCACGTGGCGGGCCGCGATCCCGCCGAGCTGACCCGCATCGTCGTCACCAAGTTCCATCCCGCCTCGCTCGTCGAGCAGCTGTACGCGCTCGGCGTGCGCGACGTGGGGGAGAACCGGCAGCAGGAGTTCAGCCGCAAGGCCGTCGAGGTCGGTGATCTCGACGGCCTGCGCTGGCACTTCATCGGGCAGGCGCAGACCAACAAGGCGCGGGCTATCCGGGCGGCGGCATCCGTGGTCCACTCGCTCGACCGCACCCGCCTCGCCGACGCGCTGCACGCCGCCGCCGAACCGGGCGAACCGGTCCTCGACGTGCTGCTGCAGGTCAACCTCACCGATGACCCGGGCCGCGGCGGCGTCGCGGCCGGCGACCTGGAGGTCCTCGCCGCCCACACCGCCGCACTGCCCTCGCTGCGGGTGCGTGGCGTCATGGCGGTCGCGCCGCTCGACGAACCGCCGGCCCCGGCGTTCGCGCGGCTGAGGGGGCTGTCCGACGACGTGCGGGCGGTCGTACCCGATGCGGAATGGATCTCGGCGGGCATGACCGCGGACTTCGTCGAGGCGATCGCCGCCGGCGCGACACACCTTCGCATCGGTTCGGCAATCACCGGACCCAGACCACAACGCGGTTAGCCTCGGAACAGATGAGCACTACGGAGGATCAGATGTCGAACCCGCTCAAGAAGACGATGGTGTACCTCGGACTCGCTGACGAGGAAGAGGTCTACGAGGAGCCGGCGCCCCAGCCGCGTGCCCGCAAGTCCGAGCAGGTCGTCGACAAGCCGGCTGCCCCGGTGACGCCGATCCACCGGCCCACCGTCGTCCGCCAGCCGGCACCGCCCGCGATCAACGAGATCCTCACGGTGCACCCGAAGCAGTACCGCGACGCCCAGGTCATCGCCGAGAACTTCCGTGACGGCATCCCCGTCATCATCAACCTCTCGCAGATGAGCGACGCCGACGCGCGCCGCCTGATCGACTTCGCCAGCGGTCTGTCGCTCGGCCTCTACGGGCGCATCGAGCGGGTCACCAGCAAGGTCTTCCTGCTGTCGCCCGAGAACGTCGCCGTGTCGGGTGACGGGGCGGTCGCGCAGGCGGACCCGGACTCGGTTCCGTTCGCGCAGCCGTAATCTGGCTACGTGGCAGTCGTCCAACTCATCGCAGCGATCCTCAACCTGGCGCTGCTGCTCTATGTCTTCGTGTTGCTCACGCGACTGATCCTCGATTGGATCCCGTTCTTCAACCGTGAGTGGCGCCCTCGTGGCGCCGGGCTGGTCGCCGCCGAGATCATCTACACCGTCACCGATCCGCCGATCAAGCTGTTCCGGCGCTTCATCCCGCCGCTGCGCGTCGGGGCGATCGCGATCGACTTCGGATTCGCGCTGACGATGCTGCTGTGCTTCATCCTCCTCAGCATCACGCGCACGATCGCAGGCTGAGCGGTTTCCGTGATCCGGTCTGTCGTCCTTCGACTCTCCCAGAACCGGTGACTATGCTTTGCTGATACGAACGGCCTCCACACCGGCGGCCACACCGACATCGGCCCCCTGGCTCCGATCGCAAGACCGGCCCACCCAGACGCTCGAAAGAGGAATCACCATGGCTTTGTCCCCCGATGACGTCGTCACCAAGCAGTTCCAGCACGTCCGCTTCAAGGAGGGTTTCGACCCGGATGAGGTGGACGACTTCCTCGACGAGATCGTCGTCGAGTGGCGCAAGGCTCTCGCTGAGAACGAGGAGCTGAAGGCCAAGCTGGCGGCGTACGAGTCGGGTGCCGCCCCGGCGCGCGCTGCCGAGCCCACCCCGGCCCCGGCCGTCGAGGCCGCTCCCGTCGGTGGTGCCGCACCCGCGGCCAGCGCCGGCATCATCGAGCTCGCGCAGCGTCTGCACGACGAGCACGTCGCCGAGGGCATCGCCCAGCGCGACCAGCTCATCGCCGACGCCAAGGCACAGGCAGCCTCGATCGTCTCCGACGCCGAGACGCGTGGCCGCGAGGAGCTCGCCAAGCTCGACCGCGAGCGCTCGGGCCTCGAGAGCCGCATCTCGGAGCTGCGCAACTTCGAGCGCGACTACCGCGCTCAGCTGCGCAGCTACATCGAGGGCAAGCTGCGCGACCTCGAGACCACGGCGACGACGTCCGGCGCACAGCCGGTCTCGGCGCTGGGCCTCTAGCCCTTGTCGGGCCGACCTCCCCTTCGTCAGGCGGCGGCCGGCGCCACCATCGCGGGACTCGCGGTGCTGGTGCTGGCCGCCGACCAGTTGGCGAAGTACTTCGCGCTTCAGAACCTGCCCTATCAGGAGAACGTCCCGGTCCTCGGCGACTTCCTGAGCTTCTACCTGACGCGCAACCCCGGCGCCGCCTTCTCGCTCGGCGAGGAGGTCACCTGGATCTTCACGATCGCGCTGGCCGCGGTGGCCGTGGTCATCGGCTGGCTCGCCGCGCGCCGCGTCCGCTCACGGGTCTGGGCCGTTGTCCTGGGTCTCCTCCTCGGCGGCGTCCTCGGCAACCTCACCGACCGCCTGCTGCGCGATCCCGGGTTCGGGGTCGGTCACGTCGTCGACTTCATCAACACGCCGTGGATGTGGTTCTTCCCGGGCATGTCGCCCGCGATCTACAACATCGCCGACATCTTCATCGTGTGCGACATGATCGCTGTCGCCATACTGGTGCTCGTGGGGTTGCACATGGACGGTACGCGAGACGGCGACCGCGCTGAGAACGAAGAGACCATCCTGGGTGCCGAGGGCGACCAGTTCGCGCCGGGCGGTGCGGTGGAGGGATTCGGCGACGAGTTCCCCGTCGCGGACCCGGATGCCGGCATCCCCGCCGACGAGCGAGGTCTTCCGCCGCTCAGCGACAGCGAACAGCGCGAGGTAGCGGCCGAAGCCGAGGCGGAGGCCGAGAAGTACGAAGCGGACCGGGATGCCGGACGCGAGCCCGGGCGACCGGGATCCGGCGCCGAACTCTGACGTGGAATCGCGCAGCCTTCCCGTACCCGACGGGCTCGACGGCGCTCGGGTCGATGCGGCCCTCGCGAAGATGCTCGGCTTCTCGCGCACCTTCGCGGCCGATGTCGCCGAAGCCGGCGGCGTGACGATGGACGGGCGCACGCTCGCGAAGTCCGACAAGCTGCGCGGCGGCGCGTGGCTGGACGTGTCGTGGGCGCCGAAGGAGGAGCCTCGCGTCGTCCCGGTGGAGGTGCCCGACCTGGGCATCGTCTACGACGACGACGACATCGTCGTGGTCGACAAGCCCTCGGGCGTCGCGGCGCATCCGTCGCTCGGCTGGGAGGGGCCCACGGTGCTGGGAGCCCTCGCGGCGGGCGGGTACCGCATCGCGACGACCGGTGCGGCCGAGCGTCAGGGCGTCGTCCATCGCCTCGACGTCGGCACGAGCGGGCTCATGGTGGTCGCCAAGACCGAGCGCGCGTACGTCGCGCTCAAGCGCGCGTTCAAGGAGCGTGAGGTCGAGAAGATCTACCACGCCGTGGTCCAGGGGCATCCCGACCCCCTCGTCGGCACCATCGACGCGCCGGTCGGGCGGCATCCGTCGCACTCGTGGAAGTTCGCGGTGACACCGGACGGCAAGGACTCGGTGACCCACTACGAGACGCTCGAGGCGTTCCCGGGTGCGTCGCTGCTCGAGATCCACCTCGAGACCGGTCGCACCCACCAGATCCGCGTCCACATGGCCGCGCATCGGCATCCGTGCGTCGGCGATCCGCTCTACGGCGCCGACCCGACCCTCTCGGCCCGTCTGGGGCTCACGCGCCAATGGCTGCACGCCCACGAGCTGTCGTTCGCGCACCCGACGACGGGGGACTGGGTCACGTTCACGTCGGACTATCCGGCAGACCTCGCGCACGCCCTCGAGGTGCTGCGCGGCGATTGACCGGTCGCGTCAGCGGCCGCCCTCGAACTGCGCCGGGCCCTCGGCGCGCGCGTATGCGATGCGGCGGTACATGTCGGGCAGCTCGAGGTCGGGCAGCGCATCGACGTCGTACCAGCCGACCTCGGTCATCTCGCCGTCGACGGGGATCGGGTCGCCCGACACCCACGTGCAGCGGAAGACCACGTCGAGGTAGTCGACCTGGTCGCCGTGCGGATAGACGACCCGCGGCAGCTGGTGCACCCACGCGAGCCGATCCACGCGGCACACCACGCCGGCCTCCTCGAGCGTTTCGCGCACGGCCGCGTCGGCGGGCTCCTCGCCCGGATCCACGATCCCGGTGATGGGCGTGAGGGCGCCGTTGTCGCTGCGGCGTCCGAGCAGCACGCGGTCGCCGCGGAATACGACGGCGGTCGTGCCGACGAGCGGCAGCGGGAGCGTGCCGATCTTGCGGCGGAGGTCGAGGACGAAGTCGGGGGTCGGCATCCTCTCACCCTACGCACGGCCCGGCGGCGGCCGCTCTCGACGCGCGTGCGGGGATCTGCGGAAGGGAAGAGCGGATGTCGGAGCCCTGCGCCACGATGTGTCCATGACGATCGAGGTGCGTCCCGCGACGGTGTTCGACGACGTCGCGGCGGTGGTCGGGCCGAAGAACCCCGACTCGAACGTGTGCTTCTGTCTGAGCTATCGCATTCCCTCCAAGGAGAATCTCGCCCTGCGCGGCCCCGAGCGCGGTGAGCGCGTGCGCAGGCTGATCGACGAGGAGGGACCGATCGGCGTGCTCGCGTACGACGGTGATGTGCCGGTCGGGTGGGCGGCTGTCGCGCCGCGCACGCGCACGCATTTCGCGACCTTCCGCAAGATCCCGCACGTCGACGACCTCGATGTCTGGTCGCTGTGGTGCTTCCGCGTCCGCCCCGGACACCGCAAGAAGGGCGTGATGCACGCGCTGATCGACGGCGCCGTCCAGTTCGCCCGCGACGGCGGCGCGCCCGCGATCGAGGGATACCCCGTCGACAACGGCGATGCACGCGTCGACCTCACGATGGCGTACGTCGGCACGCGGCGGCTGTTCGAGCAGGCGGGCTTCGCCAAGGCCGCCGACACCGAGTCGGTGCTCTCGGGGTTTCCTCGCGTGCTGATGCGGCGCGACCTCTAGCGTGGACGCGTGAACCACCTCCTGCGCCGCCGCCTCGAGCGCGCCAACACGCTCTACCTCGACTTCGTCGATACCGTCACCGCGGAGCAGCTCGCCTCGCACCTGGTCGATCTTCCTTCCGACACGATCGGCCATCAGCTGTGGTGCGTGCTCGGCGCGCGCGAAAGCTACCCGCGCGCGGCGAAGGCGGGGGAGTGGCAGGGGTTCACGAGTCCCGTCACGGCGGAGCAGACGACGGATGCCGCAGCCGTGCGCGCCGCGCTCGTGCAGACCGCCGCCGATGTCGACGAATGGGTGGCCGGGCTCGACCCGGGCGACGACGACTCGCTTCGTTACGTCCTCGCGCTGCTGGAGCACGAGACGCAGCACCACGGCCAGCTGATCCGGTACCTCTACGGCCTGGGCATCCCGCGACCCCACTCGTGGCAGCAGCAGTACGCGCTCGACGAGGACTTCTGAGACTCCGTGAACCGCCTGCGCGGCATCCGGTATTTCCCGAGCTTCACCCTCCACTCGAGGGTGAACCCACCTCGGCGGCCGGTCCCGCCGACACCCGGCGGGGCCCGCCGCGACGTCGGCGACCCTCCGTAGACTCGAGGCGTGGCATCCGACTCCTTCGTTCATCTGCACGTGCACAGCGAGTACTCGATGCTCGACGGGGCGGCCAAGATCGGCGCGATGACGCAGGCGGCCGCCGAGTACGGGATGCCGGCCATCGCCGTCACCGACCACGGCAACACGTTCGCCGCGTTCGAGTTCTATCGCGCGGCGCAGGCCGCAGGTGTGAACCCGATCATCGGGCTCGAGGCGTACGTCACCCCGGGTACCCACCGCAGCGACAAGTCGCGCGTGGCGTGGGGCACGCCCGAGCAGAAGAGCGATGACGTCTCGGGCTCCGGCGCCTACACCCACATGACGCTGTGGAGCGAGACCACCGGGGGCATGCACAACCTGTTCCGGTTGAGCTCGCGGTCGAGCATGGAGGGTTACTACTTCAAGCCGCGCATGGACCGCGAGCTCCTGCAGACCTACGGCAAGGGCCTGATCGCGACGACCGGGTGCCCGTCCGGCGAGGTGCAGACACGCCTGCGGCTCGGTCAGTACGACGCGGCGCGCGCAGCGGCCGCCGAGTTCCAGGACATCTTCGGCAAGGAGAACTACTTCGCCGAGATCATGGACCACGGGCTCTCGATCGAGCGGCGGATCATGACCGATCTGCTGCGGCTCGCGAAGGATCTCGACATCCCGCTGGTCGCCACCAACGACTCGCACTACACGCACCAGCACGAGGCCGACGCGCATGCGGCGCTGCTGTGCGTGCAGTCGGGATCGACGCTCGACGACCCGAACCGCTTCAAGTTCGACGGCGACGGGTACTACATCAAGACCGCGCAGGAGATGCGGCAGCTGTTCCGCGACCACCCCGAGGCGTGCGACAACACGCTCCTGATCGCCGAGCGCTGCAAGGTCGAGTTCAACACGTCGGCGAACTACATGCCGCGCTTCCCCGTCCCCGACGGCGAGACCGAGGACAGCTGGCTCATCAAGGAGGTCGAGCGCGGCCTGCACTACCGGTACCCCGGCGGGATCCCCGACACGGTCCGCAAGCAGGCCGAGTACGAGACCGGGATCATCCTGCAGATGGGATTCCCCGGGTACTTCCTCGTGGTCGCCGACTTCATCAACTGGGCGAAGGACCACGGCATCCGCGTCGGTCCCGGCCGTGGTTCGGGTGCCGGCTCGATGGTGGCCTACGCCATGAAGATCACCGACCTCGACCCGCTCGAGCACGGGCTGATCTTCGAGCGCTTCCTCAACCCCGACCGCGTCTCGATGCCCGACTTCGACGTCGACTTCGACGACCGGCGCCGCGGCGAGGTGATCGACTACGTCACCGAGAAGTACGGCTCCGAGCGCGTCGCGCAGATCGTCACGTACGGCACCATCAAGTCGAAGCAGGCTCTCAAGGACGCCGGCCGCGTGCTCGGGTTCCCGTTCAGCATGGGGGAGCGCCTGACCAAGGCGATGCCCCCGCCCGTCATGGGCAAGGACATGCCGCTGGACGGCATGTTCGACCCGCAGCATCCCCGCTACAAGGAGGCTGTCGAGTTCCGCACGCTCATCGAGACCGACCCCGAGGCCAAGACGGTGTTCGACCGTGCGCTCGGGCTCGAGGGCCTCAAGCGCCAATGGGGCGTGCACGCCGCCGGCGTCATCATGTCGTCCGAGCCGCTGCTCGACATCATCCCGATCATGCGCCGCGAGCAGGACGGCCAGATCGTCACGCAGTTCGACTACCCGTCGTGCGAGACCCTCGGCCTCATCAAGATGGACTTCCTGGGGCTGCGCAACCTCACGATCATCTCCGACGCGCTCGACAACATCCGCCTCAACCGCGGGGAGGAGCTCGACCTCGAGCACCTGACGCTCGACGACCGGCCCGCCTACGACCTGCTCACCCGCGGCGACACGCTGGGCGTCTTCCAGCTGGACGGCGGCCCGATGCGGTCGCTCCTGCGGCTCATGAAGCCCGACAACTTCGAAGACATCTCGGCCGTCATCGCGCTGTACCGACCCGGGCCGATGGGCGCCAACTCGCACACGAACTACGCCCTGCGCAAGAACGGCCTGCAGGACATCACGCCGATCCACCCTGAGCTCGAAGATCCGCTGCGCGACATCCTCGACACCACCTACGGCCTGATCATCTATCAGGAGCAGGTCATGGCCATCGCGCAGAAGGTCGCCGGGTTCTCGCTCGGACAGGCCGACATCCTCCGCCGCGCCATGGGCAAGAAGAAGAAGTCCGAGCTGGACAAGCAGTACGAGGGCTTCTCCGGCGGCATGAAGGAGCGCGGTTTCGGCGAAGCAGCGATCCAGGCCCTGTGGGACATCCTCCTGCCCTTCTCGGACTACGCCTTCAACAAAGCGCACTCCGCCGCATACGGACTCGTGTCGTACTGGACCGCGTATCTCAAGGCGCACTATCCCGCCGAGTACATGGCGGCGCTGCTCACCAGCGTCGGCGACTCCAAGGACAAGATGGCGGTCTATCTGAACGAGTGCCGTCGCATGGGCATCAAGGTGTTGCCGCCCGACGTCGGGCAGTCGATCCGGTACTTCGCGGCCGTCGGGGAGGACATCCGCTTCGGCCTGGGCGCTGTGCGCAACGTCGGCGGGAACGTCGTCGACGGGATCGTCGCCGCTCGCTCGGATGCGACGTACACGAGCTTCCACGACTTCCTCTCGAAGGTTCCGGCGCACGTGGCCAACAAGCGGACCGTGGAATCCCTCATCAAGGCGGGTGCGTTCGACTCGATGGGGTCGACACGGCGCGCGCTCATGGAGATCCACGAGGACGCGACCGAGGCGGCGGTGCTCGACAAGCGTCGCGAGGCCAACGGCGAGGTCGGGTTCGATTTCGACGCCCTGTGGGGCGACGACGAGCCGCAGCAGGCCGCGAAGGTGCCCGAGCGTCCGGAGTGGACCAAGAAGGACAAGCTCGCCTTCGAACGCGAGATGCTCGGCCTGTACGTGTCCGACCACCCGCTGGCAGGCCTCGAGATCCCGCTCGCCAAGCACGCGTCGACGAGCATCCACGATCTGCTCGCCTCCGAAGACATCGGCGACGGCGACCAGGTGACGATCGCCGGCCTCGTCACGAGCGTGCAGCACCGCGTCGCGAAGCAGAGCGGGAACCCCTACGGCATGATCACCGTCGAGGACTTCGACGGCGAGATCACTGTCATGTTCATGGGCAAGACCTACACCGAGTTCCAGCACATGCTGCAGGCGGACTCGATCCTCGTGGTGCGAGGGCGGGTCTCGCGGCGGGACGACGGCATGAACCTGCACGCGCAGTCGGCGTTCACCCCCGACCTCGGGAACGTGGACGATTCGAGCACGCTGGTGCTGATCATGCCGGAACGCCGGGCGAGCGAGGCCCTCATCGGTGAGCTGCTGCAGACGCTGAACCGCCACTCGGGCGACACCGAGGTGTCTTTGAAGCTGCACAGCGGCACCGTCGCGAAGGTGTTCGAGGTGCCGCACACGGTACGGATCACCCCTGATCTGTACGGCGAGCTCAAGGGGCTGCTCGGGCCCCAGTGCCTCGGATGATGAACCCCCGCGCGGTGACGTGCCGTCTCATCGGCATCTCATTCGCCGTAGGTAATATCGGGTCGACGCGGGCCTCGGGAGCCCGCCGGAAGGAACGAACGTGACGGACGAGAAGCAGGACGTGGACATCGACGAGGCGGCGACCGTGGACGAGGAGCAGCCGCAGTACGGCGTCGGGCCGTTCTCGATCCGTGAGGTCGCGCTCGCGGGCACGTGGCTCGTCGCGTTCGTGGTGTCGTTCTTCCCGATCATCGGCGCGATCGGCCAAGGGCCGTCCGTGTGGGGCAGTGGAATCGACTGGGTCCTGACCGTGGCCGTTCCGACGGTGGCCGTCTTCCTCGTCGTGCTGCGACGGCTGTCGCCGCAGGGCATCCGCCGTGTGGGCTCGCTGGCGATCGACCAGTTCGCGTCCGTCGCGTTCTCGGTCTCGACCGTGCTGTGGCTGGGAATGCTGTGGCACTCCTTCATCACGCTGGCCGATCAGGGCTTCTTCCTCGCCACGTGGGTCGTCTGGGTCGAGTTCTTCCTCATGCTCGCAGGCGTGGTGCTCACCGTCTTCGCGCCCTTCATCGGTCCGTTCGCGCAGGACTTCCGCGGGCGACCCGAGGTGCCCGCTCACCGCGCCGCGCGTCCCGTGCGCCCGGTCTCGCCGCGGCCGCCCATGCCTGTCTCCGAGGGAACGGATGCCGCGGCCCCGGCCGACGCCGTCGACGCGACGCCGGGCACTCCAGACGCCACCGAGACCACGGTGATCACGCCGTACAGCGCCGACGAGACCGTCGTGCTCGATGCGGCGGAGACGGAGACCGAGGCCGAGGCTGTAGACACGGAGCCCACCGCGGCCGAATCGCGGACCGACGAGTCGACGGACTCGGCGGGGGACCAGGCCGCCGAGGAGGCACGCGAGCCGGAGCGCACGGCCGACGCGGCCGCGCCTGCCGCTGCATCGGCGGCCGGCCCTCACCAGGCCTTCTGGGCGCTCGCGCCCGAAGAGCGCGACATCGTCGACGAGATCGGCATCCCCGTGTTCCGCATCGGTCCGTCGGCCTGGGCCCTCGTCATCGAGGACCGCGGCGAGGTGTTCGTGGTGCGCCACGAGGACGGCCGCATCGGCTACCTGCACGACGTCTCCGGCGTCACGCGCGGCTGACCTCCCACGCCCGCGCGGTACCGTAGACGGATGCTCCGGACGATCGATCTGCGCGGGCGCACGCTCTCGCCCGCCGACCTGCTCGCGACCGTTCCCCGTGCCGTCGCGGCGCGGGAGGAGGCCCTGGCGACCGCCGCGCACATCGTCGACGACGTGGCGACGCGCGGCGAGACCGCGCTACGCGAGCAGGCCGAGCGGTTCGACGGCGTCACCGGGCACGACATCCGTGTTCCCGCGGAGCACCTCGACGAAGCGCTCGCGTCACTCGACCCGGCGGTGCGATCGGCGCTGGAGCAGGCGATCGCGCGTGTGCGCCAGGCATCCGCTGCTCAAGTGCCCGCACCGACCGTCACCGAGCTCGGTCCGGGTGCGCGTGTGATCCAACGCTGGCAGCCGGTGCGGCGCGTCGGCCTCTACGTCCCCGGTGGCAAGGCGGTGTACCCGTCCAGCGTGGTCATGAACGTCGTGCCCGCCCAGGTCGCGGGAGTGTCCGAGATCGCCCTCGCCTCGCCCCCGCAGCGCGCATTCGACGGGCGGGTGCACCCGGTGATCCTCGGCGCCGCGAAGCTGCTCGGGGTGACCGAGGTGTACGCGATGGGCGGTGCCGGCGCGATCGGCGCGCTCGCGCACGGCGTGGAATCCCTCGACCTGGCACCTGTCGACGTCGTCACCGGTCCGGGCAACAACTTCGTCGCCGCCGCGAAGCGCGCCGTCGCGGGCCTGGTGGGGACGGATGCCGAAGCCGGCGCCACCGAGATCCTCATCGTGGCCGACGACTCGGCCGACCCCCGCCTGGTCGCCGCCGACCTCATCAGCCAGGCCGAGCACGACGAGCAGGCCTCCGCAGTGCTCGTCACCACCTCGGAGCAGCTGGCGGAGGCGGTCAACGACGCACTGGCCCCGCGCGCGGCCGCGACCCGGCACGCCGAACGTGTCGCCGTCGCGCTGGCCGGGCCGCAGTCCGCGGTCGTGCTCGTGGACGACCTCGCCGCGGCGACCGCGTTCAGCAACGCCTACGCACCCGAGCACCTCGAGCTGCACCTGGTCGATCCTCGCCCGGACGACTTCGTGCACGCGGGGGCGGTCTTCGTCGGGCCCGACTCCCCGGTGAGCCTCGGCGACTACCTGGCCGGCAGCAACCACGTGCTCCCGACCGGTGGTCAGGCGCGCTACTCGGCGGGTCTGTCCGCGGCGACGTTCCTGCGCCCGCAGCAGGTCATCGAGTACGACCGTGCCGCTCTCGCAGCGGTCCGCGACGCCATCGTGACGCTCGCCGAGGCGGAGGCCCTGCCCGCGCACGGCGAGGCCGTCACGGCGCGGTTTCAGGACTGAGACCGGAATCCCGGCGTAGGCTGTCCCTGCCATGCACTGCCCGTTCTGCCGCCACGCCGACTCGCGCGTCATCGACTCACGCACCAGCGACGACGGTCTCAGCATCCGTCGCCGTCGTCAGTGCCCGCAATGCGGCGGTCGCTTCACGACCATCGAGACGGCGAGCCTCAACGTCATCAAGCGCTCGGGCGTGATCGAGCCGTTCAGCCGCGAGAAGGTCATGTCAGGGGTGCGCAAGGCGTGCCAGGGTCGCCCCGTGACCGAAGCCGACCTGGCCGTGCTCGCCCAGACGGTGGAGGAGAGCATCCGTCAGACCGGCGCGTCGCAGCTCGACGCGAACGAGATCGGACTGGCGATCCTCGGCCCGCTGCGCGACCTCGACGAGGTCGCCTACCTGCGGTTCGCGAGCGTCTACCAGGCGTTCGACTCGCTCGAGGACTTCGAGGCGGCGATCGAGCAGCTGCGGGCGGATCATGGGCACGCCGGCGCGACCGCGGCACCTGCGGAGTCCGCCGCCGACTAGCCGCCGACAGGATGCGGTGAAGCGCCGGACGACGCACGTCCGGCCGCGCAGAGGCGACCGGATAGCCTAGAAGGGATGTATCCCCTCCTCTTCCGCACTGTGCTGTCGCGCATGGATCCCGAGTCCGCCCACCACGCCGCGATGCTGGTGATCCGGGTGCTGGGGGTGCCGCCCTTCTCGTGGGCGGCGCGAGCGCTCACCCGTCCCGCTCCCGAGCTCGCCACGACCGCCCTGGGACTGACCTTCGCGTCGCCGTTCGGGGTCGCCGCGGGCTTCGACAAGGACGTGAAGGGCGCATCGGGTCTCCACGCGCTCGGGTTCGGCCACGTCGAGGTGGGCACGGTCACCGCGATCCCGCAGGACGGCAACCCGCGGCCGCGGCTGTTCCGGCTCGTCCCCGACCGCGCCGTCGTGAACCGCATGGGATTCAACAACCACGGCGCCGAGGCCGCAGCGGCCCGCCTGCGCCGGCTTCGCCGCCGCTCCCGTCGCGCGGTGCTCGGCGTGAACATCGGCAAGAGCCGCGTCGTCGAGGTCGCCGACGCCACCGCCGACTATGTCCGCAGCGCGACCCTGCTCGCGCCCCTCGCGGACTACCTCGTCGTCAACGTCTCGTCACCGAACACCCCCGGCCTGAGAGGCCTTCAGGCGGTCGAGACGCTGCGCCCGCTGCTGGACGCGGTGCGCGAGGCCGCCGGAGCCACCCCGCTGCTCGTGAAGATCGCCCCCGACCTCGCCGACGACGAGATCGTCGCGATCGCCCAGTTGGCGGTCGACGCAGGGCTCGCCGGGATCATCGCGACGAACACGACCATCTCACGCGAGGGCCTGGTCACCGACGCCGCGACGATCGCGGCCGCGGGCGACGGCGGGCTCTCCGGCGCGCCGCTGAAAGTGCGCGCGCTCGAGGTGCTTCGTCTGCTGCGGGAGGCCGTCCCCGCCGAGTTCTGCGTGATCTCGGTCGGCGGCGTAGAGACCGCAGCGGATGTGCAGGAGCGGATGGATGCCGGAGCCTCGCTGGTGCAGGGCTACACGGCCTTCCTCTACCGCGGTCCGCTCTGGGCGCGCCAGATCAACCGCGGGCTGACGAAGCGTCGCTGAGTCAGGCGGGCTTCTGACCTCGCTTGACCTGCGGCTTGGGCAGGCGCAGGAACCGCATCTGCACGGTGCGCATCGCGGCGTACCAGCCGAGGCCCTTCTCGACCTTGCCCTCGCCGAACTTCTTCTTGACCGCGCGCTTGACGGTGATCGAGGTGATCACCATGTCGCCGATGACGATGAAGATGAACACCCACAGGCCGACGAACGCGTAGTACTGCAGTCCGGGGACCGGGATGAAGGTCGCGAGGATCACGAGCACCATGGCGGGCATCACGGCCTCGCCGAGGTGCCAGCCCGCGTCGACCCAGTCGCGCACGAACTTGCGCTGCGGGCCCTGGTCGCGGGCGGGGAGGTAGCGCGCGTCGCCGTTGGCCATGCCGATGCGGGCCTTCTCGCGCTGGGTGGCGAGGTCGGCCTTCGCGCGCGCCTTCGCCTCCTTGGTGTCGGGCACGAGTGGCCGCTTGCGGGCGGCCTCCTGCTCGGCCCGCGACGGCGTCGCACGGCCCTTGCCGACGGGCGTGCCGTTCAGGACGGTGCCCTCGGAGGGAACGTCGTTCGACACGGATTCGGAGTTCTTGGCCACGGATGATCCTCGCAGTGCGGAGAAGGGGTGCACTTAAGATTACCCGCATGACCTCTGAGCTCTCCCGACAGGATGCTGTGCGCGACGCCGCGGCCTCCGGCATCCCTTCCGCCCTCGCTGATCTCGGCACCCTCGTGCGCATCCCCTCCGTCGCATTCCCGGGCTTCGACCCGGCGCAGGTGCAGCGCAGCGCCGAGGCCGTCGCCGCTCTCGTGCGCGAGACCGGCCTGTTCGAGACGGTGGACATCCGCACCGCCGTCATCCCTGAGACGGGGGAGCAGGGCAACCCCGCGGTCCTGGCCACGCGGGCCGCGCGCAACGGCCGGCCCACGATCCTGCTGTACGCGCACCACGACGTGCAGCCGACCGGCGACGAGTCGCTGTGGGAGTCCGCGCCGTTCGAGCCGACCGTCCGCGGTGGCCGCCTGTACGGTCGCGGCGCCGCCGACGACAAGGCGGGCATCATGGCGCACGTCGCCGCGCTGCGCGCGCTGAAGGAGGGCGTCGGCGACGACTTCGACCTCGGCGTCGCGCTCTTCTTCGAGGGCGAGGAGGAGGCCGGCTCGCGCTCGTTCGCGCAGTTCCTCTCCGACAACGCCGACGCGCTGCGCGCCGATGTCATCGTCGTCGCCGACTCCGGCAACTGGGACGCGAAGACGCCGGCGCTGACGGTGTCGCTGCGCGGCAACACCCGCTTCACCCTGCGTGTGCGCACCCTCGAGCACGCGTCGCACTCCGGCATGTTCGGGGGAGCGGTGCCCGACGCCATGATGGCGACGGTCAAGCTGCTGTCGACGCTGTGGGACGAGGACGGCGCGGTCGCCGTGGCAGGCCTCACCGAGCGGGATGCCGAGACCCCGCCGTACAGCGAGGAGACGCTGCGCGACGAGGCCGGGCTCCCCGCGGGGGTCTCGCCGATCGGTCGCGGCACGATCCTGAGCCGTATCTGGAACAAGCCGTCGATCACGGTCACCGGCATCGACGCGCCGAGCGTCGTGAACGCGTCGAACACGCTCAGCCCCGAGATCTCGGTGGTCATCAGCGCGCGCATCGCGCCCGGCCAGAGCGCCCGTGACGCGTATGCCGCCATCGAGGCGCACCTGCGCGCGAACGCGCCGTTCGGCGCCCAGCTGGAGTTCTCCGACCAGGACTACGGCGACGCGTTCCTCGTGGACACGTCCGGCTGGGCCGTGGAGGCCGCTCGCGCGGCCCTGCACGAGGGGTACGGCGTCGAGTCCGTCGACATCGGGGTGGGCGGATCCATCCCGTTCATCGCCGACCTCGTGCGCGAGTTCCCGGGCGCGCAGATCCTCGTCACCGGCGTCGAGGACCCGCACGCGAAGGCGCACAGCCCGAACGAGTCGCTGCACCTGGAGACCTTCCGCAACGCCGTGCTCTCCGAGGCGCTCCTGCTCGAGAAGCTCGACGCACGCGCCCCGCAGGCGTAGGCGCTGCTCCGAGATCGGCGCGATCCCGCCGATCTCGGAGCCTCCTGGCAGCGCGCACGCGTAGAATCGAGGCATCCCGCCGCCGGCTGTGGATGATCGATCCCGGCGGCCCGTCCGGAGGAGCGCCATGACCGACACCGCACTGACGACCGAGCAGACCGCCCGCGACCACGGTGTGCTGCTGACCGACGCCGCCGCCGGCAAGGTCCGCAGCCTGCTCGAGCAGGAGGGTCGCGACGACCTGCGCCTGCGCGTCGCCGTCCAGCCCGGGGGCTGCAGCGGCCTGATCTACCAGCTCTACTTCGACGAGCGCTACCTCGACGGAGACAAGACCGTCGACTTCGACGGCGTCGAGGTGATCGTCGACGACATGAGCGTGCCGTACCTCGACGGTGCCACCATCGACTTCAAGGACACCATCTCGGAGCAGGGGTTCACGATCGACAACCCCAACGCCGCCGGTTCGTGCGCCTGCGGCGACAGCTTCCACTGATCCGCGCCACGCGAAGGTCGGCTAACGATCAGAGCACTTTCCGGCGGGTCCGGTGCGCTTCGAATAGCGCCCGGGCCCGCCGTTTTCCGTGTTCCCGACACGCGTCAACCTGAGCGGATGGCCTGAATCGCCTGGACGCTTGCCCTAGACTGGCGAGAGTCCTGTTCGTGATCGGAAAGGTGCACCGTGCCTTCGAAACGCCGTATCCGCTGGGCCGTTCTCCCGATCGGGATCGCAACGGCTGCAGTCCTCGCCGGATGCACCCCGACCGAGCTGCACGGCTTCCTCCCCGGGTTCACTGAAGACGGCCAGGCGGCCACCAATCACACCGACATGGTGGCCGGTCTCTGGGTGAACTCGTGGATCGTGCTGCTCATCGTGGGTGTCATCACTTGGGGCCTGATGGGGTGGGCGGCGATCGCCTACCGGCGTCGCAAGGGCCAGATGGGTCTTCCCGTCCAGCTGCGCTACAACATGCCGATCGAGATCTTCTACACGATCGTGCCGCTCATCCTCGTGATCGGGTTCTTCGCCTTCACGGCGCGCGACCAGACGATCCTCGAGACGCAGTACGAGGACCCGGATGTCTCGATCACCGCGATCGGCAAGCAGTGGGCCTGGGACTTCGAGTACAACGGCGACACCGAAGAAGACACGGTGTGGACGATGGGCGTCCAGGCCCAGCCCGCACCCAACGGCGACATCGACCAGGAGGCCCTGCCGACGCTGGTCCTGCCGGTCGACAAGACCGTGAAGATCAAGCTCGCGTCGCGTGACGTCGTCCACTCGTTCTGGATCATCGACTTCCTTTACAAGAAGGACATGTACATCGGGAAGGACAACTTCTGGTCCTTCACCCCGACGCGGGAGGGCACGTACGCCGGCAAGTGCGCCGAGCTGTGCGGTGACTACCACTCGATGATGCTGTTCAACGTGAAGGTCGTCAGCGAGGGCGAGTACGAGGACTACCTCGACTCGCTGCGCGAAGCCGGTCAGACCGGTGACATCAACGACGCGTACGACCGCCTGCAGAACCTCCCGGGTACGGGTGGCACGGGCGAGGCGTCCGAGGAAGAGGGAGACCACTGATCATGGCGACGACGCTTCCGCTCCAGGAGGGGACCCACGGTCGCCCGACGACGCTGCCGCCGCGTCAGGCCGCACTGCTCAGCGCCACGCGCGTCGAGCAGAAGGGCAACATCATCGTCAAGTGGATCACCTCCACCGACCACAAGACGATCGGCTACCTGTACCTCATCGCATCGGTCATCTTCTTCCTCCTCGGTGGAGTGATGGCGCTGATCATCCGTGCGGAGCTCTTCGAGCCCGGGATGCAGATCATCCCCACCAAGGAGCAGTACAACCAGCTGTTCACGATGCACGGCACGATCATGCTGCTGATGTTCGCGACGCCGCTGTTCGCGGGCTTCGCGAACGCCATCCTGCCGCTGCAGATCGGTGCCCCCGACGTCGCGTTCCCGCGACTGAACGCGTTCGCCTTCTGGCTGTTCCTGTTCGGTTCGACGATCGCCGTCGCCGGCTTCCTCACCCCGCAGGGTGCGGCCTCGTTCGGCTGGTTCGCCTACCAGCCGCTCGCCAACGCGTCGTTCTCGCCCGGTGCCGGTGGAAACCTCTGGATGCTAGGCCTCGGTATGAGCGGTTTCGGCACCATCCTCGGTGCGGTGAACTTCATCACCACGATCATCACGATGCGCGCTCCCGGCATGACCATGTGGCGGATGCCGATCTTCTCGTGGAACACGCTGGTCACCAGCATCCTGATCCTGATGGCGTTCCCGGTGCTCGCCGCGGCGATCCTGGCGGCTGCCGCGGACCGCGTGCTCGGGGCCCACATCTACGACCCGGCCAACGGCGGCGTGCTCCTCTGGCAGCACCTGTTCTGGTTCTTCGGACACCCTGAGGTGTACATCATCGCGCTGCCGTTCTTCGGCATCGTGTCGGAGATCTTCCCGGTGTTCAGCCGCAAGCCGATCTTCGGATACAAGACGCTCGTGTACGCCACCATCGCGATCGCCGCCCTGTCGGTCGCCGTGTGGGCCCACCACATGTACGTCACGGGTGCGGTGCTGCTGCCCTTCTTCGCCTTGATGACGATGCTCATCGCGGTGCCCACCGGTGTGAAGATCTTCAACTGGATCGGCACGATGTGGCGCGGCTCGGTGACATTCGAGACGCCTATGGTCTTCGCGCTCGGCTTCCTGGTGTCGTTCGTGTTCGGTGGTCTCACCGGCGTGATCCTCGCCTCGCCGCCGCTGGACTTCGCGCTGTCGGACTCGTACTTCGTCGTCGCACACTTCCACTACGTGGTGTTCGGAACCGTCGTGTTCGCGATGTTCGCCGGCTTCTACTTCTGGTGGCCGAAGTGGACCGGCAAGATGCTCAACGAGCGCCTGGGCTACGTGCACTTCTGGATGCTGTTCATCGGCTTCCACATGACGTTCCTCATCCAGCACTGGCTGGGCGTGGACGGCATGGTGCGCCGCTACGCGGACTACTCCGCGGCAGACGGCTGGACCTGGCAGAACCAGGTGTCGACGATCGGCGCCATCATCCTGGGCGCCTCGATGATCCCGTTCCTGTTCAACGTCTGGATCACGTCGCGCAAGGCTCCCAGGGTCACGGTCAACGACCCGTGGGGCTACGGCGCCTCGCTCGAGTGGGCGACCTCGTGCCCGCCTCCGCGTCACAACTTCACGTCGATCCCGCGCATCCGCAGCGAGCGGCCCGCGTTCGACCTGAACCACCCCGAAGCCGGCGTCCCGGTCGGCGTCGGACCCGCGAAGGATGCTCCCGCAGCTCCGGTTGCCGATCTCGCCGATGGAGAGGTGAAGTAAGGTGCGCACGAACACCGGACTCTGGTGGCTGCTCTCGGCGTTCTTCCTGCTGGTCGCGTCGGTCTACACAGCGTGGAACATCATCGCCCACCCCGACAAGCCATGGTTCCACGGCGTCGAGTGGGTCGGCTCCGTCGCCCTGCTGTTCACCGCACTGATGGCTGCGCTCATCGCGTTCTACATCGGTCGCGTGCACAAGGCCCAGGGCGGCGAGCTTCCCGAGGACGTCCTGACCTCCGACATCGACGACGGCGACCCCGAGCTCGGCGAGTTCAGCCCCTGGTCGTGGTGGCCCATCGTGCTGGCCTTCTCGGCGGCGCTCGGCATGATCGGCCTCGCGGTCGGCGCTTGGCTCATGCCGATCGGCATCGGCGTCTTCGTCGTCGCGATCGTCGGCTGGGTGTACGAGTACTACCGCGGATACTTCGCCCGCTGATCCGGCCCGCGGCTGACCGCATGGTCTTCCCTGTGACGCGCACGGGATCCCGTTCATGACGGGATCCCGTGCGCGTCTTCGTGCATCCGCCTACTCCGACATCGGCCCCCACCGCTCCACCAACCAGGACGCCGCGTTCACCGCCGGCTGGGGTGCGGCGGTGGCGGACGGCGTCGGGGGAGGACCGGCGGGAGATCTCGCCTCGGCCGCGTTCGTCCACCGGCTCGCCGCCGGCCGCCTCGACGGCGTGGAGCCCGAGCAGCTCGCGGACTCGGTGCGCATGGCCAACTGGGACCTGCGTGCGCACGTCGAGCGGGACCCCGCGTTGAGCGGCATGGCCACGACCTTCACGGGGCTCTTCGTGGCTCGCGACGGGAGTCTGCTGCTGGCCCACACCGGCGACTCGCGGGCGTACCGGCTGCGCGACGGGATGCTCGTGCAGCAGAGCCGTGACGATTCGCTGGTGCAGGCGCTCGTCGATCAGGGGCTGGTCTCGATCGAGGATGCCGTCTCCCACCCTCGCCGGAACATCATCACGGCGTCGCTGAGCGGTGCCGAGCGCGATGCCGCCACCGTCACCGGCCACGAGGCCCACGACGGTGACCGCTGGCTGCTGTGCAGCGACGGACTCACGGACTACGTTCCCGACACCGACATCCGGGCCCTCCTGCTGGCACATGTCGACGCGGGGGATGCCGCACGTGCCTGCGTGACGCTCGCGCTCGATGCCGGGAGTCGTGACAACGTCACCGTCGTGATGTGCGACATCACCGTGGATGGGACCGCGAGAGACGAACTGCCCGCACAGACGGCGTTCTACGGGGCGGCCGCCGCCCGGTTCATGGAAGGCCTGGAATCGGCCTGAACGCGGCGCTCAGCGCGCCACAGGCGCCCGCACGACCATCACCTGCGGGTCGAAGACGCGGGGGAGCGCGCCCTCGTCGTTCTCCGTCGGCTGGCCTTCGCGGACCCAGTACTCGTAGCCGCCGATCATCTCCCTGACGGAGTAGCCGAGCTTCGCGAACTCGACGGCGCCCTTCGCGCCGGCATTGCAGCCGGGGCTCCAGCAGTAGACCACCACGGGCGTCGACGGATCGATCTCGCGCGGTGCCCGTTCGGCGATCTCGCGGTAGGGCATGTGGATCGCGCCGCGGACCCGCCCCTGCGCCCACGCCTCGTCGCCGCGCACGTCGACGAGCACGAAGTCCTCGCCGCTCTTCTGCGCGGCGTACACGTCCGACGCGTCGGTCTCGAGGGCGAGCTTGGTGGAGAAGTAGGCGAGCGCGTCGGTCATGCGACCAGGCTAAGCCGGCGCCTGGGCGACGATCCTCTCGAGCGCTGACAGGCAGCGTGCGATTTCTGCCGACCCGGGGGAGCGGCGGTCAGCTGGTGGCGGAGCGCCCGCGAAACGACGGATGCCTCGGCACGATCGAAGGGATCGTGCCGAGGCATCCGTCTCGAAGTGGTGACGACCTACTGGTCGGACTCCTTCTCGCGGTTCTTCGGCTGCTTCGTGCCCGGCTCCGGCTCGGGGACGATGACGTTCGAGGGGCGCACCGGCACCTCGCCGTGCTTCTCGTCGTCGATCGGCTTGTGCGGGGCCTCCGGCACACCGGCGCGCTCGTGCGCACCCTGGATCTCGAGATCCTCCTCGGCCGCGATGTGGTCGAGGTCGTGGTGCTGGTGGGCCAGCGCCGCGTCGAGCTCCGACTGCGTGACGGGGGTGAGGCGGTCCTCGAAGAACCATCGCGAGATCGACGCGCGCAGGTTCTGGTGCCACGGGATGCGACCCTTGGCGTTCGGACGGACCACGAGCGGCTCGTAGGTGTCGAAGTCGGCCAGCTTGAAGCGCTCGTAGGCGTCGACCGGCTGGTGGACCTCGATGTACTCGCCACCGGGCAGGCGGACGATGCGACCCGACTCGTAGCCGTGCAGCGCGATCTCACGGTCCTTCTTCTGCAGGGCGATGCAGATGCGCTTGGTCACGAAGTACGCGATCACCGGTCCGACGATAAGCAGCGCCTGCAGCGTGTGGATCACGCCCTCCATCGTCAGCCAGAAGTGCGTGGCGATGATGTCGGATGCGGCCGCGGCCCACAGCACCGCGTAGAAGGTGACACCGGCGGCGCCGATGGCGGTGCGGGTCGCCGCGTTGCGGGGACGCTGGGCGATGTGGTGCTCGCGCTTGTCGCCCGTGACCCATGCCTCGATGAACGGGTAGATCAGGACGAGCACGATGAACAGGCCCAGGACGACCAGCGGCACGATGATGTTGAACGACCACGTGCGGTTCAGGAAGACGAACTCCCAGCCCGGGGGAACCAGGCGCAGGGCGCCGTCGGCGAAGCCGATGTACCAGTCGGGCTGCGTACCGGCCGACACCGGGGACGGGTCGTACGGGCCGTAGTTCCAGATCGGGTTGATCGTGAACAGCGACGCGATGAGCACGATCACGCCGAACGTGATGAACAGGAAGCCGCCCATCTTCGACATGTAGACCGGCATCATCGGGTAGCCGACCACGACGCTGTTCGTGCGTCCAGCACCCGCGAACTGCGTGTGCTTGTTGATCACCATCAGCATGAGGTGGAGCACGAGCAGGCCGACGAGGATCGCGGGCAGCAGCAGGATGTGCAGCGTGTACAGGCGTCCGACGATCGCGTCGCCCGGGAACTGCCCGCCGAACAGCAGGAACGAGGTCCAGGTGCCGATGATCGGGATGCCCTTGACCATGCCGTCGATGATGCGCAGACCGTTGCCCGACAGGACGTCGTCGGGGAGCGAGTAGCCGGTGAAGCCCTCACCCATCGCGAGGATGAAGAGGATGAAGCCGATCACCCAGTTGAGCTCGCGCGGCTTGCGGAATGCACCGGTGAAGAACACGCGCAGCATGTGGACGCCGATGCCGGCGACGAACACGAGAGCGGCCCAGTGGTGCATCTGGCGGACGAGGAGACCGCCGCGCAGGTCGAACGAGATCTCGAGCGTCGACGACATGGCCGCCGACATCTCGATGCCGCGCATCGGGATGTAGGCGCCGTTGTAGTGCGTCTCGACCATCGATGCCTGGAAGAAGAACGTGAGGAACGTGCCCGAGAGGAGCACGACGACGAACGCCCACAGCGCGATCTCACCCAGCATGAACGACCAGTGGTCGGGGAAGATCTTGCGGCCGAGCTCCTTCACGAAGCCGGAGAGGCTCGTGCGCTCGTCGATGTAGTTCGCGGTGGCGCCGATGAAGCGGCCGCCGAGAGGCTTCTCGCGTCCGTTCGTCGACGCGGGAGCCTCAGGCTGCTCGGTGACGGTTGCGGTGCTCAATGACGCTCCCAGAAGCTCGGGCCGACGGGTTCGAGGAAGTCGCTGCGGGCGATCAGGTAGCCCTCGTCGTCGACGGTGATGGGCAGCTGCGGCAGCGGGCGCGCGGCAGGTCCGAAGATGACCTTGGCGTGGTCCGTGACGTCGAACTGCGACTGGTGGCACGGGCACAGCAGGTGGTGGGTCTGCTGCTCGTAGAGCGCGACGGGGCAGCCGACGTGGGTGCAGACCTTGGAGTACGCGACGATGCCGTTGTACGACCACTCCTTGCGGTCCTCGGACTCGGTCAGCTGCTCGGGGAGCAGGCGGACCAGGAGCACGAGGGCCTTGGCCTTCTCGTCGAGGTAGCCCTCGCTGTGCGACACCTCGGCCAGGGCCTCGGGGATCACGTGCACGGCGGAGCCGAGCGTGAGGTCCGCAGCGCGGATGGGCTCGCCCGAGGGGTCGTGCGCCAGGCGCATGCCCTTCTTCCACATGGTGTGCTCGAGCAGGTAGACGGGGTCGCCGGCGTGCGGCTTCTCCGGCGAGTTGAACGGAGCGAGACCGCGGAAGAGCACGACGCCGGGAACGACCGATGCGACCAGGGCCGCGATCATCGAGTTGCGGATCATGACGCGGCGGCCGAAGCCGGACTCCGCGTCGGCGTCGGCGAACGCCTGGATGGCGGCTTCACGCGTCGTGTCACGGCCGCGGGTGGCGTGGCGGGGCTCGACGAACTCCTTGTCGGACATGACGGCCTTGGACCAGTGGATGGCCGCGATGCCGATCGCCAGCAGCGCGAAGGCGATGCCGAGACCGATGAAGAGGTTGTTGTTGCGGATGTCGACGATCCGCCCGCTCTCGATCGGGAACAGCATGTAGGCGGCGACCGCCCAGATGCTGCCGGCGATCGACAGGTAGAACAGCGTGTACACGCCCCGGACCGCGCGCCGCATCGACGCGGGGTCCTTGTCGGTCATCCGCTCGCGGTGCGGGGGGAGGCCAGGGTTGTCCACCGGGTCCGTGACCGCGACGGCGAGCCCGGGGGAGGGCTTCCATGAAGCCCTCTCGTGCTCTAGCGGGTCGTCCTCGTGGGCCATGCTGCTCCTCGTCAGTATTGCGTCTTGTAAACGTCGATCAGTTGGATTTCGCCGTGATCCACACGGTGACGGCGATCAGCGAGCCGATGCCGAAGATCCAGATGAACAGGCCCTCGGAGACGGGGCCGAGCGAGCCGAGCGTGAAGCCGCCCGCAGACTCGTTGTCCTGCAGGTAGAGCAGGTAGGTGATGATGTCGCGCTTCTCTTCGGTGGTCAGCGTCATGTCGTTGAACACCGGCATGTTCTGCGGGCCGGTCACCATGGCCGCGTACATGTTGAGCGGCGTCGTGGTGTGCAGGTTGGGGGCGTACTTGCCCTCGGTCAGCGCACCGCCGGCGCCGGCGACGTTGTGGCACATCGCGCAGTTGATGCGGAAGAGCTCGCCGCCCTCGGAGGTGTTGCCCTCGCCGTCCAGCACCTCTTCCTGGGGGAAGGTGGGGCCGGGGGCGATCGACTGGACGTACGCGCCGATCGCGGCGATCTGCTCGTCGGTGAACTGCGCGGGCTTCTGCGGGGCCTGCGGGCCCTGCATCTGCAGCGGCATGCGACCGGTGCTCATCTGGAAGTGCACGGCGAGCTCGCCGACGCCGTACAGCGACGGTCCGTCGGGAGTGCCCTGGACATCCAGGCCGTGGCAGGTGGCGCAGTTGGCCTGGAACAGCTTCTTGCCGTCCTCGACCGTCAGCGCGGAGTTCTTGGTGGTCTCGGGCGTCGTCGCAGCCATCGCCGCGGATGCGCCTGCATAGACGCCTCCGGTGATGAGCAGGCCGATGCCGATGAGTGCTGCAGCGGCCCAGGGGCTGCGGCGGCCTTTCGAGCGGCGCGTGGTCTCTCGTGCCATGTCGGGTTTCAGCTCCGCTCTCACTTGAGGAAGTAGATGACGAGGAACAGGGCGATCCAGACGACGTCGACGAAGTGCCAGTAGTACGACACGACGATCGAGGAGGTCATCTCCTTGCGCCCGAAGTTCTTGACGGCGTACGCACGGCCGATCACGAGGAGGAAGGCGATGAGGCCGCCCGTCACGTGGAGCGCGTGGAAACC
Organism: Microbacterium sp. 05T445; assembly: GCF_056395865.1. Classification (NCBI taxonomy): domain Bacteria; kingdom Bacillati; phylum Actinomycetota; class Actinomycetes; order Micrococcales; family Microbacteriaceae; genus Microbacterium; species Microbacterium sp. 05T445. Next base: position 1,792,851 of record NZ_JBFTKJ010000002.1, on the reverse strand, counting down.
GGTGGTGAGGTAGAACGCCGACGCGTAGGAGTTCGCGCTGATCGGCATGCCCTCGGTGACGAGCTGGGCGTACTCCCAGACCTGGCCCGAGACGAAGATCGCACCGAGTGCGAACGTCAGCCAGAACCACTCGACCATGCCCCAGCCGAGCCACCCGCGCTTCTTCGTCGAGTAGGGCTGGAACCGCTCGGCGGCGAACACGCCCATCTGGCACGTGACCGACGACAGCACGAGGATGATCGTGTTCACGGTCGCGTAGGGGATGTTCAGCAGCTGCGTCTCCTGCGCCCACAGTTCGGGCGAGGTGCTGCGCAGGGTGAAGTAGATCGCGAACAGGCCGGCGAAGAACATCACCTCGCTGCCGAGCCACACGATGGTTCCGACAGCGACCGGATCTGGCCGCTTGACGGACCGCATGGCCTGGGAGTAGGTCGCTGTGGAGGTCGTCACGCTCCCCATTATGGCCGATTCGGGCCCGCGATTTTCGCATCGGAGGGCATGTGTTTGCCCTGGCGCCGACTTAGGGGAACCTAAGAGGAGCCTGCGACTCTGCCGTGAACACGTGGTGAAGACGCAGAATCGCACAATCGGGGACCCCGTGTCACGAATCGGTTCCGATTCCCGCGCACGACTAGGCTTCTGCGTTATGGCGGAGCTGTACACCTGGCCGGGAATCCTCACGACACTGCTGGAGCGGCGCGACCTGAGCGTGTCGGAGTCGACGTGGGCGATGCGGCAGATCATGTCCGGCCGGGCCACGCCCTCGCAACTGGCCGGATTCCTGGTCGCGCTGCGCGCCAAGGGCGAGACGGTCGACGAGATCGTGGGCTTCCGCGACGCCATCCTCGAGGCGGCGCTGCCGCTGCCGGTGGACGCCGCGGTGCTCGACATCGTGGGCACCGGCGGCGACCGGTTCGGGACGGTCAACGTCTCGACGATGGCGGCGCTCGTGGCCGCGGCATCCGGGATCCCCGTCGTCAAGCACGGCAACAAGGCGGCCAGCTCGTCGTCGGGCTCTTCCGACGTGCTGGGTGCGCTCGGCCTCGATCTGACGCTGTCGCCGGACGCTGTCGCCGAGACGCTGTCGCGGGCCGGCATCACCTTCGCGTTCGCCGCCGCGTTCCATCCCGGGTTCAAGCATGCGGGCGCGACCCGCAGCGAGCTGGGCGTGCCCACCGTATTCAACTTCCTCGGCCCGCTGTGCAATCCGGCTCGCGCCGAGGCCAACGCGGTCGGCGTGGCGCACCTCGACCGCGTGCCGCTCATCACCGGCGTCTTCCGCACCCGCGGTGCGACCGCACTCGTGTTCCGCGGCGACGACGGCCTGGACGAGCTCACCACGACGGGCCACAGCAGGCTGTGGGAGGTCAGCCGCGGCGACATCCACGAGCACGACCTCGACCCGCGGGATCTCGGCATCCCGCTCGCCGACATCGACGACCTGCTCGGCGGCGACCCGGCGCACAACGCCGCGGTCGTGCGGCGCGTGCTCGGCGGCGAGGAGGGCGCGGTGCGCGACATCGTGCTGCTCAACGCTGCGGCCGGCATCGTCGCGTACCGCCTGTTCCGGGATGCCGCGCAGGTGCAGCGACCGATCCTCGAGCGCCTCGCAGAGGCCCGCGACGACGCCGCGGCCGCGATCGACAACGGCGGGGCGACCGCGACGCTCGAGCGGTGGGTCGAGACCACGCGCACGCTGGCGTCCTGACTCCGACGACGCGGGGGAATTGACACGGCGCGGCCTCTTACGCGCCGGATGCCCGCGCCGCTAGCGTGTGGCACAACGATCCGGTTTCGAGGAGGACGCAATGAGCCAGGACGAGCCCCGCACCGCCGACGTGATCGAACCCCCGGAGAAGAAGGTCGGCCTCGTGAAGGCGATCGGCATCCTGGGCATCATCGGAGGCGTCCTGCTGATCGTGGTGGGCGTCATCGCCTGGATCGGCGTGACGAACCAGCTCACCGCCGAGAACATCACCATCCCCGACGACGCCGCGGCGTTCCAGGGTCAGCAGGTGACCGGTCCGTTCACCGCGTACGTGCAGGCCGACATCATCAACACCCACGCGCTCGAGGCCTCCGGCGGCAAGACCTACGCCGAGCTCGACCAGGACGACCCGGTGCGCGCGACGGTGATGCAGGCCTCGTTCCTGCGGGCGTCCCTCTTCACCTCCGTCGTCGCGTACGGCGTCGCGCTGTTCGCCGCCGGCATGGGGGTCCTCGCGATCCTGTTCGGCTGGGCGATCCATCGGCTGGCCAGCGTGCCGGTCGTGATCAAGCGCACGAACATCGCCTGACGGACGACCGCCGCACCGCGTGGATCCGCACGAGGCCCTCGCCGAGATCGCGACGCTGCTCGAACGCGAGCGGTCGTCGCGGTACAAGTCGAAGGCGTTCCGCGCGGCGGCCGACGCCATCGAGGGCCTGAGCGACGCGCAGCTGCGGGATGCCGCATCCCTGCGCCGCCGCAAGGGCATCGGCGACTCGACGTTCGCGGTCATCCAGCAGGCGCTCGCGGGCGAGGTGCCGGAGTACCTCGTCGACCTCCGGGAGCGGGCAGGGGTGCAGCGCACGTCGTCGCTGCGCCCGCTGCTGCGGGGCGACCTGCACTCGCACTCGGACTGGTCGGACGGGCTGACGTCGATCGACCTGATGGTCGATGCGGCCCGTGCGCTCGGGCACGAGTACCTCGCGCTCACCGACCACTCGCCCCGGCTGCGGGTCGCCAACGGCCTCTCGCCCGAGCGCCTGCGGTCGCAGCTCGAAGTCGTCGCGGGGATGAGCGGCGGCGGTTTCACGCTGCTGTCGGGCATCGAGGTCGACATCCTCGAGGACGGCGCGCTCGATCAGGAGCCTGAGCTGCTCGATCGGCTCGACATCGTGGTCGCGTCGGCGCATTCCAAGCTGCGGATGGAGCGGGGACCGATGACGCGCCGGCTCGTCGCGGCGGCCTCGAATCCCCACGTCGACGTGCTCGGTCACGTCACCGGCCGACTGGTCGAGGGCGCACGGGGGACGAGGCCGCCGTCGGTCTTCGACGCGCGCGCCGTGTTCGCGGCGTGCGCGGCGCACGGCGTGGCCGTGGAGATCAACTCGCGTCCGGAGCGGCAAGACCCGCCGGACGAGCTGATGACGCTGGCGCTGGAGATCGGATGCCTCTTCTCCATCGACTCCGATGCGCATGCGCCCGGCCAGCTGTCGCTGCTGGACTACGGCGCCGAGCGTGCGGAGCGCCTCGGCGTGCCCCCGGAGCGCATCGTCACGACGTGGTCGCTGGACCGGCTGCGAGAGTGGACCGGACGCGAGCGGGATGCCTGAGCCGCGAACTGCGCAGGGGCTGCGGCATCCTCGGCCCGCGTCCGGGCCGGCTCACTGGGCGGCGTTCGCCCGGAGCACCTCGAGTCGGGCGCGGTACTCGGTCTCGTCGATGTCGCCCTTCGCGTACCGCTCGGCGAGGGTGACCTCGGCCTGACGGGCGGGGTTGCGCCCGTAGGGTCCGTAGCCGCCGTCCGCGGCCGCGCGGCGCCAGCGCCGTCCGAAGACGGCGAACAGCGTCACGAACAGGGCGATCCAGAACAGCGGGATCAGCAGGAACCACCAGCCGAAGCCCCATGGGCCGACGACATGGGTGGCCACGATCCCCGTGGCGAGTGCAGTGGACATGCGGAATCCTCTCTCGGTCCGATCGCGCCGGGATGGCCGATCGGATGCCTCGAGTCAACGCGCGCGGCGGCATCCGCGAATCCGCCCGGCGGAGCGATCTCGGCTGCTCTCCCCGGAGTAGGCGGCTATGGCTGCTCGCTGCCGACGAGGCCCGATTCGTAGGCGATGATCACGAGCCGCACGCGGTCGCGCGCGTACAGCTTCTGCATGATGCGCGACACGTGGGTCTTCGCGGTGAGCGGCGACAGGTGCAGCCGGCTGCCGATCTCCTCGTTGGTGAGACCCTCGGCGACCAGTCGGAGCACGTCGACCTCGCGTTCGGTGAGCGTCTCGATCAGGCGCGGGTCGGGCACCTGACGCAGTCCCGCGGCCGCGCGGTCGAGGAGAGTGCGCGTGACGCCGGGCGACAGCAGCGCGTCGCCCGCGGCCACGGCGCGCACCGCGCGGATGAGGTCGGCGGGCTCGGTGTCCTTCACGAGGAATCCGCTGGCGCCGGCGAGCACGGCGCGGATCACGTACTCGTCGAGCTCGAACGTGGTGACGATCACGACGCGCGTGCCCGACAGTGCCGGGTCGGCGGCGATCTGCTCGGCGGCCCACAGTCCGTCGCCGTCGGGCATGCGGATGTCGACGAGGGCGACGTCGACGGGGGTCGCGCGCAGCGCGGTCAGCAGCTCCTGTCCGCCGGAGGCCTCGGCGACCACCTCGATGCCGGGCTCGGAGTCCAGCAGCGCCCGGAACCCCGCGCGCACCAGCAGGTGGTCGTCCGCCAGCGCGACGCGGATCATGCCGCCCCCGCCCATGGCAGCCGTGCCACCACCGCGGTGCCGCTCACGCCGCTGTCGACCGTGAGTCGGCCGCCGGCGAGCTCGGCCCGCTCGCGCATGCCGCGCAGCCCGCCCCGCTCGGTCGCGCCGGAGGGGATGCCGGCGCCGTCGTCGGCGATCGTGACCACGAGGTCGGACTCCTCGTGCGCGACGGTCACGACGGCGTGCGACGCCGCGGAGTGGCGCACGACGTTCGTGAGGGCCTCCTGCGCGATACGGTAGGCGGTCGTCTGCACCGCGCTCGGCGGCACCTCATCGGCCAGCCGGTCCTCGAGATCGACGGTGAGCCCCAGCCCCGACCTGCCGGCGATGAGCCCGGGCAGCTGGGCGAGCTGCGGCTGGGGGGTCAGCGGCGCGGTGTCGGGCGCGCCGACCTCGTCGCCGCGCAGGAACGCCAGCACGCCGCGCACCTCGTCGAGGCCGGTCGCGCTGAGCGATCGGATGTTCGCGAGCGCCTCGCGCGCCCGCTCCGGCTCGCGGTCGAACAGGTGCAGACCGACACCCGACTGCACCGCGATCTGGCTGAGCGAGTGGGCGAGCACGTCGTGCAGCTCGCGGGCGATGCGGGTGCGCTCGTCCTGCTCCGCGGCCCGCCGGCGGGCCACCAGCTGCGTGCGTCGCTGCTCGGCGGCGTGCACCCGGGCGCGGATCCCCTCGCCGATGACGAAGCACAGCGCGAGGCCGACGGTGGCGACGGCGACGCGGGCGGGATGCCATGCCACCCCGGCGAATTCGCCCCCGGCGACCACCGCGAGCCACGCCGCTCCGACGGCGACGAGCGCCCACGTCCGGGCGCCGCGCACGACGGCCCCGATGATCGCGAACACGAGGGCGATCGGGGGCGGGCCGGCGATCGGCGGCACGAACAGGTCGATCGCGGCGAGCGCGGCGACGGCGGCGACAGTCGGGCCGGGCAGGCGCCGGGCAGCGAGAAGACACAGTGCGGATGCCACTCCCAGCGCCAGGCTCGTGAGCGTCGCGGGGAGCGGGACGCGCTGCCACCACGCCAGCCCGATTGTGCCCGCGACCTGCACCACGAGCGAGACGAACACGGGGACGAGCAGCACGACCGCGGGCGGCGGACGGAAGCGCGCCGTGGCGTCGTCGCCGGACGTCGAGTGCCGCATCGGCACGCCGCCGCCCGAGTCGTGTCGCGCGGGCCCGGGCATGCGGTCGATGCTACGCCGCGTCCGACTGTGAGGAGTCTGACCACGGGAGCCGTGCGCGTACTCCCGTGGGAGTACGCGCACGCGGCTCAGACCGCGTCGAGGGCGTCGACGATGCGGGTCATCGCGGCGCCGAGGGCCCACTTCTCGGCCAGCGCCATCGCCTCCGCCTTCGCGGCGGCGTCCAGCGGCTGCAGCCGCGGGTCGGGGACGGTCAGCGGCAGGTCGCGCACGACGGCGACCACCTTCGGCGCCACCGACAGGTAGGGGAGACCGGCGAGGACCTTGGCCCGGACACCCGCCGACATCCCCTCACCTGCTTCGGCCGCCGCGATGATCCCTTCGAGGTCGCCGTGGGTCGCCAGGAGACCGGCCGCGGTCTTCTCGCCGATGCCGGCGACGCCCGGGAGGCCGTCAGACGAGTCGCCGCGCAGCGTCGCGAAGTCGGCGTACTGCGAGGGCAGCACTCCGTACTTGGCGACGACCGCGGCATCGGTGAGCACCTCGAGGTTGCTCATGCCGCGCGCCGTGTAGACCACACGTGCGTCGCGGGCGTCATCGACGAGCTGGAACAGGTCCCGGTCGCCGGTGACGATGTCCACCGGCATGGTCGCGGTGGTGGCGAGCGTGCCGATCACGTCGTCGGCCTCGTGCTCGGCAGCGCCGACGATGCGGATGCCGAGGGCGCCGAGCACGTCGCGGATCACCGGGACCTGCACCTCGAGCGGGTCGGGCACCTCTTCGACGTCGGGACCGGCGGCGACCACCTCGGCGACGCGATGCGTCTTGTACGTGGGGATCAGGTCGACCCGCCACTGCGGTCGCCAGTCGTCGTCCCAGCACGCCACGAGGTGCGTCGGGCGATACGTCGTCACGAGCCTCGTGATGATGTCGAGGAAGCCGCGCACCGCGTTCACGGGCGTCCCGTCCGGCGCGCGGACGGTGTCGGGCACCCCGTAGAACGCACGGAAGTACAGCGAGGCGGAGTCGAGCAGCATCAGACGGTCGTCGGTCACGCGTTCATCCTGGCACGCGGGTGCGACGCGGCATCCCGACATCGTTCGCGGGACGGTGCAACGAGGACACCCGGCGTTCACCTGCCGGACCGTCGGAGGTCGCCCTGGCGCACCCGTCGCGTTCACATCCCGCGCGCACCGTGGACGGACGGCTGGCAGAGGAGGCGTCATGGGTCGTGAGGATGTGCTGGCGTGGGTCGAGTCCCCGCTGCAGCTCGTCGGCGCCGCCGAGTGGGCAGCCGCCCACTCCGCCGTCGTGCCCGTCGCGGGCCGCCTGACGCCGCAGATCTCCGCGACCGCAGACGAGCTGCTCGCGCGCGGCGCGCGTTTCGGCGACCTGGAGCCGTATCTCGGCATCCCGTGGAACCTGCTGGCACGCCACGGCCACTGGCTCGTCGGCGACGGGTTCTCGGGGCAGTTCCGTCTGGCCGCGGCGGTGCTGCGCCCGCACCGCGTGACGTTCCTGGACGACGGCGCGCACGCGATCGCGTACGCCGACACGCTCCTCGGACGTCGCCCGTACGCACGGCCGAACGTTGCGGAACGCGGTCTCACCACCGTCGTCGCCCCGTTCGCGGCAGAGCTCGTGCACCGTCGCGCCGGCGCGCGCCGCGCCGGGATGTTCACCGCCTTCGACCTCGGCGCCGACCGGCTGGACGCGCTCGGCGACCTCGGCTACGGCATCCGTCGGCACGACTTCTCCTGGACCCGCGCGACGGCGCCCGCCGCGGCGGACCTCGGACCCCGCATCGTGCTGGGCAGCGCCCTGCCGGTCGACGGACGCATGATGCTCATCGACTATCTGCAGTGGGTGAGGGATGCCTCCGCCGACGCGGCCGTCTATCTCCCGCATCGCCGGGAGACGGCCGAGCAGCTGGACGCGGTCGCGACGCTGCCGGGTGTGCGCATCCGCGAGACCGGCCTGCCGGTCGAGCTCGTGCTCGCCGGCGCGCGGGAACCGCTCGAGGTGCACACGCTGCCCTCGAGCACGGCGACCACGCTGCCGCTCGTGCTGGCGGGGACCGGCTCCGTGGTGCGGGCCGACCGTGGCCGCCGCACCGCACGGAAGGCCGTGGCATGAGCGAGGTGGTGGCGATCATCCCCGCCCGGGGCGGGTCCAAGGGCGTGGCACGCAAGAACCTGCAGCGCGTGGGCGGCGTGCCGCTGGTCGCACGCGCGGTGGATGCCGCGCGCCGGTGCACCGCGATCGACCGGGTCGTCGTGACGACCGACGACGCCGACATCGCGGCCGTGGCCGCCGAGTGGGGTGCCGAGGTCGTCGAGCGGCCTGCGGACCTGGCAGGGGACCGATCGAGCTCGGAGAGCGCGCTGCTGCATGCGCTCGACGAGCTCGAGCGCCGCGGTGTCGACGTCGGCGTACTGACATTCCTGCAGGCGACCTCGCCGTTCATCGACGTGGGTGCACTCGCCGACGCGATCCACCTCGTACGGTCGCGTCGGCGCGACAGCGTGTTCGCGGCCGTCGAGTCGTACGGGTTCGTGTGGGAGAAGGGCGTCGGCGACGCGGCGGAGGCCGTGAACCACGACGTCGACGTGCGGCCGCGCCGGCAGGACCGCGACCCGCAGTACCTCGAGACGGGCGGGTTCTACGTGATGCGCGCCACCGGCTTCCGCGCCGCCGGCCACCGCTTCTTCGGCAGCGTCGGCATCGCCGAGGTCGCGCCCGCGACCGCGATCGAGATCGACACCCTCGAAGAGCTCGAGATCGCCCGCGCGCTCGCTCCGCTCATCGACCGCACCACGCGCGGCCGGGCCATCGACGCGGACGCGGTCGTCACCGACTTCGACGGCGTGCACACCGACGACACCGTGCACGTCGACCAGAACGGCGTCGAATCGGTGACCGTGAGCCGCTCCGACGGCATGGGAGTGGGGATGCTGCGAGCCGCCGGCATCCCGTTCCTCATCCTCTCGACCGAGGCGAACCCGGTCGTGACGGCCCGCGCACGCAAGCTCGGCGTCGACGTGCGCCAGGCCGCCGCCGACAAGGCCGCGGTGCTGCGCGAATGGGCGGCCGAGCACGGCGTCCCGCTCTCGCGCATCGCCTACCTCGGCAACGACGTCAACGACCTCGCGTGCCTCGACCTCGTCGGGTGGCCCGTCGCGGTCCCCGACGCGCATCCTCTCGTCCTCTCCGCCGCCCGGGTCGTGCTCGATCGACCCGGAGGCGCCGGCGCCGTGCGCGACCTCGCCGAGCGGGTGCTCGCCGGCCGCGCTCGAGGGCGGGACGAGGCATCCGATCACCCCACCGCATCACTGGAGGCACCATGACCGTCACCATCGGATCCCGCGTCGTCGGGGGCGGACGGCCCGCGTACGTCATCGCCGAGATCGGCCTGAACCACAACGGCGACGTCGCGCTGGCCAAGCAGCTCATCGACGTGGCCGCCGACGCGGGCGCGGACGCCGTGAAGTTCCAGAAGCGCACGCCCGAGATCGCCACGCCCGAGCACATGCGCGACATCCCGCGCGACACCCCCTGGGGCACGATGACCTACCTCGAGTACCGGCGCCGGGTCGAGTTCGACCGCGACCAGTACATCGAGATCTCCGACCACGCGCTGCTGCGCGGGCTGGAGTGGTTCGCCTCGCCGTGGGATGTGCCCAGCGTCGCGTTCCTCGAGGACCTCGGCGTGGTCGCGCACAAGGTGGCGTCGGCGTCGCTGACCGATGTCGAACTGTTGGAGGCGCTGCGCGACACCGGCAAGCCCGTCATCCTCTCGACCGGCATGTCGACGATCCCGCAGATCGACGCGGCGATCGAGGTGCTGGGCACCGACCGGCTCGTGCTCATGCACGCCACCTCGACGTATCCGATGGAGCCGGAGGAGGCGAACCTCCGCATGATCCCCGCGCTGCGCGACCGCTACCCGGGTGTTCCCGTGGGGTACTCGGGGCACGAGCGGGGCCTGCAGATCTCGCTCGCCGCGGTCGCCCTGGGCGCCGTCGCCGTGGAGCGCCACATCACGCTCGACCGCACGATGTGGGGGTCGGACCACGCCGCATCGCTCGAGCCGACGGGGCTGTCGCACCTGGTGCGCGACATCCGCGTCATCGAGGCGGCCCTCGGCGACGGCGTCAAGCGCGTCTACCCGGGTGAGCTCGCGCCGATGGCGAAGCTGCGCCGCGTGCCCGCGTGAGGCCCGACGGCGCGGCGGGTCGCCGGCCGCGGGTGGTCGCGATCGCCGACACCGATTCCTACGTCAAGTGGGCGGCGGCTCTGCTGGGCAGCATCGGCGATCGATGGGATGCCGCGCTCCTCGTGCTCGACACGCCCCTGGTGGTCAGCGACGCACAGCTGGCCGCGGCGCTCAGCGGCAGCGGTCTGCCGCGCGAGAGAGCGGAGCGGATCGCCCACGGCAGGCTTGCCGAGCGGCTCGGCGAGCTCGGTGCGGACGTCGTCGTGATCGGTGCGCGCGGGCCGCTCGTGCGGGTGCTCGCGCGAGAACTCGCCGCCCTGGATCCGCGTCCGGTGGTGGTGACCGGCCTGCCGGGCATCTCGATCCCCGCGACCCGCAAGGCGGTCGTGTACCGCCTGCAGTGCGACCTGTTCGTGGTGCACTCGCGCCGCGAGGTGCGGGAGTTCGGCGCGCTCTCCGCGCGCACCGGCTACGCGCACCGGTACGCCCTGGCGACGCTGCCTTTCGCGCGGGGCTCGCACGCCGCCGATCCCGGTGGACAGCGCCGGATCGGCGAGACGGGCGGCACCGACCTGGTCTTCGCGACGCAGGCCAAGGTCCCCGCCGAACGCGCCGACCGGTTGCGGATCGCGCGACTGCTCGTGCGCGCGGCGGAGGTGGACCCGTCGCGGCGCGTCGTGGTGAAGCTGCGCGCCGCGGACGGCGAGCACCAGACCCATGCCGAGCAGGACGGCTACCCGGAGCTTCTCGCCTCGCTCGGCCCGCTGCCGCCGAACCTGGTGACCTCGACCGCGCCGATGCGGGCCGCACTCGCGACCGCGCAGGGTCTGGTCACCGTGAGTTCGACCGCCGCGATCGAGGCGATCGCACGCGGCATCCCGGTCATCGCGCTGGACACGTTCGGCGTGTCGGCGAGCCTCATCAACGAGACCCTCGCCGACGCCGACCTGCTCGCGGGGGAGGACGACGTCGTCGCGCGGCGGTTCCGGCATCCGGATCCCGAGTGGCTCGACGACAACTACTTCCATGCCCCGGACGCCGACGACTGGATCGACCACGTCGAGGCGCTCGTGGCGCGACGTGCGATCGGCTCGCTCGCGCCGCGGCCCGCAGTCCGTCGGCGAGGCGGCGCCCTGCGTGACGCGTGGGAACGGAGGGTCGCGCTGGGGCGGGAGGACACCTCCGCCGCCGGCGCCGTCGCCTACCTCATCGGGGTGCCTGCGCGGGCCGTCGTGCGTGCCGCGAAGCGGGCACGGCGCTCGCTCGCCGCCGCCGGTCAGCAACCGGGGCCGGCGGGCGCCTCGTCGCAGGTGCGGTCCACCAGCGCGGTGCGCACCTCGACCACTCGCACGTCGTAGCCCGCCGCCTGCGCACGTACCACTCCGGGCACTGCGCGCCACGAGCCGGTGCCGAAGTCGACGGATGCCGCGTACTCCACGGTCACCGACACCCCGTACGTCCCGCGGGCGCGGTAGGCGTGGCTGGTGACGGTCGGCGTGAACCGGCTCTGCCCGAGGCTCTGCCACGATGCGCCGCCGGTGCTGGACCGTGTCGTCGTGCCGTCGCCGTTGTCGAACACGAACGCGACCGGCACGAACCGCACGGTGACATCCCAGCCCAGGACCGTCCCGGGGATGCGCTGCTCGGATGCCGCCGCCAGCAGGTTCGTCGGCATCCCCACGACGCCGAAGCCGGCAGGCTCTCCCGCGAGCGTCGGCTGCGCCGGGCGGAACGACGCGATGTCGGCGAGCGTGACGTCGGGGAGGCTGACGACGGTGTAGTCGACGCACCGGTTCAGAGGACCGCAGTCCTCGGGAGGAGCTGGGGGAGCGGGGGATTGAAGACTCTCGGGTTGGCGAGTAACGCCATTGGGGTTGTCAGGCGTATCGGGAGATTCATCCACCGCGGCGACGTCCACTTGAGAGTCGTTGGCTGAGGCGCAGGCGGAGACGAAGATTCCTGCTGAGTCGCAGGTGGACTGAGTTGGTACTGGGGAGCCCAGAAGGACCGCCACAAGGGCCACTGCAATCCCACTCAGCATTGGTCACCGTCGGTTGCCGGATCGAGGCTGGCGATCAAGAGGGCTGTAGGGCTCGACCCGCTGACGAAAGTGACTTGGAGAGCCTGGACAGGAGGTCGATCGCGTGCGACCACTGAGGCGCCGGTCGAATCGAGCACGTCGACGGACGAAATGTCCAAGCAGGTGTTTGCGACCACGCGGGCGACTGGCGAGAGATCGATCGTTTGGGCGTCGATCGAGGCAATGCTGGCCGCTCCGATCTTCGTGTAGCCGTCTGCATGCCAGGTCGAGTACGACTTCCTGTCCGACGCATTGAGATCCCCGGTCGTGAGGTCGTACACCGCCTCGAACGTCTCGGGATCGCCCAGGTCCACCTCGTTCAGTGCGTCCACGTACGCGCGATACGTCGCCTCGGCGGCGGCGAAGGCCTCCTCGTCGCTGGCGAAGGCGGGGGTCGGCGTCGGAGTGGGCGGCGGAGTCGTGCAGCCTGCGAGCGACAGCATCACCGCGGCGCCGAGCGCCACTGCCGCGATCCGTGCTCTCACGGTCACCACGGTAATGCGCGGCATCGGCGCGCCGGCCGAGTTATCCACAGTCTGCAGGGTGCAGAAGCCGGCGATCGCGTCCGGGGGTTTCGGATCGCCGGCTTCGGGGCGGGTCGTGGTGCGACCGCCCTCGCGCCACGGGGGGGTCGGCACGAGAGGGTCGCCATGACGCTCGCCATCGGGGGGCGTCCAGCGGGCCGGGCCGGGGTCCCGGCCTGCGGACGTGCCCTCAGGTTCACACCGAGACCTGGGAGAACGCTACGGTCCGGCCTCGTGTCGCCTCGATGCTCGCCGTGCAGAGGCTGGACTGCCATCATGACGGCATGGTCATCGCCCAGCGTCTTGCCGTGGTTGTCCTCGCCGCCTCGCTCGCCGTGCTCGCGGGGTGCGCCGCGCCGTCGCCGGTGGTCGCGCCGGTGACGCGCGACGTCGGGTCGCTGCAGGGGGAGACGATCGCGCTGCAGGTCGGCCAGGTGCTTGAACATCGACACCGGGGATCTCGCGGTCGACAGCTACAGCGGCGAGGTCGCCGACCCGTCGGTCGCCACCTTCACGCCGGGGCGCGAGGACGGCGGCGCGACGTTCGACCCGGGCGTCGAAGGGAAGGCCGAGGGCACCACCGAGGTCGTGCTCTCCAACTCCGACGGCGGCATCCAGGACGTCACGTTCACCGTGGAGGTCACGGGCTGATCCGGCACGGCGCCGCCGCGCAGTCGGCATCCGGGCGTAGTCTCGTGCGATGACCTCCGCCGCGAGCAGAGCCGAGCTGCGCGGGCTCCTCGATGAGCTGCACGATGCCGCCGCCGCGCGCATCGCCACCATCGATGAGACGCTCGCCGAATTGCGCGCCGATCGGGGTGCCGACGTCGCCGACGACGAGCACGACCCCGAGGGCGTGACGCTGTCGGGGGAGTGGGCGCGCGCCGTGGCGCTGGAAGAGGCGGCGCGGCGCGAGATCGGCGAGATCGACGAGGCCGTCAAGCGCTGGGAGGCGGGCACGTACGGCGTGTGCGTGGACTGCGGTCGCGGCATCCCGATCGCCCGCCTGCGGGTGCGGCCCTTCGCGACGCGCTGCGTGTCGTGCGCCGAGAAGGCGGGCGCCTGACGTGTCGTTCGGTGCGGCCGCGTCGAACGCGTCCGCCGGCGGGTTCGCGCGGGTCGCCGACGACGATCCGTGTCCGTGCGGCAGCGGGGACCGCTTCGGCGGATGCTGCGCCCCGGCGCTGCGCGGAACCCCGGCGCCGACGGCCGAACGGCTGATGCGGTCGCGCTACACCGCGTTCGTGGTCGGCGATGAGCGGTACCTCGCCGAGACCTGGCATCCGGGCACGCGCCCCGACGACCTGACGCTCGATCCAGCCCAGCGGTGGGCGGGTCTGGAGATCGTCGACGTCGAGGCCGGCGCCGACGGCGATGCGCGCGGCGAGGTGGAGTTCCGCGCCTCGTGGCGCTGGGGCCGCGATCGCGGCGTGCTGCACGAGCGGAGCCGCTTCGTGCGGCAGAGCGGCCGCTGGTGGTACCTGGACGGACGCATCGACCCGGATTGATCGGCCCTGCGCACCTCGGTGCGCCGATAGCGTGACATGCATGACCACGCAGGCTGAGAAAGCACAGACCCTCGCGCGACTGCACGCCGCGCCCGAGATCCTCCGCGTCGTGAACGTGTGGGATGCCGTGTCCGCACGCGCGATCGCCGCCCTTCCCGAGACGCGCGCCATCGCCACGGCGGGCCACTCGATCGCCGCGTCGTTCGGGTACCCCGACGGCGGCATCCCCCTCGACATCGCCCTGGACATGATCGGCCGTATCGTCGAGGCGTCGGGGGACCTGCCGGTCAGCGCCGACCTGGACGCCGGCTACGACGATGCCGGCGAGACCGTCCGTCGGGCGATCGGCGTCGGAGTCGTCGGCGCCAACATCGAGGACCGCCTGCGTCCGCTCGACGAGGCCGTCGCCGTGGTCGAGGCGGTCGTCGCCGCCGGCGCGGCGGAGGGCGTGCCCTTCGTGCTGAACGCGCGCACCGACGCGTTCGTGCGCGCGGGCGACCGGCCGCTCGACGAGTCGATCGCCGATGCGGTCGAGCGCGGGCGCGCCTACCTCGCCGCCGGAGCCGACCTCGTCTTCGTGCCGGGCATCCTGAACGCCGACATCACCCGTCGCCTGGTGGACGGCATCGGCGAGCGCAAGATCAGCGTCATCGGGCTGCCGGGCGCACTGACCGCCGCGGAGTACGAGGCGCTGGGCGTCGCGCGGGTCTCGTACGGCCCGATGCCGCAGCGGGTCGCCTTGACCGCGCTGCAGGACGTGGCAGCCGACCTCTACCGCGACGGAGCGATCCCGCGTTCCACGCGCAGCCTCAACTGAGCCGCACCGGCCCGCGGGAATCACCGCGGGCCGGCGGCTGTTGAGGCCGGCATGGAACCCGCACCCGTCGACGTCGTCGTGATCGGCGCCGGGCAGGCGGGTCTGTCGGCGGCCTACCACCTGCAGCGGCGAGGCTTCGTGCCGCTGGCCCGCGCGGCGGCCGGCGACGAGACGTTCGTCGTGCTCGACGCGAACGACCGGCCCGGCGGCGCCTGGCAGCACCGCTGGACGTCGCTGCGCATGGTGACGGTCAACGGCATCCACGAGCTGCCGGGGTATGCGGTGCCGGCGGCGGATCCGGGCGCGGCCAGCCGCGACATCCTTCCGTCCTACTTCGCCGCGTACGAGGAGCGCTTCGCGCTCGACGTGCTGCGTCCGGTCAAGGTCACGGCGGTGCGCCGCGCAGACGACGAGCCCGACGGGCGGCTCGTCGTCCACAGCGATCGCGGCGAGTGGGCCGCACGCTTCGTCATCAACGCGACCGGCACGTGGACCCGGCCGTTCTGGCCGCGCTACCCGGGGCAGGAACGGTTCCGCGGCCGGCAGCTCCACGTGGCCGACTACGTCTCCGCCGACGAGTTCCGCGGTCAGCGCGTCGTCGTCGTCGGCGCCGGGGTGTCGGCGGTGCAGCTGCTCGACGAGATCTCGCACGTGGCCGACACGTTCTGGGTGACCCGGCGCGAGCCGGAGTGGATCGAGGACGACTTCGACATCCCGGCACGGGTGGCCGCGATCGCTGGCGTCGAGGACCGCGTCCGCCGCGGCCTGCCACCGGGCAGCGTGATCTCGGTCACCGGGATGCACTGGACGCCGTGGGCGCGCGCGGCGCAGCAGCGCGGGGTGCTGGTGCGGCATCCGATGTTCGCCTCGATCGAGGAGGCCGGCGTGCGCATGCCCGACGGATCGTTCGAGCCCGCCGACGTCATCCTCTGGGCGACCGGGTTCCGCCCCGCGCTCGACCACCTCTCACCCCTGCGCCTGCGGACGCCCGAGGGCGGGTTCCGCGTCGAGAACGGGCGGTCGATCGACGAGCCGCGCCTGTTCCTCATCGGCTACGGTCCGTCGCAGTCGACCGTGGGCGCGAACCGGGCGGGCCGTGACGCCGTGCGGGCGATCACCGCCGAGCGCGTCAGCCTGGCGGCCTGACAGCACGGGTGACGCGGCGTAGCGTGGGGGCCGGCGAAGGGAGCACCATGACGCGCATCATGGTCCTCGGAGGGCACGGCAGGGTCGCGCTGCTGCTCGAGCCGCTGCTGGTCGCCGCAGGCCACACCGTCACGGCGGTGATCCGCGATCCCGACCACGAGGCGGAGGTCGCGGCCACGGGCGCGCAGCCGCTGGTCGCCGACGTCGAGACGCTCGACATCGCGCAGCTGACGAACCTCGTCGCCGGCAACGACGTCGTGGTGTGGTCGGCCGGCGCCGGCGGGGGAGACCCCGTGCGCACGTACGCGGTGGATCGTGACGCCGCGATCCGGTCGATGGATGCCGCCGCCGCGGCCGGCGCGCTGCGCTATGTGATGGTGTCGTGGATCGGCTCCCGCGCCGACCACGGCGTCGATCCGAGCAATTCGTTCTTCCCGTACGCCGACGCCAAGTGGGCCGCGGACGCGCACCTCGCGGCCAGCGGGCTGGACTGGACGATCCTCGCGCCCGGCACGCTCACGTTCGACCCGCCGACCGGGCGCATCCAGCTGGATCCGGGCGGACGCGGCGCCGTCGCGCGCGCGGACGTGGCGGCCGTCATCGCCGACGCGATCGCGGACGACACCACCATCGGGCGCACGATCCGCTTCGGCGCGGGAGACGAGCTCATCGGTCACGCGCTGCGCGGCTGATTCAGTCTTCGCTCGAGTGCAGCCCCCGGCGCGCGGAGAGCAGCGTCACCTCGGGGTGCTCGGCGACCAGCCGTTCGGCGCGATCGAGCACGTCCCGCACGTGCGATGATCCCGACGCGACGATGGAGACGCCGATCCGCGCGCGGCGGTGGAGGTCGTGCTCGCCGACCTCCGCGGCCGCCGCCTCGGTGCGTCGGCTCAGTTCGGCGATGAGCGGCCGCAGGATGCTGCGCTTCTCCTTCAGGGAACGCACGTCGCCCAGCAGCAGGTCGAATTCGATCCAGCCGATCCACATGGGCCCATCGTGGCAGGGGCCGGCGGATCTAGGCTCGAGTCATGCTCGCCACCGTCATCCACGCCGCCCGTGACATCCGCGTCGAGAACGTCCCCGATCCGGTGCTCTCCACGGGCGCCGACGCCATCGTGCGCGTCGTCGCCGCGTGCGTGTGCGGCTCCGATCTGTGGCCGTACCGCGGCGTCACCGCGACCCACGAGCCGCACCGCATCGGGCACGAGTTCGTGGGCATCGTGGAGGAGGTCGGACCCGAGGTGCAGGTCGTGCGCCCCGGCGACTTCGTGATCGCCCCGTTCTACGTGTGCGACGGCACCTGCGCGAACTGCCGCAACGGCGTCAGCACCTCCTGCCTCAACGGCGGCTGGTGGGGCAGCGACGACCGTGTCGGGGGTTTCGCCGACGGCGGCCAGGGGGAGCGCGTGCGCGTGCCGCTGGCCGACGGCACCCTCGCCGTCGTTCCGGCGCCGGTGACGGATTCCGAGATCCCGGGTCTGCTGACTCTCAGCGACGTCATGGGCACCGGCCACCACGCCGCGGTCTCGGCGGGCGTCGGTCCCGGCGACACCGTCGCCGTCGTGGGCGACGGAGCGGTGGGCCTGTGCGCGATCATCGCGGCGAAGCGGCTCGGGGCGACGACGATCATCGCGATGTCGCGGCATCCGCAGCGCCAGGCTCTCGCCCGGGACTTCGGCGCGACCCATGTCGTCGAGGAGCGGGGGGATGCCGGCGTCGAGGCGGTCCGGGCCCTCACCGGCGGCATCGGCGCCGACCGCGTGCTGGAGTGCGTCGGCACCAAGGAGTCGATGGATCAGGCCCTGCGCTCGGCGCGTCCGGGCGGGATGGTCGGCTACGTCGGCGTGCCCAACGGCGGACCCGAGCTGCCGGTGCGCCAGATGTTCAACCGGAACGTCGGCGTGAACGGTGGCGTCGCGCCGGTGCGCGGCTACATCGAGGAGCTGCTGCCCGACGTCCGTTCCGGCGCCATCCGACCCGGCCGCGTGTTCGACCTCGAGCTGCCGCTCGCAGAGGCCGCCGAGGCGTACGCTGCGATGGACGAACGACGCGCGATCAAAGTGCTGCTGCGCCCCTGATCCGCGACGCGCCGCGCGCCTGCGCGCGTGCGGGCCTTCGTACGGTAGAACAGCAGAAGTCGAAGGGACCCCGGATCGTGAAGCTCGTCAAGCGCATCGTCGTGGTGCTCGTCATCGCGTTCGCGGCGTTCTACCTCATCACCCGGCCGCAGGATGCGGCCAATGCGGTGCAGGGCGCTGTCGGCGCCGTGTGGGGTGCAGGTGAGGCCGTGGTCAACTTCTTCATGGCTCTCGCTGCGGGCTGAGCATGTTCGATCCGCGGATCGAGAAGCACCTGATCTCCGATCAGGGGGAGCGGGTCGTCGACGAGGTCCGCAAGCACTGGGCCGCTACCGTCTCCGCCGTCCTCGAGCTGTTCGCGGGCGTCGTGGTGCTGCTGCTGGCGTTCTTCGTTCCGGCGCAGGCCTGGTGGGCGCCCGCACTCATCGGCGGCGCGGTCACGCTGCACGCGATCTGGCGGTTCTTCGAGCAGCACATGGACCGTTTCGTGATCACGAACATGCGCGTGTTCCGCGTGCACGGCATCCTTTCGCAGCGCATCGCCACGATGCCGCTCGCCCGCATCCTCGACATCTCGGTGTACAAGCCGGTCATCGGCCGCATCTTCGGATACGGCCATTTCGTCTTCGAATCGGCGGCGCAGGAGCAGGGGCTCCGCGAGATCAAGTACGTCGGCGATCCCGACGAGCGCGGTCTCACGATCCAGCGGGTCATCCAGCAGGCGGGTCTGCGCGGCGCAGCCGGCCGCGGTGACCCCTACGTCGGCGCGGTCCCCGCGCCGGAGGCGCCGGCGACCGTGACGGTGTCCGCCGTCGCGGACGGGAACCAGCCGACCGTGCCGGTGCCCGAGGTGCGTCGTGCGGCCGCGCCGACGTCGGGATGGGATTGGCTCGCCGACGCCCAGCGCCGCGAGGACGAGAGGCTCGCGCAGCTGCGCGGAGAGCAGGCATCCGCCCCTGAACGCTTCGATCCCGACCGCACCAACACCGCCCCGATCGACCTGCCGCGGTGAGCCGCGCGGCCCGCGTCGGAGGCCGATCCGGTGCCCATCGGGAACATCGCAGATGACCCGGGCGTTCTGATACCCTGGAGTGTCACTCGTGTGGCTGTCTCGCCACGCCAGGATGCCGGTTCGCGCCGGTGACCGGATTCCGCAAGGGTCCGAGTGGCATCGATCGAAAAACCGCTTCGCCTCGGCTCGAGGCATCCGTTCGCGCTCTCGCGGCCGGGTGCTGTCGACAGCCACGGCCCGACATCCAACCCAACAAGGACAACCCACTACATGACTAGCGCAACGACCGCCCCGGCCACCAAGCAGGTCGCGATCAACGACATCGGATCTGCTGAGGACTTCCTGGCCGCGGTCGAGAAGACTCTGAAGTTCTTCAACGACGGCGACCTGATCGAGGGCACCGTGGTGAAGATCGACCGCGACGAGGTCCTCCTCGACGTCGGTTACAAGACCGAGGGTGTCATCCCCTCGCGTGAGCTTTCCATCAAGCACGACGTCGACCCCAACGAGGTCGTCAAGGTCGGCGACGAGGTCGAAGCCCTCGTTCTCCAGAAGGAGGACAAGGAAGGCCGCCTCATCCTCTCCAAGAAGCGCGCGCAGTACGAGCGTGCATGGGGCGACGTCGAGAAGATCAAGGAGAACGACGGCGTCGTGACCGGCCAGGTCATCGAGGTCGTCAAGGGTGGTCTCATCGTCGACATCGGTCTTCGTGGCTTCCTCCCCGCGTCGCTCATCGAGCTCCGCCGCGTCCGCGACCTCACGCCGTACCTCGGCCAGGAGATCGAGGCGAAGATCCTCGAGCTCGACAAGAACCGCAACAACGTCGTGCTCTCGCGCCGCGCCCTGCTCGAGCAGACGCAGTCCGAGTCGCGCACCACGTTCCTCAACAACCTCCACAAGGGCCAGGTCCGCAAGGGCACGGTCTCGTCGATCGTCAACTTCGGTGCGTTCGTCGACCTCGGTGGCGTCGACGGTCTCGTCCACGTCTCGGAGCTCTCGTGGAAGCACATCGAGCACGCGTCCGAGGTCGTCGAGGTCGGCCAGGAGGTCACCGTCGAGATCCTCGAGGTGGACCTCGACCGCGAGCGCGTCTCCCTGTCGCTGAAGGCGACGCAGGAGGACCCGTGGCAGGTCTTCGCCCGCACCCACGCGATCGGTCAGGTCGCGCCGGGCAAGGTCACCAAGCTCGTTCCGTTCGGTGCGTTCGTGCGCGTCGCGGACGGCATCGAGGGCCTCGTGCACATCTCGGAGCTGTCGGGCAAGCACGTCGAGCTCGCCGAGCAGGTCGTGTCGGTCGGCGAAGAGGTCTTCGTCAAGATCATCGACATCGACCTCGAGCGTCGCCGCATCTCGCTGTCGCTCAAGCAGGCCAACGAGTCGGTCGACCCCAACGGCACCGAGTTCGACCCGGCCCTGTACGGCATGGTCACGGAGTACGACGAGCACGGGGAGTACAAGTACCCCGAGGGCTTCGACCCCGAGACCAACGCGTGGCTCGAAGGCTTCGACGAGCAGCGTGAGAAGTGGGAGCAGGAGTACGCCGCTGCCCACGCTCGCTGGGAGGCCCACAAGGCTGCCGTCACCAAGGCCCTCGAGGCCGAGGCGGCTGCTCCGATCGAGACCGGTGCGACGTCGTTCTCGTCCGACAGCGGCCCCGCGGGCACGCTCGCGGACGACGAGGCCCTCGCCGCTCTGCGCGAGAAGCTCTCGGGTCGCTGATCCTGAGCTGAGCCGTCCGGTTCGCTGAACCGTCTGGTCCGAAATGGCCGTCACCTCCGGGTGGCGGCCATTTCGCATGCGTGGACGATCGGATGCCGCGGCCCGCGGCATCCGATCACCCCTCCGGCCGAGACCGACGTCGGGGGCCTCACCTAGCATCGCCGTGTGCCCGTGAACCCTGCTGCTGCGCGCTGCCTCGTCGACGACGACGGATGCCGTGGGCCGGTGCCCGCGGACGCGCCCCTGCCCCTGTGCGAGGCGCATCTCGCCGTCGCCGCGGAGTGGGCGGCGGCCGAGTACGGTGTGACCGACGTGCTGCCGTCGCCCTGCGTCGTGTGCGGTTCGCGGCTGGGAGCGCGCTACCCGTCGGGCTGGCTGTGCGCGGTGTGCGAGTGGCGCCACGGCGAGATCCCTGACGCCGAGTTCGCGCCGCCGCGTGTGGACGTCGTCTACTACATCCGGTACGCCGACCGCGTGAAGATCGGCACCAGCGCCAATCCTCGGCAGCGGCTGGGGGCGATCCGGCACGACGAGCTGCTCGCCTTCGAGCGCGGCGGCCGGGCGCTCGAGCAGCGGCGCCACCGGCAGTTCTCCGCAGACCGCCACGGCGGCACCGAGTGGTTCCGCAGCTCCGAGGCGCTCCAGGCCCACATCGAGGCCCTGGCGGCCGGCGTCGACGACCCGTGGGACGCCTACGCGCGCTGGCTCAGCGAGGCGCTCGCGGCACACGCGTGACGGAGGTCCCACCCTCCCGCCAGGACGCGGCATCCGTTACCGTCACGGTATGACCGCCGCGACGTCGGGCGAACCGGGTGCACCCGTCGCTCGTCCTCGCGCCGTCGGCACCGCTCCGGATGCCGCCGACCGCACGCGGGGCCGCACCGCGACGCTGAACCAGCTGCTGCTGGCCGCGGTGGTCTTCGTGCTCGGCGTGATGGTGGCACTCGGCCCCTTCTCCGGCGATCCGGTGCTCTTCTTCCTGGGCCTGGTCGTGGTGATGGGGGTCACCGCGGGGACGCTGATCGTGCCGTGGAGCCGGTTGCCGTACGGATGGGTGGCGCTGGTCCCGGCGGCCGACATCATCGCCATCACGATGATGCAGGTCGCCGCACCCGACACGGTGCTCGGCCTGCTGTGGATCTTCCCGACGACCTGGCTCGCCGGGGGGTTCGGCCTGCTCGGGCTGTTCGGGGTCATCGTCGCGATCGCCGGCATCGTGAGCGTGCTGACCGCCCTCACCGCACCAGAGGTCACCTACCGCACCTTCCTCCTCCCGCTCGTGCTCATCGCGGTCGCCGCGACAAGCAACCTCAACGCACGGCGCTCCGATGCGCAGCGCATGCTCCTCGCGAAGCAGTCGGACCTGCTGCGCAGCGTCCTGGCGCGCACGCGGCGTCAGGAGCAGGTCCTCACCGAAGTGCTGGATGCGGTGGACTTCGGAATCGTCCGCATCGGTGCGGACGGGAGGATCGCGATCACCAACAACGCGCACGGCCGCTTGCTGCAGGGCCTCGAACCCGACGACCAGGCGCAGGTCGCGGTGTTCCGTGACGACGGTGCCGCGGCTCTCCCGCCCGATGAGCTTCCACTGGAGAGGGCCCGCCGCGGCGAGTCGTTCGACGACCAGGTGGTGTGGTTCGGTGTCGAGCCGGGACCGCGACGCGCCCTCACGATCACCGCGCGCCGCCTCATCGACTCGGACGGTGCGGATGCCGGCGCCGTGGTGGTGTCGCGAGACATCACCGCGGAGCTCACTGCCCTCCGTGCGCGCGACGATCTCGTCGCGTCGGTCTCGCATGAGCTGCGGACGCCGCTCACGTCGATCCTCGGCTACCTCGACCTCGCCATCGAAGATCCCGACACGCCCGATGACGTGCGGGCCGGACTCGACGTCGCCGAGCGCAACGCCGAGCGACTGCTGCGCATCGTGGCCGACATCCTGGCCGCGTCGAGCTCATCGCCGTCGTCGGTCGAGGCATCCCTCGTCGCTCAACCCGTCGATCTCCGCGAGCTGGTGCGCGGCGCTGCGACCGACGCCGTCCCGCGCGCCGCTGCACGGGCGATCACGATCGACGTGACGGGATTGGAGCCCGCCGCGGCGTGGGCGGACCCGCTCCGGCTGCGGCAGGTGGTCGACAACCTCGTCTCCAACGCGATCGTCTACAACAAGGACGGCGGCACGGTCTTCGTGGGGACCACGAGCGACGGCACGTCGAGCTGGGTCCTGGTGCGCGACACCGGCGTGGGCATCTCGGACACGGACCGATCACGGCTGTTCCAGCGGTACTACAAGGCAGGGCGCGAACGCCGCGCGGGCACCGGGCTGGGCCTGGCGATCACCCGCGACATCGTCCGCGCGCACGGCGGCGAACTCGCACTCCACAGCGCCGTCGGCGTCGGCTCGACGTTCATCGTGAAGCTGCCCGCGATCCGACCGGAGGGAGAGACACCATGAGCCTCGACGTGGCGACGGTCGTGATCATGACGGCGCTGGTCGTCAACGTCAGCGGTGTGCTCTTCATCCTGGAGACGCTGCTCCGCCGGGACGAGGGGGCGGGGCGCATCTGGTCGCTGGCTTTCCTGTCGGCCATGCTGACGACGTTGGCCTACACGATCTGGGTCCAGTCGGACAGTGCATGGTGGGCGATCGCGATCGGCAACGCGGCGTTCGTTTCGGGCACGGGCTGCATGTGGCTCGGATGCCGTCGATTCAACGGACGGGGCCTGCGGTGGTCGTCCGTGCTGGTGGCCGCGGCAGTCGTCGCCGCCGGGACCGCCGTCGTGGTGGCCGGTGACCAGGGCGGCGACTGGGCAGGCGCGCTCTGGATGTTCCTGCCGTTGCTCGGCTTCGCGGCGGCAGGCGCCGTCGAATGCCTGCGCGGCGAGCTGCGCGAGTCGCGCACGGCCTGGGTCCTGGGCGCCGTGCTCGGCTTCGAGTCGCTGTACTACATCTCCCGCACGACGGCATTCTTGACGTCGGGGCCTGACAGCGCTCTGTTCCAGAGCGCATTCGGCACGGTGAGCACGGGTGTGCTCACCGTCACCCTCACCATCGTCGCCGTCGTCGTCACGTCGGTGTTGCGGGCCAGTCGCGCGCCGATGCGCGGGTACCTGCGCGACGGCGGATCGGCGGACCTCGATGAGGGGATCGTCTCCGCGGAGTCGTTCGACACGGCCCTCGCTGCGCTGTGCCGGCGAGGAGCGCGACGATCCGAGCAGATCGCGGTGACCGCCGTGCGGCTGGACGACCTCGACGAGATATCCACCGCGTTCGGGAGCGATGTGGCCGGCGCCGTCTCCGAGACCTGGCGCTCGGGCGTGCGGCGCCACGCTCCCACGAACGCCGTGGTCGCCCAGGACGGTGCCACCGGACTCGTGGTGGCGCTCGCGGTGACGTCTGCGCAGGAGGCGCGGCGGGCGGCCGGGGCGATCTATCGCGGACTGTTCGACGACCTCGGCAAGGTGGGCGGGGGAGTGATCCCCGTCGTGGGTGTCGGGGTGGCCCTCAGCGAGACCTCCGGTCACGACCCGTCGGAGCTGGTGCGAGCGGCCCGCGAGGCGGCAGCCCGTGCGGCTGCGAACGTGGAGACCTCCGTGCTGGTCGACGAAGGTCCGTAGCGGCACCCCGCCGGTCGTCGCTCTCAGGCGGTCAGCCGGTAGCCGACGCCGCGCACCGTCTCGATCCACCGTGGATGGGAGGGCGACTCGCCGAGCTTGCGACGCAGGTTCGCCATGTGCACCTCGATCGCGCGGGCATCGCTGTCGGAGACGAAGTCGCTGACCGCGTACTGGTCGCCACGGAGCATCAGCGCGATCTCGGACTTCGCACGCACCCGACGCCCGGCGACCAGCAGGTCGGCGAGGATGTCGAACTCGCTGCGGGTGAGCTCGATGTCGTGGCCGTCGACGCTCACGATGTGCGTCTGCACGTTCAGCCGGAGCCCGTGATGCTCGAGCCACGCGCCGTCGGCGGAAGCGACGGCGGGTGGTGGCGCGTCCTCGGGTGCGACGACATGACGCGGCCGGCGCAGCATCGCGTCGATCCTGGCGCGCAGCTCGCGAGGGCGGAACGGCTTGGCGACGTAGTCGTCGGCTCCGGCCTCGAGACCCTGCAGGGCGTCGATCTCCTCGGTGCGGGCGCTGAGCATCACGATGTAGGTGGTGCTGATCGCCCTGATGCGCTTGGCGGTCTCGAAGCCGTCCATTCCGGGCATGTTCACGTCGAGCGTCGTCACCAGCGGCCGGTGGATGCGGACGAGGTCGACGCCTTCGGCGCCGTTCGCCGCACCGTGCACCTCGAAGCCCGCCTGAGACAGCACCGTCGACAGCAACGAGCGGATGTCTTCCTCGTCCTCGATCACGACGGCGACGCGCGCTTCTTCCACCGGTGCACCCCCCGGATCCGGTGACACGGTGGACGGATCCTGGACGTCGGTCATGATATCCCAGAATGCCGCCTCGAACCGGTGTTCTCCGCCACCGTTCACGGGACGCGCGTGGTCCGACGGCGACGACGGGCTGCGCGCGAACCCGGGGTCGCGCGGAGGGCGGGGGAGTACCCCCTGCCCCGCCCCTCGCGCGTCCTCGGAGCACGGACCGGAGCCGCGAGCGTCCCCAACATCGCGGCCGGTCCGTTCCCTCGGGTGATCCCGCTGCGACGGCTATCGTGAAGACGGCGGGCGCGGCGCGCGCGGCAGGACGGGATCTCGTCGTTCGTTCCCCAGTCGCGTTCGACGTTCATCACCCCGCCCTCCCCAGTACCACACGGCGGATCGTTCCCTTCGGGTGCCCCGAGGCTACTCCCGGCCCCTCAATGCGTGCTCAGCCCAGCCTCAGGAACGGCGCAGGCTTGGCGGCGTCGCAGGGCGCACGCATCCGCGGCGGGCGTGGCATCCTCGATGCATGCCCCTCGTCGCGCTCACCGGAGGCATCGCCTCGGGAAAATCCACGATCGCCCACCGCCTGGCCGAGCACGGCGCCGTGGTGGTCGATGCCGACCAGCTCGTGCGCGAAGTCCAGCAGCCGGGTTCACCGGTGCTGTCCGCGATCGCGGACGCCTTCGGCGAGCGGATGCTGCGCCCCGACGGCTCGCTGGACCGCGCGGCGCTGGGAGCCCGGGTGTTCGGCGACGACGCGGCGATCGCGCGGCTGAACGCGATCGTGCACCCGGCGGTCAAGGCCGAGTCCGCTCGGCGGTTCGCGGAGGCGTTCGCCGCCGACCCCGATGCGGTGGTCGTCTACGACGTGCCGCTCCTGGTCGAGGCGCGCGTCGGCGACCCGTGGGAGCTCATCGTGGTCGCCCACGCGCCCGTGGACGTACGGGCGCGCCGGCTCGTGGAACTGCGCGGGCTCAGCGAGGCGGAGGCGGCGGCGCGCATCGCCTCCCAGGTCGCGGACGACGTGCGGCTGGCCATCGCCGACGTGGTGATCGAGACCGGCGGCACGGTCGATGAGACGCTGCACCAGGTCGACGGGCTGTGGGAGGCGCTGGACCGTCACCTCGCCGAGCGCGCGGCGCAGACCTAGCCGGGCCCTCCGGCGGGGCGGGTGGCGGCATCCGCTCGCCGCGAACTCCGCCCCCGTGTCGGAGGCGACGCCTACGCTGGACGGGTGCAGACCACTCGATCCGTGCGGCCGTTCGAGGTCGTGAGCGAATTCGCCCCGTCCGGCGACCAGCCGCAGGCCATCGCCGAACTGGCGGCGCGCATCAACGCCGGCGAGACCGACGTCGTGCTGCTGGGCGCGACCGGCACGGGCAAGTCGGCGACCACGGCGTGGCTCGTCGAGGCGGTGCAGCGGCCGACGCTCGTGCTGGCGCACAACAAGACGCTCGCCGCCCAGCTGGCGAACGAGTTCCGCGAGCTCATGCCGCACAACGCGGTGGAGTACTTCGTCAGCTACTACGACTACTACCAGCCCGAGGCGTACGTCCCCCAGACCGACACCTTCATCGAGAAGGACTCCTCGATCAACGCCGAAGTCGAGCGACTGCGGCACTCGACGACGAACTCGCTGCTGAGCCGGCGCGACGTCGTCGTGGTGAGCACCGTGTCGTGCATCTACGGCCTCGGCTCGCCCGAGGAGTACCTGCGCGCGATGGTGGCGCTGCAGGTCGGCGAGGTGTACGACCGCGACGCGCTCATCCGCAAGTTCATCGCGATGCAGTACAACCGCAACGACGTGGACTTCTCACGCGGAAACTTCCGTGTGCGCGGCGACACGATCGAGATCATCCCGGTGTACGAGGAGTACGCGATCCGCATCGAGATGTTCGGCGACGAGATCGAGGCGCTGTTCATGCTGCATCCCCTCACGGGCGACGTGGTGCAGCGCCTCGACAGCGTGCCGATCTTCCCGGCGACGCACTACGCGGCGGGGACCGAGACCGTGCAGCGGGCGATCGGCACGATCGAGGACGAACTGGCCGAGCGGCTCAAGGAGCTCGAGTCGCAGAACAAGCTGCTCGAGGCGCAGCGCCTGCGCATGCGCACCACGTTCGACCTCGAGATGCTGCAGCAGCTCGGGTTCTGCTCCGGCATCGAGAACTACTCGCGGCACCTCGACGGACGTTCGGCGGGGGAGCCGCCGCACACGCTGCTCGACTTCTTCCCCGACGACTTCCTCATGGTGATCGACGAGTCGCATGTGACCGTCCCGCAGATCGGGGCGATGTACGAGGGGGATGCCTCGCGCAAGCGCACGCTCGTCGAGCACGGCTTCCGGCTGCCCAGCGCGATGGACAACCGCCCGCTCCGCTGGGACGAGTTCAAGAACCGCATCGGGCAGACCGTCTACCTGTCCGCCACGCCCGGCCGGTACGAGATGGGGATCGCCGACGGAGTGGTGGAGCAGATCATCCGCCCGACCGGCCTCGTCGACCCCCAGATCATCGTCAAGCCGTCGAAGGGTCAGATCGACGACCTGCTCGAGGAGATCCGCATCCGCGCGGCGCGCGACGAGCGCGTGCTCGTCACCACGCTCACGAAGAAGATGGCCGAAGAGCTCACCGACTTCCTCGGCGAGCACGGCGTGCGCGTGCGGTACCTGCACTCCGACGTCGACACGCTGCGACGCGTCGAGCTCCTCAGCGAGCTGCGCGCGGGCGTCTACGACGTCCTCGTCGGCATCAACCTGCTCCGCGAGGGACTCGATCTGCCCGAGGTCTCGCTGGTGTCGATCCTCGACGCCGACAAGGAGGGGTTCCTGCGCAGCGGCACCTCGCTCATCCAGACGATCGGCCGCGCGGCGCGCAACGTGTCGGGTGAGGTGCACATGTACGCCGACACGGTCACCGACTCGATGGCGAAGGCGATCGAAGAGACCGACCGCCGCCGCGAGAAGCAGGTCGAGTACAACAGGGTCAACGGCATCGACCCGCAGCCGCTGCGCAAGAAGATCGCCGACATCACCGAGGTGCTCGCGCGCGAGGCCTCCGACACGGACCGGATGCTGCGCGGCAAGGCGGCGGCCAAGACCAAGTCGGGTGTCGGCAAGAGCCCCACTCCGCAGCTGCGGCGCGAGGGGATCGCCGCCGAGGGCGCCGAGCAGCTCGAGGCCACCATCGCTGATCTCAGTCAGCAGATGCTGGCGGCCGCCGGAGAGCTGAAGTTCGAGCTCGCGGCGAGGCTGCGTGACGAGGTGCAGGACCTCAAGAAGGAACTGCGCGCCATGGAGCGCGCGGGCCACGCCTGACCCTCGCCGTCACGGGCAGTGCATCAGCGGCTTCGGGCCGGAGCGGTCGAACGAGTGATGCGAGATCGGCTGACCGCACAGCGGGCATGCCCGTTCGGCGCGCTCCGACGCTGTCGGCGGGGGCGTCGTCTCGTACGGCCCCACCGCCGCGGGTCCGGCGAGCCGGATCAGCTTCGTGTTGAACCAGGCGTACCAGCCGCCGGCCTCGCGCACGCGTTCGCGGAGGGGGCGGTGGGCGTCGGGGGTGGCATCCATGTCCGGCATGTTCATTAGTGTACTAATGATTAGCCCACGATAGGATCATCGCGTGAAGGATTCCGAACTCGGCCCCGACGCCCTGCTCGCGCTCGACAACCAGGTGTGCTTCGCGCTGGTGACGGCGGCGCGCAACGTCGTGGGGGTGTACCGGCCGATCCTCGAGCCGATGGGGCTGACGCATCCTCAGTACCTCGTGATGCTGGCGCTGTGGGAGCGGTCGCCGCGGTCGCTGCGGGAGCTCGCCGACGAACTCGCGCTGGAGCCTGCCACGGTCTCGCCACTGGTCAAGCGGTTGGAGGCGCAGGACCTCGTGACACGCTCGCGACGCGACGGTGACGAGCGCGTGCTCGACGTCGGCCTCACCGATGCCGGGAGGCGCCTGCGCGAGCGTGCGCTCGAGGTCCCGGGCAAGGTGATGGCCGCGACCGGGACGGACGCTGCCACGCTGCTCGCCCTGCGTGACGCACTGCGACCCTTCTCCGGACCGCGCTGACCGCTCGCGAGGCATTCGCCGACCGTTGCGGGAACGTTCATCCGGGCTCTAGGCGAACGTCCAGGATTCTCCTAGTCTCAGAATCGGTGCGCCTCGGTCCCCCCGAACCCGGCTCGATCCGACGCGCACCGCGTTCTGCATCGCCACGAGAAAGAAGCACGCATCCATGCGATCTGATCCGCGTTCCGCACCCCCGTCTCCCCGTCGTCGTCTCGCTCTGGGAGCATCGGCTCTGACGGTCGCCGCGCTGGCGACGGGCGTCCTCGTCGCTCCCGCCGCCCATGCGGCCACGACCGAGGTGCAGATCCTCGCCACCAACGACTTCCACGGTCGCATCCTGAACAACACGACGAACGGCGAAGCCGGGGCGGCCGTGCTCGCCGGCGCCGTCAAGCAGCTGCGCGCGGCGAATCCCAACACCGTGTTCGCCGCCGCGGGCGACCTCATCGGCGCGTCGACGTTCGAGTCGTTCATCCAGCACGACAAGCCGACGATCGATGCGCTCAACGAAGCCGGTCTGGACGTGTCGGCGGTGGGCAACCACGAGCTCGATCAGGGCTACAACGATCTCGTCAACCGCGTCATGGCGCCCTACGACGCCACCACGAACCCGTTCGGCGGCGCGAAGTGGCAGTACATCGCGGCCAACCTCAAGATGAAGGCCACCGGCGACGACGCCGTACCCGCCACGTGGATCAAGACCTTCGGCGACGTGGAGGTCGGCTTCGTCGGAGCCGTCACCGAGGATCTCCCCACCCTGGTGAGCCCCGGCGGCATCGCCGACATCGCCGTGAAGGGCATCGTGCAGTCGGTCAACGCCGAGGCGGCCGACCTCGTCGCCGAGGGCGCCGACCTCGTCGTCATGCTCGTGCACGAAGGTGCGGCATCCACCGACTGCACCACCATGGACGACGCCGGCGCCTGGGCGAACATCATCAACAACGTCTCGCCCGACGTCGACGCGATCGTCTCGGGGCACACCCACCTCGCCTACAACTGCTCGTTCCCGGTCGCCCAGTGGGCGACGGAGGGTCGTGCCGTCACCGACCGCCCGGTCGTGTCGGCGGGCCAGTACGGCACCAACCTCAACCAGCTCGTCTACTCCGTGGATGACGCCGGACAGGTCACCGCGAAGACCCAGGCGATCCTGCCCCTCGAGGACAACGCGTTCGTCGCGAAGTACCCGGCTGATCCCGCCACCGCGAAGATCGCCGACACGGCCTCCAAGCAGGCCGAGGTGCTCGGCGCTGTCGAACTCGGCAAGCTGGGCGGCGCCCTGAACCGTGCGAAGTTCGCCAGCGGAAGCGAGAACCGCGGCGGAGAGTCGACCCTGGGCAACCTCGTCGCCGAGGTGCAGCAGTGGGCGACCGAGGGGCAGGAGTCGGGCGCGGCGCAGATCGCGTTCATGAACCCCGGCGGCCTGCGCACCGACATGCTCGGCACGGATCCCGGCAACGGCTCCTATCCGCGCACGCTCACCTACAAGCAGGCGGCCGTGGTGCAGCCGTTCGCGAACACCCTCGTGAACATGCAGCTCACCGGTGCGCAGATCAAGAAGGTGCTCGAGCAGCAGTGGCAGCGCGACGCGCTCAACAAGGTGCCCAGCCGCAACTTCCTGCGGCTCGGTGTCTCCGAGGGCTTCGACTACACCTACACGCAGCAGCAGGTGACCGAGTTCCCGCTCGATGACCCGAAGACGACGGACGTGGACGAGTCGAAGGTGTCGTACACCGGCACGCGAGGCACCGTGACGGGCATGTGGCTGAACGGCGAGCCGATCGACCTCGCGGCGACCTACTCGGTGACCGTGAACTCCTTCCTCTCGACCGGCGGCGACAACTTCTTCGAACTCGCGAACGGGACGGCGAAGCGCGACACCGGCAAGGTCGACCTCGCGGCGATGGTGGACTACCTCGCCACGTTCGCCGCGACCACGCCGCTGCCGGTCGACTACGCCCAGCACGCGGTCGAGATCGGGTTCCCTGCCGGTGCCCCTGCAGCGTACGACCGAGGCGCGAAGGTCGGGTTCGCCGTCAAGTCGTGGGCGATGTCGGCACCCGGTGACGTCACCGACTCCGAGATCGTCGTCTCGCTCGACGGCGAGAAGCTCGGTGCGTTCCCCGTGGACAACACGATCGGCACCACCGCAGTCCTCAACGACGACTACGGCACGGCGACGGTGTCGGTGAAGCTCCCTTCGAACGTGCCGTTCGGCGGTACGGTCCAGCTCACGCTCACCGGCGCGAGCACCGGCACGTCGGTGGTGGTTCCCGTCACGATCGCCAAGGCCGACAGCGTCACCGTCGGGATCCCGAACAAGCTGATCGCGAACGCGAAGTCCGCGATCCAGTTCACCACCGTGGTGATCGCAGAGGGCGGTGTGCGTCCGACCGGCGAGGTCACGATCTACGACGGCGACACCGCGATCGCGACAGCGACGCTCACTGACAAGAGCCGTGGCACGGTCAAGGTGAAGCTGCCGGCGCTCGACAAGGGGGCGCACAAGCTGTCGGTCGTCTACAGCGGGAGCGCGACCGTCGCGACGTCCAAGAGCCCGACGGTGACCGTGCTGGTGCGCTGACGAGGTTCGACGAACACGGATGCCGCGGGGCCATCGCCCCGCGGCATCCGTGTTCTGGGCGGCACCGTCGGCGCGTCCGCGGCGCTCTAGGGTGGGGTCATGACACCGGCCGTCCGCTCCCGCTCGGCGCGCGCGGGCGGGCTCGTCGCCGCGGCGGCCGTCGTGGGCGTGTGCCTCCTGCTCATGCTGCTGTCGGGGGTGCAGGGCGTCCCGCAGTTCGAGGCTGTTCCGCGGGCGGAAGCCACGCGGACCGCCGCACCGCCTCCGCAGGCGACCGCGACCAGCGAACCACTCCCCGAATTGCTCCGGGACGCCGACCCGGGCGCCGCCGGCGCGGTGATCCTGATCCTCCTCGGCGTGCTCGCCGCCGCGCTGCTCGCACTCCTCGTCGTGACGGTCGTGCGGGCTCTCCGCCGCGCCGGGGAGAGGCGGGCGCCGCAGGAGCGCGAGGGCGCGACGGTCGCCGCGACGGCGGCCGCGGCAGCAGCGGCCGAAGCCCAGCCGGACGTCGCGGTCATCCAGCGGGGGATCGCGGCGGCGCTCGGGCGCCTCGACGATCCGGCGGTGCCCGGGGACGCGATCGTCGCCGCCTGGGTCGGCGTCGAGGAGGCCGCCGCGGACTCGGGCGTCGTCCGCGGTGTCAGCGAGACACCGGGGGAGTTCGCAGTGCGGATCATCGCGCGACGATCCGCCATCGGCGAGCAGGCGCGGCGGCTGCTCGCGCTCTACGAACGAGTGCGGTTCGGCGGCTACGTCGCAACGGAGACCGATCGGGCAGACGCGCGGCGGCTGCTGGAGCGGATCGAACGGGAGTGGCGGTGACGGTGAAGCGGGTGCTGCTCGTCGTGCTGGGCCTCGCCGTCGGCACGGTGGTCGTCGTCGGCCTCGGCGGGCTCGGCGTGCCCGTCGAGTTCGCCGCCGCCTGGCTGCTGCTGATCGTCGCCGTGGGCCTGCTGAGCCGCGCCGGGCACATCGGCGAGCGGTCGTGGCCACCCCCGCGCCCCGAGCGCCGTCCCCGCGGCTCCGAGGTCTCGCGCCTCGCCTGGAACATCAACGCCCGCACCGGCGTGGCGGGCCTCGTGATCGTGCGTCGCGTGGAGCGCGTGCTGCGCCGGCGTCTCGCCCGCCTCGGGCTCGATCTCGACGACCCCGGCCAGAGCCGGGCCGTGGACGAGCTCCTGGGTGCCGGCATCCGCGAGACCTTCGTCCGTCCCGAGGTGACGCTCACCGACCTCGAACGCGTCATGACCGCGATCGACCGCCTTCCGTCCCACACGAACCAGGAGCGCTGATGCACCCGGAACCCACCCGATCCCTCCCGTCCGCCGACGAGATCGCCGATCTCGGGCGCCGCGTCCTCGACAGCGTGCGCGGGGCGATCGTCGGGATGGACGACCCCCTCACGATCGCGCTCGCCTCCGTGCTGGCCGGCGGCCACGTGCTGTTCGAGGATGTCCCCGGACTCGGCAAGACGCTCGCCGCCCGCAGCCTCGCGACAGCGCTCGGGCTCGACTTCCGGCGGCTGCAGTGCACGCCCGACATGCTGCCGGGCGACGTCACCGGCTCGTACGTCTACGCCCCCGACACGGGGGAGTTCCGCTTCCGCCCCGGTCCGATCTTCGCGGGGCTGCTCCTGGCCGACGAGATCAACCGCACCACCCCCAAGACGCAGTCGGCGATGCTCGAGGCGATGGCCGAGCGCCAGGTGACCGTCGAGGGGGTGAGGTTCCCGCTGCCCGTGCGTTTCCATGTCATCGCCACCTCCAACCCGATCGAGTACGAGGGCACGTACGCGCTGCCCGAGGCGCAGCTCGACCGCTTCATGGTGCGGCTCTCGGTCGGGTACCCGACCGCGGAGGGCGAGACGCAGATCATCCTCGATCGCGTGCGGCGGCAGAGCCCGGACGCCCAGGTCGAGCAGGTCCTCGACGCCGAGGGCCTCCTGCACCTGCAGCGGGCCGTCGAGACGATCCACGTCGACCCCGACATCGCGCGCTACTGCACGGACCTCGCCCGGGCGACGCGGACGGCGCCGCACGTGGCGGTGGGTGCGTCGCCGCGCGGCTCGCAGGCCCTCGTGCTTCTGGGCAGGGCGTTCGCCGCGCTCGACGGGCGGGCGTACGTCCGCCCCGACGACATCAAACACCTCGCGGTGCCGGTGCTCGCGCACCGTCTCACGCTGACCCCGCAGGCGTGGGCGCAGGGCGTCGATCCCGCCTCGGTGGTGTCGGCGGCCGTCGCGCAGGTGCCCGTTCCGCCGACCGTCGCCCTGCCGCGATGAGCGAGAGCGTCCGCACGACAGCCGAGGCGCCGCTGCGCTGGCTGCGGACGCCGGTCACCGCGGTGGGGCTGATCGGAGCCGTGCTGCTGGCCGCGGCCGGTGTGGCGTTCTCGCGCCCCGACCTCGTGGCGGTCGGCCTCCCGCTGGGCCTCGCGACGGTGTGGGCGCTCGCGCGGCGCCCGGCCGACGGCATCCTCCGCCTCACGGTGTCGGCGAGGGCGGCCTCGGACGGCCCGCAGGCAGGTGCCGTCGTCGGCGAAGTGGATGCCGCGCTGTCGGCCGACTGGGTGCAGCTCGCCGTCGATCAGGGCGGGTTGCGCACCGGCGTGGCCGATGTCGCGCCGGGCGACGGGACGCTGCGCATGCGCAGCCGGCTGCGGCACAGTGGTCCGACCGAGCTCATCGCCGTGACGGCACGCGGGGTCGACCAGGACGGCGCGTGGGTCACCGACCCCGGGCCGCGCACGTCGCTCGCCTGGAACGGCGTCCCCGACACCGTCCCGCTGCAGCAGCTGCCGGTGGCGCTGCGCCTCACCGGTCTGCACGGCGGTCACGAGGGTGCCCGGCCCGGGCAGGGCGGCGACTTCCGCGACATCCATCCGTTCGCGCCCGGCGACGAGCTGCGGCGCGTCGACTGGCGTGCCACCGCCCGTCTGGCGCGGCGCCCCGGCGACCTGCTGGTGCGACGCACCCAGGCGCTGAGCGACAGCACGGTCGTGATCGCGATCGACACCGCCGACGACCTCGGCGAGGCGGTCGTGACCTGGGGCACCGATGACCCCGAGCACAGCGGCGTCACGTCGCTCGATCTCGCCCGCCAGGCCGCGCTGTCGATCGCGACCTCCGCCGCGCAGGCCGGCGATCGCGTCGCGTACCACGTTCTCGCGCCCGACGGCCGCACCGTGCGGGCCGGCGCCGGGGCGCGCCAGCTCGCACGTCTGCGCGACGTCATCGCGGCGACGGGCGCGAGCGACGTCGAGGTCCGCTATCGGCGGGCGCCGATGATCGCGCACGGGTCCATCGTCTTCATGCTGTCGACGTTCTTCGACGGTGCGGCGGCAGAGCTCGCCACGCTCTGGCGTGCCGCCGGGCACGCGGTCGTCGCCGTCGACGTGCTGCCCGCGCCGCACGCCGAGCGCCTCGGCCGCGAGCGGCTGCTCGCGATGCGGACGCTGCTCGCCGAGCGCGAGGACGTGTTCGCCGAGCTGCGCGCGACGGGGATCGACGTCGTGCCGTGGGCGGATGGATCGCCCGACACGGCGCTGCGGATCGCGGCGCGCGGGCAGCGGCGCCTCCGGGCGGTGCGGCGATGACGCGGCGGACACACGCGTTCCGCGTGCGCGGCGGCCTGCCGGCCGTGCTCCTGCGCGGGCTGCTGGTCGCGGTGACGGCCGCCGGCGCGATGACGCTCGTGCCGGTGCCGCTGTGGCGCGGCCTCGCCATCGCGGCCGCGGTGATCGGTGCGGTCATGCCGCGGTCGCTGGGCGGCTGGATCGGGGGAGCCTGTGTCGGGCTCGGGATGCTGTTCGCCGACCCGCAGCCGGCGCACACCGCGATCGGGATGCTCGTGGTGCACGCGATCCACGTCCTGGCGTCGCTCGCGTGGACGGTCCCCGCGCTGTCATGGATCTCCGCACGCGCGCTGGTGCCGACGCTGCGCCGCTTCGTCGCGATCCAGCTGGTCGCGCAGCCGCTCGCCTTCGGCGTCGCGATGCTGGCCCCGCCTGCGGAGGGCGCGGGGATCGCGTGGGCCGCGCTCGCAGGCGCAGGGGTGCTGATCGTGGCCGCGGCGTTCGGGCTTCACTGGCTGCGCCGGGCGGATGCCGGCCTGCCGGTGGTTCACAGCGCACAGGAAGCACGATCCGGAGCCGATGTCGGAGGCCCCGCCTAGACTTGTCGGGTGCCCATCGTCCCTGTCGCCCTGCCCGGAAACATGCCCGGGAACACGTCCGGAAACGCCGTCGGCGGCACCAGCGGAAAGCTGAGCGTCCGCGGTGCCCGCGTGCACAACCTCAAGGATGTCGACCTCGACATCCCGCGCGATTCGCTGGTGGTCTTCACGGGCCTGTCAGGCTCTGGCAAGTCGAGCCTCGCATTCGACACCATCTTCGCCGAGGGCCAGCGCCGGTACGTCGAGTCGCTGAGCGCGTACGCGCGGCAGTTCCTCGGCCAGGTCGATCGGCCCGACGTCGACTTCATCGAGGGCCTCAGCCCGGCGGTGTCGATCGACCAGAAGTCCACCAACCGCAACCCGCGTTCGACCGTCGGCACGATCACCGAGATCCACGACTACATGCGTCTGCTCTGGGCGCGCATCGGCATCCCGCACTGTCCCGAGTGCGGCGAGGTCATCCAGCGCCAGACGGTGCAGCAGATCGCCGACCAGCTCATGGAACTGGCCGAGCGCACGCGGTACCAGATCGTCGCGCCCGTCGTCACTCAGAAGAAGGGCGAGTTCGTCGACCTCTTCAAGGAGCTCGGCGCCAAGGGCTACGCCCGCGCGATCGTCGACGGCGAGCTGATCCAGCTGGCCGAGCCGCCGACGCTCAAGAAGAGCTACAAGCACGACATCGCGGTCGTGGTCGACCGGCTCGTCGCGGCCCCCGGAATCCTGGAGCGCGTCACCGACTCGGTCGAGACGGCGCTCTCGCTCGCCGGCGGCGTCATGCAGGTCAACTTCGTCGACGAGGAGGGGGATGCCGCGTGGCAGTCCTTCTCCGAGAAGCTGGCGTGCCCGAACGGCCACCCGCTGCAGCTGACCGAGATCGAGCCTCGCACGTTCTCGTTCAACGCCCCGTTCGGCGCCTGCCCGGCCTGCTCGGGCCTGGGCACCCGCATGTCGGTGGATGTCGAGCTCATGCTGGGCGACGAGGACCTCTCGATCCGCGAGGGGGTCCTGATCCCGTGGACGACGCAGGGCAAGGGACTGTTCCAGTACTACGAACGCCTCCTCGAGGGCCTCGCGAACGACCTGGGCTTCTCTCTCGACACCCCGTGGAAGAAGCTCCCGGCGGATGTGCGCGAAGCCGTGCTGCGCGGTGAGAACTACAAGGTCACCGTGCGGTGGAAGAACCGGTACGGCCGCGAGATGCGCTACTCGTCCGGCTTCGAAGGCGTCGTGCCCTACATCGAGCGGCAGTACACGCAGGCCGAGTCCGACACGCAGCGGCAGCGCTGGTCGGAGTACCTGCGCGAGGTGCCGTGCCCGGTGTGCGACGGTGCGCGCCTCAAGCCGGAGGTGCTCGCCGTGCAGGTGCACGGGCACTCGATCGCCGACGCCTCGCGGCTGAGCCTGGGCGAGGCGCGGCAGTACTTCGCCAAGCTGACGCTCACCGACCGCGAGGCGACCATCGCGGCGCAGGTGCTGCGCGAGATCCGCCTGCGGCTGGACTTCCTCATCCGCGTCGGCCTGGACTACCTGAGCCTCAGCCGCGCCGCCGCCACCCTGTCCGGCGGCGAGGCGCAGCGCATCCGCCTCGCGACCCAGATCGGCTCGGGCCTGACCGGCGTGCTCTACGTGCTGGACGAGCCGTCCATCGGCCTTCACCAGCGTGACAACCGCCGGCTCATCGAGACGCTGGTGGCGCTGCGCGACCTCGGCAACACGCTCATCGTCGTCGAGCACGACGAGGAGACCATCCACGCCGCCGACTGGGTCGTCGACATCGGCCCCGGGGCCGGCGTCAACGGCGGCGAGGTCGTCCACTCCGGCCCGATCGGCGAGCTGCTCGAGGACCCCGACTCGATCACCGGCGACTACCTCTCCGGCAGGCGAGCGATCCCGACCCCGAAGAAGCGCCGCAAGATCGACAAGAAGCGCCAGGTGACGGTCGTCGGCGCGCGCGAGAACAACCTCAAGAACGTCACCGTCGACTTCCCGCTCGGCGTGCTCACCGCGGTGACCGGCGTCAGCGGCTCGGGCAAGTCCTCGCTGGTGAACGGCATCCTGTATCAGGTCCTCGCCACGCGCCTCAACGGCGCACGCCGTGTCGCCGGCAAGCACACGCGGGTGACCGGCCTCGAGAACCTCGACAAGGTCGTGCACGTCGACCAGGCGCCGATCGGCCGCACGCCGCGCTCCAACCCGGCCACGTACACCGGCGTGTTCGACCGCATCCGGACGCTGTTCAGCGAGACGCAGGAGGCGAAGGTGCGCGGCTACCAGCCCGGACGCTTCAGCTTCAACGTCAAGGGCGGCCGCTGCGAGGCGTGCTCGGGCGACGGCACGATCAAGATCGAGATGAACTTCCTTCCCGACGTGTACGTCGACTGCGAGGTCTGCCACGGCAAGCGGTACAACCGCGACACCCTGGCCGTGCACTACAAGGGCAAGAACATCGCCGAGGTGCTCGAGATGCCGATCGCCGAGGCTGCCGAGTTCTTCGAGCCGATCCAGGCCATCCACCGCTACCTCAAGACGCTCGTCGACGTCGGCCTCGGCTACGTGCGACTGGGGCAGTCCGCCACGACCCTGTCCGGCGGCGAGGCGCAGCGCGTGAAGCTCGCGACGGAGCTGCAGCGGCGCACGAACGGCCGGTCGATCTACGTGCTCGACGAGCCCACCACGGGTCTGCACTTCGAAGACGTCCGCAAGCTCCTCGAGGTGCTCAACGGCCTGGTCGACAAGGGCAACACCGTCATCGTCATCGAGCACAACCTCGACGTCATCAAGTCCTCGGACTGGGTGATCGACCTCGGGCCCGAGGGCGGAGCGGGCGGCGGCCAGATCATCGCCACGGGCACCCCGGAGCAGGTCGCACGCGTCGATGCCAGCCACACCGGCGCCTTCCTGGCCGAGGTGCTCGGCATGCGCGCGCCCACGCACGCGGTCGCCGAGCTCGTCGGGGCGCGCAAGGCCGGCTGAGCGGCATGGCGCGCTCCGCTCCCACCGTCCCGTACAAGCCGAAGCCGGGGGAGATCCCCACCAATCCGGGGGTCTACCGGTTCCGCGACCGGGACGGCCGTGTGCTGTACGTCGGCAAGGCGAAGAACCTCCGCGCGCGCCTGTCGAACTACTTCGCGCCGCTGCGCACGCTGCACGAGCGCACCCGGCGGATGGTGACGACCGCCGCTTCCGTGGAGTGGACGGTCGTGGCGACCGATGTCGACTCGCTGCAGCTCGAGTACCAGTGGATCAAGGAGTTCGATCCGCCGTTCAACGTCCGCTACAAGGACGACAAGTCCTATCCGTTCATGGCGATCACCCTGGCCGACGAGGCGCCGCGGGTCATCGTGACGCGCAACCGCCGCATCCCCGGCGCGAAGTACTTCGGCCCGTACCCGAAGGTGTGGGCGGTGCACGACACCATCGACCTCATGATCAAGGTGTTCCCGATCCGCACCTGCAGCGACGCGTCGTACAAGAAGGCGATGGCGACCGGCCGGCCGTGCTTCCCCGGCCAGATCGGGCGCTGCGGCGGTCCCTGTTCGATG
Source organism: Microbacterium sp. 05T445 (assembly GCF_056395865.1). Taxonomy (NCBI): domain Bacteria; kingdom Bacillati; phylum Actinomycetota; class Actinomycetes; order Micrococcales; family Microbacteriaceae; genus Microbacterium; species Microbacterium sp. 05T445. The sequence continues at coordinate 1,753,396 of NZ_JBFTKJ010000002.1, read as the reverse complement.
AAGGTCACGATCGAGGAGCACCGCGCGATCGTCGAGGACTTCATCGCGTTCATGTCCGGAGGCGACCAGCGCTTCACGAAGGAGCTCACCGCGCGGATGCGCGAGGCCTCGGCGGCGATGGACTATGAGGCGGCCGCGGTCTACCGCGATCGGCTGCAGTCGATCGACGCGGTGCTCAACCGGAGCGCGCTCGTGCTGGCCGCCGACACCGACGCCGACCTGTTCGGCATCGCCGAGGACGAACTGGCCGCGACCGTGCAGCATTTCGTGATCCGCGGCGGTCGCGTGCGAGGGGTGCGGGCGACCACGATCGAGAAGGAGATCGACATCTCAGGCGGCGACCTCGTCGACCAGGTGCTGCAGCGCACCTACGGCAACGCCGAGGGGGCCGACATCCCGAAGCAGGTGCTGGTGCCGGCGATGCCCGAGGATGCCGCCGATCTGGAGGAGTGGCTTCGCGAGCGGCGCGGCAAGAACGTGACGATCCAGGTCGCCCAGCGCGGACGCAAAGCCGACCTCATGCGTACCGCGACCCTGAACGCGCAGCAGGCGCTGATGCTCCACAAGACGCGCCGCACCAGCGACTACGTGGCTCGCACGCAGGCGCTCACCGACCTGCAGGAGGCACTCGACCTCGCCGAGGCGCCGCTGCGCATCGAGTGCTACGACGTCTCGCACCTGAGCGGCACGAACGTCGTCGCCTCGATGGTCGTGTTCGAGGACGGACTGCCTCGCAAGGACCAGTACCGCTCGTTCGGCGTCGCCGAGACCACCGACGACACCGACTCGCTCTACCAGGTGCTCACGCGCCGGCTCGCGTACCTGGATCGCCCGGAGGAGAGCGAGGCGGATGCCGCGTCCGCGGTCCGTACGACCGAGGGGCCGGAGGGCGAGAAGCTCGTCGTGACCGAGCGGCGCCGCCCCCGCTTCGCGTACCGGCCGCAGCTGCTGGTGGTCGACGGCGGTCAGCCGCAGGTCGAGGCGGCCGCGCGCGCCCTCCGCGACGCCGGTCACGAGGAGATCGCGCTGTGCGGTATCGCGAAGCGGCTCGAGGAGGTGTGGCTGCCGGGGGAGGAGTACCCCGTGATCCTGCCGCGCACGTCCGAGGCGCTGTACCTGCTGCAGCGGCTGCGCGACGAGGCCCACCGCTTCGCGATCACGCATCAGCGCAAGCGCCGGCGGCGCGACATCCAGAGCGTGCTGGCGGAGGTCCCGGGGCTGGGGGAGGCGCGCATCAAGGCGCTGCTGCGCCACTTCGGCTCGGTGGCGGCGCTCAGGAAGGCGACGCCGGACGAGATCGCGGAGCTTCCCGGGGTGGGTCCGAAGCTCGCCGCGGCCATCCACACCCATCTGGCTCCGGCCGCCGCACGCTCCAGTGACTAGGCTGGTCGGGACGGGGGTGGTCATGACCGAGGCGACGAGTCGCGACGGTGACATCGGCGAGGTGCTGATCGTCACGGGTATGTCCGGTGCCGGACGCTCGACGGCGGCGAACGCGCTGGAAGACCTCGACTGGTACGTCGTCGACAATCTGCCGCCGCAGATGCTCAAGCCGCTCCTGGACCTCACCGAGCTCGCGGGAGGTGTGCTCCCGCGCGTCGCCGTCGTGGTCGACGTCCGCGGGCGCGACCTGTTCTCCGACCTCCCCGAGGCGATGCGCGCGCTGCGTGAGCGGCGCCAGATCCGCCTGATGTTCCTGGACGCCTCCGACGACGCGCTGGTGCGGCGCTTCGAGGCTGTGCGCCGCCCGCACCCGCTGCAGGGCGACGGCACCGTCCTCGACGGCATCCGTCTCGAGCGCGCTCGCCTCGCGGCGGTGCGCGAGAGCGCCGACTTCATCATCGACACCTCGAGCTACAACATCCACCAGCTCGCCACGCAGGTGGCCGACATGTTCACCGAGGCGGGATCGGCCCGCCACACGCTGACACTGCTCAGCTTCGGGTTCAAGTACGGGCTGCCGCCGGATGCCGATCTCGTCGCCGACATGCGATTCCTGCCCAACCCGTTCTGGGACGAGCGGCTCCGCCCGTTCACCGGCGAAGACCCTGAGGTGCGCGACTACGTGCTCGGCCAGGAGGGTGCGCGGGAGTTCCTGGAGGCGTACAGTCAAGCGCTGCGCCCGGTGCTGGAAGGCTACCAGCGCGAGAACAAGCGGCACTCCGTGATCGCGGTCGGCTGCACCGGTGGAAAGCACCGCTCGGTCGTCATGGTGCGCGAGCTCGCCGACCGCCTGGCCACCGTGCCGGGCGTCGCCGTGCGCATCAAGGACCGCGACCTCGGACGCGAGTGAGAGGTCGGCGGCCGAACCGGCCGGGTAGGCTAGACGGTCGTTCCCGCAAGACCCTGAAGGAGACCCGTGTCGCTGACCGCTGACGTGAAGGCCGAGCTGATCACCGTGCGAGACCCGCGCCCTACGGCACGGGTGGCCGAGCTCACGTCGCTGCTGCGATTCTCGGGCGGCCTGCACTCGATCGCGAACCGCGTGGCCGTCGAGGCGGAGCTCGACTCCGACGTCCTCGCCCGTCGCACCGCCCGCGACCTCGTCGAGCTCTACGGCGTGCGCCCCGAGCTCGTCCACGTGCAGGGCTCCGGTGCCCGCACCGGCAGCCACTACGCCGTCCGCGTCATCGAGGGCGGTGAGACCCTCGCCCGTCAGACCGGTCTGCTCGACCAGCGGCGTCGCCCGGTCCGCGGTCTGCCCAACAAGCTGACCACCGGTTCGCGCGGCGACCTCGCGGCCATCTGGCGCGGCGCGTTCCTCGCCGCCGGCACGCTCAGCGACCCCGGGCGCTCCGCCGCGCTGGAGATCACCTGCCCGTCCTCGGAGGCCGCGATGGCGCTCGTGGGCGCCGCGCACCGTCTCGGCATCGCGGGCAAGGCGCGTGAGGTGCGCGGCATCCCGCGCGTCGTCGTGCGCGAGGGGGAGGCGATCCGCGCCGCCCTTGCGGCGATGGGCGCCGTGCGCGCCGCCGGCGAATGGGACCAGATGCGTCAGCGCCGCGAGGTCCGCGCCGGGGTCAACCGCCTGGTCAACTTCGACGATGCGAACCTCCGTCGCTCCGCCCAGGCCGCCGTCGCGGCGTGCGCCCGCGTCGAGCGCGCGCTCGAGATCCTCGGCGACGAGGTGCCGGACCACCTCCGTCAGGCCGGCGATCTGCGCCTGGCCCACCGTGACGCGAGCCTGGACGAGCTCGGCCACCACGCCGACCCGCCGCTCACGAAGGATGCGGTCGCCGGGCGCATCCGCCGGCTCCTCGCGATGGCCGACAAGAAGGCCGAGGCCGAGGGGCTGCCCGGTACTGAGTCCGCCGTCCCCGCAGGGATCGAGGACTGATCGGAAGAACGGCTGCCGCGAATCGCGGCAGCCGTTCTTTCATATGTCGCGGAGGGAAGCAACCCCGTCACGCGTGCGTTGGCGCTCAGTAGGATGAGTCCGTCACCCTCGCTGCGCCGGGGACTCGGCGCGCGCCGACAGGAAGAAGAGAACATGGCGAAGTACACCCTGCCCGACCTCCCCTATGACTACGCCGCGCTGGAGCCGCACATCAGCGGCAAGATCATGGAGCTGCATCACAGCAAGCACCACCAGGCGTACGTGACCGGAGCGAACACCGCGCTGGAGCAGCTCGCCGAGGCTCGTGAGTCGGGCAACCTCGCGAATGTCAACAAGCTCGAGAAGGACCTCGCGTTCCACCTCGGCGGCCACGTCAACCACTCCATCTTCTGGACCAACCTCTCGCCCGAGGGCGGCGGAGAGCCCGAGGGCGAGCTGCGCGCCGCCATCGACGAGTTCTTCGGCGGCTTCGACAAGTTCCAGGCGCACTTCACCGCCGTCGCGAACGGGATCCAGGGCTCGGGCTGGGCCGTGCTCAGCTGGGACCCGATCGGCGAGCAGTTGATCATCCAGCAGCTCTTCGATCAGCAGGGCAACACCGCGCAGGGCACGATCCCGATCTTCCAGCTGGACATGTGGGAGCACGCGTTCTACCTCGACTACCTCAACGTCAAGGCCGATTACGTCAAGGCGGTCTGGAACATCGCGAACTGGCAGAACGTCGCGCAGCGCCTCGATGCCGCCCGTTCGAAGACGGCGGGCCTGCTGGTACTGTCATAGCAAGCGCGGCGTCCCTGCGGGTCCGCCCGCTGGGACGCCGTTGTCTCTGTCTGCAATCGCAACAACCGCGCACTCGCGCACGACACATCTCAGGAGCAATTCCGTGACTGTCAAGATCGGCATCAACGGCTTCGGCCGTATCGGACGCAACTTCCTTCGCGCGGCACTCGCGCAGGGCGCAGACCTCGAGGTCGTGGCGGTGAACGACCTCACCGACAACAAGGCCCTGGCCCACCTGCTCAAGTACGACTCGGTCGGCGGCCGTCTCGACGCCGACGTCTCGTACGACGAGGACTCGATCACCGTCAACGGCAAGGCCATCAAGGTCTTCGAGGAGCGCGACCCCGCGAACCTGCCGTGGGGCGAGCTCGGCGTCGACATCGTCATCGAGTCCACCGGTCGCTTCACCAACGCGGCCGATGCGGGCAAGCACATCCAGGGCGGCGCCAAGAAGGTCATCATCTCGGCGCCGGGCACCGACGTCGACGGCACCTTCGTCATGGGCGTGAACGAGGACACGTACGACTCGGCGACGATGAACATCATCTCCAACGCGTCGTGCACGACCAACTGCCTCGCGCCGCTGGCCAAGGTGTTCAACGACGCGTTCGGCATCGAGCGCGGCTTCATGATGACGGCGCACGCCTACACCGCCGACCAGAACCTCCAGGACGGCCCCCACAGCGACCTGCACCGCGCTCGCGCTGCCGCGCTGAACATCGTGCCGGCCTCGACGGGTGCGGCCAAGGCCATCGGCCTGGTGCTGCCCGAGCTCAACGGCAAGCTGAGCGGCTCGTCGTACCGCGTGCCGGTCCCCACCGGCTCCATCGTCGACCTGACGATCATCACGCCGACCGAGGGCCTCACCAAGGAGGCCGTCAACGCCGCCTACGAGGCCGCCGCCGCCGACGGTCGCCTGGTGGGTTACCTGAAGTACAACACCGACCCGATCGTGTCGACCGACATCCAGCTCGACCCGTACTCGTCGATCTTCGACGCCGGCCAGACGAACGTCAGCGGCAACCTGGTCAAGGTCTCGAGCTGGTACGACAACGAGTGGGGCTACTCGAACCGCCTGGTCGACCTCACCGAGTACGTCGCCGAGCGCCTGTAACCAACGGCCATGGCTCTGCGCACCCTCAGCACCCTGGGTTCGCTGGCCGGCAAGCGCGTCATCGTCCGTGCTGACCTCAACGTCCCTCTCCAGGACGCGGTCATCACGGACGATGGCCGTGTGCGGGCCACGCTCCCCACGCTCAACGCCCTGATCAACCAGGGCGCCCGCGTCGTCGTCTGCTCCCACCTCGGGCGCCCGGACGGCGCTCCCGACCCGAAGTACAGCCTCGAGCCGGTCGCCCAGCGCCTGTCGGAGCTGCTCGGCAAGCCCGTCGCCTTCGCGCGCGACACCGTGGGGGAGTCGGCCCATGAGGCCGTCGCCGCCCTGGATGACGGCGACATCGCCGTCATCGAGAACCTGCGGTTCAACCCCGGTGAGACCGCGAAGGACGAGGCTGCGCGCCGCGCCTTCGCCGCGCAGCTGGCCGAGCTCGGCGATGTGCTGGTGTCGGACGGCTTCGGCGTCGTGCACCGCAAGCAGGCGTCGGTGTACGACCTCGCCGAGCTCCTGCCGTCGGCCGCCGGTTTCCTGATCGAGAAGGAGGTCGACGTCCTCGACCGCCTCACCGAGAACCCCGAGCGGCCCTACGCGGTCGTGCTCGGCGGTTCGAAGGTCAGCGACAAGCTGGGCGTCATCGCGCACCTGCTGCCGCGCGCCGACAAGATCCTGGTGGGCGGCGGCATGCTGTTCACCTTCCTCGCGGCCCAGGGCTACAAGGTCGGCAAGAGCCTGCTCGAGGTCGACCAGATCGACACCGTCAAGGGCTACATCGCGGATGCCGCCGAGCGCGGCGTCGAGCTGATCCTGCCGGTCGACGCGGTCATGGCTTCGGCGTTCGCCGCCGACGCCGACCACGTCGTCGCCCCGGCGGACGCGCTCGAGGACACGCCGTTCGGCGCTGACGGTCTCGGCCTCGACATCGGCCCGCAGACGGCGGAGCTGTTCGCCGCCGCGATCCGCTCGTCGACCACCGTGTTCTGGAACGGCCCGATGGGCGTTTTCGAGATGCCGGCGTTCGCCGCGGGCACCAAGACGGTCGCACGGGCGCTCACCGAGGTCGACGGCCTGTCCGTCGTCGGCGGCGGCGACTCGGCCGCGGCGGTCCGCCAGCTCGGATTCGCCGACGACCAGTTCGGTCACATCTCGACGGGCGGAGGCGCGAGCCTCGAGTTCCTCGAGGGCAAGAAGCTCCCCGGACTGGAGGTCCTCGGATGGCAGTGAGCACCCGTACGCCGCTGATCGCAGGCAACTGGAAGATGAACCTCGACCACCTGCAGGCGGTCGCGTTCGTCCAGAAGCTGCACTGGACGCTGAAGGACGCCAAGCACGAGGACGGCTCGGTGGAGGTGGCGGTCTTCCCGCCGTTCACCGATGTGCGCACCGTGCAGACGCTGCTCGACGCCGACAAGATCCCGTTCGCCCTGGGCGCGCAGGATGTCTCGGCGCACGACTCCGGCGCCTACACCGGCGAGGTCTCCGGCGCGTTCCTGGCCAAGCTCGACGCGCGCTACGTGATCATCGGCCACTCCGAGCGACGCCAGTACCACGGCGAGACGGATGAGGTCGTGGCCTCCAAGGTCAAGGCGGCGATCAAGCACGGCCTCGTCCCGGTCATCTGCGTGGGCGAGACGCTCGAGCAGCGCGAGGCATCCGGTCCTACCGCGGTCTCTGTCGGGCAGCTCGAGGTCGCCCTCGAGGGCGTGGCCGCTGACGCCGAGATCGTCGTGGCGTACGAGCCGGTCTGGGCGATCGGGACCGGCCAGGTCGCCTCGCCCGAGCAGGCACAGGAGGTGTGTTCCGCGCTCCGTGAGGTCATCGCCGACAAGCTCGGCGCTGACGCCGCCGCGCGCACGCGCATCCTCTACGGCGGGTCGGTGAAGTCGGGCAACATCGCCAGCTTCATGCGCGAACCCGACGTCGACGGTGCCCTGGTCGGCGGGGCCAGCCTCGTGGTCGACGAGTTCGCCGCGATCATCCGCTACCAGAAGCACGTCGGCGTCTGACGCCGTCGCCGGCGGGTGTGCGAGGGTTCCTCGTCGCCCGCCGGCGTACACGTATACTTGACCCCTGTGCGATCGGCGAATGATCGCATCGAAAGGCTTCAACGACTGTGCAGATCATCGAGTTCGTCCTGCAGGTGCTTCTCGGCATCACGAGTCTCCTGCTGACCCTCCTCATCCTGCTCCACAAGGGGCGTGGTGGCGGCCTGTCCGACATGTTCGGCGGCGGCATGACGTCCGCCCTCGGCTCGTCCGGACTCGCCGAGCGCAACCTCAACCGCTTCACGGTTGTCCTCGCGCTGGTGTGGTTCGCGTCCATCGTGGCCCTCGGGCTCATCACGAAGTTCCAGGCGATCTGATGGCCACCGGAGGAAACGCGATCCGCGGCACCCGCGTCGGCGCGGGCCCGATGGGCGAACAGGACCACGGCTTCCACGCCGACCGCATCGCGGTCTCGTACTGGGACGCGCTCGGCAACGAGACGGTGCGCTACTTGCGGATGCCGTCGGCATCCGCTCTTCTCTTCTGTATCGGTGGGGTGCTGCCCGGACCGGGGTCAGTACTCCCGGTCGATGAGGTCGGGCGGGACCTGTGCCGCTGCCGCCTCGTCCACGAAGAACACGGTGCGCTTGCGGCCCTTCGCGCCGGCTGCCGGCACGCTCGTGTAGCTGGCACCGGCCAGCGCGAGGCCCAGAGCCGATGCCTTGTCGGTGCCCGAGATGACCAGCCACACCCGCTTGGAGCTGTTGATGACCGGCCGCGTCATGGTGACGCGCTCCGGCGGCGGCTTGGGGGAGTCCCGGACCGCGACCACGGCGCGGTCGGTGATCTGGATCTCGGACCGGTCGGGGAAGAGCGATGCGATGTGACCGTCGGGGCCGACACCCAGGAAGCAGACGTCGAAGGCCGGCCACGGGCCCTCGTCGCCGGCGAACGCGGCCAGGTCCGCGGCATAGGCGGCGGCCGCGGCATCCAGGTCCACGCCGTCGTCGCTCGGCAGCGGCGCGTGGATGTTGGCGGCCGGGATGTCGAGACCGTCGAGGAATGCGTCGCGCGCCTGCTGCTCGTTGCGGTCGGCGTGGCCGCTCGGAACGAACCTCTCGTCGCTCCACCAGAAGTGCACGCGCGACCAGTCGATCCGCGTCGCCCGCGGGTTGCGCGCCGCTGCGGCCAGCACTGCGGAACCCATGGTCCCGCCGGTGAGCGAGATGTGGGCGAGCTTGCCTTCGTCCACGCGCTTGGCGACGCGGCTCAGAAAGCGCGCGGCCACCGATTCGGCCAGCGCGGCGGGGTCGGGACTGATGACGACGCGCTTCTCGGCCCAGCCTTCAGGCATGATCCTCAACCCTGTCCGACCGGTGCGCGGCGCTCATCGATCCTGCGTCTCCTTCGTCGCCGAACCGCTGAGGAGTTCCCAGCCGTCGGTGATGACTCGACCATACAGGACGTCCGGGTCGAGGCGACGGAGCTCCTCAGCGAGGCATTCGCGCAGCGTCCGGCGCGGAAAAGCGAGCTCGTGGCTGGGCTGACCGGGCTGGGTGAGGATCGCGACGCCGGGCGTGGGGCGCTCCAGCAGCACCTCGCCGCTCGGGCGCACCAGCGCGACCGACTTGATGCCGTGGGGCCACTCCTCGGGGGTCAGGTACGACCAGTCGACCGGGACGTCGAGGGTGAGGCGCAGCCAGGCGGCGAGGAGCGCCGTCGACGGCGAGTCCGCCGCGCCGCGCACCCGCACGCCGAGCACGGGCTCGTACGGCGGCTGGTCGAGGATCGCCGCGAGCTGCTCGCGCCAGCGGGTCAGGCGCGTCCACGCCAGGTCGGTGTCTCCGGGCGCATACTGGGCGCCGAGCCCGGCGACCCAGGCTGACGGGTCGGGCTGGGCTGCGGCATCCGTGATCCGGCGCTGCGCGATGCGGCCGATCGACGTCTTCGAGATGCGCTCGGGCGTGCGGTTCGGCCACCACACCACCACGGGCGCATCGGGCAGCAGCAGGCCCGTCACGAGGCTCTCGAGGTTCGAGTGGCCGGCATCGCCGAACGCGCGCAGCGTGACGACTTCGCTGGCCCCCGCGTCGCCGCCGACCCGGATCTGGGCGTCCAGGCGCGACTCGGCGTCGTACTGGTCGGGGATCATCAGCACGATGACCCGCATCGGGTGCTCGCGCGACGCGTCGTTCGCGGCCTCGATGACCTCTTCGACGGCGCCCTCGCGGGTGAGGATGATGAGCGTCAGCACGCGGCCGAGGGCGACGGCGCCGCCCTCCTCACGGACGTTGACCAGCGCGCGCGAGATCTTGCTGACGGTCGTGTCGGGAAGGTCGACGATCACGGGCGCCTCCAGGTGCGGCCATCGCGGGCGAGCATCTCGTCCGCGGAATCCGGGCCCCACGACCCGGGCGAATACTGCTCGAGCGGGCCACCCTGCGCGTCCCAGAACTTCTCGATCGGGTCGAGGATCTTCCACGACAGCTCGACCTCTTCGTGCCGTGGGAACAGCGGCGGGTCGCCGAGCAGGACGTCGAGGATGAGGCGCTCGTACGCTTCGGGGCTCGCCTCGGTGAAGGCGTGGCCGTAGCCGAAGTCCATCGTGACGTCGCGCACCTGGGCGCCGGCGCCGGGCACCTTCGAGCCGAAGCGGATCGTGACGCCCTCATCGGGCTGCACGCGGATCACGAGCGCGTTCTGGCCCTGGCCCGACGTCTGGCTGCGCGAGAACAGCAGCTCGGGGGCGCGCTTGAAGATCACGGCGATCTCGGTGACGCGGCGCCCGAGACGCTTGCCGGTGCGCAGGTAGAACGGGACGCCCGCCCAGCGCCGCGTGTTCACCTCGAGGGTGACCGCGGCGTAGGTCTCGGTCGTCGAGTGCGGGTTCATGCCGTCTTCCTCGAGGAAGCCGAGCACCTTCTCGCCGCCCTGCCAGCCGCCTGCGTACTGACCGCGCGCAGTGGAGCGGGCGAGGTCGGCGGGGAGCGTGACGGCGGCGAGCACCTTCTCCTTCTCGGCGCGAAGGTCCTTCGCGTCGAACGAGATGGGCTCCTCCATGGCGGTCAGCGCCATGAGCTGCAACAGGTGGTTCTGGATGACGTCACGCGCCGCGCCGACGCCGTCGTAGTAGCCTGCGCGGCCGCCGACGCCGATGTCCTCGGCCATCGTGATCTGCACGTGGTCGACGTAGTTGCGGTTCCAGATCGGCTCGTACAGCTCGTTCGCGAAGCGCAGCGCCAGGATGTTCTGGACCGTCTCCTTGCCGAGGTAGTGGTCGATGCGGAAGATCGAGTCCGTCGGGAACGCCGATCGCAGCACGTCGTTGAGCGCCCGCGCCGACTCCTGGTCGTGGCCGAACGGCTTCTCGATGACGACGCGGCGCCAGCGGTCCGGCTGATCGGCGGTGTCGTCGACGAGCCCCGACGCCTTCAGCTGCTCCGCCACGAGCGGGAACGCCTTGGGCGGGATCGACAGGTAGAAGGCGTGGTTGCCCATCGTGCCGCGCTCGGTGTCGAGCCGGTCGACCGTCTCTTTGAGACGCCGGAACGCGTCGGGATCGTCGAACTCTCCCGACACGAACCGGATGCCCTGCAGCAGCTGCTGCCAGGTCTCGTCGCGGAACTCGGTACGCGCGTGCTGGCGCACGGCGTCGTAGACCACCTGGGCGAAGTCCTGGTCCGCCCAATCGCGGCGGGCGAAGCCGACAAGGGCGAACCCGGGAGGCAGCAGACCGCGATTGGCGAGGTCGTACACGGCGGGCATGAGCTTCTTGCGGGAGAGGTCTCCCGTCACCCCGAAGATCACGAGCGCGCTCGGGCCGGCGATGCGGTTGAGGCGCCGGTCCTCCGGGTCGCGCAGCGGGTTGTGCCCGCGCGAAATCTCGACGGTCATAGGCGGTGGCGGACTCCTACTGGGCGGCCTCGAAGAGCGAGAGCACTTCGATCTGCGGGTCGGTCAGGGTGAGGGTCACGACCGGACGGCCGTGCCCTTCGGCGAGCACGGTGGCGTCGCCGGCGGCCTGCGCCTGCAGGAGCTCGCCGAACGTGAACGGCCGGTCGGGGATCTCGAGGTCGACGTCGGTCTGCTCGAGGATCTGCAGGAAGACGCCGTTGGCGGGGCCGCCCTTGTGGTACTGCCCCGTCGAGTGGAGGAACCGGGGACCCCAGCCGAACGTGGTCGGGTGACCCGAGTCGGCCGCGACGAGCTCGCGCAGACCTGCCAGCTGGGGCAGCTCCAGCCGGTTCACGTACGCCTGGATGGCGACGTACCCGCCCTCGGGGATGCGCGCCCACAGGGCGTCGAGCACCCCGGCGACGGTTCCGGATGCCGCGAGCTCGGGGTCCGAGACCCGCACCTCGACGCCCTCGACCGTGAAGGCCGGTGCGGTGGGCGCGGGGCGCGCGTCGAGCAGGCCCCGTGCGGCCACCTTGGCCGATTCGACGTCGGGCTGGTCGAACGGGTCGATGCCCAGCATCCGTCCCGCGATCGCCGTCGCGTACTCCCACACCACGAACTGCCCGCCGAGCGATCCGCTCACGAGGATCTCGCCCTCGTGGTGCTCGAAGAGGTGGAACTCCTTGGCCTCGTCGACCAGGCGCACGATCTGCAGATCGACCGGCTTGGCGTCGACCTCGGGGGAGACGGGGAGCAGGACGACCGGAAGGATGCCGGTTCCCTGCTTGCCCGTCGACTCCGCGATGAGCTGCTCGATCCAGTCGGGGAGTCCCTGGATGTGGGTGCCGTCGGTGATGAGCCCGAGCTTGTCGCGGCGGGGCTCGCCGCCGGCGATGGCCGCGGCGAGCACGAGCGCGGGGTTGTCGGGGGAGTCGATCGCCACCTCGAGCAGCGAGGCCTCCGCCTCGTCCAGGAGCTCGGAGATGTCGGCTCCCGCCAGGCCCGCCGGCACCAGCCCGAAGGCGGTGAGCGCGGAGTAGCGGCCGCCCACGGTGGGGTCGGCGTTGAACACGGTGTATCCGGCGGCGCGGGCCGACTCGTCCAACGGCGAGTCCGGGTCGGTCACCACGATGATCCGCTCGGCGGGGTCGATGCCGAGGTCGCGGAAGGCGGCTTCGAACGCGCGCTTGGCCGAGTCGGTCTCGACGGTCGATCCGGACTTCGACGACACGATCAGGGCGGTGCGGGTGAGATCGCCGCTCTCGGCGTCGCCGTCGATCGCGGCGAGCACCTGGCCGGGGGCCGTGGCATCGAGGATCACCAGCGGCACGCCGGCGGTCTGGGCGATCACCTCGGGAGCCAGCGACGAGCCGCCCATCCCCGCGAGCACGAAGCGCGTCACGCCGAGGCCGGCGAGCCGCTCGCGCAGCGCGAGGATCTCGGGGACCAGCGGACGCGAGACGCTGACCGACTGCACCCAGCCCAGACGCCGGGAGGCCTCGGCCTCGGCGTCGGGGCCCCACAGCGAGGCGTCTCCGGCGGTGATGCCGGAGGCGACCAGGCTGCTCACCAGCTCGGGGAGCGTCGCTTCGACGACGGACTTGACGTGACCGCTGAGATGGATGTCGAAGCTCATCGTGCAGCCTCGAGCGCGTCCGCGAGCGCCGTACGGACGGTGCCCTGCAGGTCGTGCCAGGAGGCGATGAACTTCTCGACACCCTCGTCCTCGAGCACCTGGGTGACGTCGGCGAAGTCGACACCGGCCGCGGCGAGACGCGCGAAGACGTCGTGCGCGCCGGCGTAGGCGCCTGTGACGGCGTCGCCGCCGACGGGGCCGTGGTCGAAGGTGGCCTCGAGGGTCTTCTCGGGCATCGTGTTGACGGTGCCGGGAGCGACGAGCTCCGTGACGTACAGCGTGTCGGGCAGCGAAGGGTCCTTGACGCCTGTCGAGGCCCACAGCGGCCGCTGGAGGTGGGCTCCGGCATCCGTCAGCGCCTTCGCGCGGTCGGTGGCGAACGCCTGCTCGAACAGCTCGTACGCGAGGCGGGCGTTGGCGACGCCGGCCAGCGACTTCAGGGCCGTGGCCTCGTCGGTGCCGATCGCGGCGAGGCGCTTGTCGACCTCGGTGTCCACGCGGGAGACGAAGAACGACGCCACCGAGTGGATCTGCGAGATGTCGTGGCCGTTGGCCTGCGCCTGCTCGAGGCCGGCGAGGAAGGCCTCGATGACCTCGGCGTAGCGCTCCAGGCTGAAGATCAGCGTCACGTTGACCGAGATGCCCTCGGCGAGCACCGCGGTGATCGCGGGCAGGCCCGCCTTGGTCGCGGGGATCTTGATGTGCACGTTCGGGCGGTCGACCTTGGCCCACAGCTCCTTGGCCTGCGCGATGGTCGCGTCGGTGTCGTGGGCGAGGTCGGGGGAGACCTCGATCGACACGCGGCCGTCGACGCCGCCGGTCGCGTCGTAGACGGGGCGGAAGATGTCGGCCGCGTCGCGCACGTCGTCGGTGGTGGCCGCGAAGATCGCGTCGTCGACGGACGCGCCGGCCGCGGCGAGCTCGGCCAGCTGTGCGGCGTAGGCGTGTCCGCCGCCGCCGATCGCGCCCTGGAAGATCGTCGGGTTGGTCGTGACGCCGGAGACGTTGCGCGTCGAGATGAGCTCGGTCAGGTTGCCCGACGTGATGCGCTCACGCGACAGGTCGTCGAGCCAGATGCTGACGCCCTGGGCGACGAGCTTCTCGGTGGGGGTGCTCATGCTGCCTTCTCCTCGTGCTTACTGTGCCGTCGCGGGCTCGAGTGCCGCCGCGGCCGCAAGCGACTCGCGGGCGGCCCCGATGACGGCCTCGGCGGTGATGCCGAACTTCTGGAACAGGGTCTTGTAGTCGGCCGACGCGCCGAAGTGGTCGATCGCGACGGAGCGGCCGGCGTCGCCGACGATGCCGCGCCAGGTGAGCGCGGAGCCGGCCTCGACCGACACACGCGCCTTGACGGCGGCGGGGAGGACCTTCTCGCGATACGCGGCGTCCTGCTCGTCGAACCACTCCAGCGACGGGGCCGACACCACGCGGGCGTTGATGCCCTCGGCGGCGAGGGTCTCGCGCGCGGAGACCGCCAGCTGCACCTCGGAGCCGGTCGCGATGAGGATCACGTCGGGGGTGCCGTTCGGCGCCTCGGCGAGGATGTAGGCGCCCTTGGCGACGCCGTCGGTCGAGGCGAACACATCACCGGACGCCTCGCCCTCGCCGCGTGCGAACACCGGGATGTTCTGGCGGGTCAGCGCGATGCCCGACGGGCCGCCCTGTCGGCGCACGATCTCCAGCCACGCGGCCGAGGTCTCGTTCGCGTCGGCGGGGCGCACCACCGTGAAGCTGGGGATGGCGCGCAGGGTCGCGAGCTGCTCGACGGGCTGGTGCGTGGGGCCGTCCTCGCCGAGCGCGACGGAGTCGTGCGTCCACACGAAGATCGACGGGATGTTCATCAGCGCGGCCAGGCGCACCGAGGGGCGCATGTAGTCGCTGAAGATGAGGAACGTGCCGCCGAACGGACGCGTCGGGCCGTGCAGCTTGATGCCGTTGACGATCGCGCCCATGGCGTGCTCTCGGATGCCGAAGTGCAGCACCCGGCCGTACGGGTCGCCCGACCACTCGTGGGTCGACCACTCGGCGGGGATGAACGACTTGGCGTCCTTGATCGTGGTGAGGTTCGACTCGGCCAGGTCGGCCGAGCCGCCCCACAGCTCGGGCAGCACGCCGGCCAGGGCGTTGATGACCGTGCCCGATGCCGCGCGCGTGGAGACCTCCTTGCCGGCCTCGAACGAGGGGAGGGCGGATGCCAGGTCACCGGGCAGCTCGCCGGCCTCGAGGCGGTCGAACAGGGCCTTGCGCTCCGGGTTGGCCTCGGCCCAGGCGTCGAACGACTCCTGCCAGACGGCACGCGCTTCGGCGGCGCGGTCCTTCAAGGCGCGGGTGTGGGCGATCACGTCGTCGGCGACGACGAACGACTGCTCGGGATCGAACCCGAGGACCTTCTTGGTGGCGGCGAGCTCGTCGCCTCCGAGCGCGGAGCCGTGGATCTTGCCGGTGTTCTGCTTGCCGGGGGAGGGCCAGCCGATGATCGTGCGCAGGATGATGAGCGACGGCTTGGCCGTCTCGCCCTTCGCGGCCTCGAGCGCGGAGTGGAGCTCCGCGACGTCCTCGACGTACTGGCCGGTCTTCTTCCAGTCCACGATCTGCACGTGCCAGCCGTACGACTCGTAGCGCTTGGCGACATCCTCGGTGAAGGCGACGTTGGTGTCGTCCTCGATCGAGATCTGGTTCGAGTCATAGATCGCGATGAGGTTGCCCAGCTCCTGGTGACCCGCGAGCGACGACGCCTCGGAGGTGACGCCCTCCTGCAGGTCGCCGTCACCGGCGATCACGTAGATGTGGTGATCGAACGGCGAGGTGCCCGCGGGGGCGTCCGGATCGAACAGGCCGCGCTCGTAGCGCGCCGCGTACGCGAATCCGACCGACGACGCGAGGCCCTGCCCGAGGGGACCGGTCGTGATCTCGACGCCCTTGGTGTGGCCGTACTCGGGGTGACCCGGCGTCAGCGAACCCCACGTGCGCAGCGCCTTCAGGTCGTCGAGCTCGAGCCCGAAGCCGCCGAGGTACAGCTGTACGTACTGCGTGAGCGACGAGTGCCCGGCCGACAGGATGAACCTGTCGCGGCCGACCCAGTGCGTGTCGGCGGGGTCATGCCGCAGCACCCGCTGGTACAGCAGGTAGGCGGCGGGCGCCAGGCTCATCGCCGTGCCGGGGTGGCCGTTTCCGACCTTCTCGACCGCGTCCGCTGCCAGCACGCGGGCGGTGTCCACCGCGCGCCGATCGATCTCATCCCAACGCAGTTCCGACACCGGGCCGCCTTTCTCGAGGAGGTGCGCCCTTGGTGGCCGGCTCGCGGCCCTTGTCCGGATGGAGAAGGGGGAATCGGCGACGGGCGCGCGTGTTTCTCAGCATAGCGAAGCGGCATGCCGCCCAGGCCATGCGAGCCGTCTATGTGACGCAGTCTTGCGGACGCCCGGTCCTCGCCGGTGACGAGGCGGTGTCGTGCGGGTCACGATCCCTTCACGTGGGCCGCCCGACGGCTGTGATCGCCGCGGAGCGGCCCCCGCCGGGCCGCCGCAGGGCGGTCGGAAGGGATGCCCTAGACTTGGGGGGATTCTGCAGGCGGCGATTGCGGGGGCCATGGACATCACGAAGACGGCCGGGACCGAGGCATCCGCCGACGGATCCCGCCGGTCGCAGCAGAGCGTCGGACGCACGATCCGCGCCTACGTGGCGCTGATGAAGCCGCGGGTGCTCGAGCTGCTGCTGGTGACCACCGTGCCGGTGATGATCCTCGCGCAGGGCGGCTTCCCGAGCCTGTGGCTCATGGTGGCGACCGTCATCGGCGGCACCGCGAGCGCGGGTTCCGCGGCGGCGTTCAACATGTACCTCGACCGCGACATCGACGCGCACATGCAGCGCACCGTGAACCGCCCGCTCGTGACCGGCGAGGTCTCGCCGCGCGGCGCCCTGATCTTCGCGTGGTCGCTCGCGGTGTTCTCGACGGTGTGGCTGTGGCTCACCACGAACTGGCTCGCCGCGACCCTCTCCGCCGTCGCCATCTTCTTCTACGTCGTGATCTACACGATGATCCTCAAGCGCCGCACCGAGCAGAACATCGTGTGGGGCGGCATCGCCGGCTGCTTCCCGGTGCTCATCGGCTGGACGGCGGTCACCGGCTCGCTCGCCTGGCCGCCCGTCATCCTGTTCGTGCTGGTGTTCCTGTGGACGCCGCCGCATTACTGGCCGCTGTCGATGAAGTACAAGGACCAGTACGAGGGCGTCGACGTTCCGATGCTCGGCGCGACCCGGGCCGGCTCGCAGGTCGGCCTGCAGGTGATCCTCTACGCGTGGGCGACCGTCGTGTGCTCGCTGCTGCTGATCCCCGTCGCCGACATGGGCCTGGTCTACATCGTCTCCGCCGTGGTGTTCGGCGGCTGGTTCATCTACGAGTCGCACGTGCTCTACAACCGCGCCGTGCGCGGCACCGAGCCGCGGCCGATGCGCGTGTTCCACGCGTCGATCACGTACCTCACGCTGCTGTTCGTGGCGATCGCGGTCGACCCGCTGCTGCCCTTCTGATCCGCAGACGCGAAGAGGCCGCCCGGCGAACCGGGCGGCCTCTTCGCGTTACTGCGGGTCAGCGCGAGGTGTCGGATGCCTCGGGCTTGGCCTCGACGACGGGCTTGGCCTCGACGACGGGCTCGGCCTCGACGACGGGCTCGGCCTCGACGACGGGCTCGGCCACGACCTCGGGCTGCGCGACGACCTCGTCCGCGGCGGCCGCGGACTCGGCCTGCCAGTCGATGGGCTCGACGACCTCGACGGGAGCCTGCGGGCGCAGCGTCGACAGGGCGGCGATGCCGAAGGCGAGCAGCACGCCGATGACGCCGGCGCCGATCAGGATCGATCCGAGCTGCGCGACCGACTGGCCGACGTAGACGTCGACACCCGTCGCGCTGCCGTCGGTGAGCTTCGTGGTCATCGAGCCGAGCTTGTCGGTCGTGAGGTACCAGCCGCCGCCGATGGTCGCGAGCGATACGACGACGAGGCCCCAGAACGGGATGCTGCTGATGAGACGGGGACGGGTGGGCATGTAGGGATCACTCCTCCGGATGCGCGACCCGGGCGGCCGCGGCATCCCACCCTCCCAAAGGAGTCCGTGCGGCGCCAATCCGCAAGCTATGGATCAGCTGTGCGCGGAAGGGCTCTCGATCGGCCGCTTCAGGTGCATGACGAGGGCCGTCATCGTCGCCACCGCGACGGCGGCGAGCACCATGTGCACGCCGACGGCGAGCGGAGGCAGATCGTTGCGCGCCTGGTAGAGGCCGACACCGATCTGCACGAGCTCGACCCCGAGCATGGCGAGCGACCACTGCAGCGCGGCGCGCGCGGTCGCACGGTGACGCCACGCGCCGATGACGAGCACCAGGGTGAGCGCGAACAGCGTGTAGCCCGGCCAGGCGTGCACGTGCTCGAGCAGCGACGCGTCGAACCCGTTGCGCAGCGTGACCTCCGGGTCGCCAGAGTGAGGGCCGGCGCCGGTGGTGAGGACGCCGATCAGCACGGTCACGGCGAGGACGAACGAGGTGATGTGGGTGAGGATCGCGAGCCACCGCGGGACGGCGAGCTCGCGACGGCCCGCCGGCTGCCCCATCCGCGCGACGAAGGCGGCGGCCACGGCGACCAGGACGAGCGAGACGATGTAGTGGAACGAGACCAGGTTCGGGTGCAGGTCGAAGATGACCAGGATGCCGCCCACCGCGGCCTGCACCAGCACGCCGGCGAAGACGATCCAGGCCATCGTCCACAGATCGCGTCGTTCGCGGCGGAACCGCGAGATCAGCACGATGACGGCGACGGCCGCCAGGCCGACGAAGAACGAGAGCCCCCGGTTCCCGAACTCGATGAGGCTGTGGTAACTCTGCTCGGCGGTCGGGAACAGCGAATCGGGGGTGCACAGCGGCCATTCGCAGCCCAGCCCCGAATCGGTCAGCCGCACGGCGCCGCCGGTGCCGACGATCGCGATCTCGAGGATCAGCGAGATCCAGGCGGCGACCTTCACGCGGCGGTCGACACGCGCGGGCAGCCAGCTCCGGAATCGCTGCCAGATGCCCGGTGCGGTGGTCGTGGTCGGGTCCGCGGACATACTGCTCGTCGCCTCCTGGCAGCGGTTCCTCCTGCGAGCGGGGTGGAAGTCGCGTCGGCCCGCTTCCGGGACCCGGCGCGCCCGTGGCAGGGCGGAACCTGTAGAATCGAGGTGTCGGTCGCGCGCGTCTCATCGCGTCGCGCACCACTGACAGTCTAGGCGCGATGGTCAGCGCCGCTGAGAGGGCCCGAGAAGCGGCATCCCCCCTCCGGTATCTCCACCGGAGAGTACGGATGCCGGGACGGATGACACCGCCAGGGCCCGGAGGAGAACGTGACGATGACTGATGTGCTGATCGATCGCCCGGAGCTGGAAGGCCTGGGTGTCTACGAGTTCGGCTGGCACGATGCCGATGCCGCGGGAGCGAGCGCCAGGCGTGGCCTGAGCGACGCCGTGGTGCGCGACATCTCTGCGCTGAAGGCCGAGCCGGAGTGGATGCTCAAGACCCGGCTCAAGGGGCTGCAGCTGTTCGATCGCAAGCCCATGCCGACATGGGGTGCGGATCTCAGTGAGATCGACTTCGACAACATCAAGTACTTCGTGCGCTCCACCGAGAAGCAGGCGCAGTCGTGGGAGGACCTCCCCGAGGACATCCGCAACACGTACGAAAAGCTCGGCATCCCCGAGGCCGAGCGCCAGCGCCTGGTCGCCGGCGTCGCCGCGCAGTACGAGTCCGAGGTGGTCTACCACCAGATCAACGAGCAGCTCGAGGCGCAGGGTGTCATCTTCATGGACACCGACACCGCGCTGCGCGAGCACCCGGAGTTCTTCGAGGAGTACTTCGGCACCGTCATCCCCGCCGGCGACAACAAGTTCGCGGCGCTGAACACCGCGGTGTGGTCGGGCGGCTCGTTCGTCTACGTGCCGCCGGGCGTGCATGTCGAGATCCCGCTGCAGGCCTACTTCCGCATCAACACGGAGAACATGGGCCAGTTCGAGCGGACGCTCATCATCGCCGACGAGGGCTCGTACGTGCACTACATCGAGGGCTGCACCGCCCCGATCTACAAGAGCGACTCGCTGCACTCGGCCGTCGTCGAGATCATCGTGAAGAAGAACGCCCGCGTGCGCTACACGACGATCCAGAACTGGTCGAACAACGTCTACAACCTCGTCACCAAGCGTGCCATCGCGCACGAGGGCGCGACGATGGAGTGGATCGACGGCAACATCGGCTCCAAGGTCACGATGAAGTACCCGTCGATCTACCTGATGGGCGAGCACGCCAAGGGCGAGACCCTGTCCGTCGCGTTCGCGGGCCCCGGCCAGCACCAGGACGCCGGCGCCAAGATGATCCACATGGCGCCGTACACGCAGTCCTCGATCGTCTCGAAGTCGATCGCGCGCGGCGGAGGCCGCGCCGGCTACCGCGGTGAGGTCCGGGTCGACGCGAACGCGCACCACTCGGCCAACACGGTCCGCTGCGACGCGCTGCTGGTCGACACGATCTCGCGCTCCGACACCTACCCGGCGATCGACATCCGCGTCGACGACGTGCAGCTGGGCCACGAGGCCACGGTCTCGAAGGTCAGCGAAGAGCAGCTGTTCTACCTGATGAGCCGCGGCATGCCCGAAGACGAGGCCATGGCCATGATCGTGCGCGGCTTCATCGAGCCGATCGCGCGGGAGCTGCCCATGGAGTACGCGCTCGAACTCAACAAGCTCATCGAGATGGGCATGGAAGGATCCGTCGGCTAGATGAGCCCCACCACTGAGGCCCCCACCATTCCCGGCGCGAAGGGCCACACCGATGGCGCCGGTGCGTTCATCCCGGTGCAGACCCGCTCCGAACGTTTCCACTCCGCCGACCCGGCCGCCTACGAGGCGCCCACGGGACGCGAGGTCAACTGGAAGCACACGCCCATCCAGCGCCTGCAGCGCCTGTTCGCGGATGCCGCGGGCGACGCCGGCGCCGTCTCGGTGACCGTCACCGGCCCGGTGGCCGGCGCCGGTCTGGAGATCGGCACGGCGCCGCGCGGCGAGGTGTTCTCGCCCGAGGACCTGCCCGCGGCTGTCGCCTGGACCCGGTCGGCCGAGGCGCTGTACGTGCAGATCCCGGCCGAGGCCGAGCTCGACGAGCCCGTCGTGATCGAGGCCGTGGGCGGGGGAGCAGACCTCGTCGCCCACGCGCACGTCGTGATCGAGGCATCCCGCCACAGCCGCTCGACGGTCGTGCTCCACCACGTCGGCAGCGCCCAGTTCGCCCAGAACGTCGAGATCATCGTCCGCGAGGGCGCCCACCTCGAGCTCGTCACGGTGCAGCGCTGGGACGACGACGCCGTGCACGCGGCATCCCATCAGGCCCGCGTCGACCGCGACGCGTCGCTGCGCCACATCGTGGTCAGCTTCGGCGGCGGCGTCGTGCGGGTGAACCCGAGCGTCGAGCTCGCGGGCACCGGTTCGCACGCCGAGCTGTACGGCCTGAGCTACTCCGACTCCGGTCAGCACCTCGAGAGCCAGGTGTACCTGCACCACAAGGGTGCCGAGACGTCGGGCGACGTGCTCTACAAGAGCGCACTCCAGGGCGCCGCGGCGCGCACCGTGTGGATCGGCGACGTCCTCATCGGACCGGATGCCGTCGGCACCGACTCGTACGAGGCCAACCGCAACCTGGTCCTCACCGAGGGCGCCCGCGCCGAGTCGATCCCGAACCTCGAGATCGAGACGGGCGACATCCGCGGGGCCGGCCACGCCAGCGCGACCGGTCGCTTCGACGACGAGCAGCTGTTCTACCTGCAGGCCCGCGGTATCAGCGAGGACGAGGCGCGACGCCTGGTCGTGCTCGGCTTCCTCGCGGAGATCGTGCAGAAGATCGGCGTCGAGGACCTCGAGGCCGAGCTGTTCGCCGCGATCGAGGAAGAGCTCGCCAAGGAGGCGGCCCGATGACCGCTCAGCGGGTGTGCGCCCTCAGCGACCTCGTCCAGGACGAGGCCCGTCGCGTCGAGGTGGACGGCGTCGCCATCGCCGTCGTGCTCGACTCGAGCGGCGAGGTCCACGCCATCGGCGATGTGTGCACCCACGGCGACATCTCGCTGTCGGAGGGCTTCGTCGACGGCGACTCGCTGGAGTGCTGGGCCCACGGCTCGGCGTTCTCGCTGCGCACCGGAAAGCCCCTCAATCTCCCCGCGTACGAGCCGGTCCCGGTCTTCGCGGTCACCGTCGACGGCGATGACGTGCTCATCGACGCGACCGTCAAGCTCGAAGTGAACTGAAGAAGGTACTGAACAATGTCTGTCCTCGAGATCCGCGACCTCCACGTGACGGTCGAGACGGATGCCGGAACCACCCCGATCCTCAACGGCCTGACCCTCACGATCCGCAAGGGTGAGACCCACGCGATCATGGGCCCCAACGGCTCCGGCAAGTCGACCCTGGCCTACACGATCGCCGGTCACCCCAAGTACACGGTCACCAGCGGCTCGATCACGCTCGACGGCGAGGACGTCCTCGCGATGTCGGTCGACGAGCGCGCGCGTGCCGGTCTGTTCCTCGCGATGCAGTACCCGGTCGAGATCCCCGGCGTCACCGTCACGAACTTCCTGCGTACCGCGAAGACCGCGATCGACGGCGAGGCGCCCTCGATCCGCACGTGGACGAAGGACGTCAAGGCGTCGATGAAGAATCTGCGCATGGACCCGAAGTTCGCGCAGCGCAACGTCAACGAGGGCTTCTCGGGCGGCGAGAAGAAGCGCCACGAGATCCTGCAGCTCGAGCTGCTCAAGCCCCAGATCGCGATCCTCGACGAGACCGACTCCGGCCTCGACGTCGACGCGCTGAAGATCGTCTCGGAGGGCGTCAACCGCGCCAAGGCGGAGACCGACCTCGGCGTGCTGCTCATCACGCACTACACCCGCATCCTGCGCTACATCGCGCCCGACTTCGTGCACGTCATGGTGGCGGGGCGCATCGTCGAGGAGGGCGGCCCGGAGCTGGCCGACCGCCTCGAGGACGAGGGCTACGACCGCTTCCTGCCCTCGGGCGAAGAGGAGCCGGCCGAGGCCCCCGTCGGCAGCGAAGCGTAGGATCGTCCTATGACGGCGACGCTCACCCCCGAGAAGTACGACGAGGTGACCGAGGCTCTCAAGGACGTCATGGACCCGGAGCTCGGGATCAACGTCGTGGACCTCGGCCTCATCTACGACCTCGCGTGGGACGACGAGAACGACGCGCTGGTCATCCACATGACGCTCACGTCGGCGGGCTGCCCGCTCACCGACGTGCTCGAGGAGCAGACCGCTCAGGCCCTCGACGACATCGTCGAGCGGTTCCGCATCAACTGGGTGTGGATGCCGCCGTGGGGCCCGGAGCGGATCACCGACGACGGGCGCGACATGATGCGCGCCCTCGGCTTCGCGATCTGACGCATGCGCCGTCACCCTGCCGTTTCGCAGGGTGACGGCGGCGTGTCCGGCTCCTCGGGGGATCGATAGGCTCGTGGAGTGAGCGTCACCCCTCTGCAGGCACTTCCCATCGATCGGCTCAGGCAGCGCACCAGCACGAAGTGGCGCAAGTACCCCGAGGACGTCCTGCCGCTGTTCGTCGCGGAGACGGACTTCTCGCCGGCGCCGGCGGTCACCGCCGCGCTGACCCGGGCGGTCGAGCTGGGCGACACCGGCTACACCCCGCCGGACCCGGGCGTGACGGCCGCGTACGTCGGGTTCGCGCAGCGCCGCTTCGGGTGGACCGTCGACCCCTCGCGGATCCGTACGACGTGCGACGTCATGATGGGCGTCGTCGAGATCCTGCGTCAGGTGACCGAACCCGGCGACCGGGTGATCGTGACGCCGCCGGTGTACCCGCCGTTCTACGACTGCATCCCCGAGGCGGGCGCCGTCGTGGAGCGCGTGCCGCTGCGCGACACCGGGGATGCCTGGGAGCTCGACCTCCCCGGCATCGAGGCGGCGCTGGCCGCCGGCGCGCGGGCGGTGCTTCTGTGCAACCCCCACAACCCCACCGGCACCGCGCACTCCCGGGAGAGCCTCGCGGCGCTGGCCGAGCTGGTCGAGCGCCATGACGCGGTCGTCGTCAGCGACGAGATCCACGCGCCGCTGATCGGTCGCGGCGCGACCTTCACGCCGTTCCTCGCCGCCTCGCCCGCTGCCGCCCGCGTCGGCTACACCGTCGCCAGTGCGAGCAAGGCGTTCAACCTCGCCGGCCTGAAGTGCGCGCTGATGGTCACCGCCGACGACGCCACGACGGCGGTCGTGCGGGGTCTTCCCGAGGAGGTCGAGTGGCGCACGGGGCTGTTCGGCGCCCTCGCGGCCGTCGCCGCGTTCTCGCCCGAGAGCGATGAGTGGCTCGATGCGCAGCTCGCGGCGCTGGACGAGAACCGGACGCTCCTGGCGGAGCTGCTCGCCGAACACGTGCCCGGCGCGCGCTACCGGATCCCGGATGCCGGATTCCTCGCGTGGATCGACCTCTCCGACGTCGGCTGGGGCGACAACCCGGCGGTGCGGATCCTGCGCGACGCGAAGGTCGCGCTGCATTTCGGCCCGCACTTCGGCGAAGAGGGGAAGGGCCACGTGCGCCTGAACTTCGGCTGCTCGCCGGACGTGCTGCGCGAAGCGGTGGTGCGCCTGGGCGCGCTGGCGCGCTCGTGACGTCCCGGACGGACGCCTCCGTCGGCATCTGGAACGCGCGGTACGTCTGGGTGACGATCGGCGCCATCGCGCTGATCTTCCTGGCGGCGATGCAATCGCTCGCCGTCACGACGGTCATGCCCGTGGTCAGCGCCGACCTCGATGGCGAGCGCCTCTACGCCGTCGCCTTCGCGGGCACGCTCGCGACGAGCGTCATCGGCATGGTCGCCGCCGGCGCGTGGTGCGACCGCGGTGGCGTCCTGGCGCCGCTGAGCACGGCGGTGGGCTTGTTCGTCATAGGCCTGCTCATCGCCGGCTTCGCCCTCACGATGCCGGTGCTCGTCGCCGGACGCCTGGTGCAGGGCCTCGGCACCGGCGGTCAGACGGTCGCCCTCTACGTCGTCGTGGCGCGCGTGTATCCCGGCGCGTTGCACGGCCGGGTGTTCGCGGCGTTCTCCGCGGCGTGGGTGGTGCCCTCGCTCATCGGCCCGTTCCTCGCGGGCGCGGTCACCGAGTTCCTGCACTGGCGCTGGGTCTTCCTCGGCGTGGCGGCGCTCACCGTCGTCGCGTTCGCGATGGTCGTCGCGCGCCTGCACGGCCTTCCGCTGCGCACGGATCACCCCGCGACCGCCCGCATCGCGCCGCGGCTGGCGTGCGCCGTGGCGGTCGCGGTGGGGGCGCTGGGGCTGAGCCTCGCCGGCGAGCTCGGAACCTGGGCATGGGCCGCGGTGGCGGCTTCCGTCGTCGTCATCGGTCTGGCGGCACGCCCGCTGCTGCCGCGCGGGACGCTGCGGGCGGCGAGGGGACTTCCCAGCGTCGTGCTGATGCGCGGGCTCATCGCGGGTGCGCTGTTCGGGGCGGAGATCTACGTCCCGTATCTGCTCATCGACGGCTACGGCTTCTCGCCGACGTGGGCGGGACTGGGGCTGACCGCCGCCGCGCTGGCGTGGGCGGCCGCCGCCGACGTGCAGGGCCGCTTCGGCGATCGGCTCGGGAACACGCGCATCACCCTCGTGGGAACGGCGCTGCTGGTGGCCTCGCTCCTCATCGCGGCGGCGACGGCGATGCTGGGCCTGCACCCCGCGGTGCTGATCGTCGGCTGGGGCCTGGCCGGAGGCGGTATGGGTCTCATGTACCCGCGCCTGACCGTGCTCACGCTGGCGTACTCGACACCGCAGAACCAGGGCTTCAACTCCTCGGCGCTGTCGATCTCGGACGCGGTCGGCTCGGCATCGTCGATCGCGGTGATGGGGCTGGTGTTCACCGCGTTGGCGGGGACGGATGCCGGCTTCCCCGCCGTCTTCGGGATCGCGGTGGTGCTCGCGCTGGGCGCCCTGGTGCCGGGCCTGCGGCTCGGGCACGCGCACGAGGCGGTCCCGAGCCGCTGAGGCTCAGCCGGTCAGATGGTCGGCCACCAGGCGGGGTCGGTCCACAGCTCGAGCTCGCGCTCGAGGGCGGCACCCACCCGGAACACCGTGGTGTCGTCGTAGGTGCGGCCGACGATCTGCACGCCGGTGGGCACGCCGTTGGGCGCCTTGCCGGACGGGACGGCGAGCACGGGCACGCGGCCGATCACGTTGAACGGCAGCGTCATGAGCTGCGCGAAGACGTCGCGCGTGTCGGTGCACGGCTCGTCTGCGGCGAGGCCGGTGCCGGCGACGGTGGGGCACACCAGCGCGTCGTAGCGCATCATGAGCTCGCCGAACGGGCGGTAGAACTCGGTCTCCGCGACGAGCCCGTCGATGTACGACGCACTGTTGGCCGCCGAGTACGCGAACGCGCGCGTGTACGGCATGAGCTGCGCGGTCTTGTCCGGATCGCCGTCGGCGACCGAGTCGATGAACGGCCCCATGACGGCGCCGAAGTGCGGCCACGCGGTCTCGTGCACGCGTTCGGGGCCCCACGGCAGCGTGACCTCCTCGACGATCGCGCCCGCCTCCACGAGTGCGGCGGCGGCCGCCCGCGTGTTCGCCTCGACCGCGGGGTCCACCCGGTACCCGCCGAGGTCGACGCACAGCGCGATGCGCATGCCTGCCAGGGACGTGGGCTCGCCCGAGACCGGCAGCTGCGGACGCAGCGACGCCGCGTCGCCCGACCACGGTCCCGAGATCACGTTCTGCAGCATCGCCACGTCGGCGACGCTGCGGCCCATCGGGCCGTCGGCGCAGTAGGTGTCGGAGTTGAACGGCGCGAGGCCGGGAACGCGACCGAACGGCGGCTTGAAGCCCACGACGCCGCAGAAGGAGGACGGGATGCGGATCGATCCGCCGATGTCGGAGCCGGTGGCGAGGATCGTCGAGCCCGCGGCGAGCACGGCGCCGGAGCCTCCGGACGAGCCGCCCGGCGTGTAATCGGGGTTCCAGGGGTTGCGGGTGATGCCCCACAGCGTGGTGTGGGTCACCGGTGCGCAGCAGTACTCCGGGGTCGTGGTGCGGCCGTGGATCACGGCGCCGGACTCGATGATGCGGTCGACGATGGGGTGGGTGACGTCGGCGATGTGCCCCTTCTCGAGGAGGCTGCCGTCTTCGAGAAGACGCCCGGCGATCGGCTGCTCGTCCTTGAGCATGAGCGGGATGCCCTCGAGCGGACGCACCGCCTCGCCCTGTGCGTAGCGGCGCTCGGACAGCGCGGCCGACACGCGCGCCTCGTCGATCCACTGCTCGGTCACCGCGTTGATGACCGGCTCGGTCGCCTCGGTGCGCGCGATGACCGCCTCGAGCAGTTCCACCGGCGAGAGCTCGCGGCGGTGGAACATCGCGGTGGCCCGAGTGGCCGTCAGCTGGAAGAGCTCCATTGATTCTCCGTTTCCGTACGATGTACGGACCGATACTGTGGCATCCGTGACCCCACGTCAAGTCGTCCCTGCGCAGCGGCGCAAGCTGACCCGCGATGACATCACCGCCGCGGCCGTCGGCCTCATCGAGCGCGACGGTCTCGAGGCGCTCACGATGAGATCGCTCGCCGTCGAGCTCGGCTGCGCGCCGATGAGTCTGTACACCCACGTGCGCAGTCGCGAGGATCTCGTGGACGCCATCGTGGGGCGCCTCATCTCCGAGCTCGACACCCGGCGTGTCCGCGGTGAGACGTGGCAGCAGGGCGTGCGTCGCGCGCTGGAGTCGTACCGCGATCTGGCCGTCCGGACTCCGCGGTCGTTCGAACTGCTCGCTCTGGCGCCGTACGACAGCTCGCCCGTCGCCGAGCACCTGAACGGATTCGCCGAGAACCTCGCGGAGGGAGGGCTCTCCGTCGAGCAGGCGCGTCAGGTGCTCGCGATCACCGATGCCTACGCGACGGGTTTCCTCGTCGTGTGGGCGCGGGGCGCCGGAGCGCGGCATCCGTCGGTCGAGGAGCCCGGGCTGTCGAGCCTGCGCAGCATGGAGGTCTTCGACAAGGGACTGGACGCGCTCATCGCCGGCCTGGGCGCGATCCTCTAGTTCTCCGCCCTGCCCAGACGCCAGTAGCCCATGAAGGCGACCGCGCGCCGGTCGACCCCGAGCTCGGACACGAGGTGTCGCCGCAGCGCCTTGATCGCGCCGGCCTCGCCGGCGAGCCAGGCGTACAGCCGTGCGCTCTTCAGCGCGGCACCGCCCTTCGCGGTGCGCGGCACCTCCCACAGGATGTCGGCATCGACGTCGACCTCCTCGACGTCCGCACCCTGGCCCCGTGGGGCGAGGGCCGCGGCGGCATCCGCCACCGACGTCATCAGGTGAGTGTGGCGCTCGGCCTCGCCGCGCGCCCCGATCCGATACTCGAAACCGGGATGCCGCGGCAGGTACGCCGCGTCGTCCGCGTGCGGAAGCTCGACGGCGACCACTCCGCGGGCGTCGCGGGGGAGCTGTTCCAGGATCGCGGCGATCGCCGGCGCGGCGGTCTCGTCGCCGGCCAGGAGGACGGCGTCGACGCGGGAGGGTGGGACGAAGTCCACGCCGAAGCTCACGCCGCGGTGACCGGCAGAGGGGGCGAAGATCAGCACCTCGTCGTCGATCGCCGCCCGGGCGATCCATTCGGATGCCGGGCCGATCACGTCGTGGGCGACCATGTCGACGTCGACCTCGCGGAGGTCGTTGCGCACATAGCGCGTCGTGTACGTGCGGAACGGCAGGCGCCGTTCCTCGGGCAGATCGCGCCACTGCGCGGACCAGTCCTCGCCCACGGGCATGGCCTCCAGGCCTGTGGTGGGCGTCGGGAAGACGATCTTGATCCGCTGGTCCAGCCCGGGGTCGCCGAAGTCGGCGAGATCGTCGCCGCCGAAGGTGAACCGCCGGAAGCTCGGCGTCACATCGGCGATCGCGCTCACGCGGGCGCGGAAGAAGCGGTAGGGGACGTCGGCGTCAGGCATCGAGCACTCCGGTGGTGAGGGCGGGAACAGGGGAGACGGCATCCGTCGTCACGTGGTGACGGCCGCGGGGCAGGACGATGGGGGCACCCGACACCGGATCGGCGACGACGAGCGCGTCCAGGTCGAAGACCTCGCGGATCAGCGCGTCGGTCATGATCTCGCGCGGCGGGCCGCCGGCGACGATCCGGCCGTTGCGCAGCGCGACCAGATGGTCGGAGTACCGCGCTGCCAGGTTCATGTCGTGCAGGACCATGACGATCGTCGTGCCGCGTTCGCGATTGAGATCGGTGAGGAGATCGAGCACCTCGACCTGGTGGGCGACGTCCAGGAACGTCGTGGGCTCATCGAGGAGCAGGATGTCGGTCTCCTGCGCCAGGGCCATCGCGATCCACACCCGCTGGCGCTGCCCGCCCGACAGCTCGTCCACCGAGCGGTCGGCGAGATCCGCGGTGCCGGTGGCGGCGAGCGCTTCCGCGACGGCGCTGTAGTCGCGCTCGCTCCAGCGTGCCAGCAGCTTCTGGTGCGGGTGGCGGCCACGGCCGACGAGATCGGCGACCGCGATGCCCTCCGGCGCGGTCGGGCTCTGCGGCAGGAGGCCGAGGGTGCGCGCGACATCCTTGGAGGGGCGGCCGTGCAGCGCCCTGCCGTCGAGCACGATGCGGCCCGACCGCGGTGAGATCAGGCGTGCGAGCGCGCGCAGCAGCGTCGACTTGCCGCATCCGTTCGCACCCACGATCGACGTGATGCGGCCCGGGGGGACCTCGAGGTCCAGTCCGTCGACGATGGTTCGGTCGCCGTAGCCGAGCGTCACCGCCTCGGCGGCGAGCGCGTGGGGTGCGCGGCGGGCGGGGGATGCCGTCATAGCGAGCCTCCGGAGCGATTCGTCCTGATGAGCAGGTAGATGAGGTAGGGAGCGCCGAGGACGCCGGTGACGACACCCACGGGGTAGCGGCTGTCGAAGGCTAACTGGCCGATGAGGTCGGCTACGAGCACGAGCAGCGCGCCGACGAGTCCTGCCGGCACGAGCAGCGATCCGCCGGAGCCGACGAGCCGCGCCGCGATCGGACCCGCCATGAACGCGACGAAGGCGATCGGGCCGGTCGCGGCGGTTGCGAACGCCAGCAGCACCACGGCGGCCACGATCGCGAGGAGGCGGGTGCGGGTGACCGCCACTCCCAGGCTCGCGGCGGCGTCATCCCCGAGCCCCAGCGCACCGAGGCCGCGGCCCTGAGCGAGCAGCACCGGCACCATGACCACCGCTGCCACCGCCAGCGGGAGCACCGCCTCCCACGTCGCGCCGTTGAGGCTGCCGGTGAGCCACCGCATCGCGGACTGGAGGTCCCACGCCGCCGCGCGGGACAGCACGTAGGTCACCGCGCTGTCGAGCATCGCGGCCACGCCGATGCCGATGAGGATGAGCCGCGTGCCGGCGAATCCGCCCTTGTCGGACAGCAGGAAGATCACGAAGGCCGTCAGCAGGGCGCCGGCGACGGCCAGCACCGAGACGAGCGTCTCGGAGAGCGCGAGCACCACGATCCCGAACACGGCAGCGGCGCTCGCCCCCGACGTGATGCCGATGATGTCGGGGGAGGCCAGCGGGTTGCGCAGCATCGTCTGGAAGGTGACGCCGGCGATCCCGAACGCGAATCCGGCGAGGAGGCCGAGGGCCGCCCGGGGCAGCCGCAGCTCGCCGACGGTGAACGAGGCCCCCGGGACGGTCTGCCCCAGGATGACGCGGACGACCTCACCAGGGCCGTAGAAGGAGTTGCCCACCATGAGCGACACGGCGAAGACCACGAGGACGGCCGCCGCGAGCGTTCCGACGACGACGATCCGTCGTCGCCCGCGGCGCCGGCGCCCGGCCGCGATCGCGGCGACGGGGGAGAGGGCGGGGGCGAGGACCGAGGTGGAGGCGGGGGTCACAGTTCGCGCACCTTCTGACGACGGACGATCCAGATGAACACCGGCGCGCCGATGAGCGCGGTGACGATCCCCACCTCGATCTCGGGACGGGCCGCCACCCGTCCGACGACGTCCGCGGCGACGAGGAGCCCGGCGCCGGCGATCGCCGTGAACGGCAGGAGGAACCGGTGGTCGGCCCCGATCAGCAGGCGGCACAGGTGAGGGACGACGAGGCCGACGAACGCGATCGGGCCCGCGACCGCGGTCGCCGCACCGCACAGGATCACGGCGCCCGCGGACGAGATCAGCCGGGTGCGCATCACGTGCTCGCCCAGCCCGGCGGCCAAGTCGTCGCCCAGCGCCAGCGAGTTCATGCCGCGTGCGCACGCGAGGCACACGACAGCGCCCACGGCGAGGATCGGCGCGACCACCGCGACCCGGTCCCACGTCGCCCCGCCGACGCCGCCGATCTGCCAGAACCGGAAGGTCTCGACGATGTCGATGCGGGGGAGCAGGATCGCGCTGACGAGCGACATGAACGCGGCGGATGCCGCCGCCCCCGCCAGCGCGAGCTTCAGCGGGGTCGCGCCGCCCCGTCCGAGGGAGCCGACCGCGTAGACGAACACGGCCGCGGCCGCCGACCCGGCGATCGAGGCGGCGATCACCGCGTAGGGGTCCGACATCCCGAAGAAGGCGATGCCGATCACCACGGCGAGTGCCGCCCCGCCCGAGACGCCCAGGATCCCCGGGTCGGCCAGCGGGTTGCGGGTGACCGCCTGCATCGTTGTGCCCGACAGTGCGAGTGCGGCGCCGACGAGCACGGCCAGCACCGTGCGCGGCAGGCGCGCGGCGACCGCGGCCTGCGCCACCCCGTCGGTGCCGCCGGCGAGTCCGGCGAGGATGTCGTCGAGCGACACCGCCCGTACGCCGACGGCGACGGACGCGGCGCACAGGCAGGCGAGCACGAGCGCCGTCACGGCGAGCCACGCCAGCCGCACCGCCGCCGGACGCCGCAGGGTGGCGGCATCCGGCGACGACGGCCGGACCTCGGTGAGGGTCACGGGACGAACCTCCGCAGGACTTTCGGGCGAACGGTCAGCTCAGGGCGCCGGCGAGGAGCGCGAAGTAGTCGTGGATGCCCCAGCCGATCGACAGCGGCGACGGGTTCGCCGACGCCGCCAGCGGGGTGGACTCCTCGAGGATGGCGATGCGCCCCTCCGCGATCGCCGGGATCTGCGACAGCAGCGGGTCAGCCTGCAGCTGGGCGACGATCGAGCCGCTCGCATCGCCGTACGTGACGAACACGTCGACGTCGGCGAAGCGGTCGGCCTCCTCGGCACTGACCGTCGTGTAGAACTGGTCGGTGGCCGCGGACTCGTCGGCGACGACCGTCGGAACGGGGACGCCGAGGTCGGCGAGGAAGCCCGGACGGGTGTCGAGGGTCGTGTAGAAGCCCACCTTGCTGAAGTCCGACGGGTCGATGTACGAGAAGAGCACGGTGGAGTCGGCGAGCTCCGGGAAGTCGGCGAGCGCCGTGTCGACGGTGCCGTGCAGCTCGTCGATGAGCGCCTCGCCCTCCTCGGCCAGACCGATCGCGGTCGAGTTCAGGCGGATCATGTCCTCGTACGAGGTGCCCCAGGCGACCTCGGGGTAGGCGACGACCGGCGCGATCTTCGACAGCGTGTCGTACTCCTCCTGCGTGAGGCCTGAGTAGGCGGCCAGGATCACGTCGGGCTGCGTGTCGGCGACGGCCTCGAAGTCGATGCCGTCGGTCTCGTCGAAGAGCACCGGGGTGTCGGCGCCGAGCTCGTCCAGCTTGTCCTCGACCCACGGCAGCACGCCGTCGCCGTCGTCGTCGCCCCACGTCACCTCCGCCATGCCCACCGGAACGACGCCGAGCGCGAGCGGCACCTCCTGGTTCGACCACGCGACCGTCGCGACGCGCTCGGGCTTGGATGCGATGACGGTCTCGCCGTAGGCGTGCTCGATCGTGACGGGGAAGCCGTCCCCGGCCGCGGAAGTCGTCGAGGTGCTGTCGTCGCCGGCTGCCGTGGCGCAGCCCACGAGGGCGACGGCGGCGACGGCGAGCATCGCGGTGGCGGCGGCAGGGCGGGGAAGGCGCACGGAATCCTCCGAGGAGTTAGGTAAGGATGCCCTTACTCAGGGCTGAGTTAGGTCAACCTTACTCAGCCGTCTCCCAGATTGCGAAATCCGGCCGCGCCGACGCGAAAGCCCCGGCCGTGCGGGCCGGGGCTTTCGATTCAGGATGCCTCGTGTGGAGGCGTCGGTTCACTCCTTGGTCTTGTCGACCCGACGCACGAGCGCCCAGGCGCCCGGGATGATGGCCGCGGCCAGCGCTGCCTTGACGAGGCCGCCCACGATGAACGGGAAGAGACCGGCCTGCAGCAGCGCCCAGAACGAGAAGTCGAGGCCCATGACGACGTTGAGGATGAACGCCATGTACGGGATGCCGAAGACGAACGGCACCGCGCTGGCCGCGGCGAATCCCACGAACGCCAGGGCGGGGCGACGGTCCCACGCGCGCTCGGCGAACCAGCCGGCGACGAACGCGGAGAAGATGAAGCCGATCACGAAGCCGAAACTCGGCTTGGCGACCGCGGCCACCGTGCCGGTGAACCCGGCGAACACCGGAAGGCCGGCGAGGCCCACGAGCATGTACGTGGTGAGGGCGGCGGCTCCGCGCCAGGCGCCGAGCGCGGCGCCGACGACGATGACGCCCAGCGTCTGGCCGGTGATGGGCACCGGCCACAGCGGGATCTCGATCTGGGCGAGGAGGGCCACGACCATCGCGCCGGCGATGACCAGTCCGGCATCGAGGGCGAACGCGCGGGCGCGGGAGGACGGGCGGGCGATGACGTCGGCGAGCACGCGACGGGTACCGGCGGAGGCGGTCGGGGCGGCGGCGATGGATGACATGGGAATCAGCCTAGGGGGCACCGGCAGGCGATACTTGGACGCCGTCCACCAAGGAATCGGCATTTCGCTGTCGGTCAGGCATAGGACGCGCGGTCACCGCCCGGAGAGTCACACCGCGACGGGAGCGCCGAGTGCGACCCGGCGTGGCGCCGGGATCCGGGCGAGCCGCAGCGCGCCGACGAACAGGCCCACGGCGACGAGCGCCGTCGCCGGCGACGTGCCGGCGACGAGCAGGAGCGCCACCGCCGCCGTGCCCGCCAGCGTGCCCGCGCCGACGCGCCACACGGAACGGGACGCCGTCGGCAGCCGCAGCGCCTCGACGCGGGCGAGCAGTAGCGCGACGACGGCGGTGGCGGCCAGCGCCGTAGCGAGCCACACCGGACGGGTCAGCCACCAGGCGGGTCCGTCGATGTCGGGAAGAGGCATCCCCGTGGCGATCGCCGTCCACGCGAGCAGCCCTGCGAGCGCCAGCAGCACCGGCATGTGCCACAGGTACACGGTCATGGCGCGCGGGGTCACGAAGTCGGTCACGGCCGCGGGCACCCGCCGCGACGCCAGACGCGCGAGGGGCGTGCGCAGCAGCGAGAAGAGCGCGGTGTGGACGACCCCGACCAGCAGCAGGGCCGTCGTCGGCGGGTTGATGTTGGCGACGAGATCGGGGGAGTGGATGCCGAGC
Source organism: Microbacterium sp. 05T445 (assembly GCF_056395865.1). NCBI lineage: Bacteria > Bacillati > Actinomycetota > Actinomycetes > Micrococcales > Microbacteriaceae > Microbacterium > Microbacterium sp. 05T445. The sequence continues at coordinate 1,719,117 of NZ_JBFTKJ010000002.1, read as the reverse complement.
AGGAACGAACCCGCGAGCGCTGCGAGCGCGCCCGCCGCCAGCAGGCCGCGCGTGCGACGCGAGAGCGCATCGATGCGTCCGTCGGCGAGGAAGAACCCGACCTGCTGCAGCGTCAGCCACACGAAGGCGAGGTTGAGGAACCCGAGCGCCTCCAGGCCGGTGCCGATACGCGCGACATCGACGCAGACCGCCGCGGCGGCGAGCCCCGCGATGGTGGTGAGCGGGGCACGCTCGTGCAGACGCAGCAGGGCGGGAAGCAGGGCCTGGCACACCAGGAAGACCCCCAGGAACCACAGCGGCTGCCCGAACCGGAACCCGGCGAGCGCGACCAGGTCGGCGGGCACCCCCGCCGACGCGACCAGCGCGAGCAGCACGCCGACCGTGCCGACCGTGACCGCGGCCGGCAGCAGGAGCCGGTGGATGCGTCCGCCGACGAAGCCCACCGCAGTTCCGCCGCGCTCGCGGGAGCGGCGGAACGCGGTGGCACCCGAGAACCCGCCGATCACGAAGAACAGCGGCATCACCTGCAGCGCCCAGCTCAGCGGCACGATCCAGGCCGTGCCGTCGCTGGCGTTCACGAACGACGGCTGCCCGCCGGTCACGGCGACGCCGACCATCATCGCGTGCAGCACGACGACGCCGATGATGCAGAAGGCCCGCACCAGATCGATCGCGCGGTCTCTGCCGGGGCTGCGGAGCGGGGATGCCGCGTGGGCGGCGTGAGCGACGGTCATGAGGTCCTCCCGGGGATGTCGTCCCCGGAAGGTTAGGAACGCGGTGGCGGCCGCCGCATCGCTCCGTGGTGTCGTCGTGCCCTCACTCCGTGGGGTGATGTCAGCCGGCAGGCTCCACCAGTCCGGCGTCGTAGGCGAAGATGACCGCCTGCACGCGATCGCGCGCGCCGAGCTTGGCGAGCACCTTTCCGACGTGTGTCTTGACGGTCTGCTCCGAGATGAACAGATCCGCCGCGATCTCGGTGTTGGAGCGTCCGCTCCCGATGAGGGTGAGCACCTCTCGTTCGCGATCGGTGAGCTCGCCCAGCGTCGCGACGGCGCGACCGGCTCGCGGCCGACGGGCCGCGAAATGCTCGATCATGCGCCGAGTGACGCTGGGCGCGAGCAGGGCGTCGCCCGCGGCGACCACGCGGACCGCATGCACGAGGTCCTCGGGGAGCGCGTCCTTCAGCAGGAATCCGCTCGCCCCGGCCTCCAGCGCGTCGTACACGTAGTCGTCGACGTCGAACGTGGTGAGCATCAGGATGCGGGGAACCCGCGCGGCGGGGAAGGTCGGGCCGAGGATGCGGCGGGTCGCCGCGATCCCGTCGAGTTCCGGCATCCGCACGTCCATCAGGACCACATCCGGCTCGAGACGGGCAGCCAGCGCGACCGCCTGGGCACCGTCAGCGGCCTGGCCGACGACCCGGACATCGGGCTGCGCGTCGAGCAGGGCGGCGAAGCCGGCACGGACCATCGCCTGGTCGTCTGCCACGAGGACGCTGATCGTCACGATGCCCCTCCGGTGGGATCGGTGAGCGGGAGGACGGCGCGCACGGTCCAGCCGCCGTCGGAGTCGGGGCCGGCCTCCACGCTACCGCCCACCAGCGCGGCGCGCTCCCGCATGCCGAGGAGCCCGTGGCCGCGCCCCGTGCCGGCTGCCACGACTTCGGGGGAGGTGCCCGGACCGTTGCGGACGACGATGCGCACCGCCTCGGCATCCGTCCTCACCTCGACGTCGATGCGGGCATGCGGCGCGTGGCGCACGGCGTTGCTGAGCGCCTCCTGGGCGATGCGGAAGGCCGCGATGTCGACCGCCGAAGGGATGGCGTCGGGAGCGGGGGACAGCGACGCCTCGACCTCGGCTCCCGCGCGCCGCACCGCCGCGACGAGCGCGTCGATGTCGCGCAGACCCTGCTGCGGCGTCAGGTCGGGCTGCTGATCCTCGGTGCGCAGCACTCCCAGCAGCCGGCGCATCTCGGTGAGCCCCGACCGGGCCGTCTGGGCGATCTCGTCGAACTCCGTGACCGCCTCGTCGGGGAGTCCCGGAACTCGGTAGCGCGCGGTCGAGGCCTGCACCTGGATGAGCGACATGCCGTGGGCGACGACGTCGTGCAGCTCTCGCGCGATGCGCGTGCGCTCCTCGACGAGCACCCGGCGGGACTGCTCGAGCGCCGACAGTTCGCGCTCCCGGGTGAGTTCGGCACCCACCCGCAGCCGGCTGGCGACGAGCACCGCCACCAGCAGCGCCGCACCCGAGATGGAGGTCACGATGACGAGGTTCACGATCGCGGGGACGACGGGGACCACGGCGGACAGCGCGATCACGACCGCGAGCGTGCCGCCGATGCTGAGCAGCCACGCAGCCAGCGCGAACCGCCAGCCGTGCCGGACTGTGAGGACGCCGAGGAACGCGAAGAGGGTGAGCATGGCCGGGACCGACCACGGCCACGGCCATGTCGTCTCGGGTGCCGCCACGATCGGGAGGGGGAGCGCCAGCGCCGAGACCGTGAACGCCGCGATCGCCCAGCGCGGGTAGCGGACCGCCAGGAGCAGGGCGCCGCACAGCAGTGCGCCGAAGAGGAACGCGAACGCGGGGGGCTGTCCGTACAGCGCGATGAGCACCGGCACCAGCACCGAGAACAGCGCGACGGCGACCAGCGCCAGCGCGCCGAAGGCCAGCGTCATCGTGTTCGGTCGGCGGATGCGGCGGGGCGCCTCGACAGCGGTGGTCACGCGCATGCAGTCATCCTCTCAGGCGCGCTGCGCGCGCGTCGCGCTCTCGGCGCGCCGGGCGCGCAGCGCGACGACCCGGTCGACGATCAGACCGAGACCCACGGCGAGGACGATGCCCAGCCCCGCGCTCAGCAGCGGCTGATCCTTCAGCCACGCGCCGGCGAGCAGCCCGATGGCGACGCTGTACACGGCCCAGCCCGCTCCGGCGAGCACGCTGAGCAGCGCGAACCGCGGCCACGGGTAGCCGAGCGCGCCGGCCGACAGGTTGACCGCGACGCGGCCCACCGGGATGAACCGGGCACCGAGGATCAGACCCGCGCCGCGCCTTTCGAGCGTGGTCCGCGACCATTCGAAGGTCGCGGCGACACGGGGTCGTCGCATCCACGCGAACCGGGTCGTGCCGACGCTCCGGCCGATCGCGAACGCGATGTTGTCACCGATCGCCGCGCCGATCGCGGCGATCGCACCCAGCAGCAGCAGATCGGGGCGGCCGGTGGATGCCGCGACCGCCGCCGCGGCGACCAGCACCGTCTCGCTCGGCACGGGCGGGAAGAAGCCGTCGACGACGGCCACCACGAACATCGTGGCGTACAGCCACGGGGACGAGACGGCCTGGAGAATGAGGTCGCTGAGCAGTTCCACCCCGGAACGGTATGCGCGGGGCATGCGCCGCGGCATCCCTCTCCGGTACCGACCAGGTCACCCTGCGGAGGTATTTCGTGTCACGCGTCGGTCTGATGCGTCACCGTATACTGGATGGCTGGCCACTCGGCCGATCCACCCACCACCGATCGAACGGACACCTGCTGTGCTCGCCGTGCACGACCTCGAAATCCGCGTAGGCGCCCGCGTCCTCATGTCGGACGTGTCGTTCCGCGTGTCCGACGGCGACAAGATCGGCCTCGTGGGCCGCAACGGCGCCGGCAAGACCACGCTGACCAAGGTGCTCGCCGGGGATCTCATCCCCGCCGACGGCAAGGTCGAGCGGTCGGGGGAGCTCGGCTATCTGCCGCAGGACCCCCGTTCGGGGGATCCCGAGATGCTCGCCCGCACGCGCATCCTCGACGCCCGCGGCCTCGGCACTCTCGCGATCGGCATGCACGAGGCGTCCCTGGCCATGGGCGACGACGACGAGGCGGTCGCCGCGCGCGCGATGCGCAAGTACGCCAACCTCACCGAGCGCTTCGAAGCCCTCGGCGGGTACGCGGCAGAGGCGGAGGCGGCATCCATCGCCCACAACCTCTCGCTGCCGGACCGCATCCTCGACCAGCCCCTCAAGACGCTGTCGGGCGGCCAGCGCCGCCGCATCGAGCTGGCCCGCATCCTGTTCTCGGACGCGCAGACGATGATCCTCGACGAGCCGACCAACCACCTCGACGCCGACAGCGTCGTGTGGCTCCGTGAGTTCCTGAAGGGCTACAAGGGCGGGCTCATCGTGATCTCCCACGATGTCGAGCTCGTCGGCGAGACCGTGAACCGCGTGTTCTATCTCGACGCGAACCGCCAGGTCATCGACGTCTACAACATGAACTGGAAGAACTACCTGCGCCAGCGGGTGGCCGACGAGGAGCGCCGCAAGAAGGAGCGCGCCAACGTCGAGAAGAAGGCCACCGTGCTGCAGCAGCAGGCCGCCCGGTTCGGCGCCAAGGCATCCAAGGCCGCCGCTGCCCACCAGATGGTCGCGCGTGCGGAGAAGATGCTCGCAGGCCTGGACGAGGTCCGTCAGGAGGAGCGCGTCGCGAAGCTGCGCTTCCCGAAGCCCGCCGCGTGCGGCAAGACGCCGCTCATGGCCTCCGGGCTGTCGAAGTCGTACGGCTCGCTCGAGATCTTCACCGACGTCGACCTCGCGATCGACCGCGGCTCGAAGGTCGTCATCCTGGGCCTCAACGGTGCCGGCAAGACGACGCTGCTTCGCATCCTCGCGGGCGTCGACCAGCCCGACACCGGGCGGCTCGAGCCCGGTCACGGCCTCAAGATCGGCTACTACGCACAGGAGCACGAGAACCTCGACGTCTCACGCTCGGTGCTGGAGAACATGATGTCGGCGGCGCCCGACATCACCGCGACCGAGGCGCGCAAGGTGCTCGGGTCGTTCCTGTTCACCGGCGACGACGTGCTGAAGCCCGCCGGCGTGCTGTCGGGCGGCGAGAAGACCCGTCTGTCCCTCGCGACCCTCGTGGTGTCGTCGGCGAACATGCTGCTGCTCGACGAGCCCACGAACAACCTCGACCCCGCGTCGCGCGAGGAGATCCTCGGCGCGCTCGCACACTACGAGGGCGCAGTCGTGCTGGTCTCGCACGACGAGGGTGCCGTGGAGGCGCTCAACCCCGAGCGCGTGCTCATCCTGCCCGACGGCGTCGAAGACATCTGGGGCCGCGACTACGCGGACCTGGTCACGCTGGCCTGAGCCGCGCACGCGCGGCGCGCGGGCTCCCGCTTCCGGGCCTGCAGGTCAGCGGCCCGCGGCGTCGATCAGGGCGTCCTCGTCCTCGGCGTCGCGGTCACGGCGACGACGGGATGCCGCCGCCGGCGCGGGAGCGGCATCCGTCTGCTCGCCGTCCGCGGCGTCCGCGTCCTCGGCGTCCTCGCGGCGATGCCGGCGCTCGGTGCGGATGACGTAGCCGATGAAGACGAAGCCCATGATCGCGAACAGGATCCACTGGATCGCGTACGACAGATGCGGGCCGGGGTCGTCGGACGGTGCCTCCAGCGCGCCCGGAGCCGTCGCGGTCGCGGGGTCCTCGGAGACCATCACGCCGTAGGCGCTGCGATCGAGGGCCTCGCCGGCGGCGGGGGAGATCGTGTCGGCGACCAGTCCGAGGTTGATGGTGGGCACCTGCCCATCTGGGGCGGAGCGACCCGAGGAGGGCAGCTGTTCGCCAGGTCGCAGGCGCACGATCACGGTCGTCTGCCCCGACGGCGGCGTCGGCACGGCATCCGGTCCGGGCTGGTCGTCGCCCGGCGGCACCCAGCCGCGGTCGACGAGGAGCACGCGGCCGTCGTCGAGCTGGAAGGGCACCAGCACCTCGAACGCGGACGTGCCGCCGTGCGGGCGGTTGCGCGCCAGCAGCTCGTCGTCGGCCAGGTAGGAGCCGGTGAGGACGACCGGATGCCACTCGTCCTGCGGGTCGAGCTCGGCCCCGGGGGCGATGACCTCGGCGAGCGGCACGGGCGTCGCGTCGTAGTTCCGCGCGACCAGCGCGAGCTGGGCGGAGCGTTCCTGGTTGCGCGAGAACTGCCAGTTCGACAGGAACGCGCACGCGATCGCGAACACCACCGCGAGGGCGATGTAGATCGCCCAGCGGCCCGCACGGGGGAGATGCTGCATGCTCACCGACCGGCGGCTCATCGGGCCGCCTCCGCGGGCGAGAGCGGGGACACCGTCAGCGGGAAGTCGCGGGCGGCGAGGAACTCCCGCAGATACCCGACGTGCTCGTCGCACGCGACCCAGGTCTTGCTGCGGTCGCCGGTGTGGATGCGCGGGTTGCGCCAGTCGATGCGCCAGTGCGCTGCGCCGCGGCATCCCGCCCGCGAGCAGACGGCCTCGTCGGCCTGATGGTCGGCGTTCATTCGGTCTGGTCCGGAGTGTCGGTGATGGCGTGCTTCTCTTCCACGCGGATGACGCCGGGATCGCTCGGGGCCGTCGTCGAAGGGGCCGCGGGAAGCGCCGGCTCCGGGTCTTCGCGGCGGTTGCGCCGGCCCTCCTGGCCGACGTTCGCCGACACGACCGCGATGTACGGGAGGAAGATCGCCGCGGCGCCGAACACCCAGGTGTACCAGCCGTACGGCGTGATGACGACCATGAGGATGAAGCACGCCACGCGGATGCCCATCGTGACCAGATAGCGCACCGAGCGCGCGTCGACATCGTCGCGCGGGGCGCGCGGCAGCGATGTCGCCGAAGGGGCGTGGCTCGAACTCTTCACGGTACTTCCAGCGTACGCCGGTTGCACCCGGCGATCGCCCCGGGAGCGTGTCCCGGGGCGATCGATTTCAGTAGCTGCCGCCGTACTGGTTGTAGGTGGCGACGGCGACCGAGAAGAACAGGATCAGGGCGATGATGCCGATGATCGTGAGGCCGAGGCCGACCCAGCCGACGATGGTGCCGGCCAGCGCCATGCCGCGGCCCTGCTCGCCGCTCGTCTTGAGCTGGTTGAGCGACATGTGGCCGGTGATCACGCCGACGATCGACCCGATCAGCGGGAGGATGACGAAGCTCGAGATCGACGCGATGAGCGAGACGATGGCGAGCGTGTTGGTCTTCGGCTGCGCGCCGTAGCCGTAACCGGGCGCCGCACCGTACGCCGGGGCGGCGCCGTAGGCCGGAGCAGCGCCGTAGGCGGGGGCGGCGTTCGCCGGCGGCGTGCCGTACGCCGGTGGAGGGTATGCGCCCGGTGCCGGAGCGGCGTAGCCGCCCGGCGCGGGTGCTGCCGGCGGCTGAACCGGCTGCGCGGGCTGTGCCGGCTGGGCCGCCGGCGCCGGCGGAACGGGCGGGTACGCGCCGGGCTCCGGGGCGGGGTTCTGCGGGATGTTGTCGCTCACGGCGAGGCCTTTCGTCGATGTCCGCCTCCAGCGTCCCAGCGGCACTGGGGGGTGTCAAACGGGTGACGGATGCCGCGACCCCGCCGCCGGTAGGCTGGTCCGGTTCGGCCACTGACCTCCGGGAGTCCACACATGTCCACCGATCGCGTCGTCCTCGTCACCGGCGGAAACCGCGGCATCGGCCGTGCCATCGCGGAGCGCTTCGTCGCCGAGGGCTACAAGGTCGCCGTGACCGCGCGCTCGGGCGAGGGCCCCGAGGGCACGCTCACGGTGCGGGCGGATGTGACGGATGCCGCCGCCGTCGACGCCGCCTTCACCGAGGTCGAGAACACCCTCGGTCCGGTCGGGATCGTCGTGGCCAACGCGGGCATCACGAAGGACACGCTGCTGCTGCGCATGACCGAGGACGACTTCGACAGCGTCGTGGCCACCAACCTCGGCGGCGCCTTCCGTGTCGTCAAGCGCGCCTCGAAGGGCATGCTGCGCGCCCGCTGGGGTCGCGTCATCCTCATCTCGAGCGTTGTCGGCCTGTACGGCTCCGCCGGCCAGATCAACTACTCGGCCTCCAAGAGCGCCCTGGTCGGCTTCGCCCGCTCACTCACCCGCGAGCTCGGCGGCCGCGGCATCACCGCGAACGTCGTGGCGCCCGGCTTCATCGAGACCGACATGACGGCCGAGCTTCCTGCCGACACGCAGGCCGAGTACCAGAAGAGCATCCCCGCCGGTCGGTTCGCGTCCGCGGACGAGGTCGCCGGCGTCGTCACCTGGATGGCGTCGGATGACGCCGCGTACATCTCCGGCGCCGTGATCCCGGTCGACGGCGGCCTCGGCATGGGGCACTGACCCGCAGCCCCTCCGCGACGGGCCCGGCGATGCCTCGCATCGCCGGGCCCGTGCGCGTCAGTCGATCGCCCGCAGGACGGCCTCGGCGACCGCGCCCGGCCGCGAGAACTGCGGCCAGTGACCGGTCGGGTCGCCTTCGGCGCCGAGCTCGATGACCTCGAGCTGCTCGACGGCGGCGAGCTCGGCCGCCCACACCGGCGCCGCGGCGATGATCTCGCGGATCTGCGCCTCGCGCACCGTGCCGGTGATGATCGTGGCCGGCACCGCGCGGCGCCGCTCGTCGGACAGCCGGATGGGGTCGGTGGGAACCCGCTCGGGCACCGACTTCGCGCGGGCCGCGGCATCGGCACGCGTCTGCGGGTCGAGGTCGGCGACGTCGGACTCGTCGAAGAAGTCCCACCCGGGGAAGGGGATCACGCCGTCGACGACGGGGAACTCCGACACCGCTCCGCCGTCGCCCGGCGGGAACGTGTCGAGGAACACGACGTGCGAGACCCGGTCGGGGCGTGCGTCCACGGCGCCGTAGACGACGTTGCCGCCGCCGGAGTGCCCGACGAGCACGACAGGCCCGTCGAGTCGGTCGATCTCGGCGACGACGGCGGCCACCCAGTCCGCCATGCCGATGCCCACGGCGGCGGCTCCGGAGGCGCCGACTCCCGGCATCGTCAGAGCGTGGGTGCGATGCCCCGCCGCTTCGAGCGCGGGGGCGACGTCGCCCCAGGAGGATGCGTCGAGCCAGAGTCCGGGAACGAGGATGATGTGCATGCCCCGACGCTACGCCAGGGCACCGACACCCCGGCAGGTCACGGCAGCAGCGCGATGACCTCTGCCAGATCCACCGGGCCGACGACGACGTCGGCGCGCTCGCGCACCGCCGGCTTGGCGTTGAAGGCCACGCCGAGTCCCGCCACCGCCATCATCTCGAGGTCGTTCGCGCCGTCGCCGATCGCAAGCGTGCGGGTGAGGGGCACGTCGCGCTCGGCCGCCCACTCGCGCAGCGCGGCGGCCTTGCCCGCGGCATCCACGATCCCGCCGTCCACCGCGCCGCTGAGCACGCCGTCGCTCGTCGCGAGCCGGTTCGCCCGCCACACGTCGACCCCGAGGTCCGGCGCGACGGTGTCGAGGATCTCGTGGAACCCGCCCGACACCACCCCGACCGCGCCGCCGCGCTCGTGGACGGCGGCGACGAGCTCGCGCACCCCCGGCGTCGGCTCGATGCGCGCCAGCACCCGCGCGAACGCCGTGACCGGCACGCCCTGCAGGGCCTCGACCCGCGATCGCAGGCTGGTCGCGAAGTCGACCTCGCCCCGCATCGCTGCCTCGGTCGCGGCGGCCACCTCGGCCCCGCGCCCTGCCTCGTCGGCGATGAGCTCGATGACCTCGTTGCGGATCAGCGTCGAGTCGGCGTCCAGCACGACGAGGAAGCGGGCGGGTGCGGCAGGCATGCCTCCACGCTAGCCGGACGCGGATGCCGCTCCCGACCGCGTGTCACCGTTCGACGCGCACGCCCTTGCCGACGACGGTGATGCCGCTGTCGGTGACCGTGAAGCCGCGCGCAAGGTCCCGCTCGCGGTCCACGCCGACCGTCGCGCCCTCTTCGAGCAGGACGTTCTTGTCGAGGATCGCCCGGTGCACCCGCGCGCCCGCCCCGACCTGCACGTGGTCGAAGAGCACCGAGTCGGTGATCGTCGACCCGCCGCCCGCGAGCGTCCACGGGCCGACGACGCTGCGCTCGAGGTGCGTGCCGGACAGCACCGACCCGAGCGACACGATCGAGTCGATCGCGTTGCCGATGCGGCCCACCGAGTCGCGCACGAACTTCGCCGGGGGCGAGTTCACCGCCTGCGAGTGGATCGGCCAGTCGGTGTTGTAGAGGTTGAAGATCGGCAGCGTCGAGATGAGATCGCGGTGGGCGTCGAAGAACGAGTCGATGGTTCCGACATCCCGCCAGTAGTACCGGTCGCGATCGGTCGAGCCCGGCACCTCGTTGCGGTTCATGTCGTACACGCCCGCCTCGCCGCGGCCGACGAAGTAGGGGACGATGTCGCCGCCCATGTCGTGGTTGGACGTCGGGAACTCCCCGTCGGCCTCCACCGCCTCGATGAGCGCCTGCGCGTCGAAGATGTAGTTGCCCATCGACGCGAGCACCTGGTCGGGCGCGTCGGCCAGCCCCACCGGGTTCTGCGGCTTCTCGAGGAAGTCGCGGATGCGCATCGGGTAGTCGGGCTCGACGTCGATGACGCCGAACTGGTTGGCCAGTGAGATCGGCTGGCGGATGCCGGCCACCGTGGCCCGCGCGCCGGACTCGATGTGCGCGGCGAGCATCTGCCGGAAGTCCATGCGGTACACGTGGTCGGCGCCGATGACGACGACGATGTCGGGCTGCTCGTCGTTGATGAGGTTGAGGCTCTGCAGGATCGCGTCGGCCGACCCCGAGAACCAGCGCTTCCCGAGCCGCTGCTGCGCGGGCACCGACGTCACGTACGAGTCCAGCAGCGCCGACATGCGCCACGTCTGCGAGATGTGGCGGTCGAGGCTGTGGGACTTGTACTGCGTCAGGACCACGATCTGCCGCAGACCCGAGTTGATCAGGTTCGAGATCGCGAAGTCGATGAGGCGGTACTGACCGCCGAAGGGGACGGCGGGTTTCGCGCGGTCCGCGGTCAACGGCATCAGCCGCTTCCCTTCGCCGCCGGCGAGGATGATTCCGAAGACCTTGGGTGCAGCTGGCATGGCCCCCACACTATGACGCGTTCCGGGCCGTGTACTAGCGTTCGACACATGCGCGTCGACATCGTCACGAAGGAGTACCCGCCGGAGATCTACGGGGGTGCGGGAGTTCACGTGACCGAGCTCGTCAAGGCGCTGCGCACCGACCTCGACGTGCGGGTGCGCGCGTTCGGCGCGGACCGCGACGAAGAGGGCACCACATCGTACGGCGTGCCCTCGGAACTGGCCGCGGCCAACGCCGCCGTGCAGACCCTCGGCACGGATCTGGAGATCGTCTCCGACGTCGCCGGCGCCGACGTCGTGCACAGTCACACCTGGTACGCGAACTTCGCCGGGCATCTGGCATCCCTGCTGCACGGCATCCCGCACATCGTGACGGCCCACAGCCTCGAGCCGCTGCGGCCGTGGAAGGCCGAGCAGCTGGGCGGCGGGTACGCCGTGTCGAGCTGGATCGAGAAGACCGCGTACGAGAGCGCAGCGGCCATCGTCGCGGTGAGCGAGGGCATGCGGGCCGACATCCTGCGCAGCTACCCGGAGCTCGACGGCGACAAGGTGCGCGTCATCTACAACGGCATCGACGTCCAGGCGTGGCATCCGGTCGACGATCCGGCGCTGCTGGCCGAGCTCGGCATCGATCCCGCCAAGCCGTCGGTGGTGTTCGTGGGGCGCATCACGCGGCAGAAGGGCCTGCCGTACTTCCTGCGCGCCGCCGAGCGCCTTCCCGCCGACGTCCAGGTGGTGCTCGCCGCGGGGGCGCCCGACACGCCGCAGATCATGGCGGAGGTCGAGGAGCTGGTGCGGGGGCTGCAGGACACCCGCGAGGGTGTCGTGTGGCTGGATCGGATGCTGTCCCGCCACGAGCTGTGCACGATCCTCAGCGCCGCCACCACGTTCGTCTGCCCCTCGGTCTACGAGCCGCTCGGCATCGTGAACCTGGAGGCGATGGCGTGCGGTGCGGCCGTGGTGGGCACGGCCACCGGAGGGATCCCCGAGGTCGTGGTGGACGGCGTCACCGGGCGTCTGGTGCCCATCGAGCAGGCGCAGGACGGCACCGGCACGCCGGTCGACCCTGAGCGCTATGTGGCCGATCTCGCGCGCGTGCTCACCGAGGTGGTGAGCGATCCGGCGCAGGCGCAGGCATACGGCGAGGCAGGTCGCCGGCGGGCGACCGAGGAGTTCAGCTGGGGGCGCATCGCCGACCAGACGGCGGCGCTGTACGCGGAGGTCGCCGCCGACGGCCGATAGGCTATCGGCATGCCCCAGGTGCTCGAATTCTCCGACGTCGTCGTCCGCCGGAACGCCCGGAACATCGTCGACCACCTGGACTGGACGATCAACGACGACGAGCGCTGGGTCGTGCTCGGCCCCAACGGCGCCGGCAAGACCACGGTGCTCCAGATGGCCGATACGCTGCTGCACCCCACGTCGGGCACGGTGACGATCCTCGGCGAGCGGCTCGGCCGCACCGACGTGTTCGAGCTGCGCCCTCGCATCGGGTTCGCGTCCTCCGCGATGGCGCGCCGCGTGCCGCCGGAGGAGACCGTGCTCAACGTCGTGCTGACGGCGGCGTACTCGGTGCTCGGCCGCTGGCGCGAGGACTACGAGGACATCGACGAGCGGCGCGCGCTGCGGGTGCTCGCCGAGTGGAAGCTCGACCACCTGGCCGACCGTACGTTCGGCACGCTCAGCGACGGCGAGCAGAAGCGCGTCCAGATCGCCCGCGCCGTCATGACCGACCCCGAGCTGCTGCTGCTGGACGAGCCCACCGCGAGCCTGGACCTGGGCGCCCGCGAGGAGCTCCTCATGCTGCTGAGCGGCTACGCCCAGGCGCCGACGACGCCTGCGATGATCATGGTCACGCACCACGTCGAGGAGATCCCGATCGGCTTCACGCACGTGCTGCTGCTGCGCGACGGCCAGGCGGTGGCATCCGGTCCCATCCGCGACACGCTGACCGGCGAGGCGCTCAGCGACACCTTCGGCGTGCCCATCCGCCTCACCGAGGACGGCGGGCGCTTCGCCGCCCGCGCCACCCACTGACCCGGTCGGTTCGGCGTCCCCGCTCGGGGCTGATAGAATCACTCTTTGGTGCGCTCGCACCACCAGACTTTGACCGTCCTGGCAAAATCCAGGGCACCATCCTCAAAGGACCATCATGAAGACTGACCTCCACCCGGACTACCAGGCCGTCGTGTTCCGTGACCTCGGCTCGGGCGAGACCTTCCTCACCCGCTCGACGGTGACCAGCGACAAGACGATCGAGCTCGATGGCGTCGAGTACCCCGTCATCGACGTCGAGATCTCGTCGGCCTCGCACCCGTTCTACACGGGCAAGCAGCGCATCATGGACTCGGCCGGTCGTGTCGAGAAGTTCAACCAGCGCTTCAAGAACTTCGGCGGCGCCAAGTAAGCAGCCCCGCCCGGAAGACCCCGCTTCGGCGGGGTCTTCTGCGTTTGCGCGGGGGAGTGCTCAGCGGATCGGCCAGCGGCCGTCGAGGCGGTCGTCGGGGTCGATCCGGCCGATGCGGATGAAGTACTCGGTGAGGCTCTCGGCCTGCGCCCGGGCCCACCCGATCTGCCGGGTGTGCAGCTCGCCCGCCGTCTCGGGCAGCCACGGCGCGAAGCGCTCGGCCTGCGCCTGGGCGACGCGTCCGGCCGCGACCGCGTCGGCGGACGCCTCGTGCGCCGCATCCAGCCGCACCGCGTAGTGCGCCGCGACGACCTCCAGCGTGCGCTTGCCCTTGCGCCACCGGTCGTACGCCTTGTCGACCACGAGCGGGTCGATGACCGGGGTCGGGTTCTCGATCGGCGCGATGCCGTGCCGCAACGACTCGTACTTCAGCAGCGAGAAGTCGAACGGCGCGTTGTAGGCGACGACGGGGATGCCGGCATCCAGCAGTCCGCTCACCGCCTCGACCACCTCGGTCACGACGTCGCGGGCGGGGCGGCCCTGCGTGCGGGCGTGCTCGGTCGTGATGCCGTGGATCGCGCTCGCTCCCTCGGGGATCTCGACGCCGGGGTCGGCGAGCCAGTCGCGTGCGCGGATGACGCGGCCGCCGGCATCCAGCAGGCCCACGTGCGCCGTCACGATGCGATCGCCGGTCACGTCGACGCCCGTGGTCTCGAGGTCGAAGACCCCGACCATGCGCACCCAGTCCGGCACATCCCACAGCGGCAGCTGTTCGGGATGCGGGCGGCTCATGCCGTTCACGGTATGCGCCGCCGCCGACATCCGGGCGAAGGCGCTCCGCGTACAGGCCGGGCACGGGCGGGACTCGTAGACTCGACGGGTGAGCGCGCCCAACCCCTACGCCCCGCTGCTGGACGAGATCCCCGTCGAGCGACGCGAGCTCGAGGTGCTCGGCGGCGTCACCGCCTACTGGGTCTACGGGCCGTCGGATGCGGCCACCACCGTCGTCGCGGTGCACGGCTTCCGTGGCGAGCACCACGGCCTCGAGCCCGTCGTCGCGCACCTGCCGAGCGTCCGGGTGATCTCACCCGACCTTCCGGGCTTCGGCGAGACCGCGCCGATCCCGGGCCGCAGGCACGACCTCGACCTCTACGCGCAGTGGCTGCAGGAGTTCGCCGGAGCGGTCGCGCCCGGCGCCGTCATCCTCGGACACTCGTTCGGCTCGATCGTGGTCTCGGCCGCCGTTGCGGGCGGCCTCGAGACGCCGCGGATGATCCTCGTGAACCCGATCGGCGCCCCGGCGCTGGAGGGTCCGCGCGGCGTGCTCACCCGGCTCGCGGTGTTCTACTACTGGGCGGGTGCGAAGCTGCCCTCCGGGCTCGGCGACGCACTGCTGCGCAACGGGCTCATCGTGCGGGGGATGAGCGTCACGATGGCCAAGACCAAGGACCCCGGCATCCGCCGATTCGTGCACGATCAGCACGACACCTACTTCTCGCGCTTCGCGGACCGCGACGTGCTGCACGACGCGTTCGTCGCGTCGGTCTCGCACGACGTGCGCGAGTTCGCGCCGCGCATCGCGCAGCCGACGCTGCTGGTGGCCGCACAGCGCGACGACATCACGCCCATCGAGGCCGAGCGGACGCTGGCGACGCTGTTCGCCGACGCCGAGCTCGTCGAGATCCCCGATGTCGGGCACCTCATCCACTACGAGACCCCGGCGGTCGCCGCCGCGGCGATCACGCGGTTTCTCGCGCCTTCCGACGCCGATACGCGTTGACGTTCATGCGGTTGCCGCAGTTGCCGGTGTCGCAGTAGCGCTTGGAGCCGTTCTTCGAGAAGTCGACGTAGACGCCGTCGCAGTCGTCGGCCGCGCACACGCGCACCCGGTCGTACTCGTCGGCGCGGATGACGTCGATGAACGCCATGGCCGCCTCGACGAGGATGCGGGTGGCCAGCGGTGCGTCGTCGCTCGTGGCGTGGATGTGCCAGTCGAAGCCGTCGTGGATCACCAGGCGGGGCAGCGCGTCGCCGTCGCGCAGCATCTCGTTGACCAGTGGCACCGCTCCCTCCCGGTCGACCTCCCACAGCTGGCGCAGTCGTGAGCGGACGGCGCGGACGGCATCCAGCTCCGCGAGATCTCGCCGGATGACGCCCGTGTAGGGGTTGACCTCCAGGTACGCGGCGAAGTCCTCGAGGGTCGTGAGCGTGTCGTCGCCGTCGAAGCCGGGCAGCGTGTTGACCAGATACGCGGCGGCGCGGAGGTTCTGCTCCGTGTCATGAATGAAAACCACGTTGACTCCTGACATCCCGTTCGCTACTGTCACCAGTGTAAACACCTTTCACCCCTGACAGTCGGATGCCGCCCATGACCGCCCAGACCGCGTCGCTCCCCGTCATCGCACCGAGTTCGGCCGTGGGTTCCACCGCACGTCTGCGCACCACGGGCCTGATCATGGCCGTGGGCTCGGCCCTCGCGTTCTCCTCGAGCGGACCGTTCGTCAAGCCGCTGCTGGAGGCCGGCTGGTCGCTCGGCGCGGCGCTCCTGGTGCGGATGGGGATCGCCGGCCTCATCCTGTCGCCGGCGCTGTTCCGTGCGATGGCACGTCAACGCGGGTTCCTGCGGCGCCACTGGCGCCTCATCGTCGGGTTCGGCCTCATGCCCGTGCTGGGCTGTCAGCTGTTCTTCTTCTCCGCGATGCAGCGGATGCCGGTGGCCGTGGCGCTGCTCATCCAGTACCTCGCGCCGGTCATGCTCGTCGCATTCGTCTGGATCCGCACCCGCAAGGCGCCGTCGGCGCTGGTGATCTGGGGTTCGGTGGTGGCGATGGCCGGCCTCGTGCTGGTCGTCGACATCTCGGGGGCATCCTTCGACCTGCTCGGAACGCTGCTCGCCCTGGCCGCCGCGGTGTGCGTGTGCGCCTACTTCGTCATCTCCGAGCGCGCCGGCGACGAGCTCCCGCCGCTGGCGCTGGCTGCCAGCGGCCTGCTGACCGGCGCCCTCGTCATGGGCGTGCTGTGCCTCACCGGCATCCTGCCGTTCCAGGCGCCAGCGGTCACGGTCGTGCTCGCCGGCACGGAGGTGCCGTGGTGGATGCCGATGCTCTGGGTCGCCGCCGTCGCCACGACGGTGGGCTACGCGTTCGGGGTGATGGCGGTGCCGCGCATCGGCGCGCGCGTCGCCTCGTTCGTCGGGCTGTCGGAGGTGCTGTTCGCCCTCATGTTCGCGTGGATCTTCCTCGCCGAGGTGCCGGCGCCCATCCAGTTCGTCGGCGGTGCGCTGATCCTCGTGGGCGTGGTGCTGGTGCGGGCGGATGCCTCGTCCACCGGCAACCCGAAGGGCGAGGCGGCTACGGTACCTGTCGTGCCAGCTCCATGAGCGGCGTGACGCGGTGGGCGATGACCTCGCCCATCACCAGCGACGTCTCGGTGCGCTCGACGCCCTCGATCGCCAGGATGCGGGCGTCGGTGTCGAAGAGGTGCTGCGTGTCGCGGCACGCCACGCGCACCAGCAGATCGACCTGACCCGACAGGCCGTGCGCCTGCACCACCTCGGGCACGCGCGCCAGTTCGACGGCGATCCGGGGCAGATCGGCCTGCCGCACGATGACGCTGATGAACGCCTCGATCGGGAACCCGAGGGATGCCGACGAGATCGCCCGCTCGTACGACAGGAACACGCCCGCCTTCTCGAGCCGGGCCATGCGCGCCTGCACGGTGTTGCGCGACAGACCGAGCCGTTCGGCCAGTGCGACGACGGTCGCCCGGGGGTCTGCGGACAGCGCCGCGAGCAGTTCCAGGTCGACGTGATCGAGGGCACTCATAGTGCGAAACGTTAGCACGCCTGAATCCCCTCCTGGTTGTCAACATGCTCAAGAAGATCGCGAATGCTTGAGCGAGGTGCGATGCGGACGTAGCCTCGAATGAGCCGGCGACGAGGCCGGCGCACACGAGGCGGCTCCTCACGAGGGAGCCCGCAACGAGGAGTGATGACGATGACGCACACCCTGACACCGACAGCGGATCCGGCCACCGACATCGAGGATGTCGCCCGACTGCTGACCCCCGACGGCGAGCGCATCGCCGACGCCGAGCTGGACCGCTGGGTCGCCGACGTCGATGCCGAGGCGCTGCGCGGTCTGTACCGCGACATGGTGCTGCTGCGCCGCATCGACACCGAGGGCGTCGCCCTGCAGCGGCAGGGCCAGCTGGCGCTGTGGCCGCCGTGCCAGGGGCAGGAGGCGACGCAGATCGGCACCGCGCGGGCGCTGCGTGCGGACGACTTCGCGTTCCCCAGCTACCGCGAGACGGGCGTCGTCTACGCCCGCGGCGGCAAGCCCTCCGACTTCGTCCTCGCCTGGCGCGGCGAGGAGCACTCCACGTACGACCCCTACGAGCTGAACACCGCGACGCAGCAGATCATCATCGGCGCGCAGGCGCTGCACGCGGTCGGGTACGCGATGGGCGTCCAGCGCGACGGCACCGACCAGGTCTCGGTCGCGTACTTCGGCGACGGCGCCTCGAGCCAGGGCGACGTCAACGAGGCGATGGTCTTCGCGTCGTCGTTCCGCGCCCCGGTCGTCTTCGTGTGCACGAACAACCAGTGGGCGATCTCGGAGCCGGTCACGGTGCAGGCGAAGTTCCCCATCGCCGGGCGCGCGCCGGGCTTCGGCATCCCGAGCATGCGCGTGGACGGCAACGACGTCCTCGCGTGCCTCGCCGCGATGCGCTGGGCGCTGGACATCGCCCGACGCGGCGAGGGTCCTGCGTTCATCGAGGCCGTCACCTACCGGATGGGGCCGCACACCACGTCGGACGACCCCACGCGCTACCGCGACAAGGAGGAGGTCGAGTCCTGGCGCCGCCGCGACCCGATCGCCCGCGTCGAGCAGCTGCTGCGGTCGCGCGGCGAGTACGACGACGCCTTCGCGGCGAGCGTCGACGCGGATGCCGACGCCCTCGCCGCCCGCGTGCGCGAGGCCGCGATGAGCGCGCGCACCCGTGAGCCGATCACGGTGTTCGACGAGGTCTACGCCGAGCCGCACTCGGGCATCGACGAGCAGCGCGAGTGGTTCCGCGCGTATCTCGACGGGTTCGCCCCGGCAGGCGCCGAGGAGGCGGCACGATGACGCAGCTGACGATGGCGAAGGCCATCAACGAGGGCCTGCGGCGCGCGATGGCCGACGACCCGAAGGTGCTCCTCATGGGGGAGGACATCGGCAAGCTCGGCGGCGTCTTCCGCATCACCGACGGCCTGCAGGAGGAGTTCGGCGCGCAGCGGGTCGTCGACACCCCGCTCGCCGAGGCGGGCATCATGGGCACCGCGGTGGGACTGGCGTTCCGCGGTTACCGCCCTGTCGTCGAGATCCAGTTCGACGGCTTCGTCTACCCGGCCTTCGATCAGATCGTGTGCCAGGTCGCGAAGCTGCACTACCGCACCCGCGGCAACGTGACGATGCCGATCACGATCCGCATCCCCTGGGCGGGCGGCGTCGGCGCCGCCGAGCACCACTCCGAGTCGCCCGAGGCGTATTTCGTGCACACCTCCGGGCTGCGCGTGATCGCCGTGTCGAACCCGCAGGACGCCTACGTGATGCTGCGGCAGGCGATCGCCTCCGACGACCCCGTGGTGTACTTCGAGCCCAAGCGGCTGTACCACACCAAGGGCGAGGTCGACCTCGACCTGCAGCTCGCCGACGCCCCGCCGATGGGGCTCGCGCGGGTCGCCCGGGAGGGCAGCGACGTGACGCTGCTGACGTACGGCGCGCAGGTGGCGACGGCGATGGATGCCGCCACCGCCGCCGAGGACGACGGAGTGTCGATCGAGGTCATCGACCTGCGGTCGATCTCGCCGGTCGACTACCGCACGGTGACGGCCTCGGTCCGCAAGACCGGTCGCGTCGTGGTCACGCACGAGGCCGCGCGCGAAGCCGGCGTCGGTGCAGAGCTCATCGCCAGCGTCACCGAGCGCTGCTTCAACTACCTGGAGGCGGCACCGCAGCGCGTCACGGGACACGACATCCCGTATCCGCCCGCCAAGCTCGAGAAGCACCATCTGCCCGACCTCGATCGGATCCTGGACGCCGTGGACCGCGTCATGGACCGCCCGAACAGCCTGAGCGGGGTGCGGGACGCATGACGCAGGACTTCCTCCTCCCCGACCTCGGCGAGGGACTTCCCGAGGCCGAACTGGTGCAGTGGCTGGTCGCCGTCGGCGACACGGTGGCGCTGAACCAGACCATCGCCGAGGTCGAGACCGCCAAGGCCGTCGTCGAGCTGCCCTCGCCGTACGCGGGTACCGTGACGGCGCTGCACGCCGAGACGGGCGATGTCATCCTGGTCGGCTCGGTGCTGATCTCGTTCGACACCGGGGCGGCGGATGTCTCCCCTCCGTCGACGCTCGACGCGAACGCCGTGGCGGCCGCTCCTGCAGGGGCGGCGGCCGAACACGCAGCGGCGGCGGATGCGGCATCCGCTCCGGCGGAGAAGGCGCAGCCGAATCTCGTCGGGTACGGCGCCGCCCCGCGCGGCGCCGGCCGGCCGCAGCGACGGGCGCGCGTCGCCGGGCAGGCGACTGCGGTGTCCGACACCGCGGTCCTCGAGGCGGCACCCCATGACGCGATCCAGCTCGGCGATGTGGGCGAGCGCCCTGTAGAACGGCCGCGCTCCACGCCGCCGGTGCGCGCGCTTGCGAAGCAGCTCGGCGTCGACCTGGCCCTCGTCGAGGCGACCGGTGCGACCGGGATCATCACGCGCGGCGACGTCGAGGCGTACGCGGAGCGCATCGGCGTGACCGCCGCGCCGGCCGCTGAGCCGGCGGTGACCGAGGCGTTCGAACCGCCGCGTCCCGCCGTCGGCGGCGACCGGACGACCCGCACCCCGATCCGCGGCGTGCGACGCATGACCGCCGCCGCCATGGTGCGCAGCGCCTTCACCGCCCCGCACGTCACGACGTTCCTGACGGTCGACGTGTCCGCGACGAGCGAGCTCATCGCCTCGCTGAAGGCCGATCGCGCCCTCCAGGACCACCGCATCGGGGTCATGGCCGTCGCCGCGAAGGCCGTCTGTCTCGCCCTGGCCCGCCACCCCGGACTGAACTCGACGTGGGACGAGGACGCCGGCGAGATCGTCGAGCATCACTACGTGAATCTCGGGATCGCCGCGGCGACCGGGCGGGGCCTCGTGGTGCCGAACATCCGCGACGCGCAGGAGCTCACCCTCGTGGAACTCGCCGATGCGATCCGCGCGCTCGCCGAGACGGCGCGCTCGGGCAAGACGGCGCCCGCCGACATGATGGGCGGCACGTTCTCGATCACCAACGTGGGCGTTTTCGGCGTCGACGCGGGCACGCCGATCATCAACCCGGGGGAGGCGGGCATCCTCGCGCTGGGCGCGGTGCGTCGCCAGCCGTGGGAGCACCGCGGCGAGATCGCGCTGCGCGATGTGATGACGCTCGCGCTGTCGTTCGACCACCGCCTCGTCGACGGCGAGCAGGGATCGCGGTTCCTCGTCGAGGTCGCCGACATCCTGCGGGAGCCGGGACGCGCGATGCTGCTTCGCTGACAGCGACCGCCCGGCCGGTGCCTTGGGGCCGGCCGGGCGGTGGTGCGGCGTCAGGAGATCTTGGGGTAGAACAGCCCGAGCCCGTGCTCCTGCAGCACGTCGTAGGCCTCGGCGTACGTCTGGGGCTCGGGCGCGTCGGGCGGGCCGTATCGCGCGAGCAGCAGCCCCAGCAGGCCGCGGCCGGGCGGGCTCAGCGGCTTGTCCTTGTGGGGTCCGTCCTTGAGGTCGGACAGCTCGTCCTCGGCCGGGTTCGGCGGCACGTACATCGGGTGCACGACCGGCCAGCTCGACGGATCGCGCGGGGTGTCGAGGTTCACGATCGAGAACAGGTCGCGCGCGTCGGCGTCACGTCGGGTGAGCGGACGCAGACCGTGCAGCCGCGTGAGGGTCGCGACGACGGCGGCATGGTGCATCTCGTCGTGGACGATGGTGCCCGCCCGCGTGTACGCCGAGACCGCGATCGTCGGCACCCGCACGCCGAGCCGGTCGAAGGTGAAGCCCATCTCGCCGGGAGCGTCGTCGGCGATGGGCGGCGTCGCCTCCGGCGGCGGCATGTGGTCGTACGTGCCGCCGTGCTCGTCGAACGTGATCAGCAGCAGCGTGTTCATCGCGTTCGAGCCGTCCGCGGTCGCGCTGCCCTTGACGGCGTTGTAGACGTCGGCCACCAGCTTCTCGCCGGCCCGGACATCCGAGACGGCGGAGTCGACCACCGGTGAGCCGTCGACCCGGCTCTCGCGCAGGGCGCCGAACGGCGGGTGGAAGTCGTTGTGGTCGTACACCATGCGCGGCTCGATGAAGGCGTAGGCGGGGAGGCGTCCGGCGGCGGCATCCTCGAAGAACTCGGACATGTGCCCGAAGTGCCCGGTGCGCCAGTGCTCCTCGAGCACCGGAGCATGCAGGATGCCGGTGAGCGAGACGAGCTGCATCTCGTCGAAGTAGACCTTCCACGGGATGCCGGCCTCTTCGAGGCGGTTGAAGATCGTGGGCCGTTGCGCGGCGTCGAGCCACTTGTCGTATCCACCGCCGTGCTTGTTGGTGACGAACCCGTGCGAGGTGGACGCGTGGAAGAACGACCGGTTGCAGTAGGTCTGCGACGGCACCGCGGCGAACCAGGCGTCGAAGACGGCGAAGCCCTTCGCGAGGGTCGACAGCACAGGCAGCTGCTCGGGCGAGAAGCCGCCCATGATGTGCGATGCCTCCTCGAGCGTGGGCGGCTGACCGTGGCGCAGGCGCGTCAGGTTGTTCCAGTAGTCGTGGAGGAACCCTTCCATCGTCGGCTTCGCGCCGGGCCTCGGCGCGTTGAACGGCGCGACCATGTCGCCCACCTGGGCGGCGGCGTTCCCCGGTGGGTCGACCGTGCCGAACAGCTGGGTGTTGACGTGCGGGTACTCCTCGCCGGGGTCGGGATCGGGCCGTGCCATCACGTCGTCGGTGGGGCCCGAGTAGGTGTGCACCTCGACGCGCTCGCCGGAGGGCGCGGTGTTGGCGTGACGGCCGAAGGCGAGGCCGTCGAACGCGGCGCCGTCGGGGAGGTTCTCGCGCGTGTAGAGCCAGCCGAGGAGGTTGTCGAACGAGCGGTTCTCGCCCATGAGCACCACGACGTGGTCGAACCCGGGCTCCGAGCGCGGCGGGAGGGCGGTGAGATCGACGGACCCTTCGCGGTAGCCGATGGTGTGGCCGATCGAGGCGCCGGCGGCCGCTCCGACCGCGCCTCCCACGACCAGTCCGGCCGCGGCGACGCCGCCCAGCTTCAAGAAGTCGCGGCGCGAGCTGGACTCGCCCGTCTCGGGAGCACGCTCGGGCTCGGGCGTCTCGGTGCCGTCGACGCTGCCCGCCCTGCCTGCGTCGCCCTGTCGGCCAGGCCCCGCCATGGTCCGTCCAGACTAGGACACCGGCGCGTCAGGCCGTGAGCGAGGCGCGCGCCATGGTGTGCAGGATGCTGCGGATGTCGCGCTCGCCCGGCCGTGAGCGCGAGGCGCGCACGGTGTGGGGCGTGGAGTTGATGAGCCCGAAGCACGCGTGCGCGCGCACCCGCAGGTCGTCCTCGTCGCGCTCGGGGTGGACGCTGGAGAGGATGCCGATCCACACTTCGACGTACTCGCGCTGTAGGCGTCGCACGGTGTGCCGGTCGTCGTCGTTGAGGCTGGCGAGGTCGCGGTCCTGCACGCGGATGACGTCGGCGTCCTGCAGGGCGAACTCGACGTGGAACGCGATGATCGCGTCGAGCCGGTCGGTGGCGAGGTCGTGCGCGGCGAGCACGGCCTGTCCGCCGGCGAGGAGCCTCTCGCTGACCTCGAGCAGGATCGCGCCCAGGAGCGCCTGCTTGTTGGCGAAGTGGCGGTACAACGCCGGTCCGCTGACGCCGACGGCGCCGCCGATGTCTTCGAGGCTCACGCCGCTGAATCCGCGCTCGGCGAAGAGGGCGGCCGCTTCGTGGAGGATCGCCGCGTGGCGGTCGGCCTTGGCGCGATCGCGTTCGGTGATGCCGCTTGTCATTTCAGTTAAGCCTCGCTAACCTAAAGCTCAGTTAGTGAACACTAACCAATCTGGCCATGCCACGACAACGGGTGTGACCCGATCGTGACGTCGACGACGATGACGCGAGGGAGCCATATGAGCGTGCTGAGCACCGCGGCGGTGCAGGACGACGCCTTCGCGCGCACGGGCGACGCGCAGCGGATGCTGGCCGAGGAGCTGCGTGAGCGGCTGGCCGCGGCATCCCTCGGCGGGCCGGCCGCGTCCCGCAAGCGCCACGTCGCGCGCGGCAAGCTGCTGCCGCGCGAGCGGGTGGCGCGCCTGCTCGATGAGGGGAGCCCGTTCCTCGAGGTCGCACCGCTGGCGGCCGAGGGCCTGTACGGGGGAGAGGCGCCCGCTGCGGGCGTCATCGCAGGGATCGGCCTCGTGCACGGGCGCCACGTGATGGTGGTGTGCAACGACGCCACGGTCAAGGGCGGCACGTACTACCCGATGACCGTCAAGAAGCACCTCCGTGCGCAGGAGATCGCCTTCGAGAACCGGCTGCCGTGCATCTACCTCGTCGACTCCGGCGGGGCGTTCCTGCCGATGCAGGACGAGGTGTTCCCCGATCGCGACCACTTCGGCCGGATCTTCTTCAACCAGGCGCGGCTGTCGGCCGCCGGCATCCCGCAGATCGCCGCCGTGCTCGGCTCGTGCACCGCGGGCGGCGCGTACGTGCCGGCGATGAGCGACGAGACCGTCATCGTGCGGAACCAGGGCACGATCTTCCTCGGCGGGCCGCCGCTGGTGAAGGCGGCGATCGGCGAGGTCGTCACCGCGGAGGAGCTCGGCGGGGGAGAGCTGCATGCGAAGCGTTCCGGTGTGGTGGACCACCTCGCCGAAGACGACGAGCATGCCCTGGAGATCGTGCGCGACATCGTGGCCACGCTGCCCGCGCCCGCCGAGCCGGCATGGGAGGTCGTGCCGACGGTCGAGCCGGCGGTGCCGGCATCCGATCTGTACGGCGTCGTCCCCGTCGATGTGAACCAGCCGTACGACGTGCGCGAGGTGATCGCGCGCCTGGTCGACGGCAGCGAGCTGCACGAGTTCAAGCGGGAGTACGGCGACACGCTGGTCACCGGCTTCGCGCGCATCCACGGGCACCCGGTCGGCATCGTCGCCAACAACGGGGTGCTGTTCAGCGAGTCGGCCCAGAAGGGCGCCCATTTCATCGAGCTGTGCGACCAGCGCGGCGTACCGCTGCTGTTCCTGCAGAACATCTCGGGCTTCATGGTGGGGAGGGATGCCGAGGCCGGCGGCATCGCGAAAGACGGCGCCAAGATGGTCACGGCCGTCGCCACCACGCGGGTGCCGAAGCTCACCGTCGTCATCGGCGGATCGTTCGGCGCGGGCAACTACTCGATGTGCGGCCGCGCCTACTCGCCGCGGTTCCTGTGGACGTGGCCCGCCAGCCGCATCTCGGTGATGGGCGGCACCCAGGCCGCCTCCGTGCTGTCGACCGTCAAGCGCGACCAGCTCGAGGCGCGCGGCGAGGACTGGGCCACCGAGGATCAGGCGGCGTTCGAGGCGCCCATCCGCGAGCAGTACGAACAGCAGGGCAACCCCTACTACGCCACGGCGCGCCTGTGGGACGACGGCATCGTCGACCCGCAGGACACCCGCGACCTCCTCGGCCTCGCGCTCGACGTCGTCGCGCGCACGCCGCTGCCCGAGCCACGCTTCGGCGTCTTCCGGATGTGAGGGAAAGAGTGCGAAGCAAGCCCTCGGTCATTGAGCGAGCGAAGCGAGACGAAATGTTCGACACCGTCCTCGTCGCCAACCGCGGCGAGATCGCGCGCCGCGTGATCCGCACGCTGCGACGCCTGGGTATCCGCTCCGTCGCCGTCTACAGCGACGCCGACGCCGACGCGCCCCATGTACGCGAGGCGGATGCCGCGGTGCGCATCGGGCCCGCGGCGGCGGCGCGGTCGTACCTCGACATCGGCGCCGTCGTGGCCGCCGCCTTGGCGACCGGGGCACAGGCCGTCCACCCCGGCTACGGGTTCCTGTCCGAGAACGTCGCGTTCGCCCGGGCATGCGCGGACGCAGGCATCGTCTTCATCGGCCCCGACGAGCGGGCGCTGGAGGTCATGGGCGACAAGATCCGGGCGAAGGCGCACGTCGCGGCGCACGGCGTTCCCACCGTGCCCGGGTTCAGCGCCGTGGGGATGACGGATGCCGAGATCGCGGCATCCGCGGATCTCACGGGCTATCCGCTCCTGGTGAAGCCGTCCGCCGGCGGGGGCGGCAAGGGTATGCAGGTGGTGCGTGCGGCGGGCGAGCTGCCCGACGCGCTCGCCACGGCGCGCCGGGTCGCGGCCGCTGCGTTCGGCGACGACACGCTGCTCCTGGAGCGCCTGATCGAGCGGCCGCGGCACATCGAGGTGCAGGTGCTCGCGGACGCGCACGGGCACGTGGTGCACCTCGGCGAGCGCGAGTGCACGCTGCAGCGTCGCCACCAGAAGGTGATCGAGGAGGCGCCGTCGCCGGTCGTCGACGCCCCGACCCGTGAACGCCTGGGCGCCGCGGCGTGCGCGGCTGCGGCATCGGTCGACTATCGCGGCGCCGGAACCGTCGAGTTCCTCGTCGCCGCCAACCGCCCCGACGAGTTCTTCTTCATCGAGATGAACACGCGACTGCAGGTGGAGCACCCCGTCACCGAACTGGTGACCGGGTTCGACCTGGTCGAGCAGCAGCTGCGGATCGCCGCGGGGGAGCGGCTCGCGTTCTCGCAGGACGACGTGCGCCTGGACGGCCACGCGATCGAGGCACGCGTGTACGCCGAGTCGCCGGAGCGCGGCTTCCTGCCCGCGACCGGAGAGGTGCTGGTGTGGCGTGCGGCGCCCGATGCCCGCACGGATTCCGCCGTCGAGACCGGCAGCGTGGTGACCTCGGACTACGACCCGATGATCGCGAAGGTCATCGCGCACGGCGCCGAGCGCGGTGCCGCGCTGGCCGCCCTGGATGCCGCGCTCGCCGACACCGTCGTGCTGGGCGTCGACACGAACATCGGATTCCTGCGCGCGCTGATCGCCGAGGACGGCGTGCGTTCGGGCGACATGGACACCGGGCTCATCGACCGGATGCCCGCCTTCTCCGCGCCGGAGCCCGCTGCGGCCGCCTTGGAGGTCGCGGCGGCGACCGCGCGTCTGCTGCAGGAGCGCCCGCCGCACGGCGATCACCGTGCGAGCGCCCTGTGGCGCGCGGCCTCCGGCTGGCGATCGGGCGCTCCTGCCGCCGCGCCGCAGGTGTCCGTCGAGACCGCCGACGGCGAGGTGCGCCTCGTGCCCGCCGCTTCGCCCGGATCGTTCCCCGTCGTCCCGGTGGGCACGCACGGCTGGCGCGCCGGCGCCGGAGCCCGCGGTGCGCACGCGGGGATCGTCGGGGCGCAGGACGACGACGGCTGGGTGTGGGTGCACGCCGACGGTGCGGCGCATCGCCTCCGACCGCTGACCCGGCGCGCCGCGATGGAGCGGCGCCTGGCTGCCCGCGAGCGCGCGGCGGCGGCATCCGATCCCGAGCTGCGCGCGCCGATGCCCGGTGCGGTCGTCGCGGTCCATGTCGCCGACGGCGCGACGGTCTCCACCGGCGACCGCATCGTCACGATCGAGGCGATGAAGATGGAGCACCCGGTGCTCGCACCCCACGACGGCGTCGTGCGCGTGGACGTCGCCGTCGGCGACCAGGTGCGTCGCGATCAGGTGCTCGCGCACGTGAGCCTCGCCGCGGCGGAGGCCGCGGCATCCGACCCCTCCCTTCCCGCGGATGCGGTCGCCGACCATGCGACCGCACCCACCTCCTGACACCCGAGGAGCATCATGGACAGCTACGACACCTACGACCTGTCGGAGGACGAGCGCGAGCTCGCGGGCCTCGTGCGGCAGTTCGCCGACGAGGTCGTCGCGCCGGTCTCGTACGAGGCCGACCGCACGCACACCCTGCCGATGGACGTCGTCGCGCAGATGGGGGAGCTGGGCCTGTTCGGCCTGCCGTTCCCCGAGGAGTACGGCGGGCAGGGCGGCGACTACTTCGCGCTGTGCCTCGCGATCGAGGCGCTCGGCCGCGTCGACCAGTCCCTCGCGATCACCCTCGAGGCGGGCGTGAGCCTCGGCGCGATGCCGGTGTTCCGCTTCGGCACGGAGGAGCAGAAGCGCGAGCTGCTGCCCGACCTGCTCGGTGGACGCGCCCTGGCCGGCTTCGGACTCACCGAGCCGGAGGCGGGATCGGATGCCGGTGCCACGCGCACCACCGCACGCCTCGACGGCGACGAGTGGGTGATCAACGGCTCCAAGCAGTTCATCACCAACTCCGGCACGTCCATCACGCGGTTCGTGACGGTCACCGCGGTCACCGGCGAGTCCGACGGTCGCAAGGAGATCTCGACGATCGTCGTGCCCAACGGCACGCCCGGCTTCACGGTCGAACCCGCCTACGACAAGGTCGGCTGGCACGCCTCCGACACGCACCCACTGACGTTCCAGGACGTGCGCGTACCCGAGGGCAACCTCCTCGGCGAGCGCGGCCGCGGCTTCGCGAACTTCCTCCACATCCTCGACGAGGGGCGCATCGCGATCGCCGCGCT
The DNA here is from genome assembly GCF_056395865.1 of Microbacterium sp. 05T445. Taxonomy (NCBI): domain Bacteria; kingdom Bacillati; phylum Actinomycetota; class Actinomycetes; order Micrococcales; family Microbacteriaceae; genus Microbacterium; species Microbacterium sp. 05T445. Next base: position 1,691,201 of record NZ_JBFTKJ010000002.1, on the reverse strand, counting down.
GTCGACGGGAGCGGCGGAGGGATGCCTCGAAGCCGCCGTCGACTACGCCAAGAAGCGGACCGTGTTCGGCGATGCGCTGGCCACCCGCCAGGGCATCCAGTTCCTCCTCGCGCGCATGCAGCAGCGCGTGCACGTCGCCCGGCTCGCCTGGCACCACGCCGCGCGACTGCGCGACGCCGGCAAGCCGTTCAAGACGCAGGCGGCGATGGCGAAGCTCACCGCGAGCGACGCGGCGATGGACAACGCCAGGGACGCGACGCAGGTCTTCGGCGGCAACGGCTTCATGAACGAGTACCCGGTGGCCCGCCACTACCGCGACTCGAAGATCCTCGAGATCGGCGAGGGCACCAGCGAGGTGCAGCTGCTCGTGATCGCGCGGGCACTGGGCGTGGCGTGAGGGTAGCGTGACAGACGTGACCCCTCACGAGATCGAGCAGCGCGGGCTCTGGTACGAAGAGCTCGACGTCGGCGCCCGCTACCTGCATCGTCCCGGCCGCACCGCGACCGAGGCCGACAACGTGCTGTTCTCGTCGCTCACGATGAACACGCAGGCGCTGCACCTGGATGCCGCCTTCTCGGAGTCGCAGCCGTTCGGCCGGCGCCTGATGAACTCGATGTGGACGCTCGCGACCCTGATCGGGGCATCCGTCTCGCAGATCACGCAAGGGACCCTCGTCGCGCAGCTCGGGCTCACCGACATCACGTTCCCGGCACCGGTCTTCCACGGCGACACCCTGTACTCCGAGACCGAGATCACGGGCAAGCGGCTGTCGGCGTCCCGTCCCGGTCAGGGGATCGTCACGATGCGGCACACCGGCCGCAACCAGCGTGGTGAGGTCGTGGCGCTCGCGACGCGGACGGCGCTGATGTGGTGCGCGCCGGAACCTGCCACCGATCCCGCCGAAGGGGGAACACCGTGACCTTCGACCTCGGTCCCGCGCTGCTGTTCTGCCCGGCCGACCGCCCCGAGCGCTTCGCGAAGGCGTTCGAGCGGGCCGATGCCGTCATCCTCGATCTCGAGGACGCGGTGGCGCCCGCCGACAAGACGGCGGCGCGCGGGCATCTCATCGAGTCCGAGCTCGACCCGTCCCGCGTGATCGTGCGCGTGAACCCTCCCGAGACCGACGCGTTCGCCGCCGACCTCGCGACCCTGTCGCAGACCGACTACCGGCGGATCATGGTCGCGAAGTCCGAGTCGCCGAAGCGGATCGGGCGCATCGACGCGCGCTTCGAGGTGGTGGCGCTGTGCGAGACGGCGAAGGGCGTGGCGCAGGCCGACCGGCTGGCGGCGCTCGACAACGTCGTCGCGCTGATGTGGGGCGCGGAGGACCTGGTCGCCTCCCTCGGCGGCACGTCCAGCCGCAAGCCGAACGGGCGGTACCGCGACATCGCCCGGTACGCCCGCTCGCGCGTGCTGCTGGCGGCGGGCGCCCGCGGCAAGGCCCCGATCGACGCCGTGCACCTCGACATCGCCGACACGAAGCGCCTGGCGATCGAGGCGGCCGATGCCGCGGCATCCGGCTTCCGCGCCACCGCCTGCATCCACCCGAGTCAGGTCGCCGTCATCCGCGCGGCCTACCGGCCCGACGAGCAGAGCGTGTCTTGGGCCCGCCGTGTGCTGGAGGCGGCGCGCAGCGAGCGCGGCGTGTTCTCGTACGAGGGGCGCATGATCGACGAGCCGGTGCTCCGGCACGCCCGGGCCGTGCTGGCGCGCGCGAAGGACTGACGCGCGTCAGGCCACGACGCCCGCGTACGAGATCAGGCGCAGGTGGTCGCGCTCGAACACGAAGTCGTGCGTCGACCCGTTGGCGAGGCGCTCGCCCTCGGTCGGCATCTCGCCACCGGTGGCGTGGCGGATCATCTCGCGGATGAGCGCGCCATGGCTGACGACGAGGAGGGATGCCGCGGCCGGCGCCGTCGCGCGCCGGTGGTCGCGCACCGCGCGTCCGAGGGCGGCGATGCCGCGTTCGCGCACCAGGGTCCAGGGCTCCGCGCCGGGGACCTCGGCGGAGTGCCAGTCGCCCCACCGGGCGCGGAACTCGTCGACGTCGACGCCCTCGGCCTCGCCGTACCCGCGTTCGCGAAGCCCGCGGTACGCACGCGGGGCGGCCGCGCCGAGCTCGGCGGCGATGATCTCGGCCGTCTCCCGGGCACGGGCGAGATCGCTGGAGACGACCGTCACCGGCAGCGCCGGATCGAGCCGCTCGCGCAGCACGGCGGCGGTCGCCCGAGCCTGGGCCCGCCCGGTGTCGTTGAGGGGGATGTCGGTGGACCCTTGGATCCGTCGTGCGAGGTTCCAGTCGGTCTCGCCGTGGCGGATGAGGGTCAGCGCAGTCACCGTTCGAGCCTATCGGCGCCTTCTGGGAGGGAGCCGCGTCAGCCGAGGGCCGGGAGCCCGTCGGCGAACGCCTGCAGCACCTCGCTGGTCCCGGCGTCGATCTTGACGGTGGCGCGCGCATCGGCGCGGGTGGCGCCGCGGTTCACGATGACGACCGGCAGCCGCCGGCGTCGGGCGCGCTCGAGCAGGCGGATGCCGGAGTTCACCACGAGCGAGGACCCCGCCACCACGAGCGCCTCGCTGGTGTGCACGAGCTGCTCGGCCTCGCGGAACTTCTCGGCGGGGATGAACTCGCCGAAGAACACCACGTCGGGCTTCAGCATCCCTCCGCACACGCTGCATTCCGGGATGCGGAAGCCGTCGGTGCTCTCGGGCAGCACGTCGCCGTCGGGACCGAGTGCCACGTTCTCGGGCACCCGGATCCACGGGTTGTCGTCCTCGACGCGGCGGGCGAGGTCGCGGCGGTCGAAGACCTGGCCGCAGTGCGTGCAGAAGACGCGGCGCATGGTGCCGTGCAGCTCCACGACGCGGCGGCTGCCGGCGCGCACGTGCAGGCCGTCGACGTTCTGCGTGACCACGCCGGTGGCGAGCCCCCGCGTCTCCAGGGCGGCGATCGCGCGATGCCCGGCGTTCGGCTCGGCCGTGGCGAACGCCTTCCAGCCGAGGTGGCTGCCGACCCAGTAACGGCGGCGCGAGGCATCGCTGGAGAGGAACTGCTCGGCCGTCATGGGCGTGCGCACGGGGGCGCCCTCGCCGCGGTAGTCGGGGATGCCGGAGTCGGTCGACACACCGGCACCGGTGAGCACCGCGATGCGGCGGCCGGCGAGGACCTCGATCGCCTGGGCGACGGCATCCGTCGTCCGGGCATCCGATCCGATCGCGGTGGACGTCACGGCGCACCCCCTTCGTGGTCGAGTGTAGGCCCCGCTGTTTTCGGGGATGTTACGGCGGGGCGGCGCGTGCCAGGATGACCCCGTGGGCAGCTTCGGGGGTGTCAGCGCGGAGGCGTACGCGCGCTTCATGGGCCGCTTCTCGACGCCGCTGGCCGTGGAGTTCGCCGACCTGGGACTGGCCGGGGTGGACCCCGGGGCGCGCGTCCTCGACGTCGGATGCGGACCAGGGATGCTGACGCTCGAGCTCGCTCGCCGACGCGGCGCCGCGCAGGTCGACGCCGTCGATCCGGAGCCGGCCTTCGTCGCGGCGACCGCGCAGGCGTGCCCGGGCGTCGATGCCCGCGTCGCGACCGCCGAGGAGCTCCCCTTCGGCGACGGCGAGTTCGGCGCCGTGCTCGCGCAGCTCGTCGTGCACTTCATGACAGACCCGGTCCGCGGCGTCGGCGAGATGGCGCGCGTGAGCGCGGGCGGCGGGCGGGTCTCGGCCTGCGTCTGGGATCACGCGGGAGAGGGCGGACCGCTGTCGGCCTTCTGGCGGGTGGCGCGCGCACTCGACGCGGACGTGAGGGGCGAGGCGGGGCTGAGCGGGGCGGTCGAGGGCCAGCTCGTCGACATCTTCGAGCGCGCCGGACTCACCGACGTGCGGCAGTCCGTCGTCGAGAGCACCGTGTCGTTCTCCGGCTTCGACGCCTGGTGGGAGCCGTTCCTGCTGGGCGTGGGCCCCGCCGGGCGCTACGTGGCGACCCTCGACGAGGCGCACGTGAGGAGCCTGGAGCAGGCTCTGCGCGATGAGATGGGCGACGGTGCCTTCGCGGTCACCGCCCGCGCCTGGGCGGCGGTCGGCACCGCGGTGTGAGCTGCTCCGCCCGTGCGACGATGGGACGCGATGCACGCGATCCCCATCACCGATGCCACCGACGACCGGCTCGCGGACTACCGCGACCTCACCGACGTCGCGCTGCGGCGCGTGCTCGAACCGGAGGGCGGCCTCTACATCGCCGAGTCGGCCAAGGTCATCGCGCGCGCGATCGCCGCGGGCCACCGGCCGCGGTCGGTCCTCGTGCAGGAGAAGTGGCTGCCCGATGTCGCGGGCCTCGTGACGGATGCCTCGGTGCCGGTGTACGTGGTGACCCCCGAGATCGCCGAGTCGCTGACCGGGTACGCGGTGCACCGGGGCGCGCTGGCGGCGATGCACCGGCCGGAGCTGCCCGCCCTGGCCGACGTGGTCGCCGACGCCCGCCTGGTCGTCGTGCTGGAGGACATCGTCGATCACACCAACGTGGGAGCCATCTTCCGCGCCGCCGCGGGCTTGGGAGCGGACGCCGTGCTGGTGAGTCCACGGTGCGCCGACCCGCTGTACCGCCGCAGCGTGCGGGTGAGCATGGGCACGGTGTTCCAGGTGCCGTGGACGCGTCTTCCGGAGTGGAGCGACGCCCGCGGTGTGCTGCACGACGCCGGATTCCAGCTCGCGGCGCTCGCGCTGGCCGACGATGCGGTATCGCTCGACGCCTTCAGCGCGCGGCGCCCGGAACGCGTCGCGCTGATGCTCGGCGCCGAGGGGGACGGCCTCTCGCGGCGCGCGCTCGAGGCCGCCGACACCGTCGTCACGATCCCGATGGCGGGAGGCGTTGACTCGCTCAACGTCGCCGCGGCGAGCGCGGTCGCGCTGTGGGAGCTGCGGGCACGCTGAGCCGGCCGCGATGACGCTGCGGCCGCGTCAGGCGCCGGGACGGACGGTGAGCTCGGTGAGGTCGGCGTCGCGCGGCAGGTCGAGCGCGGCGAGGATCGCCTCGGCGACCGACGCCGGATCGATCCACTGCGCCGCGTCGTAGGACGCACCCTCCTGCTGGTGGACCTTCTCCTGCATCGGGGTGGCGGTGCGGCCGGGGTACACCGTGGTGACCCGCACACCGTTCGCGCGCTCCTCCTCACGCAGGGCGTCGGCGACGGCGCGCACCGCGAATTTGCTCGCGCCGTACGAGCCCCACTCGGGGCTCACGCGCAGTCCGGCACCGGAGTTCACGAACACGACGCGCCCGCGGGTCGCGCGCAGCGCCGGGAGCATCAGACGCGTGAGCTCCGCCGGCGCGACGGCGTTGACGTTGAGCTGGTGCTGCCACGTCGCGACGGGGGTGTCGGCGATCGCGCCGAGCTCCACCACGCCGGCGACATGGATGAGCGAGTCGAGCTGAGGCGGAACGCTCTGGTGGCTGAAAGCCCACGACAGCCGCGACGGGTCGGCGAGGTCGCCCACCAGCGTCTGCGCCGCCGGGAACCGCTCGCGCAGCTGCGCGGCGCGGCCGGCGTCGCGGACGAGGAGCCACAGGTCGTCGCCGCGGGCGCTGAGCCGCTCGGCGAGGGCCGCGCCGATGCCCGAGCCCGCGCCGGTCACGAGATGTGTCGCCACGTCAGACCTCCTCGCCGCGGTGGGCTGCGGGATCCTGCCCCGGTGCCAGCGTGATCACCGGCAGCGGGTCGGGACGCTTGGCGGTGACGTTGTCGCCCGACGACTGATGGCGCAGGCGCCGCAGCACCCACGGCACGAAGTAGGAGCGTGCCCACACCAGGTCGACCGCGCGCGCTTCGCGCCAGGTGCGGATGGGGAGCGGGTCGGGCCGCATCGGCTGCAGATCGTTGGGGACGTTCAGCGCCCGCAGCACCATGCGCGCGACCTCGTGGTGGCCCAGCGCGTTGTAGTGCAGGCGGTCGTCGTCGAAGAAGCGCATGTCCTGCACCTCTTTGAGCGCCCACTGGTCGGCCACGATGCAGTCGTACTTGTCGGCGATCGCGCGGATGTTCTCGTTGTAGATCGCGACCTTGCCGCGGATGCCGCGGAACACCGGGGTGAACGCGGTGTCGATGCCGGTGAAGACGACGACCGTCGCGCCGTCGCGGGAGAGGCGCACGACGGCATCCTCGAAGCGCTGCGCCACGTTGTCGGGATCGCCGTTGGGACGGATGACGTCGTTGCCGCCCGCCGAGAACGTCACGAGGTCGGGCTTGAGGTCGATCGCCGGCTGCACCTGCTCGTCGACGATCTGCCCGATGAGGCGGCCGCGGATGGCCAGGTTCGCGTAGGCGAAGTCGTCGACCTGTTCCGACAGCACCTCGGCGACCCTGTCGGCCCAGCCGCGGAAGCCGTTCGGCGCGGACGGCTCGGGGTCGCCCACGCCCTCCGTGAACGAGTCGCCGAGCGCGACGTAGCGCCGCCACGGGTGCGGCTCGGCATTCGCGACGTAAGGGGTGCGGGGATCTTGTGTCGTGGACATCCGTCTTCCGTTCCTCGGCTCGTGACCGACAGTCAGGCTACCGCGACGGACGACGTCGACGGTCCGCGCGAGCCGCCGCGCCGGACCCGGGATGTCGTGCGGGTCGTCTATCGTGGTGACTCGTTGTCTACGGGGGAGGTGTGATCGGTGACGGACGAAACAACGATCGAATCGTTCCCCGCCGCCATCGACCCGCACCCCTCCGAACCACCGCAGAGCGCATCGCCGGACACCGGGCCGCACGGCGCGGAGCCGCACATCGGCAGCTTCGCCGCCGAGCACCTCAGTCCGACCTACCCGCAGCGCGCGCCGTGGGGAACCGCACAGCGCCTGCGTGCCTGGCAGGCCGAGGCCCTGGACCTGTACTTCGGCCTGGACGGCCCCGACGGGGCGGGCGGCGGACCGCGCGACTTCCTCGCGGCGGCGACCCCGGGCGCCGGCAAGACGACCTTCGCCCTGCGTCTGGCCAGTGAGCTGCTGCGCCGTCACATCGTGAACCGCATCGTGGTGGTCGCCCCCACCGAGCACCTGAAGACGCAGTGGGCCGACGCTGCCGCGCGCGTCGGCATCCGTCTCGATCCCGCCTTCAGCAACCGGCACTTCGCGCCCGCGCGGCAGTACCACGGCGTCGCCGTGACCTACGCCCAGGTCGCCGTGAAGGCATCCGTGCATCAGCGCCTCACGATGGACGCGAAGACTCTCGTGATCCTGGACGAGGTGCACCACGGCGGCGACGCGCTCAGCTGGGGCGACGCGCTGCGCGAGGCGTACTCGCGGGCGACGCGGCGGCTGCTGCTGAGCGGGACGCCGTTCCGCAGCGACACGGCCCCGATCCCGTTCGTCGAGTACCACCCCGATGCGAAGGGCATCCGCGTCTCCCGCACCGACTACGCCTACGGCTACCGCCGGGCGCTCGAGGACGGCGTCGTGCGCCCGGTGCTGTTCATGGTCTACGCCGGCCACATGCGATGGCGCACCAAGACCGGCGAGGAGATGGAGGCCCAGCTCGGCCAGGACAACACCAAGGACATCACCTCGCAGGCCTGGCGCACCGCGCTGGACCCCGAGGGCGATTGGATCCCCGCCGTGCTGCGGTCGGCCGACCGGCGCCTCACCGAGGTGCGCGAGCATGTCCCGGATGCCGGTGGCCTCGTGATCGCGACGGATCAGACCGCCGCGCGGGCATATGCGGCGATCCTGCACGAGCTCAGCGGCGAGGCGCCGACGGTGGTGCTGTCGGACGAGGCCGAGGCATCGAGCCGTATCGAGGAGTTCTCGAAGTCGACCTCGCGCTGGATGGTGGCCGTCCGCATGGTGTCGGAGGGCGTCGACGTGCCGCGGCTCGCCGTCGGCGTGTATGCGACCAGCGCCTCGACCCCGCTGTTCTTCGCCCAGGCCATCGGCCGCTTCGTGCGTGCTCGCCGCCGTGGCGAGACGGCGAGCGTGTTCCTGCCGAACGTGCCCCAGCTGCTCGCCCTCGCCAACGAGATGGAGCGCCAGCGCGACCATGCGCTGGACCGCGACTCCGACGGCGAGGACGAGTGGAACGCCGAAGAAGACCTGATGAACGCGGCCGAGCGCGAGGACAAGGCGTCCGACGCGCTCGAAGAGGAGTTCACCTACCAGGCGCTCGGCTCGCTCGCCCACTTCGACCGCGTGCTGTTCGACGGCAAGGAGTTCGGCCAGCTCGCCGTGCCCGGCACCGTCGAGGAGGAGGAGTTCCTCGGCATCCCGGGCCTGCTCGAACCCGACCAGGTGCACGAGGTGCTGATGTCGCGGGTGTCGCGCCAGTCGCGCCACCGCAGCGCCCGCGAGGCCCGCGAGCGCGAGTCCGCGCCGCAGGAGGAGCCGGCCCTGCCGCAGGCGCTGCACCGCACGCTGAAGGAGCAGCGCCAGCTGCTCAACAGCCTCGTCGGCCTCTACGCGCGTCAGTCCGGCGAGCCGCACGGCCAGGTGCACGCCGAGCTGCGCCGCATCTGCGGCGGCCCCGCCGTCTCGCACGCCACGGTCGCCCAGCTGCAGGCCCGCATCGAGGTGCTGCGCAAGCGCGTCCGCTCCTGACCGCAGGGGCCCGGTGCGACGGCGCATGCCGGGCCTAGAATCCGGGCATGCCGCAGGCGTACTCGTTCGTGTCGCGCTGGCTGATCGCCGCGCCCGCGGATCGTGTGTGGGGCGAGCTCGAACGGATGCTCTCGACCACACCGCAGACGGTGGACACGCCCGGTGGTCGGGGTTGGTGGCCGGGGCTCAGCACGCCGATGCCGCCGCGGCGCCTGGTGCCGGGAGAGCGCATCGTGCTGCAGGTGCGCAGTCCCCTCGGGTACGGCCTGCGGATGCTGCTGGAGCTCAGCGACGTGGAGCCGGGACGCGCCGTCGGAGCGCGCAGCGACGGCGACCTGCGGGGGAGCGGGCGTGTGACCGTCGAATCGGCGGGCGAGGCGGCATCCGTCGTCACGTGGCGCTGGGATGTCGAGACCCGGCGCGCCTGGATGAACGCCACCGCCTGGCTGCTCCGCCCGGCGTTCGAGCGCGCCCACGCGCACGTGATGCGTCGGGGCGAACGCGGACTGCGCACGGCGCTCGGACGCCGGTGAGGTTCGGAAACCCGAAATGCTGGCAATCCTCGGTTTCCGGCCGATGCGGCGACCGGTGCTGGCTACCGTTGACAGGTCCCGAACCCCTGACTGGAGGCCTGAGTGAGCGCGCCCGCCGCACCGACCGACCGTGACCGCCGCCGCTGGGCGCAGTACCTCGTGAACGAGCGCGCCGAAGCACGCGTGTACCGCGAGCTCGCCGGCCGCCGCGAGGGGGAGGAGCGCGAGATCCTGCTCGCGCTCGCGGAGGCCGAGGGGCGCCACGAGGCCCACTGGCTGCAGCTGCTCGGCGGGGAGCCCGCTCGCCTGCCGCACCCCGATGTGCGCACCCGCATGCTCGGCTCGATGGCCAAGAGCTTCGGCTCGATCTTCGTGCTCGCCCTGGCGCAGAACGCCGAGGCCCGCTCGCCCTACGACGACGAGCCGTTCGCGACGGCCACCATGGCCGCCGACGAGAAGATCCACCACGAGGTGGTGCGAGGACTCGCCGCCCGCGGCCGCCGCCGGCTGTCGGGCACGTTCCGGGCCGCGGTGTTCGGCGCCAACGACGGCCTCGTCTCGAACCTCGCCCTGGTCATGGGCATCGGCGCGACCGGGGTCTCGAGCCAGTTCGTGCTCTTCAGCGGCGTCGCAGGCCTGCTCGCGGGCGCCCTGTCGATGGGCGCGGGGGAGTACGTGTCGGTGCGCTCCCAGCGCGAGCTGCTGGCGGCCACCGAGCCGAGCGACTTCGCCGACGGCGCCATCCCGCACCTCGACATCGACGCCAACGAGCTCGCGCTCGTGTACCGGACGCGAGGGATGCCGGAGGCAGAGGCGACTGCCCGTGCCCGCCGCGCGGTGGAGGCGGCGCAGGCGCTCGGGCGCGGCCGCACCGACACCGGTCCCGTCGAGATCGCCGACCACGGCGAGGTCGTGGGCAGCGCATGGGCTGCGGCACTGTCGAGCTTCCTGTTCTTCGCCTCGGGCGCGATCATCCCGGTGCTGCCGTGGATCTTCGGCCTGTCGGGGCTCGCCGCCATCGTCGTGGCACTCGTGCTCGTAGGCGTTGCCCTCATGGCGACCGGCGCCGCCGTGGGCCTGCTGTCGGGTGCGCCGCCGCTGCGGCGGGCGCTGCGCCAGCTCGCGATCGGCTTCGGTGCGGCCGCGGTGACGTACGTGCTCGGACTGGCGTTCGGCGTCACGATGGGATGACGCGCCCGGGCGTGCGCCGATTCGTTGAACCTCCGGTGACGTGGTAATGTCATTCCTCGGTTGCGAAACCGAAAACCACCTGCGCGGGTGGCGGAATAGGTAGACGCGCTAGCTTGAGGTGCTAGTGCCCGTATAGGGCGTGGGGGTTCAAGTCCCCCCTCGCGCACAACACAGAAAGACCCCCGGTCAGGAAGAGATTCCAGGCCGGGGGTCTTCTGCATTCCCCGGAGGGAGCGGATGCCGCCACCGGCGTCCCGCGGGCGGCTCCGCGCCGATGGTCAGCCGCGCGCGGATGCGCCCGGCATCCCGTCCTGCGACGATGCTCCCACCGCGGGGAACACGCAGCGCACGTCGAGGCCGCCGCAGGCGCGACCCGAGAGCCGGAGCGCGGCGCCGGTGCGGTCGGCGACGGCCTGCGAGAGCGTCAGACCGAGCCCCCGGCCCCGCCGGAGGCCGCCGTGGGCGCGGCCTTCGGCGCGCACGAACGGCTCGGTGAGCGTGGCCACGAGCTCGTCGGGCAGCACGGCACCGTCGTTCTCGACCCGCAGCTCGCAGCCGTCCGCGCCCTCGCGCGTCGTGACGCGCAGCAGCCCGCCGTCGACGTTGTGGACCACCGCGTTGGCGACGAGGTTCTCCGCGAGCTGCCGCAGCAGCACCGGATCGCCGACCACGGACGCCGGCTCGAGCTCCAGCTCCAGCCCGAGCGAGCGGGCCGCGATCTCAGGATGCTGCTCCTCGACGACCTGCGAGACGGTCTCGCTGAGCGAGACGATCTGATCCTCCGCCAGCGGCGAGGCGACGTCGGCGAGGTCGAGCAGGGACGCCACTGTGTGCAGGCTCCGTTCGTTGCTCTCCTGCAGCTTGCGCAGCAGCGGGTGCTGCTCCGGCGGGGCGGTGCGAAGGGCGACCTCGAGCGCGGTCTTGGTGGCCGACAGCGGGGTGCGCAGTTCGTGAGACGCGTTCTGCGCGAACCGGGTGGACGCGGCGAACGCGCGCTCGAGACGGGCGAGCATGTCGTCGAACGTGTCGGCCAGATCGGTGATCTCGTCGTGGGGACCGGTCATCGCGATGCGATGGTCAAGGCTGCCGTGGGAAGCGCGCCGGGCGGCGGAGTTCACCTGTCGGAGCGGACGCAGCACCCGCCCGGCGACGAACCAGCCCGCCACGGCGCCGATCACCGCGAGCACGGCGATCGCCGCGCCGCACGTGATCAGCAGGAGGCGCAGCATCTCGTCCTGGGTGCTGACGACGAACAGCGACTCCGTGGACGTGGTCGGCGTGAGCCCGGCCACGTCCTGCGGCTCGGGCTGCTCGACGATCGGAGCGTCCGACGGCGCGGGGGCGGCGGGGCTGACGGTCGCGGCGGGGACGAATTCGTAGTCCGGCACGAAGACGATGAACAGCGCCACGATCGTGAGGATCACCGCTCCCACCCCGACCACCAGGAGGGCATAGGTGGCGGCGAGCCGGGTGCGGGCCGTCAGCCGAAACGCCCGCCGGTCGCGCTCAGCGCTCATCGTCGGCATCCACGACGTATCCGGCGCCCGTGATCGTCCGGATCAGCGGGGGCTCGCCGAGCTTTCGCCGCAGCGTGCTCACGGTCACCTTCACCGAGTTGGTGAACGGGTTCGCGTTCTCGTCCCAGGCCTTCTCCAGCAGACGTTCCGCGCTGAGCGGCATCCCCTTGGCGCGCAGCAGCTCCTCGAGGATCGAGAACTCCTTCGGACTCAAGTCGATCCGCCTCCCTGCGCGCGAGACGGTGTGCTGCGCCGGGTTCAGGGCCAGGTCGCCGGCCTCGAGCACCGGGGGAAGCGGGGTGAAGCGACGCCGGGTGAGCGCACGCAGGCGCGCGACGAGCTCCTCGAACTCGAACGGCTTTCCCAGGTAGTCGTCCGCGCCGAGTCCGAGCCCGGCGACGCGGTCCCGCCACCCGCCGGAAGCGGTGAGCATCAGCACGGCAGGCCGTTCCTCGCGGGCCACCAGCCGGCGACACACGTCGTCGCCGTGCGTGCCGGGCAGATCCCGGTCGAGGACGACGACGTCGTAGTCGTTGACGTCGACGGCGAACAGCGCCGCGTCGCCGTCCGGGGCGACATCCGCCCAGATCCGCTCCAGTGCGAGCCCTTCCCGCAGCGACTCCGCGAGGAACTCCTCGTCCTCCGCGATCAGCACCCGCACGCGTCACCTCGATCCTGTCCGCGTCGGTCGGCGGACGGCTCCCAGTGAAACACCCGGCAGGTAAGAGCCAGGTCAAAGCCCGCCTTGACCTCCTCGCAACCGCACGCCGGCTGGGCTGAGGGCGACGAAAGGAACACCATGTCAACTCTCGGAACCCGATCCCGCCGGCTGCTCGCACTCGCGGCGGCTGGTGTGCTGCTCACGATCGGCCTCACCGCCTGCGCCGGCGGTCCGCAGAAGGCGCCGGACGAGGACACGCTCTCCACGGAGGAGTCGTATGAGGACTGGGCTGCGCGCTACGACAGCTGCCTGGATGCCGCGGGCTTCGACTCTTCGTTCCGCAGCGGTGAGACCGTCCAAACGGAAGCCGACACGGAGGCGTACAACAAGGCGATTCAAGACTGCGTCAAGAAGGTCGGCGAGCCGCCCGCGCAGGAGAACCAGATGAGCGACGACGAGATTTTCCAGGCGCAGCTCACGTTCGCCAAGTGCCTGCGCGACCGCGGCTACGACTACCCCGACCCGGAGAAGGGCGGCATGTCACCGGCGATCGATACCAGCGTCATCTCGGCCGATGACGTCGATGCCTGCTCGGTCGAGGCGTACGGAGAAGAGGGCTCGAAGTGAGGCGACGCACTGCCGTCATCACCGGGGTCACAGCAGCGGTGATCGCCGTCGGCGTCGCGGCGGCGATTCTGGTCGTCCCTCGTCCGGGCGCCGCCGCCGAGCCGCAGGCCGAGAAGCCGCCGCAGAGCGTCGAGGTGATACGAGGCGACCTGCGGGAGCAGGTGCGCTCCTCCGGCACGCTGGGCTACGGCGAGCCGACGCCGCTCGGCAGCAAGATCCAGGGGACGGTCACCGGCCTGCCCGGGGCCCGTGCCGTCATCGACCCCGGCAGCGTGCTGTTCTCGGTGGACAACCGGCCGATCGTGCTGTTCTCCGGTGCGCTGCCCGCGTGGCGCGATTTCTCGGAGGGGATGACCGTTGGCCCCGACGTGCAGCAGCTGGAGGAGAACCTCCGCTCGCTGGGCTACTTCGCGGGCGAGCCGAATCAGGTCTTCCGTGCAGACACGATCGCCGCCATCAAGAAGTGGCAGAAGGCGGTCGGGCTGGAGCAGACGGGCACGATCGAGCTGGGGCGCGTCGTGTTCGGCCCCGGTCCCGTGCGGGTGACCACCGTGGAGGCGAAGCTCGGGGATGCCGCAAGCGAGAGGCTGCTCACCGTGACCGGCACCGGCCGCGCCGTCGCCGCCTTCGTCGACCAGGACCTGGCGGGTCTTGCGACAGTCGGCTCGCCGGTGGACGTGCTGCTGCCGGACGGTTCACGGGTCACCGGAAAGGTGACAGCCGTCGAGCCTCCGGTCGAACGCGACGGATCGAGCGGCGGCAAGGTGATGCAGGTGCCGCTGGCGATCGCGTTGGACGATCCCGCTGCCGGCGCAGCCTACGAGCAGGCGACAGTCACCGTCCTGCTCACCAAGCCGCTCGCGGAGGACGTCCTCATCGTGCCGATCCTGGCGCTGCTTGCACAGCCTGACGGCGGCTTCGCCGTCGAGAAGCTCGAGGGCAAGAAGATCGTGACAGTCCCGGTGAGCGTCGGCGCCATCACCAGCGGCCAGGTCCAGGTCGAGGGCAAGGAACTCGCGGCGGGGGACAAGGTGGTGGTCGGGCAATGAGCGCGCCGGTGGTGGAGATGTCGGGCATCGGGCGCCGGTACGGCCAACCGCCGACCGTCGCGCTGCACGACATCGACCTCGTGATCAGCACGGGCGAGATGGTCGCCGTGGTGGGGCCCAGCGGGTCGGGCAAGTCGACCCTGCTGAATCTCATGGGCACACTCGACCGCCCCAGCGAGGGTGAGATCCGGATCGCGGGTGAGGATGTCGGCACCATGGGCGACGCGGAACTGTCCGCCCTGCGCGCCAGGCGCATCGGGTTCGTGTTCCAGCACTTCCACCTCTCAGAGGGGGTGACGGCGTGGGAGAACGTGGCCACGGGGCTGCTCTATTCCGGAGTGCCACGGCCCGAGCGGCGACGCCGTGCGGCGGAGGCGCTGGAGCGGGTCGGACTCGCGGACCGCATGGGGCATCGTCCGCATCAGCTCTCTGGCGGGGAGCGTCAGCGCGTCGCCATCGCGCGTGCCGTCGTGGGCAACCCCACGCTGCTGCTCGCCGACGAGCCCACCGGTGCGCTGGACTCGCGCACCGGAGAGGAGATCGAGGCCCTGCTCAGAGAACTGGGAGACCACGGCACGACCGTCGTCGTCATCACGCACGACCGCGAGCTCGCGCAGCGCCTGCCGCGGCGAGTATCGCTGCGCGACGGATCCATCATCGGCGACGAGGGCGGGGAGGTGATGGCGGCATGACCGGCAGCAGTTCACGCGTCCGACCATCCGATCAGGCCCTGCTGGCGTGGCGCGGCCTGCGTGCGCATCCGCTGCGGGCCGCCCTGTCGGCGGCCGGGATCGCGATCGGGATCGCGGCGATGATCGCCGTGCTCGGCATCTCGGTGTCCAGCCAGGCACGGGTGCAGGCTGCCCTGTCGGAGCTCGGCACCAACCTGCTCACCGCGACGGCCGGCAATGACCTCCTCGGCAAGTCGACGGCACTGCCCGAGGATGCGGCCGACCGCGTGCGCCGGATCGACGGAGTGGAGCACGCCGCATGGACCGCCGACCTGGACAAGGTGAAGGTCTACCGCAACGCACTGGTGGATCCGAACGCGTCAGGCGGCATCGGCGTGCTGGTCGCGGGCGGCGGACTGCTCGATGCCACCGGTGCCTCGGTGCGGGTGGGGAAGTGGCTGGAGGGGGATGCCGCGAAGCTCCCGGTCACCGTGCTCGGCGCGAGCACCGCGGAGCGCCTGGGCATCCGTGAACCCGGTGCGCTGATCTGGCTGGGCGGGCAGGAGGTCACGGTCGTCGGCATCCTCGATCCGTCCCCGCTCGTTCCGGAGCTCAACGGGAGTGCACTGGTCGGTGGAGAGTACGCCAAGACCTCCCTGGGTTTCACCGGTGCGCCGACGACGCTCTACGAGCGCTCGACGGACGAGGCGGTGACGGATGTGCGCAAGATGATCCCGCCGACCTTGGCGCCGAAGTCGCCCACGTCGGTCCTGGTGAGCCGTCCGTCGGACGCGCTCGCCGCCAAGAACGCCGTCGACCAGGCGTTCACCGGCCTGCTCATCGGAGTGGGGTCCATCGCGCTCCTCGTCGGCGGAATCGGCGTGGCCAACACGATGATCGTCGCCGTGCTGGAACGTCGGAACGAGATCGGGCTTCGGCGAGCCCTGGGCGCGACCCGGCGCAACATCCGTTCGCAGTTCCTGACCGAGGCCGTCCTGCTGGCCGCCCTCGGCGGGATCGCCGGTGTGGTGCTCGGGGTGGCGGTGACCGCGGGCGTCGCACTGGCGAACGGGTGGATCGTCACGATCCCGGTGCCGATCCTCGGCATCGGCCTCGCCGTGACGATCGTCGTCGGCGGCCTCGCCGGCATCCTCCCCGCGGCCCGCGCCGCGCGGGTGCCCCCTACCGCTGCGCTCAGTGCGTAGCCCGCGCGCGGAGGGAGGGTCCGCACAGGGACCCCCCTCCGCGAGACGGTAGGTTGGTGCGCATGCCCGAAGCCGAACTGCCTGAAGTCGCCGCGCTCGCGCGGGATCTGATCCGCTTCGACACGACGAACCACGGTGGTGGCCGAGCGGCCGGTGAACGGGAGGCCGCGGAGTACGTCGGCGCCTACCTCGAAGGCCTCGGCCTGACGCCCGAGTACTACGAGCCGATCCCGCGTCGCACCAACGTCATGGCGCGCGTTCCCGGCCGCAACCGCGACAAGCCGGCCCTCGTCCTGCACGGTCACCTCGACGTCGTCCCGGCGATCGCCGAGGACTGGAGCGTCGACCCGTTCGCGGGCGTCGTGAAGGACGGGATGCTGTGGGGTCGCGGCGCCGTCGACATGAAGGACATGGACGCCATGATCCTCACGTCGGTGGCCGACATCCTGCGCGCGGGGGAGCAGCCCGAGCGCGACCTGGTGCTCGCCTTCTTCGCCGACGAGGAGAACGGCGGCGTGGAAGGGTCGGCCCTGGTCGTGGAGAACCACTCCGAGTGGTTCGCGGGCGCCACCGAGGCGATCAGCGAGGTCGGCGGCTACTCCATCCCGATCGGCGACCGCCACGCCTACCTGCTGCAGGTGGGGGAGAAGGCGCTGGTGTGGATCAAGCTCGTGGCCCGCGGCCGCGCCGCGCACGGCTCCAGCCTCCACGCCGACAACGCGGTGACCCGCCTCGCCGAGGCTGTCGCGGCGCTCGGCCGCACCGCCTGGCCGGTCACGCTCACCGACACCAGCCGCGAGATGTCCGAGCGGCTCGCGGCGCTCCTCGGCATCAGTGCCGACGACCCGGACGCCGTCGCCGCGGCGACGGGTGCGGCATCCGGATTCCTCCGCTCGACGCTGCGCACGACGACCAACCCGACGGGTCTCGTCGCCGGCTACAAGCACAACGTCATCCCCGACCGCGCGGAGGCGCTCGTCGACGTGCGCGTGCTCCCGGGCACGGAGGAGGCGGCCCTGGCCGACATCCGCCGCATCGTCGGCGACGACGTCGACGTCGAGGTCGTCCACCAGGACATCGGCCTCGAGGTGCCCTTCTCGGGCGACCTCGTCGACGCCATGGTCGCGGCGCTGGGCCGTCACGACCCGGGCGCCCCGGTCGTCCCGTACCTCATGGGCGGCGGCACCGACAACAAGGCGCTCGCGGCCCTCGGAATCGCCGGTTACGGCTTCGCGCCCCTGCGCCTGCCGTCCGACCTGGACTTCACGGGCATGTTCCACGGCGTCGACGAGCGCGTGCCGATCGACGCGCTGGTGTTCGGCCAGGCCGTGCTCACCGATCTGCTCCGCACCTATTGAGATCCGACGGATGCCGCGCGAAGCGGCATCCGTCATGCCCGGCTGAAAGGCGCCCATGCTTCTCGAAGCGATCATCCTCGGCTTCGTCCAGGGACTGACCGAGTTCCTCCCGATCTCGTCGAGCGCGCACCTGCGCATCCTGGGCGAGTTCCTGCCGTCCGCGCAGGATCCGGGCGCGGCGTTCACCGCGATCACGCAGATCGGCACCGAGGCGGCCGTCGTGGTGTTCTTCTGGCGCGACATCGTGCGCATCGTCGGGCACTGGTTCAAGGCGCTGATCGGACGCATCCCGCGCAACGACCCGGACGCGAAGATGGGCTGGCTCATCATCATCGGCAGCATCCCGATCGTCGTGTTCGGCCTGCTGTTCCAGGACCAGATCGAGACCGTGCTGCGGTCGCTGTGGATCACCGCCGGGATGCTGATCTTCTTCGGCGTGCTCCTCGGCATCGCCGACCATGTCGGCGCGAAGAAGCGCAAGCTGCAGGACCTCACCGTCGGCCACGGCGTGATCTACGGCTTCGCGCAGTCGCTGGCGCTCATCCCGGGCGTGTCGCGCTCGGGCGGCACCATCACCGCCGGTCTCTTCATGGGCTACGAGCGTGCCGCGGCCGCCCGCTACGCGTTCCTGCTCGCGATCCCGGCTGTGTTCGGCAGTGGCTTCTTCCAGCTGTTCAAGAGCCTCGACGAGCCCGGCGTCTTCACGCTCGGCGAGACCGCCGTCGCCACCGGCGTGGCGTTCATCGTGGCGCTCGGCGTGATCGCGTTCTTCATGAGCTGGATCTCCAAGCACAGCTTCCTGCCGTTCGTGGTCTACCGCGTGGCGGTCGGGTCGCTGCTTCTGGTGCTGCTGAGCATGGGCGTCATCAACCCGTAGCCGGCACGCTTCGCTCGCCGGCGCTCGCTCGGCGACCGGGATCACCGGTCGCTGAGCGAGGGAGCGCAGCGACCGTCATGGTCGTATGGGGTTGGCACCGGTCGCTGAGCGAGGGAGCGCAGCGACCGTCATGGTCGTATGGGGATTGGCACCGGTCGCTGAGCGAGGGAGCGCAGCGACCGAGACGAAGCGCGGCGGGAGCGGATGCCGCTCAGCGACGCGGGTCGTCGCGCCCCGGCTTGGTGGGGCCGTCGCCCGGCTTGCCGTCGGTGCGGCGCAGGTACCGCTCGAATTCCTGCGCGATGGCATCTCCCGAGGCCTCGGGGGAGTCCCACGTGTCGCGCGTGCGCTCGAGCTGGTGGATGTACTCGGTCATCTCCTCGTCGTCGGCCGCGGCCGCGTCGATCGATGCCTCCCATGCCGCCGCCTCGGCGGCCAGGTCCCCGCGCGGCACGGACGCACCGGTGAGCTCCTCGAGCTTGTCGAGCAGGGCCAGCGTCGCCTTCGGCGAAGGCGTGTGTCCGGCGACGTAGTGCGGGACGCTCGCCCACAGGCTCGCGGTCGGGATGCCGGCGCGCTCGGCCGCATCACCCAGGACGCTGAGGATGCCGACGGGCCCCTCGTAGGTGCTGCGCTCCAGCTCGAGCGACCCGCGCAGGGCCTCGTTGTCGCTGCCCGCGAAGACCGAGATGGGACGAGTGTGGGGGACGTCCGACATCATCGAGCCGATCGCGACGAACCCGGTGATGTCTTCGCGCAGCGCCACATCGATCAGCTCGGACGAGAACGCCTGCCAGGCACGCGCGGGCTCGACGCCGGTGAGCAGCCACAGCTGCGTCCCACGCGTGGCGGTCGACGGGCGCAGCAGCGTCGCCTCCGGCCAGCGGAGGGTGCGGCGCCCGTCCCCGTCGGCGGCGATGTGCGGCCGGGTGTACTGGTAGTCGAAGTACAGCTCGGGGTCCACCGAGAAGACGGTCTCGTACGCGCCGGACTCGCGCAGCTGCGTGATGGCGGATGACGCGGCTTCGCCCGCATCGTTCCACCCGTCGAACGCGGCGACGAGCACACGACGACCCAGTCCGTCCACGAGACCCCCTCCGCCCGCAGCGGTTGCGGGTTCCTTCCAGGATATGCCCCTGTCCGGACGGGAGGCCGGAGCCCTCTCGGTAGGATTGCACGGTGAATGCGCCTCGACTCTCCGCCGTCCTGTGGGACATGGACGGGACCCTCGTCGACACCGAGCCCTACTGGATGGCGGCGGAGACGCCTCTCATCGAGAGCTTCGGGGGGACGTGGTCCCACGAGCAGGCACTGGGCCTGGTCGGCCTCGGACTGGAGGACTCCGCACGCATCCTGCAGGAGGCGGGCGTCCGGATGAGCGGCGACGCGATCATCGACCACCTCACCGAGGAGGTCATGCGGCAGCTCTCGGTGACCGGCGTGCCGTTCCGCCCGGGCGCGCAGGAGCTGCTGGCGAGCCTGCGGGCCGCCGGGATCAAGACCGGGCTGGTGACGATGTCGATGCGGCGCATGGCGCAGACCGTCGTCGACCTGATCGACTTCGACGCGTTCGACGTCGTGATCGCGGGTGACGACGCCACCCGCCCGAAGCCGTTCCCCGACCCGTACCTGCAGGCGTGCGAGGCGCTCGGCGTCACGCCCGATGAGACCGTGGCGATCGAGGACTCCCCGAACGGGCTGCGTTCGGCCGTCGCCTCCGGCGCGTCGGTGATCGGCGTGCCCCTCATGGTCTCGCTCACCGGCGCCGGAGCCCACGTGCTGTGGGACACCCTCGACGGTCGGACCGCCGACGACGTCGTCGCCTTCCACGCTTCCCACCGCGCGCGCATGGCCGCGTCTCACCCGGCCGAGGAGGTCGCCCGATGAGCGCTCAGCAGGACACTCTGACCACGGGACGCCCGAGCGGCCCGTTCCGCATGGGCGACCGCGTGCAGCTGACCGGCCCCAAGGGCCGCCTGCACACGATCACGCTGCGCGAGGGCGGCGAACTGCACACGCATCACGGCGTGCTGCGTCACTCCCAGCTGGTCGGTCAGCCCGACGGCTCGGTGGTCGCCAACAGCGGCGGCCACGAGTATCTGGCGCTGCGACCGCTGCTGCGCGACTTCGTCATGTCGATGCCGCGCGGCGCGGCGATCGTCTACCCGAAGGACGCCGCGCAGATCCTCGCCGAGGCCGACATCTTCCCCGGTGCGACCGTCGTGGAAGCCGGCGTCGGCTCCGGTGCGCTGTCGCTGTGGCTGCTGCGTGCCATCGGCGCGGAGGGGCGTCTGGTCTCGTTCGAGCGTCGCGACGACTTCGCCGCGGTGGCGCGCGCGAACGTCGAGACCTTCGTCGGAGAGGTGCCCGCGAACTGGGACGTCGTCGTCGGCGACCTCGCCGCCGAGCTGCCGCAGGCCGTGGATGCGGCATCCGTCGACCGTATCGTGCTCGACATGCTCGCGCCGTGGGAGTGCATCGACGTCGTCGCCGACGCGCTCACGCCGGGGGGTGTCGTCGTCTGCTATGTCGCCACCGCGACCCAGTTGAGCCGCGTCGCGGAGTACATCCGCGGCACCGGGCTGTTCACCGAGCCCGATGCGAACGAGACGATGGTCCGCGGCTGGCACGTCGAGGGCCTCGCGGTGCGTCCCGATCACCGCATGGTCGCGCACACCGGCTTCCTGGTGTGGGCGCGCCGCCTCGCTCCCGGAGCGATCCCGCCGGAGGTCAAGCGCCGCGCATCGAAGTCGAGCTACGGCGACGAGGACGTCGAGCTGTGGACGCCCGGCGCCGTGGGCGACCGGCAGATCACCGACAAGAACCTGCGCAAGCGGGTGCGCGAGGCCGAGCGGGCTGCGGAAGGCGCGCGTCAGGCCTCCGGGCGCGCGGGCGAGGCCGACCACACCGCCTAGACTGTTCCGGTGCGCAAGATCCCCGCTGCCCTCGTCGTCCTGGGCCTGGTGACCGTCGGCCTCACTGCATGCGCGACGGCCGGCTCGCCGTCCGGCTGCTCGCGTCCCACGGTCTCGAACCCCGACGTCATGGACCTCATCCACGTCACGGGCGACACCGCCGACAAGCCGAAGGTCGACATCTACACGCCTCTGAAGGCGCCGGAGCTGGCATACGAGGACGTCGTCACCGGCGACGGCACGGCGATCACCGCCGACAACCAGCTCATGGTCGTGGACATCTCGCTGTTCAGCGGCGTCACCGGCGACCCGATCGTCGCGACCGCGTACGACGGCGACCTGTCCCGCGTGTCGTCACCGGCGCAGTGGGCCACCAACTTCCCGGGGATCAGCGAAGCGCTGCACTGCGCCGCCGAAGGGTCGCGCGTCGCCATCGCACTGGCTCCCGATGACATGACGCCCGAGGTCGCACCGGGCTTCGACCTCGAGAAGGACGACAGCGTCGTCGCCGTCGTCGACGTGCGCAAGGTGTACCTGCCGTCGGCGGACGGCGCGCTGCAGTTCAACAGCGGCTTCGGGCTCCCCAGCGTCGTGCGGGCTCCCGACGGCCGGCCCGGGCTCATCATCCCCGACGGGGCGCCGCCGTCGGACCTCGTCATCCAGACCCTCAAGAAGGGCGACGGCGAAGAGGTGACCGGCGACCAGCCGGTGCGCGTCCACTACACCGGCGTGGTGTGGGGAGCCGACGAGGCGTTCGACACCACGTGGGACGGCGAAGCGGCCTCGCTCACGCTGGACTCGGTCGTCCCCGGCTTCGCGAAGGCCCTCGAGGGCCAGACCGTGGGCTCGCAGGTGATGGTCGTCATCCCGCCCGACCAGGGGTACGGCGACAAGGCGCAGGGGTCCATCCCCGCCGGGTCGACGCTCGTCTTCGTGATCGACATCCTGGGTCTGGACGCCGCGTCGTCGCAGTGATGGGCGCGGTCGCCGACCTGTCGGCGCGTCCGCTCCGGCTGCTCGTCGCGGCCCTAAGATAGGCGGGTGCCTGCCACTGCCGCTGCGAAGATCCCGCCCGAGGAGCGTTTGGTGAACCTCGTGGTGGCGCTCATCGCGACCGACCAGGGTCTCACCAAGGACACGATCCTTACCTCGGTCGCGGGGTATCGCGAGCAGAGCGAGTCGGGGGCGTCCAAGGATGCCCTCGAGAAGATGTTCGAGCGTGACAAGGAATCGCTGCGCGGCCTCGGAGTGCCGATCGAGACGATCGGCGACTGGGCCGACCCGGACGATCTGCGCGAAGCGCGGTACCGGGTGCCCAGCGCGGAGTACGAGCTGCCGGAGGACATCGACTTCACTCCGGCCGAGCAGGCGCTGCTGACCCTCGCGGGCGGCGTGTGGAGCGAAAGCTCGATGTCGGACGACGCTCGCAGCGGGCTGCGCAAGATCCGCGCCCTCGGCGACCTGGTCGACGAGCCGATCCTCGGGTTCTCGCCACGGCTGAGCCCGCGCGACCCCGCTTTCCCCTCGTTGCAGCAGGCGATCGAGCTGAGCCGCGTGGTCACCTTCCCGTACCTCAAGCCGGGGGAGGCGGCACCGCGCACGCGCCGGGTGCAGCCGCTCGCGCTGGTCGAGTACGAGGGCCGCTGGCACGTCTTCGGCATCGACCTCGATGCCCGTGCCGATCGCACCTTCCTGCTCGCGCGCATCGTGGGTCCGGTCGCCCTCACGCGTTCCTCGTTCGACCCGGCGCTGCGCGAGGGCGCCGGAGAGCGGGCGCTGTCCGGGCTGGAAGAGGTCGCCGCGCGCAACTCCGCGCTGCTCGAGGTCAATCCCGGTACCGAAGCCGCGCTGCGGCTCGCCCGTCGCGCCCAGCCCGCGGAGCAGGGCATCCGCGTGCCGTACGTCGACGTGCACATCTTCGCCGACGAGCTCGCCTCGTACGGCCCCGAGGTGCGCGTCGTCGAACCCGCCGACCTGCGCGACCGCGTGATCGACCGCCTCGCTGCGACCCGCGACATCCACCGCGACGCATCCGCGCGAGGGGGTGCGGCATGAGTCCCCGCCGGCCCCGGCCCCTGGTCGCCACCGACCGTGCCGCCCTCATGCTGCAGCTCGTGCCCTACCTCGTGGGCAAGGGCGAGGTGTCGCTCGCCGAGGCGGCGGACGAGTTCGACGTGTCTGCTGAGCAGATGCGCTCGATGGTCGAGAAGCTCACCGTCATCGGCCTGCCCGGGGACCGCGGCTACTGGCAGATGGCGAACGACCTCTTCGACATCGACTGGGACCTCCTCGACGAGCGCGACCTCATCGTCATCACCAACTCCGTCGGATTGGAGCGTGCGCCGAAGCTCACCGCGCGCGAGGCGGCGGCCCTGCTCGCCGGGCTCCAGCTGGCACGCTCCATCCCAGGGGTGGGCGACACCGAGCTCTACGCGGGGCTCCTCGCCAAACTCTCCCGTGGCGCGTCGGCCATGCCGGCCGAGGTGATCCTCGCCACCGAGCCCGTCGACGCCGTGCGCGACCTCGTCGCCGACGCGCTGCGCCGCGGCGTGGCCGTCTCCTTCACGTACAAGGCTCCGGATGCCGCTCCCACCACGCGCACCGTCGACCCTGTGAAGGTCCACATCGCGGCCGGTCAGTGGTACCTGCAGGGCTGGTGCCATCTGCGCGAGGCGATGCGCACCTTCCACCTGGACCGCGTCAGCGACCTCGAGCTCACCGGCATCCCGAGCACGCACGCGGGGGAGCAGGCGCCGGACTGGTTCGACACCGACGCCGGCGACGTGGTCGCCCGCATCCGCTTCCCGCAGGACGTCGCGCCGCTGCTCGGCGAGTACGTCGACCGTGCCGCGCTCGAGACCGCGGACGGCGTCACCGTGGCGACGATGCGCGTCGCCGATGAGCTGAGCCTGCGGCGCCTGGCCGCACGGCGCGGCGGGGTCGTCGAGGTGCTGGAGCCGCCGGCGGCACGCCGCGCCGTCGCCGACTGGGCCGAAGCAGGACTCGCGCAGTACCGCTAGACGCTCGCCGTCCCCCGCAGCGGGTTACACTGGACCCACATCCGCACCGACAAGGAGATCCCGCATGGGCGCATTTGGATGGCCGCACCTTCTGATCATCCTCGCGGTGATCCTGCTCCTGTTCGGGGCCGCCAAGCTTCCGGCGCTCGCGAAGAGCCTCGGCCAGTCCGCCCGGGTCTTCAAGGGCGAGATGAAGGCGATGAAGCAGGACGATTCGACCGACGCGGCCAAGGCCGAGAACGTGTCGCCGGACGCTCCCAAGGCCGACACCCCCGCCAAGTCGAGCGGTCCCGCAGACCCGTCCTCTTGACGAACCGTGGTGACCACGGAACCACCGCGCATCGAGGAGCCCGAGCAGCCTCGGCGCGATAAGCGCATGTCCCTCGGGGGACATCTGCGCGAACTGCGCAGGCGCTTCTTCATCGCGGCGATCGGCCTGATCGTCGGAATGGTCATCGCGTTCCTCATCAGCGGATGGGTGATCGACCTGCTCTCGCAGCCGATCGAGCAGATCGCGGGCGAGGCGGGCCGCGAGTACACCGCACTCAACTTCACGACCGTCTCCAGCGGCTTCGATCTGCACATGCGGATCGCGTTCGCGATCGGCCTGCTGATCTCCGCGCCGGTGTGGCTGTGGCAGATCTGGGCGTTCGTGATGCCGGGCCTCACGCGCAAGGAGGTCCGCTACACGGTCGGCTTCCTGGCGGCGGCGATCCCGCTGTTCGGCGCGGGCCTGTACGTCGGCTGGTTGATCATGCCCCACATGGTGGTGCTGATGGCCAACTTCGTGCCGAACGGCAAGGGGATCGCGCAGTTCTACGACTACGCGACCTACTACGACTTCGTCTTCAAACTGCTGCTCGTGATCGGGGTGTCCTTCGTCACGCCGGTGTTCCTCGTCGCGCTGAACCTCGCCGGCGTGGTCTCCGGACGCGGCATCCTCAAGGGCTGGCGCGTCGCCATCATCATCATCACGGTGTTCGCCGCTGCCGCGACCCCCGCCGCCGATGTCACGTCGATGCTGCTGCTGGCCGGCATCCTGTGCGTCCTGTACTTCGCCGCCGTCGGCCTGTCGATGCTGTTCGACCGGCGCAAGGCCAAGCGCTCCGCCACGCTGCTGCCTCCCGAGGTCTCGTGAGCCAGCCCGCTCCCGCCGAGCGCTACGCGCGCGCCAGCGAGTCCGCGCGTCAGGAGCGGAGCCATCCCCTCACGGCGGCGTTCGCGGCATCCCAGAAGTTCACGCTCGATCCGTTCCAGATCGAAGGATGCCGCGCCCTCGAAGAGGGCCGCAGCGTCCTGGTCGCTGCGCCCACCGGTGCCGGCAAGACCATCGTCGGCGAGTTCGCGGTGCACCTGGCGATGCGTGAGCCCGGCGAGAAGGCGTTCTACACGACGCCGATGAAGGCGCTGTCGAACCAGAAGTTCCGCGAACTCCAGGAGGTGTACGGCGAGGGCGAGGTGGGCCTGCTCACCGGCGACACCAACATCAACGGGAACGCGCGCATCGTGGTGATGACCACCGAGGTGCTGCGCAACATGCTCTACGCCGATTCTCCGGCGCTGCGCGGCCTGCGGTACGTCGTGATGGACGAGGTGCACTACCTCGCCGACCGGTTCCGCGGCGCGGTGTGGGAGGAGGTCATCATCCACCTCGCGCCGAGCGTGCGGCTGGTGTCGCTGTCGGCGACCGTGTCCAACGCCGAGGAGTTCGGTGACTGGCTCGACACCGTGCGCGGCGATACCGAGGTGATCGTGTCCGAGACGCGTCCGGTGCCGCTGGAGCAGCATGTCCTGGTACGCGGCGACCTGCTGCCGCTGTTCGACGACCGCGCCGGGATCGCCACCGCGCAGGTCAACCAGGAGCTCATGCGCATCCGGTCGTTCAAGGGCTCGAACTTCGACAACAACCGCCGCGTGCAGGCGTCGAACAGCGCTCGGCACGGCGGGTATGAAGCATCCCGTCGCCGTCCGAACCGTGGCATGAAGCGGCCGGTGCGCTCCGCGAACGTGCAGCGCGTCGAGCGCCTCGATCGTCCCGATGTCGTCGAGCTGCTCTCGCGGGCGAACCTGCTGCCCGCGATCTTCTTCATCTTCAGCCGCGTCGGATGCGATGCCGCCGTGCAGCAGGTGCGGCGCTCCGGCGTGCGGCTGACCTCTCACGAGGAGCGGCAGGAGATCCGGCAGATCGTCGAGGAGCGTACCCGGACGCTGCTCGAAGAGGACCTCGCGGTGCTCGGCTTCTGGGAGTGGCGCGACAACCTCGAGCGCGGGGTGGCGTCCCATCACGCGGGCCTGCTGCCCGCGTTCAAGGAGGTCGTCGAGGAGCTCTTCCAGCGCAAGCTCGTGAAGGTCGTGTTCGCCACCGAGACGCTGGCGCTGGGCATCAACATGCCCGCGCGCACCGTCGTGCTCGAGAAGCTCGAGAAGTTCAACGGCGAGGCGCGCGTGGCCATCACGTCGGGGGAGTACACCCAGCTCACCGGGCGCGCGGGTCGTCGTGGCATCGACGTCGAGGGGCATGCCGTCATCCAGTGGACCGAGGGGCTCGATCCGCAGGCGGTGGCGGCGCTGGCCTCGCGTCGCACGTATCCGCTGAACTCGAGCTTCCGGCCGACGTACAACATGGCGGTCAACCTCATCGACCAGTTCGGCCGGGCGAAGGCGCGCGAGATCCTCGAGTCGTCGTTCGCCCAGTTCCAGGCCGATCGCGCCGTCGTCGGGCTCGCGCGCCAGGTGCGCGACCAGGAGGAGTCGCTCGCCGGCTACCAGAAGGCGATGACCTGCGACCGGGGCGACTTCGCGGAGTACTCCGGCATCCGGCGCGAGCTCAGCGACCTCGAGAAGATCAACCGCAAGGACGTCAGCGCCTCGCGGCGCACGCGCGACGAGCGGCTACGGCGCATCGCGAGCCTGCGCAAGCGCATGCAGCGGCATCCGTGCCATCAGTACCCCGATCGCGAGCATCACGCGCGGTGGGCCGAGCGCTACTGGAAGCTCAAGCGCGAGATCGACAAGCTGCGCCGCCAGATCGAGACCCGCACCGGCACCGTCGCTCGCATCTTCGACCGGGTCGTCGACGTGCTCGGCGCGCTGGAGTACGTGAGCGTGTCGGAGGACGGCGCGACGACCCTGACACCCGCCGGGCGCACCATGCGGCGCATCTACGGCGAGCGCGACCTCCTGGTCGCCGAGTCGCTGCGGCGTGGCATCTGGAAGGACCTGGATGCCGCCTCCCTCGCGGCGCTCGCCTGCTCGCTGGTCTACGAGCCTCGCCGGGACGACGGCGGTCCGGGGGAGCGGGGCCTGCCGCGGGGCGCGTTCCGTCCCGCGTTCGAGGCGACGCTCGCGCTGTGGCAGGAGCTCGACGACCTCGAGCAGGAGCACCGGCTGCCCGGCACCGAGCCGGTCGCGGCCGGCCTTGCGCAGGCGATGCACACGTGGGCGCGCGGCGGCATGCTGGACCGCGTGCTGATCGAGGCCGACATGGCCGCCGGCGACTTCGTGCGCTGGTCGAAGCAGACGATCGACCTGCTCGACCAGCTCTCCCTGGTCGCGGACCAGCCGATCGCGGGCACCGCGCGCAAGGCGCTGGATGCCGTGCGCCGCGGCATCGTCGCGTACTCCGGAGTGTGAGCGGCCGCGGTGCGGCCGGTCGCGCCGTGACGCTCGCCTAGGGTGGAATCCGTGCCCTCCGACGCGCCGTCCCGCCCGCCTATGCCGCGCCCGCTCCTGCCGCTGTGGGCCGCGGTCATCGCGGCGGCGCTCGGCGGTCTCGCGCTCACCACGGCGTTCCCTGCGCTCGCCTGGTGGCCGATGGTGTTCGTCGCCATCCCGCTGACCCTGGTGAGCCTCATCGGGCGCCGGGTATGGGGTGCGGTGCTGGTCGGTCTCGTCTACGGCCTCGCGTTCTTCCTGGTCAACGTCTCGTTCACCGCGCGTTACCTCGGCCCCGTGCCGTGGCTGGCGCTGTCGACGCTCGAAGCGGTGCTCACCGCCGCCGCGGCCGTGCCGATCGCGCTGGCCTACCGGTGGCTGCCGAGGGTCGGCAACGGGACCTGGGCGCGTCTGGTGGCTCTGCCTGCGCTCGTGGCGGCGCTGTGGGTTCTACGGGAGCAGCTGCTCGGCACATGGCCGTACGGCGGCTTCCCGTGGGGCCGGGTCGGCATCACGCAGGCCGACAGCCCGCTCGCGAGCGTGGCGTCGTGGGTGGGCGTGGCGGGACTGTCGTTCCTCATCGTGTTCGCCTGCGCGAGCGGTGTGGAGTGGGTGCGGCTGCGCCGGTTCCGCGACCTGCGCACAGCGCTGCCGACGGCGCTCACGCTCGTCGTGCTCTTCGTCCTGCCGCAGTTCCCGACGACGGATGCCGGGTCCATGCGCGTCGGCGCCGTGCAGGGCAACGGGCCTGCCGGCTACTTCGACGAGCGCGGCCGCAACGACGTGTTCAACGCGCAGCTGCAGGCGAGCGCGCCGCTGTTCGGCGAGGACCTCGACGTACTGCTGTGGCCCGAGGGCGGTGTCGACTCCGATCCGACGGCGAACGAGGGCACGGCGGCGACGCTCGACGCCGTCGCCGACCGGGTCGATGCGCCCCTCGTGATCGCGGCGATCACGCAGCGCGGCGACGAGTACTTCAACTCGGCCCTGCTGTGGGAGCAGGATGCCGACAATCCGGTCGACGTGTACGACAAGCGGCATCCTGTGCCGTTCGGCGAATACGTGCCGGATCGCTGGCTGTACCGGATGTTCGCACCGGAGCTGATCGACCTCATCCAGCGCGAGTACACGCCCGGCGGCGCGCGGCCGTACTTCGACGTGAACGGCGTGGGCGTCGGCCTCGCGATCTGCTTCGACGTCATCTACGACGACGTGATCTGGGACGGCGCGGTCGACGGTGCCGAGATCTACATGTTCCAGACCAACAACGCCGACTTCCGCGGCACCGATGAGAACCTGCAGCAGCTCGCGTTCGCCCGCATGCGCGCGGTCGAGACGGGGCGCTCGGTCGTCAACATCTCCACGGTGGGGACGAGCCAGATCATCGCGCCCGACGGCACGGAGATCGCCGGGATCGCGGCCGACACCGCCGGCCACATGCTGGAGGACGTGCCACTGCGCACCGGGCTCACGCCCGCGGTGATGCTCGGCGGCGCGATCCAGCTGCTGCTGGTGTGGGGTGGCGCGATCGCCCTCGTCTCACTCGGCGTGACGGGGCGGCTGCGTCCGCGCGGGGACGCGAAAACGCCGACCCCGTAGGGCCGGCGTCGCGCGCAAGGCGCTCAGGCGCTGAGCTTGTCCGCGGGGACGGTCTCGGCGGCGCCGCGACGGGCGCGGACGTAGGCGAGACGCTCCTCGAGAAGCTCTTCGAGCTCGGGCAGGGTGCGGCGCTCCAGCAGCATGTCCCAGTGGCTGCGGGGCGTCTTGTCGCCCGAGTGGTCGACGGTCGCGGTGCCGTCACCGACGCGCAGCAGGGCCTCTGCGCCGCACGTGCGGCACTCCCAGGCCGGGGGAACCTCGGCGTCGGCCGCGAAGGTCAAGGTCGTGTCACGTCCGCAAGACGTGCACGAGTAGATGTGCTGTGCGCGCTCATGGAACACGACGCCCTCTTCGCTCTGTAGGCTCTGGGCGCCGAGTCTGATGCCGCGCAGGCTGCGGTCTGCCATTGTGTGGTCCTCTCGTCGCTGTACAGGTATAACGAAGTGACCTGAGCGGATCATCCGAAGGGGCCCTGTTCATCGACCTTTCACAGTGGATGCACAGGGGCGCAGGGCGCCTGTCGCCCGGGTGCGCTATGCGAGTGCGGCCAGGGCGAGGTCGGCGCGGTCGGTGACGATGCCGTCCACGCCCATCCGCACCAGCCTCACCATGTCGTCAGGGTCGTTGACGGTCCACACGTGCACCTCGACGCCGTGGCGGTGGGCTGCGGCGAGGAGGCGCGGGGTAACGATGTGCAGACCTCCCTGCCGTTCGGGTAGTTGCAGGGCGTCGACGCCGCTCAGCGCCTGCCTGACGAGCCGGTCCGATCTCGCGGCGACCCCCGCGAGCACTCGCACGATCGTACCCCGGCCACTGGAGGTCGCCGGACGGATGCCGCCTCTCGCGGCGTGCGCCGCTGTCAGCGCCGTGCGACGACGCTCGTCGGAGAAGCTCGTCACCAGCACCCGGTCGGCGTACGGCGCCACCGTCGTCCCGACCGCGACCGCGGCATCCTTCGCCTTCACGTCGAGGTTGAAGCGCACCGTCGGGAACGCGTCGAGCGCCTGCGCGAGCGTGATGAGTCCGCCGCGGTCGGCCATCAGGTGCTCGAGCTCGACGGCGGACACCTCGGCCACCTTGCGGGGGTCGCCGGTGACGCGGGAGAGGTCGTCGTCGTGGAAGAGCACGATGACGCCGTCCGCGGTGCGATGGCAGTCGGACTCCACGTACCGGGCACCCGCGGAGTGAGCGGCCGCGACGGCCGCGAAGGAGTTCTCGACGATCCCGGTGCGCGCGGCCTCGGGCGTGACGAGGCCGCGGTGCGCGAGCACGCGCGGTGTCGCGACGCCCTGGAACCAGGGGTGCGTCACGGAGCGGGCGTCGGGGGAGTGATCGCCCCGCCGGATGCCGATCCGCCCGCGGACGGCGTGCGGCCCTTTGCTGCGGCATCCGTCATCACGCCGGCGAACGAGCCGGTGAGACCCTTGAGCGCCTCGGTGAACTCGCTCGGGATGATCCACAGCTTGCTCGACGCGCTGTCGGCGATCTTGGGCAGGGTCTGCAGGTACTGGTAGGCGAGCAGCTTGTCGTCGGCGTTGCCGACGTGGATGGCGTTGAAGACGGTCTGGATCGCCTCCGCCTCGCCCTGGGCCCGCAGCACGGCGGCCTGCTTGTCGCCCTCGGCCTTCAGGATCTCGGCCTGCCGCTGACCTTCGGCGGTCAGGATCGCGGACTGCTTGGTGCCCTCGGCGGTGAGGATCAGCGCGCGGCGGTCGCGCTCGGCGCGCATCTGCTTCTCCATCGAGTCCTGGATCGACAGCGGCGGGTCGATGGCCTTCAGCTCGACGCGTCCGACGCGGATGCCCCACTTGCCGGTGGCCTCGTCGAGCACGACGCGCAGCTGGCCGTTGATCTCGTCGCGGCTGGTCAGAGCCTCTTCGAGGTTCAGGCCGCCGACGACGTTGCGCAGGGTCGTCGTGGTGAGCTGCTCGACGGCGCCGAGGTAGTTGGCGATCTCGTACGTCGCCGCGCGTGCGTCGGTGACCTGGAAGTACACGACGGTGTCGATGGAGACGACGAGGTTGTCCTCGGTGATCACCGGCTGCGGGGGGAACGAGACGACCTGCTCGCGCATGTCGATGAGGGGGCGGAGCCGGTCGATGAACGGCACCAGCAGGTTCAGCCCGGGGCTGAGGGTCTTGTGGTAGCGGCCGAGGCGCTCGACGATGCCGGCGCTGGCCTGCGGGATGATGCGGATCGAGCGGACGATGACGACCAGCACGAAGATGAAGACCGCGATCGCGAGGAGCCAACCGATCGCTGTGGGGATGGCTGAGCCGAAGTCGTTCATGCCTGCGGGTCCTCCGTAATGGTGAGGGGGATGTCGGGTGAGTCGGAGCGGACGATCGCGGTCGCGCCGTCGATGCGGCTGACGCGCACACGTGCGCCGGGTTCGAGGTCGCCGGTCTCGGCGCGCGCCGTCCAGACATCGCCGTTGGCGAGCTTGACCTGGCCGCCGTGGGCGCCGACGGACGAGACGACGACGCCGCCCAGGCCGACGAGCGCGTCGACGTTGGAGGGGGTCGGATCCTCGCCGCGGCGCAGGCGCCGCAGCAGCGGCGGCCGGAGGAACAGCACCAGGACGGCGGCGACGGCCGCGGCGATGATGACCTGCAGCCAGATCGGGGCGCCGAGAAGGTCGGACGCGAGGCCGGCGAGGCCGCCGACACCGAGCATCAGGAAGGTGAAATCGAGCGTCAGCATCTCGATCGCCCAGAAGGCCAGGATCAGCACGATCCAGCCGATCCACGCCCATTGCTCGATGGTCTGGATGAGCTCCACGGTGCGCCTCCTCTTGCCTCGAACCTAGCAGGTAGGGTCGTTTCGTGACTGAGACTTCCACCCCGATTCCCGCCGGCGCCCTGAGCGGCAAGACCGCGCTCGTGACCGGCTCGTCGCGCGGCATCGGCGCCGACACCGTCCGCTATCTCGCCGAGGCCGGCGCGAACGTCGTCATCAACTTCCGCAACAAGGCGCCGCGCGCCGAGAAGCTCGCCGCCGAGCTGCGCGAGCTCGGTGTGCAGGCCCTCGTGGTCGGCGCCGACCTCACCGACCCGGCATCCGTGCAGGCGATGTTCGACGCCGTCAAGACGGAGTTCGGCGGGCTCGACATCCTCGTCCTCAACGCCTCCGGCGGCATGGAGTCCGGCATGGCCGAGGACTACGCGCTGCAGCTGAACCGCGACGCCCAGGTGAGCGTGCTCGAGACGGCGCTGCCGCTGCTGGGCGAGGGCTCGCGCGTGGTCTTCGTCACGAGCCACCAGGCGCACTTCATCCGCACCACCCCGACGATGCCCGAGTACGAGCCGGTCGCGCTGTCCAAGCGCGCGGGCGAGGACGCCCTCCGCGAGCGCATCCCGGCGCTGGCAGAGCGCGGCGTCGAGTTCGTCGTCGTCTCGGGCGACATGATCGAGGGCACCATCACCGCCACGCTCCTCGAGCGCGCGAACCCCGGCGCGATCGCCGCCCGCCGCGACGACGCCGGCAAGCTCTACAACGTGTCGGAGTTCGCCGCCGAGGTGGCCGCCGCCGCGGTCGACCCGGTGCCCGCCGACAACACGCGCCTGGTCGGCGACGTCTCGTCGTTCGGGGCGGAGTAACCGATGCGGGCACACGACATCGAGACGCTGATCTCGGTCGGGCGGCCCGACGTCGCACCTGACGGCTCGTTCGCCGTCTTCGCGACCTCGCGCCCCGACATCATCGCCAACCGCGCGGTCGGGCAGGTCTGGCGCGTCGAGCTGCCCGACGGCACGCCTCGGCGCCTGACGCGCGGCATCGCCGACGGCGCGCCGAAGCTCTCACCCGACGGCACGCGCCTCGCGTTCGTGCGCGGCGACGCGAAGGGCAAGCCGCAGGTGCACGTGGTCGATGCCGCCGGCGGCGAGCCGGTGCAGGCGACCGACGCCGTCCTGGGCATGGAGGACTATGCGTGGTCGCCCGACGGCGCGACCCTCGCCTACCTCGCGCGCGTCCCGGAGAAGGGCCGGTACGGCAGCGTCGAGGGCCTGGATGCCGCGGCCGAGGCGCCGCGTCACATCACCGGCATCCGGTGGCACTCCAACGGCATGGGGTACATCGGCGACCGGCCGGCGCACCTCTTCGTGATCGCCGCGCCGCAGCCGGACGCGGAGCCGTTCTACGAGCCCGCGGCCGCGGTGCGCCCCGACGACGCGACGCCGCCGAAGAAGACCGTGGTGGCTGCCGAGGCTCGCCGGCTGACCGAGGGCTCGACGTCGCACGGCGGCATCGTCTTCTCCGCCGACGGCAGCGAGCTGCTGACCGTGCTCGACGCCATCGAGCCGGCGCGCCGCGACCTGCGCACCCGCGTCGTCGCCGTCGCCGTCGACGGATCGGGCGAGCGCGAGGTGCTCGGGGCCGACGCGGGGCTGTCGCTGTTCGACCTCGCGGTCGCCTCCGACGGCACGATCGGCGTGCTCGCCCACGAGGTGGGCGACGGCGTCGACTTCATCGCGCCGGGCGTGGGGCTGTGGCTGCTCGAGAACGGCGCCGCACGCGCGGTCACGGATGCCGACACGATCGACCTCGGCGAGGGCTACCTCACCGTCGACGGCGACGGCTTCCTGGTGCAGGACCGCACCCGCGGCCGCGCGCGCCTGCTGCGCGTGGCCCGCGACGGCGCGATCACCGAGCTGCTCGGCGGTGATGTCGAGGTCGGCGGGCACGCCGTCGGCGGCGAGCGCATCGTGGCCTCCCTCGCCCGCGCCGACTCGTTCGGCGAGCTGGTCCTCGTCGACGGCGGCGAAGCGCACACGCTGACGGCGTTCGGCGCGGCGGCCGCGGCATCCGGGATCGCCCTCCCGCGCGAGCTCACCGTCACCGGCCGAGACGGGTACCCCGTCCACGGCTGGGTCGCGACTCCGGACGGCGAGGGGCCGTTCCCGGTCATCCTCCAGATCCACGGCGGACCGTTCGCGTCGTACGGGGTCCACCTGTTCGACGAAACGCAGGTGCTCGTGGACGCAGGCTACGCGGTGGTCTACTCCAACCCGCGCGGCTCCGCGGGCTATGGGCGCGCGCATGGGCGCAGCATCCGTCAGCAGATGGGCACCGTCGACTTCGCGGATGTCATCGACATCCTCGAGGGTGCGATCGCCGACGATCCCCGTCTCGACGGCGATCGCGTGGGCGTCCAGGGTGGCTCGTACGGCGGATACCTCACCGCGTGGGTGATCGCGCACGACCACCGCTTCGCAGGCGCGATCGTGGAACGGGGCTTCCTCGAGCCGACGTCGTTCCAGGGCACCAGCGACATCGGGTCGTTCTTCGGCGACGAGTATGTCGGCATCTCCGCCGACGACATCGCGCGCCAGAGCCCGATGGCGGTCGTCGGCCAGGTCACGACGCCCACGCTGGTGATGCACTCCGAGCTGGACTTCCGGTGCCCGCTCGAGCAGGCGACGCGGTACTACTCGGCGCTCAAGCGTCAGGGCACCGAGGCGGAGCTGCTGGTGTTCCCCGGCGAGAACCACGAGCTCACCCGTTCGGGCCAGCCGCGCCACCGCGTCGAGCGTTTCGACGCCGTGCTCGACTGGTGGCAGCGCCATCTGCCGGTCGGCTGACACGCAGACCACAAGGAAGGCCCCGGGAGCGAGTCGCTCCCGGGGCCTTCCGTTTCGATCCGATGAGGATCAGATGTCGCCCTTGAAGGTGAAGGCGCGCACGATGTTGATGATGCCGAGGACGATCAGCGAGATGCCGAGGATCCACCACAGCACGACGACGCCCCAGATCGGCGCGAACAGCACGATGATGCCCGCGATGATGCTCAGGATGGCGAAGAAGATCGACCAGCCCTTCGACGACGCGTCGCCGAGCGTCGACAGCGCGACGATGCCCTCGACGATCCACATGATGCCGATCAGGATGCCGAGGAACAGCGCCAGCCACGCGGTGGTCTGGCCGAGGTTGAACAGCGCCACGACGCCGGCGATGATGAACAGCACGCCGAGCGCGATGTGTCCGACGCGCGCCCAGCCGCCCTTGGTCTTCGAGAAGATGCCGAGGCCGGCGTACACGAGGCCGGCGGCGATCGCGTAGATCGCGATGATGGCCGTGACGACCGCGGCGGTCTTCGCCGGCCACACCAGGATCAGGATGCCGACGATGAGGGCGAGGACGCCGCCGACGCCGAGCGCCGTGCGGATTCCGTTGACGGCCGACTTCTCGGCTTCGGATGCAGTGGACATGTGGGGGCCTTTCTGAGAGTTCCCTGTATGTGATGCGGGTAAAGCCTAGACCTCATGTCGAACATCGGGGCGACCGTGAACGTGTGTTGCCCGAAGCCTCTCGCGCGCGCGGACCCCGCGGCGCTAGCGTGATCCTGCGCATCCGGCGCGGGAGGAGGGGTCATGGCCGTCATCTCGAGAGGTTTCGGTGCGCATCGCCGGGAGAGCGACCCGCGGCTGCCGCCGGGCCAGTATCTGACCGAGGACTTCCCGGTGTTGTCGGCGGGCCCGACACCGCGGATCGACACCGACGAGTGGAGCTTCGCCATCCGCAGCGAGGGCGGTTCCCTCGTGTCATGGACGTGGGACGAGTTCCTCGCCCTGCCGATCGACGACGTCCACACCGACATCCACTGCGTCACGCGCTGGTCGAAGCTCGGCACGTCGTGGCGAGGCGTATCGCTGGATACGCTGCTGGATGCCGTCGAGACGGACGCCTCGTACGCGATGGCGCATTCCTACGGCGGATACACGACGAACATCCCGCTGGACGAGCTGCGTGACGGCAGGGCGTGGGTCGCGTTCGAGTTCGAGGGAGAGCCGCTGGATCCCGAGCACGGCGGTCCCGCGCGCCTGCTCGTGCCGCACCTCTACTTCTGGAAGAGCGCGAAATGGGTGCGCGGGCTCACTCTGATGGATGACGACGCGCCCGGCTTCTGGGAGCAGAACGGCTACAACATGCACGGCGACCCGTGGACCGAGGAGCGGTATTGGTGACCGTCGGCGGGTGGCGGCCGGCCAGGGTCGTCGACGCGACGACCGCCACGCCGTCGGCGCGCATCCTGCGGCTCCAGGTGCCCGGCTGGCCGGGCAACGACGCCGGCCAGCACGTGGATGTGCGGCTCACGGCCGAAGACGGGTATCAGGCGGTGCGTTCGTACTCGTTGGGGTCTTATGGTCAGGCAGAGACGATCGAGCTCGCGGTCGACGAGATCCCCGCGGGCGAGGTCTCGCCCTACCTCGTGCGCGACGTGCTGCCCGGCGACGAACTCGAGGTCAAGGGCCCGCTCGGCGCCTACTTCGTGTGGCGGGTCGGGGGAGAGGTGCCGGTGCAGCTCATCGCGGGCGGGTCGGGGATCGTGCCGTTGGTGGCGATCGCGCGTGCAGCGAGGGATGCCGGAGCCGCGGCATCCGTCCGCCTGCTGTACTCGGTGCGCACGGAGCAAGACGCGATATATCGCGACGAGCTGGAGCGCGGCGCCGCAGATGGGGGAGTGGCGGTCACCTGGCGCTACACCCGTGCGGCGCCCGAGGGTTGGCCCGGTGCGGTCGGGCGCATCGACGAAGCCGCGCTGCGCGAGGCCGTCTGGACGCCGGCGGAGTCGCCGATCGTGTACGTGTGCGGGCCGACGGGGTTCGTCGAGCATGTCGCGGATGCGCTGGTCGGGCTCGGGCATCCGTCGGCGCGGATCAGGACCGAACGCTTCGGAGGTGCATGATGCGAGCGGAGATCGCGGCGAGCACGGTCGACGGCAACGCCGCGGCCGGGATGCTGTGGGACGTGTTCGGCGTCGACGTGACCGCGCTGATCGGCGTCTGCGGCGGTTGCGGCGCGGCGGCGCCCCTGGCCGAGACGGTGGTGGAACTGGACGAGTCCGCGGCGATCGTCCGCTGCCGTTCGTGCACGCACACCCTGGTCACGGTGCTGCGGGAGGCGGGCGGCGTACGCCTGGTGATCGGCACCCTGCGCGAGATCGTCCGCGGCTGATCGACGTCGGCGGGCTCTGCCAGACTGGCACGCGCCGACACGAAGGAGCCACGGATGCCTGAACCCCGCGACCGCTCGACACGCAAGGCCGATCTGCTCGCGGCCTTGACCGCGCCCGCCGCCGACGTCTGGGTGGCGACGGCATCGGCCGCGGGAGCGCCGCATCTGGTGCCGCTGTCGCTCGCGTGGATCGGCGACCGTGTGGTGATCGCGCTCGACGGCGCGTCGGTGACCGCACGCAATCTCGGGACCTCGGGGACGGCGCGATTGGCTGTCGGGCCGACACGGGACGTGGCGATCATCGACGCCGTGGTCGAGGGGGCGACAGGCGTCGATGAGGACGCGGTGCTCGGCGCGGCGTACGCCGGCCAAGCCGATTGGGACCCGCGAGGGCTCGACGGCTACGTCTTCATCACGTTGCGTCCGACGCGCATCCAGGCCTGGCGGGAGTCGGACGAACTGGCGGGCCGGGTGCTCATGCGCGCTGGTGCGTGGGTCGTCTGATCCCGCTTCGGCCGAGGCGCCGCACCTCCTGAGCAGCGGTCCGCCGCCGACGAATACCGCGGTCGGCATGCCTCTCGACGGCGACGCGGCCGGTCGCTATGGTCGGCGCAGGAGCAGTTGACTTCGGAGGTTCCGATGGAGATCGCGGTCGTCGTTCTGCAAGCAGCGGTGGTGATCGGCGCGATCGTCATGGGCGTCCGCACCGGGGGGATCGGGCTGGGCCTGTGGGGCGTGGTCGGCACCGCGATCCTCGTCTTCGTCTTCCGTCTCGAACCCGGATCGCCGCCCGTCGACGCCTTCTTCATCATCATCGCCGTGATCACGGCATCCTCCGCCATGCAGGCCGCGGGCGGCATCGACTACCTGGTCGCGATCGCCTCGAAGATCATCCAGCGCAATCCGCGACGGCTCACGTACGTCGCGCCGCTGGTCGCGTTCGTGTTCACCGTCCTGTCGGGGACGTCCAACATCTTCTTCGCGCTGATCCCGGTGATCTACGAGACGGCGTATCGCAACGGCCAGCGGCCCGAGCGCTCGCTCGCAGCGTCGACCGTCACTTCGGGTCTCGGCATCACAGCTAGTCCCGTCTCGGCGGCGATGGCCGCCTATCTCGTGCTCATGGACGGCACGGGGTACGGGCTGCCGCAGATCCTCGCCGTCACCGTTCCCGCCGCGATCGTCGCCTGCATCGTGACGTCCCTGATCCAACAGCGCGTCGGCAAGGACCTCGTCGACGACCCGGTGTTCCTCAAGCGCGTGAAGGAGGGCGTCGTCGAGGTGCCGGTTCCGCTCCAGGCCGCGTACACGGCGAAGGTCAGCGGCGCGAGCACGACGGCGGCCGCCACGAAGACCTCCGGCGGGGGAGCGGATGTCGAGGTCAAGCCGATCGAGCATCCGGTGCCCCCGGGCGGTGCGACCGCCGCGTGGATCTTCGTGGCCGGCACGCTCCTGGTGGTGGCCCTCGGCCTGTTCCCGTCACTGCGCCCGGCGTTCCCCAACGAGGAGGGTGAGCTCGTGCCGATCGGCATGTCGCCGGTCATCGAGATGGTGATGTTCACCGTGGCGCTGGTGATCATCCTCGTGCGCAAGGTCAAGCCCTCGGCAGTGGTGGAGCAGCCGCTGCTGCGTGCCGGATACGTCGCGGCGGTCGCGCTGTTCGGCATCGCATGGATGGCCGACACCTTCATCTCGGCGAACGAGGAGACGATCATCGAACCGCTGGGAGCGATGATCCAGACCAACCCGCTGCTGCTGGCGGTCGCGCTGTTCCTGGTGGCCGGCCTCACCACGAGCCAGTCGGCGACGACGAACACGATCATCCCGATCGCGCTGGCCGCCGGGCTTCCCGCCGGCATCATCACCGCGATGTGGCCGTCCCTCATCGGCGTGTGGCTGTTCCCCGCGAACGGCTCGCAGATCGCCTCCGTCGAGACCGACCAGACCGGATCGACCAAGCTGACGCAGGTGCCGGTGTGGCACTCGTTCACCATCCCGATGCTCGTCTCGTGGGTCGCGGTCGTGGGCGCGGGCCTGCTGATTCAGCTCATCATCCCCGCCTGAGCGGGCGCGAGATCCCGGCATCCATGGCGCACGATCCCGTGCGCGGAAAGGAGCAACCATGTCCGACACATCTGCGACGGCGGAGGCTGCCGCGGCACTCATGCCGGAAGTGATCGAGCACCTCGAAGGGCTCGTCCGCATCCCGTCGATCGCGTTCCCCGGATTCGACCCGGAGCCGGTGCACAAGATGGGCCAGGCGGTGGTCGACCTGTTCGAAGCGGCGGGCGCGACAGGCGTGGCGCTCGTCGATGTCCCGGGCGGCTACCCGTGCGTGTTCGCCGACCTGCCCGGGCCGGAAGGTTCGCCGACGGTGCTGCTGTACGCGCACTACGACGTCCAGCCGGCTCCTGAGAGCCAGGGGTGGTCGAGCGCACCGTTCGAGCCGGTCACCAAGGACGACGGCCGCATCTACGGACGCGGCGCAGCAGACGACAAGTCGGGGCTCGTCATCCACTACGCGACGCTGAAGCTCCTCGGCGCCGACCGGCCGTGTCGCGTGAAGATCCTGGTCGAGGGGGAGGAGGAGACGATCTCGCACCTCGAGGCCTTCGTCGAGGCGAACCCCGAGATGTTCGCCGCCGACGCGTACGTGATCGCCGACATCGGCCCGCAGGCACCCGGGCGTCCTGGTCTGACGACGGCCCTTCGGGGTGACGTCGCATGCACGGTGACGGTGCGCACCCTGGCGAATCCGGTGCATTCGGGGGAGTTCGGGGGAGCGGCACCGGATGCCCTCACGGCGATGATCCGCATCCTCGACACGCTGCACGACGAGAACGGCGACACCGTGATCCCGGGTGTCGACAGCGGGCACTGGGACGGCGCCGAGATGGACGAGGCGGTGTACCGGGCCGGCTCGGCGATCCTGCCCGGCGTCGAATTCCTCGGCACCGGCTCGCTGTCCGACCGTGTCTGGGCGAAGCCTTCGGTCACCGTGCTCGGCATGGACCTGCCGAACACGACGGAGGCCTCCAACGTGCTGCTCAACGAGGTGAAGGCGAAGCTCTCGATGCGGATCATCCCGGGCTCCGACGGCGATGCGCAGCTGGAGGCGCTCATGGCGCACCTGCGATCCCAGCGTCCGTGGAACTGCGACGTGGTCGTCGAAAGGGTCAAGGTGGGGCATCCGTTCGCCGTCGACGAGTCCCACCCGGCGATCGTCGCCGCGGAGGACGCTTTGCGTGAGGCGTACGGTGCGGAGGTCGAGTCGATCGGAAGCGGGGCCTCGATCCCACTCGTGGCGTCGTTCAAGACGATCGCGCCGGAAGCGGCGATCGTGCTGTGGGGCGCGGAGGACACGGCACAGGCGCGCATCCACGCGTCCGACGAGTCCGTGGACCCCAAGGAGATCGAACGGATGATCGTCGCGCAGACGCTCTTCATCCGCGAGTTCGCGGAATGACGGTGTGCTGATCGCTGCCCTGCGCCGGGTCAGCGAAACCGCAGCATCCGGATGTCAGGTGACGCTGGCGTAGTAGGGCTCGAGTCCGGTCAGCAGATCATCGATCAACGCAGAGACGGCGCCCGCCTCCTTCACGTGGATCACCTTGTGCGTGATCGTCGGCCTATCGAGCATGTACGTGACTTCGGTGTATGGATGCCTCGAAAGCCCCATGTAGGCGCAATATGGCAGAGCTTGGCCTCGGGTGTAGGTGACGTCTATGAAGAGCTTCCCTCGCGTCGCCGAGAAGATCAGTTCCACGTCGCGGTGCTCAGTCTCCGCTTCGGTCAGATTGTTGACCATCACTGTCCAACTGGAGAGTCGGAGGGGGATCAGGTCCTTGCCGAGCGGATTGAGGAACTGGGGAAGGAGGCCGAAGATCGCCTCGATGTCGTGGCCGGTTGCGATCGTTGTGTGGATACTTCTTGTCTCGTCGTACGTCCATCTGCCTGCCGCTCTCGACAGCTGAATCTGTTCGAGCGAATAGCCGATGGCCGCGTTCTCGTATGAGATGGAGATCGACACTCCGGTGATCCCGTTCACCGCGGAGAACAGCACCGTGTCATCGAACGGCACCTCCTGTGCGCTGTAGCGCTCGTCGATGAACGCATTGGAGTCGACACTCCATCCGCCGTCGACCTGTATCCCTCTTACCGTGCTGATCTTCGTCACCGAGTTCCTCTGAGTCCGTCCTTGCTGCCGGGCACGCGCCGCGGCACGCCGGTGATCCCCGCAGCGTGCATCGACGAGCGACCGCCTGAGGAGCAGGCCACAGTGGCAACTGTGGCACACATCGCGATCACACCATCCGAACGGGTGATCGTCGCACAGATGCTGTTCATCCGCGAGCTCGCGGAGTGATCCCGAGCGAGCCGAGGGCGCTGATCGACGTCACGCGGAGTCGAGCACAGAGGCGTCCTCGTGTCGTGCGTCGCGAAGCGGTGACACGAGGACGACGAGTGCGGCGAGGGCGAAGATCCCGGCTCCGATGCCGATCGTCAGCTGGTACCCCAGGAGCGTCATGAGGACTCCGGTGAGGAGCGCGCCGAAGAAGTACACCACTCTGTTCATC
This sequence comes from Microbacterium sp. 05T445, assembly GCF_056395865.1. Classification (NCBI taxonomy): domain Bacteria; kingdom Bacillati; phylum Actinomycetota; class Actinomycetes; order Micrococcales; family Microbacteriaceae; genus Microbacterium; species Microbacterium sp. 05T445. The sequence continues at coordinate 1,649,230 of NZ_JBFTKJ010000002.1, read as the reverse complement.
GTGCGAATGGTGGAGTTCATGCGCCCTTGGATGTCGTCGGGAGCGACCGCCTGGCGGTACGCGATGTCGTTCGCGTCTTCGATCCCCATCGCGAAGCAGTAGACGAACTGCGCCGCCGAGACGACCGCGAGAAGGACGCCCATCGAGCTGCCCGCGGTGAGCGGGAGGACGGCGAGGGCGAGCCAGGGGAGGATGACCAGCGCGCGGCCGAGGAGGATCGCCCGGCCCGCTCCGATCCGAGCACCGACTCGTGGCGCGATGAGAGCACCGATGAATCCTCCGACGCCCCCGAACGCGAGTGTGATGCCGTACGCCCATGCCGGCATGGCGAGCTGCCGGAGCACGAAGACGGCGGTGACGGTCGACACGATGCTGTTGGCCAGGAACCACGTGTGTACCGATATCGCCAGCGGGCGGAGGGTCCGATGGTGATAGGTGTAGCGCATTCCCTCCGCGATCTCGTGGCCGATGTGGCGTCCTGGCGGACGCGACGCGGCGCGGGGTTCGTCGATCTTGATGCGCGCCTGGAGCATCGCCGCGACGGCGTTGATGATGGCCTCGAACGCGAACAGGATCGGTGCGCCGACGAGGTTGAGCAGGGCCCCGCCCAGCGCGGGTCCAGCGGTGTCGGCGACGGTCGCGCTTTGGCTGAGGCGGGCGTTGGCAGACACGAGTGAGCTGCGAGGAACGATCCGCGGCAGGAACGGCTGCGCCGCCGAATCGGCGAACAGCGTGAGGACGCCGAACGTGAGAACCACGGCAGCCAGCGACCAGAAGCTCAGCGTTCCCGTAAGCAGCAGCACCGGGATGGCCGCGAGGACGAGTGCGCGCCCGACGCTGGTGACGACCAGGGTGCGTTGGCGCCGCCAGCGGTCCATCAGAGCGCCGATGATCAACCCAAAGAAGAGGTACGGGACGACGCCCAGTGCGCTCAGGATGCTGATCTGGATGGGCGTCGCGTCGAGAATCGTGACGATGAGCACCTGGAATGCGACTCCGGCGATGGCGCCGCCGAATGCACGGATCGTTGCGGCGCTCCAGAACAGCGCGAACGCAGGCTGCCGAAGAACCTCGCGCGGCGGGACCGGAGAACTCGGCCCGCGCTGCGCCGCGTCATCGCCCATGGACCCAAAGTACCGGGCGATCCGGGCATGACGTCCTCGAACGAGAGACCGCCGATAATGCACATTATGTCAACTCAAGGGTGACAGCCTCACGGCTGATGCGGATGGGGCCGCTCCCCTCGACCTCCATCAGTTGGCCCATCGTGCGCGCTCTCGTGGCCGCGGCCGGTTTGGTAACGGGTGAATCGACACCGCGTCGTTTCGCGACTACCCCCCCGACTGCGAATCTGGCACGATGAGCCGGTGGACTTCACCATTCGAGAGCCCTCGGTGGCCGACGCTGCCGAGATCGCCGATCTTCACGTGTCGACCTGGCGCGAGGCGTACACACATCTCCTTCCCGATGACTTCTTCACCGACGACTACATCGCCGGCCGTCATAAGATGTGGAACCACATACTTTCCCACCCGAACGACGACGCCGTCGTCCGCATCGCGGAGACCGGTGGGTCGATCATCGGTTTCGCATGGGTGGGACCGGGTCGCGATCTTGCAGGCAACGAACCACCGCGCGATCGCCACCTCTATTCGATCTACCTCGCAGCATCCCACTATGGCTCCGGCGCAGCGCAGGCACTGCTCGACGCAACGCTCGGAGACGGGCCGGCCATGCTCTGGGTCGCCAAAGAGAACCCCCGCGCAATCGCCTTCTATCTCCGCAACGGATTCGAGTTCGACGGCATCGAGCACACCGACCCTGCCGCGCCGATGATCACCGACGCTCAGATGGTGCGGTAACGGCTTTCTCTGTGCGCTCCCCCGCGGTCACCAACCCGCGACATCGGCAACGTGCTCGGCGACCTCTCGCGGAGTCAGAGTGTCGACGTCGAGGACATGATCGTCGAGGTCAGCCTCGTCGAGTGCGCTCGTGAGTTCCTCGTACCCGGCTCGACGACGTGCCGCGACGCGCGCAGGCGCACTACGGGGATCTCCGCCGCGGACGCCGCGCCCAGAGCCGTGCGGCAGCCGTCGAGATGCGCCCGGTCGGTGAACACGTGGGCGATCGCGATCCGGTCGATACCGCTCCTGCGGTAGTTCGCGGCGACCGCGGCGAGGTTCTCGCGCGCGATCCTGCCGCCCCAGGGATCATCTCGAGGTCGCGGCCACGACAGCGTGAGGTAATCGAGATCGATGAGGGCGTGCGGTGCACGCCTCTCCCCCAGCAGCGCGCCGAGCTCTGACAATGTGCGGGACATTCCGACACCTGACGAACCGTTCAGAAGCACGGCTGCTGCTGGCTCGGTCATCGCCGGTACTCCTTCGGGCGGGTTGCGGGAGAGTCCACCGTGATCATCGCATGAACGGTGACAGCAGGATTCCGCGGCTATCGTCTCCCCCGCAGGGGCTATCACCGCTCGCGCGCTCATGTGGCGGCCCGGCACGTGCTCGTGATCCGCTGAGCGGGAAGGGATCGACGCTGACGGCTCGCGCGTCTGTCGCGAAGCGACGGCCACAGGTCCGTTAGAGTGGCCGGCATGTCTGAGCTCGACGACCGCTTCGACGCCCTCGTCCGCGACACCGTGGCGCCGCTGTTGAAGTCGCGCGGCTACGCAAAGCGCAAGCTCAGCTGGGTGCGGCGCACCGACGCCGCCGTGCATTGGATCACGCTGCAGCGCAGCCAGGGCAACGCTCCCGACCACCTCCGGTTCTACGTCGAGCTCGCTGCCTACGTGCCGGCGTTCGCGCGCGCGGTCGGCACCGTCGTGCCCGACGACCCCACGAAAGTGACACCGCCCTACCGTCGGCGCTTCGAGCAGGTCGTGCAGTGGCCGGGTCAATGGGTCGACCTCGAGGACTGGGATGACGCGCCGCTGGCCGAAGCGCTGCAGCACGCGCTCGGCGAGGTCGACGAACATCTCGTCGCGCTGGACGGACCCGAGGCCCTCGTCGCGGCGATGCGCTCGGCGGGATCCGGCCTCGACCTCGAGCTGTTCGCGTGGTGGTGTGCGACGGGCGACACCGTACGCATGGCCGATCAGCTCGCTGTCGCCGAAGCTGGGTTCGGCCAGGAGGAACGCTGGCCGAGGCTGTTCGCCCAGTTCGAGCGGGTCGCCGCACGCTACGGCGTTGCGTTGCCGGCAACCGCGCGCTGAGTCGGAATCGGCCGGCACCCGCAGCCTCACCGGTCCTCTCCCAGACCTGCTCCCCCAGTCAGCGGTGTCGCTTCGGCTGCGCCGACCCGTCAATCGGCGCAGGTGGATGTTGCAAGGACCGGAAGTGAGAACCCGGGTCCACCGGGGTACGCGATGTCGATCGCGCCGCTGCCGACGCTGACCGATGCCGTTCCGTTGGAGAACGGCATGCCGAAGTCGTCCGCCCAGTACTCGTGCGCCTTGATGATCCGGGTGCCCTCGCGAACTCCCACGAAGTTGCCGACGCCCCCGAGCCGCTCGATGGCCACGTAGCCGGTCGGGCATCGGTCCACCTGGACCGGGGTGGACGTGACTCCAGTGAGCGGGAGCAAGACGAGGGCGAGAATCAGGACCAGGCCCGCTCCCACGCTGCCGGGGATCGCGACGATGAGCCACCGGTTGCTCGACGACGTGTTCCACAGAAGTCCGAGGAGCGCGACGACGGCGACCATGCCCGCAACGATGCCGACCTGGACACCGGAGACGTCTCCGATCAGGAGCAACGACGTCGACGACTCTGCTGCAGCCCAACTGAACACCGCGATGGGCAGGCAGAGAAGAAGTGCGATGCGCGAGGCGAGAACCAGTACCTTTTACCGAGTGACTCGAGGTGCAGGCGCCGCCTCCGCGGTGAGCAGGTCCTCGAAATCAGTCACCTTCACAGTTTGGCGTGAACTCACGTCGCCTCGATCGTGGGCGATCCTGAACCTCGTGATCGTCACCGTGCTCGGCGGCGTGGTCGCAGGCATCCACAATCACGCCGTGGATGTGGCGAACGGACTGCCAGTCGCATCCACGTCGAACTTGCTCAGGCACGAGAGCCCACGTCGAACTCTGGGAGCATCCCTACCCGACGCCTCGGGTCGCTTGGGCTCCCGACCATGGCTGGCGACATCGACGTTGCGATCATGGGGACCCTCCCGATCGCGGGGGCGGATCGTGCAGCCCGACCCACGGCGCGGTGCATCCCTCACCCGACAAGGCCTCATAGGGTCGACGCATGCCCCACTCCCCCGGTTTCACGGTCCGAATTGCGGACGAGGTTGAGCTCGAGGCCGTCGTCCGGCTGCGCTGGCTGTGGGCGATCGAGAACGGCGGTCCGGCCCCGGGCGACGAGCACGAGTTCGTCGCACAGGCGGCGCGGTGGGCCCGTGAGCACCGTTCGACCCACGTGCCCCACGTCGCGCTCGACGATGACGGCGAGATGATCGGGATGGCGTGGCTCGCGCTGACTCCGCGGGTTCCAGGCGTCGGTCACCTCGAACGATGCTCCGGCGACCTGCAGTCGTGTTACGTGCTGCCACGACATCGCGACCGAGGAGTCGGCGGCGCACTCGTCGATGCCGTCAAGGAATCGGCGAGAGCGCGTGGTGCCGAGCATGTGAGCGTCCACGCCTCCGAGCGCTCGGTGTCGATGTACGCGCGGAACGGAATCCGTCAGAACGAACGGCTGCTCTGGGCCGACGTCACCGTCTCCGATCGATGACTCGTCCGGCGAGCCGATGAGGCTCGCCGGACGGACAGCGCTAGGGCTTGGGTGCCTCGTCGACGACCGGTGACTTCGATGACCCACGACGCCCACGCGACTCCTGGCGGCATCAGGTCCGTTGCTCGATGCGGATACGACTCCCGGCTGCCGACGATCTGCCCGGTGCTGGTGTCGATGTCGAGCTCCGAGACGAGAAGGTCCCCGAACTCACCGCCCGGCTCCAGATCAGCGACGCGGCGAACCCGCGAGGTTCAGCACGCCTGCCCGCTCCACAGCCACCGCATGGCGTCGGGGAGAAGTACTCCCCCGTGGTTCGGGCTGTGCCCGCCATCACCGACGACCAGCCGGAAGTCGTACCCGGCGCGGGCGAGCGCGGCAGCGGTCTCGAGGTTCTCCGCGAACCAGTTGTGCTCGCGCGCGTTCCAGTTCAGGTCGCGGTGCGCCGCGTGCAGGAATACTCGCAACGGCCTGTGGGTCGCGCTCGCGAGCACCGCCGGGTATGGATTCCCGCCGGGGATCTGGGCGAAGCTCGCGTTGAACGTGATCACTCTGCCGAAGCCGTCCGGTCGGCTCCAGGCCGCCGTCATAGCGGCGTCGCCGCCGCTGCTTCCCCCGCAGATCCCCCGCATCATCGGGTCTTCCGAGATGGTGAAGCGCTCCTCCACAAGTGGTAGCACCTCCTCGAGCAGGAAGCTCGCGTAAGCATCGTCGAAGGCGTCGTACTCCGCGTTGCGGTGCTTCGTCGGCGTGCCGTCCACGTCGAGCACGCCGGGGTCGACGAAGACGCCGATCATCGGCGGCAGATCCCCGGCGGCCGCCAGGTTGTCGAGGACCGTGGCGCCGCGTACGTCGCCGTCCGGGTCGAGGTACCACCAGCCGTCATTGAAGAACATCACGGCGGCTTCGTCGGACGCGGCGAGGCCCGCCGGTCGGTGCATCCAGATCTTCCGTGACGTGCCCGGGAACCGCGTGCTGTGATCCAGATGGAGTTCCTCGAGCGAGCCCGCCTCGACTCCGGCGCGTGGAACGGAGTCCTGGCCGTACTCGTACGTGACGTCGGCCTGGCAGATCGGCAGGGGGGCATACGGCATCGGATGGCTCACACACTGAACCTAGTGAGTGAAGCCGGATGCCGCTGTCGCGCGTGAGTGCGAGATGATCGGTTGCATGGATGCCGCGCCCACGGAGTCGAGCCATCAACCCTTCGATGAGCTCCGCGCGAGCATCGAGGAGTTCGCCGCCGGTGGCTACCGCGTCGACGAAGTGATCGAAGCCGTCTGCGAATGCGGGAACGGCACTTTCCTGCTCGTGTTCGACGACGAGGTCGGCCTCGCTGCCCGAATCTGCGCCGAATGCGAGCGGGAGGCGGGGATCGCGGACTCCGACGAGCACTTCGACGACGTGGACGAGATCGAGCAGGCGCGTTGCACCTGCGACAACGACGTGTTCACCGCGGCCACCGGGTTCGCGCTCACCGCACAGCGAGAGGTGCGCTGGGTGTCGGTGGGCTTGCGTTGTCCAGAGGACGGCATCGCCGGGGTCTACGTCGACTGGAAGATCGACTACGAGCCCACCGCGCACCTGTTGAGCAAGGCGTAGCGGCCGCACAGTCAGGGTGCGGAGCTTCTGCCGCCAGGTTGGCCCCACTCCCCCGCGGTGATCCGCGGCTCCGGGTACACGACCGCCGCGCAGCCCCGGCGGCTCAAGACCGTCACGTGGTGAAGCCGGCGAGCCCGCGGGACTGCGTCGACACGGACGCATCCCGCGGGCTCTGCCGGCTACTCCTTGACCGATCCGGCGGTCAGACCGGCAACGATCCAGCGGCTGGCGAGGGCGAACAGCACCATCGTGGGCAGGATCGTGAGTACCGCCGCTGCGGACATCGAGCCCCAGTCCACGTTGAAGGTGGAGATGAAGCCGTTCAACGCCGCCGGGACCGTGCGGTTCTCCTCGGACTGCAGCAGCACGACCGACAGGAACAGCTCGTTCCAGCAGTTGACGAAGTTGAAGATGAACGCGGCGATGATGCCGGGCGTCATCACGGGGACCAGCACGCGGAACAACGCGCCCAGTCGCGAGCATCCGTCGATCATCGCGGCCTCTTCGAGGGCATCGGGCACATTCTCGAAGAACCCGCGCAGCATCACCGTGGAGAACGGGATGCACACGGCGACGTAGACAAGGATCAGGCCGAAGCGATTGTCGACCAGACCCAGGTCGGTCATCATCGTGTACAGCGGGCCGAGGGCGATGAATGCCGGGATCATCTGGGTGAGCAGGAACGCGATCATGACCGCTCCCCTGCCGCGGAACTCGAACCGGCTGATCACGTAGGCGCTCAGCAGCGCGATCAGGGTGGCAGTGGCGCCGGCCACCAGCGCGATGACCGCGGAGTTGGCGAGGAACACGCCGAAGTTCGCGTTGCCGAACAGGTTCGCGTAGTTGTCCAGCGACGGATCGGACGGCCAGTACTCGATCGGGAACGTATTGATCGTCTGCGGCGACTTGAACGACGTCAGGGCGATCCAGTACAGCGGGAACAGGCTGATCACGAGCCACAGCCCGAGCCCGCCGAACTTCACCACTCCGCCGGCGGTGATCCTGCGCCGCGGCGGCGCGACCGGCCGCGAGGCATCCTGGCGGGACGTGGTCAGGGTCATGGTGGCGCTCATCGCCTCGCCTTCCGCATCGCGAAGAGGTAGAACGCGCAGAACACGAAGAGGACCGCGACGATGATGAGTCCGATCGCGCTCGCGGTGCCGTAGTTGCCCTGCTGCGTGAAGTTGATCATCCACGTGGTGAGGATGTGCGTCCTACCCGCCGGTCCCCCGCCGGTCATCGCCCAGATGATGTCGGGGAAGTTGAAGATCCAGATCACCCGGAGCAGCACGGTGAGCAGGAGCGTCGTGGCGATGTAGGGAATCACGATCGAGAACAGCTGACGGACCTTGCCCGCGCCGTCGATGCTCGCCGCCTCGAGAACCTCGTCGGGCACCGACTGCAAGGCGGCGAGGATCATGATCGCGAAGAACGTGACGCCATACCAGACGTTCGCCGTGATCACGGCGAACATCGCCAGCGTCGGGTCGGCCAGCCACGGGATCGGCGTCGAGATGACACCGACCTTCATCAGCAGGTCGTTGATCACGCCGAACTCTGCGTTGAACATCCAGCGGAACAGCATCCCGATGAGGAAGCCCGAGACCGCCCACGGGAAGAAGATCAGAGCCTGGTACACCCCGCGGAAGCGGAAGCGCCGGCGCAGTGCGAGCGCGATCAGGAACCCGATGACGAACTGCGGAACCAGCGATCCGACCACCCAGAGTACGGTGTTGCCCGCGACCGTGGGGAACACCGGGTCGGTGAGCACCCGCACGAAGTTGTCGAACCCGACGAAGGGCGTCGACGTCAGATCCCACAGGTTGTAGTCGAGGAACGCCATGCGCGCGCCCTGCAGCATCGGGTAGTACGTGAACCACACCACGAACACGATCGCCGGTGCCAGGAACGCCAGGATCATCAGCGCATGGCGGGCGCGGAAGGTGGTGCGGCGCCGCCCGGCGGGCGGCGGGGCGAGCGGGCCCGATCGACCCGCCGGAGCCGCCCGGCCGGCAGAGCCGGCCGGGCGCTCGACAGTGGACGTCGACGTCACGACATCATCCGTTCGAGTACTTGTCGGTCCAGTAGGAGTCCCACGACGACAGCAGGTCCTCGGTGGTCATGCTGCCCAGCAGGACGCTCTGCACGTCCTGGTCAGCCTTCTGCATCCATTCCGTCCACCAGGCCTCGCCGCGAGGCTGCTGCACGTTCACGTACGTGTCGGGGTTCTGCGTCATCGTCACGTAGCTGGCCCACGGACCTGTCGCGTAGTAGGGGTCCTCCGCGGCGCCCGCGATGATCGGCACGAGGCTGTTCTTCTGGGCGAACGTCGTCGCGGGGCCCTCGGACGAGAGGTACTCGACGAGCTTCACCGCGGCATCCTTGTGCTCGCTCGATTCGGCCACTCCCCATCCCGCCACGGCCAGCGGCTGCGCAGCCTTGCCGGTCGGACCGACGAGGAGCGGGGCGGTGCTCCACTGCTCGGGCTTCAGCGTCGACGCGGAGACCGTCGCGATCACCTCCGGATCCTGCAGCAGGAAGGCGGTGGTGCCGTTGGTGAAGCCGGCGACCATCTCGGGGTAGCCCCACGACACGGCCGACGGCGGCGAGGCCTCGGTGAACAGCGCGAAGTAGTCGTCGACGGCATCCTGCGCTTCCGCCGCGGAGAAGATCGTCGATCCGTCCTCGAGGAGGAACGCGTTCGCCGGGTCGAGGTCGTCGGCCGTGTACGCCTCGATCGCGGCGACGACGTTCGAGCTGCCGTTCTTGCCGCCGCGGAACGCGTAGCCGAACTGGTTGTTCGCCGGATCCTGGATCTTCGAGGCCTGCTCGAGCAGGTCCGTCCACGAGTGCGGCGGCTCGGAGAAGCCCGCCTCTTCGACGAGGTCGGTCCGGTAGAACAGGGTCAGGCCGTAGAAGCCGTAGGGCAAGAAGTAGCTCTTGCCGTCCTCCTGTGCGGATGCCGCCTTCGCATTGTCGGTGAGCGCGTCCCAGCCGTCCCAGGTCTTCAGATCACCGGACAGGTCGTAGAGCCAGCCGTTGTTCGAGAACGGGCCGACCGTGAGGTCGCGCACCTCGAGGACGTCGACGCCCTTGCCGGACTGCAGCATCTGCTGGATCGTCGTGTCGGCCTGTTCGGTCGGCGGCGACACGAGCTTGACCGTGATACCGGGATTCTCGGCCTCGAAATCGTCGAGCATTCCCCGGATCAGCTTCGTGCGATCCGGGTTGGTGAGGCTCTCCACCATCTGGAGCGTGACCTTGCCATCGGCGCTGTCGGCGCTCGATGCACCGCTCGAGCAGGCCGTGAGCGCCAGCAGGGCGACGGTGCCCGCTCCGGCGATGGCGGTGAGTCGTCGGCGATCCACCATGGGCTTTCCTTTCGTTGTGGGTGGGTGTTGCAGGTAGGGGGTCAGGATGCTGCGGCAGCGGCGAGGATGCGGGGCACGCAGCGCTCTGCGAACGCCTCGAAATCGCCGGGCTCGGTGTAGAGGTGGACCGAGAGGCGGAAGTAGCCGGCGCCGGCGAAGCTGGTGAAGGCCGTCTCGACGCCCACCTCGTCGAACATGCGCATCCGCAGATCGTCGGCTTCCTCGCGGGTGCGACCGATGCCGCGCGGCAGACGGACGAGCCGCATGGACGGCACCGGCATCGGCAGATCGACCAGCGCCGGCTCGTCCGAGTGCTGCTCGAACGCGTCGGCGATGATCCGCGCTCCGGCATCCGCCGTCGCGTCGAGGGTGAGGCGGGTCCGGTCCCACCCGAACTCGCGCTCCACGAACGCGAGGGCGTCGGGCGTGGCGAGGTACGAGGTGGCGTCGAGCGTGCCCTGGGAGTCGAAGCGTGCCGGGTACCGCTCCCCCGCGGCCCAGGAGTCGATGAGCGGCCAGAGGTCGTCGCGATCCTCGGCCCGCGTGACGAGCATCGACGATCCCCGGGGTGCGCACGGCCACTTGTGGAAGTTGCCGAACCACCAGTCGCCGCCGCCTTCGGCCGCCGCGTCCGGGATCAGTCCCGGAGCGTGCGCACCGTCGACCAGCACGCGGACTCCGTGCTCGTGCGCGAGCGCGGTGATCTCCGCGGTGGGAAGCCGGCGGGCGGTCGGCGAGGTGACCTGATCGACCACGATGAGGCGTGTCCGGGGGCCCATCGCGGCCGCGAAGCTCGCAAGGACCGCGTCTGCGTCATCGAAGAGTCCGATCGGCACCGTACGTACGTGGGCGCCGAACCGGCGCGCCAGGCGGGCGGCGCCCATCGTCACGGCGCCGTAGCCGTGGTCGGTGACGAGGATCTCGTCACCGGCATCCAATCGCAGCGCATTGAAGACGACCGTCGCCGCGGCAGACGCATTGGGGACGAAGACGGCGTCGTCGGGATCGGCTCCGACGAAGGGGGCCGTGAGTACGCGGGCGGCGGCGACCTTCTCGGCGATACGCGGAAACCAGCCGACCGGGCTGAGATCGGCCGCGCGACGGAGCTCGTCCTGGACGGCGACGACCTCGCTCGGCACCGCTCCGAAGGAGCCGTGGTTCAGGTGGACGATCGCGGGATCGAGGGGCCAGGCGTCGCGCGCCCGGTCGAAAGACGCGAGGCGCACCGGTTCGATGCGGGCGGCCGTACGGAGGTCGTCCATGGCGGGGCTCATCCTTGAGAAAGACGGAAAAGGGGGGAAGTTGTCGCACAACTTTGGCACATCGGGTGTCTATGATGCCAGTTTGCTCATCCAGATCTCATAATTGTTATACAACTTCCGCGACGGTCGATCCTTGGCCACACTCGTAGGAGTTCGCAAGGAGGATCATGGGCGCTCTCGACACCGCACTGCACGGACTGCGTGCGCTCATCGCCGACGGCGCGCTCCGCCCCGGCGACAAGCTGCCCAGCGAGGGCGAGCTGTGTGAGCAGCTACGGGTGTCGCGTGGCTCTGTGCGCGAGGCCATCAGGATGCTGGCGGCACTGGGTGTGTTGGAGACCCGGCACGGATCAGGCAGCTACGTCAGCGCACTCCGTCCGGCCGACCTCATCGGCGGCCTCTCGCTCACCATGGACCTGCTCCCGCTGGACGCGATCCTCGAGCTCGTCGACATCCGACGGGCTCTCGAGACCCACTCCGCCGCCGTCGCCGCCGCTCAGGCCGACCCCGACGCGCTCGCGGAGCTGGAGGAGCTCGTGGAGCGGATCGCGGCGAGCGACGAGCACGAAGAGGAGTCCCGCCTCGATCACGAGCTCCATATGCGCATCGCGCGGATGGCGGGCAACGATGCCCTCACCAGCCTGCTGGACGTCCTGCGCTCCCGCACGCGTCAGTACCGGATCCTCGATCCCGACGACGCCGTCCAGATGAAGCTTCTCTCGGATGCCGGGCACCGTGCCATCGTGCGAGGGCTCGTCGCCCGCGATCCCTGGGCGGCGTCGGCCGCGGCGGCAGGGCACGTGGATCAGACGGAGTACTGGCTCCGCAGGCAGATGGCGGACTGAGCGCGCACGGCGTCGGGCGTTGCGTCCGAGCAGGGTGCTGTCAGCGCTGCTCGTCGAGCAGCTGTGCGGCCCGGTAGGGCACGAGGTCGCGCATGACCAGCGCGGTCTCGGTCCGCACCACGGCGGGGATGTCGAGGATCGCGCCGGCGACGCGGTAGAGATCCTCGGTGTCGCGCGCCACGATCTGGATCATGAGGTCGGCGCTGCCCGCGATCCCACTCACCTCGAGCACCTCGGGGATGGCCACGAGCATGTCCGCCACCGTGCCGAGCTCGCGCTGGACGACCGTGGTCGTGACGAAGGCGCGCAGCGGGAAGCCGTGGAACCGCGGCGAGATCCGATGCTCGAACGGCAGCAGTGCGCCGTCGTCCTCGTAGCGCTGCAGTCGCGCGCGCACCGTGTTGCGCGAGAGGCCGGTGCGATCGGCGATGGCGACGCCTGTGGCGCTCGCGTCGCGGATGAGGGCGTCGAGGATCGCCCGGTCGGTGGCATCGGCCCGCGATCTGCTCACTGTGCCCCATTCCCTTCGTCGTGTTTCTCGATTATTGCGCAGGATGCTCAGATTTCGAACCGCGATTGCGCGTGCTGTCGCGTTCGGACATGCTGTGTGCGCACAAGCTCAAACATGGGAGTTGCCCGATGAACGTCGACGTGGACCTTCGAACCGAGGATGACCGGCTCACCGCGATGCGTGCGCTGGAGCAGAAGGTGCTGTGGCTCGCCACCGCGCTGGTCCACCACGCCAACCGCGTGCGCACGACCGCCTCCGGGGTCAAGGTCGGTGGCCACCAGGCGTCGAGCGCCTCGATGGTGACGATCATGACCGAGCTCTGGTTCGAGCAGCTCCGGCCCGAGGACCGGGTGTCGGTGAAGCCGCACTCGTCACCGGTGCTGCATGCGATCGAGTACCTCCTGGGCGAGCTCGATGAGAAGTGGATGACGACTCTCCGCCAGTTCGGCGGGCTGCAGAGCTACCCCAGCCGGCGGAAGGACCCGGTGCCGGCGGACTACTCGACCGGATCGGTCGGCATCGGTGCGACCGCGCCGATCTGGGGCGCGATCTCACGGCGATACACCGAGACGCTCACCGGCCGTCGCAACCGCGGGCGCCAGTACTCGCTCCTGGGCGATGCCGAGCTCGACGAGGGTGCGATCTGGGAGGCGGTGCTCGATCCTTCGGTCCAGGACCTCGGTGAGATCGTCTGGATCGTCGACCTCAACCGGCAGTCGCTCGACCGCGTCGTGCCGAACATCGCGGCGACCCGGATCGAGAAGATGTTCGACGCCGCGGGCTGGCAGGTGCTCACCGCGAAGTTCGGCACGGAGCTCCAGCGGGCATTCGAGCTGCCCGGCGGCGACGACCTGCGTGCGCGGATCGTGGAGATGCCCAACCCCGAGTACCAGCGGCTGCTCCGCTGCTCTGCGGCCGAGCTTCGCGACCGACTGCCCGGCGCCGGCGACAGGGCTGACGGCATCCGTTCGCTCATCGCCGGCATGGGCGACGCCGAACTGCTGAGCCTGGTCCGCAATCTCGGCGGCCACGACCTCGAGGCGCTGCGGACGGCGTTCGCCCAGATCGACGACTCCCGCCCGACGGTGATCATCGCCTACACGGTCAAGGGGCGGGGGCTGCCCATCGAGGGGCACCCGCAGAACCATTCGTCGCTGCTCAGTGTCGAGCAGTTCGCGCAGCTCGCCGACCGGCTCGGCGAGGATGCCGCGTCGCCCTGGCGACGGTTCCCCGACGACAGTCCGGAAGGCCGGCTGTGCGCCGCCACCGCACAGCGTCTCGAGCGGCCGCGGATCGCGCCGACCAGTCCCCCACCGGTGCCGGCGGATCTCGGGCGCACCCCTCACGGCGTGGCGACGACGCAGGCAGCGCTCGGTCGCACGCTCGTCGAGCTCACGCGCGTGGCGCCCGATGCCGCCCGGCGCGTGGTGACTGTCAGCCCCGACGTCAGTTCGAGCACGAACCTCGGCGGCTGGATCAACAAGGTCGGCGTGTGGTCGGTCGAGGAACGCCGCAACTGGTTCGACGACGACAACGAGACGATCCTGCACTGGCGGGAGCGGCCCACCGGCCAGCACATCGAACTCGGCATCGCCGAGGTCAACCTCGTCTCGCTGATCGGCGAGCTCGGCACCACCTGGAGCCGCTGGGGCGAGCCGCTCATCCCCATCGGCACCATCTACGACCCCTTCGTCGAGCGCGCCCTCGAGCCGTGGTCGTACGGGATGTACGCGGGTGGGCAGTCGATCCTCGTGGGGACCCCGTCCGGTGTGACGCTGGCCCCCGAAGGGGGTGCGCATCAGTCGATCAAGACGCCCTCGATCGGCCTGGAGCAGCCCGAGTGCCTCGCCTTCGAGCCGGCATTCGTGATCGACGTGGAGTGGACGCTCCTGGCCGCGATGGCGCAGATGGGCAAGCCGGGAGGACGCTCGGCGTACCTGCGGCTGTCGACGCGCCCACTGGATCAGAGCCTCGCCCGGGTCCCGGCGGACCCCGCGGCGCGGGAACGCCGTCGCAAGCAGGTGGCCGCCGGCGGCTACCTGCTGCGCGCCGCCGAGCAGCCCGAGATCACGCTGGTGGCCATGGGTGCCCTCGTTCCCGAAGCCCTCGAGGCGGCGGAACGGCTGGGTGCGATGGGGCACCCTGCCGACGTGGTGTGCGTGACCAGCCCGGGCCTGATCTTCGAGGCCCTGCAGTCGCGGCGGGGCACGGACGAGACCGCGCCGTCGTGGATCCTCGACCAGATCCTTCCTGCCGAGCGCGCTCGCCCGATGGTGACGCTGCTCGACGGGCACCCGCACACGCTCGCGTTCCTCTCCTCGGTCCACCACGTGGAGTCGCGCAACCTCGGCGTCTCGCGGTTCGGGCAGTCCGGCGACCTCGACGACCTGTACCGCCACCACGGCATCGACGCCGACAGCGTCGTGGGAGCGGCGCTGGACCTGCTCCGCTGACGACGTCTGGGGGTGGTCGCCACGCCCCCGGCGTCGTGGTGAGGTGTCACCCGTGGGGCGCGTCACCGAGTCCGAGCACGTCTGCAGCGTGCTTCGCGGCTGCGGTACGCCCGAAGGCCCCCAGCCGGATCATGCTCGATAGCCCATAGGCGAGCGCGAGGGTGACTTCTGCGCGCGCGGTCGACTCGTCTTCGTCGAAGCGCTCGGTCAGTGCGATGCCGATCGCGACGACGATGCGCCGGTACATGGGCGTCAATGAGATCCCCGAGTCGGGATTGGCCGCTGCGTAGGCGGTGAGTGCGTCGAGCACGACATCGTCCTGCGGATGGGCGTCCTGCCAGGCTTCGCCGAAGAGTTCGTCGTGCACCGCCTGCCGGCGCGCACCCACGGGTGCCTCATCGACGATGCGCTCGAGCGTCGAGGCGTAGCGCTCCGCATAGAGATCGACGAGCGCGTTCAGCTGGTCGGCCTTGTTGCCGAGGTAATGCCGAACGTGTCCCCGGCTCCAGCCGCTTCTGTCCGCGACCGCCTGGACGGTGAGTCGTTCGATGCCCACCTCGGCGACGCATTCCGCCAGCGCTTCGAGCATCTCTGCTTGGCGTTCGGTCGCCAGACTCGGCCTCACCAGCGCCTCCCTCTCTCGTGCCGCAACTCTGCCAGACGACGCCCACCACGTCGTGTCGTCAAAATCGTCATTCTGACGAACAACCATACTTTGTCATGTTGACAAACTACTTCGATCTGCGCTTCCATGTAGCCGACGCACCGCGACGAGGCGGTGCGCGAGAGGTCGAGGAGGACACTGTGTCGAACACGCGACGAGTCACCGCCGCCATCGCGGCCGGTGCATTGCTGGCGCTGACCGCGTGCGCGGCGACGCCGGCGAACGCACCCGGCGAGGTCGAGCTCGTGCTCGAGACCCCGGCCGCCACCGAGGGACTGCAACGGCTGGTGTGGAACCTGCCGTTCGGCGAGCCGTACTCCCTCGACCCGGCGTTCTCGTCGAGCGACTCCAACTCAGCGGTCGTCGCGAACGTGTGCGAGAGCATCCTGCGCATCGAGCCCGACATGAGCTTCACGCCGAACCTGGGGCAGGTCGAGGAGATCGACGAGCTGCACTACCGCATCACGATGCGCGACGACATCGTCTTCTCCGATGGCTCCCCCGTCACCGTCGACGACGTCCTGTTCAGCCTCCGCCGCTATCTCGACCCTGCCCTCGCATCGTCATGGAGTGCTGCCTACACGTCCGCCACGTCGATCGATCAGACCGGCGACCGTGAGATCACCATCACGCTCAGCGAACCGGACGGCCTCATCGAGCGCTTCCTCGCGCTGCCGTCGGCGGCGATCTTGAAGGCATCGGCCGCGACCGTCGCAGGTGCCGCCCTCGGCTCGCCGGATGGCCTGCCTGTCTGCACCGGCCCCTATGCGGTGGAGAGCTGGGACAAGGGCGAACGCATCACCCTGCAGGAGAACCCGAACTACTGGGATGCCGCACGTAAGCCGCTCACGCCCACCGTCGAGTTCCGCTTCATCACCGACGCCGCCACCGCGACGACCGCCCTGCAGACGGGGGATCTCAACGGTGCGTTCGGGTTCCCGGTCGCCTCGATCCCGCAGTTGACGGCGTCGAAGGGCACGGTCGCCTACGGCCCGAGCCTCGACCTCACCACGATGATGTTCGTGCACGTCGCCGACGGGCCTCTGGCCGACCCACGTCTGCGTGAGGCACTCGCGCTCGCCGTCGACTACGACGGCATCCGCAACGGCATCTATGGGCAGGCCGCCGCCGAGCTGCGCACGCTCACGCCGAAGTCGGCCTGGGGCTACTCGGAGGACATCTTCCAGCAGGCGTGGGACGCACTGCCGCCCGCGAAGACCGACCTCGACAAGGCGAAGAAGCTCGTCGCGGAGGCCGGTGCTCCGACCGATGCGGCGGTCCTGAGCTACCCGGCCGCGATCGCCGAGGCGACCCAGCTCGCGACGGCGGTCAAGGATGCCGGCTCCCGTGTGGGCATCGAGATCGAACTGAACGCCCAGAACGACAGCGAGTACCTGTCGCTCTACTTCGACGACGCG
This sequence comes from Microbacterium sp. 05T445, assembly GCF_056395865.1. NCBI lineage: Bacteria > Bacillati > Actinomycetota > Actinomycetes > Micrococcales > Microbacteriaceae > Microbacterium > Microbacterium sp. 05T445. The sequence continues at coordinate 1,632,362 of NZ_JBFTKJ010000002.1, read as the reverse complement.
GCGCGGGTGGGCACCGACCTGATGCTCTGGCAGGGCTACCTCGACTTCGCAGAGCCGTCGGCCTACTACCAGGTGTACACGAGCGATTCGGTGTTCAACGCCTCCGGTTTCAGCGACTCCGAGTTCGACCGGCTCGTCGCGCTCAGCCGCACCCAGACCGACGACGACGAGCGGGCCACCACCATCACCGAGGCGCAGCGGCTCTACAGCGAGGGGCGGAACATCATCCCACTCGCCTCGCAGTACATCCGCCTCTACCAGAGCGAAGGCGTCACGGGCGCCGCTCCCACCCAATCGTTCCTCTACCGCCCCTGGGCGGCCACCGTCGGAAAGGCCACAGCCGAATGACCACCGTTCACCCGATCCCGACCGTTCTCGGCCAGTCCGTGCCTGACGGGCGCGCCACGCAGACCGAGGTGCCGATGCGTGACGGCACTCTGCTCGCCACCGACGTCTACCTCCCAGGGCCCGGGCTCGGCCGAGTGCCGACGGTGCTGATCCGGCTGCCCTACGACAAGACCGGCCGGTACACCTTCATCCCGCAGATCGGTGCGCATTTCGCCGCGCACGGCTTCGCGGTGGTCGCGCAGGACGTACGCGGCAAATACCGCTCGGGCGGCAAGCGCGAACCCTTCGTCAACGAGGCGCACGACGGGTACGACACCGTGGACTGGATCGTCGCGCAGCCGTGGTCGGATGGCAGCGTCGGCACATGGGGCGACTCGTACTACGGCTTCACGCAGTGGGCGCTGGCCAGCGCCGGACACCCCGCCCATAAGGCGATGGTGCCCAGGGTCACCGGTCATCGTTTCCTCGACATGTCGCCCGGCGGCGGGATGCCGACACTCACGCTGCTGGATTGGCTCGTCGACGCCTGGGCCGTGCAGGAGCTCGTGCTCGAGCACGGCACCGATCACGCCACGATCCCCGCCATCGACATGGTGCACCCGTCGCTCGAATCGGGCGACGCGCTGCTGCGCGCCTACGTGGAGCGACTGGGCGATCCCGACGGCATGGCAGCGACGGTGTTCCCCGACGGGAACCCGGCCGGCGCCCTGCACATCCCCGCGCTGCACACCGGCGGGTGGTTCGACAACCTCCAGTTCTGGCAGCTGGACGATTGGAACGCGGCGCTGGACTCCCCCGCGTCCGAGCACCAGTTCCTCGTGATGTGGTCCAGCGACCACGAGGACTATCGGTGGCGACCGGACGGAACGGCCGCCGCCGATGACTTCGGCATCGACCGGGATGCGCTGGCACGTCACATCCCCGCGCTGCTGGAACTGCCGATCTCCTTCTTCGACCACTACCTGCGCGGAGGGGTCGGGCGATGGGCATCGCCGCGGGTGCGGTACGAACTGTGCGGCGTGGGCGACCGCGAGGCGTCTACCTGGCCGCCGCGGAGCACGCGCACCCGGCGACTGCACCCCGCCGCCGACGGGGCGCTCACGCCCGACCCGACGACGGGCGCCGTGAGTTGGCTGCACGACCCCGCCGACCCTGTGCCCTTCCTCATCCCGAGCGAATGGGATCAGAACCGTGCGGGCCTGCCCGACGAATCGTCGCTCGCGGACCGGCGCGACACGACGGTCTTCGACGGTCTCGCTGCCGATGAGCCCTGGAACCTCGTCGGTCGGTGCACCTTCACGGGCGTTATCTCGGCCGCCACCGAACGAACCTTCGTCGTCGCGCGGCTGTACGACGTGGCGCCCGACGGAGACGCGCGGTTCATCCTGGGTAATGCGGGCGAAGTGGTCGCCGACGGTACGACGCCGTTCACGCTGCGGCTCGGCGACACCGCCTACCGGATGCGCCGCGGTCACCGGCTGCGCCTGCAGCTGTCGACATCGCTCGCCGGGCAGTACCCGATCCACCCGGGCACCGACGACCCGGTGTGGTTCGCCGTCGACCGGCGCCCGGCATCCCAATCGCTGGTCCTGGACGGTGCAGCCCTCGACTACGGCGAGGACCAGGGGTGAGCTCCCGGGCCCGCGACTTCTCCCGCGTCGTGGGGGGCCGCGTCCTCGGCGCGGTCGTCACGATGTGGTTGACGACGGTGATCGTCTTCTCGTCGCTCTACCTGGTGCCCGGCGATCCGCTGTCGGTGCTGATGCGGGGGCGCAAGCCCACGCCCGAGCTCGTCGCGCAGTTGCGCGCCCAGTACGAGTTGGACCTGCCGTTCCTGGAGCGGTACTGGAACTGGTTCACCGGCATCCTGCACGGGGACTTCGGCTATTCGATCCAGTTCCAGCAGGACGTGAGCGAGCTCATCGCCGGCCGCCTGCCGACGACGGCCTGGCTGGTGATGTACACGGGCCTGCTGATCGTGGTGGTGGGCCTCGCGCTCGGCGCGGCGGCTGCCGTGCGTGGCGGCCGCATCGACGGGTCGGTGCTCGTCGCAACCGCGGCGATGTCGGCGCTGCCCGCCTTCGTGGCCGCGCTCGTCCTGCTCTTCGTCTTCTCGGGCATGCTCGGCTGGTTCCCCACCTTCGGCGCCGGCGGCCCCGATCCGCTCGACAGGATCTACCACCTGACGCTGCCGGCGATCGCCCTGGCTATCAGCTACGTCGGTCTCATGGCCCGCATCACCCGCTCCTCGGTGCGCGCGCAGCTGGGCGCCGATCACGTCGAGTCGGCCCACCTGCGCGGACTGGCCGGCACGTACGTCTTCCGTCACCACGTCGCTCGCAACGCGGCGGTGCCCATCCTCACCTTCTCGGGCGTGCTCGTCGCGGGCCTGCTGGTGACGAGCCAGCTCGTGGAGTCGGTGTTCGGACTCAACGGCATCGGCAGCCTCATCGTCGAATCGGTCAAGAACCTCGACATGGCCGTCGTGCAGGCCGTGACCCTGCTGATCGTCGCCGCCTTCATCCTCACGAATCTGATCGTCGACCTCGTGACACCGCTGATCGATGTCCGCCTGCGTCGGACTGGGAGGTCCTGACATGAGCACCACCGCCATTCGCACGGCGCGCGCCGTGCGACAGACGCCGACGCGCGCGCGGTCGTCCTGGGGCTTCCGGATCGGGCTCGCCATCCTCGTCGTGTTCGCGATCGGTGCGATCTTCGCTCCGCTGCTCGCGCCCTACGACCCGTATGCCGTGGACCTGGGCCTGATGAACGCGCCACCGGGGACGCAGGGCCACATCCTCGGCACCGACGGCAGCGGACGCGACACGCTCAGCCGCCTGCTCTACGGTGCGCGCACGAGTGTGGTCGGACCTGTCATCGCGATCGTCGTCTCGGTCGTGATCGGTGTGTCGATGGGGGCCGCGGCGGGGTGGTACGGCGGCGCCACCGACCAGGTGCTCACGCGCGTGATCGACTTCCTGTTCGCCTTCCCCGGCCTGCTCACCGCGGTGCTCGCCGTCGCGCTCTTCGGTCCGGGCATCGTCGCTCCGGCGATCGGCATCGCGATCGCGTACTCCCCCGTGATCGCACGCCTGACCCGCAGCGTCGTGCTCTCCGAGCGCACCAAGCTGTATGTCGTCGCGGATCAGGTCATGGGCTTCTCCGGCGGCCGAACGCTCGCCACGAGCGTCGTGCCCAACGTCGCACCCATCATCATGTCGCAGTGCATCGTGAGCTTCGGCTACGCGATGGTCGACCTCGCCGCCCTGTCGTTCCTCGGGCTCGGGGTGCAGGCGCCCGAGGCGGACTGGGGACTCATGCTCAACGAGAGCCTGCCGTCACTGCTGCTCGGTGCGTGGTGGGTCATGGCGATCCCCGCCGTCGCGCTCGTGATGGTCGTGGTCTCGGTCAACACCGTAGGAGAGAGCCTCATGGCACGTTCGGAAGGGACACGCCGATGACCATCATCACCATCGACGGCTTCTCGATGCGTCTGCCCGGTGCCGCGTCGCGGCGCACGGTGCTCGACGATGTCTCGCTCGACGTGGCGCCAGGATGGTGCGTCGGCATCGTCGGCGAGTCCGGCAGCGGCAAGTCGCTGCTGACCCGGGCCATCCTCGGGAGCTTTCCCGCAGGCGCGGAGGTGTCGGGCCAGATCACCGTCGACGGCGTCGACATCGTGGGCTCGTCGGCCAAGCAGCGCCGGGAGATCCGCCGCGCCGTGGCAGGCATCGTCTTCCAGGACCCCCGTGCGAGCGTGAATCCGCTGCATCCGATCGAGGACTTCCTGCTCGAGGCGGTGACGACGTCGGGGCAGCTCACCCGTGTCGCCGCGCGCGCCCGCGCGATGGAGCTGCTCACCATCATGCGATTGCGCGAGCCCGCGCGGGTGCTGCGCAGCTATCCCGACGAATTGTCCGGTGGGATGCTCCAGCGCGTCGTCATCGCCGCCGCCATGATGCCGGCGCCGAAGGTGCTGATCTGCGATGAGGCGACGACAGCCCTGGACGTCACCACACAGGCGGAGATCGTGCAGCTGCTGCGGCGCCTGCGAGAGGAGACCGGAGTCGCGGTGGTGTTCGTCACCCACGACCTCGACCTGGCGGGAGAGCTCTGCGACGAGCTCTGCGTTCTGTACGCCGGCCAGGTGCAGGAACGAGGCCCGGCCGATGCGGTGCTGTCGGCCCCGAGGCATCCGTACACGTCCGCGCTCCTCGCGGCCATCCCTCGTGTGAGCGACCCGATCGGTCACCGGCTGCCCGCGATCCCGGGCGGAGTCCTTCCACTGGCTGCGGACGGGACAGGATGCCGCTTCTCGGCCCGGTGCGCGCGGTACCGATCCCCCGACTGCGACGTGCCGTCCATCCCCACCATCGCGGTCGGCGACCGTGTCCTCCGTTGCGTGCAGGTGTCCGCATGAATGCGATCGAACTCGTCGGCGTCAGCAAGACCTTCGGCTCGCACGGCCACGAGAAGCAGGTGCTGGACGATGTGTCCCTCACCGTGGGCGAAGGATCGTCGGTCGGCCTGATCGGCGAGTCGGGAGCCGGCAAGTCGACCATCGCGAAGGTGATCCTCGGGATGGAGAGCCCGTCCTCGGGCGACGTGCTCGTCGCGGGCGAGCCGGTGCGGCCTCCACGCGGAGCCGCCCAGCGGCTGGCGCGAGCCCGGCGCGTGCAGATCGTGTTCCAGGACCCGTACCTCTCGCTCAACCCGCGGAGGACCATCGGTGACGCCATCGAGCGCTCCCTCCGGCTCCACGGTCACGCGCGAGGCGATGTGCGCCTTCGCGCGGTGGAGCTGCTCGAGCGGGTCGGGCTCGGCGACCGCGAGCGGCAGTCGCGTCCGGGGCTGCTCTCGGGGGGTCAGCGACAGCGGGCCGCGATCGCACGGGCGCTGGCGGTCAGGCCGCAGACCCTGATCCTCGACGAGGCCGTCGCGGCGCTGGACGTCTCGGTGCAGGCGCAGGTGCTCAACCTGCTGCAGGATCTGCGCGACGAAGAGGGGCTCAGCTACCTGTTCATCACCCACAACCTGGCCGTCGTGCAGTACATCACCGAGGAGGCGGTCGTGCTGCGCGGCGGCAGGGTCGAGGAGCACGGCGCCACCCGCGATCTCCTCACCGCCCCGCGGACGGAGTACACCCGCACGCTGCTCGCGTCGATGCCCCGCGGCGCCGCCGCGCGGCATGAGCCGCTCTCGACGCCGGCGGCAGCCCCCATCCCCCACACGGAAGGAGTCGGACGATGACCACACGCCCCGACCGCATCTATCTCAACGGCACCGTCTATCTCGGCGGTTCGCGCCCCACCCGATCGTGCGCCGTGGCAGTCACCGCCGGCCGGATCAGCGCCGTCGGCCCCGACGTCGAGCTGCGCGCACTCGCCGGCCCCAACACCGAGCTCGTCGATCTCGACGGAGGTTTGCTGAGCCCTGGTTTCCGCGATTCCCACATCCACGCCGTGTTCGGCGGCCTGAGCATGCGCGACTGCTCGATGTACGACTGCGTCACCGCCGAACAGTGCCTCGAGGTGATCGCCGACTATGTGAGCGGACATCCCGCCGCAGCGTGGGTGGCCGGCGGCGGATGGAACATGGATTCGTTCGCGGGCGGACACCCGACGGCCGAGATGCTCGACCGTGTCGCGGGCGAGCGTCCCGCTTACATGCTGGAACGCGGCGCCCACAGTGCCTGGGTCAACAGCGCCGCTCTGCGGCTGGCGGGGATCGGCCGCAGCACCGCGGACCCCGCTGACGGCCGCATCGGGCGCGACGCGGACGGCGAACCGGACGGGATGCTCTACGAAGGTGCCATGGCGCTCGTGAGCGCGTTGATGCCGAGGAAGACCGCCGCGGAGTACGCCGACGGCCTTCTCGACGCGCAGCGCCATCTGTTCTCGCTCGGGATCGTCGGCTGGCAGGACGCGCTCGTCGGCGCCTACGGCGGATACGACGATCCTTTCGACGTCTATGACGCCGCCGATCGCGCCGGCACCCTCGTGGCCGACGTCGTCGGCGCGCTCTGGTGGGACCGCGAGCGTGGGCTGGAGCAGATCGATCACCTCGTCGCTCAGCGCGATCGCGCGTACGGAAGACGGTACCGCGCGACGTCCGTGAAGCTCATGCTCGACGGCGTGGTCGAAGCGCGGACGGCCGCCATGGTGCATCCCTACCGGGACGCGTGCGGACACGAGACCCCGGATCGAGGGCTCAGCTTCATCACCCGCGAGACGCTGCTCGACGCCGTTCCGCTCTTGGACGCGCGCGGGTTCCAGGCGCACTTCCACGCGCTGGGCGATCGGGCGGTCCGTGATGCCCTCGACGCGATCGAAGCGGCGCGGCGGGAGAACGGCCACACCGGCGTACGGCATCACATCGCCCACGTGCAGGTGATCCAACCGGATGACCTGCCGCGCTTCCGAACCGTCGACGCGACCGCGAACATCCAACCGCTGTGGGGCTGTGCGCTCCCGGATCGCGACGAACTGGTCCTCCCGCAGCTGGGCGACGAGCGGCGCGAGCTGCAGTGGCTGTACGGCTCGCTCTACGAGTCCGGCGCGCGGCTCACGGTCGGCAGCGACTGGAACGTGTCGTCGCCCGATCCGGTCCTCGGTATGCACATCGCCGTCAACCGGCGCCCGCCGACAGATCTGCTGGGCTTCGACGCGCCGGCATTCCTGCCTGCCGAAGGCCTCCCTCTCGATGCGATCTGGAACGCCTACACGGCGGGCTCCGCCGAGATCTGCGGGGCCCGCGATTCCGGACGTGTCGCCGTCGGCATGCGCGCCGATCTGGTCCAGTTCGACCGCGACCCGTTCCTTCTCGATCCCGCCGAGATCCACACCGCGCGCATCGTGCGCACCGTCGTCGGCGGCGCCGACGCGCACACCGCCTGACCCGCCCACCAAGAGGAGCTCTTGCCATGACCGAACCCCTTGCCTTCCTCACCGCGCACGAGGTGCTGGATCGCTACCGCGCCGAAAGCCTGACCCCGGCGGAGTACATCGGCGCCCTTCGCGCGCACATCGAGCTCGTGCAACCCGTCGTCAACGCCGTGACAGGTGAGGTGCTGCCGCTGGACGCGGCGATCGCGGAATCGACCCGGCGCTGGGCCGACGGCACGGCGCGGGCGCTCGAAGGCCTCCCGGTCATCATCAAGGAGGCCCAGGCGATCCAGGGGCACCCGGTGACGCTGGGGTCCCCGCTGCTGGGAGACATCGCCGAGACCACGCACCCGATCGTCGAGCGGATCCTCCAGGCGGGCGGCATCCCGTTCCTCCGGGCGACCACGCCGGAGTTCTGCATCGCGGCGTTCACGCGCACCCGCATGTGGGGCATCACGCGCAACCCGTGGAACCCTGCCTATGCCGTCGGCGGATCGTCCGGCGGCTCGGGCGCGGCGCTCGCCGCCGGATACGCGCCGCTGGCGACCGGCTCCGACATCGGCGGGTCCACGCGCATCCCGGCGTCGATGAACGGCGTGGTCGGCTACAAGCCGCCCTTCGGCCGCGTGCCGACGGTGCCGGGGAACTACATGGACGACTTCTGCACCGACGGTCCGATGGGACGCACCGTACTCGACGTCGCGCTGTTGCAGAACGCCATCGCGGGGCAGCATCCGATGGATCAGATGAGCCTGCCCGATCGCGCACCGCTCATGCCCGACGCCGACTTGACGGGACGCCGCATCGCCCTTGCGACGACGTTCGGGGACTACCGTGTGGTCTCCGAAGTGCGCGAGGCGGTCGCGCAGGCGGCGCAGTGGCTGCGCACCGCGGGCGCGGTGGTCGAGGAGGTCGAGGTGCCGCTGGACCACCGTTTCGTCGCGGACACCGCGTGGGCGCACTTCGGCTCGAGCTTCGTGCCGTGGATCGAGTCGGTCCTCGAGGGACGGACCGACCTCGCTGAGCCGCCCACGCTCCAGGCGATCGAGCTCGCACGGGGCGCGGCCGCAGAGATCGGCCCGCTCGAGGTGGAGGAGCGCAAGATCGCCGTGCACCTGGTGCTGGCGCGGCTCTTCCAGGACTACGACGCCCTGGTGTGCCCGGTCGCGTCGATCCCCGCGTTCCTGGCCGACGAGTACTACGAAGACGGGATCACCATCGACGGCGAGCATCACGCGAGTCACGTCGAGGCGATGCTGACGATGCCGTTCAACATCGCCAACCGCAACCCGGTCCTGGCGGTGCCGGTAGCGCGTTCCGCGCACGACGTGCCCATCGGGGTCCAGGTGGTGGCGCGTCCGTACGACGACGCCACGGTGTTCGACGTGGGCCTCGCGATCGAGCGGGCGCGCGGTGACTGGTACACGACCGCTCAGCACCGGCCGCGCGCAGGCGTGACAGCCGGCTAGCGCCCAGGGCGGCAGCGGGATGGACGCACCATCCCGCGGAGCGAGCGCCGCGCGCCCACCACGGGGCGCTCGCCCCTTCAGCGCGGTGTGATCGACCCGGCGAGGAGCGCCGTGACGACCTCGCGGATGCTGTCCTGATCCGGGAGCACGCCCGCCGCCCCCGCGGTCAGCAGGTGCACGCTGCCGACCAGGGCGAGGGCGAGCACCGCGGTGTCCGCGTCGGCACGGATCCACCCGACCTCGCGCTCGGCGGCGAGCACATCCGCCAGCACGGATGCCGCGTCACCCAGCAGCGGGATCCCCCGCCCTCCTTCGGGGTCGACGCGCCGCCGGACATCGTCACGGGTGATCACGATGGTGACCAGCCCGGTCATCGTCGGCGTGAAGATCTGCTCGATCACGTCCGCCACGGCCGCCGGCGCGGACGTCGCCACGGCCGGCTCGACCGCGCGGATGCGGGAAGCCTCCTCCGTGACGAGCGCCGTGAGGTAGGCGTCGAAGTCGGCGAAGTGGCGGTGGAGGACGCCCTTGGCGACGCCCGAGGCGTCCGTGACCGCTCGGCTGGTCAGCCCGCTCGGGCCGTCGGCGGCGAGCACGATGCGGCCGGCATCGAGCAGCATGGTGCGGGCGTCGGCGAGAGATCGACCAGTCGGCATGTTCCATCCTAGTGGGCAGGCGCCCATTCGAGTGGGCGCCTGCCCATTCTACGTCGATTCGGACGGGACCTGGCCATTTCCGTGGCCCCCTCCCGAGCCCGGGGTCGGATCTGACAGACTTCCGAGATGCCGCACCCCGACGCTCTCGCCCACCTCTGGCCGGCTTCGACGGTGCGTGTGCGCTCCGGAGACCTCGAGCTCCGATGGATCGACGACGACCTGCTCGTCGAGCTCGCGGAGCTGGCGGGACGCGGCATCCACGATCCGGGTGCGATGCCCTTCGAGCACCCGTGGTCGCGCGGCACGGCGGAGGAGGTCGCACGCAGCGTGCTCACGTATCAGTGGGCGGCCCGCTCGCGGGTCTCCCACACGGCGTTCGCGCTCGAACTCGCCGTCGTCCATGAGGGCGTCCCGGTCGGCATCCAGGGCATCACGGCCGACGAGTGGCCGGTGCTGCGCCGAGTGTCCACCGGTTCCTGGCTCGGGCGCCCCCACCAGGGGTACGGCATCGGCACCCGGATGCGGCTGCTCATGCTGCATCTGGCGTTCGCAGGACTCGGCGCGCAGGAGGCGACATCCGGCGCCTTCGTCGACAACGGGCCGTCGAACGCGGTCTCGCGACGTGCCGGCTACGAGCCCGACGGGGCGTTCCACGTCGCCCGTGAGGGCGCCGCGGTGCTCCACAACCGGTACGTCATGTCTCGAGAGAGATGGGAGTCCCGTCGTGCCGAGCACGAGGCGCTGCTGGGCGCCCCCATCACGCTGGAAGGGCTCGACGGCTTCGTGGCGCAGATCGACGGCGTCTGAGCGCGCCGGAACCCCGACCAAGGCGCCCCCGTGCCTGTGGTCGGGGTCCGTTCGTGTCACAGGCCGACGGTGTCGTCCGGTGTACGGGTCGTGCGGCGGGTCACCTCCACGTCGGAGGCCGGGTCGACCGCGGTGCGCGTCACGACGTCGGAGCGGCGACGGCGCATCATCATCACGAGCCCGAGGAGGAAGATCACGACTCCGGCGCCCATCAGGATGTAGCCGAGCATGTGGAGGTCGACCCAGTCGACCTGCACGTTGAGTGCGAACGCGATGACGGCTCCGATCGCGAACAGTACGATTCCTGCTCCGATACTCATGCGAAGCTCCTTTCCGGGGTGCCTGGCGGCCCTCCCCTGGCCGGGACGGGTTATCCCGGAGTCAACGCTTGCCTACAGTGCCGGGGCCAGGGAGGGGGTTGACAGCGAGCGGATGCCGCGACCCACGGCATCCGCAGCACCATTCGCGGACGGGCCGCACATGTATCAGCCGCTCCGCGGCGTCGCTCTTGTGCAGTGACGGGCGGGCTCCGGCCCCGCACGACAGCCGGGCCCCGCGTTCCTGAGCAGACAGGGAGCGGACCATGGCACGCTGGACACTGCGGGCACCCCTCGCGCGACGGACTGTGATCGCCGTCGCCGTCACGCTTCTCGTGAGTGCCGCCGCAGGTTGCGCTCCGGTCGCATCGACCACAGAAGAGCCGGCCGCGCAGCAGACGGAACCCGCTCCGAGCCCTGCTCCACCCGCACCCGGACCGGTCGGCCCGGTGGCGCCCGATGAGCCGAGCGAACCGGATCCCGTGCTGTCATGGGTGCCCCCGGGGCCGGCATCCCCGGGAGATCCCCCGGAGCAGAGCTGGTACCTGCTGCTGCGTGACCGGGACTGCGCCGCGCTCGATGCGGCGGTCCGTGCCGGTTTCGAGGCTCCTCTCTGGACCGCCGCGGCCACGACATGCGCCGCGATGGCCGGCGGCGGCGACGCCGTATGGGCTGAGGCCAAGGCGCAGGTGGACGCGCTCGATCCACCCCCGGAGGATCCGGGCAGCGGGGCGTGCCACGGCGCAGCCGTGCAGGTGGCGCTCCAGCGGGCGCTCGCGTTCCACGCCGAGCACCCCGAGGTCGAGGTCGTCACGACCGCTCCGGCGGATGGCGTCGCCTGCAAGCTGGTTCTCAACGGCGTCATCCCGCAGGAACCCGCGGAGGATGGGCACGTCTGCGGCAGTCGCTGGTACGTGCTCAACGGGCGGCTGCTCCCGACCACCGTGCTCACCGTGGACGGAAGCTCAGACGGCCTGAACCTGACCATCGGAGCGCGGGAGCACCTCTTCTTCGAGATGCCGGTCGGCACGCCCGGGCAGGAGTCCACCATCCAGGCGGCGACCCCCGATGGGGAGGTGCTGGGGACGGTCGACTTCGTGTATCCCGAGCCCGACGTGTGCGAATCCCCCAGCCCCGAGCCGTCCGCCTCTCCCTCGGAATGACGGTGCAGCATGTCGCGAGCCACGCGGTCCGCTCCCTCGAGCAACAGCGAACAAGCCGTCCCGGCCGCTCCTGAGCCCGCCGAGCCTCCGCCCGACCCGTGGTCGCGCACGCTCAAGGCGATCTCCGCGGTCGGCCCTCCCGTCACGATCGGCGCCGCGCTCCTGCTGTACTTCGGCTGGGCCCGCTCCAACGCGCAGGCCAAGGCGATGGGGCTGGACGTGAGCCTGTTCGGCTACACGCCTCAGGACTACATGCTGCGCAGCATCAACTCGCTGTTCCTGCCGCTCGCGCTGCTGACGATCGTGGCGATCGGCTGGTACGCGCTGGACCAGTACCTCCGGGCCGCGCTGGATGCCGGCAAGGGGGTCCGACTCATCCGCGGACTCGCCCGCGCGGCGATCGTCATCGGCACGATCGCGGCGGCCGCGCTCCTGCTCGTGGTGCTGATCCGGCCGGATGCCGCCCTCCCACTGCATCCGTATGTCATCGCGGTGTGCGTGCTCCTGGCCGCATGGGGACTGCGCATCCTGCGACACGCGTCACCCGGGCCCGCCTCGGCGTCCTCCCGCACGCGTCGCGTGATGGAGGCGACGTTCGTGACGACGCTCGTGACCCTCCTGCTCTTCTGGGGCACCGCGGACTTCGCCGAGTCCGTCGGCCAGCGGCTCGCCGCCGACTACGAACGCGGCGTCGCGACACTCCCCCGCGGAACCGTCTACAGCCCCGTGGAGCTCGCCATCGCGGCACCGGGAGTCGTCGAGACGTCGGTGGGCAGCGCAGACGCCCCGCTGTACCGCTACACGGGCCTGCGGCTCCTGGTCGTCAGCGGGGGGCGCCTGTTCTTCCTCCACGACGGCTGGACGCAGCAGGACGGGCACGTCATCGTCATGCCGGACGACGACAGCATCCGTTACGAGTTCCAGAACTGAGCGCGACGCCCCGTGACGGCGATCGGATGCCGCGGCAGCCGGCATCCGTTCGATGACTACCCTGGAAAGGTGTCCTCCCTGTCCCGTCCCGCCGCCGCGGGACCGGGACTGCGTGCGTGGATCATCTGGACGGTGGGCGTGGCCGCCTACGTCCTCGCGATCACCAACCGGTCGTCGCTGAGCGCCGTCGGCGTCGACGCCGCCGCGCGGTTCGACGCCGACGCCGCCACGCTGTCGATGTTCGCCGTCGTGCAGCTCGCGGTGTACGGCGGCATGCAGATCCCGGTGGGCGTGCTGCTGGACCGCTACGGGGCGCGCCCCATCATGACCATCGGGATGCTGCTGATGGCGGTGGGTCAGCTGACCATGGCGGTCTCCCCCAGCGTCGGGGTCGCGATCCTCGCCCGCTTGCTGCTGGGCGCGGGCGACGCCGCGATCTTCCCGGGCGTGCTGCGCCTCATCGCGACCTGGTTCCCGGCGCAGCGCGGGCCGCTGATGGTGCAGTTCACCGGCATCGTCGGGCAGACCGGCCAGCTCATCGCCCTCGTGCCGCTGGCCGCCCTGCTGCACGCCACCTCCTGGACGATCACCTTCGGCAGCATCGCGGGGCTCGGCGTCCTGTTCGGCATCCTGGTGTTCCTGCTCATCCGCAACCACCCGCCGGACCGCACCGAGGATGTCTCGGTCGACACCGACACCGGGGCCATTCGTGTCGTGACGTCGGCGGTCGACAACGGCGTCGGCATCCGTGCGGCGTGGGCGCACCCGGGCACGCGCCTGGCGTTCTGGTCGCATTTCACGACACCGTTCGCGGGGACGGCGTTCGTGCTGCTGTGGGGCATGCCGTTCCTCACCGCCGGCGAGGGACGCACCACCGCCCAGGCGGCGTCGATCATGTCGCTGTACGTCGTGGTCGGCATGGTGCTCGGCCCGATCATGGGCGAGCTCTCGCGCCGCATCCCGCACCTGCGCTCGCGCGCGCTCGTGCTGCCGACGATCGCCGTGCAGGCGGCGGCCTGGCTCGCCGTCATCGCCTACCCCGGTCCCGCCCCGCTGTGGCTCCTGCTGGCACTCGCCGTGGCGCTGGCCACCGGCGGTCCGGCATCCATGATCGCGTTCGACCACGCGCGCACCCACAACCCCTCGCACCGGCTGAGCACCGCCACCGGGGTGACCAACGCCGGTGGCTTCCTCGCGGCGCTCGTGGCGATCCTCCTGATCGGCCTGGCGCTGGACCTGCAGGGTGCCGGAACCCCCGCCACCTATTCGCTGGACGCGTTCCGCCTCGCCTTCCTCGCGCAGGTGCCGCTGTGGCTGCTCGGCAGCGTCTTCATCGTCATCGAACGCAAGCGCACGAGGGTCCGGATGGGCATGGACCCGCCGCGGCGACCCCGCCACCGCCGGGCCTGATCGGTACTGTGGCGATGTCCGGGCCGAACGGCCTGCCCGGTCCGGAAGGATGCCTCGTGACCGACCCGCTCGTCGTCTCCCCGGAGGTGCGTGCAGCCGTCGCGGCCGGCGCCCCCGTGCTCGCCCTCGAGTCCACGATCTTCACCCACGGACTGCCACGCCCCCGCAACCTCGAGGTGGCGCTGGACGCCGAGGCCCGCGTGCGCGCCCTCGGCGTCGTGCCCGCGACGATCGGGCTCATCGACGGCAGGCCCACGGTGGGGCTCTCCTTCGATGAGATCACCCGCCTGTCGACGACGGACGGGGTGGTCAAGGCGAGCGTGCGCGACATCCCCGTCGCGGCGGTGAAGGGATTGAGCGCCGGCACCACGGTCGCGGCCACCGCGCACTTGGCGGCACGGGCCGGGGTGCGGGTGTTCTCGACCGGCGGGCTCGGCGGCGTGCACCGCGGCGCGCCGCAGACGTTCGACGAGTCGGCGGACCTCACCACGCTGGCGGGGCTGCCACTGATCGTCGTGAGCGCCGGAGTGAAGTCGATCCTCGACATCCCGCTCACCCTCGAACGCCTGGAGACGCTCAACCTCGCCGTCGTGGGGTATCGGACGACCGACTACCCGGCTTTCTACATCGCCGACTCGGGCCACGACGTGGAGTACGCGGTCGACTCCCCCGCCGAGATCGCGGCGATCGCCCGCACGCGCGACGCTCTGGGGATCGCGTCGACCCTGCTCGTCGCGAATCCGGTGCCGGCAGACCGCGAGCTGGATCCCGCTCTGCACGACGACGTCCTCGCACGCGCGCTCGCCGCCGCCGATGCGGAGGGCATCACCGGACACGACACGACGCCGTTCCTGCTGGACTACCTCCGGCGCGAGACCGGCGGACGCAGCCTCGACGTCAACGTCGAGGTGTACCGCGGCAACGTCGACCTGGGTGCGCGCATCGCGCTCGCGCTCGCCGCGGACGCCTGATGCTCGTCGTGATCGGCGACCTGGTCGCCGACCTCATCGTCCTCGGCGGCGCGACGCTCGAGCGCGGCACCGACAACCCGGCCGAGGTGCGCCTGACGCGGGGCGGCAGTGCGGCCAATGTCGCGGTGGCGGCCGCGGCGCGGCATCCGGTCCGCTTCATCGGCCGCGTGGGCGACGACACGCTCGCGCGCGCCCTCGTGGGCGAACTCGAGGCGGCGGGCGTGGACGTCGCCGTGCAGCGCGAAGGCCGAACGGGCTCGATCGTGGTCCTGGTCGACGCCGTGGGCGAGCGCACCATGATCACCGACCGCGGCGCCGCCGCCGAGCTCGACGCGATCGACCCCGTCTGGCTCGACGGGGCCGAGTGGGTGCACATCCCGCTGTACGGGTTCGCGTCGGCGCGATCGCGCGCGGCGGTGACGGATGCCGCGGCCGCCGTCGCGGCGCACGGTGCGCGCGTGAGCCTCGACCTGTCGAGCGTCGCGACCATGCGGGAGCTCGGCGGGGCGCAGCTGCGGCGGATCCTGGCGGAGGTGCGTCCGGACGTCGTCTTCGCGAACGAGGACGAAGCGCGGACGGCGGCGGAGCTGGGCGTGACTCCCGCCGCGGCGGGCGCCTATGTCGTGAAGCGCGGAGCCGACCCGGTGCTCGTGATCGCCGACGGGCGCACCGAGCCGGTGCCGGTGACGCGCGTCGAGGACGTCGTCGATTCGACCGGCGCCGGCGATGCGTTCGCCGCCGGGTACATCGTCGCGGCGCTCGGCGGCGCCGATGCGCGCGACAGCGCCCGGGCGGGCAGCGTGCTCGCGATGAGCGCGCTGCGCCGCCCGGGCGCGCTGTGACGTCAGACGGTCTGCAGGCGCTCCAGCAGCCGCTCGATGTCGTCGACGAACGAGTTGTAGCCGGCGATCGTGGCCGCCACCTGCTCGTCGGTGAAGTCCGAGCGGTCCTGGCGGATCGTGAGGACGGTGCCGTCGCCGGTCTCATCGAGATCGAACAGCACGGGCAGTCCGGCGTCGTCGCCCGGCTGGTCGGTGAGCGTCATCGCCAGGTGCGACGGCGGTTCGACCACCTTGTACTCCCCCGCCCAGTCGATGCGGTTGCCGTCGGGCAGCAGCATGACGGCGCGGAAGGCGCCACCCGGTCGCACGTCCATCGTCAGGCTGTCCTGCGGCACCTCGACGGCGGCGGTGCCGAACCAGACGGCGAAGTGCTCGGGCTTGGTGAGGGTCTCGAACACCAGTTCGCGGGGCGCCCGCAGGGTGCGCGTGACGGTGAAGTACTCAGTCATGGTCGTTCTCCTTCTCGGTGGGTGCGGCGTGGCCGCCGGTCTGCGGATCGTGAGGGGTGCCCAGCTGCTGCAGGGCGTTGAGGTACTGATCGAGCGCACCGAGGCTGTCTTCCCAGAACTGCGCGTAGCCGCCGATCCAGTCGGATGCCGCGGCGAGCGGTCGCGCGTCGAGCCGAGCAGGACGGTACTGGGCGTTGCGGCCTCTCGTGACCAGCCCCGCTCCCTCGAGGACGCGCAGGTGCTTCGACACGGCCGCGAAGGTCATGTCGAACGGTTCGGCGAGCTCACCCACCGTCGCCTCGCCCTCGCTCAGCCGGGCGAGCATGGCCCGGCGCGTGGGGTCGGCGAGTGCCGCGAACGTACGGCTCAGTGCATCGGCCATCTCGCCCTCCTCGGTATTCAACTGCTAGGTACTATACGCACTAGTTAAATACGCGTCAACCCCTTCGTCGGACGTCCGCGCTACCGTGACCGCATGACCCGCGTGATCTTCTACACGGCCACCACACTCAACGGCTTCCTCGCCGACGACCAGGACTCCCTCGACTGGCTGTTCGCCGCGCCGGGCGGCGAGGGCGGCGACGAGGACTTCCAGCGCTTCCTCTCAGGGATCGGCGTGCTCGTGCAGGGCTCGTCGACCTATCGCTGGGTGCTCGAGCACGAGGATCTCATCGCGCACCCCGAGAAGTGGCCCGCCTATTACGGCGCACGGCCGACATGGGTGTTCTCGCGGCGCGAGCTGCCCGCCGTGCCGGGGGCCGATATCCGCTTCGCCTCCGGTGACGTCGCCGACGCATGGCCGCAGATCCGGGATGCCGCGGGCGATCGCGACGTCTGGATCGTCGGCGGCGGCGACCTGGCCGGCCAGTTCGCCGATGCCGGGCTGCTCGACGAGATCCGCCTGTCGATCGCACCCGCCACCCTGCCCTCCGGCAAGCCGCTGCTCCCCCGCCGCCTGGGCGCAGACCGGCTCCAGCTCACCGCCGCCCGGCAATCGGGCGCCTTCGCGGAGCTGACCTATGCCGTGAAGGATGCGGCGACGTGAGCGACAGATTGCGCGGAGTCCTGGCCGCTCTGCTCAACCCCGATCTGCGGACGGTCCTCGCGGAGGCCATGACCGGGCCGGAGCCGACCGAGAGTCGACGTCGCCGCGCGATCGCGCGTCTGGTCGAGCTCGGCGTCGTGCGCCAGGACGAGTCGGGCGCGCTCGTGTTCGACGATGCGGCAGTACGCGGCATCCTCTCGGAGGATCCGCCGGCCAAGCCGTCGGGGCCCGAGCGGTTCCTCGACGCGGAGGGGCGGATCGACCGCTACCCGGCGCAGCACACCGAACGCGCCGAACTGCTGCGGTGGGTCGTCGAGCGCGCGTTGCGCCCCGGCGAGGTGCTCAGCGAAGCGGAGACGAACGCGCGGCTGGAGCCCTTCACCGCGGACGTCGCGGTGCTGCGGCGCTACCTCGTGGACGCGGGACTGCTGGAGCGCACCCCTTCAGGCTCGGAGTACGCGCGAACCGCCGGCTGACGGTCTCACGGCAGGGAGGGCGGGACCTCGCTCCACTGGCCGAACTTCGGCACGCGCCCGTCGCCCGACGAGGTTCCGGTCAGCCGCCGACGTACCCACGGACCGACGTGCTCGCGGTAGTACGCGGCGCCCCGTGCGCCCGCAGGCGGCAGCGGCGGCAGCGACCACCACTGCGGATGCGGGTCCATGCCCAGTGCGTGGAGCACGCGCGCGGCGACGCGGTGGTGGCCGCGGGAGTTCATGTGCAGCCGGTCCTCCGACCAATAGGGCGGCGTCGCGAGCTCGGTGTCGAACCAGTTGTAGGCCTGCACGACGTCGGTGCGGGACGCCAGACGGTTCTCCACGGCGTGCGAGAGCAGGTCGCCGCGACGCTGGATCACCCGTCGCAGCGGAAGTTGCGCGGTGGGATTCGCGCCGGAGAGAACGATGAGCTGCACGCCCTCCTCGTCGCAGCGCCGCAGCACGGTGTCGAACGCCGATACGACGTGTGCGACGCTCGTGCGCGGACGCAGCATGTCGTTGCCGCCGCCGTTGAACGACAGGTGGGTCGGCTTGAGAGCGAGGGCGGGCTCGAGCTGCTGCTCGACGATCGGCCACACCAGCTTGCCGCGGATCGCGAGATTGGCGTACTCGATCGGTTCGCCGACGGCATCCGCCCAACCGTGCGCGACGAGGTCGGCCCAGCCGCGGACGTGCCCGTCGGGAAGCTCGTCGCCCACGCCCTCGGTGAAGGAGTCGCCGATGGCGACGTATCGAACTGATGCCACGACTTCCAGCCTAGGACCGCTCGCAGGGCCGACCGGTCATCGGTCGTCGAGCGCGGCACCCTTCCGGTCCACGAGGCCCCACGCGGCCGCCGCGGCCACGGCGAAGAACACGGCGAACACCACGAACAGCACGGGCGCGCCGCCGGCCAGCAGCAGGGGCGGCACCGCCAGCGGCGCCACGATGGATGCGATGCGGCCGACACCCGCCGCCCAGCCCGAGCCGGTGGCGCGCAGCGACGTCGGGTACATCTCCGGTGTCACTGCGTACAGCGCGCCCCAGGCGCCGAGATTGAAGAACGACAGCGCCATGCCGGCCGCGATGATCCCGGCGGGGCCGTTCGCCGTGCCGAACACGATCGCCGACGCCGCCGAACCGACCAGGAACACCGACAGCGTCGCGCGGCGCCCCCACACCTCGATGAGCCACGCCGCCGTGGCATACCCCGGAAGCTGCGCCAGCGTGATGACCAGCGTGAAGCCGAAGGAGCGGACCAGGTCGTAGCCCTGCGCGACGAGGATCGAAGGGATCCAGATGAACGCGCCGTAGTACGAGAAGTTGACGCAGAACCAGACCAGCCACAAGCATGCCGTGCGCATGCGGAACTCGGGAGACCAGAGGGCGCCCAGTCGCTGACGGAGCGAGGTCGCCGTGGCGGGCGGTGCCGTCGGCCGGCTGTGCGCGGCGGGCGATTCGGCCCCCGCGGCGGCTTCGAACGTGCGCACGACCGAGTCCGCCTGCGCGAACCGGCCCCGCCGCTCCAGCCACCGCGCCGACTCGGGCAGACCCCAGCGCACAACGAGCGCGTACGCCGCAGGGATCGCACCCAGCGCGAACGCCCAGCGCCAGCCGGCGTCGGATGCCGGGATCACGAAGTACCCGATGAGGGCGGCCAGCGTCCAGCCGACCGCCCAGAACGCCTCCAGGAGCACGATGAGACGCCCGCGCATGCGCGCCGGGGCGAACTCGCTGACGTAGGTGCTGGCGACCGGCAGCTCGGCGCCCAGGCCCAGTCCGACGAAGAACCTCAGCACCAGGAGCGCTGCCAGGCCGCCGACGAGGGCGCTCGCGCCCGTCGCGACGCCGTACACCAGGAGGGTGAGCGCGAACACCTGGCGGCGGCCGAACCGGTCGGCCAGAAGTCCGCCGACGCTCGCCCCCACGGCCATCCCGACGAACCCGATCGACGCGATCCAGGCGGTCTGCCCCGGCTCCAGGCTCCACTGCGCCGCGAGCGCCGCGATGATGAACGAGATGAGCCCGACGTCCATGGCGTCCAGCGCCCAGCCGATCCCCGAGCCGGTCAGCACACGCAGGTGCGCGCGGGTGAACGGCAGGCGGTCGAGGCGTTCCGAGAGCGTCACCCCGCCCGCGGGAGCCGGCGCGAGCGGGGGTCGAGACGAGGCATCCGTCATAGCGTCATGCTACGGACGCGACAGCCGCCATGGGGCTCACGCGAGCATGTCGCGCACGCGCGGGGCGACCTCGGTGCCGAACAGCTCGATCGACCGCAGCATCTTCTCGTGCGAGAGCGTTCCCGTGGAGAACTTCATGTCGAAGCGCGAGGCGCCGAGCGTGCGGACCGTGTCGGCGATCTTGCGGGCCACCGTCTCGGGCGAGCCGACGTACAGCGCGCCTTCCGGACCGACGTCGTGCTGGAAGCGCAGGCGGTTGTACGCCGGCCAGCCGCGCTCGCGGCCGATGGTGTTGTTCATCGCCTCGAAGCCCTCGTAAGCCTCGTCCCACGCCTGCTGGTCGGTCTCGGCGATGTGTCCGGGTGAGTGGACGCCGACCGGCAGCTGCGGCTGCTCGAAGGTGTCGAGGGAGCGCCGGTACAGGTCGGCGAACGGACGGAACCTCGCCGACGGGCCGCCGATGATCGCGAGCATGAGACCGAACCCGTAGCGTGCGGCGCGCACCGCGGATTCGGGCGTTCCGCCCACGCCCACCCACGCGCGCAGGCCGTTCTCGGTCTTGGGGAAGACGTCGGCGGCGTCCAGCGGCGCACGCAGCGTGCCGCTCCACGTGACCGGCTGTTCGGTGAGCAGCTGCGAGAACAGGTCGAGCTTCTCGTCGAAGAGCGCCTCGTAGTCCCGCAGGTCGAAGCCGAACAGCGGGAACGATTCGATGAACGAGCCGCGTCCGAGGATGACCTCCGCCCGCCCGTTCGAGATGGCATCCAGTGTCGAGAACCGCTCGAACACGCGCACCGGATCGTCGCTGGAGAGCACCGTGACAGCGGTGCCCAGGTGGATCCTCTCGGTCCGCGCCGCGGCGGCGGCGAGCACGATCTCCGGGCTGGAGACGGCGAACTCGCGGCGGTGATGCTCGCCCACGCCGAAGAACGACAGCCCCACCTGGTCGGCGAGCACCGCCTGCTCGACGACGTTGCGGATCGTCTGGGCGCCGCTGATGAGCTCACCGGAGGCATCGCGGGTCACATCTCCGAACGTGTCGAGTCCGAGCTCGATCGCGGCGGGGTCGAGAGAGGTCATGTCGTCTCCTTCTATGCGCCTGCATGAACCTTGGCGGCGGTCGAGGCATTCCCGAGACACCCGGTTGTGGCGAGCGTAGCGTGGAGGCATGGCACGGTTCGCGGATCGCCGGGCAGCCGGCCGCGAGCTCGCCGCCGCGCTCGAGCGGTGGCGGGGAACGGATGCCGTCGTCCTCGGCATCCCGCGCGGCGGTGTCGTGGTCGCCGCAGCGGTGGCCGACGAGCTGGGGCTGCCCCTGGACGCCGTCGTCGTGCGCAAGCTCGGTGCCACCGGTCACGAGGAGTATGCCGTCGGGGCGATCGCCGACGGCGTCAGGATCGTCACCCCCGCGGCGGTGCGCTGGGCCGGGATGTCGCCGCAGGACCTCGAGCAGGTCGAAGAGGCCGAGCGCGACGAGCTCGCGCGGCGGACGGATGCCTACGGCTCGCGGGCCGCCGATCTCACCGACCGCACGGCGATCGTGGTCGACGACGGTGTGGCCACCGGTGCCACGGCCCTCGCCGCCTGCCGATCGGTGCGCGGCCGTTCCCCGCGTCGCATCGTGCTCGCCGTGCCGGTCGCTCCCGTCGCGTGGCAGGCGCCCGCCGATGCCGTCGACGAGTTCGTGTGCCCTCATCGCGAGGCGGACTTCTGGGCCGTCGGGCAGTACTACGACCGCTTCGCCGCCACGAGCGATCGGGAGGTCATCGCGCTGCTGCGCGCTGCCTCGACGGACTCAGGGACCGGGCTGCAGCCCGGTCCCTGAGTCCTGCGTTCCTCTGCGGAGGTCAGCGAAGCAGCGCCGTGCGCAGCGTGTCGAGTCCGACCCCGCCGAGGTCGAGCGCGCGCTTGTGGAACTTCTTGATCGAGAAGTCGGCGCCTTCGCGTTCGGCGACCTCGTCGCGCAGCTGCTCCCAGATGCGCTGGCCGACCTTGTACGACGGCGCCTGGCCCGGCCAGCCGAGGTAGCGGTTGACCTCGAACTTCACGAACTCGTCGGGCATGTTGACGTTGCGCAGCATGAACTCCAGCGCGAAGTCGGCATCCCACGTGCCCTGGCCGTCGGGGCGCGGCTTCTCGAGGTGCACGCCGATGTCGAGCACCACACGGGCGGCGCGCATGCGCTGGCCGTCCAGCATGCCCAGGCGGTCGGCAGGGTCGGACAGGTAGCCGAGCTGCTCCATGAGGCGCTCGGCGTACAGCGCCCAGCCCTCGGCGTGGCCCGACGTGCCACCCAGCAGGCGACGGTACGTGTTCAGCTGCGCGCGGTTGTAGACGGCCTGCGCGATCTGCAGGTGGTGACCGGGAACCCCCTCGTGGTACACCGTCGTCAGCTCACGCCAGGTGTCGAACTCCTCGACGCCCTCGGGCACCGACCACCACATGCGTCCGGGACGCGAGAAGTCGTCGGTCGGACCGGTGTAGTAGATCCCGCCTTCCTTGGTCGGCGCGATCATGCACTCGAGCTTTCGGATCGGCTCGGGGATGTCGAAGTGGGTCTTGCCGAGCTCGGCGATCGCACGGTCGCTGGTCTCCTGCATCCACTTCTGCAGGGCGTCGGTGCCGTACAGCTTGCGGCTGGCGTCCTGCTCCAGGAGCGCGACGGCCTCCTCGACCGACGCGCCCGCCTTGATCTCGTTCGCGATCGACTCCTGCTCGGCGACCATGCGGGCGAGCTCCTCGACGCCCCAGTCGTACGTCTCGTCGAGGTCTATCGTGGCGCCGAGGAAGCGGCGCGAGTGCAGCGCGTACAGCTCGCGGCCGACGGCATCCTTCTCGTTCGCGGCCGGGGCGAGCTCGTTGGCCAGGAACGAGGCGAGCTCGTCGTAGGCGACGCGCGCCGAGTTGGCGTTGTCAGCCAGGTCGCGCGCGAGCGACGCGGGGAGCTGGCCCTCTTCGGGCGCGGCCTCCGCAGCGAAGGTCGCGAAGAAGCCGCCGTCCGCGGTGTACCGCGCGATCTGCGTCACGACCTCGACGACCTGGCGTCGGGCGGGCACGACGCCCTGCGCGATGCCCTCGCGCAGCGTCGCGACGTAGCCTTCGATGGCACCGGGGACCGCTGCCAGACGCGTCGCGACGACCGACCAGTCGTCGGAGGTCGCGGTCGGCATCAGGTCGAACGCAGAGCGGATGTCCTGTGCGTGCGACGCGATGACGTTGAGGTCGCGGAGGTTCCACTTCGCATCGTGCAGATCCAGCTCGAGTTGGATCTCGCGGGAGAGGTCGTCCTTGGTCACCGAGTCGACGTCGTCGGCCGGCGTCGCTGCCTGCAGTGCCACGAGCGTCTTGCGCCCCTCGTCGACGAGGTGCTGGTACCCGTCCGGGCTGTAGTCGCCGAACCGGTCGTTGTACTCCGACCGACCGATGTAGGTCGCGAGCGTCGGCTCGAGCTCTGCGAGCGTGTCGACCCACGCATCAGCGATCTTGTCGATCTGCGTGGGTGTGCGGGTTTCGTCTGTCATGGAACCGAGCCTAGAGATGAGACGGGATGCCGACAAACGAGAATCCGGCATCCGTCGCCCGCCCGGCCACGGGTCGGCTAGTGCCCGGCGACGTCCCAGTTCTCGCCGCGGCCGATCTGCACGTCCAGCGGCACCGAGAGCTGTGCGGCGTCGCCCATGCGCGTGCGGACGATGTGCTCGGCGGCATCCCACTCCCCCGGAGCCACCTCGATCACGAGCTCGTCGTGGATCTGCAGCAGCACGCGCGATCCGAGCTGCTGCGCGGCGAAGTCGTCGTGGATGTGGAACAGCGCGATCTTCATGATGTCGGCGGCGCTGCCCTGGATCGGGGCGTTGAGAGCGGCGCGCTCGGCGTTCTCGCGGAGGACCCGGTTGGGGCTCGCGAGATCGGGGAACGGGCGCCGGCGGCCGAAGATCGTCTCGGTGTAGCCGTCGATGCGCGCCTGCTCGACGGACGAGCGCAGGTAGTCGCGCACCGCGCCGAAGCGGGCGAAGTACTCCATCATGAGCTGCTTCGCCTCGGACTGCTCGATGCGCAGCTGCTTGGAGAGCCCGAACGCCGACAGCCCGTAGACGAGGCCGTACGACATCGCCTTGACCTTGGTGCGCATCGCAGGGGTGACGTCTTCGGGGGCGACGCCGAAGACACGCGAGCCGACGAAGCGGTGGGTGTCTTCTCCCGAGTTGAACGCCTCGATGAGGCCGGGGTCCTCCGAGAGGTGCGCCATGATGCGCATCTCGATCTGGGAGTAGTCGGCGGTCAGCAGGGTCTCGTAGCCCTCGCCGACGGTGAAGGCGGAACGGATGCGCCGGCTCTCCTCGGTGCGGATCGGGATGTTCTGCAGGTTCGGGTCGGTGCTGGACAGGCGACCGGTCTGGCTGCCGGTCTGCACATAGGTGGTGTGGATGCGGCCGTCGGCGCCGCTCGTGCGGTCGCCGCCGATGGCGCTGTCGAGAGACTCGATGATCTGCCGCAGCTTCGTGGCCTCGCGGTGCTGCAGCAGCAGGTCGAGGAACGGATGCGGGTTGGTCTCCTGCAGATCGGCCAGCACCGCGGCATCCGTCGAGTAGCCGGTCTTGGTCTTGCGGGTCTTCGGGAGCTGGAGTTCTTCGAACAGCACGTCCTGCAGCTGCTTGGGCGAACCGAGGTTCACCTCGCGGCCGATCGCGGCGTAGGCCTCGAGGGCGAGGGCGTCGGCGCGGGTCGCGAGCTCGCCCGAGAACTCGGACAGCGTCGCGTGCGAGACGGCGACGCCCGCGAGCTCCATGTCGGCGAGGGTGTGCAGCGTCGGCAGCTCGATGTCGGTGAGGACGGCGGCGACGCTCTCGGGCAGCTCCGCGCGCACGGCGCGGGCGACGCGCACCAGGTACCACGACAGCTGTCCGGTGGTGGCGCCCTCGGTCTCGGGCACGAGCTGCGTCGGGTCGGACTCGGGGAGCTTCTCGTCCAGGTACCGGTCGACGAGGTCGGCCAGCGTCTTGTCGGGGAAGCTCGGCCGCAGCAGCCAGCCGGCGAGGATCACGTCGAACGCGAGTCCGCCCAGGCGCAGACCGGCGCGGCGCAGCGCCTTGACCTGCGCCTTGGCGTCGGCGAACGCCTTGGGGGCGTCGGAGGTGAGCCACGGGGTCAGCGCGGCCGCGAGGTCGGGGGTCCACGTCGCCTCGGCCGCGGCATCGGCCGTCGCCACCCCGATGCGTGCGGGCAGTCCGCCCTCGACGGCGATCGTGACGCCGAGTTCGCCGGCCGCGGCGTCGAGCCAGGCTGCGAACTCTGCGGGCGCGAGCTCCTTCGCGACGGGTGCCAGTTCGGCGGCGGCCGACGTGACGGCCGCCATCTGCTGCTCGATGCCGGCGAGCTCGGCCACACGCGGGATGAGCGTCTTGAACTCGAGCCGCGAGAAGATGTCGCGCACGGCCTGGGCGTCCATCGGCTGGACCTCGAGGTCGGCGGGGCCGAGCGGGAGCTCGACGTCGGTGAGCAGCCGGTTGAGGCGGCGGTTGCGCCGCACGTCGTCGAGGTGATCGCGCAGGTTGCCGCCGACCACGCCCTTGATGGAGTCGGCGCCCTCGAGCAGGGCGTCGAGCGAGCCGAACTGGGTCAGCCACTTCACCGCGGTCTTCTCGCCGACCTTGGGCACGCCGGGCAGGTTGTCGCTGGTCTCGCCGACGAGCGCGGCGATGTCGGGGTACTGCTCGGGCGGCACGCCGTACCGCTCGATCACGGCGTCGCGGTCGTAGCGCTTCAGCTGCGAGACCCCCTGTACGTTCGGGTATAGCAGCGTGACGTCGTCGTTCACCAGCTGGATCGTGTCGCGGTCGCCCGAGCACACCAGCACGTGGAAGCCCTGCTCGGCGCCCTGCGTGGCCAGCGTCGCGAGGATGTCGTCGGCCTCGATGTCTTCCTGCTGCAGCACCTGGATGCTCATCGCGGCGAGGCAGTCCTGCAGCAGCGGGATCTGGCCCTTGAACTCGGACGGTGTCTCGGACCGGTTCGCCTTGTACTCGGTGTACTCCCGCGTGCGGAACGACTGGCGCGACGTGTCGAACGCCACCGCGAGGTGGGTCGGCTTCTCCGCCTTGATGAGGTTGATCAGCATCGCGAGGAACCCGTAGATCCCGTTCGTGTGCTGCCCGTCCTTCGTCGAGAAGTTGTCGACGGGGAGTGCGTAGAACGCCCGGTATGCCAGCGAATGGCCGTCGACGACGAGAAGGGTAGGCTTTGCGGAGTCCGTCACCCTGCAAGCCTAGCCAGGGCCGGCGACACCGATTCTCCCCCACCTCCTCTGAAGGAGAGCCATGTCCGAGCACTCCCCCGCGACCGCCGACGGCCTCGAGTGGGCCACCAGCCGGGGCATGGGCGCGCTCGCGGAGAAGATGGGCATCGTCTTCACCGAGTTCGCCGTCGATCGCGCGGTCGCGACCATGCCGGTCGAGGGCAACACCCAGCCGGTGGGCCTCCTCCACGGCGGGGCGTACGTCGTGCTCGGCGAGTCGCTGGGCTCGATGGCCGCGAACCTCTACGCCGGCCCCGGGCGCCTGGCCGTCGGCGTCGACATCAACGCGACCCACACGCGCTCGGCGACCTCCGGCACCGTCACAGGCGTCTGCACCCCGATCCACCTCGGCCGCACGAGCGGATTCCCCGGTTCGGGGCATCCGCTCTTCTGTGCGTCTCTCAGGCCTTCTTGGGGGCCAGCTGCTCGATGATCGCCTTGGCGACGTCCTGCATGGTGAGGCGGCGGTCCATCGACGCCTTCTGGATCCAGCGGAAGGCCTCGGGCTCGGACAGGCCCATCTTCTCGTTGAGCAGGCCCTTGGCGCGGTCGACGAGCTTGCGGGTCTCGAAGCGCTCGACCATGTCGGCGACCTCGGCCTCGAGCGTGATGATCTGCTCGTAGCGGGCCAGGGCGATCTCGATCGCCGGCAGCAGGTCGTTCGGCGTGAACGGCTTCACGACGTAGGCGAGGGCGCCTGCCTCGCTCGCACGCTCGACGAGCTCCTTCTGGCTGAAGGCGGTCAGCAGCACGACCGGCGCGATGTGGTTCTTGCTGAGCTTCTCGGCGGCCGAGATGCCGTCCAGCTGCGGCATCTTGACGTCCATGATCACGAGATCGGGACGCAGCTCGGTGGCGAGCGCCACCGCGGTCTCGCCGTCTCCGGCCTCGCCGACGACGTCGAATCCGTTGTCTCGAAGGATCTCGACGATGTCGAGGCGGATGAGCGACTCATCCTCTGCCACGACGACACGACGGGGTGTGGATGCCGTCGGGGCGGCGTTCTGCTCCTGCTCAGTCACCCGCCAATCCTACGGTATGGTCGTTCGCGGACGCGCGGCATGCCGCGTGGGCCGGTGTGGCGGAATGGCAGACGCGACCGACTCAAACTCGGTTGCCCGCAAGGGCGTGTGGGTTCGACTCCCACCACCGGCACCATTCAGGGGTGTGGCTGCGCGTGCGAACGCGCTCATTCTCGAGGACTGATCGCGGCCACGGCGAACACCGCACCGCCGAACAGGACGCCCGCGACGACGAGCCACCCAGGTGACACCCCTTGCCCGCTCGTGTCGGTTGCGATGAGCGCCGCGACGAACCACATCAGCGCGATGGTCCCGGTCAACGCCGAGATCGCTCCCAGGCCCAGGCTCCCGCGCACGCGCGGGATGTCGGAGCCGCTCGTCGCCACGAGCACGCTGATGACGAGGGCGCCGATCACCCCGGGGATGAGGCAGAACCAGAAAGCGGCGTCGGCGCTCGCCCAATTGTCGGCCACTCCCCTCCCCGTCCAGTGGACCGGGACCACCGTCGGGGTATCGGACCAGGCGATTCTGCCCACCACGAGCGCGACCGGAGGCAGCCACGCCAGCACCGCGGCGGCGATAAGCGACGCCGGACGCCGAACCCGTGTCGTCATGGCGACCATGCTGGAACGCTAACACCGGCACTCCCCTACGTCCGATGAGAGCGGATGCCTCGATCTGAGGCATCCGCTCTTTCGTCGTTTTCGCGCTCTCGGAGAAGTCTGGTATTCGGTGTTGCTAAGTACCGGTACTTAGTGTTACCGTCTACCAGTAGTCAACAACACTGAGTAGTCAGAAGGAGGTGCCTCATGGGCAAGCAGGAGACCGAGATGCTCAAGGGCACGTTGGAGGGGATCGTCCTCGCGATCCTGTCCGGCCGGCCCGCCTACGGCTACGAGATCACCTCGTGGCTGCGCGACCAGGGCTTCTCCGACATCGCCGAAGGAACGGTCTACGCCCTGCTGGTCAGGGTCGAGCAGCGTGGCCTCGTCGACGTCGAGAAGGTTCCGTCGGAGAAGGGCCCGCCGCGCAAGGTGTACTCCCTCAACGCGCAGGGTCGCGAACAGCTCGCAGAGTTCTGGAGGACGTGGAGCTTCCTGGCAGAACGCATCGAACAGCTCCACCACCAGAACGCAGACAACACCACCCCCAAGGAAGAGGACTGATCATGGCCGCCAAGTGGTACGAGGTCGTCACCGGCTCGCTCGAGCAGAAGAAGCAGTACAAGCAGTACAAGGCGCGCATCGAGGCGCTGCCGGAGCCCTACCGGGGTGCCGCCAAGGCCCTCGAGCGCTACTTCATGTACGCCGGCGGTGTCACCGACGGCGACACGATGATCCAGATGTTCAGCGACTTCGCGGACCTCTGGGAGCGCGCGGCGGCCGACGGCACGCCGGTGCGCGACATCGTCGGAGAGGAGCCGGTGAGCTTCGCCGAGGAGTTCACCGCCGCCTACTCCGGCAAGCAGTGGATCGACAAGGAGCGCGCTCGCCTGACCAAGGCGATCGACGAGGCAGAACGGAGTGAGGGCAAGTGAACAACGTAGCCATCCACGTCAAGGGACTCGAGAAGTCCTACAAGGACCTGCACGTGCTGCGCGGCGTCGACTTCGACGTGGCGCGGGGCAGCATCTTCGCGCTGCTCGGCTCGAACGGGGCGGGCAAGACCACGGTCGTCCGCATCCTGTCGACGCTGTTGAAAGCGGATGCCGGCACCGCGGCCGTGGGCGGGTTCGACGTCGCCACACAGGCGCAGAAGGTGCGCGAGACGGTGAGCCTCACCGGTCAGTTCGCCGCGGTCGACGAAGTGCTCAGCGGACGCGAGAACCTCGTGCTCATCGCCCAGCTGCGTCACCTCAAGGACCCCGGCACGATCGCCGACGGACTGCTCGCGCGGTTCTCGCTGACCGATGCCGGCTCCCGCAAGGTGTCGACCTACTCCGGCGGCATGCGCCGCCGGCTCGACATCGCGATGAGCCTGATCGGCAACCCGCCGGTGATCTTCCTCGACGAGCCGACGACGGGCCTGGACCCGGCCGCCCGGCTGGAGGTGTGGGATGCCGTCAAGGAGCTGACCCGCGCCGGCACCACGGTGCTGCTGACCACGCAGTACCTCGATGAGGCCGAGCAGCTCGCCGACCGCATCGCGATCCTCCACAAGGGCCGCATCATCGTCAACGGCACGCTGAGCGAGCTCAAGCAGCTGCTCCCGCCCGCCGAGGTCGAGTACGTCGAGAAGCAGCCGAGCCTGGAGGACGTCTTCTTCGCGCTCACCGGCGAGGACACCACGAAAGAACCCGACGACGCCCAGGCCGGCGGCGCCAAGACCCGGAAGGAAGGACGATGACCGCTCACGCCATCGGCGACACCGCCGTACTCACCAGTCGTTCGCTGCGCCACATCCTGCGCAGCCCCGACACCATCATCACGACCGCGGTCACCCCGATCGCACTGATGCTGCTGTTCACCTACGTCTTCGGCGGTGCCATCAACACCGGTGCGGACAAGGGCTCGTACATCGACTACATGCTGCCCGGCATCCTGCTCATCACGATCGCCTCGGGCATCGCCTACACGGCCTATCGGCTGTTCCTGGACATGCAGAGCGGGATCTTCGAGCGGTTCCAGTCGCTGCCGATCTCACGGTCGGGGGTGCTGTGGGCACATGTGCTCACGTCGCTGGTCTCCATCGTCGTGTCGCTCGCGATCGTCATCGGCGTGGCGCTGCTCATGGGGTTCCGCACCGAGGCGAGCTTCGGCGCCTGGCTCGGGGTGATCGGCATGCTGGTGCTGTTCACGCTGGCGCTGACCTGGCTGGCCGTGATCGCGGGACTGAGCGCGAAGACCGTCGACGGGGCGAGCGCGTTCTCGTACCCGCTGATCTTCCTCCCCTTCATCAGCTCGGCCTTCGTTCCCACGGAGACCATGCCGGGGCCGGTGCAGTGGTTCGCCGAGAACCAGCCGGTGACCTCGATCGTCGACTCGATGCGAGCCCTGTTCACGGGCCAGCCGGTCGGCAACGACATCTGGGTCGCACTGGCCTGGCTGGTCGGCATCCTCGTCGTCGCGTACATCGCGTCGATGGCGATCTACCGCAAGAAGATCAGCTGAAACCCACCCGCGAAACGCCGAAGAGCGGATGCCTCGACCTGAGGCATCCGCTCTTCCGCTGTGTGAGGGGTCAGGCCCCGAAGTACTGGTTGCCCAGCGCCTTGCTCTTGAGCGCGTCGAACTCACCCTGGGTGATCGTGCCCGCGTCGAGCAGCTCCTTCGCCTTGGCGATGTCCTCGGCGGGGCTCGATGAGGCCGACGGGCGGTAGTCGTCGGACTCCGGGACCACGTTGCCGCGCGCGGACTGCGCACGGGCAGCCATGCCCTTGCCGCGGGCGATGATGTAGATCAGCGCCGTCAGGAACGGGACGAACACGAGCGCGATGATCCACAGCGCCTTCAGCCATCCGTTCAGCTTGTCGTCGCGGAACAGGTCCGTGATGATCACGATCACCACGTACAGGTACGCGATGAAGTAGAAGCTCCACAGCAGGAACCACCAGAAGTCACCGAAGAACATCGGCGCCACCTTTCTCGAAAAAGCCGGACGGCTGCGACCACAGTAGTGGTCGCAGCCGTCCGGGCGGGCTTGTCAGGCGTGGTTCTTGTAGATCGGCGCCTTGCCGTGCACCGCATCGCCCACCTTGTGGATGCGGATGTCGTTCGTGGAGCCGATGATCCCGGGAGGGGACCCCGAGATCACGACGACCTTGTCGCCGACCTTCGCGAGGTCGTTCGACAGCAGGTAGTCGTCGACCTGGATGAACATCAGGTCGGTGTGGGCGACGTGCTCGACGAGCGTCGACTGCACGCCCCACGTGAGCGCCATGCGCCGACGGATCGCCGGCTCCGGAGCGAACCCGATCATCGGGATGCGGGGACGCAGGCGGGACATGCGGCGAGCGGTGTCGCCGGATTCGGTGAAGATGCAGAGGAACTTCGCGTCGACGAACTCGGCGACCTCCATCGCGGCCAGCGTGATCGCGCCGCCCTGCGTGCGGGGCTTGGTCGTGAAGGGCTGGATGCGCTCCAGGCCGTGCTCCTCGGTGGACTCCACGATGCGGGCCATCGTCTCGACGACGACGACCGGGTACTTGCCCACGCTGGTCTCGCCCGAGAGCATGACCGCGTCCGCGCCGTCGAGCACGGCGTTGGCCACGTCGCTCGTCTCGGCGCGGGTGGGGACCGGGTTCTCGATCATCGACTCGAGCATCTGCGTCGCGACGATGACGGGCTTGGCCATGCGACGGCAGAGCTCGACGGCGCGCTTCTGCACGATCGGCACCGCCTCGAGCGGCAGCTCGACGCCCAGGTCGCCACGGGCGACCATGATGCCGTCGAACGCGTCGATGATCTCTTCGAGGTTGTCGACCGCCTGCGGCTTCTCGATCTTCGCGATGACCGGGACGTGGCGTCCTTCCTCGGCCATGATGACGTGCACGCGCTGCACGTCCTTCGCGTCGCGCACGAACGACAGCGCGATGAGGTCGGCGCCGGCGCGCAGACCCCAGCGCAGGTCGGCCTCGTCCTTCTCCGACAGTGCGGGGACGTTGACCGCCACACCGGGAAGGTTGATGCCCTTGTTGTTGGACACCGGGCCCGCGACGATCACCTTGGTGGTGACGACGGTGCCGTCGGTCTCGACGACCTGGACACGCACCTTGCCGTCGTCGATGAGCAGGAAGTCACCGGGCTTGACGTCGTGCGGCAGGCCCTTGAAGGTGGTGCCGACGATCTCCTTGGTGCCGAGGATGTCCTCGGTGGTGATCTTGAAGATGTCGCCGACCGCGAGCTCGTGCGGTCCGTTCTCGAACTTGCCGAGACGGATCTTCGGACCCTGCAGGTCGACGAGGATCGCGACCGCCCGTCCGGCGTCGTCGGCGGCCTTGCGCACGTTGGCGAAGTTGTTGTCGTGGACCGAGTAGTCCCCGTGGCTCAGATTGAATCGGGCGACGTCGACGCCGGCATCGATGATCGCGCGGACCATCTCATATGACGACGTGGCGGGCCCAAGGGTGGCGACGATCTTGGCGCGTCTCATCCGTGGTTTCTCCGGGTGGGTTGAAAGGTGGCGAGTGCCTCGGCCAGCCTACGCGGGCTGCAGGCCGATGGCGACATCGGTCGGGCGGACCGGAGCAGGCAGCTCGGTCCCCCCCATGAGGAAGCGGTCGACGCTGGCTGCGGCGGCGCGCCCCTCGGCGATCGCCCAGACGATGAGCGACTGTCCGCGGCCGGCGTCGCCGGCCACGAACACGCCCGGGGCGGTCGTCTGGTAGTCGTCCTCGCGGCGCACGTTGCCCCGCTCGGTGAACCGGGCGCCGAGCTGCTCCTCGAGGAGCGCGTGCTCGGGGCCGGTGAAACCCATCGCGATCAGGACGAGGTCGGCGGGGATCTCGCGCTCGGTGCCGCTCTTGGGCACGCGGCGGCCGTCGACGAACTCGGTCTCTGCCACGCGCAGCGCGCGCACCTCTCCCGCGTCGTTGCCGAGGAACTCGACGGTCGACGCGAGGTAGGAGCGCTCTCCGCCCTCCTCGTGCGCCGACTGCACCTCGAACACGTTCGGGTCCATCGGCCAGGGCTGGTGCTCGGGCCGCTCCCCCGGAGGGCGGCGGCCGATCGCGAGGTTGGTCACGCTCAGCGCGCCGTGACGGTGCGCCGTCCCGATGCAGTCCGCGCCGGTGTCGCCGCCGCCGATGACGACGACGTGCTTCCCCTCGGCCGAGATCTGGTTGGGCACCGCGTCGCCCGCGACCGCCTTGTTGGACTCGACCAGGTACTCCATCGCGAAGTGCACACCGGCGAGGTCGCGGCCGGGGATCGGCAGCTCACGGGGAACGGTCGATCCGGTGGCGATCACGACGGCGTCGTAGCGGGCGCGCAGGTCGGACCAGGTGATGTCCTTGCCGATCTCGACACCCGCGCGGAACCGCGTGCCCTCGTCCTGCATCTGGCGAAGCCGCGACTCGAGGTGCTTCTTCTCCATCTTGAAGTCGGGGATGCCGTAGCGCAGGAGCCCGCCGATGCGGTCGTCGCGCTCGAACACGGCGACCGTGTGGCCGGCGCGCGTGAGCTGCTGCGCGGCCGCGAGTCCGGCAGGACCCGACCCGACGACGGCGACGGTCTTGCCCGTCAGACGCCCCGGCGGCTCCGGCTCGATCCAGCCGTTCGCGAACGCCTCGTCGACGATCGAGACCTCGACCTGCTTGATGGTCACGGCGGGCTGGTTGATGCCGAGCACGCACGCGCTCTCGCACGGCGCCGGGCACAGCCGCCCGGTGAACTCCGGGAAGTTGTTCGTCGCGTGCAGGCGCTCACTGGCGGCGCGGCCCTCGCCGCGCCAGGTCAGGTCGTTCCACTCGGGGATGAGGTTGCCCAGCGGGCAGCCCTTGTGGCAGAACGGCACGCCGCAGTCCATGCAGCGGCCCGCCTGGCGGCGCAGCACCGCCGTGTCACCGGGCTCGTAGACCTCTTTCCAGTCCATGATGCGCACCGGCACGGGCCGCCGCGGCGGCAGTTCGCGCTCGGTGACCTTGAGAAAGCCCTTCGGGTCAGCCACCCGTCACCTCCAGGATGCGGTTCCAGACGACGTCGCCGTCGGGGTCCAGCCCCTCGGCCACGGCCTCCTGGCGGGTCTGCAGCACCGCGGCGTAGTCGCGCGGCAGGACCCGGACGAAGTTCGCCAGCTCCGCCTCGAAGTCGTCGAGGAGAGCCTGGGCGAGGGTCGATTCGGTTTCGGCGACGTGCTGTTCGAGCAGGTCGCGGAGGATCTCGGCATCCCCGGAACCCAGCTCGCCGAGCTCGAGCTCGCCGGTTGCGAGCGCCTCGCGGTTGACGAGCTTGGGATCGAGCCGGTAGACGTACGCTGTGCCGCCGGACATGCCGGCGCCGAGGTTGCGCCCGGTCGCGCCGAGGATCACCGCCAGGCCGCCGGTCATGTACTCGAGCGCGTGGTCCCCCACGCCCTCGACGACCGCGGTCGCCCCCGAGTTGCGGACGAAGAAGCGCTCGCCCACGACACCGCGCAGGAACAGCGTGCCCTGCGTCGCGCCGTAGCCGATCACGTTGCCCGCGATGACGTTCTGCGAGGCGTCGAAGGTCGCGCCGCGCGGCGGACGGACCACGATCTGGCCGCCCGAGAGCCCCTTGCCGACGTAGTCGTTGGAGTCGCCCTCGAGCCGAAGCGTGATGCCGGCCGGCATGAACGCGCCGAACGACTGCCCCGCTGACCCGGTGAGGTTTACGACGATGCTGCCCGAGGGCAGGCCGTTCTCACCGTGCGCACGCGTGACGTGATGGCCGAGCAGGGTGCCGACGGCGCGCTCCGTGTTGCGGATCGGCAGGTCGATCGTGATCTGCCCGCCGTGCGCGACGACCTCGCGCGCACGCTCCAGGAGCGCGACGTCGAAGTGCTCTTCGAGCTCGTGCAGCTGCGCCGTCGTGTTGCGACGTGGTTCGTCCTCGGCGAAGGCGGGGCCTTCGAGCACCGGAGCCAGGTCGAGCCCGCCGGTCTTCCAATGCGTGACCGCACGGTCGACGTCGAGCAGGTCGCTGCGGCCGATCGCCTCGTCGAGCGTGCGGAAGCCGAGTTCGGCGAGGTACTCGCGCACCTCTTCGGCGATGAACTCCATGAAGTTCACGACGAACTCGGGCTTGCCGTTGAAGCGGGCGCGGAGCGCCGGATTCTGCGTCGCGACGCCGACGGGGCACGTGTCGAGGTGGCAGACGCGCATCATGATGCACCCCGACACCACCAGCGGCGCGGTCGCGAAACCGAACTCCTCGGCGCCCAGCAGCGCCCCGATGATGACGTCGCGGCCGGTCTTGAGCTGACCGTCGACCTGCACCACCACGCGGTCGCGCATGCCGTTGAGCATGAGCGTCTGCTGCGTCTCGGCGAGGCCGAGCTCCCACGGCGTGCCGGCGTGCTTGAGCGAGTTCAGCGGGCTCGCGCCGGTGCCGCCGTCATGACCCGACACCAGGATGACGTCGGCCAGCGCCTTCGCGGTGCCGGCGGCGACCGCCCCGATGCCCGACTGGCTCACGAGCTTCACGTGGACCCGTGCGCCCGGGTTGGCGCGCTTCAGGTCGAAGATCAGCTGCTTGAGGTCCTCGATCGAGTAGATGTCGTGGTGCGGCGGCGGCGAGATGAGGCCGACGCCGGCGGTCGCGTGACGCGTCCGCGCGACCCACGGGTACACCTTGGTCGGCGGCAGCTGACCGCCCTCGCCGGGCTTCGCACCCTGAGCGAGCTTGATCTGGATGTCGTCGGCCTCGGTGAGGTAGAGGCTCGTCACGCCGAAGCGTCCCGACGCGACCTGCTTGATGGCGCTGCGCCGCTCGGGGTCGAGGAGGCGGTCCGCATCCTCGCCGCCCTCGCCCGTGTTCGACTTGCCGCCGAGGCGGTTCATCGCGACGGCGAGCGTCTCATGCGCCTCGCGGGAGATCGAGCCGTAGCTCATCGCCCCGGTCGAGAAGCGCTTCACGATCGACGACACCGGCTCGACCTCGTCCAGCGGCACCGGCGTGCGGCCCTCGGTCTTGAGCGCGAACAGGCCGCGGAGCGTCTTCAGCTCGTTCGCCTGGTCGTCCACCAGCTTCGTGTACTCGCGGAAGATGTCGTAGCGGCGCGTGCGGGTCGAGTGCTGCAGCCGGAACACCGTGTCGGGGTTGAAGAGGTGCGGCGACCCGTCACGGCGCCACTGGTACTCGCCGCCGGTCCACAGCCGCTCGTGTGCGCGGACGGCGGCATCCTCCGGGTAGGCGTACGCGTGCCGGGCGGCGTTCTCGGCCGCGATGACGTCCAGTCCGACGCCGCCGAGCTTGGACTCGGTGCCGGTGAAGTAGGTGTCGACGAAGTCCTGCGACAGCCCGATCGCCTCGAACACCTGCGCGCCCGCGTACGACGATACGGTCGAGATGCCCATCTTCGACATGATCTTCAGCACGCCCTTGCCGAGCGCGTAGATCAGGTTCTTTACCGCTTTCTCGGGCGCGAGGCCGGTGATGAAGCCGGAGCGCACCAGGTACTCGACCGTCTCCATCGCGAGGTACGGGTTGACCGCGGACGCACCGTAGCCGATGAGCGTCGCGATGTGGTGCACCTCGCGCACGTCGCCCGCCTCGACCACGAGACCGCACGTCATGCGCGTCTGGTTGCGGATCAGGTGGTGATGCACCGCCGCCAGCATGAGCAGCGACGGGATCGGCGCGAGGTCCTTGTTGGAGTCGCGGTCGGAGAGCACGATGAACTCCGCGCCGTCCTCGATGGCCTGGTCGACCTCCTGGCACATCTGCTCGAGGCGCTTCTTCATGCCCTTGTGGCCGGCCTCGACGCGGTACAGACCGCGGATGGTGACCGACGTGCGTCCGGGCAGCGCCGTGTCGATGTGCTGGATCTTGGCCAGCTCGTCGTTGTCGATCACCGGGAAGTCCAGCGTCACCACACGGGTGTGCTGGGGACCCCACTCGAGCAGGTTGCGCTCCGGGCCGAGACCGAGGCTCAGCGACGTGACGACCTCTTCGCGGATCGAGTCCAGCGGCGGGTTGGTCACCTGCGCGAACTGCTGCGTGAAGTAGTCGAACAGCAGGCGCGGGCGCTCGCTCAGCACGGCGACAGGGGTGTCGGAGCCCATCGCGCCCAGCGGCTCGGCTCCGGTCTGCCCCATCGGGGTGAGGAGGATCTTGACCTCTTCCTCGGTGTACCCGAACGTGCGCTGACGGCGGGTGATCGAGGCGATCGGGTGCACGATGTGCTCGCGCTCGGGGAGGTCGGCCAGGCGCACGCGTCCGCCGTCGAGCCATTCCTGCCACGGTGCGAGATCGGCCAGCTGGGCCTTGATCTCGTCGTCCTCGATGATGCGGCGCTCGGCCGTGTCGACGAGGAACATGCGGCCGGGACGCAGACGCCCGCGGCGCTTGATGCGCTCGGGCTCGAAGTCGAGCACGCCGGTCTCGCTGCCGATGACGATGAGGCCGTCAGTGGTCTCGGTCCAGCGTCCGGGACGCAGGCCGTTGCGGTCCAGCGTCGCGCCGACCATCGTGCCGTCGGTGAAGATGAGCGCGGCGGGGCCGTCCCAGGGTTCCATCTGCATCGAGTGGAACTCGTAGAACGCCCGCAGCTTCGGGTCGATGTCGGCCTGCTTCTCGTAGGCCTCCGGCACCATCATCATGATGGCGTGCGGCAGGCTGCGGCCGGTGAGCGTGAGGAGCTCGAGCACCTCGTCGAACGACGCCGAGTCGCTGGCGCCCTCGGTGCAGATCGGCAGCAGCGGCTCGATGTCGCCCAGCAGCTCGGATTCGAGCTGCGACTGACGCGCGCGCATCCAGTTGCGGTTGCCGTTGACGGTGTTGATCTCGCCGTTGTGCGCGAGCATGCGCAGCGGCTGCGCCAGCGGCCACGACGGGAACGTGTTGGTGGAGTACCGCGAGTGCACGACGGCCAGCTCCGACGCGAACCGCTCGTCGGTCAGGTCGGGGTAGAACGGCTCGAGCTGGAGAGTCGTGACCATGCCCTTGTAGCCGAGGGTGCGGGCCGACAGGGACACGAAGTAGGCGTCGAGCTCGGTGCGCGCGCGCTTGCGCAGACGGAAGGTGCGGCGGTCCAGCGCGATGCCCGACAGGGCCGCTTCGCTCCCGATCGCGGGGCGAGACACGAACAGCTGCTCGAACACCGGGCGCGCGGCGAACGCCAGCTTGCCCAGGTGCTCGTCGGCGGTCGGGACCTCGCGCCAGCCGAGCACGGTCAGGCCCTCGGATGCCGCGATCCGCTCGATCCCCGACTTCTGCGCGGTGCGCGCCTCGTCGTCGCGGGGCAGGAACACCATGCCCGCGGCGTACTCCCCGACCGGGGGCAGGTCGAAGCCGACGACCGCACGCAGGAACGCGTCCGGCATCTGCGTCAGGATTCCCGCGCCGTCACCGGTGCCGGCGTCCGAGCCGATCGCGCCTCGGTGCTCGAGGTTGCGCAGCGCGGTCAGCGCCAGCTCGATGATGTCGTGGCCGGCCTCGCCGCGAAGCGTGGCGACCATGGCCAGGCCACAGGCATCCTTCTCGAAAGCGGGGTTGTACATCCCCTGCTTCTGCGGGAATCCGGCCCGGCCGGATGATGCGGGGGTGCTCGCCTCCTGGGAGGCGACGTGACGGGGGCTCGAAGCCATACCTACCGTCCTCACGTTGATAATCAAGATGGGACGACGTCGGCCCTGTGCGCACGCCTCTGGGGGATGAGGCGCGTTACTTGGTGGCAGGAGTGCTTGTGGCGCTGGCCCCGTCGATCTCGGACGTCACGGGTTCGCTGACGTCGACGAAGTCGTCGGTGTTCTGCGATTGTACAGCCTGTCCGGCCGTCCATTCGCGTCCGGACACATAGGGTGACGGCTCCAGCCCGGGGTGACGGCGCTTCTGCACGAAGAAGATCGTCAGACCGATGACGACGCCCGCGATGGCGGCCCACACGTTGGTGCGGATGCCGAGGAAGATGTCGCTCGGGTCGATGCGGATCGACTCCCAGACGATGCGTCCGCCGCTGTACCAGACCAGGTACAGACCGAACAGGCGCCCCCACTGCAGACGGAAGCGGCGACCGACCCACACGAGGAAGATCACGCCGAGGGTGTTCCAGATGACCTCGTACAGGAACGTCGGGTGGAACAGCGTGCCCTCGGGAAGGCCGATCGGCCACGCGGGGTTCGGATAGTCGATCTCGAGGCCCCACGGGACGTCGGTGGGCCATCCGAACAGCTCCTGGTTGAACCAGTTGCCGAACCGGCCGATCGCCTGCGCCAGCAGCAGCCCGGGCGCGAGGGCGTCGGCGAAGGTCCAGAAGCGGATGCCGGTCCACCGGCATCCGAGCCACGCACCGATCGCACCGCCGATGAGGGCGCCGTAGATCGCGATGCCGCCCTCCCAGATGTACAGGGCGGACCAGGGATTGGCTCCTTCGCCGAAGTAGAAGCTCCAGTGCGTCAGCACGTGGTAGATGCGCGCTGCGATGATCGCCAGCGGCACCGCGATGAGGGCGATGTCGATCACGACCCACGGCTCGGCCCCGCGCTTGGTGAGGCGGGCGTTGGTCCACAGCGTCGCGATGATGATGCCCGTGATGATGCACAGCGCGTAGATGTGGATCCGCAGGGGGCCGATGTCGAAGTAGCTGATCGGCGGGCTCGGGATGCTGGCGACGACGCTCGCGGCGGCGGTGATCATGGGAGAACCGTGTCCTTGCTGGATCCGTGCAGGTGGCGGCCGGCGGCATCCGCCGACCTGAGAAGTCTAGTTCGCGTCGAGAGCGGTGCCCGCGGCGAGGGCGCGCGCCGTCGTGGCGAGGCCTTCGAGACCGCCTTCGCGCAGGGCGCGGACCAGCGCGGTGCCCACGATCGCGCCGTCGGCGTACTCCAGCACACCCGCGACCTGCTCGGCGTTGGAGATGCCGATGCCGACGCAGGCGTGCTCGGCGCCGTGCTCTCGCAGCCGGGACACCAGCGTTCGCGCGGCCGCATCCAGCTGCGCGCGCTCCCCCGTGATGCCCATGGTCGAGACGGTGTAGACGAAGCCCGTCGAGTTGCGGACGATGAGGTCCAGGCGCTCGTCGGTCGACGTGGGTGCCGCGAGGAAGACGCGGTCCAGGCCCGTCCGCTCGCTGGCGGCGATCCACTCGGGTGCGGCTTCCGGCGTGATGTCGGGCGTGATGAGCCCGGCTCCGCCCGCGACGAGCAGGTCGTCGGCGTAGCGGTCGACGCCGTACTGCATCACGGGGTTCCAGTACGTCATCACGAGCACCGGCACATCCACGCGCCGCGTGATCTCGCGCACCGCAGTGAACGTGTCGCGCAGGCGGAAGCCGCGGGCCAGGGCGGCCTGCGTGGCCTCCTGGATGACGGTGCCGTCCATGACCGGGTCGGAGTACGGCGGGCCGAGCTCGAGGATGTCGGCGCCGTTCTCGGCCAGCGTGACCGCGGCCTCGATGCTCGTGCTCAGATCCGGGAACCCGAGCGGGAGGTAGCCGACGAATGCGCCGCGGCCCTCGGCGTGGGCGGCGTCGATCGCCGCGGCGACGCGCGAGCTCATGCCCCGGCCTCCTCGTCGTACAGGTGGAAGTAGCGGGCGGCGGTGTCCATGTCCTTGTCGCCGCGACCGGACAGGCACACCGCGAGGATGGCGTCGGGGCCGAGCTCCCGGCCGATCCGCAGCGCACCGGCGAGGGCGTGCGCGGACTCGATCGCCGGGATGATGCCCTCGGTCCGCGACAGCAGGCGCAGCGCCTGCATCGCCTCGTCGTCGGTCGCGGGGATGTACTCGGCGCGGCCGATGGAGGCCAGCCACGCGTGCTCCGGGCCGACGCCCGGGTAGTCCAGGCCCGCCGAGATCGAGTGGGACTCGATCGTCTGGCCGTCCTCGTCCTGCAGCACGTACGTCTTCGCGCCGTGGAGCACGCCCGGGCGGCCGCGTTCGATGGATGCCGCGTGACGAGGTGTGTCGACGCCGTCGCCGGCGGCTTCGACGCCGTAGAGCTTGACGCCCTCGTCGTCGAGGAACGCGTCGAACATGCCGATCGCGTTCGAGCCGCCGCCCACGCACGCCAGCACGGCGTCCGGGAGCCGGCCGGCCTCATCGAGGAGCTGCGCGCGCGCCTCCTCCGAGATGACCTTCTGGAAGTCGCGGACCATGGCGGGGAACGGATGCGGCCCTGCCGCGGTGCCGAAGATGTAGTTCGTGGTCTCGACGCTGGCGACCCAGTCGCGGTAGGCGTCGTTGATGGCGTCCTTGAGCGTGCGGGATCCCGTCGTGACCGGGATGACCTCGGCGCCCAGCAGGCGCATGCGCGCCACGTTGAGAGCCTGGCGCTCGGTGTCGACCTCGCCCATGTAGATCGTGCAGTCGAAGCCGAACAGGGCCGCAGCGGTCGCCGTCGCGACGCCGTGCTGGCCCGCGCCGGTCTCGGCGATGACCCGCGTCTTGCCGAGGCGCTTGGTGAGCAGCGCCTGGCCCAGGACGTTGTTGATCTTGTGCGATCCGGTGTGGTTGAGGTCCTCGCGCTTGAGGAACACGCGCGCACCGCCGGCGTGCTCGGCGAAGCGCGGCACCTCGGTGATCGGGGACGGGCGCCCTGCGTACGAGTGCAGCAGGCTCACGAACTCGGCCTGGAACGCCGGATCGGCCTTCGCGGCCTCGTACTCGGCGGTCAGCTCGTCGATCGCGGCGATGAGCGACTCGGGCATGTAGCGCCCGCCGAACTCGCCGAACAGGGGCCCGGCGGCCTCACGAAGACTCATGCGCCTGCCTCCAGGAATGCGCGCAGGGTGGACACGGGGTCGTTGGTGACCAGGGCCTCGCCGACGAGGACGACGTCTGCGCCGGACGCCCGGTAGTGGGCGACGTCCTCGGGCACGAGCACCGCGGACTCGGCGATCTTGACCGCGTCCGCCGGGATGCGCTCCGCGAGGCGCCCGAACAGGTCGCGGTCGAGCTGGAACGTGGAGAGGTCGCGTGCGTTGACGCCGACCAGGCGCGCGCCGAGGTCGGCGGCGCGGTCGACCTCATCGGCCGAGTGCGTCTCGACGAGGGCGGTCATGCCGAGCTGCTGCGTGAACGCGTAGAGCCGCTCGAGCACGTCCTGCTCGAGTGCGGCGACGATGAGGAGCACCAGGTCGGCGCCCGACGCGCGCGCCTCGAGCACCTGGTACTCGGTGGCGATGAAGTCCTTGCGCAGCACGGGCAGCGCGACCGCGGCCTTCACGGCCTCGAGATCGGCGAGGCTGCCCTTGAAGCGGCGCCCCTCGGTGAGGACCGAGATGGCGGATGCCCCGCCCTCTTCGTAGCGGCGTGCCTGCAGCGCCGGGTCGGGGATGTCGGCGAGGTCACCGCGCGAGGGGCTCGCGCGCTTGACCTCGGCGATGATCTTGACGCGATCGGAGGGAGCGAGCGCAGAGAGGACGTCGAGCGCAGGACGCTGCGCGAGGGCTGCGGCCTCGACCGTCGCCAGGGGGCGCACCGAGGCGCGGGCCTCGGCATCCTCGACTGCGCCGGCCGTCAGGTCGGCGAGCACGGCTCAGTGCTCTTTCGCGGCGTACTTCGAGCCGTTCACGCCGTAGCCGGCCTTGGCCATCGCCCAGCCCACGATGAGGCCGATGAGGAGGAGTCCGGCCGACGCCCAGACCAGTGCGGGCATGTCGAGGAAGAAGAACACGGTGCCCAGCGTGACCGCGATGAGCATGATCACGACGGCCGTCCAGGCGGCGGGCGAGTGTCCGTGGCCGGGGTCGCCGATGTTGTTGCTCATGGAAATCTCCTCGGTAATCCTGGGAAGCGCGGGACGCCGCCAGTCTAGCGGTCAGGCGGTCGGATCCTCGCCACGCGACAGGTCGTCCCAGTCGTCGATGGAGCGCGATCCGGCCGCGTCGTGGGGCCGGGATCCGGCCGGGGTGGACGTGCGGGGAGCATCGACCGTGCGGTAGCGGCGACCGGTGCGCGCCCACGCGTGACCGGTCGCGAGGACGAACACGCCGGCGACGACGAGGACCGCCCAGACGGCCAGGGTGACCGCCGGCCAGGCCGTCGCCGTGATGGACGCGACCAGCTTCGCGACCGACGACTCCCCCGCGATGCCTGTCGCCTCGGTCACGACCGAGGCGACCGCCGAGACGGGATGCTGGAACACCACGGCCGCGGTCAGCCAGGCCAGCAGCCCGCCGATGAGGACCGCCAGGGCGCCGAAGACGTAGCGCAGCGCGAGTCCGACGATCGACAGCGCGGCGCCGAGCGCGAGAACGGCCAGGCTGAGCGGGGCGAGGACGGGCACCGCCGAGGCACCGGGCACCTCGAGCGCGTGGTGGGCGCCGTCGTCGAGCACGACCGTCAGCCAGGTCTGGGTGGACGAGATCACGCCCAGCGCACCGCAGGCGACGATGACGACGACCGACATCAGCCGTGCGCGGCGGATCACGCGACCGGCTCCGGGCCGCGCACGGCCTCCAGGTCGTCCGCGTCGAAGCACGTGCGGGTGCCGGTGTGGCAGGCGGGACCCACCTGCTCGACCTCGACCAGCACCGCGTCGCCGTCGCAGTCCAGGCGCGCCTCGCGCACGAGCTGGATGTGACCGGACGTGTCGCCCTTGCGCCAGTACTCCTGGCGGGAGCGCGACCAGAAGGTGACGCGACCCTCGGTCAGCGTGCGACGGAGGGCTTCGGCATCCATCCAGCCCAGCATGAGCACCTCACGGGTGTCCCATTGCTGGATGATCGCGGCGACCAGCCCGTCGCCGTTGTACGTGACGCGCGCGACGCGCTCGTCGACCGTCTCACTCATGCCGCCACCTCTCTCACCGGGATGCCCTCGGCGGTCATCGCCGCCTTGACGTCGCCCACGGTGAGCTGTCCGGAGTGGAAGACGGATGCCGCGAGCACGGCGTCCGCCCCCGCTTCGATCGCCGGGCCGAAGTCCTCCGCCTTGCCGGCGCCACCCGAGGCGATCACCGGCACGCTGGCGAGCTCGCGCATCAGCGCGACGAGTTCCAGGTCGAACCCCTGCTTGGTGCCGTCGGCGTCGATGGAGTTCACCAGGAGCTCCCCCGCGCCGCGGTCGATCGCCTCGCGAGCCCACTCCAGCGCGTCGAGCGTCGTCTCGGTGCGGCCGCCGTGCGTGGTGACCACGAAGCCCGACTCGGTCGCGGGAGAACGCTTGACGTCGAGCGAGAGCACCAGCACCTGGGCGCCGAACCGGTCGGCGATCTCGTCGAGCAGACCCGGACGCGCGATCGCCGCCGAGTTGACGCCGATCTTGTCGGCGCCCACCGCCAGCAGCCGCGCGACGTCGTCGGTGGAGCGCACTCCCCCGCCGACGGTGAGCGGGATGAAGACCTCTTCGGCCGTCCGGCGCACGACGTCGTACGTCGTGGAGCGCTCGTCGACGGTCGCCGTGACGTCGAGGAAGGTGATCTCGTCGGCGCCCTGGCGGAAGTACTCCCGCGCGAGCTCGACGGGGTCGCCCATGTCGCGCAGGTTCTGGAAGTTCACGCCCTTGACGACGCGGCCCGCGGCGACGTCGAGACACGGGATGACGCGGCAGACCAGGCTCATGACACGGTCCCCCTCATCAGAGTCTCGCGTTGTGGATCGCGGTGACGAGGATGGCGCGGGCGCCGATGGCGTACAGC
The DNA here is from genome assembly GCF_056395865.1 of Microbacterium sp. 05T445. NCBI lineage: Bacteria > Bacillati > Actinomycetota > Actinomycetes > Micrococcales > Microbacteriaceae > Microbacterium > Microbacterium sp. 05T445. Next base: position 1,587,896 of record NZ_JBFTKJ010000002.1, on the reverse strand, counting down.
GCGTCCATGACCTGGTTGACGCCCTTGCGGGCGACCATGACGCGCACCGCGACCCACTCCGGGTCGCGCAGCGGCGAGATCGTGGGCGACTCGATGCCGCCGGCGATCTTGACCGCCTCGTCGACAAGGGCGACGGGCAGGTCGTAGTCGACCATCACGTAGCGCCGGGCGACCATGACGCCGCGCAGGCGCCGCAGCAGCGTCTCGGTGCCCTCCGCCTCGGCGGGCGACGTGATCAGCACGGCCTCGGACTGCAGCAGCACCGGGCCGAAGATCTCGAGCCCCGCCTGGCGCAGCGTGGTGCCGGTCGAGACCACGTCGGCGACGGCATCCGCCACTCCCAGCCGCACCGCCGACTCGACCGCGCCGTCCAGCGGGACCAGGTCGACGGCCACGCCGTGCTCGTCGAGGAACGCGTCGACCAGGCCGGGGTAGGCGGTCGCGACACGGGCGCCCTCGAGGTCCTGCACGGCCGAGAAGCGTCCGGGAGGGCCCGCGAAACGGAAGGTCGAGTCGCCGAAGCCGAGGGCCTCGATCTCGCGGGCGCCGGGCATGCGGGCGTCCAGCAGCAGGTCGCGGCCGGTGATGCCGACGTCCAGCGCGCCGGAGCCGACGTACGTGGCGATGTCTTTCGGGCGGAGGTAGAAGAACTCGACCTCGTTCTGGGGGTCGATGACGTGGAGGTCCTTGGGGTCGCGACGACCGATGTAGCCCGCCTCGTGGAGCATCTCTGAGGCGGTCTCGGCGAGCGATCCCTTGTTCGGCACGGCGATTCGCAGCATGGCAGCGGGGCTTTCGGGTTCGAGGGCGGATGGGAGCGCGCGCTCAGAGATGTCGGTAGACGTCCTCGAGGCTCAGCCCCTTCGCGAGCATCAGCACCTGCAGGTGGTACAGCAGCTGCGAGATCTCCTCGGCCGTGGCATCCGTCGACTCGTACTCGGCCGCCATCCAGACCTCGGCGGCCTCCTCCACGATCTTCTTGCCGATCGCGTGGACGCCGGCGTCCAGCTGCGCGACGGTGCCCGATCCCTCGGGGCGCTCGACCGCTTTCGCGGCGAGCTCGGCGTACAGCGTGTCGAACGTCTTCACAACACCCAGGGTATCGAACCGGGAGGATGCCGCGGCGCCGCGTGACGGCGGCTCAGTGGATGTGGTGCGCGGCGGCGGCCGCGCGCAGGCCCGCGATCGCGTTGGCCGGGTCGGCGGCGCCGAACACGGCGGACCCCGCGACGAATGTGTCGGCACCGGCCTCGGCGGCCTGCGCGATGGTCGCGTCCGCGATGCCGCCGTCGACCTGCAGCCAGACCGATGACCCTCGACGCCGCGCCTCGTCGGCGAGCCTGCGCAGCTTGGGCATCGTCTCGGGCATGAACGACTGCCCGCCGAACCCGGGCTCGACGGTCATCACGAGGATCTGGTCGAAGTCGTCGAGCAGGTCGAAGAGGCCGTCGACCGGCGTCGCGGGCTTGACCGCGACGCCCGCGCGGGCGCCGATGTCGCGCAGCCGGCGTGCCAGCGCGACCGGCTCGGTCGCGGCCTCCAGGTGGAAGGTGACCGACGCGGCGCCCAGCTCCGCATACCCCGGCGCCCAGCGATCGGGGTCGCTGATCATGAGATGGACATCCAGCGGCACGGGGCTCGTCGCCTGGATGCGCTCCACCATCTGCGGCCCGAACGTCAGATTCGGGACGAAGTGGTTGTCCATCACGTCCACGTGCACGAAGTCGGCGGTCGCGATCCGTGCGAGCTCGGCCTGCATGTTCACGAAGTCGGCGGCCAGGATGCTGGGATTGATGCGGATGCCGCCCTGGCGGCCGTTCTCGGAGGTCGGGAGCACGCGTCCATTATGGTCGAGCCGTGGATCCGATCACGTCGCTGCTGCACGAGGTTCTCGAAGACGTCCGCCCGCACGACGACGGCGCACCGGCCGGGTACATCCCCGAGCTCGCGGCCGCCGACCCGGACCGGCTCGCCCTCGCCGCCGTCGGCCCGCACGGGCGGGTCCGCGCCGTCGGCGACGTCGACCACGAGTTCACGATCCAGTCGATCTCCAAGCCCTTCGTCCTGGCACTTGCCCTGGCGCAGCGTGGCCGCGACGCGGTGCTGCGCAAGGTCGGCGCCGAGCCCAGCGGCGAGCCGTTCAACGCGATCAGCCTCGAGCCCGGCACCGGGCGCCCGGCCAACCCGATGGTCAACGCCGGCGCGATCGCGACATCCGCCCTCATCCCCGGTGACGGCGTCGACGACCGCACCGCGCTCATCGTGGAGGGGCTCTCGGCCTTCGCCGGCCGGTCGCTGTGGGTCGACGAGCAGGTCTACGCGTCGGAGTCGGCGACCGGCGACCGCAACCGGGCGCTCGCCCACCTCCTGCGCTCGTACGGCATCGTCGACGGCTCCGTCGACATCGCCGTCGAGACGTACTTCCGGCAGTGCTCGCTTCTGGTCACCGCCCGCGATCTCGCCGTGATGGCGGCGACCCTCGCCTTCGGCGGGGTCAACCCGGTGACCGGCGACCGCGTCGTCGCCGAGGCCGTCGCCCGTGATGTGCTGTCGATCATGACAAGCTGCGGCATGTACGACTACTCCGGCGAGTGGCTGCTGCGGGTGGGCCTTCCGGCCAAGAGCGGGGTGAGCGGCGGACTGCTCGCCGTCGCCCCGTCGCAGTTCGGCGTCGCCGCCTTCAGCCCGCGGCTGGACGCCCACGGCAACTCCGTGCGCGGCATCGCCGTCATCGAGACGCTCGCCGAGCGGTTCGGCATGCATCTGCTCGAGCCCCACGACAGCGTCGCCGTCCCCGCGTTCACCGTCGAGGACACCGATCACGGCCGCGTCCTGCGCCTTTCGGGCGAACTGGGCCTCGCGGGCACGGAACGCGTGGTCGCCGTGCTGCGTGAGCTCGCCGACGCGATGCCCGAGGGAGCCCAGGTCACCGTCGACGCCCGCGACCTCGGGCGCACGCATCGTGAGGCCCTGACCGCCCTGCGCGCCGAGTTCGAGGGGATGCCGCGCAGCTTCACGCTGCGCGAGTGATCAGACCCGACGCAGCAGCGAGACCGACATCGCGTCGGTGTTGTGGCGGTGCGGCCACAGCTGCGCCCGCCCGCTCCCGTCGGCCTGCGGCGGCAGGACGGGATCGGCGTCCGCGAGTGCGGTGATGACGTCGCGAGCCGAGAGCTCCTCGAGCGCCGCACCCCATTCGCGACGGATGTCGGCGACCACGCCCGATGTCTCGGCGAGATGCGGCGAGCAGGTGACGTAGGCAACGACGCCGCCCGGCTTGAGCGCGCCGACGGCGGCGCTGAGCAACTCGCGCTGAAGCTCGCTGAGCGCGGGGACGTCGCTGGGCGCCTTGCGCCACCGCGCCTCGGGGCGACGTCGCAAGGCGCCGAGACCCGTGCACGGGGCATCCACGAGGATGCGGTCATAGCTCTGCGGCGCCTCTTCGGCGCGGGTGCGGCCGTCCTGCTCCGATACGGGCACCTCCAGCGGCACGCCGGCGATCGCCTGCCGCACCAGTCCGGCGCGGGCCGGCGAGATCTCGTTCGCCTCCAGCGCCGCGCCGTGTGCGAGCGCCTCGGCCGCCAGCACCGCGGTCTTCCCGCCCGGGCCGGCGCACAGATCGAGCCACCGCTCCCCCGCATTCACCGGCAGTGCGCGGGTGAGAGCGAGGGCGGCCAGCTGCGAGCCCTCGTCCTGCACGCGGATGCGGCCGCCCGAGCCCCGCACCATCGCATCGGGGTCGCCGCCGCCCAGACGGAAGCCGATGGGCGAGAACGGCGTGCGCCGGGCGTCCTCCGGCACGTCGGCGAGATCCGGCAGCGCGGCCATGGTCACGCGCGGCGACGCGTTGTCGGCCGTCAGGAGGGCCTCGAGCTCGTCGGCGCGCCCCTCGGCGGCCAGCGCCCGCCGGAACGCCCGGACGACCCACACCGGGTGCGAGAACAGCAGGCCGAGCTGCTCGTCGTCGGACCGGGCACTCGCGGCGACATGCGTCATCCAGTCGCCCGGCGTGTCGCGGGAGATGCGGCGCAGGACCGCGTTCGCGAAGCCGGCGGCGCCGCGCCCGCCGGCAGCGCGGGCGAGTTCGACCGATTCGTTCACGGCGGCGTGCGAGGCGACGCGCGTCGAGAGCAGCTGGTGCACCCCCAGGCGGAGCGCGTCGAGCACGGCGGGGTCGACGTCCGAGACGGGACGGTCGGCGGCGATGGCGATCACCGCGTCGTAGGTGCCCTGCCGGCGGAGCGTGCCGTAGGTGAGCTCGGTCGCCAGGGCGGCGTCGGCGGTCGACAGCCCCGCCCGCCCGATCGCCGTCGGCAGCAGCAGATTCGCATAGGCGTCCGATTCGTGGACGGCACGCAGGGTCTCGTAGGCGACGCGGCGCGCCGCGACCGTGCGGCTCACGATCCCGCCACCGGGGTCGTCTCGCGCAGGCCGCGCCACCAGTCGGCGGCACGCATCGCGCCCTTGCCGGCCGGCTGCACCGTCTCCAGCGCGATCGGCGCCGATGCGGTTCCTGCGATCACCTGCTTGCCGTGGAGGGCGAGCACACCGGGTGCCAGTCGCGGCGTGTCATCCCCGGCCGGGGCGGCGGCGAGCACCTTGAATCGCGCACCGTCGATGGTCGTGTGCGCACCGGGCTCGGGGGTCACGCCGAGGATCCGCCCGAGCACCGCCGCAGCGGGCTCGTCCCAGCGGATGCGGCCGTCCTCGTCGCCGAGCTTGCCCGCGTACGTCGGCTCGCCGATCTGAGGGCGCGCGACGGCGGTCCCGGCCGCGATGTCGCCGACGACGTCCTCCAGGAGCCCCGCGCCGTCCTCGGCGAGCATCGACAGCAGCTCTCCCGCGGTGGTCCCGGCGGGCATGTCGAGGGCGAACTCGCCGAAGACGGCTCCCGCGTCCAGCTCGGGGACGAGCTGGAACACGCTGGCCCCGGTCTGCGCATCGCCCGCGATGAGCGCGTGCTGCACCGGTGCCGCGCCACGCCAGCGCGGCAGCAGCGAGAAGTGGAGGTTGATCCAGCCGTGCTCGGGCGTCGACAGCAGCGGCTCGCGGACGAGGCCGCCGTACGCGACGATCACGCCGAGCTCCGGCTCCAGCGCTGCGATCTCTGCGGTCACCGCGGCGTCGAGCCGGTCGGCGCGGATCACCGGCAGTCCGAGCTCGGTCGCGGCGGCGGCCACCGGCGACGGCGTCAGCACGCGCTTGCGGCCGATGGGCGCGTCGTTGCGGGTGACGACCGCGGCGATGTCGTGACCGGATGCCGCCAATCGCTGCAGCGACGGGACCGCCGGCGCGGGTGTGCCGGCGAAGACGAGACGCATGAGGCTCCTGAACGTCGAGGATCAGAGGTCGAGGTCGGGCACGTCTACCCGAACCTTCAGTGTATTGGCGGCCCCCGGAGCGCGTCCCTTGGCTGGGCGGCGGCCCTTCACCGCGTGCGCCACGACCGAGGCCCGCAGACTCTCGGTCACGCGCGCGCCGAGGCCGTAGTCGAACCGCACGAGGGCGCGCACGGCGTCTTCACGGGCGATCGGACCGAGGACGGCCTCGGGGTCGAGCTCGGGAACGGCCTCCCGCAGGTCGGCGAGGGCGGTATCGACGGCACGGCGCGGACCGTCCAGCGCCGCGACGCGGATCGTCGGCGGCATCCGCAGCGGCGCGCGGTCTGCCAGCTCCGCCCGTGCGTACTGCGCCTGCGTCCACGTGGCGAGGGCCCGTGCCACGTCTCCCCCGACGCCCACGAGATGCACCGGCGCGCCGGGCGCGGCCAGCGCGGCGGCGTTGGACCACCAGCGCAGGCACGACTCGCCGATGCGGAGGTCGTCGGCCATCAGCATCTTGTCGCCGTCGAGCAGGATCACGGCCCGGTAGCCGCCGATCGCGAGCGGCTCGGCGCCACGGGTCGCCACGACCAGCGCCGGGCGCGCGTCGACCTGAGCCACCGGATGATCGCCGTCGGCGACGATGACCCGGATGCCGGGAAAAGCCCGACCGAGCTCGTCCGCCGTCCGTTCGCTCCCCGACGAGGCCATGCGCAGCATGGTCGAGGAGCACTCCGGGCAGCTCCAGGCGTGTGCGGCCCGGCCGCACCACGTGCACGCCGGGACGGCGCCGTGCCGGGCGGCGTGCAACGGCCCGCCGCAGTGCGCGCAGCGGGCGGGATGCCGGCACTTCGCGCACACCAGGACGGGCGCATAGCCGGGCCGGGCCACCTGCACCAGCACCGGACCGTCGGCGAGAGCCTCGCGTGCGGCGGCGAACGCCGAGGACGGCACCCGCGCGGCGCGCGACTCGCCCTCGCGATTCGCGCTCAGCACGACGCGCGGGCTCTGACGCCGCGCGGCGGGAAGCTCGCGCACCCAGCCGATGCCGACGAGTCGTTCGACATCGGTCGTGCGGGTGTGGCCGGCGAACACGAGGGCGCTGCCGTCGAGCTCCTGGCGCAGCAGCGCGGCATCGCGCGCGTGCACGCCGGGGCTGAGGGGCTCGGCGAGGAGCGGGTCGCCGTCGTCCCAGAGTGCGATCAGACCCAGATCGGCGACAGGGGCGTACACGGTCGACCGGTTGCCGATCACGACGCACGGGGCCTCGGACAGCGTGCGCAGGAACGCCGCGTAGCGGGCAGGTCCGCTCTGCTTCGCGTCGTCGCGGACGAAGGCCTCGTCGGGGATGCGGCCTCCCAGCGCCGCCTCCAGCTGGGCACGGTCCCGGTGGTCCGGGACGGCGATGACCGCGCTCCGCCCCGACGCCAGCGTGCGCGTGGCAGCAGCCGCCAACAGCACGGCCCATGAGCCGACCACGGTGCCGTCCTCGAGCAACGTCGGGGACGGCGGAGCATCGACCGCGAGTCGTTCGCGCTGCTCCAGCGCCTCGGCGAACCCGGGATACACGGCGAGCACGGCATCCGCCCACTCCACCGCCGCGGCGTCGACCACGGGGTGTGCGGGCGCGTCGGCTGCGAGCCACGCCTTCTCGGCGCGCACCATCCGCTTGGGGATCGCCAGACGCAGGATGTCGCCGGCCGATCCCGCGGCGCGGTCGGCGGCGCGACGGGCAAGCGCATACAGCGCGGGGGGCAGCACCGGCACCGGGGACACCACGGCCTCGAGCTGCGAGAGCGGGCGGTCGGAGGCATCCGGCTCGCCCACCTCGACGAGCAGGCCGTCCACGACACGGCCGGCGCTGCGCAAGGGAACGCGCACGCGAACGCCCGGCTGCGCGTCGACGGCAAGCTCGGGTGGGATCTCGTAGTCGAACAGCCGGTCCAGCTGCGGCAGCGGCGAGTCCACGAGCACGCGCGCGACACGACGCACGCGCCGCGCGCCCTCGTCGGGGCCGTGCTGCTCGTCGCTCACCGCGGTCACGCGGCCGGGGTCAGAGCCCGGCGGCCGCGCGCAGCGCGTCGGCGCGGTCGGTGCGCTCCCACGTGAAATCGGGCAGCTCGCGGCCGAAGTGGCCGTACGCCGCGGTCTGCGCGTAGATCGGACGGAGCAGGTCGAGCTGGTCGATGATCGCCCTCGGGCGCAGATCGAAGACGTCGAGGATCGCCCGCGTGATGACCTCGTCGTCGACGCGGCCGGTGCCGAACGTCTCGACGTAGAGCCCGACCGGCTTGGCCTTTCCGATCGCGTAGGCGACCTGCACCTCGAGGCGGTCGGCGAGCCCGGCCGCGACCGCGTTCTTCGCGACCCAGCGCATCGCGTACGCGGCGGAGCGGTCGACCTTCGACGGGTCCTTGCCGCTGAACGCCCCGCCGCCGTGACGGGATGCCCCGCCGTACGTGTCGATGATGATCTTGCGTCCGGTGAGGCCGGCGTCGCCCTTGGGGCCGCCGATGACGAACGGTCCGGCCGGGTTGATGTAGAACTTCACGTCGGGAAGGTCGAGCCCGGTCGCCTCGAGCACCGGGTCGATGACCTCGGCGCGGACGGCGGCGCGCAGCGCCTTCTGCGAGATGTCGGGGTGGTGCTGCGTCGAGAGCACGACGGACTCCACCGTCTTCGGGACGGCGCCGTCGTAGCCCAGCGTGACCTGCGTCTTGCCGTCGGGGCGCAGGAACGGGAGCTCGCCCGACCGGCGCACCTCGGCGAGCCGCTCGGCCATGCGGTGCGCCGTCCACGCGGCCATCGGCATGAGCTGCGGCGTCTCGGTGGTTGCGTAGCCGAACATGATGCCCTGATCGCCGGCGCCCTGCAGGTCGTGCGGGTCCTCCGAGCCGTCCTCGCGACGCTCGAAGGCCTTGTCGACGCCGGCGGCGATGTCGGAGGACTGCGCGCCGATCGACACGCTCACGCCGCAGGAGCCGCCGTCGAAGCCGGTCTCGCTGGAGGTGTAGCCGATGCGGTTCACGACGTCGCGCACGATCGCCGGGATCTCGACGTACGCGGAGGTCGACACCTCGCCGGCGACGTGGACGAGACCCGTGGTGACGAGCGTCTCCACGGCGACGCGCCCGTTGGGGTCCGCGTCCAGGATCGCGTCGAGGATCGAGTCCGAGATCTGGTCGCAGATCTTGTCGGGGTGGCCCTCGGTGACGGATTCGGACGTGAACAGACGCAGGTCGGTCATCGATACTCCAGTTTTCGTGGCTCCGGTCGTCAGGGCGTGCCGGGAGTCGAGGGGGCGGACACCAGTATGCCCCCGGAGGCGGACATGGCCGTCTTCGGGGGCATAGCGGTCGTAACGGGGAGGATTACTCCGCGCGGCGCAGGCGCAGCTTGTCCTCGTGGATCTCGTGCATCGCGATCGTGAGGGGCTTGTCCTCGACGGTCGAGTCGACCAGCGGGCCGACGTTGTCGAACAGGTTGCCCTCGTGCAGGTCGGAGTAGTAGTCGTTGATCTGGCGCGCACGCTTGGACGCGAAGATCACGAGCTGGTACTTCGAGTCGACCTTCTCGAGCAGGCTGTCGATGGGGGGCTCGATGATGCCCTGGTTCGTTCCGGCCATGGGAACCTCCTGGTCTGACGATGTGCCCGGGGCGGGGATGGATGCCGCGGCCCGGCGTGAACGGTGTGCCGATGGGCGCGCGCCATCGGCGCGCGGACGCATCCCACCAGTCTACCCGGTCGGCGCGCCGCAGGCTCACACCGCGGCGAGGGCGCGCCGCGCCGCGGGGTCCACGAGGATCGCGACGTTGTCGGTGCGCTGCTCGATGCAGCCGCGGCCCGATGGCAGTGCGGCGACGTCGGCATCCGTGATCCGCTCCCGCAGATGCTGGACGATCTCGGCACGCGGGTGGAGGAACGGGCGGTCCCAGAACGCCTCGGTCGCGGGTGCGGGGGCAGGCAGCCCCGCGTCCCGCTGCAGGTCGAGGAGAGCGTCGAGCGCGGTCGCGAGCCGCTCCTGCCTCTCCTGGCCGTCCCGGGCCCGCAACGCGCCGTCCAGCGCGTCGGTCACAGCCCCGGTGCCCGGGATGCCCGCGAGCATAGTGCCGCTCCACTTCGCGTACGGCATCCATCTGCGCGTGAGGACGAACGCGAGATGAATGACGGTCGCGCAGATGCGGCCGGCGATGATCCGCGACCCGAGGTCGTCGCCGACCTGCGCGGCTCTGCCGAGCAGCGGCAGCTCCTCGGCGATGCGCTGCCACCCCGAGGCGACGACATAGCTCCGCACACCGTCGGGGTACTGCCGCAGCGCCGTGCGGATCCGGGTGATGTCGCCGGTGTCGTCCACGAACACCGGCCCGGCGACGATCTCGAGGGCCGCTTGGCCGCTCACCGACAGCCAGTCGACCGCGGTCATCGGCGCGGAAGGGTCGAAGCCCAGCCGTTCCACGGCGAACGCGCGCGGTGATGACACGTGCACGTGATGACGAGCGGCCGTGTCACCCGAGAAGGCGAACCTCGTCGGCAGTCCGAGAAAGCTCTCCGGCAGATCGGAGGCCAGGGCCCGGTCGACCGCGTCAACCATCGTGTCGTCGACGAACAGGCTCAGCCGCAGCCCCCAGTCGTGGTCGCGGGACGTCGCATCGTCGAGCCCGAGGACGTCGGAGCCCGCGCCCAGACGCCCGGCCGCGACCGCAAGGCCTGGCCACCGCTCGGCGATCAGCGGGCGGACCGCATCGAAGTAGAACCGTTCGGCCAGTCGCTGACCGTCGAGGAGCTCGTCATGCACCGCGGAAGCCTATCGGCGGTGCGCTCTGGCGTCAGCGCGCGAGGCGGGCGACTTCGGACGCGGCGTGCGCGACCTCGTCGTTGACGACGCGGTAGTCGAACTCCCCCTGCGAGGCCAGCTCGGTCTTCGCGGTGCGCAGGCGCCGTGCGCGCTCGGCGGCGTCCTCGGTGCCGCGGCCGACCAGCCGCTGGACGAGCTCGTCCCAGCTGGGCGGCAGCAGGAACACCAGCGTCGCGGACGGGTCTGCCTCGCGCACCTGACGGGCGCCCTGCAGGTCGATCTCCAGCAGCACGGTGCGACCCTCGGAGAGTGCCTTCTCGATCGGGCCCCGCGGCGTGCCGTAGCGGTAGGCGTTGTGCACGGTCGCGTGCTCGAGCAGCTCGCCGTCGGCGATCATGCGGTCGAATTCGGCGTCGTCGACGAAGTAGTAGTGCTCGCCGTCGACCTCACCGGGGCGGGGCGCCCGGGTCGTGGCAGACACCGACAGCAGGATCTCGGGGTGGTGCTCCTTGATGTGGGCGGCCACCGTCCCCTTGCCCACCGCGGTGGGGCCCGCGAGCACGACGAGGCGGCTGCGGCCGCCGCGCGGCTCGAGTTCGGGCCAGCGTGCGTCGAGGAAGCGTCGCAGGTCCTCCCGCTGCCGGGAGCCGAGGCCGCCGAGGCGCTTGACGGGCGAGATCTCGAGATCCTGCAGGATGCGGTCGCGCTTGCCCTCGCCGATCGCGGGGATCGCGGTGAGGAACTCCGGCACCCGCATCGCGCCGGCGGGTGACGTCGGGTCGGCAAGGGCGCGCCGCAGCAGTTCCTGAGGCGTGATCACCCGCATGGCGACGTCCTTCTTCAGGGCGGCGCGTTCGCGTCGAGCGGCGACGGCGCGGCGGGACGCCGCCACCCTGTCGACCTCGGGAGGGGTGCGTGAATCGGGCATGTCAATCACCACGGTAGAGAAGGGCGCGCTCGGAGATGCGCGCGGCGAGCCGGTCGGGTCCGGCAGCCAGGATGCTGCGGCTCTCCGACGCTATCACCGCTTCCGCCTGGTCGCCGAAGCGCGCGCGGAGGTGCCGCGGTTCCGCGCCCTGATGACCGAAGCCTGGCCCCAGGATCGGCGCGGTCGGAGCGAACGGCCGGAGGCCGGCATCCGCCCACTCGACCGTGCCGCCGATGACGAAGCCGAGGCTCCCCCACTGCCCGTCGGGGGTCGCGCGCAGATTGCGCTCGGACACCTCGCGGACGATGTCGGCCGACACCGTCTCACCGTCGGTATGCGTCGCGCGCTGCAGAGACAGCGCCTCGGGATTGCTCGTCGCCGCGAGCACGAACACACCCTTGCCGTGGCGCCGGGCGAGCTCGAAGGTGCCGTCGAGGGCGCCCACGCCCAGGAACGGGCTGACGGTCAGCGCGTCGGCCTCCAGCGGCGATCCCTGCGCGAGCCAGGCCCCGGCGTAGGCGTCCATCGTCGAGCCGATGTCGCCGCGCTTGGCATCGGCGATCACCAGCAGGCCGGCCTCTCGGGCGGCCGCGAGCACGGCCTCGAGCGCGACGAAGCCGGCCGAGCTGTAGCGCTCGAAGAACGAGACCTGCGGCTTGACCACCGCCACCTGCCCGGCGGCGGCCTCGACCACGCGGAGGCCGAACTCGCGCGCACCGGCGGCGGAGGCATCCAGCCCCCACTCCGCCAGCAGGTGGGCGTGCGGGTCGATGCCGACGCACAGCTGCCCGTGCTCCGCCATCGCGGCGCGGACGCGTTCCCCGAATGAGATCATGCAGCTCCCTGTCGCTCGGCGGCGTACTCCTGCAGGCTCTTCACCTTGAAGCCCTCGCGCAGCACCGGCAGGGCGCTCACCGCGGCGCCGAGGACGGCCATCGTGGTGAACAGGGCCTTGTCGCCGGCGACCGCCGCGGCGCGGATCTCGTATCCGTCGGCGCGTGCGGCGCCGCCCGAGGGGGTGTTCACGACGATGTCGATGTCGCCCGCGTTGATGAGATCGACGATGTTGGTGCCGCCGGACTCCTGGGTCTCGGAGTACTTGCTCACCACCCGCACGGCGATGCCGTTGCGGGCGAGGATCTCGGCGGTCCCCTCGGTCGCGACCAGGTCGAAGCCGAGCTCCTGCAGGCGGTGCGCGGGCAGGATGACGGCGCGCTTGTCGCTGTCGGCCACCGAGATGAACACGGTGCCGGACTGCGGCATACCGCCGTACGCGGCCTCCTGCGACTTCGCGAACGCCGTCGGGAAGTCGCGGTCGATGCCCATCACCTCGCCGGTCGAGCGCATCTCGGGGCCGAGCACGGAGTCCACGGTCTGCCCCTCACGGGTGCGGAACCGCTTGAACGGGAGCACCGCCTCCTTGACGGCCACGGGGGCGTCCAGCGGCACGCGGGAGCCGTCCTGCGCGGGCAGCAGGCCCTCGGCCTTGAGCTCGGCGACGGAGGCGCCGGCCATGATGCGCGACGCGGCCTTGGCCAGCGGGATGCCGAGCGCCTTCGACACGAACGGCACCGTGCGGCTCGCGCGCGGGTTCGCCTCGATGACGTAGAGCACCCCGGCCGAGATCGCGAACTGCACGTTCAGGAGCCCTCGCACGCCCACGCCCTTCGCGATGGCGTGCGTGGCCTCGCGGACACGGTCGATGTCGGTGCGGCCGAGGCTCACCGGCGGGAGCGTGCACGACGAGTCGCCGGAGTGGATGCCGGCCTCCTCGAGGTGCTCCATCACGCCGCCGATGTACAGTTCCTCGCCGTCGAACAGCGCGTCGACGTCGATCTCGATCGCGTCGTCGAGGAACCGGTCCACGAGCAGCGGCATGCCGGGGCCGATGATCGCGGCATCCGCGATCCGCACGAAGTAGTCGCGCAGCGCCTCGGTCGAGTAGACGATCTCCATGCCGCGGCCGCCGAGCACGAAGCTCGGGCGCACCAGCACCGGGTAGCCGATCTCCTCGGCGACCGCCACGGCGCCGTCGACGTCGATCGCGGTGCCGTTGCGCGGTGCGACCAGGCCGGCGTCGTCGAGCAGGCGCGAGAAGAGCTCGCGCTCCTCGGCGAGATCGATGGCCGCGGGCTTGGTGCCCAGGATCGTGTACCCCGCCTCCTCGATGCCCTTCGCCAGACCCAGCGGCGTCTGGCCGCCGAGCTGGCAGATGACGCCCAGGATCGTGCCGGACTGCGCCTCGGCGTGGAGCACCTCGAGGACGTCCTCGAGGGTCAGCGGCTCGAAGTACAGGCGGTCGGACGTGTCGTAGTCGGTCGACACGGTCTCGGGGTTGCAGTTGACCATCACCGTCTCGTACCCGGCGTCGGAGAGCGCGAACGACGCGTGCACGCACGAGTAGTCGAACTCGACGCCCTGGCCGATGCGGTTCGGGCCCGAGCCGATGATGACGACCTTGGTGCGTTCGGACGGCGTCACCTCGGTCTCGAGGTCGTAGCTCGAGTAGTGGTAGGGCGTGAGCGCCGGGAACTCCCCCGCGCACGTGTCGACCGTCTTGTAGACCGGACGCACGCCCAGGCCGTGACGGATGCCGCGCACCTGGGCCTCGCTGTCACCGCGCAGCTGCGCGATCTGGGCGTCGCTGAAGCCGTGCTCCTTGGCGACGCGCAGGGTGGCGGCATCCAGCTCGCCCGCCTGGCGCACGAACTCGGCGACCTCGTTGATGAGGACGATCTGGTCGAGGAACCACGGGTCGATCTTGGTCGCCTCGAACGCCTGCTCGATCGTGGCGCCCTTGCGCAGTGCCTGCTGCAGGACGACGATGCGCCCGTCGGTCGGCGTCTTCGCGATCTCGAGGAGCTCGTCCGCCGAGCGCTGCTCGTCGCCCCAGTGGAAGCTGGAGCCGCGCTTCTCGAGCGAACGCAGCGCCTTCTGCAGCGCCGTGGCGTAGTTGCGCCCGATCGCCATCGCCTCGCCCACCGACTTCATGGTGGTGGTGAGCGTGGTGTCGGCGGCGGGGAACTTCTCGAAGTTGAAGCGCGGCACCTTCACGACGACGTAGTCCAGCGTCGGCTCGAAGCTCGCCGGCGTCGCCTTCGTGATGTCGTTCGGCACCTCGTCGAGGCGGTAGCCGATCGCGAGCTTGGCGGCGAGCTTGGCGATCGGGAAGCCCGTGGCCTTCGAGGCCAGCGCCGACGAGCGCGACACGCGCGGGTTCATCTCGATCACGATGATGCGCCCGTTCTCGGGGTTCACCGCGAACTGGATGTTGCAGCCGCCGGTGTCGACGCCCACCGCGCGGATGATGTCGATGCCGATGTCGCGCAGCTTCTGGTACTCGCGGTCGGTGAGGGTGAGCGCCGGGGCGACGGTGATCGAGTCGCCGGTGTGGACGCCCACCGGGTCGACGTTCTCGATCGAGCAGACGACGACCGTGTTGTCGGCGGTGTCGCGCATGAGCTCGAGCTCGTACTCCTTCCACCCGAGGATCGACTCCTCGAGGAGCACCTCGTTCGTGGGCGAGTCGTGCAGGCCCGCGCCGCCGATGCGACGGAGGTCCGCCTCGTCGTACGCGAAGCCCGAGCCGAGGCCGCCCATCGTGAACGACGGGCGCACCACGAGCGGGTAGCCGAGCTTCTCGGCGCCGGCGAGGAGCTCGTCCATCGTGTGGCAGATGACGGATGCCGCGACATCGGCGCCCGCGTCGAGCACCAGCTGCTTGAAGATCTGGCGGTCCTCGCCCTTGTTGATCGCCTCGAAGTCGGCGCCGATGAGCTCGACGTCGTACTTCTCGAGGATGCCGTGCTTGTGCAGGTCGATCGCGGCGTTGAGCGCCGTCTGACCGCCCAGCGTCGGCAGGATCGCGTCGGGCCTCTCCTTGGCGATGATCGTCTCGATCACGCGCCAGTTGATCGGCTCGATGTACGTCGCGTCGGCGAAGTCGGGGTCGGTCATGATCGTGGCCGGGTTCGAGTTCACCAGGATGACGCGCACGCCCTCCTCGCGGAGCACGCGGCAGGCCTGCGTGCCCGAGTAGTCGAACTCGCACGCCTGCCCGATCACGATCGGGCCGGAGCCGATGACCAGGACGGAGTTGATGTCGTCGCGCTTAGGCATTCTTCTTGGTCTCCAGAGTCGCGACGACCAGGTCGCGGAAGCGGTCGAACAGGTAGTTGGCGTCGTGGGGGCCGGCGGCGGCCTCGGGGTGGTACTGCACCGAGAACGCCGGGATGTCGAGCGCGCGCAGGCCCTCGACGACCTGGTCGTTGAGGCCGACGTGGCTCACCTCGACCTTCCCGTAGCCGTTCGGGCTGTCGAACGCGCCCTCCAGGGGGGCATCGACGGCGAAACCGTGGTTGTGAGCGGTGATCTCGACGCGGCCGGTGGCCTTGTCGAGCACCGGCTGGTTGATGCCGCGGTGGCCGAACGGCAGCTTGTAGGTGCCGAGCCCCAGGGCGCGGCCGAGCAGCTGGTTGCCGAAACAGATCCCGAAGAACGGCAGGCCGTCGTCGAGCACGCTGCGCAGGAGCGCCACGTGGTCGCCGGAGGCGGCCGGGTCGCCCGGGCCGTTCGAGTAGAACACCGCGACCGGCTCGATCGCGCGGATCTCGTCGATCGTGACGTCCTGCGGCAGCACGTGCACGTCGAAGCCGCGCGCGGCGAGGTTGTCGACGGTGGCCTGCTTGACGCCGAGGTCGAGCACGGCGAGGTTGCCGATGCGCTCCGCCGTCGCCGGCGTGACCTCGGCGGTCGCGACCGACACCTCGGCCGACAGGTTCTGACCGGCCATCTGCGGCGCCTCGCGCACCAGGCGAAGCTGCTCGTCGGGATCGACGGCGGCGGCATCGCCCGAGAAGATCGCGCCCCGCATGGATCCGGCCGACCGGATGTGGCGCGTCACGGCGCGCGTGTCGATGCCGCTGATGCCGACGACGCCGTCACTGACCAGGGCGTCGTCCAGCGACTCGTCGGCGCGCCAGTTCGACACCACACGGGAGGGGTCGCGCACGATGTAGCCCGAGACCCAGATGCGTCGGGACTCGGGATCTTCGCCGTTCATGCCGGTGTTGCCGATGTGCGGTGCCGTCTGGAGGACGATCTGACCCGCGTACGAGGGGTCGGTGAGGGTCTCCTGATAGCCGGTCATGCCGGTGGCGAAGACCACCTCGCCGATCGTCGTGCCGAGCGCGCCGTACGCGCGGCCGACGTGGCGGGTCCCGTCCTCGAGCACGAGGACGGCCGGGTCTGTGTGGAACAGGGAGGTCATGCGTCGGTTCCCGTCTGGGTCGGGGGAAGGATGCCGGCCACGGCGTCCACGAGGGCGCGGGCCGAGGCATCCTGGGGTCGGAAGTAGGAGTCGACGGTCGTGTCCGCGTCGGTGCGCCACGTGAGGCGGGTGAGACCGTCCTGTTCGACCACGCGGTCGATGGCGACGGTGGACTGGCCGACGTCGATGATCTGATCGGGGGTCAGGACGAACCGTTCCTGCCCGGTCAGATCGACGGCGACGCCGGCGTCGGCGACCGTGACGGTCGCCCGGGAGCGCATGCCGAGCCCGGGAGCGGCGATCCGCTCGAGCGGCTCGTCGTGCTTGGTCGTGGCGACGTAGAGCGTCTCGAAGGTCGCGACCACCGCGGCATCCGCGGGGAGATCGCCAGGGTGCACGAACGGCGTCGCGTCGCGCCGGGTCTTGCGCCACCACGCCCATGCGAGCGCGGCGAGCAGCCCCACGGCGACGGCGGTCATGACCGCGAGGGCGCCTTCACGGGTCATGCGCGCACCCCCGGGGAGTCCAGCAGCACGCCGTCGGCGACCGTGGCCGTGCCCTGGTGCAGCGTCCACCGCACCTCGCCGGGCAGTTCGCGCCCGAGGTACGGCGAGTTCACGCTGCGACCGCGAAGGTCGCCGGTCGTGAAGGTGCGGCGCGGAGCGGGGTCGTAGAAGGCGAGGGATGCCGGCTGACCCTCGGTCAGCGGCGTGCCGTGGCCCGCCAGGCGGCCGATGCGGGCGGGCTCGCGCGACATGACCCGGGCGACATCGCCCCACGTGATGAGGCCGGTGTCGACCATCGCCTGCTGCACCACGCGCACGGCGCTCTCCAGGCCCACCATGCCGTTGGCGGCCGCATGCCACTCGCAGGCCTTCGCCTCGGCGGGATGCGGGGCGTGATCGGTCGCGACGATGTCGATCGTCCCGTCGGCCAGGCCCTCGCGCACCGCGAGCACGTCCTCTTCGCGGCGCAACGGGGGGTTCACCTTGAAGCGTGCGTCGTAGTCGCGCACGAGCTCGTCGGTGAGGAGCAGGTGGTGGGGCGTGACCTCGGCGGTGACGTTGACGCCCCGCTTCTTCGCCCAACGGATGATGTCGACACTGCCCGCCGTGGACAGGTGGCACACGTGCAGGCGCGAGCCGACGTGCTCGGCCAGGAGCACGTCACGGGCGATGATCGACTCCTCGGCGACCGCCGGCCAGCCGGCGAGGCCCAGCTCGGCGGAGACGGCGCCCTCGTTCATCTGGGCGCCCTCGGTCAGGCGCGGGTCCTGCGCGTGCTGGGCGATGACGCCGTCGAACGCCTTCACGTATTCCAGCGCGCGGCGCATGATCAGCGGGTCCCACACGCAGAAGCCGTCGTCGCTGAACACGCGCACGCGGGCACGCGAGTCGGCCATCGCGCCGAGCTCGGCGAGGCGTTCGCCCTTCTGCCCGACGGTGACGGCGCCGATCGGCTGCACGGTGACGAAGCCCGCCGCCTCGCCCAGGGCGAGCTCCTGCTCGACGACGCCCGCGGTGTCGGCCACCGGCGAGGTGTTGGGCATCGCGAACACCGCGGTGTAGCCGCCGGCCGCAGCCGCGCGCGAGCCGGTGAGGATCGTCTCGGATGCCTCGTACCCGGGTTCGCGCAGGTGCGTGTGGAGGTCGACCAGGCCGGGAAGCAGCACGAGTCCGTCGACGTCGACGACGGTCGCGCCGGCGTGGCTGAGGCCGGTGCCGACCTCGGCGATCACGCCGTCGGAGACGAGGAGATCGGCGGCGGTGCTGCCTTCGACCAGCGCTCCGCGGAAGAGAAGGGTCTCGCTCATCGGGTGTTCTCCTTCTCTCGTCCGTCCCCGGAGGGTGCGGGATCGGCGGTGTCGCGCTCCGCGCCCGCCAGCAGCAGGTAGAGCGCGGCCATGCGCACCGAGACGCCGTTGGTCACCTGTTCGAGCACCGTCGAACGGGGTGAGTCCGCGGCCTCTGCGGAGATCTCCAGACCCCGGTTCATGGGTCCGGGGTGCATCACAATGCTATCGGCTCCGAGCGCCTGCAGTCGGCGTGCGTCAAGGCCCCAGCGGCGCGAATACTCCCGTTCAGTGGGGAAATACGCCGCATTCATCCGCTCCAGCTGGATGCGCAGCATCATCAGGGCGTCCGGGCCCGCCTCGATCGCCTCGTCGAGGTCGTACAGCACGCGCACCGGCCAGTTCGAGACGTCCTGCGGCACGAGGGTCGGCGGCGCGACCAGCGTCACATGGGCTCCCAGCGTGGTGAGCAGCCACACGTTCGACCGGGCGACGCGCGAGTGCAGGATGTCGCCGACGACGGTGACCGAGACCCCGGCGAGATCGCGTCCGCGGCTGTCGTCGCCGAACCGGCGCTTGCGGATCGTGAAGGCGTCCAGCAGCGCCTGCGTCGGATGCTCGTGCGTGCCGTCGCCGGCGTTGACCACGCCCGCGCTGATCCAGCCGCTGGTGGCGAGGGTCCGTGGTGCGCCGGAGGCGCCGTGGCGGATGACGACGGCATCCGCCCCCATCGCCTGCAGGGTCTGCGCGGTGTCCTGCAGCGACTCCCCCTTGGAGACGCTGGAGCCCTTCGCGGAGAAGTTGATGACGTCGGCCGAGAGCCGCTTGGCCGCGGCCTCGAACGAGATGCGGGTGCGGGTGGAGTCTTCGAAGAACAGGTTGACGACGGTCTTGCCCCGCAGCGTCGGCAGCTTCTTGACCTCGCGACGCTGGGTGTCGGCCATGTCCTCCGCGACGTCGAGGATGCGCAGGGCGTCCTCACGAGAGAGGGTCTTGGTGTCGAGCAGGTGCCTCATGACTCGATCGTCACCTCTTCGGCGCCGTCGTTCTCGGACAGGCGCACGTTGACGCGCTCGTCGCGGGAGCTCGGCAGGTTCTTGCCCACGAAGTCGGGGCGGATCGGCAGTTCGCGGTGACCGCGATCGACCAGAGCGGCGAGACGCACCGCGGCGGGGCGGCCGATGTCCTGCAGGGCGTCGAGCGCCGCGCGGATGCTGCGGCCGGAGAACAGCACGTCGTCCACCAGCACGACCACCTTGCCGTCGATGCCGCCCGCGGGGATCTGTGTCGGCTGCGGCGCGCGGGTCGGGTTGCGGTGCAGGTCGTCGCGGTACATCGTGACGTCGAGCGCGCCGACGGGGACCGGTACTCCGCCGAACTGTGCGACGAGCGCGCCGATGCGATGGGCGAGCGTGACGCCGCGAGTGGGGATGCCGAGGAGGACGAGGCCCTCGGGGCCCCTGTTGGACTCCAGGATCTCGTGGGAGATCCGAGTCAGGGCCCGGGCGATGTCGGCCTCGTGCAGCACGATGCGCGTGCTCATCCGCCGCTCCCTTCTCCGCCTCACAGGACGGGGTTAAAGGTTGCTGTGATCGGAACCAGTCTAGGGCACGACGAAGGCCGGCCCCCGCGGGAGCCGGCCTTCGTCGTGCGATGTGCCTCGGGTCAGCGTCGCGGCGACGGCCCGCGCAGCACCCGCGAGGCGACGACGAGCGCCGCGGCGATCAGCACGACGTTCTTGAAGATGTACTGGCCGGTCAGCGTCGGCCCGGCGGGACCGAACACCTCGGCGGGCAGCAGCACGATGGGCGACAGGATGCCGACGAAGGCGAAGGCGAGCACCACCAGACCGATGCGGGCGAACGCGCCCCCGGCGATCAGCAGCGCACCGGCGGTCACCTCGATGATCGCGGTGGCCACGAGTGCGGCCTGGCCGTCCACGAGTCCGAAGGTGAGCTTCTCCCACGTCCGGCTCACGAGTTCCTCCACCGGGCTCGCGCCGGGGATGAACTTCAGCGCCCCGAACACGACGAACACGGCGCCCAGTGCGATGCGCAGAGCGGCGACGCTCCAGCGCTGCAGGAAGACCTTGGTACCGGCCTCGGCGCGAGCGGCCAGGGCGAGGAACGTGCGGGCGGGATTCGTGCGACCGGTGGACGCGGGGACGACGCTGCCGGCGCCGGTGATCGGAACGGTGGTCATGGCGTGGCTCCTTCGGGTTCTGATCGCCCGCGGATGCGGGCACGGTGATCAGGACTCGGAAGGGCCGCGCGGTGATACGAACCCGCGAAGATTGGCGTCGAGCGCACACATCGGCGGAGAGAGTTCGTCATCTCGTTGTAGAAACTCCACAACGAGCCGTCGGGATCGGGGTCGTCAGGCCGCCGGAGTCGTCGCTGCGCGGAACAGATCGTCCTCCACCTGCGACGCGCGGATGGGGTGCCCCTGGCTGGTCAGGCACTTGCCCGTCGCGAGGTCCCACTTCCAGTCGTGCAGCGAGCACGTGAGGACGCCGTCCTCGATCTTGCCGGTCTTGGTGAGATCGGCGCGCAGGTGCGGGCAGCGCCGCTGCACCATCCAGTCGCCCAGCTGCGCGTCCTCGGTCTGATCGGTCTGCTCCGCGTACCAGTTCTCCACGTACTCGATGCGGTCGCGCGACAGGCACTTGAGGAATGTCGTCAGGAACTCGTTGAACTTGCCGCTGCGTCCGACCTCGAACTGCATCGACAGGAAGATCGAGTTCGACCAGTCGATCTCGTGGTCCGCGATGTTGGTCGAGACGAGATCGGCGGGGATCGTGTACCAGTAGATGCACTCCTCGCCGGCGTACTCGCGCACCTTCGCCTTCGGGAAGTCCACGACCATGTCGAGCTCGCCGATGCGGAAGCGCACGTTGCCGCCCACACCGTTGCGGATGGTGCGGGCGCGGCGCAGCAGCGGCTCCCACCACTCCTGGATCGCAGCGAGCATCTCGGCCGGCGGCAGCACGGCGGCGCGCGAGGCCTCCTCGGCCCTCACCTCGTCCTGGCGCGAGTCCCGCTGCTCGGCGAGGTACGACCACTTGTCGTCGAAGATGCGGTCGATCTCGGCATCCGTGTACAGCGTCTGGGTGATGGAGACGTCGCCGCCCGAGACCTCCACGACGGTCCCCGGCAGGAACTCGTAGCCCTTCTGCTCGGGGCGGTGCTCCTTCATGTGCTTCAGGAACTGCCGCTGGTCGGTGAAGATCGCGTCGCCTTCGAGGCCGTACCCGTTGTAGCGGAACA
This sequence comes from Microbacterium sp. 05T445, assembly GCF_056395865.1. NCBI lineage: Bacteria > Bacillati > Actinomycetota > Actinomycetes > Micrococcales > Microbacteriaceae > Microbacterium > Microbacterium sp. 05T445. Next base: position 1,566,524 of record NZ_JBFTKJ010000002.1, on the reverse strand, counting down.
GCTCCTCGCGCAGGAACATCGGCGGACCCGCCATCGGGAAGACGTGCTCGGCATCGACCTTCTCGATGTAGTACATCGCCCGCTTGTTCTGGGCGTCGCGCTTGAGCTTGGCGAAGTTCTGCTTCGCGTCCTGCGGCAGGTCGTAGACCATCGGCCACCAGATCGCGCCCGAGACCTGCGTGAAGTACGCGTCGGGCTTGGAGAACGTCATCAGCTTCTCGAGATCGAGCGGATGGGAGTCGTTCTGGTTCAGGATGCTGGCCGTTCCGTCGTCGACGCTGAGCGACGAGTCGCCGATGGGGCCGTCGCTGGGGGCGCGCAGCGGCGTCACCATGACCTTGAGCTCGCCGAACTCCAGGGGGACGCCCGCCTGGGTGTAGACGATGTTGTCGTAGCCGAGCTTCCGCAGGTCCTGCTCGAGGTCGTCGGTGGGATACTCCGGCAGCAGGACCTTGATGTCCTTCGGCACGTACTTGTGCATGAGCGCCGGGTCGAAGTGGTCGCGGTGCCGGTGCGAGATGTAGAGGAAGTCGGCCTTGCCGTACTTCTCCCAGTCCAGTGCCCGGTTGTCGGGGAACGGGAACCACGACCCGAAGAAGGTCGGGCCGATCACCGGGTCGCAGAGGATGGTTCCTCCGGCGGTCTCGATGAACATTCCGGCGTGGCCGAGGCCCGTGATGCGCATGGGAGTCCTCCTGAATCGAACCACACGAGTCTAGGCGAGGCTCGCCGTGGGTACCGGTCGCCCCGGCCGTGCAAAAGCGGATCCGCGGCGTTCCGGCGCGCTCGGCTGCGGTGCCGCCGGAGCCTCAGTCGGAGAACAGACCGCGGATGTCGTCGGCGGTGAGGGCCTTGCCGAAGAGCGCGTCGTCGTCCATGACCGAGCGGAACAGGCGGGCCTTGCGCTGCTGCAGCGCCATCACCTTCTCCTCGATCGTGCCGCTCGCGATGAGCCGGTAGACCATCACGCTGCGGTGCTGGCCGATGCGGTGCGCACGGTCGACCGCCTGCGCCTCGGCGGCGGGGTTCCACCAGGGGTCCAGGAGGAAGACGTAGTCCGCCTCGGTGAGTGTCAGGCCGAAGCCGCCGGCCTTGAGGCTGATGAGGAAGACCGGCGCCTCTCCCCCGCGGAACGCATCGACGGCCGCGTCGCGGTCGCGTGTCGATCCGTCGAGATAGGCGTACGGGATGCCGCGCTCCTCGAGTCGCGCGGCCACCAGGCCCAGGAACGAGGTGAACTGACTGAACACGAGTGCGCGGTGCCCTTCCGCCAGCGCCTCGTCGAGCTGCTCGAAGAGCGGGCCGAGCTTGCTGGGCGCGATGTGCGCGTGCGCCGGATCGACCAGTTCGGGAGCCAGGCTCAGCATCCGCAGCAGCGTCAGCGACCGGAACACGATGAAGCGGTTGCGATCGAGGTCGTCCAGGAGTCCGAGCACCTTCTGCCGTTCCCGCTGCAGCACGGTGTCGTAGAGGGCGCGGTGAGCGGCTCCCAGTTCGATGCGCACCTCCTGCTCCTGCTTGGCGGGAAGGTCGGCCGCGACGAGTTCCTTCGTGCGGCGCAGGACGAGGGGGCGGATGCGGCGCCGCAGCCGCGCGAGGCGCCCGGCGCGGTACGCACCACCCTCCTGGTTCTCGGGGACCTTGCCCTTCTCGATCGGCCCCACGTACTCCTCACGGAAGCGCCGGCCGGAGGCGAACAGTCCCGGCGCGGTGAGCGAGAGCAGGGCCCACAGCTCGGTGAGGCTGTTCTCCATCGGGGTGCCGGTGACCGCGAACACGACGTCCGCGCGCAGGTCGCGCGCGACCCGGTAGGCCTTGGTCTGGCTGTTCTTCACGAACTGCGCCTCGTCGAGGATGAGGCCCGCCCATTCCACGGCGCCGTACTCGCGTTCGTCCAGCCGCAGCAGCGTGTACGAGGTCACCACGACGTCGGCCGAGGCGGCGGCATCCGTCACCGTCGTACCGCGCTTCGCGCGCGTCGCGTCGACCACGACCACCCGCAGGTCGGGCGTGAACCGTGCGGCTTCGCTGCGCCACGTCGACAGCACGGAGGTGGGCGCGACCACCAGGAAGGGCCGCGCTTCGCCGCTCTCACGAGCGTGGGCGAGCAGGGCCAGCAGCTGCAGCGTCTTGCCCAGTCCCATGTCGTCGGCGAGGATCCCGCCGAGGCGGTGCCGCCACAGGAAGGCGAGCCAGTCGTACCCGACCTTCTGGTACGGGCGCAGCTGCGCGTGCAGGGATATCGGGAGCGGCGCAGCGGGCACGCCGTCGGCATCGCGGAGCGCCTCGACCGTCGTGCGCCACGAGACGGCGGGCTGCGCCTCGTCGGCGAGGTCTTCGAAGTCCGCCCAGAGCGCGGTCTGATAGCGGCTCAGGCGCGGCCCCGTCTCCCACTCGTCGAGCTCCCCGGCCTCGTCGATGAGGTCGCGCAGCCGCTGCAGCGAGGGGTGCGACAGCGAGAAGTACGCGCCGTCGCTGAGCAGGATCTTCTTGCGTCCGCGCGAGAGCGCCGTGAACAGCGTCCCGAACGGGATGCGCCGGCCGTCGATGGTGACCACCACGCCGAGGTCGAACCAGTCCGCGTCGGTCGTCTCGACCGTGGACACCGCGATCCGGGGATCGCCGGCGAGCTCGCGATAACGCGGCCGCTCCCCCGAGATCTCCACGCTCACGTCGGGATCGGTTTCGAGCAGCGGAAGCAGCTGCGACGCGAACTCGGCCGCGTCGGTCCCCGACAGCGAACCCGCGGAAGCGAAGTCCACCGGGGCGTGATCGCGCCAGAGGTCCTCGACGCGGCCGCGGATGAGCCCTTCGGCCGCCGCGTCGCGGTCCTCGCCTGCCGAGTCCCAGCCGAGCAGGTCGGCGTCGCCGTATCGCCACGACAGCGTGTACACCAGCCGGTGGCTCGGCTCGAACCGGACCATCGCGACCAGGCGCGGCTGAGGCGGCGGTGCGACCTCGAAGCCCGGCGCGTCGATCGCGACCCGTCGTGCGATCCGCGGCAGGTGGTCGCGCACGAACTCCTCGGCCTCGTCGGCCGGCACCGCGACGGCCTCGCGCGCGGTCAGGAGCGCCGGCAGCGGGTCGGGCAGCGCGACGGCGGCCAGCACGAGGTCGATGCGCTCGCGCTGCACCGCGAAGCGGTAGAGGCCGGTGCGGCCGACGGGCCGGACGGCTGCGGCATCCGCTCGCTCCCCGTCGACGGTGACGAGCGGCGCGATCTCGAGGCCGCCTGCGGTGCGTCGCGCCTGCACGGTGACCGCGGCGGTCGATGCCAGCGCGACCGAGGCGGTGCGCTTGGTCGGCACCAGTGGGATGCCGAGACCGCCCGCCACGGTCAGGTGCGGCCACAGCAGGCTCGACTCGATGTCGTCCAGGGTGAGCCACTCCGAGACGTCGGAGAAGGCGCCGAAGGAGCGGACGTCGCGGCCGATGCTGTGCAGCTCGGCGAACCAGCGGGCCTGCGCGGGGTCGTATGCGGTGGTCGGGCGGCGCAGCGCGTCCCACGAGACCCCGCCCTTGATCCAGGCGTCCGAGCGCGCGGACCGCTCGAGCGGGCGCAGCCCCACGAGCACATCGGTGCCGTGCTGGTGAAGGCCGCGCGGCGTCGCGGACTCCACGCGCGCGGGCGCCCAGGACGATGCTCCGCGGCGGACGCGCTGGCGCAGCTCGATCCCGAGTGCCAGGGGTGTGCGGGTGCGCGGCGCCGCGTCCGCCGGTGCGAGCACCGCGCGCCACGACGCCCCCGCCGGCTCGCCGGGTGCGGCGGACGCGAGGCTGTTGCCCGCGAGCAGCGTCGCGATGGTGTGCTTGCAGTCGAACTGCACCGGGCATGTGCATGAGGTCGCCGCGATCGGTCGATCCGGGTGCTGCGGATCCAGCCGGACGCGGGTCCGGTACGTGCGCCCGCCGCTGCCGTCCACGACGGCCTCGATGATCGCGGTGACGGGGTCCCAGTCGAGCCGCTGCACGGCGCCGTCGGCGAAGTACGCGACCCCGCGCTCGTATGTGCCGCTGTCGCTGCTGCGGCGGATGCTGCCGGGGTCGACGAACGGAGGGGGTCCGGCCGACGGGGTCACGGCATCCATCCTGCCAAGCCCCGCCGACACACGGGCGCGCGCCGGGCGGTCAGCTCGCGCGGGCGATGCGGGCGAGCACGCCGTGGACGAACGGCCCCGACTCGTCGGTCGAGAACTCCTTGACGAGCTCGACCGCCTCGTCGATCGCCACGGCGGTGGGGACCTCGTCGTTGTAGAGGATCTCCCACACGCCGATGCGCAGTACGGCGCGGTCGACGGCGGGCATGCGGGCGAGCGTCCAGTCCTTCGCGAACGTGGTGATCTGCTCGTCGATGGCGTCCTGGTTGTCGATCACGCCGTCGACGATCTCGCGGGCGTACAGCCACGAGGTCTGCCGGGCGGGCTCGTTGGCCGCGCGCTTGGCCTCGGCGGCGAGCACGGTCGCCGGCTCGTCGCCGCGGACGTCGGCCTGGAAGAGGATGTCGAGCGCGCGTTTGCGCGCCTTCGAGCGGGCGCTCACGCCTTACTTCTCGCGGCCGAGGTAATCGCCCGTACGGGTGTCGACCTTGACCTTGGTGCCGGTCTCCAGGAACAGCGGAACCTGGATCTCGTAGCCGGTCTCGAGCGTGGCGGGCTTGGTGCCGGCCGACGAGCGGTCGCCCTGCAGGCCCGGCTCAGTGTAGGTGATCTCGAGGACGACGGATGCCGGCAGCTCGACGTACAGCGGGTTGCCGTTGTTGAGCGCGATCTGCACCTGCTGGTTCTCGAGCAGGAAGTGGGCCGCGTCGCCGACCGTGGCGGCGCCGACCGTCAGCTGGTCGTAGTCGGCCACGTCCATGAAGACGAAGCCCTCGCCGTCGTTGTACAGGTAGGTGAAGTCGCGGCGGTCGACGTTCTCGATCTCGATCTTCGCGCCGGCGTTGTAGGTGCGGTCGACGACCTTGCCCGACACGACGTTCTTGAGCTTCGTGCGGACGAACGCGCCGCCCTTGCCCGGCTTGACGTGCTGGAACTCGACCACGCTCCACAGCTGTCCGTCGATGCTGAGGACGACGCCGTTCTTGATGTCTGCGGTGGAAGCCATGAGGTGAATCTGTCCGTTCGTCAGGGAAAGTCGTTCGGGGCGGGCGCGTCCTGCGACGCACCGCCGACAGGACATTCTACGGGATGCCGCGGCGCGGGCCTGGTGCGAGGCCGCGGCATTCCGTGACACGGTCCGGCGGACCGCCGGTGAACGCGGAGGTGACGCCGCAGCTCAGGCGTACGTGTAGAAGCCCTGCCCGGTCGCCACGCCCAGCCGGCCTTCGTCGATGTAGTTTCCTTCAGCCACTCCGCGAGCTTCGCGTCGGCCCCCGAGCCGTGCGTGAGGATGTTGTACGGCGTGGTCAGTCCGATGACGTCGAGGATCTGGAGCGGACCCATGGGTGCTCCCGTCGCGATGCGCCAGGTGCGGTCGATGTCGTCCACGTCGGCATAGCCGTCGGCCGCCAGCGCGATGGCCGAGTTCAGCAGCGGGACCAGCAGCGAGTTGAGGACGTAGCCCGCCTTCTCCTTGCGCAGCTCGATGGGCACCATGCCGATGTCGCCGGCGAACCGAACGACCTCGGCGAACACATCGGGGTCCGTCTCGGGGGTCCCCATGACCTCGGCGGTGTTGAACTGCCACACGCGATTGGCGAAGTGCAGCGCGAGGAAGCGGTCCGGCCGTCCGCTCGCGTCGCCGATCTGACTGGGCAGCAGCGTCGACGAGTTGGTGGCGAAGATGGTGGATGCCGGTGCCAGCGCACCGAGCTTCTCGAAGGTCGACCGCTTGAGGTCGAGGATCTCGGGGATCGCCTCGATCACGAGGTCGGCCTGGGCTGCGACCGCCAGGTCCGTCGTGAGCTGCAGGCGCGCGTGCGCGGCGGCGATCGTCTCGGGTGTCGCTCCCGGCACCTCGGCGGCATAGGTGTGGCCCAGGCGGGTGAAGCGCTCGCGCGCGGCCGAGAGCGCGTCGTCGCTGATGTCGTACGCGGTCACCGGGAAGCCGCGATAGGCGGTCTGGAAGGCGATCTGTGCGCCCAGCACACCGGTGCCGAGGACGGCGACCGTGGCGATCTTCGTGTCTGTCATGGTTGTTCTCCCTTTCCGTGTTCGTCGGGGTGCCGGGCCGTGCGGTCCGCTCCGGCGATGATCTGACGAATCTGGCCCGACAGGGTGGCGACGGGGTCGGTGAGGTGCCACACGGCTGTCACGATCTCGATCAGTGCGAGGTGGAGGGCGCCGAACACCGAACGCGCGGCCTGGACGGCATCGTCGTCGGCCGGATCGGGGTGGGCGATGATCGCTGCGATCCTGGACACGAGATCGGCGGCGAGTTCGAGTCCTTCTGCGCGGTACCGCTCGTTCGTGGTCCCGAACAGCAGTTCGCGCTGATAGGCGAGCGTGTTCTCGGCGTGCGTGCTCCCCCAGTCCAGCACGGGAGCGAGCAGCGCGATGACCGCGTCCTCGCGGTCATCGGAACGTGCTGCGGCGTCGTGGCCGCGCGCGACGGCGCGCTCGAACTCGACGTTGTACACCATCAGCAGGAGCTCGGCCTTCGATGAGGCGTAGCGGAGACCGTGCCGGCGGCGACGTCCGCACGGTCGGCGATCTGCTGGGGGGTGACGGCGGCGAAGCCCTGCGCCTCGAAGAGGGCCGCCGCAGCATCGAAGATGGCGGCGCGCTTGGTGTCCTTGTTGCGTTCGCGTCGCCCCACGGGGTGGAGCTCCGCATTCCGGGGGTCCATATAAATGCGTGTACTCAAAAATGAGTGCACTTCAACTATGTGGTGTTCAGCCCTCCGCCTGACCGGTGAGGATGTCGATGAGGCGCGTCACCGCGGTGGCATAGCCCGCCACGCCCTCCCCGATCACGTGCACGACGGCGATGTCCGCCACGTACGAGTGGTGACGGAACTCCTCGCGGGCGCGCACGTCGGAGATGTGCACCTCCGCCACCGGGAGCGCCACGCCGGAGAGCGCGTCGCGCAGCACGACGGAGGTGTGCGTGAGGCCGCCGGGATTGATCACGATGCCGGCGCAGTCCTCGCGGGCGGCATGGATGGCGTCCAGGAGCACGCCCTCGTGGTTGCTCTGCACGGATCGCACCTCGAAGCCGCGGCGGGCGGCGGCATCCGTGGTCAGCTGCACCACGTCGGCCAGCGTCGCGGTGCCGTAGATCTCAGGCTCGCGGGTGCCCAGCAGGTTGAGGTTGGGACCGTTGACGAGCAGGAGCCGGCGAGGGGTGGTCATGGTCGCACGATATCAGCGGGCGACAGGTCGCCCTGCGTCAGGGCAACGGCCGTGCCATCACGATCTCCGGTCCGATCGAGCTCGAGAAGGTCTCGCCGGTGGGCACGAACCCGGCACGGCGGTAGGCGGCCTGGGCGCGGGGGTTGTCACGGTGCACGTCGAGGCTGAGCCGGTGAAGACCCTGCCTGGTCGCCCACTCCGCTGCCGCGGCGAGCAGCAGATCGACGGCGCCCGAGCCCCGGTGCGCCGGGTTGACGTAGACCCCGACGACGTCCGCCCTGCGGTCGTCCACGAATCGCCCCAGATGGTCGGTCTGACCCGTGGCGCGGATGAGGACCGAGAGGCTCCCGACCCAGCTGCCGTCGACCAGCGCGACGAACTGCGCGGTGGTGTCGCTCTGCGCCGCGATCTCGGCGCGGTCGCGCCAGAACTGCTCGGAGCGTGCGGCGACCTGCTCCGGCGTCTCGAGGAAGGCGATGCCGGCGTCCGGGTCGCTCGTCGACTCCAGTCGCAGCGCGCGCACCGCGGGCCATTCGTCGGAGCGGATGCGGCGCACCGCGACACCGGGATCGGGGGATGCCGTCATCCGTGCACCCTACCGCGGTCCTCGCCGCGGGCTCAGCCGGCGACCTCCTGGTACGCGGCGAACAGGAGCGACTCGTCCGGCGCCTGCAGCACGGTCGGCTTCGCGATGTCGTCGAGCACGATGAACCGCAGCATGCCGCCGCGGCTCTTCTTGTCGCGCTGCATCGACGACAGCAGCTGCGGCCAGGCTCCGGGGCGGTAGCTCGCCGGCAGCCCCAGCGACTCGAGGATGTCGCGGTGACGCTGGACGGCGGCATCCGGAAGCCGGCCCGCCAGACGCGAGAGCTCCGCCGCGAAGACCATGCCCACCGAGATCGCGGCGCCGTGGCGCCAGCGGTAGCGCTCGGCGTGCTCGATCGCGTGGCCGAGGGTGTGCCCGTAGTTGAGGATCTCGCGCAGACCCGCCTCGCGGAGGTCCTCCCCCACGACGCGCGCCTTCATCTCGATCGCGAGCTCGATGGTGCGTCGGAACGCGGCGCTGCGCGGATCGACGGCGTTCTCGGGGTCCGCCTCCACGAGGTCGAGGATCTCGGGCGCCCAGATGAAGCCGGCCTTGACGACCTCGGCGTAGCCCGCGACCCGCTCGTTGCGCGACAGCGTGTCGAGCAGGTCGAGGTCGCAGATCACGGCGCGCGGCGCCCAGAACGCGCCCACGAGGTTCTTGCCCTCGGCGGTGTTCACGCCCGTCTTTCCGCCCACGGCGGCGTCGACCATGCCGAGCACGGTGGTCGGCACCTGCACGACCTCGACGCCGCGCAGCCAGGTGGCGGCGACGAAGCCCGCGAGATCGGTCACCGCTCCCCCACCGAAGCCGACGACGGCGTCGGTGCGGGTGAAGTCCGCCTTGCCCATGACCTGCCAGCAGAACGCGGCGACCTCGATGCGCTTGCCCGCCTCGGCGTCGGGGATCTCGGCGAGCAGCACCTCGCGGTCGCCGACCAGCTGCGCGCGCAGACGTTCGGCCTGCTCCGCAAGGGTGGGCGGGTGGATCACCAGCACCTTGCGGGCGGCGGGCGGCAGAGCCTCGCCGAGGGACGACAGGATGCCGCGTCCCACGGTGATCTCGTAGCTGGCGTCCCCGCTCACGGCGATGGTCGTGGCATCGGTCATGCCTTCTGCTCCTTCTCGTGCGCGCCGTCGTGCGGCGTCGGCTCGGCAGTGCCGCCGCGGACCCAGGCGACGATCGCGTCGACGACATCCTGCAGCGGTCCGCTGGACGTGTCGAACGTCACGTCGGCGAGCTCCTCGTACACCGGGCGGCGCTCCTCGAAGATCGCGGTCCACCGGGTCATGGCGTCCTCGCCCTGCAGGAGCGGCCGGTTCGAATCGCGCACGCGCGCGGCCACGACGCGCGGCGACACGGTGAGCAGCACGACGCGGTGCTCCGCCAGCGCGGCGCGGGTGGTCGGGTCGAGCACGGCACCGCCGCCGAGCGACACGACGCCGCCGCCGGCGAGGCCGTCGGACACCGCGGCACGCTCGAGCGCGCGGAAATGCGCTTCGCCGCGCTCGGCGAACAGCGCATCGATGGGCCCGTGGTCGCGCACCACGGCGGCGTCGGTGTCGTAGAACGGCACCCGCAGCGCCTTGGCGACCTTCCGGCCGATGCTCGTCTTGCCGGCCCCCATCGGGCCGATCAGAACGACGACGTCAGAGGGCGAGGTCATGGTCGGCGATGCCGGCGTCGCTCTCCGTCGCGCTGCGCAGCGCCTCCGGAATGGCCGCGAGGTATCCCTCGAAGTTGCGGCGCGTCTCGGCGATGCTGTCGCCGCCGAACTTCTCCAGCACGACCTCGGCCAGCACGACCGCGACCATCGCCTCGGCCACGACGCCGGCAGCGGGCACCGCGCACACGTCGGAGCGCTGGTGGTGGGCGGAGGCCGCGTCGCCGGTGGCGACGTCGACGGTGCGCAGCGCCCGCGGCACGGTGGCGATGGGCTTCATTCCGGCACGGACGCGGAGCACGGTGCCGGTCGACATGCCGCCCTCGGTGCCGCCCGCCTTGTCGCTGGAACGGGTGATGCCGTCGGTCGCGGTGAACAGCTCGTCGTGAGCGGCGGAGCCACGGCGGCGGGTCGTCTCGAAGCCGTCGCCGACCTCGACGCCCTTGATCGCCTGGATGCTCATGAGCGCCTGCGCGAGCTTCGCGTCCAGGCGCCGGTCCCAGTGGACGTGCGATCCGAGTCCCGGCGGAAGGCCGTAGGCCAGCACCTCGACGATGCCGCCCAGCGTGTCGCCCTGTTTGCGGGCGTCGTCGACCTCGGCGACCATCGCCGCGCTCGTGGCGGCGTCGAAACAGCGCAGCGGATCGGCGTCGAGCGCCTCGACGTCGTCGGGCGTGGGCAGCGCCGCACCGGACGGCACCTGCACCGGCCCGATCGAGAGCGTGTGGCTGACCAGCCGGATGCCGAGCTCGCTGAGGAACGCCCGGGCCAGCGCACCGAGGGCGACGCGGGCCGCGGTCTCACGCGCGCTCGCGCGCTCCAGGATGGGACGGGCCTCGTCGAACCCGTACTTCTGCATGCCGACGAGGTCGGCGTGCCCAGGCCGGGGGCGCGTGAGCGCCGCACCGCGGCCACGCGACTTCTCGGTGAGCTCGACCGGCTCGGCGCTCATCACCTCGGCCCACTTGGGCCACTCGGTGTTGCCGATGCGCAGGGCGATGGGGCTGCCGAGCGTGAACCCCTGGACGACACCCGACGAGATCGTCAGCTCGTCCTCTTCGAACTTCATGCGCGACCCGCGGCCGTAGCCGAGCTTGCGGCGCGCGAGATCCGCCTGGATCGCGGCGCGGGAGATGGGGACGCCCGCAGGCAGACCCTCCATGACGGCGACGAGTTCGGGGCCGTGCGATTCGCCGGCCGTGAGCACGCGGAGCATTGGTCCAGTCTCCCACGCCCGCGGCGGGGGTTACGCCGCCGCGGGGCCTTCGAGCACGCTCCGCATCGCGGCGAGGACGCGCGCCTCCTCCGCGAGCGGGGTGTCGGGGTCGCCGTGCCGGAAGATCCGGATCTGCAGCAGTGCCTGATGCAGCAGCATCCCCAGTCCGGAGCGGGCCGTCCCGCCTGCGCGCTCCCACGCCGCCGACAGGACCGTCGGCCAGTGCCCGTACACGACGTCCAGCAGCAGGCCGCCGGAGCGGGCGAGCGCGTCGGCCGCGGCATCCGCAACGGGCGCGTCGCCGGGGAGCGTCGCGATCGTCAGGGGCACGTCGCGCAGAGCGGATGCCGCGAACGGCGCCGCGGTCACGTCGAGGTCGAGGCGGACGCCGAGCCGCATGAGCGGTTCGACGGCTTCCGGACGGCGCGCGACGACCTCCACCTCGCGGGCGCCCAGCTCGGCCAGTGCCACCAGGGCGGACGTCGCCGTGGCGCCGGCGCCGACGATGCGCGCGTCCGGGACGGCCGTGACGCCTTCGTCCGCGAGTGCCCGCACGATGCCGCCGACGTCGGTGTTGAAGCCGCGAGGCCCGGTCCGGTCGAGCAGGAGCGTGTTCACCGCGCCCGTCAGCTCGGCTCGGCGGTCGCGGTCGACCGCTGCGGCGAACCCCACGCCCTTGAGGGGCATGGTGAGCGACAGGCCGCGCCACGTGTCGTCGAGCCCCGCGAGCTCACCGGCGAACGACTCCTCGCCCACCTGCCGGCGTCCGTACGTCCAGTCCAGGCCGAGCACGTCGTACGCCGCCGCGTGCAGCTGCGGTGAACGGCTGTGCGCGATGGGGTCGCCCCACACCTCCAGGCGGGTGGCCGCCGGGTTCAGCACCCCGAGTCCGGGTGCTCGGAGCACCACTGCTGCATCTGCTTGATCGCCTTCTGGTGCTCTGCGTAGGTGTTCGTGAAGACCGTCTCGCCGGTGTCCATGTTGACCGTGACGAAGTACAGCCACGGCCCGTCGGCGGGGTGCATCGCCGCGTTGATCGCGACGTCGCCCGGATTGGCGATGGGGCCGATCGGCAGACCGGTGTGGACGTACGTGTTCCACGGGTTCGGGTCGTCCAGCGCCTCCTGGGAGGAGCTGGCCGAACCGTCGTGCAGCTCGCCGTAGCCGTACTGCGCCGTCGAGTCCATCTGCAGCTTGCCGAACGTCTCCTGGTTGCCGGGGTCGAGCCGGTTCTGGATGACGCGCGACACCTTCTGCATGTCCGCCTCGTAGCGCGCCTCGCGCTGGATGATCGAGGCGGTCGTGAGGATCTCCTGGCGCTTGTCCACCGGCACGCCTGCCGCATCGAGCGATTCCACGGTCCGGTCCACGAGGGTCTGGATCGCGGACTGCGCCGTCACGTTCGGATCGAAGGTGTAGGTCGCAGGGAACAGCCAGCCCTCGAGCGGCTGTCCGCCCGCCGCGACGATGGCCGGATCGACGGGCACACCGTAGGCGGCAGGGTCGGCGACGGCGGCCTGCAGCTGGTCGAGCGGGATGCCGGTGCCCTCGGAGATGCGCTCGAGCGTCCCCTGGACCGTGAAGCCCTCGGGGATCTGAGCGGTGTACTCCATCCTGTTCGCGGGATCCAGCAGCGCTGCCAGGGCGGCTTCGGACGTCATCTTCTTCTGGAGCGTGTAGACACCGGGCTGGAAGTTCGGGTTCTGACCGCTCTTGATCAGGTAGTCGTAGAAGGCGTCGGGGGTCTTGGTGACGCCGGCGTCGTACAGCGCCTTCGAGATCGGCTCACCGGTGAAGCCGGACTCGATGGTGATGGAGGTCTCGCCGGTGGCCAGGCCCGCCTCGTAGTCCTTGGGCTCCTCCCACCCCATCACCTCGCGGATCTTGTCCTCGTAGGTGGTCCACACGTACAGACCGCCCGCGGCGATGCCGCCGAGGATGACAAGGACGACACCGAGGGCGATCCACCCGCCGACGCGGCGGCGCTTCTTGTTCGTGGGCGGTGGCACGTATCCGATGTCGTCCGTCGAGGTCGAACCGCTGAACAGGTCGTCGAGCGTGGCCGTGGGCGGACGCTGCGCGGTCTGCTGGGGCGATCGGTCGGCCAACGTCGCCGTCCGAGCCGCCGTGGCGGTCACCGTCGCGGTCGCGCCGGTGTTGCCACGACTGTAGGGCATCGCGGGCGCGGTGTCGCCGGAGAACAGCCACGGATCCGTGTCGGCGGTCGCATCGAGGTCGGTGCGGGACGGGCGCGGCGTGCGCAGAGGCACGGGCTGGAAGCCGCTCCCCGGTGCCGGCTCGGCATCCGCCGGCGCTTCCGCCGGAGCTTCCGCCGCAGCGGTGGGACCGCTCCCGATGATGGGTGTGGCACCGGTGATGAGCGAATCCCAGGTGACGGGTGCCCCCGGGGCGGCCGGGGCCGGCTCCGTCGAGGCGGATGCCGCTGCCGTCGCATCAGCCGGCTGCGCCGTGGGCGTCTCCCCCGTCGCCGCGTGACGGGCGGCGGCCTCGCGGGCGGCGCGACGCGACATGGGCACGGCGTCGCCGGTGGGCGATGAGTCGGACATCAGGCGGGCTCCTGGGGGACGAGTGTTCCGGGCGGGCGACCGGTGTTCTTCTCGACATCGAGCGCTTGCTGGAGCAGAACGACCGCGGCGACCTGGTCAACGATGCTACGCGACGATCGCTGGGATCTGCCCGAACTGCGCAGAGCGGCGTGTGCCGACACCGTCGACAGGCGCTCGTCGACGAGACGGACGGGCAGAGCGGATGCCGCCGCCAGTGCCGCCGCGAACTCGCGCGCGTCGTGGGTCGACGCGGTGTCCTCACCGCGCATGTTCAGCGGCAGGCCCACGTAGAGCTCGGCCGCCGAGTACTCGTCGGCCAGCGCCGTGATCCTCGCCACCGACGACTCGTCGCGCGGCACCGTCTCCACGGGCGTCGCGAGCAGCCCGTCGGGATCGCACCTGGCCACCCCGACCCGGGCCTTGCCCACGTCGATCCCGAGCCGCGTCCCCCGCCGGAACCCGCTCACGCGCCGAGTGCGTCCTTCACCGAGGCCAGCGCCGCCGGGAGCGCCGCGGCATCCGTACCGCCGCCCTGGGCGACGTCGTCGCGACCTCCGCCGCCGCCGCCGAGGACACCCGCGGCGCCCTTGGCGAGCACGCCCGCCTTCGCGCCCGCCGCGCGAGCGGCGTCGTTGGTGGCCACGATGACGACCGGACGGTCGTTCACGACCGCGCCGAGCGCGACGACCGCCGCGTCCGATCCGAGGCGGTCCCGCACCTGCAGGGCGAGCGAGCGGACGTCGTCGGCGGATGCCGCGCTGCCGAGCGACTCCGCGACGACCAGGGTGTCCCCGATCCGGGTCGCCGCGCCGGTGAGGGCGGGCAGACGGTCGCCGAGCGCCTTGGCCTCGAACGCCGCGATCTTCTTCTCGGCCGCCTTGAGGCTCGCCTGGAGCTCGGCGATGCGCGCGGGCAGTTGCTCGCGCGGCGCCTTGAGCGACGACGTGAGCTGCGACACCAGCGCGCGCTCTGCCGCGAGCGAGCGGAACGCGTCCAGACCGACGAGCGCTTCGACACGGCGGTTCGAGGCGCCCACCGACGACTCGCCGACGAGGCTGATGAGCCCGATCTCGGCGCTGGTCGACACGTGCGTGCCGGCGCAGAGCTCGCGCGACCACGGGCCGCCGATGTCGACCATGCGCACGGTGTCGCCGTACTTCTCGCCGAACAGCGCCATCGCACCGAGCGACTTCGCCTCGTCCAGCGGCAGCACGCGCGTGGTCACCTCGAGGTTGTCGCGCACCGCGTTGTTGGCGATCTCCTCGATCTCGGTCTTGGTGTCGTCCGAGAGCGACTGGCCCCACGAGAAGTCGAAGCGCATGTAACCGGCGCGGTTGAGCGAGCCCGCCTGCGTCGCGGTCTTGCCGAGCGTGTCGCGCAGCGCGGCGTGCACGAGGTGGGTGGCGGAGTGCGCCTGTCGCGCGGCGCGGCGGTTCGCAGCATCCACCACCGTCGTCGCCGGCTGGCCGACGCCCACTTCACCTGTCGACACCTCGACGGTGTGGCTGATGAGGCCGGGCACCGGCTTCTGCACATCGAGCACCTCGAGCTCGTAGCCCGGGCCCACGATGACGCCCTTGTCGGCCACCTGGCCGCCGGACTCGGCGTACAGGGCGGTCTCGGCGAGGATCACCTCGGCGATCTGGCCGACGCCGGCGCGATCGACCGACACGCCGTCGATGAGGATGCCGAGCACCTGCGACTCCGCCTCGAGGTCGGTGTAGCCGGTGAACACGGTCTCGCCCTGCGCCCGCAGGTCGCGGTAGACGCTGGTGTCTGCCAGCTGGCGCTTGCGCGCCCGCGCGTCGGCCTTGGCGCGTGCGCGCTGCTCCTGCATCAGGGTGTCGAACGCCGCGCGGTCGACGGTCAGGCCCGCCTCCTCGGCGATCTCGAGCGTGAGGTCGATCGGGAACCCGTAGGTGTCGTGCAGCAGGAACGCCTCGTCGCCGGGGATCGACGTGCCGCCGGCCGCCTTCGTCTCGGCGAGCGACTCGTCGAGGATCGCCTCGCCCGCGGCGAGCGTGCGCAGGAACGTCGCCTCTTCGGCGAGGGCGTACTGCGAGATGCGCGCCCAGTCCGCCTCGACCACGGGGTAGGCGTCCTTCATGGCGTCGCGGGATGCCGCGAACAGCACGTCGAAGGTCGGCCCGTCGACGCCCAGCAGACGCATCGAGCGGATCACACGACGCATCAGGCGGCGCAGGATGTAGCCGCGGCCGTCGTTGGAGGGCGTGACGCCGTCCGACATCAGCATGAGCGACGAACGGACGTGGTCGGCGACGACGCGGAAGCGCACGTCGTCCTCATGGCTCGCGCCGTACGTGCGGCCCGACAGCTCGACCGCCTTGTCGAGGACCGGACGCACCTGGTCGGTCTCGTACATGTTGTCGACGCCCTGCTTGATGAACGCGATGCGCTCCAGGCCCATGCCGGTGTCGATGTTCTTGTTCGGCAGTTCGCCCACGATGTCGAAGTCGTACTTCGAGCGCACGTTGGTGATCTCGTACTGCATGAACACGAGGTTCCAGATCTCGACGTACCGGTCGTCGTCGGTGGCGGGGCCGCCGTCGATGCCGTACTCCGGCCCGCGGTCGAAGAAGATCTCCGAGCAGGGGCCCGCGGGGCCCGGAAGCCCGGTGCTCCAGTAGTTCGTGTCCTTGCCGAGACGCTGGATGCGCTCCTCAGGAAGGTCGGTGAGCTTCAGCCAGAGGTCGTGGGCTTCGTCGTCCTCTTCGTAGACGGTGACCCACAGATCCTTCTGGTCGAACGCGAGTCCGCCTTCGGACTCGGGGCTGGTCAGCAGATCCCACGCGTAGCGGATCGCGCCTTCCTTGAAGTAGTCGCCGAACGACCAGTTGCCCAGCATCTGGAAGAACGTGCCGTGGCGCGGGGTCTTGCCGACCTCTTCGATGTCGTTCGTGCGGATGCACTTCTGGTTGTCGGCCGCGCGCGGGTACGGCGCCGGCACGTCGCCCGACAGGTACGGGATGAACGGCACCATGCCGGCCACCGTGAACAGCAGCGCCGGGTCGTCGGTCACCAGCGATGCCGAGGGGACGATGGTGTGGCCGTTCTTCTCGAAGTAATCGAGGAAGCGCTGTGCGATCTCGGCGGTCTTCATGCGGGTCCTTGCGTGTGCGTGCGAATGCGTGCGTGTTCGAAAGCGGATGTCGGGCGCGGACGCGGTGTGCGCCCGCTGCCGCGAGGGCGGTGAGCCGGAATCAGTCGGTGAGCTTGTCCGCCGCGCCCTTGGCGGCTTCGGCCACGTCGGTCGCAGCCTCGGCCAGGCCGGATGCCGCGGAGCTCGCGGCGTCGGCGGCGGCATCCCGCACGTCGTCGACGAGGCCCGCGAAGCGCGCCTCCTGCTCGCGGTACGCGTCGCCGATGCGATCGGTGAACTCCGTGATGCGGGCGTCGACGTCAGCGAGGATCTCGTGTCCGCGCGGGTCCTTGTTGACCAGGTGCGCGAGAACGAACCCACCGGCGATGCCGAGCAGGAACCACAGGAGGTTCTTCATGTCACCACTTCCTCGCGGGCCGCCGGGGCGCGGCATCCATCCATCGTAGGCCGAAACGCGACCCGTCATGCGGAAACGACGCGTGCCGCCGGAGACGGCGAAGGGCGCCGGGGTTGCCCCGGCGCCCTTCGTGTACGACCGTCGGTCGCTGAACGGATCAGCGAGCGGCGTAGTACTCGACGACGAGCTGGACGTCGCAGACGATCGGGACCTCGGCGCGCTTGGGGCGACGCACGAGACGGGCCTGCAGCTTGTCGAGCTCGACCTCGAGGTAGCCCGGAACGGGGGGCAGGACGTCGGCGTGACCGCCGGCAGCCGCCACCTGGAAGGGCTCGAGGCCCTCGCTCTTGCCCTTGACGTGGATGAGCTGACCCGGCTTCACGCGGAACGACGGGCGGTCGACGAGCTGGCCGTCCACGAGGATGTGGCGGTGCACGACGAGCTGACGCGCCTGCGCGGTGGTGCGGGCGAAGCCGGCGCGCAGGACGAGGGCGTCCAGACGCATCTCGAGCTGCTCGACGAGGTTCTCACCCGTCAGGCCCTGGGTGCGGCGGGCCTCGTTGAACTGGATGCGCAGCTGCTTCTCGCGGATGCCGTACTGCTCGCGCAGACGCTGCTTCTCGCGGAGGCGGACGGCGTAGTCGCTGTCCTGCTTGCGCTTGGTGCGGCCGTGCTCACCCGGAGCGTAGGGGCGCTTCTCGAGGTACTTGGCGGCCTTCGGGGTGAGGGCCACGCCGAGAGCGCGGGACAGACGGACCTTGCGGCGGTCCTGGGACTTCGTTGCCACGAAGTGTTCCTTTCGATGACGCTGCCGTGTCTTTCACGGCTCGCGGGCGTATCGCCCTGTCTTCGCCCTGTCCGGACTGCACGCCGGGGCATGCCGGAAGGTGGTTCAGAAGAGAGGGGATGCCCGAAAACGGAGTTTCGAGCCGCTCAAGCCTACCAGATCTGGGATGTGCCCCTCAGGAGAGCGCCACGACCAGCGTCGACGCCGCGAGCACGGCGCACGCGGGGGTCATCGTCAGCCGTTCGGCTCGGCTGCGTGAGATCGCGTTCATGCCGATTCCGATGACGAAGTACGCGAAGAGCACCCACGTCAGAACGCGGATCACCGCTGTCTGGCCACCGGGCAGCAGTCCGGCACGGCTGAGCAGGATCCCGGCGAACCCCACGTAGAGCACCGCCGACACGGCGCTGCCGACTCGCAGGCGCCGAGGCAGCACCGTGTGCTGTCCGCCCCAGACGAGGCGTCCCCACGGCATGCCGGCTGCGACGCAGATCTGGAGGACCGCCAGCGCGCCCAGGACGACGCAAGCGACAAGGCACGCGACGACAGCCGGGGTCATGCGATGCTCCGTTCGGAATCGGTGCCGTCACTCGCCTTCGAGGATGCGGCGGATCTTCTCCAGGCGGGCCTGGACATCCCGTTCGGCCCCGAGGGCTTTCGGCTGATAGTAGCGGCGGCCGCGCAGCTCGTCGGGCAGGTACTGCTGCGGGGCGATGCCGATCTCGGCGTCGTGGGGGTAGACGTACCCCTTGCCGTGCCCCAGCCGCTTCGCTCCGGGGTAGTGCGCGTCGCGCAGGTGCACCGGCACCCGCCCGAACCCGCCGCTGCGCACGTCCGCGATCGCGGCGTCGATCGCGAGGTACGCGGCGTTGGACTTCGCCGTCGTGGCGAGATAGGCCGTCGCCTCGGCGAGCGGGATGCGGCCTTCGGGCATTCCGATGAACTGCACGGCGTCGGCAGCGGCGACGGCGATCGGCAGGGCCTGCGGGTCGGCGAGGCCGATGTCCTCGGCGGCCGAGATGATCAGGCGGCGTGCGATGAACCGAGGGTCCTCCCCCGCCTCGATCATGCGGGCGAGGTAGTGCATCGCGGCATCCACATCCGATCCGCGGATCGACTTGATGAACGCGCTGATGACGTCGTAGTGCTCGTCGCCCTGCCGGTCGTAGCGCAGCAGCGCGCGATCCACCGCCTGGGCGACCTGCTCGGCGGTGACCTCGGGCGTGCCCCCGTCGGCATCGTCGTCGTCGGGGACGGCGAGGGATGCCGCAGCCTCGAGCGCCGTGAGCGCCCGGCGGGCGTCGCCCGAGGCGAGGCGCACGAGGGCCTCGCGGGCGTCGCCACCGAGGGCGACCGCGCCGGCGAGGCCTCGCGCATCGGCGACGGCGCGATCGAGCAGCATCCCGAGGTCGTCGTCGGTGAGCGGCTTGAGGGTCAGCAGCAGGGATCGTGAGAGCAGGGGCGAGATCACCGAGAACGACGGGTTCTCGGTGGTCGCCGCGATGAGGACCACCCAGCCGTTCTCGACGCCCGGCAGCAGTGCGTCCTGCTGCGCCTTGGTGAAGCGGTGGATCTCGTCGAGGAAGAGGATCGTGGACTGCCCGTAGAGGTCGCGCTGAGTCAGCGCCTCCTGCATCACCTCGCGGACGTCGCGCACGCCCGCGGTGACGGCCGACAGTTCGACGAAGCGGCGACCCGAGGAACGTGCGATCGCCTGCGCGAGCGTCGTCTTGCCGGTACCGGGAGGGCCCCACAGGATGACCGACGTCGCAGCGCGGGCGGCGGCATCGGGGTTGGCCAGCGTCACCAGCGGCGATCCCGCCCGAAGCAGATGCGATTGACCGGCGACCTCTTCGAGGGAGGTGGGACGCATACGCACCGCGAGCGGGGTCAGCCCCTGGAAGAGCGCGGTCTGTGCGCCCCCGCTCCCGGCGGCTCCGCGCGACGCGCCGGAGGCACGCGGAGAGGGAGCGGAGATCGTCACCCCACCAGGCTATCCCGCGTCTGGGACACCGGATCGGCCGTGGTTTGGCCGCCGCGGTGGCGCCCCGTAGGATCAACCCGCCCGGGTGCGGATCCAGGCACCTGCGACCCGATGCCCGCGTCCATCCGACGGCGCCGAGGCGGAGGCGCGGACGGAGTGAACGAGGAGGTCACGTGGCGAACGGTGGCAAGAACCGCGACGCGCGGGCTGCGCGCGAGCGCACGCGGCTGTACGAGGCACGACGGCAGTTCCACGACGCCCAGGAGCGCCGTCGCACCCGCGACAATCTGATCGCGGGCATCGTGGGCGGCCTTGTCGTGCTGGGCCTCATCGGCGTGCAGACCGCCTACTTCATCGCAGGTCCGGGCGTGCCGGCCCCCACGTCGACGCCGACTCCCACCGCCACGACGCCGGCCCCGAGCCCGACGGCCACCACGCCCGAGCCGAGCGCCACCCCGACGCCCTGACACCACGGTCCTCATCGGCGGAGGGCATCGGAGACGAGGCATCCGCCGTACTAGGCTGTGACCCGTCCTACTCCCTACAACGGCGTGAGCCGTGATGAGGTGCATCCCGTGACTGCCGCAGCAGACTCCCAGCCCGAGACCGACGCCCCCGAGACGCCCGAGGCCGGCGAGAACGAGTCCTCCGCGAACGACGCGGCGGGCAACGCCGACACTACGGCTCCCGTCGAGGAGGCCCCCGCGGACGAGGCCCCCGCCGAGGAAGCCCCCGCGGACGAGAGCGTCGAGGTCGTCGAAGTCGACGCCGTGGAGATCGTCGAGGTGGCCGACGACGGTGACGTGGTCGCCGTCGAGGTCGTCGAGGTGGTCGTGGAGGCCCCCGCCGCCGAGCCGTGGGGCCGCGTCGACGACGACGGCACCGTGTCGGTCCGCGAGGCCGACGGCTGGCGAGTGGTCGGCCAGTACCCCGACGGATCGGCCGAGGAGGCGCTCGCGTACTTCGAGCGCAAGTACGCGGACCTCGCCGGCGAGGTGACGCTCCTGGAGGTGCGGCACCGCCGCGGCGGGGCATCCGCCTCCGACCTCCGATCCACCGCGCGGACCATCAACGGCAAGCTCGACGGCGCCGCCGCCGTGGGCGACCTCGCGAGCCTGGTTGCGCGCGTGGCCGCGCTGACGCAGACGCTCGCCGCCGAGTCCGAGACCGAGGCCGTCGCGGCGCGCGAAGCCGTCGAAGACGCGGTCAAGGCACGCACCGAGCTGGTCGAGAAGGCCGAGGCGCTTGCCGCCCGCGACCCCCGCACCGTGCAGTGGAAGCAGGCCACCGCCGACCTCAACGCGCTGTTCGAGCAGTGGCAGTCGCAGCAGCAGCACGGCCCCCGCCTGCCCAAGTCGACGGCGCAGCAGCTCTGGAAGCGATTCCGCGACGCACGCGCCACCGTCGACAAGCACCGGCGCGCGTTCTACGCCGAGCTCGACGAGGCGCACAAGGCCGTCCGCGACCGCAAGACGGCGCTGGTCGAGAAGGCCGAGGCTCTCTCGTCCAAGGGTGAGGACGGCATCCCGGCCTATCGCGAGCTGCTGGACGACTGGAAGACCGCGGGCCGTGCCGGCAAGAAGGTCGACGACGCGCTGTGGGCGCGGTTCAAGGCAGCCGGCGACGCGCTCTACGGCGCCCGCGTGGAGCGCGAAGCGGCGGATGCCGAGGCGTCCCGAGAGAAGATCGACCTGAAGCGTGCGCTGCTCGAAGAGGCGAAGGTCGTCCCCGACGAGCGCGACATCGCGAAGGCGCGCTCGATCCTGACCGGCATCCAGCGCCGCTGGGACGAGATCGGCCGCATCTTCCCGCGCGACACGGAGCGTTCCCTCGACGACGAGCTGCGTCGCATCGAGAACGGTCTGCGCGGGCGCGAGGACGCCGACTGGAAGCGCAACGACCCGGAGCAGAAGGCGCGTGCGAACGACATGACGCGCCAGCTGACGGACGCCATCGAGAAGCTCGAGGACGAACTCGCTGCGGCGAAGAAGACCGGCGACAAGAAGGCCATCGCGAACGCGACCGAGGCGCTCGAGGCGCGCCGGTCGTGGCTCAAGGCGCTGGGCGGCTGATCGCCCCACCGGGGTTGTCCACAGGCGTCGGCTGACGGCATCCGTCCGCCGACGCCGGTGCGGCACACTCCCGGTATGGCCTCGCCGTTCCTCTACTTCGTCGACGACCGCCTCTCGCGCGCCGAGCTGACGGCTGCCTGTCTCGACGGGCATCTCGTCGAGCTCGGCGACGCGTACATGCCGGCGGATGCGGTCGAGACCGCCGCGCTGCGCGCGGGCTCGCTGAGCCGCATCCTCGGCGACCGACTCGCCGCGACCCACCTGAGCGCGGCGTGGGTGCACGGCGGTCTCCCGATGCCGCCGGCGCGTCACACCGTGCAGCGCGCCGTCTCGCGGCGGCTCCACGTCGTCCCCGACCGGCAGCTCGTCTACCGCGACCTCGCCGTGCCCGCCGACGACCTGCAGTTGCTCGGGGGCGTACGGGTCACCACTGTCGAGCGCACGCTGGTCGATCTGTCACGCGCCGCGGGCGACGAGCACGCACGGGCGGCCCTGATGCTGGCACGGGTGGACCCGGATGCCGTCTCCCGCGCGATCTCGCGGCTCGAGGCGGGGGTGCTCCCCCACAAGCGCACGGCGCTCGTGCGCCTCGGGGCGATCCTCGCAGAGATTCAGGACGACGTGACGCGATAGACGTCGTAGACGGCGTCGATCCGCCGGACCGCGTTGAGGACACGGTCGAGGTGGACGATGTCGCCCATCTCGAACACGAAGCGACTGAGCGCCAAGCGGTCGTTGGTCGTCGAGACGGTCGCCGACAGGATGTTCACGTGGTGCTCGCTGAGCACGCGGGTGACGTCGCTGAGCAGCCCGGAGCGGTCGAGCGCCTCGACCTGGATCTGCACCAGGAACACGCTCTTGGTCGTGGGCGCCCATTCGACGTCGATGAGGCGCTCCGGGTCCTGCATGAGCGACTTCACGTTCGTGCAGTCGGCACGGTGCACCGAGACGCCGCTGCCGCGGGTGACGAAGCCGACGATCTGGTCCCCGGGGACCGGCGTGCAGCACTTGGCGAGCTTGACGAGGATGTCGGGGGCCCCGCGCACCAGGATCCCGGAGTCGCCGCCGCGCGGCGCACGGGCACGGCCGACGACGGGCAGGTCGATCGGGCCGGTCGCGGTGTCGTTGGCCGCGACGAGCGCCGTGACCTTCTCGATGACCGATTGCGTCGAGACGTGACCCTCGCCGACCGCCGCGTACAGGGCGGAGACGTCTTCGTAGCGCAGCTGGTGGGCGACCTCGGAGAACGAGTCCTGGCTCATCAGGCGCTGCAGCGGCAGGTTCTGCCGGCGCATCGCGCGGGCGATCGACTCCTTGCCCTGCTCGATCGCCTCCTCGCGGCGCTCCTTCGTGAACCAGCCGCGGATCTTGTTGCGGGCCCGGGTGCTCCGGACGAAGCCGAGCCAGTCCTGGCTGGGGCCGGCATCCGGGTTCTTCGAGGTGAACACCTCGACGACATCGCCGCTCTTGAGCTCGGACTCGAGCGGCACGAGGCGGCCGTTGACCTTCGCCCCCATGGTGCGGTGGCCGACCTCGGTGTGGACGGCATAGGCGAAGTCCACAGGGGTCGCACCGGCGGGAAGGCCGATCACCCGCCCCTTCGGGGTGAAGACGTAGACCTCTTTCGCGCCGATCTCGAACCGCAGCGAGTCGAGGAACTCGCCGGGGTCGGCCGTCTCGGCCTGCCAGTCGGAGATGTGGGCGAGCCAGGCCATGTCGGTGTCGAGCGACTTCGAGCCCGACTTGCCGCCGTTCATCTGCTCTTTGTACTTCCAGTGCGCCGCGACGCCGTACTCGGCCTGCTGATGCATCTCGTGCGTGCGGATCTGGATCTCGACGGTGCGTCCGCCCGGGCCGATGACCGTCGTGTGCAGCGACTGATAGAGGTTGAACTTGGGCGTCGCGATGTAGTCCTTGAAGCGCCCCGGCAGCGGTGTCCACCGCGCGTGGATGGCGCCGAGCACGGCGTAGCAGTCGCGGACGCTGCCCACGAGCACGCGGATGCCGATGAGGTCGTAGATGTCGTCGAACTCGCGACCTCGGACGACCATCTTCTGGTAGACGGAGTACAGCTGCTTCGGTCGGCCCATCACGCGGCCGCGGATGCGCAGTTCGCGCAGGTCGCTGTCGACGGCGTCGATCACGCTCTGCACGTACTGCTCGCGCTGCGGCGTCCGCTGCTTCACGAGGCTGTCGATCTCGGCGTACAGCTTGGGGTGCAGCACGGCGAACGAGAGGTCCTCGAGCTCGGACTTGATCGCCTGGATGCCGAGCCGGTGCGCGAGCGGCGCGTAGATCTCGAGCGTCTCGGTCGCCTTCTTGCGCGCCTTCTCCGGCGGGACGAACCCCCAGGTGCGCGCATTGTGGAGGCGGTCGGCGAGCTTGATGAGCAGCACGCGGATGTCGCGCGACATCGCGACGATCATCTTGCGGACCGTCTCGGCCTGGGCGCTCTCGCCGTACTTGACCTTGTCGAGCTTGGTCACGCCGTCCACGAGCATGGCGACCTCGTCGCCGAACTCCTGGGTGAGCATCTCCAGGGAGTACTCGGTGTCCTCGACCGTGTCATGCAGCAGGGCCGCTGCGATCGCGCGGGGGCCCAGGCCCAGATCCGCGAGGATCTGCGCGACGGCCAGCGGATGCGTGATGTACGGCTCGCCGCTCTGCCGCGCCTGTCCCGAGTGCGCCGTCTCGGCCACCGAGTACGCGCGCTCGACGATCGACAGGTCGCCCTTCGGATGGTGCGTGCGCACCGTCCGAAGCAGCTGTTCGACGTCGTCGCGGCGCGCCGAGCGCGAGAAGATCCGCGGAACGAGCCGGCGCAGGGACGAGGACTGGGCGGGAGGGACGGTCTCTGTCACTCGATCCCCTCCCCTCCGCCGGACCTCACAATCCTACGCCCGCGCGCTCGACCCTCAGGCCGGGGTGCCGGCCAGCGCCCGCGCCGCGATGACGCGCTGGTCGCGCGCCTTGATCGCCGGCTCGTTCTCGCGCAGCAGCGAGTACAGCGGCGACGCGACGAAAATCGTCGAGTACGCGGCCACGATCGTTCCCACGAAGATCGACAGCGACAGGTCGGTGAGCGTCTGCGCACCCACCCACACCAGGCCGATGAACAGGATCGCGCCGGTCGGGAGGATCGCCACGACCGTCGTGTTGATCGAGCGCACCAGCGTCTGGTTCACCGCGAGGTTCACCGACTCGCCGAATGTGCGCCCGGAGACCTCGCCGTCCTCGCTGGTGTTCTCCCTGATCTTGTCGAACACGACAGTGGTGTCGTACAGCGCGTAGGAGAGGATCGTCAGGAAGCCGATGACGGCTGCGGGCGAGATCTCGAACCCGAACAGCGAGTAGACGCCGATCGTGATGATGAGCACGTCCACGAGGCCGATGATCGCCGAGGTCGACATCTTCCAGGTACGGAAGTACAGCGCGAGGATGATGAAGGTCAGAGCGAGGAAGATCGCGAGTCCCCACAGCGACTGACGGGTCACGTCGGCACCCCAGCTGGGGCCGATGAACGCGTAGCTGACTTCGCTCTCGGGGACGGAGTACGCCTCGGCCAGCGCCGCGGAGATCTCGCGGCTCTGCGCGTCGGTCACCTGGTCGGTCTGCACGCGCACGGCGTTCTCGCCGATGGTGACGACCTTCGTGGTGGCGTCGGGCACGACCGAGTGCACTGCGTCACTCGCGAGGACCTGATCGATCGGCGCCTCGAGCCCGCTGACGGTGAACTGCGACCCGCCGGTGAACTCGATCGAGAACTGGATGGGGCGGAACAGCGGCACCAGCGCGGAACCGATGACGAGGATCGCGGCGATGAGGAACCACAGACGTCGGCGACCGACGAACGGGAACGAGGTCTTGCCGGTGTAGAGGTCGTTGCCGAGCTGGCTCATGGAGCGCATCAGTCGTCTCCCTCCTTGACGGTCGTGCCGGGTTTCGTGTTCTCGGCAGCCGCCAGTTCGGCCTGCTTGCGCTCGGCGATGGTCTGACGACGCGCCGCCTCACCGCGCGACTTGGCGTTGCGTCGCCCGGCGGCACCGGTGGCGAGCACCGGCTCGCGGAACTGCGCACGGCCGCGGTACACCGCGCCGAGGGCGGTCGGGTCGAGCCCGGAGAGCGGATGCCCCGACCCGAAGAACCTCGTGCGTGCGAGCAGCTGTAGCACCGGGTGGGTGAACAGGATGAAGATCAGGACGTCGATCGCCGTGGTGAGACCGAGCGTGAAGGCGAAGCCCTTCACGGTGGCGTCCGCGAGGATGTACAGCACCACGGCCGCCAGGATGTTGATCGACTTCGAGATGTAGATCGTGCGCTTGGCGCGTCCCCAGCCGTCCTCGACGGCCGCGGTGATCGACTTGCCGTCGCGCAGCTCGTCTCGGATTCGTTCGAAGTAGACGATGAACGAGTCCGCTGTGAAGCCGATCGTCACGATCAGGCCGGCGACGCCGGCCAGCGACAGGCGGAAGCCCATCCGCCAGGCCAGGATGCACAGCGTCAGGTACGTCAGCACCGCCATCACCGCGAGCGACGCGATGATGATGAATCCCAGCGCGCGGTAGACGATCAGCGAGTAGATCGCGACCAGCGCAAGGCCGATGAGGCCGGCGATGAGACCGATCTGCAGCTGCTGCGAACCGAGCGTCGCGGAGATCGAGTTCGAGCTCTCGACCGTGAAGCTCAGCGGGAGCGCGCCGTACTTGAGCTGGTCGGCGAGGACCTTCGCGGTCTCCTGCGTGAAGCTGCCGGTGATGCTCGGCTTGCCGTCGAGGATCACGCCGTTCATCGACGGCGCCGACAGCACGTAGCCGTCGAGCACGAACGCGAACTGGTTGAGCGGGGCCTGCGCGCCGTAGAGGCGCTGGCTGATCTCGCCGAAGGTCTTGGTGCCGTCGCCGTCGAACTGCAAGTTGACGGCCCACTGGCCGTTGTTCTGCTGGAGGCCGAACGTGGCGTCGTCGATCGACGAGCCGTCGAGCTCGACCGGGCCGAGGATGTACTTGACCGTGCCGTCGGCGTTGCAGGTGATCAGCGGCTCATCGGCCGGCGCGTTGGCCGGGTCGTTGGCCGGATCGGCGCAGTCGTACGCGAGGAACTGGGCCTGGAGTGCGGGCGTGATCCACGCCGTGTCGCTGCCGTTGGTCGGCGAGGCGGTCGGGGTCGCCTGCAGTGAGGGGTCGGGCGTCGGGTACGGCGTGGACTTGCCGTCCTCGCCGACGAACTCGGTGGCCGGGTCGCCGGCGTAGAGCACGGCGCGCAGCTGCAGCTGGGCGGATGCCTCGATGCGGTTGCGGGTCTCCTCATCGGCCTGTCCGGGGATCTGCACGACGATCTGGTTGCCGGACTGCGTGGTGACCTCGGCCTCACCGACGCCGGAGGCGTCGACGCGCTGCCGGATGATCGTGACGGCCTGCTGCATCTGCTCCGTCGACGGGTCGGCCCCGTTCTCGGTCTGCGCCTCCAGCACGATCTGCGTGCCGCCCTGGAGGTCGAGCGCGAGCGCCGGCGCCCACGAGCTCTGTCCGAAGACGTAGACGCCGAGGGCGTTGATGCCGAACAGCAGCGCGATGATGGCCAGCAGGCCGGTCAGCGCGCGCCACGCATGCCGGACGGGAGTGGATGTCGCCACGTCTTCGCTTTCTCGATGAGCCCGAACGGCCGAATGGTCGGGTGTCAGCCCTGAGACTTGGTTCCGGCGTCGGTGTCGGGGTCGTTCTTGTCCTTGTCAGCGGCGCTGATCTGGTCGTCGCTGATCGAGCTGATGTCGCCGTTGGCGACGCCCTCGGCGTACTCGGCGTGGCTCTCCTCGGCGGCGAGGAACTCGTCCTCGGTCACCGAGCCCACGGTGGGGTTCACGACGCGCAGGATCGCCTGGCTGTGGACCTTGATCTCGACGCCGGGGGCGAGTTCGACGACAGCCGGCTGGTCGAGGTTGTCGGGGTCGTACGAGATGATCGTGCCGTAGAGGCCGCCCTGCAGGAGCACCTCGGAGCCGGGCACCGTCTGACGCGCCTTCTCCTCCTGCTCCGCCTTCTGCTTCTGCATGCGACGACGCGAGCTCCAGAACATGAAGACGAGGAGCACGACCAGCAGGAGGATGAGACCGTACTGCTGGAGGAAGGAGGCGAAGTCCATGGAGCCGGAGCACCTTTCGGGTCAGGCGGGCGCCAGGGCGGCGCTGCCTTGCAGGAGGGGGGTGGGCGGAAGCCTCCAGCGATTATAGGTCATCGAATCGCAGCGCCGAGTCGACGGTGGGCACACCCAGGTGGGCGTACGCCTCCGGCATCGCGATGCGACCTCGCGGCGTGCGGCCCATGAAGCCGATCCGCACCAGATACGGCTCGACGACCGACTCGATGGTGTCGGCCTCCTCGCCCACCGCGACCGACAGCGTTCCGAGGCCGACGGGGCCGCCGCGGAACCGCCGCACCAGGGCGTCGAGGACGGCGCGGTCCAGCCGGTCGAGCCCGATCCGGTCGACGTCGTAGAGGTCGAGGGCGGCGTCGACCGCGGCGATGTCTGCGCCGGTGCGACCGTGGACGACCAGATAGTCGCGGACGCGGCGCAGTAGTCGGTTGGCGATGCGGGGCGTGCCGCGCGAGCGGCGCGCGATCTCGGCACGGGCGGCCGGCGGCAGCGTCACGCCCAGCATCGCCGCGGAGCGTTCGATCACCCGCTCCAGCTCTTCGGGCTCGTAGTACTCGAGGTGGGCCGTGAAGCCGAAGCGGTCGCGCAGCGGATTGGGCAGCAGGCCGGAGCGGGTCGTCGCGCCGACGAGCGTGAAGGGTGCCAGATCCAGCGGGATGCTCGTCGCGCCCGCACCCTTGCCCACCATGATGTCGATGCGGAAGTCCTCCATGGCGAGGTACAGCATCTCCTCGGCCGAGCGCGCCATGCGGTGCACCTCGTCGATGAACAGCACTTCGCCGGGCGTGAGGCTGGAAAGCAGCGCGGCGAGGTCGCCGGCGTGCTGGATGGCAGGACCGCTCGACAGACGCAGCGGGCGACCGCTCTCGTGCGCGACGATCATCGCGAGCGTCGTCTTGCCGAGGCCGGGCGGTCCGGAGAGCAGGATGTGATCGGCGGGGCGCTGCTGGATGCGGGCGGCGTCCAGCAGCAGCTGCATCTGGCCGCGCACCTTCTGCTGGCCGACGAACTCGGCGAGCGAGCCCGGGCGCAGCGCGCCTTCGATCGCGAGCTCGGTCTCGTCCACCGGTTCGCTCGCCTCGCGCACGTCAGCCACCGACCGGCTCCTTCCGCGCCGGGCCGAGCGCCGACAGCGTCAGCCGCAGCAGCGCGGGCACCGATGCACGGTCCGCATCGGACGCATCGGCGCCGATCATCTCCACGGCCTCCGCGGCGACGCGCTCGGACCAGCCGAGACCGACCAGAGCCTGCACCACCTGTGCGGGGATCGCCGGGCTGGGTGCGGCATCCGCTCCCCCGGCGCCGGCGGGGCGCGTCACGGCGATCTTGCCCGCGAGCTGCACCACGATGAGCTTGGCCGTCTTAGGGCCGATGCCGGACACCCGGCGGAAGGGGGCGTCGTCGTCGGCCGAGACCGCGTCGGCGATCTGCGGCACGGTGAGGGTGGCCAGGACGCCCAGGGCGGACTTCGGCCCGACGCCGGTGACTCCGAGCAGCTGGCCGAACACGACGAGCTCTTCGCGGGACTCGAAGCCGAACAGCGAGAGCGCGTCCTCGCGGACGATGAGCGACGTGTGCAGCAGGACGGCGTCGCCGAGGTGCGTGGAACGGGCCACCTGCGGGGTCACCGCGACATGGAGTCCGACTCCCCCGACTTCGACGACGACGGCATCAGCATCGACGTGCACCGCGGTGCCGCGGACTGAGGAGATCATGCGTCGAGCCTACGGCGCGGTTCGGACGTTTGTTCGAGCGACACGCGCCCCGCGCCCGCCGTCATCGACGGGTGAGGCGCTCGGCTTCCGCCCACGCGCGCTGCGCAGGGGTGAGAGGCGTGGCGGATGCCGTGGCCGACGGCGCGCCGCGCCAGGCGTGGCAGAGCGCCAGGGCGAGGGCATCGGCCGCGTCAGCGGGCTTGGGCAGCTCGTCGAGCCGCAGCACGCGCGCGACCATGGTCTGCACCTGCCGCTTGTCGGCGTTGCCGTATCCGGTGATGGCCGCCTTCACCTCGGAGGGCGTATGGGTGGCCGCCGCCAGACCGCGCTCGCCCGCGAGGAGCAGCGCGATGCCGCTGGCCTGGGCGGTGCCCATCACCGTCGAGCGGTTCTGCTGCGCGAACACGCGCTCCACGGCGACGACGTCCGGCTCGTGTTCGTCGAGCACGGCGCGCAGACCGGCCGCGATGATCGCGAGTCGCTCCTGGATCGGCGCGTGCGGATCGGAGCGCACCACGCCCACGTGAACCAGGGTCGCCGAGCGGTCGGGAGCCACGTCGACGACGCCCACGCCGCAGCGGGTGAGGCCCGGATCGACGCCGAGCACGCGCAGACGGCCGCGGGAGGATGTCACTCCCCCACGTTAGGCGAGGACGACGGATGCCCCGCCCAGGCGCGCCTGGACGGGGCATCCGTCAGCGCGTGCCTGATCGGGGGCGACGCGCCGGAGGACAGCGGAGGGCGGCGTGGATGCCGCCGTCCGGATCAGTCCTCGTCGTTCTCGAGCTCGGCCTGCACCTCGGCGGTGAGGTCGAAGTTGCTGTAGACGTTCTGCACGTCGTCGCTGTCTTCGAGCGCGTCGATGAGCCGGAAGACCTTGCGAGCCGTGTCGGCGTCGACCTCGACCTTGAGGTTCGGGACGAACTCGACGTCGGCCGACTCGTACTCGATGCCGGCGTCCTGCAGGGCCGTGCGCACGGTGACGAGGTCGGTCGCCTCGGTGATGACCTCGAACCCCTGGGCGTGCGGCTCGACCTCTTCGGCGCCCGCCTCGAGCACGGCGAGCATGACGTCGTCCTCGCTGGTGCCCTCGCCGCCGACGACGATGACGCCCTTGCGGGTGAAGTTGTACGCGACGCTTCCCGGGTCGGCGAGCGTGCCGCCGTTGCGGGTCAGCGCGGTGCGCACCTCGGCCGCGGCGCGGTTCTTGTTGTCGGTCAGACACTCGATCATGAGGGCGACGCCGTTCGGCCCGTACCCCTCGTACATGATCGACGAGTACTCGACCGACTCGCCGCCGATGCCGGCGCCGCGCTTGATCGCGCGGTCGATGTTGTCCTTCGGGACCGACGTCTTCTTCGCCTTGAGCACGGCATCGAACAGCGTCGGGTTGCCCTGCAGGTCGGGGCCGCCGAGCTTGGCGGCCACTTCGATGTTCTTGATGAGCTTGGCCCACGACTTGGCACGGCGGCTGTCGATGACCGCCTTCTTGTGCTTGGTCGTTGCCCACTTGGAATGCCCGGACATGGTCCTCCTGAATCACGCTCGTGGGCGGTTCGCGTCAGCCTGCACCATGCGGCGCGGCGCCCGCCCGACGGAACATTCTATTCCCCGCCGACGTGCGGGTTCGCGAGGACGGTCTGGACGTCGCCGCCGGGGGTGCTTCGGGGCCGCCCGCTACAGGGCGAACTCGAAGCCGAAGCGGGACGACAGCAGCGCGACGAGGTCGCGCGGCACCTTGGTCAGATACGCGGGTGCCGGCGCCAGGGTCTCGGCGGATCCGATGAACGGGAAGTACACCGGTCCGTCGGTGAGCTGCTCCACACGATCGCGCACCGTCACGATCTCGTCGCCGACCCGACGGAGGTTCGGGAGCGTGATCGGCGCAGCCAGTCGCAGCGTGTCGCTGATCGGCATCCGCCAGTGCGGCAGGGCGTCGCCGCGGCGATCGCGCTGCTCCTCGCCCAAGGGGCCGAGCACGCGACCCCACGCCGCGATGCCCGGCACCGGCAGGGTGCGGTCCCAGACGAAGAGCGTGTCGCCGGGCTCGGTGAATCCGACGAGCTCGTGAGACCACTCGAAGCGGCGATCATCCTGCGCCTTAGGCGCCGACAGCGCGTCGCCGACCACTCCGCGCGACGGGGCGATCATCCAGTAGCGCTCCTCCGGATGCTCCCGCCACCAGTCGTTGATCGTCATGCGTGAGAATCTACCCCCGCCGCACCGACGCGCCCGATCACCGCCGGCGCTCGCGAACCATGTCGAGGAAGAGCTCGTGGAAACGGTGCTCGCCGGTCACCTCCGGGTGGAAGGACGTGCCCAGCAGCGCACCCTGGCGCACGGCCACGATCCGCCCGTCGGCGAGGGTGCCCAGGCGCTCGACGCCCTCACCGGCGTGCTCGACGAGCGGCGCCCGGATGAACACGGCATGCACGGGCGGCGCCCCGAGCGTCGGGATGTCGAGGTCCACCTCGAACGAGTCGACCTGGCTTCCGAAGGCGTTGCGCCTGACGGTCACGTCGAGTCCGCCGAAGGTCTGCTGGCCCTCGATGCCGTCGGTGATGCGGTCGGCGAGGAGGATGAGTCCGGCGCACGTCCCGTAGACGGGCATGCCCGCGGCGATCGCGTCCCGGACCGGCTCACGCATGCCGAACGCCCGCGAGAGCTTGTCGATGACGCTCGATTCGCCGCCGGGGATCACGAGCCCGTCGACGACGGCGAGCTCCTCGGGCCGGCGCACCAGGGTGACGCCGGCGCCGAGGTCCGTGAGCACGCGGGCGTGCTCACGGACGTCGCCCTGCAGAGCGAGGACGCCGATCCGCGGAGCCGCCGTGGTCACCAGCCGCGCTCGGCGAGCCGGTGCGGTGCGGGCAGGTCGGCGACGTTGATGCCGACCATCGCCTCGCCGAGGCCGCGCGAGACGTCCGCGATCACCTTGGGGTCGTCGTAGAAGGTCGTCGCCTTGACGATGGCGGCGGCACGCTGCACGGGGTTGCCCGACTTGAAGATGCCCGAGCCGACGAACACGCCGTCGGCGCCCATCTGCATCATCATCGCCGCGTCCGCCGGAGTGGCGACGCCGCCCGCGACGAACAGCACCACCGGGAGCTTTCCCGTCTCGGCGATCTCGGCGACCAGGTCATAGGGCGCCTGCAGCTCCTTCGCGGCCACGTACAGCTCGTCCTTGGACATCGAACGCAGCACGTTGATCTCGCTGGTGATCTTGCGGATGTGCTTGGTGGCCTCCGACACGTCGCCGGTGCCTGCCTCCCCCTTCGAGCGGATCATGGCGGCACCCTCGTTGATGCGACGCAGCGCCTCGCCCAGATTGGTGGCGCCGCAGACGAACGGGACGGTGAAGTTCCACTTGTCGATGTGGTTGACGTAGTCGGCGGGCGAGAGTACCTCGGACTCGTCGATGTAGTCGACGCCGAGTTCCTGCAGCACCTGCGCCTCGACGAAGTGGCCGATGCGGGCCTTCGCCATGACCGGGATCGAGACGGCCTCGATGATGCCGTCGATCATGTCGGGGTCGCTCATGCGCGAGACGCCCCCCTGCGCGCGGATGTCGGCGGGCACGCGCTCGAGGGCCATCACGGCCACGGCGCCGGCGTCCTCGGCGATCTTCGCCTGGTCGGGCGTGACGACGTCCATGATGACGCCGCCCTTGAGCATCTCGGCGAGGCCGCGCTTGACGCGGTCGGTTCCCGTGTCGGCAGTGGTCACGAGGGTTCCCTTCGTCGGGTCGCGCGCGTAGGCGCGACGAGTGAGGACAATGGTGGGTATTGGCCTAGGCCAAAAGATAGCATGTACTGCACCGTAGACTCAGCGGTCCCGGGGCATCCGGCAAGCGACGACGACGGAGAGGGACGGTGGCATGGAGCTGGACATCGGCGGCCGCTCGGCATCCGACATCGCGGAGAGCGTCCGCGCTCTGATCGAGCGGGGTGGTCTGCGCCCGGGCGACGCCCTCCCGCCGGTGCGTGTGCTGGCCGACGGCCTCGGCGTCAACCGCAACACCGTCGTCGCCGCATACCGCCAGCTCACGCAGGCGGGCGTCGTCGTCACGCGCGGCCGCGGCGGCACGCGTGTGGCAGACCTGGCACCTGTCGCGCAGGAAGGCTTCGCGCTGGACAGCGTCCTCCGCGACGTCGGAACCGGAAACCCCGATCCGGACCTCATCCCCGACCCCTCGCTCGCGCTGGCGAGCGTGACCGGCCGCCCGGTGCTGTACGGCGAGCCGGTCATCGACCCGGGGCTCGAGACCTGGGCGCGCGCCTGGATGAGCGAGGGCCTCCCCACGGCGGCCGAACTGCGCCTCACGGTCACCAGTGGGGCCGCGGATGCCGTGGAGCGCCTGCTCGCACAGGCGCTCACGCGCGACGACGCCGTCGCCCTCGAAGACCCCTGCTTCCTCACGAGCATCCACACCGTCCGCATCGGCGGCTATCGGCCGGTCCCCGTGCCGGTCGACGAGGAGGGCATGACCGTCGACGGGCTGCGCGCGGCGCTCGAGCAGGGCGTGCGTGCGGTCGTCCACACCCCGCGCGCCCAGAACCCCACGGGGGCGAGCCTGTCGGAGCGCCGTGCCGAGCAGCTGCGCGCGGTGCTGAAGGAGCACCCGTACGTCCTCGTGATCGAGGACGACCACTTCTCGCTGCTCTCGCGGCAGCCGTTCCACTCGCTGATCTCGCCCGATCACCGCCGCTGGGCGCTGGTGCGCTCGGTGTCGAAGTTCCTCGGCCCCGATATGTGCCTGGCCGTGACGGCATCCGATCCCGAGACGGCTGATCGCCTCGCCATGCGCCTGACCCCCGGCACCACCTGGGTGAGCCACCTGCTGCAGCGGCTGACGCATGCACTCGTGACGGATGCCGCCGTCATGACCGCGATCGAACGTGCCGGCCTGCACTATGCGGCGCGCAACGAGGCATTCATCGCGCTGCTGGCCGCGAACGGCGTGCTCGCCGAGGCAGGTGACGGGCTGAACCTCTGGATCCCCCTTCCGGTGCCCGCGCGCGCGGTCTCGGAGCAGCTGATGAGACGCGGCTGGCTCGCGCGTCCGGGCGATGAGTTCGTCCTCGGCGACGGCAGCCCGTCCCATCGGCTCCGGCTCACCGTGCACGACCTCGACGACGTCGATGCCGAGCGGCTCGCCGCGGACGTGGCCGCCGCTGTTCGGGCGGCGGGTGGCCGGCTCGCCACGCGGGAAGTGGCATGATCGAGCGGTGAAGATCCTCTCGATCCAGTCCGCGGTCGCGTACGGCCACGTGGGCAACTCCGCAGCCGTCTTCCCGCTCCAGCGCATCGGCGTCGAGGTCATGCCGGTGTACACGGTGAACTTCTCCAACCACACCGGTTACGGCGCCTGGCGCGGTCCGATGATCAGCCCCGACGACGTGCGCGAGGTGATCCTGGGCATCGAGGAGCGCGGCGCGTTCCCGCAGATCGACGTCATCCTCTCCGGGTACCAGGGCGGCGAGGGCATCGCCGACGTGATCCTCGAGACCGTGGCGCGGGTGAAGCAGGCCAACCCGGCCGCCGTGTACGCGTGCGACCCCGTGATGGGCAACGCCAAGTCCGGATGCTTCGTGGCGCCGGCGATCCCGGTGCTGCTGCGCGAGCGCGTGGTTCCGGCTGCCGACATCATCACGCCGAACCAGTTCGAGCTCGGATTCCTGACCGGGACCGAGCCCGCCGATCTGGAGTCCACGCTCGCCTCGGCCGATCTCGCCCGTGCCATGGGGCCGAGCACCGTGCTCGTCACCAGCGTCGAGCGCCCGGACCGCCCCGAGGGGACGATCGAGATGCTCGCCGTCACCGAAGAGGGCGCCTGGATCGTGCAGACGCCGCACATCCCGATGAAGGCCAACGGCTCGGGTGACGTCACCGCGGCGCTGTTCACCGCCCATTTCCGCCGTACCGGCGATGCGGCCGATGCGCTCGCGCGCACCACGTCGAGCGTCTACGACCTCCTCGAGCGCACCCACGCGTCGGGCGAGCGCGAGCTGCAGCTCGTCGAGGCGCAGGAGGCCTACGCCCACCCGCGCCTGCAGTTCGCCGTCCAGCAGGTGCGCTGACCAAGCGAACGCCGATGGCGCACGCGCGAGCGGATGCCGCGGGCCTCGGCCCGCGGCATCCGCTCGCTGTCAGTCGTTCCAGGCGTCGAACACGGCCCGGCGCACGTCGCCGAGCAGCTGCGGCAGCGCCTTGGTCTTGGCGATGATCGGGAAGAAGTTCGCGTCGGAGGACCACCGCGGCACGATGTGCTGATGCAGGTGCTCGTCGACGCCGGCGCCGGCCACGTGGCCCTGGTTCATGCCGATGTTGAAACCGTCGCAGCGCGAGACCTCGCGCAGCACCCGCATGCCCTGCTGCGTCAGCAGTCCGATCTCGGCGACCTCCTCGTCGGTCGCCTCGTCGTACGTCGCGATGTGGCGGTAGGGGCACACCAGCAGGTGCCCGGAGTTGTAGGGGAAGAGGTTCAGCAGCGCGTAGGCCGTGCGTCCGCGGAAGACGATGAGGCCGTCCTCGTCGGACTTGCGGGGAGCCTCGCAAAACGGGCACTCCTTGCGCAGGACCTCGGGGCCGGCCTGGATGTAGGCCATGCGGTGCGGCGTCCACAGGCGCTGGAACTCGTCGGGGACGCCCGGAAGCGTCGCCGCGTCGACGAGCGCCGAGTCGGCGGCATCCGCTTCCGGCGCCGCCGACCCGACCTCGTCGGAGCTCACGCGAAGTCCTCCGCGTTGTTCACCAGCGCGTGCGAGTCGATCGCTTCGCGCACGCGGCGGATCGCGTCGGCGATCGGCACGCCGTTCTCCTGCGAGCCGTCGCGGAAGCGGAACGACACGGTGCCGGCCGCTTGATCCTGCGCGCCCGCGATGAGCTGCAGCGGCACCTTCTGCGTGGTGTGCGTGCGGATCTTCTTCTGCATGCGGTCGTCGGAGTGGTCGAGTTCGGCGCGGACGCCCTCGGCCTTGAGCTGGTCGATGACCTCGCCCAGGTAGTCGGCGAAGTCCTCGGCGACGGGGATGCCGACCACCTGCACCGGAGACAGCCACACCGGGAACGCACCGGCGTAGTGCTCGAGCAGGATCGCGAAGAACCGCTCGATCGACCCGAACAGCGCGCGGTGGATCATGATCGGCCGCTTCTTCTGGCCGTCGCGATCGGTGTACTCCAGCTCGAACCGCTCGGGCAGGTTCGGGTCGACCTGCACGGTCGACAACTGCCACGTGCGGCCGATGGCATCACGGGTCTTGAGGTCGATCTTCGGCCCGTAGAACGCCGCCTCGCCGGGCACCTCGGTGAGCTTCAGACCGCTGGCGACCGCCACGTTGCGCAGCGCGTTCGTCGAGTAGTCCCAGAACTCGTCCGAGCCGATCCACTTGTCCTTCTCGTCGTCGCGCATCGACAGCTCGAGCTCGAAGTCGTCCAGGCCGAAATCGCGCAGCATCGAGATGACGAACTCGAGCACGCGAGTCGTCTCCGCCTCGAGCTGGTCGGGGGTGACGAACAGGTGCGAGTCGTCCTGCGTGAAGCCGCGCACGCGGGTGAGGCCGTGGAGCGCGCCGGAGAGCTCGTTGCGGTACACCGTGCCGTTCTCCGCGAGACGCATCGGCAGATCGCGGTAGCTGCGCGCACGCTCCTTGTAGATCAGGATGTGCATCGGGCAGTTCATCGGCTTCAGGTAGTAGTCCTGGCCGTGCTTGACGATCTCGCCGTGCTCGTCGCGCTCCTCGTCCATCACGATGGGCGGGAACATGCCCTCCTTGTACGTGACGAGGTGGTTCGAGGTGAGGAACAGGTCCTCCTTCGAGATGTGAGGCGTGTACACGTAGGTGTAACCGCCCGCGATGTGACGGCGGCGGGCGTGCTGCTCCATCTCGCCGCGCACGATGCCGCCGCGCGGGTGCCAGACCGACAGGCCCGAGCCGATCTCGTCGGGGAACGAGAACAGGTCGAGCTCCTTGCCGAGCTTGCGGTGGTCGCGCTTGGCGGCCTCTTCGAGGCGCGTCTGGTAGGCGCGCAGCTCGTCCTTGGTGGGCCAGGCGGTGCCGTAGATCCGCTGCAGCTGAGGGTTCTTCTCACTCCCCCGCCAGTACGCACCGGCGATGCGCTGCAGGGCCCAGCCGTTGCCGATCATGCGGGTGTTCGGCAGGTGCGGGCCGCGGCAGAGGTCTTTCCAGACCGTCTGTCCGTCGCGGTCGACGTTGTCGTAGATCGTCAGCTCGCCGGCGCCGACCTCGACCGAGGCGCCCTCCACCTTCGAAACGGTTCCCGAGTTCGCCGAAGGACCGCCCTTCAGGCCGATGAGCTCGAGCTTGAACGGCTCGTCGACGAGCTCGGCACGCGCCTCCTCGTCGGTGACGACACGTCGGACGAAGCGCTGGCCCTCGCGGATGATGCGCTGCATCTCCTTGTCGATGGCCTTGATGTCCTCGGGGGTGAAGGGATGCTCCACCCCGAAGTCGTAGTAGAAGCCGTCGGTGATCGGCGGACCGATGCCGAGGTTGGCCTGCGGGTTGATGCGCTGCACGGCCTGCGCGAGCACGTGCGCGGTCGAATGGCGCAGGATCGCGAGGCCGTCGGGGCTGTCGATGGTCACCGGCTCGACGGCATCCGTCTCGGTCACCACCGTCGCGAGGTCTTTCAGTTCGCCGTTCACCCTCAGCGCGACCACAGAACGGTCGGGGAACAGGGCGAAGCCGTCAGCGGGATAGGACACAGCGTCAGTCACGGAAACTCTCCTGGGAATGGCTCGGATCAAGGCTACTCAGCTTCGGGCGCACGACGCGCCCCGCCCGCTCAGGCGCCGAGCGTTCGCGTGTCGGTCTGCAGTGCCGAGATGGCGGTCGACCGGACGAGTTCCATCCCCCGAGTCTAGCGAGTGCCCGAATCCGGCTGGTCACCCAGATGCTTGAGGGCTTCGCGCCGGCTCAGCGGGCTGAGGTCGTGCGTCGCCACGTACGTTCGCACCCAGTCGGGCGCGACGCGCGCGTACTCCCGCAGCGCCCACCCGATCGCCTTGCGGATGAAGAACTCCGCGTCGCCGATGTTGGGTGCGATCGTGTCTGAGAGCACGTGCGCATCGAGTCGGATGCCGCGCCCCAGCTGCGACAGGATCGCGATGCGCCGGATCCACATGTCGTCGTCGCGCGCCCATGCCCGCACGAGCACGGCCGTCTCGGCGGGCCGCGCGTCATGCAGCTCGGCGAGACGGTGGGCGAGCTCGTCGGTGTAGTCCCACCACCGTCCCGTGCGCACCATGTGCGCGATGAGCGGGACGAGATCCTGATCGCCGCGGAGAGCACGCGCCGACAGCAGCGCCATCGCGGCATAGCGCTCCTCCCGATACTCCGCGGCGTCCCACAGCTCGAGTCCGGCCGATCGCAGCGCCGCGGCATCCGTCGTCTGGCGGGCGGCCTGCTTCGCGATCCTCCGCGCCTGCGGAACCCGCACGCCCAGGAACGGCATCGCGGACTTCATGTACGCCTGCTGGCCCGGAGCGAGCTGGGGGTCGGCCGCCGCGCGCAACTCGGCACGGATGTCGTCGACGAGGGTCACGCGCTCAGGCTACCGACGCGCCATCGCGCCTGCGGATGCGGTATTGCCACGCGCGAGGGTGCGCTTCGCCCATTCCTCGACCCGCGCGGCGACGGCGTCGGGCGCCAGTCCGTCGGTCTCGATGATGTCGGCGTGCCAACGAGGATCGCCGGCCTCCCACGTCGCCCAGCGGTCCCACCGCATCGGCACGTTGCTGTCGACGCGGATGACCTCGGGCATGTGGGTCGGATCGAGCGTGTGACGGTGGAACCACTCGCCGAACCGCACGTGGTGGATGAGGCTCTCCTCCGGCTCGCCGCGAGCGGTCAGCCGGGCGCTACGCACGTCCGGGGAGCAGGCGAGCATGCACGCGGCGATGCCGTCGAGCCGGTCGGCCGACGGCGCGGCCAGGAGCTCCCCCAGCGGCACCTGACCGCAGAGCAGAAGATGGCGGCCCTGCTGCTGGGAGTGCAGCGCGCGAACGACCCACTGCTCGATCGCGCCGTGCCGCCACGCGGTGTCGGCGTCCGCGGGCACGCCGATCGAATCGAACTCCGCGCACTCGACGGGCTGATCCCAGTCCACTCGCTCGAGGCGTGAAAGGACCGTCGACTTTCCCGCCCCGCTGGCGCCGGTCAGAAGCAACAGCATCGGTGGGCCTCGACGACGTCGGTGAAGGAGCTCATCGCGTCAGCCTGACAGGGCACCCCGGAAAGCACAAAACCCCCGGATAACCGGGGGTTTGAAGTAGTGCGCGATACTGGGATCGAACCAGTGACCTCTTCCGTGTCAGGGAAGCGCGCTACCGCTGCGCCAATCGCGCCTAAAGAGGCTGTTAAGTTGTCGGCGAGGTGGCGACGGGATTCGAACCCGTGTAAACGGCTTTGCAGGCCGGTGCCTAGCCGCTCGGCCACGCCACCGCGTGTGGTTTGACCCCACGTGCCGTGATCCCTGGAGGGGATCCCTGCACTCGAGCGGATGACGAGACTCGAACTCGCGACCCTCACCTTGGCAAGGTGATGCGCTACCAACTGCGCTACATCCGCATTTCGTTCCCTTCGCTTTCGCTCCGGGCACTTGAATGACTTTAGCCGATCCTCCGCCGCATGCAAAACCAGGTGCACCCCGCGCGTGTCACACCGATGTGGTTCGAGGCATGCTCCGGCATCCGGTACTATCGTTACTCGTCCCCCTCGGGGAACGGGCGATTGGCGCAGTTGGTAGCGCGCTTCCTTCACACGGAAGAGGTCATCAGTTCGAGTCTGGTATCGCCCACCACCAGAAAGGCCCGGTCAGCCGGGCCTTTCGCGTTTCCGGGCGCGGTTCGGCGTGCGCGATGGGCACGGGTGCCCCGTTCGAGGCTTCGTTTGGCTGCGCGCGAAGGGGGCCCCGCTGTGAGCGCGCACATGTGGTGCGCGTACGGTCTGAGGATGACGAGCCATCCCCGCACCGAGCAGACACCCGACGAGCAGCGAGCGGCCCGCGACAAACGGTGGGCAAGGGTGAAGAGCATGCATTGGCACGCGTCCGCCCGGACCGCGACGACCCGATCGGGTGCGGACGACGAGGACCGAGGACGCGGCACCAAACCGACGCACATTCCCTCGCGCGCACCTCAGGAGGAGACAGCCTGAGGTCGGCCGTCACCCCACGGTGCGGCTCTCGGATCCGTCGCGCCCGGGACCGCGGGTTCCGCTTGCGCGTCGTCAGATCCCGGTGACAGCCTGCAGCTCGCCGAGCATGCCGAACACGGCGTCGTCCATCTCGACTTGGGCCATGACGATGCAGATCGTGCCGTCCGGATCCACGAAGAAGTCCGTCGCGAGGCCTCCCGACCACCCGAACCTGCCGCGGTGGTCGCCGCTCGTCACGACGGAGACGCCGTAGCCCCAGCCGGTGCCCTCCCAGAACCCGGGGAAGAAGCTGTCTTCGGCCTTCGCGGCGGGAGGGATCTGATCGCGGCGCAGCTCGTCCACCAGCGCACGCTCGATTAGGCGGCCGTCCCACATGGCCCGTAGGAAGGCCCGGAAGTCGGCGACAGTGGAGACGAGCTCTGAGTGGCTGACGTCGAATGGCGCGGGGGCGACGAAGAAGCCGCGGCCGGCCGGTTCGGTCTGAACGAATCCGTCCGACGTGCGCCGGAACGCCGCGACGAGCCGGTGCTCCTCGCCGGATCGGACCGTGAATCCGGTGTCCGTCATCCCCGCCGGCTCGAACACGGTAGCTCGCAGCACCTCCTCGGTCGTGCGATCACCGACCCTGCCGAGCAGGATGCCCAGGACGCCGAACGAGTGATGGTACCGCCACCCCTCCCCCGGCTCGAACGCGAGCGGCAGCGCGGCCAGCGCTTCGAGCCAGTCCTGTGCGCCGAGCGACACCGGCTCCGCCCCGGCTTCCATCCCGGTGGCGATCATCGCCGCTCTCAGCGGGGAGTCGGTCGTCATCATCCCGTAGCCCGACGTGTTCGTGAGCAGGTGGCGCACCGTGATCGGTCGACGGGCCGGTCGCGCGTCCGCCAGGGGCGCGTCGGGGTGCGGCAGGACCCGCGGCGCACTCAGCTCGGGCAGCCAGGTCGCGACCGGATCATCCAGCGCGAGGATGCCGTCCTGCACGAGTCGCAGCGTCGCCGCGGCCGTGACCGCCTTCGTCATCGACTGAACGCGGAAGACGGCGTCCGGTCGGATGGCGGCGCCGCCCGGTGCGTCATGACCGACGGCGATCGGTGCCTCATCCCCGAAGACCCCCACCGCTCCGGGGATCGTCCTCGCCGCGACGTGGCGAGTGAGGAGAGCATGCAGGGTCTCGGACACGCGGGTACCTTCCGTCTGCGGGCGGGTGCGTTCAGCCTAGAGCGGCCCGCCGACCTCCCAGCCGTAGCGGCGGGTCAGTTCGGCGGCCACGCGCGTGAAGCGCTCGAGGTCGAGAGCGGCCGCCTCTCGGCGCATCCCGTCACGGTGCACGACGTAGAACTGGTCGACGTCGACCCACGACGGTCGCCCCTGCGAGTCCCACGGGCCCGCCCCGATCGGCAGGAAGTCGCGCTGGCCGTCATGCGCCTTGCTGGTGAGCTTGACCGCGTACACGGTGTCGGCGTCGCGGCGGGCGATGACGAGCACCGGACGGTCCTTGCCGCGCCCGTCGCGCTCCGCGTACGGCACCCAGGTCCACACCACCTCCCCCGCGTCGGGGTCGGCGTCGTGGTCCGGCCCGTACGTAATCCGCAGCGCGGCCTTCGGCGGTGCGGCGACCTCGACGGTCGCCGTCGGCCCGAAGCGCCCGGGAACATCCTCGCCGGAGGTCTCCGCCATGCGCGCGGGGGCCGGCGAGGACCGCGAAGGACGCAGAAGAGCGAGGAGGGACGAGAGGATGCCGCGGGCCACGGGATCACGATATCCGCCGGGGCGCGGCATCCGTCGCCTTGTGCACGCCGAAGGGGCGTCGCGGTGGGGGGAACCGCGACGCCCCTTCGGGGCACTGCCGTGCGGGTCAGGCGCGGGCGCCCTCGAGCACGTAGCCCTCTTCACCGTGGACGACGGTGTCGATGCCGGCGACCTCGTCCTCGTTCTTGACGCGGAATCCGATCGTCTTCTCGATCGCGAAGCCGATGCCGTAGGCGAGCACGAACGAGTAGACCAGCACCGACACCGCGGCGATCGCCTGCACCATCAGCTGCGTGAACTCGCCGCTGTAGATGAGGCCCGTGTTGTTGGCGAAGAAGCCGAGGTACAGCGTGCCCAGGAGGCCGCCGACGAGGTGGATCCCGACGACGTCGAGCGAGTCGTCGAAGCCCCACTTGTACTTGAGCTCGATCGCCAGGGCGCAGACGGCGCCGGCGAGCAGGCCGAGCACGATGGCCCAGATCGGGGTCAGCGCGGCGCACGCGGGCGTGATCGCGACGAGGCCGGCGACGGCGCCCGAGGCCGCACCCACCGAGGTGGGCTTGCCGTCCTTGATCTTCTCGACCACGAGCCACGCCAGCAGTGCAGCGGCGGGGGCGGCGATCGTGTTCACGAATGCGACCGCGGCGGTGCCGTCGGCGGCGAGTTCCGACCCGGCGTTGAAGCCGAACCAGCCGAACCACAGCAGACCGGCGCCCAGCAGGACGAACGGCGGGTTGTGCGGCACGTGCACGCCCTTCTGGAAGCCGAGGCGCTTGCCGAGCACGAGGGCCAGGGCCAGGGCCGCGGCGCCGGCGTTGATGTGCACCGCGGTGCCGCCGGCGAAGTCGATCGCGCCGACGCCGAAGGCCTGCTGCATGCCGTACGTGATCCAGCCGCCGTACGCGAAGCTGCCGTCATCGGCCAGGCCGAAGTTGAAGACCCAGCTCGCCACCGGGAAGTAGACGATCGTCGCCCACACGGCGGCGAAGATCATCCACGAGCCGAACTTGGCGCGGTCGGCGAT
The DNA here is from genome assembly GCF_056395865.1 of Microbacterium sp. 05T445. Taxonomy (NCBI): domain Bacteria; kingdom Bacillati; phylum Actinomycetota; class Actinomycetes; order Micrococcales; family Microbacteriaceae; genus Microbacterium; species Microbacterium sp. 05T445. The sequence goes on along the minus strand of NZ_JBFTKJ010000002.1, from coordinate 1,523,025 downwards.
CGCGCCCGACACCAGCGCGACGGTGATGATGGCGAACGTCGCCTGGAAGGCCACGAACGCCAGCGGCGGGTAGGCCGCGCCGTCGGGGACCTCGAGCAGGCTCTCCAGGCCGATCGCCGACCAGTCGATCGACCACGGCGGCACGAGGCCGTCGGAGCCCGGGAACGCGATCGCGTAGCCGTACACGACCCAGAGGACGCCGATGAGGCCCATGGCCCCGAAGCTCAGCATCATCATGCTGATGACGCTCTTGGCCTTCACGAGGCCGCCGTAGAAGAACGCGAGTCCTGGAGTCATCAGCAGGACGAGTGCTGCCGCTATCAGGATGAATGCGGTGTTGCCTTGATCCATCGCGAAGAGAACCTCTCTGCAGGGACGCGGGTATAGCGTCGGGTCCCTTCAGTGTCGCGACGGTCCGTTTCGGCAGCCGGACAACCCGTGTTTCTCTTCCGTTACACGGGGTGCCCGCACGTAAACATCGTGTTTCGGCGCGCCGAAGACGCGCCGCGAATCAGGCGAGAGTCGACGCCACGAGGCGCGAGATCGCGCGCAGGTACTTCTTGCGATACCCGCCCGCGAGCATCTCCTCGGGGAAGACGAGATCCAGTGACGTCCCCGTGGCGCGGATCGGCAGCTGCGCGTCGTAGACGCGGTCGATGAAGGCGACGAACCGCAGCGCGGCGGACTGGTCGGTGAACGGGGCGACGTCCCGCAGTCCCACGAGCGAGAGGTCCTCGATCAGGCGGATGTACCGCGACGGGTGCACGTGCGCGAGGTGGGCGACGAGCGCGTCGAACGTGTCGTCCGACGCGAGACCGGTGGTGGCGGCATCCGCGATCGCCTGCTCGTAGTGCGCGACGTCGAGCACCTCCGCGTGGCCGTCGACGGCGCGATGGCGGAAGTCGGTGCCGTCGATGCGGATCGTCTGGAAGCTCGAGGCCATCGCGTGGATCTCACGGAGGAAGTCCTGCGCGGCGAAACGACCCTCGCCGAGCGCGTTGGGAGGAGTGTTGGATGTCGCCGCCAGCCTCGTCCCCGAAGCCACAAGTTCCGCGAGCAGACGCGTCATCACCATCGTGTCGCCGGGGTCGTCCAGCTCGAACTCGTCGATGCAGAGGAGGTCGGAGCCGCGGAAGAGTTCCACCGTGTTCTGGTAGCCGAGCGCGCCCACGAGCGCCGTGTACTCGATGAACGACCCGAAGTACTTCCGGCGCGCGGGCATCGCGTGGTAGACGGACGCGAGGAGGTGCGTCTTGCCGACGCCGAAGCCGCCGTCGAGATAGACGCCGGGCTTGAGCTCCGGACGCTTCGCGCGACGGAACAGTCCCCCCTTCGCGGGGGCGGACGCACCGGAGAACGCCTGCAGCAGGTCCTTCGCCTCCTGCTGCGACGGGAATGCCGGGTCGGCGCGGTACGAGTCGAACGTCGCGTCGGCGAACTGGGGCGGCGGGACCAGGGCAGCGACCATCTCGGCGCCGGCGAGCTGCGGAGTGCGCTCCGCGAGGTGGACGACACCGGTGCGGGTGGCGGAGACGGTCATGCGGATCCTGTCGGAGTCTTGCGGGAATGCCTGTGACGGTGTCTTACGGCGGGGCTGTGCTCGCACGCCCGGGAATCTAGGGTCGAAGGCGACTGTTCAACCCTAACCGTCACCCGTGCGCCCCGACCGCTCCGGCGTAACACCGCTCGCCGAGCATCCCGCCCGAATCCAGGAGAAGCCATGACCGTCGAGACCGACACCTCGTCCGCGAAGTTCGCCGAGTACGCCGAGCCCGGCCGTCTCGTCACGGGCGACTGGTTGGAGGCCCGCCTGGGCCAGCCCGGGCTCGTCGTCGTGGAGTCCGACGAGGACGTGCTGCTCTACGAGACCGGCCACATCCCCGGCGCGGTGAAGGTCGACTGGCACACCGAGCTCAACGATCCCGTCGTGCGCGACTACGTCGACGGCGAGGGCTTCGCCGCGCTGCTGGGACGCAAGGGCATCTCGCGGGACGACACGGTCGTGATCTACGGCGACAAGAGCAACTGGTGGGCCGCCTACGCCCTGTGGGTGTTCTCGCTGTTCGGCCACCAGGACGTTCGTCTGCTCGACGGCGGCCGCGACAAGTGGATCGCCGAGGGACGCCCGATCACGACGGATGCCTCCCGGCCGACGCCGACCGAGTATCCGGTGGTGGAGCGCGACGACACCCTGCTGCGGGCCTACAAGGACGACGTGCTCGCGCACCTCGGCCGCGGCCCGCTGATCGACGTGCGCTCGCCCGAGGAGTACGACGGATCCCGCACCTCCGCCCCGGCGTACCCCGAGGAGGGGGCGCTGCGCGGCGGCCACATCCCCACCGCCCGCAGCGTGCCGTGGGCGCGGGCCGTCGCAGAAGACGGCGGGTTCAAGACGCGCGCCGAGCTCGACGCGATCTACCGCGGCGAGCTCGGGCTCAAGGACGACGACGCGATCGTCGCCTATTGCCGGATCGGCGAGCGGTCGAGCCACACGTGGTTCGTGCTCGCGCACCTGCTGGGCTTCCCCGACGTCCGCAACTACGACGGATCCTGGACCGAGTGGGGCAGCGCGGTGCGCGTGCCGATCGTCACGGGCGCCGAGCCGGGTGCGGCGCCCGGCGCCTGACCCTGCGATCGCGGCGGGCCGCGGCATCCCTTCGCGTGGGAGAATCGAAGGGATGACCCACGCCGCATTGCCCGAGCGCCTCGCCGAGATCCGCGACGAGTTCCTCGAGCTGCCCGAGCCCGATCGGCTGCAGCTGCTGCTCGAGTACTCCTACGAACTGCCCCCGATACCCGCCGAGTACGAGGGGCACCCCGAGCTGTACGAGCGCGTGGTCGAGTGCCAGTCACCGGTGTTCATCGTCGTCGACGTCGACGGAGACGACGTCGTCGCGATGCACGCGACCGCGCCGGCCGAGGCTCCCACGACGCGCGGCTTCGCGAGCATCCTCGCGCAGGGGCTGACGGGCCTCAGCGCGACCGAGGTGCTCGCCGTCCCCGGCGACTTCCCGCAGACGCTGGGTCTCACCCGCGTGGTCTCGCCGCTGCGCATCTCGGGCATGACGGGAATGCTCCTGCGCGCGCAGCGACAGGTGCGCACCAAGACCGCCGCCTGATCGTCGCGACGTCAGTCCGCGACGATCCCCTGGGCGGAGAGCCACTCCCGGATGCTGTCGCTCCACCGCTGCTGGTCGTAGTTCCACAGCTTGGTGTGACGTGCGACCTCGAACACCTGCATCTGCACCAGGTCGGGACGTGCCGCGACGAGGTCGTGCGAGGCGTCCGACGGCACGAATCCGTCGTCGTCGCTGTGCAGGATGAGGATCGGATGCCGCAGCTCCGCCGCCCGCGAGACCACGTCGAGCTGGTCGAGCCGGATGGCCGCCCCGGTCCGCGTCAGGGGCGTCGCCCACTCCGCCTGCAGCGCCTCCATCGCGAGTCCGGTGATCGCGGTGGGGACGCGCTGCTCGCGCGCCTGGTACTGCAGCACGACGCGCCAGTCGACGACGGGCGACTCCAGGATGAGGCCGGCGATGGCGTCGCCGTGGGCGGAGTTGAGCGCGAGCTGCAGCGCGATCGCACCGCCCATCGACCAGCCCATCACGATCACCCGACGTGCTCCCCTTCGGCGCGCGAAACCCACTGCGGCGTCCACGTCGCGCCACTCGGTCGCGCCGAGCGCGTACGTGCCGGTGCGACTGCGCGGAGCCTCGCCGTCGTTGCGGTAGGACACCACGAGCGAGGTGATGCCGAGCGCATGGAAGACCGGTACGGCGCGCAGGCACTCGGCGCGCGTCGTGCCGCGGCCGTGCACCTGGATCACCCACGTGTCGCCGTCGCCCGCGGGGAACAGCCACGCCGGGCACGGGCCGACCGTGGAACCGATCAGCTCCGGGGTGAACGGGAGGTGCAGTTGCCCGGGGTGGTCGTAGTACCAGCCGCTGAACGCGGCCTCCGGCGCCAGTCGCGCGTCCGCGCCGACGTGCGTGAGCAGCTTGCGCTTGACACTCGTGGCGTCCTCGGAGAGCACCGAGCCGAGCTTGACGTAGTCGGATGTCCCGCTCGTGAACAGCCCGTATCGGCCTGGCAGCTCCGTATCGGGCGTCCGCGACAGCGTGATGGTCTGGGCGGCCGTGTCGAGCGCGAGGATCCGCGTGTCGGCCTGCCGCCGCGCCGGGGTGACCACGCGTCGAGCCATCAGTACGGAACCGGCGGCCAACGCGCCGAGCACGCCGGCCAGGGCCACGCTGAGCACAGCCAGCGCGGCCTTCAACCCGGCGACGAGAGCGGGTGAGCTCGATCGGCGGTAGGGGGTGCGAGTTGCGCCGTGCATCGCGGCGCGCCTGGAGGCGACCATCGAGGCCTCACTCTAGTCTGTCCGCGTGGCTGAGCACCGACCTCCGGCGGCACCGCGCTCGTTCGAGCAGGCGACCGCAGCGGTGCGTGCCATCCGGTTCCGCGACGACCTGACCGTGCGCGAGATCGCCGCTCCCGAGGGGATCGCACCGCAGGCTTTCGCGATCGCCGCCGACGTCCGCTCGACGGCGGAGGACGCCGACTCACCGTTCGGCGCCGGACGACTCGTGCTCCTCTACGACCCGGACGAGCCGACACCGTGGAACGGTCCGTGGCGCATCGTCTGCTTCGCGCAGGCGCCGCTCGAGCCCGAGATCGGCGTCGACCCGCTGCTGGCGGACGTCGCCTGGACGTGGCTCACGGATGCGCTCGCCTCCCACGGCGCCGGCTATCACTCGGCATCCGGCACAGCCACGAAGACGCTCTCGAAGGGGTTCGGCTCCCTCGCCGCAGAGGGCGACGGAGCGCAGATCGAACTGCGCGCGTCGTGGTCCCCGGAAGGCGGGATCGCCGCGCACGTGAAAGCATGGGCAGAACTGGTTTGCATGCTGGCGGGTCTCCCGCCCGGCTCGGAAGGGATCACGATGCTCGGTACTCGCAGGTCGTCACGTGGCTGAATACGAGGTGATCGACGCGGTCACCCACGTTGCAGAAGCCGCACGGCGACTGGCAGACGGGCATGGACCTGTGGCCGTCGACGTCGAGCGCGCGTCCGGCTTCCGCTACTCCCAGCGCGCCTACCTCGTGCAGGTCTTCCGTCGCGGAGCGGGGGTGTTCCTCTTCGACCCCCCGCCGATCGGGGACTTCAGCGCGCTCGAGGACGCGATCGGCGGCGAGGAGTGGGTGCTCCACGCGGCCAGCCAGGATCTCCCGTCGTTGCGGGAGCTGGGTCTGGAACCGGCGACGATCTTCGACACGGAGCTCGCCGCCCGTCTGCTCGGCCACGACCGCGTCGGTCTCGGTGCGGTCGTCGAAGACACGCTGGGCATCACGCTGGCCAAAGCCCACTCGGCGTCGGACTGGTCCACGCGACCGCTCCCGCAGTCCTGGCTGGAGTACGCCGCGCTGGACGTGGAGCACCTCGTCGATGTGCGCGACAAGCTCGCGGACGAGCTCGTCGAGCAGGGCAAGACGGACTACGCCGCGCAGGAGTTCCAGGCCGTGCTCGAACGCGAGCCGAAGCCGCCCCGCGAAGAGCCCTGGCGCCGTCTCTCCGGGCTCCACACCGTCCGCGGGCGCAAGAACCTCGCCGTGGCGCGCGAACTGTGGACGGCGCGCGAAGAGTACGCGCGGGCTGAGGATGTCGCTCCCGGCCGGCTCGTGCCCGACCGCGCGCTGGTGGCGGCGATCCTCGCCGACCCGAAGTCCAAGGCCGCGCTGGCTGCGGTGAAGGACTTCACGGGGCGTGCCAGCCGATCCCAGATCGATCGGTGGTGGGCCGCGATCGAGGCCGGGCGGGCCACCACGCAGCTGCCCCTCGAGCGTGCCACCGGCGGTGACACGCTGCCGCCGCCCAGAGCGTGGTCCGACCGCAACCCCGAGGCCGACGCACGCCTCAAGGCGGCGCGCCCGCAGGTGGAGCACCGCGCCGAAGAGCTCCACATGCCGACGGAGAATCTGCTCACCCCGGAGTTGCTGCGGCGCGTCGCCTGGACTCCGCCGACGCCGCTCACGCCGGAATCCGTCGGTGAAGCGCTGGAGGGCCTCGGCGCGCGGCCCTGGCAGATTGAGCAGACTGCACAGGTGATCGCTGATGCCTTTGTGGGTTCCGTGCAAAGGCCCTCGGAGGCGTCGGAAACCGCTTCGTAGGAATCCCCCACCCGATTCCTGCCGTTCCACGGGCCCTCTTAGGCTGGCCTCATCCCTATTTTTGGAGGCAGAGTGGCCGAGATTTCGGACGTCTTCTTCGTCGACGGAATGCGCACCCCTTTCGGGCGCGCCGGCGAGAAAGGCATGTACTGGAACACCCGAGCGGACGACCTCGCCGTCAAGGCGACGATCGGGCTCATGGAGCGCAACCCCGGCGTTCCGAAGGACCGCATCGACGACGTCGCCATCGCGGCGACGAGCCAGACCGGTGACCAGGGACTGACCCTCGGCCGCAGCGTCGCGATCCTCGCGGGACTCCCCCAGACCGTCCCGGGCTTCGCGATCGACCGCATGTGCGCGGGCGCCATGACGAGTGTCACGACGATGGCAGGGTCCATCGGCGTGGGCATGTACGACCTCGCCCTCGCGGGTGGCGTCGAGCACATGGGCCACCATCCGATCGGCGGCAACGCCGACCCGAACCCGCGCTTCGTCGCGGAGCGGATGGTCGACCCGGGCGCGCTCAACATGGGCGTCACCGCGGAGCGCATCTTCGACCGCTTCCCTCACCTGACCAAGGAGCGCTCCGACCGCTTCGGCATGCTGAGCCAGCACAAGGCGCAGGCGGCGTACGACGCCGGCAAGATCCAGCCCGACCTGGTGCCGGTGGCGACCAAGGACGCCGACGGCTCGTGGGGCCTGGCCACCGAGGACGAGGGCCGTCGCCCGCAGACCACGATGGAAGACCTCGCGGCGCTGAAGACCCCGTTCCGCCCACACGGGCGCGTGACGGCCGGCACCTCCTCGCCCCTCACCGACGGCGCGACGATGTCGCTGCTGGCCGGCGGCGGCGCGGTCAAGGAGCTCGGCCTGCAGCCGAAGATGAAGCTCGTCTCGTTCGCCTTCGCGGGCGTGCAGCCCGAGATCATGGGCATCGGCCCGATCCCCTCGACCGAGAAGGCGCTGAAGAAGGCCGGACTCACGATCGACGACATCGGTCTGTTCGAGCTCAACGAGGCCTTCGCGATCCAGGTCATCTCGCTGCTGGACCACTTCGGCATCGCCGACGACGACCCGCGCGTGAACCAGTGGGGCGGCGCGATCGCGCTGGGTCACCCGCTCGCGGCGTCGGGCGTGCGCCTGATGATCCAGCTCGCGGCCCAGTTCGCCGAGCGTCCCGACGTCCGCTACGGCCTCACCGCGATGTGCGTAGGCCTCGGCCAGGGCGGCTCGGTCATCTGGGAGAACCCCTACTTCGACGGCAAGAAGCGGAAGTAATCGAGGAATGACGAACTACGACGACATCGACTTCTCCCCCATCCTCGCCGTCACCGAAGGAGAGGTGATCACGCACTCGCGAGTGCGCGACATCCGCCTCCCCTCCGGCAAGGTGCTGGCACTTGTCACGCTCGACAACGGCCGCGACCACACCCGCCCGAACACGCTCGGCCCCGCGACGATGTTCCAGCTCGGCGAGACGCTCGACGCCCTCAAGGCGCGGGCGACGTCCGGCGAGATCCAGGCTGTCGGCATCACCGGCAAGCAGTACATCCTCGCCGCCGGCGCCGACCTGTCCGACATCAGCAAGGTCGGCTCGAAGGACAACGCGCGCCTGGTGGCCCAGCTCGGCCACAAGGTGTTCGGCAAGCTCGGCGACCTCGGCGTGCCCACGTTCGCCTTCGTCAACGGGCTCGCCCTCGGCGGCGGCCTCGAGATCGCGCTCAACAGCACGTACCGGACCGTGGATGCCTCCGCCGCGGCGATCGCGCTGCCCGAGGTGTTCCTGGGCATCATCCCCGGTTGGGGCGGCGCGTATCTGCTGCCGAACCTGATCGGCATCGAGAACGCTCTCGAGGTCGTGATCTCGAACCCGCTGAAGCAGAACCGCATGCTCAAGCCGCAGCAGGCGTTCGACTACGGCATCGTGGACGCGATCTTCCCGGCCGCGAACTACCTCGAGGACTCGCTGGCCTGGGCCGACGGCGTCCTCGGCGGCAAGATCAAGGTCGACCGCAAGAACGAGCCTGGCAAGATCGAGCGTCTCACCAAGTGGCCGATCGCCATCAAGATGGCCCGCGGCATGCTCGAGTCGAAGATCGGCACCGTGCCCACGTCGCCGTACGCGGCGCTGGACCTGCTCGACAAGGCGAAGAGCGGCACGAAGGCCGAGGGATTCGCACGTGAGGACGAGGCGCTGGCCGAGCTCGTCACGGGCGATCAGTTCGCGGCATCCATGTACGCCTTCGATCTGGTGCAGAAGCGCGCCAAGCGACCGGTCGGCGCCCCCGACAAGGAGCTGGCGAAGAAGGTCACCAAGGTCGGCATCATCGGTGCAGGTCTCATGGCCAGCCAGTTCGCGCTGCTGTTCGTGCGCAAGCTGCAGGTGCCGGTGCTCATCACCGACCTCGACCAGGCACGCGTCGACAAGGGCGTGGCGTACATCCACGACGAGATCGGCAAGCTCGAGGCGAAGGGCCGCCTCGACGGCGACTCGGCCAACAAGCTGCGGGCCCTGGTCACCGGCACGACCGACAAGAGCCTCTATGCGGACTGCGACTTCGTGATCGAGGCCGTCTTCGAAGAGGTCGGCGTCAAGCAGCAGGTGTTCGGCGAGATCGAGCAGATCATCGCCGAGGACGCGATCCTCGCGACCAACACCTCGTCGCTGTCGGTCGAGGAGATCGGTGCGAAGCTGGCCCACCCGGAGCGGCTGGTCGGCTTCCACTTCTTCAACCCGGTGGCGGTCATGCCGCTGATCGAGATCGTGAAGACGCCCCAGACCTCGGATGCCGCTCTGTCGACCGCGTTCGTGGTCGCGAAGAACCTCGGCAAGAACGCGGTGCTCACCGCCGACGCGCCCGGGTTCGTCGTGAACCGCCTGCTCGCCAAGGTCATGGGTGAGGCCGCGCGCGCGGTCTACGAGGGCACGCCGGTCGCCGACGTCGAGAAGGCCTTCGCGCCGCTCGGCCTGCCGATGGGGCCGTTCCAGCTCATCGACCTCGTCGGCTGGAAGGTCGCCGCCCACGTGCAGGACACGATGGTGCACGCCTTCCCCGAGCGGTTCTACGCGAACGAGAACTTCCATGCGCTCGCGGAGCTGCCGGAGGTCGTCGAGAAGGACAAGGGCGGTCGCGTGACCGGCTGGACCAAGGCTGCCGAGAAGCTGCTGAAGCCGGCCGTGGGCTCCACCCCGGCCTCGGCGGCGACGATCCTCGCTCGCGTACAGGACGGCCTCGCGCAGGAGATCAAGCTGATGCTGGACGAAGGCGTGGTGCCCGAGGTCGAAGACATCGATCTGTGCCTCATCCTCGGTGCCGGCTGGCCGTTCATCGACGGCGGCGCCTCGCCGTACCTCGATCGTGAGGGCGCCTCGCAGCGCGTGTTCGGCGACACCTTCCACCACCCGCCGATCCGGGGAATCGCGAGCTGACGCTCACCGATACGCTGACGACCCCGGGCTTGCGCCCGGGGTCGTCAGCGTTGCGGGAGGTCCGTGCCTACGGTGCCACCGGCTGTGCGGCGCGGACGCGCAGGTCGCGTGCGAGGCCGTCGCGCTGCTCGATCACGATCCGGCGCAGCGCGGCGGGGGCATCCTGATTCCCTGCGAGCCACGCATCGACGTCGTCCAGTGAATCGGACGACGGGAACAGTCCGACCACGAGCCGTCGCGCGATCTCGATGCTGCGCGTGGCCCACGTCGGGCGGATCCGGGCGAAGTACTCGTCGTCGAAGGCCTCGACGAGGTCACGCCGATCACCGGCGCGCACCCCGGCGATCGTGGCCGCAAGATGATCGTTGGTCAGGCTCTCGTCATCCCATGCGGCGTACCAGGCCGCCGCACGCACGGTGCCGTCGGGCCGCGCAGCCAGGACGGTCCGGTGCGCGATGTGTCCCTGCGCCGACGGGTCTGCCTCGAGCTCGGCGTCCGCATCGTCTTCCGATGCGTGCCCCGTCGCCGCAAGCGCGACCAGCCACGCCCAGCGCAGCTCGGGGTCGAGGGCGAGTCCGGCGGGAGCCGGGACAGCGCCGGCGAGGATGCCCCGGATGTCGTCCGCGCGGTCGGCGGACCGCTCCGCGGCGGCGCCGAGGGCGCGGGCCCAGGCGAGCTGGGCATCCGAGCCGGGTTCGGCCGCCCAGAGCGCCGCCCAGCAGGTCTCGAGCCACGCATCGGCGAGGGCCGTGCGCGCGCCCGAGGCGGCGTACCGCCCGATCGCGACGTCGGCGTGCGTGAGCGCGTCGGCGACCAGCGCGATGTTCGACTCCTGCGCAGCGTGCCGTGACACGATCTCCAGGAGGCGCGCCACGGGCAGCTCACCGTCCCTGGTGGCATTCCACAGCGAAGCCCAGATCACCGCACGCGCGACCGGGTCATCGACCGACGACAGGTGCGCCGCGGCGGCATCGGTCGACCGCGCATCGAGGCGGACCTTCGCGTAGGTGCGGTCGTCGACGTTGGGGAGCACGAGGTCGATCCCCGCGCCCGTCACGTCGGACAGGAGTGTGCGTGCCTCGACGGCGTCGACTTCGAACACGTCCTGCCGGACGAGCTGCCCGTCGGCGATGGCGAAGAGTCCGCTCGTGAGCCGGTGGGGACGCGGATCGGTCTGCGTCAGCACCAGGGCGTCCGCGCCGTCACGTTCGACGGAAATCTCCGACAGCCCGCTGGTCTGCAGCCAGGCGCGGCTCCAGGCCGTGAGGTCGCGTCCGGATTCCGCCTCGAGCGCGGACAGCAGGTCGGGCAGCGTGGTGTTGCCGAACGCGTGGTCCGCGAAGTAGCGCTGCGCACCGCGGAAGAACGCATCCTCCCCCACGAATGCGACGAGCTGCTTGAGCACCGACGCACCCTTGGCGTACGTGATGCCGTCGAAGTTCAGCTTGGCCGCCTCGAGGTCGGGGATGTCGGCGACGATCGGATGCGTCGTCGGCAGCTGGTCCTGCGCGTACGCCCAGCCCTTGCGCCGGCTGGCGAAGGTCACCCACGCATCCGGGAATCCCCCGGCGACGACGGCGGCATGCGCACCCATGAAGTCGGCGAACGACTCCTTCAGCCACAGGTCGTCCCACCATCGCATCGTGACCAGGTCGCCGAACCACATGTGCGCCATCTCGTGCAGGATCGTGTTCGCGCGGCCCTCGTGCTGCACCGCCGTCGACGCGCCGCGGAAGATGTAGCCCTCGGTGAAGGTCACGAGGCCGGGATTCTCCATGGCGCCGAGGTTGTACTCGGGGAGGAAGATCTGGTCGTACTTGCCCCACGGGTAGGCGTACGCGAACGCCTGCTCGAAGAACTCGAGCCCGCGCCGCGTGATGTCCAGGATCTCGTCGGCGTCGAGGTGAGGTGCGAGCGAGGCCCGGCAGAGCACGCCGAGCGGCACCGTGCGCTCGGCGCTGCGCCACTCGCCGTCGACGCGGTGGTAGGGCCCCGCCGCGACCGCGGTGATGTAGCTCGACAGCGGCAGCGTCTCGGCGAACTCGACGCGCACTCCGCCGGGGACGACCTCGCGTGCGGTCTCCGCACCGTTGGACAGGATCTCCCAGCCCGCGGGGGCGCTCACCGTGAACCGCCACCGCGCCTTCAGATCGGGCTGCTCGAAGACCGGGTACACGCGCCGGGAGTCGGCAGGCTCGTACTGCGTGTACAGGTACACCTCGCCGTCGACGGGGTCGCGGAAGCGATGAAGCCCCTCGCCCGAGTTGCTGAATCGACCGCGGGCCCGCACGATCACGACGTTGTGCGCCGCGAGCCCGTCGATGCGGAGGCGGGCGCCGTCCCAGTCGACGTCGCGCGCCGCGCCGTTGACCGTCACGCTGTCGACGGCCTCCCCGAGGAAGTCGAGCCAGGTCGCCGCCGCCGTCGCCGCGAACGTCAGTGTGGCCGTCGTCGGGAAGGTCTGCGTCGCGAGGTCGCGTGCGTCGCGCAGGTCGAGGTCGATCTCGACGGTGTCGAGGCGGATCGTGCTCGATCGGGCCGCCGTCTCGTCACGGGTGAGGTTCGCGGAAGTCATGTCACCATGCTTTCACGCGCGCTCCCGTGCTAGCGTCTGAACATGTTCAGTTCGGATGCCGCGGAGCACACTCCCCTCCTCACCAAGAGCGAGCGCACGCGCGCGCAGCTGCGCGACATCGCGTTGCGGTCCTTTCGTGAACGAGGATACGACGCCACCACCATCCGGCTCATCGCACAGGAGGCCGGCGTCTCGGTGGGGACGACGCACTACCACTTCGCGTCGAAGAACCACCTGGTCCAGGAGCTCTATCTCGATGTGCAGGAGAAGCACCGGGACGCCGCGGAGCCGGAGCTGGCGGCATCCACCGATCTCGTCGATCGACTGGCGATCGTGTACCGCACGGGGCTCGACCAGCTGACGCCGTACCACCCGTTCGCACCCGAGTTCCTCTCCGCGGCGGTGTCGCCTCGGTCTCCGATCAATCCGCTCTCGGAGGAGTCCGCCCCCGCGCTGCGCATCGTGGAGGGGCTGTTCCGCGAGGCCGTCGACGGCGCATCCGGGCCGGGGCTGCCGGACGAGTTCCGCAAGAGCCTGCCCGACGCGCTCGTGCTCGGCCACCTGCTGCTCGCGCTCTTCTGGGTCTACGACCGCTCACCCGGACAGCGGCGCACCCGTACCCTGCTCGACCGCGGCCTCAAGCTGTTGCGGCTGGCGCTGCCGCTCACCCGGATGCCGTTGCTGCGAAAGCCGCTGCGGGAGTTGCTCGACCTCATCGCAGAAGTCAAGGCGTGAGCGCCGGCGAACCGTCTCCGCGGACGGAGGCCGAGCCGCTGGCGTTCACATCGGACGAGTTCGTGCGCGGCGCCGTGGCGGCGTGGCTGGCTTTCAACCTGCTGTTCGACCTCCTGTACGCGGCGACGACGATCGTCACGTCCGACCCTCGCTCGGGGCCGCTGACGGCCACCCTGGGTATGCTCCTGATCTACGTCGTGCCGATCGCCCTCCTGGTCTCCGGCGTGGTGACGCTGCTGCTCTGCGGCGCCGCGTGGTGGCTCGGGCGGTCGCTGCGTCGTCGCCGCCGGATCGCCGTGCACGTCATCGCATTCGCGATGCTCGGGGCGGCGATCGGACTGCTCGTGGTGGGGACGTTCGAGCTCGTGACCGCGCGTTCCCTCGAACTGGGCAACTGGCTCGCGGTCATCACGATCGCCGGTTCGACGGCGGCGCTTCCGCTCGGTTGGGCATGGACGGTGCGCCGCTCCCGGCGTGCGGAAGCGGCGACGGTTCCGGCCCGTCGACGCGATGTGGACGAGGCCGTCGAAGACGCCCTCTGATCGTGATCGACGACGTCGCGCGCTAGTCCTCGCGGCTGCGGGCGAGATTCGGGATGACCGGGATCTCGGTGGTCTGCGCCCCTCGCGCCACCGGGATTCGGGTGCCCAGCACCTGCGCCACGACGTCGTGGGCGATCTTCGACGCCGTGAGACCGGCATCCTCCAGGATCTGCTCGCGAGAGGCGTGGTCGATGAACTCGTCCGGCACGCCCAGCTCGTCCACCGCGGTGTCGACGCCGGCCTCGCGCAGCACCTGGCGCACCCGGGTGCCGATGCCGCCCACGCGGATGCCGTCCTCGATGGTGATGACCAGTCGATGGGATGCCGCGAGCTCGACGATCGACGGCTGCACCGGAACGACCCACCGGGGGTCGACCACGGTGGCGCCGATCCCCTGCGCGCGCAGGCGCTCGGCCACGTCCATGGCGATGTGCGCCATCGGGCCGATGCCCACCAGCAGCACGTCGGGGGTGTCGGAGCGCGAGAGCACGTCGACGCCGTCCGTGAGCCGCTCGATCGCGGGAAGGTCCGCGCTCACGCTGCCCTTCGGGAAGCGCACCACGGTGGGTGCGTCGTCCACGGCGACGGCCTCGCGCAGCACCTCGCGCAGGCGCGCCTCGTCACGCGGCACCGCGATCCGGATGTGCGGCACGATCTGCAGCATCGCGAGGTCCCAGATGCCGTGGTGGCTGGGCCCGTCGGGACCGGTGACACCGGCCCGGTCGAGCACGAACGTCACGCCGGCCTTGTGGAGCGCGACATCCATCAGCACCTGGTCGAACGCGCGGTTCATGAAGGTCGCGTAGATCGCGACGACAGGATGCAGCCCGCCGAACGCCAGGCCGGCCGCCGACGCCACCGCGTGCTGCTCGGCGATGCCGACGTCGTACACGCGATCGGGGAACCGCTGTGCGAACGGGAGCAGGCCGGTAGGACGCAGCATGGCGGCGGTCATGGCGATGACGTCGTCGCGGTCCTCCCCCACGGTCACGAGCTCGTCGGCGAAGACGTCGGTCCAGGCGGGACCGGACGCGCTGCCGAGCGCCTCACCGGTGACGGGGTCGATCTTGCCGACCGCGTGGAACTGATCGGCCTCGTCCTCGACGGCGGGAGCGTAGCCCCGCCCCTTCTCGGTGATGGCGTGCACGATCACCGGTGCGCCGTACGACTTCGCGAGCTCGAGCGTCTCGAGCAGGGCCGGCAGGTCGTGCCCGTCGACCGGGCCGAGATACTTGATGTCGAGGTTCGAGTACAGCGCCGCGTTGTTCGTGAACCGCGACAGGAAGCCGTGCGTGCCGCCGCGGACCCCGCGGTACACCGCTCGCCCGGCGGGGCCGAACTTGCGGAACAGCGTATCGGAGCCACGGTGCAGAGTGCGATACGAGTCCGCGGTACGCACGCGGTTGAGGTACCGCGCCATACCGCCGATGGTCGGCGCGTACGAGCGGCCGTTGTCGTTCACGACGATGATGAGGTTGCGGTCGTTGTCGTCGGAGATGTTGTTGAGCGCCTCCCACGTCATGCCGCCGGTGAGCGCGCCGTCGCCGACGACGGCGATGACGTGGCGATCCTTGCGGCCGGTGCGGGTGAGGGCGCGCGAGACCCCGTCCGCCCAGCTCAGCGAGCTGGAGGCGTGGGACGACTCGACGACGTCGTGCGGGCTCTCGGAGCGCTGCGGGTAGCCGGCGAGCCCGCCGCGCGCGCGGAGCCTCGAGAAGTCCTGGCGACCGGTGAGCAGCTTGTGCACGTAGGACTGGTGCCCGGTGTCGAACACCATCGGGTCGTTCGGAGAGTCGAATACGCGGTGCAGCGCGATGGTGAGCTCCACGACGCCCAGGTTCGGGCCGAGGTGACCCCCCGTGCGTGCGACGTTCTCGACGAGGAAGCCGCGGATCTCCTCCGCGAGCTGCTCGAGCTGATCGATGGTCAGCGCGTCGAGGTCGCGGGGTCCGGTGATGGACGACAGCAGCGACATCCCCGCTCCTTTCCGGCCCCGGGAGGGCCTTGTCAGTCTACCCGCGGCATGACGAGGGACCGGATGCCGAGGCATCCGGTCCCCCGTGAATCAGCTGTCAGACCAGCGAACGCAGCACGTACTGCAGGATGCCGCCGTTGCGGTAGTAGTCGGCCTCACCGGGCGTGTCGATGCGGACGACCGCGTCGAACGTCACGGTCTGCTTCCCCTCGGGCGAGAACTCGCTCGGCTCCGCGGTGACCTTGACGGTCTTCGGGGTGACGCCCTCGTTGAGCTGCTCGAGGCCCGAGATCGAGACGATCTCGGTGCCGTCCAGGCCCAGCGACTTCCAGCTCTCGCCGGCGGGGAACTGCAGCGGCACGACGCCCATGCCGATGAGGTTCGAGCGGTGGATGCGCTCGAAGCTCTCGGTGATGACGGCCTTCACGCCCAGCAGGCTCGTGCCCTTGGCCGCCCAGTCGCGCGACGAGCCCGAGCCGTACTCCTTGCCGCCGAAGACGACGAGCGGCGTGCCCTGCGCCTGGTAGTTCTGGCTCGCGTCGTAGATGTACGACTGCGGGCCGCCCTCCTGCGTGAAGTCGCGCGTGAAGCCGCCCTCGACGATCTGGCCGTCGTTGACCGCGGCGACCAGCTCGTTCTTCAGGCGGATGTTCGCGAAGGTGCCGCGGATCATGACCTCGTGGTTGCCACGGCGCGAGCCGTAGGAGTTGAAGTCCTTCTGCGCGACGCCGTGCTCGGTGAGGTACTGAGCGGCGGGCGTGCCGGCCTTGATGTTGCCGGCGGGCGAGATGTGGTCGGTGGTGACCGAGTCGCCGAGGGTCGCCATGACGCGGGCGCCGGAGATGTCGGCGACCGGGGTCAGCTCCATCGACATTCCGTCGAAGTAGGGAGCCTTGCGCACGTAGGTCGAGTCGGCGTCCCACTCGAAGACGGGGCCCTCGGGCGTCGGCAGGTTCTTCCAGCGCTCGTCGCCGTCGAACACGGTGGCGTACTGCTTGATGAACTGCTCGCGCGAGATCGACGTGTCGATGATCTGCTGGACCTCTTCCGGCGAGGGCCAGATGTCCTTGAGGAACACGTCGTTGCCGTCGAGGTCCTTGCCGAGCGCGTCGGTCTCGAAGTCGAAGTTCATCGACCCGGCCAGTGCGTACGCGACCACCAGGGGCGGCGAGGCGAGGTAGTTCATCTTCACGTCGGGGCTGATGCGGCCCTCGAAGTTGCGGTTGCCCGAGAGCACGGCGGTGACGGCGAGGTCGTTCTCGTTGATCGCCGCGGAGACCTCTTCGATGAGCGGACCCGAGTTGCCGATGCAGATCGTGCAGCCGTAGCCGACGGTGAAGAAGTCGAGACCCTCGAGCGCCTTGTCCAGGCCCGACTTCTCGTAGTAGTCGGTGACGACCTTCGAGCCGGGGCCGAGCGTCGTCTTGACCCACGGCTTGCGCTTGAGGCCCTTGTCGACCGCCTTCTTGGCGAGCAGGCCCGCGGCGATCATGACCGACGGGTTGGACGTGTTGGTGCACGACGTGATGGCGGCGAGGGTCACGGCGCCGTTGTCGAGGATGTAGGCCTCGCCATCGGGCGTGGTGACCTTGATCGGCTTGGAGGCCGTCGCGGGGGCGCCGCTGTTGATGTGCACCGGACGCGTGGTGGGCGTCTCCTCGCCGGGGACGCTGCCCGGGTCGGATGCCGGGAACGAGTGCTTGCTGTCGAGGTCGACGATGTCGTCGGTCGTCGACGCCGTGGCGTAGTTGACGATGTCCTTCTCGAACTGCGCCTTCGCCTCCGACAGCAGGATGCGGTCCTGCGGGCGCTTCGGGCCGGCGATCGAGGGGACGACCGTCGAGAGGTCGAGCTCCATGTACTCGCTGAAGTTCGGCTCGTTCGCAGCGTCGTGCCAGAGCGACTGCTCCTTGGCGTACGCCTCGACGAGCGCCACGGCGTCCTCGTCGCGACCGGTCAGGCGCAGGTAGTCCAGCGTCACGTCGTCGATCGGGAAGATCGCCGCGGTCGAGCCGAACTCGGGGCTCATGTTGCCGATCGTGGCGCGGTTGGCCAGCGGCACCGAGGCGACGCCCTCGCCGTAGAACTCCACGAACTTGCCGACCACGCCGTGCTTGCGCAGCATGTCGGTGATCGTGAGCACGACGTCGGTCGCGGTCACGGCGGCGGGGATCTCGCCGGTGAGCTTGAAGCCGACCACGCGCGGGATCAGCATCGACACGGGCTGGCCGAGCATCGCCGCCTCGGCCTCGATGCCGCCCACGCCCCAGCCCAGCACGCCCAGTCCGTTGACCATCGTGGTGTGCGAGTCGGTGCCGACGCAGGTGTCGGGGTAGGCACGCAGGACGCCGCCGACCTCGCGGTCGTAGATGACCTTGGCCAGGTGCTCGATGTTGACCTGGTGCACGATGCCGGTGCCCGGGGGCACGACCTTGAAGTCGTTGAACGCCGTCTGGCCCCAGCGCAGGAACTGGTAACGCTCGCCGTTGCGCTCGTACTCGATCTCGACGTTGCGCTCGAGGGCGTCCTCGCGGCCGAACAGGTCTGCGATGACCGAGTGGTCGATGACCATCTCGGCGGGCGAGAGCGGGTTGATCTTGTTGGGGTCTCCGCCGAGCGCGGTGACCGCCTCGCGCATCGTCGCGAGGTCGACGATGCAGGGCACGCCGGTGAAGTCCTGCATGACCACGCGCGCGGGCGTGAACTGGATCTCGGTGTCGGGCTCGGCCGCCGGGTTCCACGAACCGAGGGCCTGGATCTGCTCCTTCGTGACGTTCGCGCCGTCCTCGGTGCGGAGCAGGTTCTCGAGCAGCACCTTGAGGCTGAACGGGAGCTTCTCGTAGCCCGCGACCGTGTCGACGCGGAAGATCTCGTAGTCGGTGCTGCCGACCGTCAGGGTGCTCTTCGCACCGAAGCTGTCAACCGTGGACACGTCTGTCTCCTTCGTCGGCGGCGGGATCGTGCCGGAGTCCGGCATCCCCATCTTCCCCCGCCCGCGAGCGCTCGGCTAGTGAGGGCGACCTCACCCGATCGGGGGAAAA
This sequence comes from Microbacterium sp. 05T445, assembly GCF_056395865.1. Classification (NCBI taxonomy): domain Bacteria; kingdom Bacillati; phylum Actinomycetota; class Actinomycetes; order Micrococcales; family Microbacteriaceae; genus Microbacterium; species Microbacterium sp. 05T445. The sequence continues at coordinate 1,504,559 of NZ_JBFTKJ010000002.1, read as the reverse complement.
CTATCTTGATGTCGAGATAAATGTATCACTCGACAGCGGTATCCGCGTGCGACTCGCGGCGCGGGTACAGCGCGCGGACCGCGAGCCATGTCACCGCGACGAGGGGCGCGAACAGCGGAAGCCCCATTACGAGCTTCAGGGTGCCGAGGGCGGTCACGTCACCCGAGAAGTACAGCGGCAGCTGCACGATCAGCCGGGCGGCGAACAGCCCGGCCCACGCGATCGACAGCCAGAAGAACACGCGGCGCTTGCGCTTGTCGGCGCGCCAGGCGGTGCCCTCCTGCATCAGGAACCCGACGGCCAGGCCGATCAGCGGCCAGCCGACCAGTGCCGACACCAGGAAGGCGGTGCCGTACAGGCCGTTCGTGAAGAAGCCCCAGACGAAGTTGTCCTCGGCGCGGCCGGTCAGCAGCGCCAGGACCGCGGCGGCGACCGTGGCGATGAGGCCGCCCAGCGCGGCGCTGACGGGCTGTTTCTGCACGATCCGCACGAGCGTGAAGATCGCGGCGAGTCCCACCGACACCGCCAGCGAGACGACGAGGTCCTTCGTCACGGTGAACAGCACGACGAACGCGAGGCTGGGAAGGACCGACTCGAGGATGCCGCGCCAGCCGCCCATGGCGGACCACACGACGTGCCCCGTCGTCTTGCCCTCGGCGGGGTCCAGCCCGGCTCGGCGGGCCGCGTTCCCGAGCGCCGCGCCGAGGACCTCGGAAGCGGATGCCGGGGGCGCGGCGTCCGCGCCGGCAGCGGCATCCGCGCCGGGGGTGTTCTCGTCCGGTTCGGCGGCGCCGCCCGGCGCTGTCTCCTCGTCGGGCACGGCCGTCTCGCTCACGCGGTGCCCGGCGTGGCCGGCATGCGGAGCGGGATCAGGTCGCGCGGCGGCATCGGCGAGCCTCCCCGCACGACGACGATCGAGCGGAACAGGTCCTCCACGGCGGCAGCGGCCTCGACGTCGGCTGTCGCCGCGCCGCCGATGACGCCACGCAGGAACCACCGCGGACCGTCGACGCCCACGAAGCGCGCCAGCCGCTTGCCGGCCGTGCCGTCGGGCCCGGCGATGACGGGCACCTCGGCGAGGAGCTCCGGGCCGAGCGGTCCCTCGCGCTCCTCGACGCGCCCGCCCTGCTGGCGGATCTGCTGGCGGATCTGCTCGCGCGTCTCGTCCCACAGCCCGGCCGTTCGCGGCGCCGCGAACGGCTGCACCTGCAGGGTCGAGTCGGCGTAGTCCAGCCCCACCGCGACGATGCGCTTGGTCTGCTCCTCGACCTCGAGACGCAGGTTCAGTCCCTCGCGGGGAAGGATCTTGATGCCGCCCAGGTCGATGTAGGGCCGCACGGGGTTCGCCTCGGACTCGTCGAACGGGCCGACCTCAGCCCTGTCGTCGGGCGCGGCCTTGCGCGGAACGTCGGCGGATGAGGGGTCGGTCATGCCAGGACTCCGTCCTTCTGGTAGCCCGTGGAGCCGAAGCCGCCCTCGCCGCGCACGCTGTCGGGGAGGGTCTCCACGGGGATGAATGTCGCGCGTGGCACGGGCATCACGATGAGCTGGGCGATGCGATCGCCCACCGCGATCTCGTGCGCGTGCTCGCGGTCGGTGTTGAGCAGGATCACCTTGATCTCGCCGCGGTAGCCGGCGTCGATCGTGCCGGGAGCGTTGACGATCGTGATGCCGTGCTTGGCGGCCAGGCCGCTGCGGGGAACCACGAAGGCGACGTAGCCGTCCGGAAGAGCGATGCGGACACCGGTGCCGACGAGCGCACGGTCCCCAGGGCCGAGGCGTACCGCCTCCGCGGCGACGAGGTCGGCTCCGGCGTCGCCCGGGTGCGCGTACACCGGGACGTCGGGGGCGATAATGGGGACGTCCACCGTTTCAGTCACCCAACGAGGGTAATGCAGAACTCCATGCGCAATGCCGGGTCCGCCACACGCACTCGCAGCGACTACCGCGAACGCCTCGGCCCGTCGCTGTGGATCCTGGTCGCGGCGGCCCTCGCGGCGCCGATGGCGGCCCTCGTCTTCACCCCGATCGACACCACGCTCGCCCTCGTGGTGGGCGCCTGCGTCGGAGTGGCGCTGATCGCATTGCTGATCGCCGCGGCCCCCGTGGTCGAGGTGCGCGACGGCGAGCTGCGCGCAGGTCGTGCCCACATCGGCGTCGAGTTCCTCGGCGATCCCGAGGTGCATGTCGGAGAGGACGCGCGCCACGCGCGGGGAGCCGGTCTCGACGCGCGCTCGTGGCACCTCATCCGGGGCGGGATCGACGGAGTCGTCGTGATCCCGGTCACAGACGTGGACGATCCGACGAGCGCGTGGGTCATCTCCTCGCGAACGCCGGATCGTCTGTCCGCCGCTGTGCGGCGGGCTCAGCTCACGCCGAGCACTCCGAGCAGATAGGCCCGGCCGCAGTCTCGTGGTCGAGCTGCGAACGGTGCTTCACGAGGAAGCAGTTCATACAGGTGAACTCATCCTCCTGAGGCGGGAGAACGACGACGTCGAGCTCGAGGTCCGAAAGGTCGGCTCCGGGCAGCTCGAAGCCCGACGGGTTGTCGGCGTCCTCCACATCGACCGACCCCGACAGCTTGTCCGGGACACGCTCCTTGAGCGCTTCGATGGACTCGCTGTCATCCTCGGTCTTGCGGGGGGCGTCGTAATCGGTGGCCATGCGTGAAGATCTCAACTTCCGGGTATCGCGGGTTGCGCTCGCCCTTGCGGGCGGCGATAGTTTGCACGACCATTCGCCTTTTCGCAAATGCGATCCGGCGGCGTCCGGTCCTTGCGTTCGCGTGAAACTCGCGGCACGCGCGGGATATTCCCGGCGCTCGCGGTGCCCTGTGACACCATGGGCGAACACGCAGGATCGGAGGGGCGTTCGCATGGAACAGCTCAAGGTCATCGGAACCGAGGACGACAAGCTCATCCTGGCGACCGAGTCCGGCGAGAGATTCGCGCTGGACGTCGACGACGTGCTGCGGATCGAGCTGCGCAAGGCGCGGCGCGACCGCGAGGGCGACACGCACACCTCCCGTCCCAGTCCCCGCGAGATCCAGTCCCACATCCGCTCGGGTCTGTCCGCACGGGAGGTCGCCGAACTGCTGGGTGCCCGCGTCGAGGACATCGTTCGCTTCGAGGGACCGGTGCTCGCCGAGCGCGAGCACATCGTCGGCCAGGCGCTGGCGGTGCCGGTGCTGCTCGGAGGCGACTTCGAGAGCGACGGCCAGAGCACGTTCGGCTCGGCGGTGCGGACCAAGCTGGCCGAGGCCGGTGCCATGGGCGAACGCTGGACCAGCTGGAAGGAGCCGACGGGCTGGATCGTCAAGCTCGAGTTCACCTCGAACGACATCGGCCACGACGCCCGGTGGGGTTTCGATCCGCGCCGCAGCACGCTGGCGCCCTTGAACGCCGACGCGATCCAGCTCTCACGCCAGGGTTCCCTTCCCGAGGGCCTCATCCCCCGTCTCAGGGCGCTCGACAGCGTGCCGTCCAAGGACGACTCCCGCTTCGACAGCGGCGCGTTCGGACCGCGCCGCCTTCCCGATGCCGATCTCGAGCAGCCCGACCTTCCGTCGCCGGCGGCGCCCGCGGTGCAGGAGGCAGCCATCAAGCGCGCCAGTGAGCCGCCGGTGGCGACCTCGGCCGAGACGGCCGACCTGCTCGAGGCGCTGCGTCGGCGGCGCGGTCAGCGCGAGCCGCTGCCGGGCGCGGAAGAGGTCGCCGCCCCGTCGCGCTCGTCGGCGCCGGTCGCGCTGTTCGACGCGCTGGAGCCCGGCTACGACGAGACGCCCGCGGACGAGGAGCTCCCGGCTCCCGAGTACCAGGCGCCGTCGCCCGCTGCCGTGGCCGAAGCGGGGCGCCGCAAGGGACGCACCTCGATGCCGTCCTGGGACGAGATCGTCTTCGGCGCCCGCTCGGACGACTGATCCGGCTCAGGCGAACGCGCCGAGCCGGATGAGCGGCACGACGCGCTCCTCATCGGTGAGCGAGCCGTGCTGGCCGATCATCTTCTGCGGCGCCTTGTCGCTGAGCCGGTCGTCGTAGTACGCGATGCCCGCTCGCGCGGCCACGATGACGTCGCCGATCCGGTCCGCGACGTCCGCGGCCACGGGGCCCATCAGGCCGGAGGAGATCAGCTCGTCCCGCGAGAGCACCCAGGAACGGGATGCCTCGGCCTCGCGCCACCGCGCGAGCACGTCGCCCGCCTGGCCGGGTTCGGCGTAGAGGTGCAGCATCCGCGGCTCTCCCCCGATGAGCCGCACGCCGTCCAGCAGCGGCTCCCCGTCCTCCAGCAGGATGTGGCGGTGTCGCGCTACGTCGATCATGCCGTGGTCGGATGTCACGAGCACGCCGGTGCCGCGGTCCAGCGCTGACGCGAGTCGGCGGGCGGCGGCATCCACCCGCTCCAGCGCGGCGACCCACTCGTCCGACTCCCAGCCTCGCTTGTGGCCGATGCCGTCCAGATCCGGGGCGTAGAGGTAGACGAGGGAACCCGGATGCCGCGCCGCGAGGTCGGCGGCGACCTCGACGCGCTCGTCCAAGTCGTCGGCACCGTGGAACTCCGCGTCGCCCAGGGTGGCGGCGGTGAAGCCGGTGCCGGCGTACTCGTTGCGGGAGACGGCGAAGAACGGGCGTCCGAGCGAGGCCGACAGCGGCGTCGCGCGCTGGAACGACAGCGGCAGCCCGTCGGTGTCCCAGCCTCGGAGCTGATTGATGACGTCGTCGGTGCCCGGCACGCGTGCGCGGTACCCGACGATGCCGTGTTCGCCGGGCAGCGCGCCGGTCAGCAGGCTCGTCAGGGCGGCCGCCGTCGTCGACGGGAACACGGTGCGCGCGGCATCCTTCTTGGTCCGCGCCTCGCTCAGGAAGCGGGCGTGCCCGGCGCGGGCGGCGAGGTTGTACACGCCCAGCCCGTCGAGCACCCACACGACGGCGCTGCGCGCCGGGGCGAACCACTCCGATCCGCCGTCCAGTGCCGCCGACATCTCGGACACGACACGGGTGAGGCTCCGGGCACGCACCGGGTCCGCGGGTAGGCTGAGGGTCATCGGGGCCAGTCTCGCACACAGCGGCCGCGCCCCCGCCGCTCCCGCCGTCACCCGAGGCTTTCACGTCACATGCCTGCATCCCGCACCGACTCCTCACCCGCCGACCACGGACGCATCGAGGACGTCGACGTCTCATCCGAGATGCAGACGTCGTTCCTCGAGTACGCGTATTCGGTGATCTACTCGCGCGCGCTCCCGGATGCGCGCGACGGCCTGAAGCCGGTGCAGCGCCGCATCCTGTTCCAGATGGCCGACATGGGCCTGCGGCCCGACCGCGGGCACGTGAAGAGCGCCCGCGTCGTGGGCGAGGTGATGGGAAAGCTCCACCCGCACGGCGACGCCCCGATCTACGACGCCCTCGTACGCCTCGCACAGCCGTTCTCGCTGCGGGTGCCGCTGGTGGACGGTCACGGCAACTTCGGCTCCCTCGACGACGGCCCCGCCGCCCCCCGCTACACCGAGGCGCGCCTCGCGCCTCCCGCGCTCGCGCTCACGGAGAACCTCGACGAGGACGTCGTCGACTTCATCCCGAACTACGACGGACAGTTCCAGCAGCCCGAGGTGCTGCCGGCGGCCTTCCCCAACCTGCTCGTCAACGGCACGACCGGCATCGCGGTGGGCATGGCGACGAACATGGCGCCGCACAACCTCATCGAGGTCGTCGGCGCCGCCACGCATCTGCTCGACAACCCTGAGGCGACCGTCGAAGAGCTCATGGAGTTCGTGCCCGGTCCGGACCTCCCCGGCGGCGGCATCATCGTCGGCCTCGACGGGATCAAGGACGCGTACACCAACGGGCGCGGCAGCTTCCGCACCCGCGCCAAGGTCTCCATCGAATCGCTCGGCCCGCGCCGAACCGGCCTGATCGTCACCGAGCTGCCGTACCTGGTCGGCCCCGAGCGCGTGATCGAGAAGATCAAGGACGCCGTCAACGCGAAGAAGCTGCAGGGCATCTCGGACGTCAACGACCTCACCGACCGGCACCACGGTCTGCGCCTGGTCATCGGGATCAAGACGGGCTTCGACCCGCAGGCAGTGCTCGACCACCTCTACCGGCTCACGCCGCTCGAGGATTCGTTCAGCATCAACAACGTCGCCTTGGTCGAGGGCCAGCCGCAGACCCTCGGGCTGCGTGAGCTGCTCCGCGTGTACCTCGACCACCGCATCAGCGTGGTCACGCGTCGCAGCCGTTACCGCCTCGAGCGGCGCAAAGAGCGACTGCACCTCGTCGAGGGCCTCCTCATCGCCATCCTCGACATCGACGAGGTCATCCAGGTCATCCGCACCTCCGATGACGGCGAGCAGGCGCGCGGGCGCCTCATGGACGTGTTCGACCTGTCGCAGGTCCAGGCCGAGTACATCCTCGAGCTGCGCCTGCGCCGCCTCACCAAGTTCTCGCGCATCGAGCTGGAGACCGAGCGCGACAACCTCAAGATCGAGATCGCCCAGCTCGAGGAGCTGCTCGGCAGCGACGTGCTGCTGCGCGCGCAGGTCGCCAAGGAACTGGATGCCGCCGCCGAGACGTTCGGCACGCCCCGGCGCACCGTCCTCCTCAACGGCGGCCCGGTGCAGCCGCGCTCCCGCGCCGCCGCGGTGGCCGCCGACCTGCAGATCGCCGACGCGCCATGCCGCGTCTTCCTGTCCGCGACAGGACGCATGGTCCGGGCCGAACTCTCCCCCGACGCTCCCGGCGGCGGCATCGTGGCGCCCGCCCGCCGGTCCAAGCACGACGCCATCCGGTCGGTCGTCGACGGGTCGACCCGTGGCGACCTCGGGGCCGTGACGAACCTCGGGCGCCTCGTCCGGTTCACTCCGGTCGACCTGCCCTCGGTGCCCGGCAACTCGGTGCAGCTGGCCGCGGGCACGCGCGCCGATCAGTACCTCGGCCTGAGCGGCGGCGAGCACGTCGTCGCGATCGTGCCCCTCGCCGAGACTCCCCCGATCGCGATCGGCACCGCCCACGGCGTGGTCAAGCGCGTCGCGGCGAATGAGATCGGCACGAAGCACGACATCGAGGTCATCGCCCTGAAGGACGGCGACCGCGTCGTGGGCGCGGCGCCGGCCTCGGACGGCGCCGAGCTCGTGTTCGTGGCGAGCGACGCCCAGCTGCTGCGCTTCGACGCGTCGTCGGTGCGCCCGCAGGGACGCTCGGCGGGCGGCATGGCCGGCATCCGCCTCACCGACGGCGCTCAGGTGATCGCGTTCGACGTGGTCGGCCCGTCGGAGTTCGACGCTGTCGTGGTGACGATCGCGGGATCCACGAGCGCGCTGGCCGGAACCGACGCCGGCAGCGCCAAGGTGTCGCTGTTCAGCGAGTTCCCCGCCAAGGGCCGCGCCACCGGCGGCGTGCGCGCCCAGCGGTTCCTGAAGGGCGAGGACGCGCTCACGATCGCATGGGTCGGAACCGACCCCCGCGCGATCGGGTCCGACGGGGCGACGCGCACGCTGCCCGAGTCCGGCGCCAAGCGCGATGCCTCGGGCACCCCGATCGACGGCGTCATCGGCGCGGTGGGCACCGGCATCCGCTGAGTCCGTTCGTTCCACGCGAGAGGGCCGTCGTCCACGGACGACGGCCCTCTCGCGTGCGGTGAAGGCTCAGGCGTCGATGCGGTCGCGCAGCAGGCGGTCGCTGGAGTCGATGATGAACTCCTTTCGCGGCGCCACGTCGTTGCCCATGAGCAGTTCGAAGACGGATGCCGCGGCCTCGGCATCCTGCATCCGCACGCGGCGCAGGGTGCGACCGGCGCGGTCCATCGTCGTCGTCGCGAGCTGGTCGGCATCCATCTCGCCGAGACCCTTGTAGCGCTGCACGGGCTCCTGCCAGCGCTTGCCGGCCTTGGTGAGCTTCGTGAGCAGCGTGTGCAGCTCGTTCTCGGAGTACGTGTAGATCGTCTCGTTCGGCTTGGAGCCGGGGTTCATGACCAGCACGCGGTGCAACGGCGGCACGGCCGCGTACACCCGGCCCTCGTCGATGAGGGGTCGCATGTAGCGGAAGAACAGCGTCAGCAGCAGCGTGCGGATGTGGGCGCCGTCGACGTCGGCGTCGCTCATCAGGATGATCTTGCCGTAGCGCGCGGCATCGAGGTCGAACGAGCGGCCGGAGCCGGCGCCGATCACCTGGATGATCGCGGCGCACTCGGCGTTGGACAGCATGTCGCTGATCGACGCCTTCTGCACGTTGAGGATCTTGCCGCGGATCGGCAGCAGCGCCTGGAACTCGCTGTTGCGCGCAAGCTTCGCGGTGCCGAGGGCCGAATCGCCCTCGACGATGAACAGCTCGGATTCGGCGACGTCGTTCGAGCGGCAGTCGGCCAGCTTCGCGGGCAGAGACGAGGACTCCAGCGCGTTCTTGCGGCGCTGCGTCTCTTTGTGCGTGCGCGCCGAGATGCGCGCCTTCATCTCGGAGACGACCTTGTCCAGCAGCAGCGACGTCTGCGCCTTGTCGTCGCGCTTGGTCGACGTGAAGCGGGCGGTGAGCTCGCGCGTGAGGACGTTCGACACGATCTGGCGGACCGCCGGGGTGCCGAGCACCTCCTTCGTCTGGCCCTCGAACTGCGGCTCGGGCAGACGCACGGTGAGCACGGCGGTGAGGCCGGCCAGGATGTCGTCCTTCTCGAGCTTGTCGGTGCCGACCTTGAGCCGCCGCGCGTTCTGCGTGACCTGATCGCGCAGAACCTTCATGAGGCCCTGCTCGAACCCTTGCTGATGTGTGCCGCCCTTGGGGGTCGCGATGATGTTGACGAACGAACGGGAGGACGTCTCGTAGCCGGTGCCCCATCGCACCGCGATGTCGACCTGGCATTCGCGCTCGACCTCGGTCGGCACCATCGCGCCCGACGCCTGGAGCACGGGGACCGTCTCGGTGAACGTGCCGGCACCGGTGAGCCGCCAGGTGTCGGTGATGGCCGCGTCGGGGGCGAGGAAGTCCGCGAACTCGGAGATGCCGCCGTCGAAGCGGTAGCTGGTCTCCACCGGCTCGCCGGTCTCGGAACCCGGCCGCTCGTCGCGGATGACGATCTCGAGGCCGGGGACGAGGAACGCGGTCTGCCGGGCGCGCTGCTCGAGCTCCTGCAGGTTGAACGCCGCGTCCTTGGTGAAGATCTGCCGGTCCGCCCAGTAGCGGATGCGGGTGCCGGTGACGCCCTTGGCGGCGCGACCGGCGACGCGCAGCTCGCTGCGGTCCTCGAACGGGGTGAACGCGGAGTCGGGGCTGCCGTTGGAGAACACACCGGGCTCGCCGCGGTGGAACGACATCGCCCACGTCTTGCCGCCGCGGTCGACCTCGACGTCGAGCCGCTCCGAGAGCGCGTTGACGACCGACGCGCCGACGCCGTGGAGACCGCCGGATGCCGCGTACGAGCCGCCGCCGAACTTGCCGCCGGCGTGGAGCTTGGTGAAGACGACCTCGACACCGGACAGACCCGTGCGGGGCTCGATGTCGACGGGGATGCCTCGGGCGCGGTCCCGCACCTCGACGCTGCCGTCGGCGTGGAGCACGATGTCGATGCGCGAGCCGTGGCCCGCCAGCGCCTCGTCGACGGAGTTGTCGATGATCTCCCAGAGGCAGTGCATGAGGCCGCGCGAGTCGGTCGAGCCGATGTACATGCCGGGGCGCTTGCGGACCGCCTCGAGCCCTTCGAGCACCTGGAGATGATGGGCGGAGTACTCGGCGGTCACAATCTCCCATCGTAATCGGGGCACCCGGTGCCCCGGCGCAGACACGCTCCGCGCCGACGCCGGGTACGCGCTGAGCGAAATGTGACCCGTTCGCGGCATTCTCGAAACATCGGCGTGGTTGTATTTCATGACCGCTACGGAGTTCTACGCATACGAGGAGGCACCGAGATGACCACGCTTTCGACACCCACCGAGAATGCCGCCGTCCTCGAGTACCGCCTCACGGCGACGGATCGCTGCGACTCGTGCGGTGCTCAGGCCTACATCGCGGCCGAGGTCAATGGCAGCGAGCTGCTGTTCTGCGCCCACCACGGACGCAAGTACGAAGAGAAGCTGCGCGCGATCGCGACGTCGTGGCACGACGAGACGGCCCGGCTCTCCGAGTCCGCCTGAGGCCGCGCCCCAAGGGCGCCACCCCGCCGTTCAGCGCGAGGAGTGCTCGCGGCGCACCAGGGGTGAGACGCGCAGCGCGATCTCCTCGCCGATCGTGCCGATGAGTTCCGCGAGGTCGGTCGCACTGCCTTCGCCCTGCATGCCCGGTCCGTAGACGGTCACGACGTCTCCCGCCGACGCGCCCGGCCACGCCGCGACGAGCGAATCGGCATCCCGTACCGCCAGCAGCGCACGCGCGCCCGCCGGCGTGCCCACCGTGGCGCGTTCCCCCAGCGACGACGGCAGGCCGTCGAGCGCTCCGAGGCCGATGCGGACGACGTCGCCGTCGACGGCGAGGACCTCCGCATCGAGCCGTCCGATCGGGACCAGCCCGAGCTCGTCGGCAGACGGACCGCCCGCGGAACGGATGCCGTAGCAGAACGCGCCGACGCGGACCATGTCGTAGCGGAACTCGGGCCGCGCGAAGGACGCGGCGCTGGCGGCGAGGTGACGCGTGGGCGAGTGAAGACCGGCCGCCGCGGCCTCCTCGAGCGCCCACTCGTAGACGGCGCGGGCGTCGTCGTCCTCGGCATCCGACGCCTCCGCGATGTGGCTCCAGACGCCGACCACGTCGATCAGGCCCTCCCGCTGGAGTACCGCAGCGCGCGTCACGAAGGCGTGCCAGCGCTCTGGCCGCACGCCGTTGCGGTGCAGGCCGGTGTCGATCTTCAGGTGCACCCGTACCGTCGCCGAGGCATCGCGCGCGGCGTCCGCGAGATCTTCCAAGAGGTCGGCGTCGCCGATGCCGAGGTCGATGCGTGCGGCGATGGCGTCGTCGAGGTCGGCCCGCGAGGCGGCGATCCAGGCGAAGATCCGTGCGTCCTCCCCCACCGCGGCGCGCACGGCGCTGCCGGTGCGCACGTCGAACGCGCCGAACCACTCGACACCGGCGGCGGCCGCCGCCCGCACGACGGGCTCGAGGCCGTGTGCGTACGCGTCGTCCTTGACCACCAGCATGAGCGCGGCGGGGGCGACCGTCGCGCGGACCGTCGCGATGTTGCGCGCCAGGGCGTCGAGATCGACGTGCAGGCGCGCGGTCACGGGGCGACCTCGCGGATCGCGCGCAGGCCGACTGTCGCGATCAGCTCACCGTCGCGCAGCCGCGTCGCCCTCGACCAGTCCGCGAGCGACGGCTCCCGCTGCGCAGGGTCGCCGAGGAACAGCACCTCGTCGCCGCGGCTCACCGCGGCATCCCAGATCTCCACCACGCACACGTCCATCGCGACCCGCCCGACGATCGGATGCCGCTCCCCCGCGATCACGACGTCGACGGCGCCGCCGAGCTGCCGGACCACGCCCTGCGCGTACCCGCCGGTCACCAGGGCGATGCGGGTGTCGGCGGGGGCGCGGAACGCGTAGCCGTACGAGACGCCCTCGCCGGCCCGGAGGTCCTTGATCGAGAGGACGGTGCCCGTCAGCCGCAGCACCGGCGTGGCCGTGCCGTCGGCATCCGGCAGGCCGTACAGCGCGGCAGGCGAGAGCCTGGGCGTCCGAGCACCGGCGTCACGGGAGAATCCCTGGGCTTCCAGCACCTCGAGGACGAGGCCTGCACCGTGGCCCCAGGCATCCGCTTCGAGGATCGACGGCGAGAAGGAACGGATGCCGCTCTCCCACGCGCGGCGTGCGTTCGCGGCCAGCGCGCCCCGGGAGATGTGCGCGACGGGGGCGCTGCGAGGTTCCGATCCCGGCGCGGACGGGGCGTGCCCAGGGATCGAGGAAGTCACGCCTCTAGACTATCGGGGTCCCCCGAACCGAACCCGGAGCACGCATGTCTTCTCAGGGCCTCGCCCTCTCGAACCGCCTTCGCTACCTCGCCTGGCGCATCCGCCGCATCGACCTCGGGTCCGTGCTGGAGCGCGCGAAGGAGACCGCGCGTGCGCACGGCAAGTGGACGCCCGCAGTGCTGGTCGACATGCTGTGGTCAGCCGGGTTCAAGCAGGTCGGCTTCCAGGACTACGTCGACTACGACTTCGCGATCCTGAACCGCGCCGAGCGGGCGACGTACATGACGCACCCGGTGTCCAATGAGCTGTCGCAGAAGTACGACCACCCCGACTACCGCGGCCAGTTCCAGGACAAGGTCGAGTTCGATCGCGTCTTCAGCGAGTTCCTCCGTCGCGAGTGGATGGTCGTCGAGGAGGGCAACGCCGACGAGGTGCGCGCGTTCACCGAACGGCAGGGCACGATCGTCACCAAGGAGCCCGTCGGTCAGGCCGGCACCGGCGTGCATCGCTACCACGCCGCCGACGTCACCGACTGGGACGACTTCCACCGCGGGCTGCTCGCGCGCGGCGAGATCCTCATCGAGGAGGTCATCCGCCAGCACGACGACCTCGCGGCGGTATGCCCGGGCACGGTGAACACCACGCGGGTGACCGCGTTCTTCGACGGGGAGAAGACCCACATCCTCGCGATGGCCCAGAAGTTCGGCCGCGGCGCCGTGAGCGACCAGATGACCTTCGGCGGCTTCTACACGATGCTCGACGAGAACGGTCATGCCGTCGGTCCCGGCTACGACTCGCACAGCCACGTGCACGAGAAGCACCCCGACAGCGGCTTCGTGATCGCCGACTTCCAGCTGCCGATGGTGGAGCAGGTCAAGGAGTTCGTCGACCAGGTCGCGCGCGTCGTCCCGCAGATCCAGTACGTCGGCTGGGACATCGTGGTGACCCCCGACGGTCCGGTGCTCGTCGAGGGCAACTGGGGCGCCGGCGTGTACGAGAACAAGCCCAGCGTCACCGGCATCCGCACCGGCCACAAGCCGCGCTACCGCGAGGCCATCGGGTTCTGACCTCCGCGGAACGTGAAGGGCGCGGCATCCGGATGGATGCCGCGCCCTTTCGCGTGCGCGGTCAGACCGAGCGGACGACTCCGAGCGGCGTGGACTGATGCCCCTGCCCGAGCGGGTTGTCCTTGAGGATCGCGACCAGCTGCTTCTCGCCGGCCTTGTCGAGCGTCGAGCCGAGGATGTTGCCGCCGAGGTCGTTGATGTCGACCACCGCGACGTCCGGGACGCCGCCCAGCAGCGCCTTGAGGTGCATCGCGACCTCGCGCGAGCGCTCCGGTCCGAGCACGACCGCCTTGTTGTACGGCGGGATCGTGCCGGAGGTGGGGCCGTCGATCGCACGCGCCTTGTCGCCGGCGATGCGATAGAAGTCGCCCTTGCGGCCGAACAGCTTCGTGACCGCCGAGACCGCCGCGGCGAACAGGATGCGGATCGTGCCGCACTCGCGCAGCGCCATCTCCATCGTCTCGGGCATGCCCAGGCCGATGCCGTACGGCGTGCGGGTGACGTACTTCGAGAGGAAGAACGCGAGCTTGCGGGGCTTGATGTCTTCCACCAGGTACGAGCGTCCCTGCGTGATCGCGACGATCTTCTCGGTCACGAACAGCAGGTCGCCCTCGCGCACCACGTCAGCCGCGTACTCGCGGACGAACTCGTCGAGGTCGTCGCCGGGCATCACGACCCGCGTACGGATCGGGATGCGCGCGAACGACGAGCCTTCGACCTGGACGGTGAGCGCCTTGCCGGCGTTCGCCTCGCTCACTCGAGGTAGTCCCGGAGGGACTGCGAGCGGGACGGGTGCCGCAGCTTCGCCATCGTCTTCGACTCGATCTGGCGGATGCGCTCGCGGGTGACCCCGAACGTGTCGCCGATCTGGTCGAGCGTCTTCGGCTGGCCGTCGCCGAGGCCGAAGCGCATGCGGATGACGCCGGCCTCGCGCTCCGAGAGCGAATCGAGGAGCGACTCCAGCTGACGCTGCAGCATCGTGAAGCCCACCGCGTCGGCGGGGACCACGGCCTCGGTGTCCTCGATGAGGTCACCGAACTCGCTGTCGCCGTCCTCACCGAGGGGCGTGTGCAGCGAGATCGGCTCACGGCCGTACTTCTGCACCTCGATGACCTTCTCGGGGGTCATGTCGAGCTCGCGGCTGAGCTCCTCGGGCGTGGGTTCGCGACCGAGATCCTGCAGCATCTGACGCTGGACGCGCGCGAGCTTGTTGATGACCTCGACCATGTGCACCGGGATGCGGATGGTGCGCGCCTGGTCGGCCATGGCGCGGGTGATCACCTGACGGATCCACCACGTCGCGTACGTCGAGAACTTGAAGCCCTTGGTGTAGTCGAACTTCTCGACCGCGCGGATGAGACCGAGGTTGCCCTCCTGGATCAGATCCAGGAACTGCATGCCGCGGCCGGTGTAGCGCTTGGCGAGCGAGACCACGAGACGCAGGTTGGCGCCGAGCAGGTGGCTCTTCGCGCGCTGGCCGTCGCGAGCGACCCACTGCAGGTCGAGTCCGAGCTGCGAGGTCTTCTCGGCCGCCGACATGTGCGACAGCTTCTCTTCGGCGAACAGGCCCGCCTCGATGCGCATCGCGAGCTCGACCTCTTCGGCCGCGTTCAGGAGCGGCACCTTGCCGATCTGCTTGAGGTAGTCCTTGACCGGGTCGGCGGTGGCGCCGGTGATCTGGGTCGAGTAGACGGGGACGTCGTCCTCGTCGCTGGACGAGATGACGATCGCGCCGGTCGGGAGCGGCTCGGTGAACGCCGGCTTGGTGCTCTCCTCCTCGTCCTCGTCGTCGTCGGCCGCGGCGGCCTCGTCGGTCGCGGGCTTGTCGCCCTTCTTCGCGGTCGCCGAGCCCTCGCTCGTTTCGTCGGCGTCCTCGTCGAGGTCGTCGCCGTCGAGTTCGACGTCGTCGTCGAGCTCCTCGACGTCGTCCTCGAAGTCGGCGTCCGACTTCTTCGCGCGCTTGGAAGCCGTCTTGGGCGCGGCCTTCGCGCGCGTGCCCTTGGCCGCGGGAGCCTTCTTCGCGGGAGCCTTGGTCTCGTCCGTCTCGGTGTCCTTCGCGGCCGAGCGAGCCTTCGTGTTCGTGCCTGGAGTCACGTTTCGCCTTTCACCGGTCGACGCGCTGAACGCGTTCCGGTCGGTTTCGGACACTAGTAAGACCCTTGTCAAGTCCACGTCTTCGGCGGAGGCCGCCGAAAACGGTTGACAACGGGTCAGAGCGTCTAGTATCTCATACTTGCCGTGCGCCGCCAGCATCGCCCCGCGGAGATCGACGCACCTCCATCAATGAAGTCAACGCGCAGGTCCCGCGGCGAATTCCACCGCCCCCAGTGGGCCGGGTCAGGAGCCGCGTCTGTCGTCCTCGCCGGGACGACTGGCGAGGAACCGCTCGAGCTCGGCGGCCAGCTCGTCGGCACTGGGCAGATCGCCGGTGTGGATCATCGGCGTGGCGAGCGTGGAGCCGGCCATATAGGCGTCGTAGCGCTCCTCGAGCCCCTGCACCATGGTGGCCAGCTCGTCGCTCGCGTCGATCTGCTCGGTCACCTTCTCGAGGTACTCGTGGTTCTCGTCGCGCAGCACGTCGCCGGCGAAGACGAGTCCCGTCGCGACCGTCAGACTGTCCAGCGCCGCGAGGGCCGCGGCGGGGTACTCGGTGTCGGCGAGGTAGTGCGGGATCAGCAGCACGAAGCCGGCGACCCGCACTCCAGCGGCGGCGAGGCGGTACTCCAGGAGATGCCCGGCCGTCGCCGGCACCTGCGTGTGCGGCTGCCACACCGAGTGGGCCTCGGTCAGCTCCGAGCGCGTCCCGCTGACGGTGGTGCCGATCGGCCGCGTGTGCGGCACCGGCATCGGGATGGCGTGCACCCAGGTGACGGTCGACACGCCGTACGCGTCGACGAAGTCGAGGACCGCCGCGGAGAACGCGTCCCACGCGAAGTCCGGCTCATAGCCGGCCAGCAGGAGGAACGGCTGCCCGAGCGCGTCGTGAGCGAACGAGAGTTCCAACCGTTGCGGCCGGTAGTCGGTCAGGTGGTCCTTCTCGAAAGACACGATCGGGCGACGCGCGCGGTAGTCCAGCAGCACGTCGTTGGAGAAAGCCACCATCAACGACGGCGAGAGGTCGTCGCGGAAGTAGTCGATCATCCGGCTCACCGCACTGCCGGCATCCGTGAACCCGGTCAGGGCGATCACCAGGGGCAGGCCGCGCGGAACGGGCGGCGCCGAGGCCGCACGCTCGAACAGCGGACCGGGAAAGGACATGTCCCCATGGTACGAGCCGTGCGCACACCTCGGGTCGCGTCGGTGTCGCTCAGAGCGAACAGTCGTCGTCCCTAGGATGGAGACCATGTCGTTCCCCGACCTCGAGTACCGCAACGCACCCGTCCGAGAGTCCGATGCCGATGCGATCGTGCTGGCACTGCCGCCGCTCGAGGCCGACGCCCCCACCGATCTGCCGGATTGGCCGGGCCTTCGCGAGGCCCTGACGGCGGTCGGATTCACGGGCGCGACCGGATCCTTCGTCCGTGTGCCCGCACCCGCGGCCACGTCCCTTCCGCTGGCCGTCGTGGGAACGGGCGCGGAACCGGATGCCGCGGCCCTGCGCGATGCGGCGGGCACCGCCATCCGCTCCCTGACCGGCTTCGCGACCGTCGCCCTCGCAGCCCCGTCGGCCGATCCGGCGCTCTGGCCGGCGCTGGCTGAGGGCGCGGCGCTGGGCGGCTACCGATTCGCGGGGTACAAGACCGAGGCACCCAAGCCGCGCGCCGAGCGCGTCGTCGTCCACGGCGACGCCGAGACCGACGACACCGAGCTCACGCGCGTCGTCGAGACCGCGGCATCCGTCGCCCTCGTGAAGGACCTCGTCCACACGCCCGCCGAGTGGCTCGGCCCCGCCGACGTCGCACAGCGTGCCGTCGACGCGGTCGCCGACCTGCCTGTGACGGTTGAGATCCTCGACGAGGAGGCGCTGCGCGAGCAGGGCTTCGGCGGGATCCTCGGCGTCGGACAGGGCTCCGACCGCCCGCCACGCCTGGTCCGCCTCGAGTACTCGCCGGAGGGCGCCACGCGCCATGTCGCGCTCGTCGGCAAGGGCATCACCTTCGACACCGGCGGCCTGTCGCTCAAGCCCGCGGCGTCGATGGTCGGCATGAAGTACGACATGGCGGGCGCAGCGACCGTGCTCGCCGTGCTGCGGGCGGTGGCATCCGTGCAGGGCCACGTCAAGGTGTCCGCGTGGCTCTGCCTCGCCGACAACATGCCGTCCGGCCGCGCCACCCGCCCGGGCGACGTGCTGCGGATGCTCGACGGGACGACGGTCGAGGTGCTCAACACCGACGCCGAGGGCCGCCTCGTGCTCGCCGACGGGCTCGTCGCCGCCAGCCGCGAGAAGCCCGACGTGATCGTCGACGTCGCCACGCTCACCGGTGCCATCCTGGTCGCGCTCGGCACACGCCACACCGGCGTCATGGGCGACGACGAGGCGGTCGCCCGCTACCTCGCCGCCGCCGCCGAGGCAGGCGAGCCGGCGTGGCAGCTGCCCCTCCCCGCGCACATGGTCGAGGAGCTCGACTCCCCCATCGCCGACCTGCAGAACGCCAAGATCGGCGACTCTGCCGGAGGCTCGCTCTTCGCAGGACTGTTCCTGCGCCATTTCGTCGGCCGCACGGGCGACGAGGCAGATGCGCCCCGCATCCCGTGGGTGCATCTCGACATCGCCGGCAGCGGCACCCACAAGGGCGCGCCGTACGGCTACACCGACAAGGGACCGACTGCCGCGACCGTGCGCAGCCTGATCCGCTTCGTCCTGGCAGACCTCGATGAGGAGGCACGATGACCGACCACACCTTCGATCTCGTCGTTCTGGGCGGTGGAAGCGGCGGCTATGCGGCCGCTCTGCGCGCGGCCGAACTCGGCAAGACCGTCGCCCTCGTCGAGAAGGACAAGGTGGGCGGCACGTGCCTGCACCGCGGGTGCATCCCGACCAAGGCGCTGCTGCACGCCGCTGAGGTCGCCGACACGGCGCGGGATGCCGCGTCCATGGGCATCCGCGCCACCTTCGACGGCATCGACCCCGCGGGGGTACGCGCTTACCGCGAGGGCATCGTCGCGAAGAAGTACAAGGGCCTCGAAGGCCTCGTGAAGGCGCGCGGCATCACCGTCGTCACCGGCGAGGGGCGCCTCGAGCCGGGACCCGCCGTGCGCGTCGGCGACGACCTCTACCGCGGCACCGACGTCGTCCTCGCGACCGGCTCGTACAGCCGCAGCCTCCCGGGCCTGGAGATCGGCGGCCGCATCCTGACCAGCGAGCAGGCGCTGGAGCTCGACGAGATCCCGGGCAGCGTGGTGATCCTCGGCGGCGGCGTGATCGGCGTCGAGTTCGCGAGCGTCTGGCACTCGTTCGGCGCCGACGTCACGATCGTCGAGGCGCTGGACCACCTCGTGCCCAACGAGGACGTCGCGCTCAGCAAGGCTCTCGAGCGGGCGTACCGCCGGCGCGGCATCCGTTCTTCGCTGGGAGTGCGCTTCCAGTCGGCGACGCAGACCTCCGATGCCGTCACCGTGACGCTCGAGAACGGCACCGTGTTCACCGCCGACTACCTGCTCGTCGCGGTCGGACGCGGTCCGGCATCGGCCGGTCTCGGCTACGAAGAGGCCGGCGTCACGATCGACCGCGGGTTCGTGCTCACCGACGAGCGCCTGCGCACCAGCGCGGCGCACGTGTGGGCGGTCGGCGACATCGTGCCGGGGCTGCAGCTGGCCCACCGAGGCTTCCAGCAGGGCATCTTCGTCGCCGAAGAGATCGCGGGCCTGAATCCCGTCGTGATCCCCGACACGCAGATCCCCAAGGTCACCTACAGCCACCCGGAGGTCGCGTCGGTCGGCCTCACCGAGGCGCAGGCGGCCGAGGCGCACGGCGCCGACGGCATCGTCGCGTACGAGTACAACCTCGCCGGCAACGGCAAGAGTGAGATCCTCGGAACCGGCGGGCTCGTCAAGGTGGTCCGCGCGAAGGAGGGCCCGGTCCTCGGGGTGCACCTCGTTGGCGACCGCGTCGGCGAGCTCATCACCGAAGGTCAGCTCGCCGTGGGCTGGGAGGCCCACCCCGAAGACATCGCTCCGTTCATCCACGCGCACCCGACGCAGTCGGAGGCCCTCGGCGAGGCGTTCCTCGCGCTCGCGGGCAAGCCCCTGCACGCGCTCTGACCCTCCCGGGTCGCGCCCTTCACTAAGCTAGATCCGACTATTTCTTCAGAAGGAGACATCCTCATGAGCACATCCGTGGTCCTCCCCGCTCTCGGTGAGAGCGTGACAGAGGGAACGGTCACCCGCTGGCTCAAGAACGTCGGCGACACGGTCCAGGCGGACGAGGGCCTGCTCGAGATCTCCACGGACAAGGTGGACACCGAGATCCCGTCGCCGGTGAGCGGCGTCATCGAGGAGATCCTCGTCCAGGAGGACGAGACGGTCGAGGTCGGCGCCGTGCTGGCGAAGATCGGTGACGGTTCCGGTACTCCGGCGGCGGCGCCCGCGCCCGCGGCCGAGGAGGCCGCACCGGCCGCTGCGCCCGCCGAGTCTCCCGCGGAGCCCGCTCCGGCCGCTCCTGCTGAGGCCGCGCCCGCTGCCGCCGCCCCCGCCGAGGCCGCGCCCGTCGCGTCCGGTGCGGGCAAGGACGTCGTCCTCCCCGAGCTCGGCGAGAGCGTCACCGAGGGCACCGTCACCCGCTGGCTGAAGCAGGTCGGTGACGACGTCGCCGTCGACGAGCCGCTGCTCGAGATCTCGACCGACAAGGTCGACACCGAGATCCCGTCGCCGTTCGCCGGCGTGCTCCAGGAGATCCTGGTCGCCGAGGACGAGACCGTCGCCGTGGGTTCGCCGCTCGCGCGCATCGGCGAGGCCGGGGCCGCTGCGCCCGCTCCCGCTCCCGCTGCCGCCCCGGCTCCCGCCGCTGCCGCCCCGGCTCCCGCGGCTGCTGCCCCGGCGCCTGCTGCTGCCCCGGCTCCTGCTGCCGCCCCCGCGCCCGCTGCCGCCACGGCTCCCGCCGCTGCGCCGGCTTCGGCCGCGCCGGCTGCTGAGGTCGCTGCCGACGACGACTCCGTCACCTACGTGACCCCGCTCGTGCGCCGACTCGCACAGCAGCAGGGTGTCGACCTCAACGCGGTCAAGGGCACCGGCGTCGGCGGTCGCATCCGCAAGGAGGACGTCCTGCGTGCCGCCGAAGCCGCCGCGGCTCCTGCTGCCGGGGCCGCTCCCGCCGCCGCACCGGCGCCCGTCGAGGTCTCGCCGCTGCGGGGGACGACGCAGCCGATGTCGCGCCTGCGCAAGGTGCTCGCCCAGCGTGCGGTCGAGTCGATGCAGTCGACGGCGCAGCTCACGACGGTCGTCGAGGTCGACGTGACGAAGCTCGCCAACTTCCGCGACAAGGTGAAGAACGACTTCCTCGCGAAGACGGGCGACAAGCTGTCGTTCCTGCCGTTCTTCGCCCTCGCCGCCGCCGAGGCGCTGCAGGCGTACCCCATCGTCAACTCGACGGTGGACGGAGACCAGATCGTCTATCCGGCCAGCGAGAACCTGTCGATCGCCGTCGACACGGAGCGGGGCCTGCTGACTCCGGTGCTGCGTGACGCCGCGTCGAAGGACCTGGCGCAGATCGCCCACGAGATCGCAGACCTCGCGGCCCGTACGCGCGACAACAAGCTGAAGCCCGACGAGCTCGCCGGCGGAACGTTCACGCTGACCAACACGGGTTCGCGTGGCGCTCTGTTCGACACCCCCGTCGTCTTCCTGCCGCAGACGGCGATCCTCGGCACCGGTGTCGTCGTGAAGCGCCCGGGTGTGGTGACGGTCGACGGCAAGGACGCGATCTCGGTCCGTTCATACGTCTACCTCGCTCTGTCGTACGACCACCGCGTCATCGACGGTGCGGACGCGGCCCGGTTCCTCGGAGCCGTCAAGTCGCGGCTCGAGGCTGCCGCATTCGAGGGCCAGCTCGGCATCTGATCGCAGAGCGCCCCGCGCTCTCATGGCTGCTGCGCGACGTCGTGAACGTCGCGCAGCAGCCATTTCTCGTCTCTGCGCAGGATCACCACGAGCTGTGACGCGGATGCCGCATCCGCGGCGTCGATGCGGAGCACCGCGAGGTCGCCGAAGTCGTCCAGGAGCGTGACCGTCCGCATGGCTGCGGGAAGGTCGATGGCTCCGCCCAGCGGTGGTGTCGCCGGGTCGGCGATGACCGTGGCGAGACAGCCTTCGTCCCCGTCGCACGCGAGGCGCGCGTCGAGCAGGGTGCTGGTCACCGCTGCGAGATCCCCCGGTGCGTCCGCGGAGCCGGATGACTCCCCCGCCGCGGACGCGACCGACGTGGGCACGGGAGCCGCGGACTCCGGCGGCGTGGAGGAGCGGGCTGTCGCGGTGGGTTCCGCGCCCGACCGAGGCGACGTGGCGGCCCCGGCACCCGCGTCTCCGCCCGTCGCCGGCCAGAGGAATCCGCCCGCCAGGACGGCGACGCCGATGACTGCGGCGACGAGCCAGGGCGCGCGTCTTCTGGACTTCTTCGGTGGACGGTCACGGGCGCGCAGCCGCCGCCAGACGGCGGTCGTCGCCCGCGACACGGTGTCGGCGAGACCGTCGTCGACGCCCGACAGCAGCCCCTGCCAGATCGATCTCGGAGCGGCGTCCTCCTCGACCGGTTCGGCGTGGCGCGGCTCCCGGTCCTGCGCAAGGTCTGCCGCGCTGCGCGGCCGCAGACTGACGGTGCTGAGCGGCTCGGGCGCCGCGACGGCGAACAGCGCGTCCTCGGCGGCCAGCAGGTCCCGCGAGGAGACGCGCTCGGCGGAGACGGCCCGCAGCGCGAGTTCCCACGGTCCGCGCAACGGTGGATCGACGGCGACCGCCCCCAGCAGGACGGCAGCGGCCTCGAGCGCGCCGGTGGGGGCGGCATCCGTCGCCAGCACCGGTCTGCCCACCTCATCGAGCCACCATTCGCCGGTGACCGCGGGTGTCACCCCGAGCTGTGCGCACCCGCGCAGCACGCTCACCCCCAACGTGACCGCCTCCCCGACGGTGAGCGGCATCCGCCCCGCCCTGCGGTGTACGAAGTCTTCCAGTCGTTCGGTGCACATGGGCAGCACCACGTCATGGCCGTCGGGTCGCCGCACGACGTCGAGCGGGGCGAGCACGTGGCCGTCCGGCGCCGCGCCCCAGCCCGCCCAACCGGGGCCGAGGACTCCGGTGTCGACCAGGAGGCGGGTGCCGTCGGCACTGCGTGCGAGCACGCCCGGCCACGGGGCGTCCTCACGGGCGCGCACCGCCCGGATCGTGCGGTAGGCGCCGCCCCAGGGTTCGGCTTCGCTCGTCACGCGCCCAGTCTGTGCTCGTGCCGGCGAGACGAGCCGCCGCGGTCCGCGGGCCGGGGATCGGCAACGACCCGTGTCGACTGTGGAGGAGCCGAGGTGAGCCCCTCAGAAAAGGTAGGCTGGAAGCTATGGCCGCGCGCAGTTCCGCCCCCGACAAGGGCCCTGGATTCTTCTCCCAGATCCGCACCCTGTACACCTTCACGCAGAAGGAGTACCGCTGGCTGCCGTTCCTGCTGATCGGCACCCTGCTCCTCGGCGCCGCCGTCGGTGTCGGCATCGGTTTCGCCATCCCGCCCGTCGCGGTGTGGAGCATCATCCTGTGGGGCATCACGGGCCTCATGCTCGGCGTGCTCGCCTCGATGATGACGATGACCCGCCTGTCGACGCGCGCGATGTACAAGAAGATCGATGGGATGCCGGGAGCCACCGGCCACGTCATGTCGACCTCTCTCGGTCGCAAGTGGCAGGCCAGCGAGATGCCGGTGGGCATCAACCCCAAGACGCAGGAGGCGGTCTACCGCGCGATCGGCCGCGGTGGCGTCGTGATCGTCGGCGAGGGCGCACGTGGGCGCCTCACGCGCCTGGTGAACGACGAGCGCTCCAAGGTGCAGCGCGTGGCGTCGGGCGTTCCCGTCACCGTTCTCTACGTCGGCCATGGCGAGGGCGACGTGCCGATCTCCAAGCTCTCCTCGACCATCAAGGCGCTCCCGAAGAAGGTCGACCGCGCCACGATGGCCGCGGTGATCAAGCGCGTCGACTCGGTCTCCCAGTCGCTGACGTCGCTGCCGATCCCGAAGGGCATCGACCCGACGAAGGCGCGCGCACAGCGTCCTCGCTGAGCTGAGCTGATCCGTCGCCACCGCATCGCGGTGGCGACGGTCGTTTCAGGAGCGGATCAGCACCGTGCCGGCCGCCTTGTCGTGCAGTCCTCGCTGGTCGGCATCCCAGATGACGGCGGGGATCGCGAGGATCAGCAGCGCCGTGCGGATGATCGGCCGCCACAGCCCGACCCACGCGCCGTCCAGGCGAACCAGGCGCAGCCCGAACAGCCGGTGCCCGGGGCTCCCCTGGAGCGTCGGCAGGAACACCAGCTGGATCGCGGCGAACAGCGCGAGGATCGCGAGCGGATCCCACTCGAAGAAGCCCGAGATGAGGTAGGCGGCGCCGTAGTCGACGAACAGCGCGCCCACTCGGCGGCCGAGACGGCCGATCGATCCGGTACCTTCACGGGGCAGCCCGAGTCGCTCTCCGGGGTAGTCCTGCGTGCTCTGCGTCACTTCTCAAGCGTACCCAGGCCGTCGTAACATCCCGGAAACACAGGTGATACTGCCGGGCAATCCCCTGCCGGTAGCTTGCCATCATGCCCGCCGCGCGGGCGGATCCGAATGCCCTACCTCTGGAGTCTTCATGTTCAAAGATTCATCCGAGGTGCTGAAGTTCATCAAGGACGAGGACGTCAAGTTCCTCGACATCCGTTTCACGGATCTTCCTGGCGTGCAGCAGCACTTCAACATCCCGGCCTCCACCGTCGATGAGGAGTTCTTCACGGTCGGCCAGCTGTTCGACGGCTCCTCGATCCGAGGCTTCGCGAACATCCACGAATCGGACATGCAGCTGATCCCGGACGTGTCGACGGCATACCTCGACCCGTTCCGCGAGGCCAAGACCCTCATCATGGTCTTCGACATCTACAACCCGCGCAACGGCGAGATCTACTCGAAGGACCCGCGCCAGGTCGCCAAGAAGGCCGAGAAGTACCTCGCGTCCACCGGCATCGCCGACACCGCGTTCTTCGCCCCCGAGGCGGAGTTCTACATCTTCGACGACGTCCGCTACGAGGTGAAGCAGAACTCCAGCTTCTACTCGGTCGACTCCGAAGAGGGCGCCTGGAACAGCGGCCGCGCCGAAGAGGGCGGCAACCTCGCCAACAAGACCCCCTTCAAGGGCGGCTACTTCCCGGTCTCGCCCGTCGACAAGACGGCCGACCTGCGCGACGACATCAGCCTCCGCCTCATCGAGTCGGGCCTGCACCTCGAGCGTGCGCACCACGAGGTGGGCACCGGCGGTCAGCAGGAGATCAACTACCGCTTCGACACGATGGTGCACGCGGCCGACGACATCCTGAAGTTCAAGTACATCGTCAAGAACGTGGCGAACGAGTGGGGCAAGGTCGCGACCTTCATGCCGAAGCCGCTCTTCGGCGACAACGGCTCGGGCATGCACACGCACCAGTCGCTGTGGCTCGAGGGCAAGCCGCTGTTCTACGACGAGAAGGGCTACGCACAGCTCTCCGACCTGGCTCGCTGGTACATCGGCGGCATCCTGGCGCACGCGCCGGCGCTGCTGGCGTTCACCAACCCGACGCTCAACTCGTACAAGCGTCTCGTGAAGGGCTACGAGGCGCCGGTCAACCTGGTGTACTCGGCCGGCAACCGCTCGGCGGCCATCCGCATCCCGATCACCGGCTCCAACCCCAAGGCCAAGCGCATCGAGTTCCGCGCGCCGGACGCCTCGGGCAACCCGTACCTCGCCTTCGCCGCGCAGCTGATGGCGGGCCTGGACGGCATCCAGAACCGCATCGAGCCGCACGAGCCGGTCGACAAGGACCTGTACGAGCTTCCTCCCGAGGAGGCGAAGAACATCCCGCAGGTGCCGAACTCGCTGCTCGACTCGCTCGAGGCGCTGCGCGCCGACCACGAGTTCCTGCTCAAGGGCGGCGTGTTCACGCCCGAGCTGATCGAGACGTGGATCGAGTACAAGATCGAGAACGAGATCCAGCCGCTCAACGCGCGCCCGCACCCGTTCGAGTACGAGCTGTACTTCGGCGTCTGACGTCCGTTCCAGCATCTGAGCCCCCGGGCTCCCGAGAGAGATCAAGGGAGCCCGGGGGCCTTCGCTGTCCACGCACGGCGGCCGGCAGGCCGACCAGCCGAGTCTCCGGGCGCGCGTGCCTATGCTGAACAGGCACATCCGCGCCATCCCCGACCGGAAGCGAGAACCGATGCCTGCTCGCAGCGTCGTGACGCCACGCCGACGTCGCACGGCTCGGTCGAAGGTGTCCGCGGGCCGGCGCACGGCGGCACGGCGGCGAAGTCGCCGGCGTCGGGGGCGCACCGTTGCGGCCGTCCTCACCGCGATCGCTGTGCCGGTGGTTCTCCTCGCCGTCGTCGTGCTGGGTGGCAGCGCGCTGGCCGGTGCGTTCTTCGAGGCGTTGTCGGAGGACGGGGAAGCCATCGTGCCGGCCCCGGCCGCCGAGCCGGCGGTCGCGGGCTACGGTCTCGCGCAGCTCGACAACGCCTGCACGATCCTCGCCGCAGGTCGGGACCTCGGATTCGGCGAGCGCGACCAGACGATCGCCGTCATGACCGCGATGGGCGAGTCGTCCCTGCGCAACATCGACTACGGCGACTGGGAGACGAGCGGAGCCACCAATCCCGACGGTTCGCGCACGACATCGATCGGCCTGTTCCAGCAGCAGGATTCCTGGGGTCCCCGCGAAGCGCGCCTGGACCCGTACTCCGCATCGACGATGTTCTATCGGGCGATGGCGGACCGCGCGCCCGACCGCGCCGCGATGGAGCCGACGCTCGTCGCGCATCGCATACAGATCAACGCCGATCCTCTGCATTACGCGCGGTACTGGGACCGCGCGCTCCGCGTGGTCGCCGCGGTCACCGGCAGCGCCGCGGAAGGCGACCGCATCGACGGCATCCCGTACTGCCCCTGACCGGATCGGGCGTCGGGTGACGGATGCCGCAACCTGACGCAGCCGTGCCAAGGCGCGGCATCCGTCATCGGCCGCCTTTCGCAGTCGCCCCGCGCTCGTCGCCGTGCGTCTCCCCCTCCGACGGCGGCTGAGACGCGTCGACCGCTCGCTGAGGATGAAATGCTGGCGCGGGCGGCGGTCGGGCCTCTAGGGTGGCGGTCAGCGCGTCCAGGACAGCACACGGCGCGACTTTGATCATCCGCAGCCGCCCCGGCGGCACAAGAGATGGGAAGTCGAAATGTCAGAGAGCAAGCCGACCATCGTCCTCGTCCACGGCGCGTGGGCCGATGCATCCAGCTGGAACGCGATCACCGGTCCGCTGCAGGCGGAGGGGTTCACGGTCCTGGCGCCACCGAACGAGCTGCGTGGGTTGACGAGCGACTCCGCCTACATCGCCTCGTTCCTCGCACAGCGCACCACCGGCCCTGTCGTGCTCGTCGGCCACTCCTACGGGGGCGCCGTGATCACGAACGCCGGCGCGCACGGCGGTGACGTGCGTGCGCTCGTGTACGTGGACGCCTTCATCCCCGACGAGGGCGAGACGGTCGTGGGGATCCTCGAAGGCTCGGGCTCTGCGCTCGCGGTCGCCGATCCGACCACCGTGCTCGATGTCGCCGGCTACCCGGGTGCCCCCGAGGGTGCGGCCGAGGCGTTCCTGAAGCCGGCGACGGTGCACGACGCGTTCGCGCAGGACCTCCCCGAAGCCGACCGGTGGAGCATCGTGGCGACGCAGCGTCCGGCATCCTTCGTGGCGAACGTGACACCCTCCGCCGCCCCCGCGTGGAAGACGATCCCGAGCTGGGCCGTCCTCGGCACGGAAGACCGCGTGATTCCGATCGAGACGCAGCGCCGCATGGCCGACCGTGCGGGTGCGACGGTCACCGAAGTGGATGCCTCGCACGTCTCCATGGTCTCCCGGCCGGAGGCGACTCTCCAAGCGATCCGTGCGGCGGCTGCCTCCATCGGCTGACGGCTCGACGTGTGCCGTCAGCGGCGTTCTCACAGGGGTGCCGAACGGACAGACCGACCGTCGCGCGGGGCGATCCGCGCCAGTTGGGCGTCCATGGTTCGCCACCCGCCGAGTTCGAACGAGAGCACCATGCAGGTCGGTGAGACGAGCACGACCAGCAGACACACCCATACGGGCACTCCTGCGGCGGCGAGCGGGATCGCGATGATCGCCGGTGCTGTCGCACCCCCTTGTGCGGCGGCGTCGCGCGGGAGCGCAGACACCAGCCACGCCTGCAGGAGGAGCCGAACCACCATGAAGACGACCACCGGAACCGCGATCGCCGCGACGACGGTCGTCGCCGAGACGTCGTACTGCGGATCGTATGCGTCGGTAGCGAGGATTCACGCGCGCCGCGCGCGCCCACTGCCCACGAGCGCGAGGCGCATGATCACGTAGCCGGCGACCATCACCCGGTTGTCGAGGACCACGCCGCGCGCGATCGAAGCCAACAACGCCGGCAGCCCCACGGCGAGCACGATCACGCCCGCCATCTGCACCATCGTCAGGAGGCGGCACACCCAGTCGTCGTTGTCGAACGCCGACGCGAACCAGCTCACACTGATCCAGGCCCAGACCACGGCGAACATCGAGAACACGAGAGCGACGGTCGCGGTCGCCCAGTGCCCCTCCGCGATCCCGTGGGCGAACTCGTCGCCGGCCACGGCGAAGGAGGCGACGAACGTCAGGTCGAACAGGAGCTCGAGCGGAGTCGCCGTCCGGCCGTGCTCCTCGGTCGCCCGCGGGATCAGCCGGCGCAGTCCGTGCCGGTAGCGCCCTCGACGACGCTCAGGGTTCACCGACAGCGGAGGCGAAGACGACGAGTGGAGGCATCCGTCATCCGCTCGATGCTGTCGCGGATGCCGCGCCGCTCTCGTCCTCCTCGTGGGTGCCGTGTTTTGCTTTCTCGGCCGCGCTGCGGCGATCCCAGCCGGGGCGCCGTGCCGCATAGAAGATCAAGGGCGGCAGGCCGAGTACGACGATGACGGCCGCCACGATCCACGGATAGACCGCGGGCGAGAACGCCGTGAAGCCATCGGGCGGGATGAAGGCGAGCACGAACGCCGCAAGGCATGCGAGGAACCCGATCCCGGCGATGAGGTCCATCGCCGGAACCCGGTACGCGCGCTTGACGTCCGGCTCCTTGCGGCGGAGCACGATCGCCGATGCGAACATCAGCATGTACATGATCAGGTACAGCGCGGCGGCCATGTCGATGAGCGCCACGAACGCCGCACTCACGTCGGGCACGATGATGAAGATCGCGGCGAGCAGCGTCACGATGCTCCCCTGCAGGATCAGGATCCCCGTCTGCACACCCTCCTTGTTGCGCTTCTGCAGCGCCGGCGGCAGCAGACCCGTCTCGGCTGCCGCGAGCAGGCCCTTCGACGGACCGGCGATCCACGTGATGACCGACGCGAGCGCGCCGGCGGCGATGAGCGCCGAGACCACCGCGGTCGCCCACTCGCCGATCCCCCACTGGGTGAAGTACTCCTGGAACGCCAGCATGATGCCGTTGGTGAGGCCCAGCTCCTTCGGCGGCACCGCGACCGCAATCGCGATCGTCGGAAGGATGAACACCAGCAGGATGAGGATCGAGGCGAGGAACACCGAGCGCGGGTAGCCGCGTCCGGGGTCGCGCATCTGATTCACGTGGACGGCGTTGACCTCCATGCCCGCGTATGCCAGCACGTTCGACACGATGAGCACGATGGATGCGAGGCCGGTGAACGGCGGGATCATCGCGGAGGCCTCGAGCGGCACCTCGCTCTTCTGACCGCTGAACACCCAGATGGCTCCGAAGAGGACGAGCATCGCGGCGGGGAGCAGCGTGCCCAGGATGCCGCCCCACGAGCCGAGCTTGGCGAACAAGTTGCCGCCGCGCAGCGTGATGAGGGTCGACCCCCAGTAGAGCACCAGGATCACGATCGCCGTGAAGAAGCCGGAGTCCGACAGTTTCGGATCGAAGAACACGAAGGCGAGAGCGGCGGCGATGAACGAGAGCTGCGTCGGATACCAGACCACGTTCTGGATCCACTGCAGCCAGACCGCGGTGAAGCCCCAGCGGTTGCCGAGCGCTTCACGGACCCAGATGTAGACGCCGCCCTTCCAGCCGGTCGCGAGCTCGGCGGCGACGAGCGCCGTCGGGACCAGGAAGAAGATCGCCGGGATGAGGTACAGCGTGACGCTGCCGAGCCCGAACACCGCCATCGCCGGCAGCGAGCGCAGGCTCGCCACCACGACGAGCGTCAGCAGCGCGAGCTGCCCCACGCCCAGGAAGCTCGTCACCGCCTTGCGCGGCGCGAGCGGATGGCTGGGGGCGACGCTCGTGGTCGCCGATCCCGAGGCAGGAGCATCTGCGGACATCTCGGGCTCCTCAGTGGTGGAATCCGGGCCGCTGACCTTCGACGGGCATCGGCGACTCCAGCGCGTCCAGGTAGGCGGTCTCCGTCTGGATGTCGGCCAGCAGGTCGTCGGCCAGGTCCATGCTGAGCCCGTTGCGCACCACGATGCGCTGCACCGTGAGGTCGGCGAGGTTGTCGGGCATCGGATAGGCCGGAACCAGCCATCCCTTCATGCGCAGGCGGTCCTGCAGGTGGTAGAGATTCCAGTTCTTGGTGTGCCCGGCAGCCAGGCGCCAGGCGAACACCGGGATGTCGCTGCCGTCGTTCCACAACTCGAACGCTCCGATCTTGCCGATCCCGTCCGCGAGGTACTTCGCGACGTCTTGAGATGCCTGCTGCACCGCCCGGTACCCTTCGAAGCCCAGCCGCAGGAACAGGTAGTACTGCAGCAGCACCTGAGCCCCGGGCCGCGAGAAGTTGAGCGCGAACGTCGGCATCTCGCCGCCGAGGTAGCTGACCTTGAAGACGAGGTCCTCGGGCAGCCACTTCGCCTCGCGCCACACGATCCACCCGAGACCCGGGTAGACCAGGCCGTACTTGTGGCCCGAGGTGCTGATGGAGTGCACCCGCTCGAGCCGGAAGTCCCACACGAGGTCGGGCTGCAGGAAGGGGGCGATCATCGCACCGGAGGCGCCGTCGATGTGGATCGGGATGTCGAGCCCGGTCTTGGCCTGGATGTCGTCGAGCGCCTTGGCGATCTCGGTGACGGGCTCGTACATGCCGGTGTAGGTGACGCCCATGATCGCGACGACGCCGATGGTGTTCTCGTCCACGTACTTCTCGAGGTCGTGGCCGTCGAGCGTCTTGTGGTCCTCGCTGATCGGCACGTACCGCGGCTCCACGTCGAAGTAGTTGCAGAACTTCTCCCAGCACACCTGCACCGCCGACGACATGATCAGGTTGGGGGAATCTGTCGACTTGCCTGCGGCGCGCCGGGCCTGCTGCCAGCGCCGCTTGAAGGCCAGGCCGCCGAGCATGCACGCCTCCGACGACCCGATGGTGGAGGTGCCGATCGCCCCTGCCGCGTCGGGTGCGTTCCAGAGGTTCGCCAGCATGTGCCAGCAGTTGTCCTCGATCGCCGCCGTCTGCGGGTACTCGTCCTTGTCGATCATGTTCTTGTCGAACGCGTCGTCGTAGACCTTCTTCGCCTCGTCGTCCATCCAGGTGCTCACGAAGGTCGCCAGGTTCAACCGCGCATTACCGTCGAGCATCGTCTCGTCGTGCACGATCTGGTACGCCGTGTCGGGAAGCGACTCGCCGGCGGGAATGGTGTGCCGCGCCCGTAGCGTCGCCTCTCCTCGCCGCGTGAACGCCGGCGTCTCCTCGGTGTCGATCTGGTCGGACATGACGCTTCCCCCATCGCTACGAGAACGGCCACCGACGTGCGCGGTGCCGGCGGATGCGGTGGACGGGGGATCCTGCGTCCCCCCGGAGCGCGCATCCGCCGCCTACCCTAGGGCCCTCGGCGCCGGGACGTCTACCGTTAGGCCGACTCCCCGGGTGCTCCCGCGTCATCCGTAGAAGAGCTTCTCGAAGACGCGCCGGGAGCGTCGCGTGGCGCCGAGGTAGTCCTCCTCGACCTGGGTGGCCGAGCGCGGCGGGTACTCCAGCAGACGCCCGATCCCGTCCAGCTTCTGACGGTCGACCGGGAGGACGTCGCTGGTCTGGCCGGACAGCAGCGTGTTCGCCGAGCGCAGCCGGCTGGCCAGTCGCCACGCGGCGGCGAGCCGGTCGGCGGCGCTGGACGGGATGAGGCCGGCGTCCTCGGCGGCGCGCAACGCCCCGAGCGTCGACGTCGTCCGCATCGCGGGCACGGCGTGCGCATGCTGGAGCTGCAGCAGCTGCACGAGCCACTCGACGTCGCTGAGCGACCCTGGTCCGAGCTTCAGGTGCCGCGACGGGTCGACGCCCTGCGGCAGGCGCTCGCTCTCGACGCGCGCCTTGATCCGCTTGACCTCCCGGACGGCGCCCGCCTCGATCGCCGCGGGGTAGCGGACCTGGTCGGCCAGCTGCATGAAGTCGCCGAGGAGCTTGACGCTGCCCGCCACACCGCGGGCTCGCAGCAGCGCCTGCGCCTCCCAGGGCTGCGCCCATCGCCGGTAGTACTCCGCGTAGGCGTCGAGCGATCGCGCGAGCGGGCCGTTGCGCCCCTCCGGGCGCAGACCGGCGTCGAGCTCGAGCGGCACGCGCTGGTCCTCGGAGTACGTCCGCAGCTCGGCGACGAGCCGGAGCGCGAGCTCGTGCGCCCGCTGAGGATCCACCCCGTTGGCACGGTAGACGTACATCACGTCCGCGTCCGATCCGAACCCGAGCTCGGCTCCGCCGAAACGCCCCATCGCGATCACCGAGAAGTCGATCGCGGCATCCTCCGGCGGCACGACCTCGCGCCGCACGGCGCGCAGTGTGGCCTGGATCGTGACCTCGGTGATGGTGGTCAGCGCGTCGGCCACCTCGTCGATCGTGACCGAGCCGAGGATCGCCGCCATTGCGATGCGCAGCTGCTCGCGCCGGCGCAGCGCCCGGACGGCGCGCATCGCGTCGACGACCGTGTCGTGCCGGGTCTGGATGGCCCGCGCCTCCTGCTGCAACGCGACACCGGAGCGGGGACGCAGCAGCTCGGGGTCGTCGAGCCACGCCGCGGACTCGGGGATCCACTCGATGAGCTCGCCCACGTACCGAGATCCCGAGAGCACGCGCGAGAGGCTCTCCGCCGCACCCGACGAGTCGCGGAGCATGCGCAGGAACCAGTGCGTGTCGCCCAGGCGTTCGCTCAACCGCCGGAATGCGAGCAGCCCGTAGTCCGGGTCGACGCCGTCCGCGAACCACCGGATCATCACGGGCATCAGATGCCGCTGGATGGTCGC
The DNA here is from genome assembly GCF_056395865.1 of Microbacterium sp. 05T445. Classification (NCBI taxonomy): domain Bacteria; kingdom Bacillati; phylum Actinomycetota; class Actinomycetes; order Micrococcales; family Microbacteriaceae; genus Microbacterium; species Microbacterium sp. 05T445. The sequence continues at coordinate 1,472,224 of NZ_JBFTKJ010000002.1, read as the reverse complement.
CTTGCGGCTGAGGCCCGTCGTCAGGGCGGCGATGTGGCGCAGCGCGCCTGCGGGGTCGGCGAACCCGATCGCGGCGAGTCGGTCGTGCGCCTGCTCGGTGGACAGCGCGCGCTCGTCGGCGGGAAGCGCCGCGACCGCCGACAGCAGCGGCCGGTAGAACAGCCGCACATGGATGTCGCGCACCTCGCGCTTGACGGACTCCCACAGCGCCCACACGCCTTCGCCGGTGTCGGCCAGGCCCGTCGCACGGGCGAGCACCCGCAGCTCCTCGGGCCGCGAGGGCATGAGGTGCGTGCGACGCAGCTGCCGCAGCTGCACGCGATGCTCCAGCAGCCGCAGCACGCGATAGTCGCGCGAGAACGCGGATGCCTCGACCCGTCCGATGTACCCCTCGGCGACGAGGGCGTCCAGGGCGTCGAGCGTGCCGCGCTGGCGGATGCTCTCGTCCGAGAGCCCGTGCACGAGCTGCAGAAGCTGGACGGTGAACTCGATGTCGCGGATGCCGCCCGGCCCGAGCTTGAGCTGATATGCGACGTCCGCCGACGGGATGTGCTCGGTGACGCGCTCGCGCATGCGCTGCACGCTGTCGACGAAGTTCTCCCGCGCGGCGCTGGTCCACACCTTGGGCTGGACCGCGTCGATGTACGCCTGGGCGAGCTCCTCGTCGCCCGCGATCGGACGTGCTTTGAGGAGTGCCTGGAACTCCCAGCTCTTCGCCCAGCGGTCGTAGTAGGCCAGGTGCGAGTCGAGGGTGCGCACGAGCGCCCCCTGCTTGCCTTCCGGCCTCAGGTTCGCGTCGACCTCCCACAGCGGCGGCTCGATCTCGACGCCCGAGATCCCGCGCATCGTCTGGACCGCGAGGCGGGTCGCGATGTCGACGATGCGGCTCTCGCCGAATTCGTCGGTCGCGGTGCCCTCGCCGCCGGCGACGAAGATGACATCGACGTCGCTGACGTAGTTGAGCTCGCGCGCGCCGGTCTTGCCCATGCCGATGATCGCCAGCCGCGTGCGCGCGACCTGTTCGCGGGGGAACAGCCCGGCCCCGACGGCGCCGCCCGACACGCGCGTGCGCGCGACGGAGAGGGATGCCTCCAGCGCCGCGCCGGCGGCATCCGCAAGGCTCGCCGAGACCGCCGCGATCTGGTCCACCGGCGCAGGGCTGAGCAGGTCGTAGGCCGCGATGCGCGCGAGCATGCGGCGGTAGCGCACGCGCAGAGCCACCCACGCGCTCTCGCCGCCCTCTGCGGCGAACCCGTCGACCGCGCCGACCGCGTCCAGCATCGTGGCCCGGAGCTCGGCCGCGGTCGGGAGTCGCTGCCCCGCGCCGTCGAGTTCGTCGATCTCTCCGGGATGCCGGAAGAAGAACTCGCCGAACCCTGTGGACGCGCCCAGCAGCGCCCACAGGACGCGCCAGGCGCCCGGCCGTGCCTGCGCGCGCTGCACGGGTGCGGGGTCGCGGCGCGCGAGCCGTGTCAGCGCCTGCAGCGCCTCGTCGGGGTCGGCCGCGTCGGACGCGGACTCGAGCAGGGCCTCTCGCGAGACGCCGACCAGCGACGCCAGTTCGGCGAGCAGCGACTCGGCCTCCGCGAGGCGACCGAAGCCGAGCCGGGCGAGCGGGGTGAGGGAACGGGGACGTTCACTCGCGGACATGCCGGATCCGGCCTCAGAGCATCTCGAGGTTGCTCTTGAGCTCGAACTGGGTCACCTGGGAGCGGTACTCCTGCCACTCGCGGCGCTTGTTGAGGAGCACGTAGTTGAAGACCTGCTCGCCCAGCGTCTCGGCGACGAGCTCGGACTCCTCCATGTACTCCAGCGCGTGGTCGAGGCTCGCCGGCAGCGGCGCGTAGCCGAGGGCGCGGCGCTCGGCATCCGTCAGCGACCAGACGTTGTCCTCCGCCTCCGCGGGCAGCTCGTACTCGCCCTCGATGCCCTTCAGACCTGCGGCGAGCATGAGCGCGAAGGAGAGGTACGGGTTCGCCGCGGAGTCGAGGGCGCGGTACTCGACGCGCGACGACTGCCCCTTGCTGGGCTTGTACAGCGGCACCCGCACCAGGGCGGAGCGGTTGTTGTGGCCCCAGCAGATGAAGCTGGGCGCCTCGTCGCCGCCCCACAGGCGCTTGTACGAGTTGACGAACTGGTTCGTGACCGCCGAGATCTCGTTGGCGTGGCGCAGCAGTCCGGCGATGAACTGGCGGCCGACCTTCGAGAGCTGGTACTGCGCGCCCTCTTCGTAGAACGCGTTCACGTCGCCCTCGAACAGCGACATGTGCGTGTGCATGCCACTGCCGGGCTTTCCCGTGAGCGGCTTGGGCATGAACGTCGCGTAGACGCCCTGCTCGATCGCGACCTCTTTGATGACCGTGCGGAAGGTCATGATGTTGTCGGCGGTCGTCAGTGCGTCCGCGTAGCGCAGGTCGATCTCGTTCTGACCGGGACCGCCCTCGTGGTGGCTGAACTCGACGGAGATGCCGAGGTCCTCCAGCATCCGCACCGAACGGCGGCGGAAGTCGTGCGCCGTGCCGCCGGGGACGTTGTCGAAGTAGCCCGCCGAGTCGACCGGCTCCGGGCCGTCGGCGCCGAAGGACGACGACTTGAGCAGGTAGAACTCGATCTCAGGATGCGTGTAGAAGGTGAACCCCGCGTCGGCGGCCTTTGCGAGCGTGCGCTTGAGGACGTGGCGCGGGTCGGCGACGGCTGGCTGACCGTCGGGCGTCGTGATGTCGCAGAACATGCGCGCGGTGGGGTCGATCTCGCCGCGCCACGGCAGGATCTGGAACGTCGTCGGGTCGGGGTGCGCCAGCAGATCGGACTCGTACGAGCGCGTGAGACCCTCGATGGCCGAGCCGTCGAAGCCGAGGCCCTCGCTGAACGCGCCCTCCACCTCCGCGGGGGCGATCGCGACCGACTTCAGCGTTCCCACCACATCCGTGAACCACAGGCGAACGAACTTGACGCCCCGTTCTTCGATGGTCCTCAGAACGAAGTCACGCTGCTTGTCCATCGCGTCCTCTCCGGTGCCCGATCCGCCCGGTTCGTCCGTGCGACCGTGGCGAAGCCAGACTACTGGTCGCCGTCGGCGTCGCCGGACACGGCGCCGCCGCCCCAGGAGTCCTCGCGGGACTCTTCGTCGGCCCACGCCTTCGAGCGCTCGCGGATGACATCCGGCGCCTTCGCCGCCTCCTCGGGAGTGTCGAACGGACCGGCGCGATCGGGCGCCGGCGATTCGAAGCCCTTCTCGACCTCTCCGGTGCGGAGGTTGTACCAGTACTTCTCGCTGCCGCTCGTCATGATGCGCTCCTCGGATCGCGGGGCTGGTGACCGTCAGCACGATCCTACTGACGCCGGCTCAGCGGCGTCCCCGTCCGCGTGGCTAGGCTGGGGGCCATGGCATCTGAGGGGGCGCACGCCGTCGGCGTGGACATCGGCGGAACCGGAATCAAGGCGGGGATCGTGGACCTCGACCGCGGCGAACTGGTGAGCGACCGCATCAAGGTCGCGACGCCTCCGGGTGCCCACCCGCCGGACGTGCTCGCCGCCGTGACCGAAGTGCTGACGACCCTCGGTGTCGCCGACGACCACTCGGTTCCGCTCGGCGTCGCGTTTCCGGCGATCGTGAAGAACGGCCGCACCCTGTCGGCAGCGAACGTCTCGGATCAGTGGGTCGACTTCGAGGCGGAGAAGTTCTTCGAGGACGGCCTGGGACGCGACATCCACTTCGCGAACGACGCCGACGTCGCCGGTGTCGCGGAGGTGCGGTACGGCGCCGCGAAGGACCAGCCCGGACTCACGATCCTCACCACGCTCGGCACCGGGATCGGCTCCGCCCTCCTGTACGACGGCGTGCTGGTTCCCAACTCGGAGCTCGGCCACGTGCAGCGCGCACGGCACGGGAAGGATGCCGAGGCTTACGCCGCGTACTCCGCGATGGAGCGCCACAGCCTCACGTGGGAGCAGTGGGCCAAGCGGCTGCAGTGGTACTACAGCCACATCGAGTTCCTGTTCAGCCCCGACCTGTTCGTGGTGGGCGGCGGCGTGTCCAAGCACGCCGACCAGTTCCTGCACCTGCTGGAGCTGCGGACGCCGATCGTCCCTGCCGTTCACCGCAACAACGCGGGCATCATCGGGGCGGCCGCGCTCGCGCGCGGCTGACGGCGGCAGGGGGCGTCCCGACCGAGAGGGCGAATGGGCCGGCCTGTACGCCGGGTTCTGTCCGGGGGCGTGAGCCCCGTGGACGGTCATCTCTCTCGGCGACACGTTGCCGTGCCGCTCCAGCGGCCTACCCGGGGACTCGGCGGGCCGCGTCGTCATCCCCTGTCTGGCCTTGCTCCGGGCGAGGTTTACCTTGCGGGTCGTGTCACCACGACCCCGGTGGTCTCTTACACCACCCTTTCACCCTTACCCCGGCCGAAACCGGGGCGGTCTGCTTTCTGTGGCACTGTCTCGCGGATCGCTCCGGGTGGGTGTTACCCACCGCCCTGCCCTGCGGAGCCCGGACGTTCCTCGGCGCGCGACGGCGAACCGTCCGCGACGCGACCGTCCAGCCGACCCATTCGCGTCCTCATCCTACGTGCGACGGCCGGCACCGCGCTGACCTCCTGCGGCTGTCCCCGACGTGCTGTATCATGAACCCCAACTGGACTCTCCACTGGGGTGAGGATCCAGCGAGATAGCCACCTGGGGAGGCTGATCGACGTGCGCAAGTTTGTCGTGTCCGCGTTTGTCATCGCGGCAATGATCTGTTCTGTGCCGACTGCCGCTTCGGCCGCGGTCGGACCTGTCAACACGGTGTCCGTCGCGACCGAAGAGGACGACGGCTACACCCCCACCGAACCCGTCGAGCCCACGCTCGCCGGCTCGACCGCGGTGGGCGAATGCAACAAGGACGTTCCGTGGATCAGCTACTCGGTGACCCTCACGGACCCCGACAATCAGTCCACGGGGCACACGGCCCGGCTCGTGCTCACCGACGGCACCAACACCGCGACGATCCTGCTCGGAGATCTGGTCAACGGTCACCTGAGCGGTCGCGTCCTGTGGCCGGGCGCCTCGGTCGACGCGCAGGGCAATGCCACGGGGTGGCCCGGTTGGGCGTTCGTGGACGGGCAGTGGGTCGAGACCGACGGCAACTTCCGGTGGACCCGCGGCAACATCTCCGCGAAGATCACCGTGAACCCGGAGATGGCGGTTCCGCTGTCCTATCCGCCGTCGACGCCGCAGTGTGCCACCGACCCGCGGCCGACGCCGGCCACCGCAGGGCTCCCGGCGACAGGACTGAGCGCGTCGATGATGCCGATCGCCATCGTGGGCGGCATCCTGGCACTGGGTGGCGCTGGTCTGGTCGTCCTGCGTCGACGCCGCGGTCACACGAACGGATGAGTCGGTGACGTCTCCTGACGCCACGCGGAAGGGGACGCACCGGAGGACGATCCTCCTTGCTCTCGGCGCAGTCGGCCTGGTGCTGATCGCATCAGCCGTCTGGGTCGGGGTGAGGGCGGTGCTCCTGAAGGCCGAGCTCGAGGCGATGCTCCCCCTGGCATCGCAGCTCGAGGACGCAGCGAACAGCAGGGATCTGGATCGTCTCGGGCAGGTGGTGACCGAGCTCGGATCACATACGGCGCAAGCCGACGCCCTGAGCGGCGATCCGGTGTGGCGTGTCGCCGAGCTCACGCCTTGGATCGGTCCGAACCTCGCAGCGGCGCGCGTGGTCTCATCCCACCTGCACGCCATCACCGTCGCAGCCGACCCGCTCATCTCCGTGCTGGAATCGAGTTCTGCCGACGGAGCCGCATTCGACGTCGAGCACCTCACTGCTCTCGCCGGGCCGCTCCGGCGCACATCGGACGCGCTCACCGCGGCCGACAGCGCTCTGACCGACATCGACACAAGACAGCTCATCGCCCCCCTCGCGTCCGGGGTGGATCGCCTGACCGGGGCGGTCGGTGTCGCCGCGGCCCCGCTGGAACAGATCGCGCCCGCAGCGGAGGCGCTGCCGACGGTCCTGGGGGCTGATGGGCCGCGTAACATCCTGGTGATGCTGCAGAACAACGCTGAGCTTCGTACGGCCGGAGGCATCAGCGGATCGTTCGCGTTGCTGCGAGCGGACAACGGCTCGGTGTCCCTCGTGGACCAAGCAGACAGCAGCGACTTCCCCGGGCAGACCGAGCCGGTCGCACCCGTGCCGGCATCGACGACCGAACTGTACGGCGACCGCGTCGGCCGGTTCGTCCAGAACGCGACCATGCCGTCGTCCTTCCCGGTGACGGCGGAACTCGTCACCGCCTGGTGGAGCACCCGTTCGGATGTCAGCCCAGACGCCGTCATCTCGCTCGATATGCCGGCGGTCGCCGCGATGCTGCACGCCGCCGGGCCCGTCGTGCTTCCCGACGGCACCGAACTGAACTCCGACAACGTGGTCCAGAAGCTGCTCGTGGATGCGTACCTCGAACTCGATCGCGACCAGCAGACCGCGCTTCAGCAGCAACTCACGGCGACGCTGTTCGCGACGGTGCTGTCGGGCGGTGTCGACACGTTCGCTCTGGTGGATGCCCTCGTTCAGCCGATAGCCGATGGGCGGATCGCGATCTGGAGCGCGGACCCGGCGGACGAGAAGCGCTTCGCAGCAAGCGCCTTCGCCGGGCAGAGTGTGCGCCATGCCGACGCCGGTCCCGGTGCATTCGCGGTGTACTTCAATGACGCCACGGCGGGGAAGATGGGCCCGTTCCTGGACGTCGCGATGACCGTGGGGCGTGCGGACTGCCGGCCGGATGGACTGTCCGACGGAGTTGTGACGGTCGCTCTGACCAACACTGCGGCGCCGGATGCGGGGACCGCCCTCCCCTGGTGGGTCACCGGCGGCGGTATCGAAGGCGTCGAGCCCGGTGACATCCGGATGAGCGTGAGCGTCGCCGCGCCTCCGGGAGCGTTCTTCGATGGAGTGACCGTCGGCGGAGAGAACGTCCTTTCGACCGACGTCACCGATGAAGGATTCCCGACGAGCGCGACGACGATCTCGATGCGACCCGGCGAGACGAAGGAGGTCACCTTCCGCTTCGTGGTCGACCTCGGGCGTGACGTCGCGCCTTCACTCCTGCACACGCCGCTGCTCACGCCGGCCGACGTCGAGGTGGTCTCGCCCGCCTGCAGGTGACCTCAGTCCTTGAGGGCGGTCTCGGCGATGCGCACGTCGAGCCGGAAGTCGAGCGGGAATCCGCCGAACAGCAGGCGTCCGGCGGCGGCCGCGGCATCCGTGACCGCCTGCGCCGCGGCCTCCGCGTGCTCTTCGGGAGCGTGCACGATCACCTCGTCGTGGAGGAAGAAGGCGAGGTGCGGCTGTCGTGCGAAGGCGGGGCCGGAGCGTGGCGCGCCGTGCGCGGCGTCGACCGGCGGGAGCGCGGCGAGTCGACCGCGCAGATCGGCGAGCCAGGCGAGCGCCCACTCGGCGGCGGTGCCCTGCACGACGAAGTTGCGGGTGAACCGACCCCGATCGCGCGCCCACCGCTTCGCGCGGGTCTCGTCCGCCCCGGATGCCTCCGCCTCGGTCGCCAGGGACTGCGCGGCCGACCACGCCTCCGACGGCGGCGGCGAGGTGCGACCTAGCCAGGTGGAGACGATGCCGCCGTCCTCACCGGTGCGCGCCGCGTCGTCGACCAGTCCCATCGCGCGCGGGTAGGCGCGCCGCAGCCGTGGCACCAGACGCCCGGACTCCCCCGTCGTCGCGCCGTACATCGCCCCGAGAATCGCGATCTTCGCCTCCTGGCGGGTGGCTACCGCGCCGCTGTCGACGATGCCGGCGTAGAGGTCGCGGCCGCGGGCGGCCTCCGCGAGGGCGAGGTCGCCCGACATCGCCGCCAGCACGCGGGGCTCGAGCTGGGCGACGTCGGCGACCACGAGCCGCCACCCCGGGTCGGCCCGGACCGCCTCGCGCAGCTGGCGGGGCAGCTGCAGCGCGCCTCCGCCCGACGACGCCCAGCGGCCGGTCACCACGCCTCCTGGCACGAACACCGCCCGGAACCGGCCGTCCGCCACCCAGTCGGCCAGCCACGTCCAGCCGTTCGCCGACAGCAGCCGCGAGAGCTTCTTGTACTCCAGGAGCGGTTCGATGACCGGATGCCGCTGCTCGGCGAGCTCCCAGCGGCTCGTGGACTCCACGAGCACGCCCGCCCGGTGCAGCGCACGCAGCAGCTTCGGCTGGGAGTCCAGGCTCGCCGCCGGGTCGCCCAGCGCCTCCCGCACCCGTGCCGCGGCGGCGGCGAGCTTCGCCGGCTGCCCGCCGCCGAGCGGTCGCTCACCGAGGGTCTCGACCAGGATCCGGTCGTGTGCGGCGGCATCCCACGGCAGCCCGGCAGCTCGCAGCTCGGCGGCGACGAGCGCTCCCGCGGACTCCGCGGCCACCAGCAGACGAAGGCGCCCCGGTTCCGTGCTCCCGGCGACCGCGGCGCGCTGTCGTGCGAACTCGGCCAGGGCGTCGTCGACCCCGGCGGGAGGACCGGGTGCCGGGCCGGCGTCGTCGAGATCGAACAGGGCGGGCGGGGAGTCATCGGCCTCGGCCGAAGGTGCGGCATCCCACGGCGACGGGGTGCGCACGGCCGCCGCGTCGTCGACGTGTGCGGAATCGCGGAGGATCGCGTGGCACAGCCGGAGGTCCTGGCACCGCGCGACGCGGACGCCGTCGGCCAGGAGCGCGGCGTACCACTGCGGGGTGTCGTGCCAGACCCATCGCGGCGCCTGCTGCGCTTCGACGTCCGCCACCCAGCGGGTCAGCTCGCCCGCAGATATCTCCGACCGGCCGGTCTCGGCCGCTGCCGCGTCCAGGTGGACGGCCGTCGCCCCGGTCTCCGACCGCCCGAGGACGATCCAGGCGGCGGGGTCGGCGGCGCCCATGGCGGCACGGGGATCGGTCAGAGGCCGGACTCGCCGTCGCGCACGAGGATGCAGCCGCACTCGGGGCACGTCACGACGTCGTCCTCCGCCGCCTGGCGCAGCACCTGCAGGTCGGTGCCTGCGAGCACCATGTGGCAGCCCTCGCAGGTGCGGCGACGCAGGAACGCGGCACCGGCGCTGCGCAGAGCGAGGCGGTTGTACATCCCCAGCAGATCGGCAGGGACGGCCCCGGCGACGGCGGCGCGATCGCGCGTGGCGGCATCGAACGCGGCCGTCGCCTCGGCGACGGCACGCTTGCCCTCGGCGCTGAGCTCGGCGCCCTCCGCGTTGGTGGCGGCGATCAGGGCCTCCTGCTCCGCGACGGCGGCATCGGCGACCTCGAGGCGCTCCATGACGGCGAGCTCGGCATCCTCCAGATCGCTCTTGCGGCGTGCCAGCGCGCCGAGCTCGCTCTCGAGACCCTGCGCCTCCTTGGAGTTGCTGGATGCCGCGAGCCGGTCGGTGTCGCGTGCCGCGCGGGCGTCGACGACGGCGACGTCGGACTCGATGCGCGCCAGCTCGGAACGCAGATCGTCACGCGCACCCAAACGGATCGTGAGCTCCTGTGAAAGCTCCTGACGACGTCCGAGCAGCTCCTGCACGCGCCCGGCCTGCGGCGGGTTCTTGCGGGCGTTGTCGGCCTGGCGGATGCGGGCGTCGAGCTGGGCGACCTCGACGAGGCGGGCCTGATCTGCGGGGCTGGCGTTCACGTGACCAACCTACCGTGGGCATCGACGGCGCGAGCGGCGGCGACTAGCATTCGACGACCGGCCCTTCCGACGACGAAAGGCACGAACCATGGGCGTTCTTCGCACCAAGTCCGTCGAGCAGTCGATCGCCGACACCGACGAACCGGAATTCAGGCTCAAGAAGTCCCTCACCGCCCTCGACCTGACCGTCTTCGGCATCGGCGTCGTGATCGGAGCGGGCATCTTCACGCTCACCGGCCGCGCGGCGCACGAGGTCGCAGGACCGGCGATCGTCATCAGCTTCGCGGTGGCGGCGGTCGCGTGCACGCTCGCCGCGCTCTGCTACGCCGAGTTCGCGTCGACCGTGCCGGTGTCGGGGTCCGCCTACACGTTCTCGTACTCGTCGTTGGGCGAGCTGTTCGCGTGGATCATCGGGTGGGACCTCATCCTCGAGATGTTCCTCGGCGCGAGCGTGGTGGCGCAGGGCTGGAGCGCCTACCTCGGCACCCTGCTGCAGCAGCTCGGGATGCCGATCCCGGCCGAGATCGGATACGGCGGCACCGTCGACCTCATGGCGATCCTGCTCGTGCTGGTGCTCGGCGGGCTGATGACCTTCGGCATCAAGGAGTCGCTGCGGGTCAACATGGTGCTGGTCGCCGTGAAGCTGTTCATCGTGCTCTTCGTCATCGTCGCGGGGCTGCTGTTCGTGAACCCCGCGAACTGGTCGCCGTTCGTGCCTCCCGCCGCGCCGAAGGAAGCGGCGACCGGACTCACCCAGCCGCTGCTGCAGTTCTTCTCGGGCATCGAGCCGACCGCGTTCGGCGTCGGCGGCATCTTCGCCGGCGCCGCACTGGTGTTCTTCGCCTACATCGGCTTCGACGTCGTCGCGACCACCGCCGAGGAGACGCGCAACCCGCAGCGCGACCTGCCGATCGGCATCATCGCTTCGCTGGTGATCTGCACGCTGCTGTACTGCGCCGTCGCCCTCGTCGTCACCGGCATGGTGCCCTACCAGGACCTCGATCCTGCCGCGGCGCTCGCCAACGCCTTCGCCTTCCACGGCGCCACCTGGATGGCCACGCTGATCTCCGCCGGCGCGGTGGCGGGCCTCACGACGGTCGTGCTCACGCTGCTGATCGGCGCCACGCGCATCATCTTCGCGATGTCGCGCGACGCGCTCCTGCCCGTCCGGCTGGCCAAGGTGCACCCCCGGTTCCGCACACCGTGGGTGATCTCGATCCTGGTGACCGTCGTCGTCGCCGTCGTCGCCGGGTTCACGCCCGTCGGACTGCTCGAGGAGATGGTGAACATCGGCACGCTGTCGGCGTTCGTTCTCGTCTCGGTGGGGGTGATCGTGCTGCGGCGCCGGCGCCCCGACCTGCATCGCACCTTCCGCGTGCCGCTGAACCCGTGGCTGCCCGGGCTGTCGGCGGCGATCTGCATCTACCTGATGCTCAATCTGACGGTCGAGACGTGGTTGCGCTTCGTGGTGTGGCTGCTCATCGGATTCGTCGTCTACTTCGCCTACTCGCACCGGCATTCGAAGATCGGCCAGCCCGGCTACGAGGAGTTCGCGCTGCCTCATGTCGTCTCGCATGAGCGCGAGGACGGCGACGAGGAGGCGCGGTCCGACCGGCCCTGATGAGCGTGGTGGGCCCTGCCGGGATCGAACCGACGACATCCACGGTGTAAACGTGGCGCTCTACCAGCTGAGCTAAAGGCCCTCGCCCTCAGTCTACGAGGTGCGTCCGGGGCCGTCCGAACTCGGTAGGCTGGCGGGTGGTGCGTTGTGCAGGGCTGACAAAGCCCGCCCCGCTCCGGTAGCGATTCCCTGGCACGATCTGCCAGACGACGAAAGGTCTTCTGTGACTGTCAACGATCAGGATCCGTACTCGCAGGACCCGCTCGACAGCGATCCCGACGAGACCTCCGAGTGGCAGGAGTCCCTCCAGCAGCTCGTGCAGGCCAAGGGTCACGGGCGTGGCCGCGAGATCATGCTGAGCCTGCTGCAGACCTCGCACGAACTGCAGCTGAACGTGCCGCAGGTTCCCACGACGGATTACATCAACACGATCGCGCCCGACAACGAGCCCGAGTTCCCCGGTGACGAGGAGCTCGAGCGTCGCTACCGCCGCTGGATCCGCTGGAACGCCGCCATCACGGTGCACCGCGCACAGCGCCCGGGCATCGGCGTCGGCGGGCACATCTCGACGTATGCGTCGTCGGCATCCCTGTACGAGGTCGGCTTCAACCACTTCTTCCGCGGGCTCGACGACCCGTCCGGCGGCGACCAGGTGTTCATCCAGGGTCACGCCTCGCCCGGCATCTACGCGCGGTCCTTCCTCGAGGGCCGCCTGACGGAAAGCCAGCTCGACGGCTTCCGCCAGGAGAAGTCGAAGGCGCCCGAAGGGCTGCCCTCGTACCCGCACCCGCGCCTCATGCCGGAGTACTGGCAGTTCCCGACCGTGTCGATGGGTCTCGGTCCGATCAACGCCATCTACCAGGCGATGACGAACAAGTACCTCACCAACCGCGGCATCAAGGACCTGTCGAACTCCCACGTGTGGGCGTTCCTCGGCGACGGCGAGATGGACGAGGTCGAGAGCCGCGGACAGCTGCAGGTCGCCGCGAACGAGGGCCTGGACAACCTGACCTTCGTCGTCAACTGCAACCTGCAGCGCCTGGACGGCCCGGTGCGCGGCAACGGCAAGATCATCCAGGAGCTGGAGAGCTACTTCCGCGGCGCGGGCTGGAACGTCATCAAGGTCGTCTGGGGCTCCGGCTGGGACGAGCTGCTCTCGAAGGACGTCGACGGCGCCCTCGTGCACCTCATGAACACGACGCCTGACGGCGACTTCCAGACCTACCGCGCCGAGGACGGCGCGTTCATCCGCGAGCACTTCTTCGGGCGCGACGAGCGCACGGCGGCGCTGGTCAAGGACTGGTCGGACGACGACATCTGGGGCAAGCTGCGCCGCGGCGGCCTCGACTACCGCAAGGTCTACGCCGCATACAAGGCCGCCGCCGAGCACAAGGGCCAGCCGACGGTCATCCTCGCCAAGACGATCAAGGGCTACGGCCTCGGTCACCACTTCGAGGGCCGCAACGCGACCCACCAGATGAAGAAGATGACGCTCGAGGACCTCAAGCACTTCCGCGACTCGATGCGCATCCCGATCACCGACGCGCAGCTCGAGGAGAACCCGTACCTGCCGCCGTACTTCAACCCGGGCGGCCAGGACGAGACCATCCAGTACATGCTGGAGCGGCGCCGCACGCTCGGCGGCTTCCTCCCCGAGCGCCGCTCGCACCACGTCGGCCTCCAGCTGCCCGGCGACGACGCGTACGCGCTGCCCAAGAAGGGCTCGGGAACGCAGGAGATCGCGACGACCATGGCGTTCGTGCGCCTCCTGAAGGACCTGCTGCGCGCGAAGGACTTCGGCCACCGCATCGTGCCGATCATCCCCGACGAGGCCCGCACGTTCGGCATGGACGCGTACTTCCCGACGGCGAAGATCTACAACCCGCACGGCCAGAACTACACCTCGGTCGACCGTGAGCTGCTCCTGGCGTACAAGGAGAGCCCGCAGGGCCAGATCATGCACGTCGGCATCAACGAGGCGGGCGCCGTCGCGGCCTTCACCGCGACCGGCACCTCGTACGCCACGCACGGCGAGCCGCTGATCCCGGTCTACGTCTTCTACTCGATGTTCGGGTTCCAGCGCACCGGCGACGCCCAGTGGGCGGCGGGCGACCAGATGGCGCGCGGCTTCATCATCGGCGCCACCGCCGGCCGCACCACGCTCACCGGCGAGGGCCTGCAGCACGCCGACGGGCACTCGCAGCTGCTCGCGTCGACGAACCCGGCGACGGTGTCGTACGACCCGGCGTACGGCTACGAGATCGCGCACATCGTGCGCGACGGCCTCGAGCGCATGTACGGCGGCAACCACCCCGACCCGAACGTCATGTACTACATCACGGTGTACAACGAGCCGCTGGTGCAGCCCGCGGAGCCCGCCGATGTCGACGTCGACGGCATCCTGCGCGGCATCCACCGCATCTCCACCGCCGAGGGCGAAGGGCCGAAGGCCCAGCTCCTCGCGTCGGGCGTCGGCGTGCCGTGGGCGCTCGAGGCGCAGGAGCTGCTGCGCGAGGACTGGGGCGTGCAGGCCGACGTGTGGTCGGTGACCTCGTGGAGCGAACTGCGCCGCGACGGCCTCGCCGCCGACGAGCACAACTTCCTCCACCCGGAGGAGGAGCCGCACACCGCGTACATCACCGACAAGCTGAAGGATGCCGCGGGCCCGGTCGTCGCCGTGAGCGACTTCATGCACGCCGTGCAGGACCAGATCCGCCCGTGGGTACCGAACCGGTTCGCGACCCTCGGTGCCGACGGCTTCGGCTTCTCGGACACCCGCGCCGCCGCCCGTCGCTTCTTCAAGATCGACGGACCGTCGGTCGTCGTCCGCACCCTGCAGGCGCTGGCCGAGGAGGGCGTGGTCGACCGCGGCCTGGCCGCCCAGGCGATCCAGAAGTACCGCCTGTACGACGTGACCGCCGGCACGAGCGGGAACGCGGGCGGCGAGAGCTGATCCGCGGATGCCCAAGCCCGCGGAGGTGATGGACAAGACCGAGACGCTCGCGTGGTTGCGACGCATCTCGGGTGATCTCGCGACCGTCACCATCAAGCGGCTCGAAGAGACGCTCCCCTGGTATGCCGAGATGCCGCCGGCCCGACGCTCCGCCGTCGGGCTGGTGGCCCAGGCAGGCATCACGTCGTTCATCCAGTGGTACGACGACCCCGGCTCGACGCCGTGGATCGCGTCCGACATCTTCGCCGCCGCGCCGCGCGAGCTGCTGCGCAGCGTCAGTCTGACGCAGACGCTGCAGCTGATCCGCGTCACCGTCGAGGTCACCGAGGAGCGCGTCGCGGGGAAGGGCGAGCATCTTCGCGAGGCGATCCTGCTCTACTCGCGCGAAGTCGCCTTCGCGGCGGCCGACGTGTACGCACGTGCGGCCGAGGCCCGCGGCCTGTGGGACGCGCGGCTGGAGGCGCTGGTCGTCGACTCGATCCTCACGGGCGAGGCCGACGAAGAGCTTCCCAGCCGCATCGCTGCCCTCGGCTGGCACGGTCACGGCGAGGTCGCGGTGCTCGTGGGCACGACTCCCCCGTTGTTCGACGTCGATCAGCTGCGCCGCACCGCGCGCAAGCTCGGCGTCGACGTGCTGATCGGGGTGCAGGGCTCGCGCCTCGTGCTCGTGGTCGGCCGTGCCGAGCCCGCTGCGCGTGCCGAGGACGCGGAGATCGACCTGCCGTTCGCCGAGATCGCGAAGCGGCTCGAGCCGGGGTTCGGGAGCGGATACCTCGTCCTGGGTCCCACGGTGCCCGCCCTGGTCGATGCGAGCCAGAGCGCCCGTGCCGCGCTGGCCGGGTTCGCCGTGGCACGGGCATGGCGTCATGCGCCTCGCCCTGTCGAGGCGGACGACCTGCTCCCCGAGCGGGCCCTGGCCGGCGACCCGCTCGCCAAGCTCACGCTGGTGGAGCGCATCTACCGGCCGCTCCAGGGGCACAGCGCCGATCTGGTGGCCACGCTGTGGGCGTACCTCGACAACGGGCGCTCGCTCGAGGCCACTGCGCGCGAGCTGTTCGTGCACCCCAACACGGTGCGCTACCGACTCAAGCGCGTGTCGGAGGTGATCGGGTGGGATGCGACGGGACCACGCGAGGCGCTCATCCTGCAGACGGCGCTGATCCTCGGCTCCATCGGCACGGATGCCTCCCGCCGGCGCCCGGCGGCGCCTCGCCGCCCGTCGGCGTGACGCGCTCGCCGCGGTAGCGTGTGGGCCACGCACAAACCCCGGCGGGATTCTTTGACGGTATCGCCAGATGCCCGCCCATGATCCTTGGCAGGATGGAACGGTGAGAATCGCGGTCTTCCCTGGGCAGGGCTCCCAGTCCCCCGGCTTCCTGGCACCTTGGCTCGAGATGGACGGCGCCGCCGATCGTCTTGCCCGCTACTCCGACTGGGCCGGCGTCGACCTGGTCGCCGCGGGCACGGAGTGGGACGCGGACCGCATCCGCGACACTCAGGTGGCGCAGCCGCTCATCGTGGCCGCGAGCCTGCTCTCGTGGAACGCGCTGCCCGATCGCGACCGCGTCGGCGGCGTCGCCGGCCACTCCGTCGGCGAGTTCGCCGCGGCAGCCGCGGCCGGTGTCCTCAGCGAGCAGGCGGCTCTCACCCTCGTCGGCATCCGCGGCCGTGCCATGGCAGAGGCCGCCTCGGTCGCCGCCACGGGCATGAGTGCGGTGATCGGCGGAGACGAGGCATCCGTCCTCGCCCGCCTCGACGAGCTCGGACTCGCCCCCGCCAACTACAACGGCGGCGGACAGCTCGTCGTCGCCGGCGCGCTCGACGCGCTCGGCGCCCTCGCGGCAGAACCGGTCGCCGGGACGCGGGTCATCCCGCTGCAGGTCGCGGGCGCCTTCCACACCCACTACATGGCACCCGCCGTCGAGACGCTGCGCGAGGCGGCGGCCGAGGTCGCGGCATCCGATCCCGCCGTCACGCTCTGGACGAACCGCGACGGGTCCGCGATCGCGTCGGGCCCGAGGTTCGTCGACCTGCTCGTCGACCAGGTGGCCTCCCCGGTGCGCTGGGATCTGTGCATGGCGTCTTTCGCGGATGCCGGTGTGTCGGGCATCGTGGAACTGTCCCCCGCGGGCACGCTGGTCGGGCTGGCGAAGCGCGCGTTGCGCGGAGTGCCCGCCGTCGCCGTGAAGACCCCCGACGACCTGGAGGCGGCCGCCACGCTCGTGGCCGTCGATGCCTGACCGGAGAATGCGCATGACCCCCACACTCGTCCAGCCCACCGGTGCCGCTCACACGCGCATCTACGCGTACGGCGCCGCCCGTGGCGAGATCGCCGTCCCCAACGACGACCTCATCGGCCCGATCGACTCCAGCGACGAGTGGATCCGTCAGCGCACCGGCATCGTCACGCGCACCCGTGCCGTGGCCGAAACCGACGCCATCGACCTCGCCACCGACGCCGCACGCGAGGCGATCGAGCGCTCCGGCGTCGACCCGTCGCAGATCGATGCGGTCATCGTCGCGACGATCAGCAACCCGAAGCAGACCCCGTCCGTCTCCGCGATCGTGGCCGACCGCGTGGGAGCCAACCCCGCCGCCGCTTACGACGTGAACGCCGCCTGCGCGGGTTTCGCGTACGGCGTGGCGCAGGCGGACGCGCTGATCCGCGCGGGTGCCGCGCACTACGCGGTCGTCATCGGCACCGAGAAGCTCAGCGACATCGTCGACCCGACCGACCGGAGCATCTCGTTCCTCCTCGGCGACGGCGCGGGCGCTGCGGTCGTCGGCCCGAGCGACACCCCCGGCATCGGCCCCACGGTGTGGGGTTCCGACGGCTCGAAGGCCGACGCCGTGGGCATGAACCACACGCTCACCGAGTTCCGCGACGGCGCCGCACCGTGGCCGACGCTGCGCCAGGAAGGCCCGACGGTCTTCCGCTGGGCCGTGTGGGAGATGGTCAAGGTCGCACGCCAGGCGCTCGAAGCCGCCGGGATCGAGGCATCCGATCTGGCTGCCTTCATCCCGCACCAGGCGAACATGCGCATCATCGACGAGTTCGCCAAGCAGCTGAAGCTCCCCGACACCGTGGTCGTCGGCCGCGACATCGAGACGACCGGCAACACGTCGGCGGCGTCGATCCCGCTCGCCACGCATCGCCTGCTCGAGGAGCACCCGGAGCTCTCGGGCGGCCTGGCCCTGCAGATCGGCTTCGGCGCCGGACTGGTGTTCGGCGCTCAGGTCGTCGTGCTCCCCTGACACGGCGAACCCCGACCCTAGACTGAGACCCGGCCCGCCCGGGCCCCCGTACCCCTAAGAAAAACAGGAGAATCCCATGGCATTCACCAACGACGAGGTCCTCGCCGGACTCGCGGAGCTCATCACCGACGAGACGGGCATCTCGGCCGACGAGGTCGCCCTCGAGAAGTCGTTCACCGACGACCTCGACATCGACTCGATCTCGATGATGACGATCGTCGTCAACGCCGAGGAGAAGTTCGGCGTCACCATCCCCGACGACGAGGTCAAGAACCTCAAGACCGTCGGCGACGCCGTCACCTTCATCACGTCGAACCAGGCGTAAGCCCTCCGGTGGGGGCTTCGGCCCCCACCGGCTCACCCACGAGGATCTAGAACCGACATGAGCAACTCCCGCATCGTCGTCACCGGCATCGGCGCGTCGTCGCCGCTGGGCGGCACGGCACCCGAGAGCTGGTCCGCGCTCCTGGAGGGCGTCTCCGGCGCCCGCACCCTGGAGCACGACTGGGTCGAGCAGTACCAGCTGCCGGTCACCTTCGCCGCGGAGGCCAAGGTGCGCCCCGACACGGTCCTCGAGCGTCCGATCGCCAAGCGCCTGGACCCGTCCTCGCAGTTCGCGCTGGTCGCGGCGATGGAGGCGTGGGCGGATGCCGGCAGTCCCGAGGTCGACCCGGACCGCCTGGGTGTCGACTTCGCGACGGGCATCGGCGGCCTTCACACGCTGCTGGACGGCTGGGACACGCTGCGCGAGAAGGGACCGCGGCGCGTGCTGCCGATGACGGTCCCGATGCTCATGCCGAACGCGGCCGCCGGCAACCTCTCCCTCCACTTCAACGCGCGCGCCTACGCGCGCACCGTCGCCAGCGCCTGTGCATCGAGCACGGAGTCGCTCGTGAACGCGATCGAGCACATCCGCGCCGGCTACGCCGACGTCGTGATCGCCGGCGGCACCGAGTCGGTCATCCACCCGGTGACGATCGCCGCGTTCTCGTCGATGCAGGCGCTGTCCCGTCGCAACGACGACCCCGCGACGGCGTCGCGTCCGTGCAGCGTCGACCGTGACGGCTTCGTCATGGGCGAGGGTGCCGCCGTGCTCATCCTCGAGACCGAGGAGCACGCCCGTGCCCGCGGCGCGAAGATCTACGCGGCCGTCGTCGGCGGCGGCGTGACGGCGGACTCGTACCACATCACTGCGAACGACCCCGAGGGTCTCGGCGCGTCGCGCGCCGTGCGGATGGCGCTGGAGATGGCGGATGCCTCGGTCGACGACGTGACGCACATCAACGCCCACGCCACCTCGACGCCGGTCGGCGACCCGAACGAGTACACCGCGCTGCGGTCGGTCTTCGGGGCGCGGATCGACGACATCCCGGTCTCCGCCACGAAGGCGTCGACGGGTCACCTCCTCGGTGGCACCGGCGCACTCGAGGCGATCTTCACGGTGCTGGCGATCCAGAACCGCATCGCTCCCCCGACGATCAACCTCACGACGCAGGACCCCGAGGTGCCGTTCCGCATCTCGGGAACCCCGATGCCGCTCGGCGACGGTCCGCAGCTCGCGATCAGCAACTCGTTCGGCTTCGGCGGTCACAACGCCGTCGCCGCGTTCGCCTCGGTCTGACGCCTCGGCCTCATTCCTCGACGCGAAGACGCCCCCGGTGAAGCCGACCGGGGGCGTCTGTCGTGTCAGGCGGTGGTTCGCGGTCCCGCGACCCGGGATTCATGGCCTCCGAGCCTCGGTAGTGGCGCCTCGCACCGCCTGCGTCTGTGGAGTTGTCGTGCGCGCTCAGCCCACCTTGTGGAGCCAGACGACGGGGGCGGCGTCGCTGGCGTGGCGGAACGGCTCGAGCTCCTCGTCCCACGCCGCACCGAGCGCGACCTGCAGCTCGCGGTGCAGTTCGAACGCGTCACCGCCTGCGAGCTCCATCGCGTACCTGATGCGGTCCTCGCCGATGACGACGTTGCCCGCGGTGTCGGTCTGCGCATAGTGGATGCCGAGGCCCGGCGTGTGCAACCACCTGCCGCCGTCGCTGCGCGGGGTGGGGTCCTCGGTCACCTCGAAGCGCAGGTGCTCCCACCCGCGGATCGCTGTGGCCAGTGCGGAGCCCGTGCCGGCGCTGCCCTCCCAGTAGAACTCGGCGCGCCGGCTGCCGCTGAGGACCGGCTGATCGGTCCACGCGAAGCTCACCGCACGCCCGAGAGCACGGCCAACGGCCCACTCGAGGTGGGGGCACAACGCTCGTGGCGCGGAGTGGATGAAGATCACCCCACGCGCCTGATGTGTCGCCATGATCTCTCCGTTCGTCAGGTGCGTCTTCCCCTACGACCTGCGACGGTGTCACGACGAGCATGTTCGGTTGTGCTGCCGCCATTATCGCCGAGAGGGCCCCGGAATCACAAGACTGTGATTCCGACGCCCTCTGGGAGTCGGCGGAGCGAGGCTCAGGCCTCGCTCATCGCCTGGACCTCGGCCTTGCCCTTTGCGGCGTAGTACGCGGCACGGGCGGCGTCACGGCGGGCCTGCTCGGCCTGGCCGGCGTCGAGGACGTCCTGCGGAACCTCGAACAGCTCCGCCTCGGGCTTGCCGTTGTACTTCGCGATGTAGGCGTCGAGCTCGGGGCCCGACTCCCACGACGTGATGAGGCAGTAGCGCGGCTCGTCGCCGTTGTGCGTGGCGGCGTGCCACAGGCGCTGCGTGTCGATGATCAGCTGCGCGCCGGCCGGCAGGGCGATGCGGTACTCGACGCTCGGGTCGGTGCGGTTCTCACGAAGGACGAAGAAGCTGTCCTTGTCGTCGGTGAGGTTGAAGAAGCCGCGCACGACCCAGCCGGTGCCGTCGGGGTTGAGGCGGTTGTTGTCGTCCTGGTGGAGGTTGTAGAGGCAGTCGGCGTACGTGTTCGGCTGCAGCTCGATGATGCGGCAGCGCCCGACGTTGGCACCCGGCTCCTGCGCACGTGCGGTGAGCGTCGGCGCGATCTCGGTCTGCGAATCGATCCACACGCCGTCCTTGTCGGTGCGCGGCGGGGTGTGGTTCCAGAAGCCGTTGCACTCGATCTCTCCCTTGGCCGAGGCCAGCGGAGCGAAGCGGGTGTCGCCCGAGGACTTCCAGTCGACGTACTCGACGTCGAGCCACTCCTTGGGGTCGATCTCGTTGTTGTACGAGTCCAGGACCACGAAGCCGGTCTCCTCGAGAGCGGCGGACTTGATGTAACCCATGACGGATTGCCTTTCGGTCAGCGGGCCAGCGCGTTTTTACAGGCCCAACTTAGGCAAGCCTACCTCGGGCCCTTCGGACGCCCCCGGGGGCGGGCCGTGAATAACCGGGCGCTCGGAGTGCCCCCATAGACTGGACGGGCCATGGTGAGTGCCACGAACGTCGATGCGACCGCTGTCAACACGATCGGATGGCTGTCGGCAGCGGATTGGACGATCGTCGTCCCGGTCTATCAGCGGCAGTACCGATGGGACATCGGCGGGTGCGAGCAGCTCCTGGCCGACATCCGCGCGGTCGCGGACCTCGACGACCGCCGCATGCACTTCATCGGCTCGCTGCTGTCGTCCGCGAGCGGCGAGGGCGAAGAGGCGGAGCTCGTGCTGATCGACGGTCAGCAGCGGACGACGACGCTCATGCTGCTCGTCGCGGCCTTGCACCACACCGTGCGCGAGACCGACCCCAAGCTGGCCGACCAGCTGCAGCGCGTCCTGGTGCACTCGCACGACGCGACGCGCACCAAGCTCCGCCCGCATCGCGCCTGGGCATCGGTGTTCGAGCGGGTCGTCCTCGACCTCCCGCTCCCACCCGGCTCGCAGCGCGACTCCCGCTTCGACGACAACTACGCGTTCTTCCGCAGTCAGATCAGCCTCGAGGAAGCACCCCACATCTGGCGGGGACTGCAGAAGCTCGAACACGTCGCGATCACGCTCGGAGCGGGGGCGAACGCGCAGCAGATCTTCGAGAGCCTCAACTCGACCGGCGAGCCGCTGCGCGATCACGAGCTCATCCACAACTACGTGCTGATGGGACTCACGCACGCAGAGCAGCGGCGGATCGAGTCCGAGTTCTGGCAGCCGATCGAGCAGAACACCGGTGACGCGATCGCCGAGTTCTGGCGCCAGTACCTCATCATGACGACCGGCCGCGAGGTGACGGTCGTCGGCGGGCGCGGCGTGTACGACGCATTCCGCCAGGTGTTCCCGCGGCTCGAGTTCGCCGACCTGCTGCGCCACGCCGATCAATGGCGGGCGCTGTCGCGCGTGTACCGCGTGCTGCTGCATCCGGATGAGGCTTCGGATGCCGAGATCTCACGTCACCTCGGGTACCTCGGCACATTCGGCACCGCCATGTACCCGCTCGTGATGCGGGCGTACCGCGATGTCGAGCTCGGCCGCATCGACCGCGCCGAGCTGATCGAGACCCTCGAGATGGTCCAGTCGATGCTGGTGCGCCGCTCGGTCGTCGGCACCGGGGTGGAGCGCCTCGTCGCCCGCCTCTGCCGCGCCCGCGAGGAGGGGTTCGACGCGCTGGTCTCGGCGATCTCGCGCATCACCCCGTCCGACGAGCGAATCGCGGTGGCGCTGAAGTACTCCGAACTCCCCCACGCACCGTACGTGCTCGGCCGCATCGCCGGCGTCGACGGCACGGGTGGGTTCGACGTCGAGCACATCTTCCCGCAGGCGCCCGGTGACGGCTGGTCGGGCGACGGCATCCGCGAGTGGGCGTCCTACAGCGACGACGAACAGAACAGCCACCGTGCCTTGGCCGGCACGATCGGCAATCTCACGGTCCTCGAAGAGGATCTGGCCCTGCGCGCCTTCGACCGGTCCTTCCCCGAGAAGCAGGCGCTGTACGCCCGGAGCACCGTGGCGACCACCGCCGAGCTCGCGGAACTTCCCGCGTGGGGCACGGCGGCGATCGCCGCGCGCTCCGCACAGCTCACGGAGCGGTTCGTCGATGTGTGGAAGCGCCCCGGCGGCCCCGCCATCGACGACGACGGACTCACTCCCATCCTCGACGCCGTGCGCCGGCGCGGCTGGCCCGCGGGCTGGCATCGGGAGTGGTCGTACGTGGAGTACTGCGGCGAGCACTGGGAGGTGCCCGACGTGAAGTATCTCTTCAATCGCGTCTTCAAGCGACTGTGGGCCGACTCACGCGACGCGGTGATCTCCTACAGCGCCCGACGTGGTGGCCCCGTGTACACCGCGCAGTCCTGGAACGGTCAGTGGGACCGCCTCGACGACGAGCACTCGCTCTACATGGGCTGGGATTCCAGCTACATGCTGAGCGCGGTGCAGGGCGTGCTCGAAGAGGCAGGCCTCGCCCCCGAGGTCTTCGTCAAGTACTCCTACATCGGCAACGCGATGTGAGAGGGGACGGATGCCTCGAATCGAGGCATCCGTCCCCTCATCGCGGGCCGGAAGCAGCCGTCAGTCGAACGAGACGGACGCGTTCTCGTTGTTGAGCACGATCACCGGGGTGATCGACGGGTGGCCGGCCGCCTCGATCTTCTTCAGATCGAAGCGCAGCAGCGGTGTGCCGGCGGTGACCTTCTGTCCCTTCTGGACCAGGGTCTGGAAGCCGTCGCCCTTCATCCCGACCGTGTCGATGCCGACGTGGATGAGCAGCTCCGTGCCGTCCTCGAGGACGAGCGCCACTGCGTGGCTGGTCTCGAAGGTCGCCCCGATGGTGCCGTCGGCCGGCGCGACGACGGTGTCGCCGATCGGTTCGATCGCGAGGCCGGGGCCCATGATCCCTTGCGCGAACGTCGGGTCGGGCACCTCAGAGAGCGCGACGACCGTGCCTTCCAGCGGCTGGCGCAGCTTCACCGTGGTGGTGGCGGGAGCGTCGGTCATCACCGCGGTGGTGGCCGCGGCGGCGATCGCCGGCTCCGGGGTGGCTCCCACCGGTGCCTGGACCTCGCCGGCGATGATCTGCTCCATCGCATCCTTCACGAACTGCACGTTGGTGCCGTACACCACCTGCACCGACTTGCCACCGGGTTTCATCGTGCCCGCGGCGCCGGCGCGCTTGAGCGCGGCGTCATCCACCTTGCTGACGTCGTCGATCTCCATTCGCAGACGGGTGGCGCAGTTCTCGAGCTCGAGGATGTTCTCTTTGCCTCCGAGCGCGTCGATGAAGCGGCTGCCGGTGACGAGGTACTTGTCGTCGGCGGCGTGCGTGTCGTACTCGGTGCCCTCGCCCAGGATGTCGTCGTCCTCACGACCGGGCGTCTTGAGGTTGAACCGCTTGATGAAGAAGTAGAACACCCCGAAGTAGACGAAGAACCAGAACACGCCCATCACCGGGATGAGCCACGGGTTCTGCGCCATCGGGTTCATCCAGTTGAGCACGAGGTCGACGAAGCCGGCCGAGAATCCGAAGCCCATGCGTACGGGAAGTATCTGGCTGATCGCCATCGAGATTCCCGTGAACAGGGCGTGCGTCACATACAGCACAGGAGCCAGGAACATGAAGGCGAACTCGAGCGGCTCCGTCACGCCGACGAAGAACGACGAGATCGCGCCACCGAGCAGGATGCCGTAGGCGAGCTTCTTGCGCGTGGTCTTGGCTGTCAGGTACATCGCCAGAGCCGCGCCGGGAAGACCGAACATCATGATCGGGAAGAACCCGGTCATGTACTGGCCGGTGACCCCGTAGGTGCCTTCGCCCGACAGGAAGTTGTTGAGGTCGTTGATGCCGGCGACATCGAACCAGAACACCGAGTTGAGGGCGTGGTGCAGGCCCACGGGTATGAGCAGACGGTTGAGGAACCCGTAGATGCCGGTGCCGAAGGGGCCGAGCGTGACGATCCACTCGCCGAAGGTGACCAGTCCGCCGTAGACCCACGGCCACACGAAGTACAGCGCGACGGCGACGACGAGCGAGACACCCGCGGTGACGATCGCGACCGAGCGCTTGCCGGAGAAGAACGACAGTGCGTCTGGCAGCTTCGTGTCCTTGAAGCGGTTGTAGCAGAACGCTCCGATCAGACCGCAGATGATGCCGACGAAGACGTTCTGCACCTTCAGGAAGGCGGGGTCGACCTCGTTGACGTCGGCGATCCCGGTGTAGAGCGCCACCGTCTCGGGCTTGAGCAGCGTCGTCACCACCAGCCAGGACACGAGTCCTGCCAGTGCCGACGTGCCGTCAGACTTCTGCGCCATGCCGAGTGCGATGCCCACGGCGAACAGAAGAGCCATGTTGTCCAGGAGCGAGCCGCCGGCGGCGCCGAGGAACGCCGACACGATGTTGGGACTCTTCCCGCCATTGCTGATCCAGAAGCTGATGCCCGAGAGGATCGCGGCGACCGGCAGCACAGCCACCGGGAGCATGATCGATCGTCCGAGCCTCTGCAAGAACTTCATTGTTCGCCTCCACAGGGAGCCAGGGGACAGTTGATGAGGCCGACGCTACACGCAGAGGCGGTCCGCGGAACAGGGTGGATCTCAAAAAAGTTAGGCGGGTGAACGAATCCCGTCGCGAAACGTGTGTTCGCGCCGGCCGTGCATGCCCGGTTCTACGCTGTGAGCATGACGGAGTCTCCGACCGACGCTCAGCCGCGCATCCGATGGGGGTGGTTCACCGCGTGCATCGTGGCCGGTTCGACGCTGATCGTCCTCGGCCTGCTCGCGGCTCCCGGTGCGGACCGCGCGGCGTACCTGGCCGGCGTCCTCGGCGGCGTCGGCACGACGCTGTTCCTCGTCGGCATCGTCCTGCTGCTGGAGCGGCGGATCATCGACACCGCCACCAGAGTGGTGCGCGATGCCGCCGAGGAGGCGCGCGTGCGCTCCGACGCGTCCGTCCGTGAGCAGGTGCGCGACCTCGAAGAGCGGATCGCCGGCCTCTGGGCGACGTCGACCGAGACGGCCGAGGAAGCCGTACGCAAGCAGGACGAGACGCACCGCATGACCGACGAGTTCGCGCGCCGCGTCGTCGACGAGTACGCCGGCGAAGAGAGCCCCCCGCAGCAGGAGTCCGGGTCTTCGTAGGGCGGGTGGGACTTGAACCCACGATCGTCGGGTTATGAGCCCGCTGCCTTCACCAGCTTGGCCACCGCCCCTTGCGCACACCGGGTGCGCGCAACGAGCCTACCGGCCCGCCGAGCCGGATGCCCGCGTCAGCGCGGGTCGGTGTCGTCGGCGCGGTCCTTCACGGGCGGCTCGGGCCAGACCTTCGACACGGCCTCGGTGACCTTGACGGAACCGGTGCGCGGATGCGCGGCATCCGTCACCCCTCCGCTGCTCCCCCGCTGGATCGGGAGCTCCTGGCTCTCGCTGATCACCTGCGGGTGATGCCGGGCGAGCTGGAATACACCCCAGACGGCGACCGCCCCGACGACGGCGAACGAGATGTAGACCCACAGCGGTGCGCCGGCGGCCTCCTGCAGCACCGTCAGGCCGATGAAGATCGCGACGATCGGGTCGATGACGGTGAGCCCGGCGACGACGAGGTCCGGCGGGCCGGACGCGTACGCGCTCTGCACGAAGTAGGCGCCCACGATGGCGCCGATGATGAGCGCGATGAGGCATGCCCACGTGAGCCCGTTGAACTCGCTGACCTTGAAGCGCTCGATCACGACCTTCGCGAGCGTCGCGACGAAGCCGTAGATCACACCGGCCGCGACGATGTAGAAGAGCGCGCCCATGCGCTTGCGCAGCCAGATCCACAGACCCGCGAACACGATGGTGACGATGCCGAGGAGCACCAGGATAGTGATCAGCTGACCGTTGGAGACGGGCTTCTCGGTCGCGAACAGCGCCGCGATCGTGACGAACACGAAGATGCCGCCGACGCAGGCGGCGATCGCGATGAGCGATCGCTTGGTGGGCTTGTGCCCGCTGATCTGCGCGTTCAGCAGGGTCGTGATGACGAGGGCGATCGCGCCGAGCGGCTGCACCACGATCAGCGGGGCGAACGCGAGGGCGGAGAGCTGGCACACGATGGCCAGGGCGAGCATGAGCGTGCCGATGACCCACGACGGACGCGCGAGCAGCTTGAGCAGATGGCTGAGTTCCAGCCCCGCGCTCCCGCTGGACCCGGTGAGGCGTTCGACCTTGGTCACGCCGCGGTGCTGGTACTGCGCGCCGAACGACATGAAGACGGCGCCGAGCAGCGCGAGAGGGATGCCGATCAGGATGCCGGGGTTCTGGAACGCGCCGACGAGCTGATCGCCCACGTCCTCGAGCTCGACACCGGTCCACACCACATATCGACACTAGCCGGACTGGTCGCTCGATAGGCTCAAGGCGTGGCTGTTCTCCCGATTCGCATCATGGGCGATCCCGTCCTGCACGCTCCCGCCTCCCCCGTCGACGAGATCACGGAAGAGATCCGCACGCTCGTCGCCGACATGTTCGAGACGATGGATGCCGCCCCCGGCGTCGGCCTCGCGGCACCGCAGGTGGGTGTGCCGCTGCGCATCTACACCTACACCTACGCCGACGACGACGGTGAGCCCTGGCGCGGCGTGATCATCAACCCGGAGCTGTGGATGCGGCCGCTCGAGCCCGGCGCGCCCGATCCCGACGAGGAGTCGGAGGGATGCCTGTCCTTCCCCGGCGAGCGGTTCCCGCTGCGCCGCTCCGACGAGGTGATGGTGACCGGCACCGATCTCGACGGCGCCGAGGTCGGCATCCGGGTCGACGGCTGGCGGGCACGCATCATGCAGCACGAGTTCGACCACCTCGACGGCATCCTGTACGTCGACCGGCTGGACGACGGCGACTGGAAGACCGTGCAGAAGATCGCGCGCAAGCGCGGCTGGGGTCGCCCGGGCAGCGCCTGGACCCCCGGCATCGACGACATCGACGCCTGATCTCGCGGCGAGCCGCGATACCCTCCTGGGGTATGGCGTAGAGTGTGGTGCGACGCCACGCCCCGCCGCCACGCCCGAGGAGGAGATCGGATGCCGCTCCCGACCGCCTCGCCACGTGCGGCGTCGGCCGTACGGCTCTTGACGATCCTCGCCATCGTCGTCGGCCTGTTCGGGATGCATGTGCTGACCTCGCCCGCCTCGCATGCGGCCCACGGATCGCCATCCGCGATCTCGGTCGAAAGCGGCGGGGCGACGGCCTTCGAAGGTGCCGCGCACGCACCCCATGCGGCGGCGATGACGTCCGGCAACGACGCCATGGCCGGCGGCGCGTACACCTCTTCAGCGAAGTCCTGCGCGGATGGCTGCGCCGGTGCCGCGAACGGGTCGGGAGGCAGTGCGTGGGCGGTCGCCTGCGTCCTCGTGCTGCTGCTGACCGCACTCCTCGTCGCGCCGCGCCCGTCGTCATGGCTGATGGCATGGAGCGACCTGCGCCTGCTCGTGGCCGCGTCACGCGACGCGGCGGACCGGGCGCCGCAGCATCCACCATCTCTCATCGTGCTCTCGATCAGTCGGACCTGATCCGCATCGCGCCCGCACGAGCGGGCGATGCGTCACCGCGCCCGCGCGGATCAGAACAACCGACACGCCGATCGAAAGAGACCTCGAAATGAACACACGCACACCCCTCCGCGCCATCGCGGTCGCCGCTCCCCTGGCCCTCGCCGTCCTCCTCGCAGGCTGCGCAGGCGGTGGATCCGGCTCCGAATCCATGCCCGGCATGGATCACGGCTCGCCCGCACCGTCGGGCTCCGTGACCGCCGTGACGACAGCCGACCAGATGTTCGTGACGATGATGATCCCCCACCACCAGCAGGCGATCGAGATGGCCGAGGTCGTGCTGGCCAAGGACGAGGCCGACCCGCGCGTCGTCGACCTCGCGGAGCGCATCAAGGCCGCACAGGGGCCCGAGATCGCGCTCATGCAAGGGTGGTTGGAGGACTGGGGCGTCCCCTACGACGCCGACGCCTCGGGCGGAATGGACCACGGCGACGGCATGATGTCGCAGGACGACATGTCCGCGCTCGAGGCCGCCGACGGCGCGACGGCGAGCCGGCTGTTCCTCAAGCAGATGATCGTGCACCACGAGGGCGCCGTCGAGATGGCGGACGTCGCGCTCGCGCAGGCGAAGGACCCCGGCGTGCTCGCGCTCGCGCAGCAGGTCGTCGACGACCAGACCGCCGAGATCGCGGAGATGAAGGAGCTGCTCACGAACCTGTGACCGGACGAGGGCGGGCGGGATGCCGCGGCCTCCCGCCCGCCCTTCGGTCACCGCCCGGCGACCCTCAGCCGCCCAGTCCCGTGACCAGATTGATCACCGTTGCGAGGATGACGGCGCCGAACAGGTAGGCCAGCAGCGTCTGCGCGATGACGGTGCGGCGGATCGCGTTCACCGTGACGTTCGTGTCGGCGACCTGGTAGGTCATGCCGAGGCCGAGCGAGAAGTACGCGAAGTCGGTGTACATGGGGTCTTCGGACTGGTTGAAGTCGATGCCGCCGACCGGGTCGGTGTAGTACAGGTGCGCGTAGCGCAGCAGGTAGTCGACCTGGATGAGACCCCAGGATGCCGCCACCTCGATCACCGCGATCCCCGCGAGCAGGAACGACGTCAGCTCGTCGGCCCGCTGTGCCTGGAACAGCACGACCGCGACGGCGCCGAGGCTCGCGATGCTCCCGACGAGGGCGATCAGCCGGGTCACACGCCTGCTCGGGTCTTCGATGGTCGCGTGGGCGCGCGTCTGCGCGGCATCCATCCGCCACACCACCGGCAGGATGAACAGCATGCTCGTGATCGACAGCGCCGACCACGCTGCCAGCAGACCCGCGGCGAGCCCCAGAAAGGGCGTGACGGCGACTCCCGCGATGATGCCGACCCCGAAGGAGACGAGGCCGCGGGTGAGGATCGATGGTCCGACGTGCGCCATGCTCGCATGATCCCACAGCGCCGGCCGCGGCCCGCCCGGTGGGGTCACACCGGCGCGGCGGCGCCCCGGCGGTTCTGACGTTCGACCCAGCGGCGAAGCTCGGCGTCGGCGCCGGGCGGCGCCTGCGCGATGACGTTCATGCCCTGGCGCACGAGCGTGGTGCCCGTGCGCATCGGGCCCCACACGCGTGCCGTCGACAGCGCCCCGGTGTCGACGTCGCGCACCTGCACCTGGGTGGTGTCCGACGGCTTGCGGCGTCCGGCCCGGCCTGCAACGTGCTGCACCACGAGCACCGGCAGATCGTGTGCGGCGGCAGTCGCGAGGACGGTGTCGAGATCGTGGGCGGCCCACTGACGACGGATGCCGCGCACCGTCCACAGCGCGACGAGGACGACGACGATCGTCGCGATCCCCGTCGGCACCAGCCACAGGCTCACCACGGCCAGGACGAGCGACCACACCGCGATGCCGCGGAAGGCCAGCAGGATCGCGGCGACGGACGGCACCAGCGCCAGGAAGAGCCACGGTGAGGGCACTGCGATCGGGAACATCCACGGTGCGCCGCCCAACAGCACCACGATGCCGACCCACGCCACCGCGCCGGCGAACAGCGCCAGCGAGATCAGCAACGGGATCGAACGGTAGATCGGCGCCGGCGCCGGGACGCCGCCCTCGACCGCCAGCGGCGGCGACGGCTTGGCACGACCGGGCATCGGCACTCCTGGAGAGAACGGCGGGAAAGAAGAAAGCCCCGGGGGTGGAGCCCCGAGGCCTTCGCTCCCCCACTTGGACTCGAACCAAGAACCTATCGGTTTCCAGCCGTCCGGCGAAATCGTTCACGTCGACTTCGCTCGCGGCCGCGGCGCCGGCGAGCAGAGCGCCTGACGCTCAGCATTTTGGACGGCCGAAGTGCTCGGCGTGTCGCTCCCATCTTCGATTAACTCCGGTGATATGAGCAACAGTAACAACAGCCTCATCATCACCGCCTTTCACACGTGGCTGCTCGCGTCCGACCGCGGTTCGGGCACCATCGACCTGCGCATGCGGCACGTCCGCACTCTTGCGCTGAGCGTGGACCTCGCGAGCGCCGGCATCGTCGACCTCGAGCAGATCATGGCGCGCCGCCGCACGCTGGCGCCCGAGACCCGGAAGTCCGAACTCGCGTCCTGGCGCGTGTTCTTCGGATGGGCGCACAAGCGCGGCATCCGCACCGACGACCCGACCACCGATATCCGGTCGATCCGGGTCCCGGTGCGGGTGCCTCGCGTCGCGCCGGATGACGATGTCGAACTCGCGCTCTCGAGGGCGTCGACTCAGCAGCGCGCGATGGTGCTGCTCGCCCGGTACGGATGTCTGCGCCTCACCGAGCTCACCACGTTGCACATGCGCGCGCGTGAGGGCGAGCGGCTGCGGATCATCGGCAAGGGCAACAAGGAGCGGATCGTCTATGCCAACGAGCCGCTGTTGTTCGCCCTGCACGCGATCGAGCGCGAGCAGGGCCGCGGCGGATATTACTTCCCCGGCATCCGTTCGCCGCACATGCACCCGATGAGCGTCAACAAGATCATCACTCGACTCACCGGATGGAACCCGCACAGCCTGCGCCACGCTGGCGCGACGGCCGCGTACAACGTGACGGGTGACCTACGGGCAGTGCAAGAGATGCTCGGCCACGCGTCGCTCGCGACCACGCAACGCTATCTCCACCTCGACGACGAGGCCCGCCGGCGGATCGCGGCGGCGACGGTGATGCACAGGAAGCGACCGATCGCCGCCTAGGATCGGGCGCATGGACGCATCGATCATCCTGTGGGTGCTGCTCGGCATCCTCGTGAACGCGCTCGTGCTCTACGTCGTGATCCGGGTCGGGGTGAAGCACGGCATTCTGTCCGTCCGCCGCCAGGACGCCGAGGATGCCGACCGCGCGGCAATGCGCGCGGCCGGCATCCGGTCATCCGACCTCGACTAGCCCCGCGCGCCGGGTCTGTAGATGACGCCGACCCCGCCGCCGATGATGCCCATGACGCTCGTCGCGACGCCGCCGGTGGCGAGCACCTGCGGTGCGATGTCGGGGAACCAGATGCCGGCGATGCCCGACGCGAACACGGATGCCGCGGCCGTGGCGAGCGTGGCCCAGTAGACGCCGTCACGCACGCGCGCCGAGACGCGCGGCCGGTACTCACGAGCGAGCTCGGCCGTGTACTCGATGCCGGTGGCGGGCAGCTCGAGCGCGCCTGCGGCCTCGAGGCGGGCTCGAGTCTCGGCGCGGGTGGAGGGGGTCGGGGTCATGGTGTTTCCTTTCAGCCGATGAGTTCGCTAGACGATTTGCAGCAGCGTGAGCACGAGCGCGGCGACGGCCGCGAGTGCTGCCATCACTGACGGCCACGTTGGTGTGCGCTGCGCGGTGGCAGTCTTGATGTCTCGCACGTCGCGTTCCACCGCGATCAAGCGCTGGTCGAGGCGTGCGAGCACCACGTCGGTGTCTTCCGTGGGCGGCATGACTCAGTAGTTGACCTTCGTGTATTCGGCGGCGCCGGCGGGGCCGGTCTGTGGCCGGATGCCGCGCTCGTTGATGAGCTTCAGGATCGTCGGCGCATCCCAGACGGCCTTGCGGTACGGGATGCCCTGGTGCTCCTTGGCGTAGTCGAGCGCTTCGAGCTCTTTCGCGGTGAGCACGGTGAGCGGTTCGGTGAGGTTGTCGGCGAACGCCATGCCCTTCTTGATGAAGCCGCCGGCCGAAGCCGCAACGATGATGATCGACATGTCGTCTCCTTGGATCGGGATTGAGGGTGGGATCGGGGTCGCACCGACCGCGGCGGGGATGCCCTCGTGGCGATGCTGGTCGCACCACCAGCGGTATTCGCGGTGCCACAGCTCGTCGGCGACGTCGGCGATCCAGCCGTGTTCCTCGAGCAGCTGGTCGCCGTGTTCGTCGGTGTCCCACGCGGTGGCGCTGGTGGGGTCGTCGGGGCGGTAGACGTGCTTCGTCTTGGACGGGTGCAGCGCCAGCGGCGCCCACGGCCCGCCGGCGAGATAGGCGAGATACGCGCGGTACTTCACCATCTGGGCGTCCCATGAGACCGTGGTGCGGTTCACGTCCGCCGGCCTGCCGAGGGCGTGCTCGTAGCGCTGGAACGACTCGGCCGCGGGCTGCTGGAACGCGACGCCGGGGCGGATCGTGACGAGGGTCATCGTGCCGCCTCCAGCGCTTCGACACGCGCTGTCAGCTCAAGGTTCTCGGCGTGCAGCTGCGCGGTCATCGCCATGAGCATCTGCAGGAAGTCGATCGACTCGGGCACGTCGGTCGCGACGAGCACCCCGTCGCCGTCCGGCGCAGTCGCGTAGACGACGAACCGCTCTTGTGCGGGGTTGGCGGCCAGCTCCTCGGCGATGTAGCCGAGCACGGGCTTGCCGTCGCCGCCCTTGAACGTGAACTCGCGCAGGCGCGGCCAGATGTCGCCGAGCGTGGCGATGTCGGGGTCGTCGAGCAGATCCTTGTACCGGATCGATGAGGCACCCTTCGACACCCGCCCGTCGTTGTTGATGAACGCGGCCGTGTAGCCGGCGGTCGCCGGGGTCGCGTTGGGCAGGAACAGGTTCCCGGTCATCGTGTCGCCGGCCTTGCTCACCTTCCCGCTCGCCAGACCGAAGATGTCGTTCAGCGCCTGCTCGACGGTCCCGGCGACGCCGGGCCGCGTGACGATGTCGGAGCGGGACGGGAAGTTCGTCGGCTTGCCGGTGATGTCGGCCCATGCCGTCGAGATGCCGGCGACCAGCCCGGCCGCGTAGGTTTTGGCGGCGCGGTAGTACTGCGCCACGTAGTCGCGGGTGCGGGTGATCTCGTCGGCACCCTGCCGGCGATCCGCGTTCGGATCGACGATCGCCATGCCTTCCGCGATCGCGTCGTCTCCCAGGTCTGCCATCAGATGACCTCCTCAGTCCAGGACTCACCGATCGGTGAGTCGAGCCAGCTCTCGCCCTCCGGGATCAGCACCCACGCCGATTCAGGAGTGTCCGTGGTGCGGGTGTTGATCGTCATGCGGTCATTGGACAGGTCGTACTCGACGGTCTGCGTCGCGCCGACCTGCGTCGGCGCGCCGTCGAGAACGACGGTGACGAGCTGCTCGGCGTTGGCAGTCCAGTCGGCGACCTTGCTCGCGGTGACCTCCCGGCCGCGGCCCTGAGCGCGGCGCACCGCATACTCGGATCGGCCGGGGCCGGGATACGGCGCCTCGACGACAAGCTCGGTCGCCTTCGTGTAGCCGGGCAGCGCGAACGCGTCGACGCGTTCCTGCTCTACACCGTCGCGGTCCTTCCACCGGTAGCGGGTCACGCGGGCGTCGAACCACAGGTCGGAGTCGCGCGAGATGCGCTCGGCACCGGCGATCATGTTGACGCCGTAGCGGATCGCGAGCGTCCCGGCGGCCTGGTACGACTCGTCGCGCAGGGTCCAGCGCCGCTGCTCGTCGCACACCAGCCGGTAGCCGGCGGCCTGCACGAGGGGCTGTAGGAACTCGAGCGCGGTGCGCCCGGAGCGCCAGATCAGCGCGTCCGGGTCGGGGCCGTCGACGAGTGGTGTGCGGGTCGCCGCGGACTGGTGGGCGGTGCCGGTCGCCGCGTACGTGTAGGTCGCGTCCGCGGCGGTCGACGCGTCGAAGTAGCGCACCGGCACCGGGTACCAGCCGTCGTGCAGCATCCAGCCGAGAGTGACGAGCGAGTTGCCGTTCGCCCACTGCACGGCCGACGTCGGGTAGATGAACGGTCCCAGTCGGGCCGCGTTCGGCAGCGTCTTGAACCGGCCCACGAACCGATAGAAGGTGTTCGCGGTCAGCGCGTAGGAGGTCACCCCGGACGCGACGAGAGCGCCGGCCGCGCTGTACACGTCGAACGTGACATCGGTGCCGCCCGACAGCAGCGCGCCGTCGTCGCCGAACATCTGCATCGACAGCCGCACCGTCTTGGCGACGTTCGCGTGCACGTAGGTGCTCACGGTGTACTCCCGCGAGCCACGGCAAGCCGCGTACGGGACGGCGGTGGCGGTCTGCGCGAACGCGCCACCGGTGCCGAGACCGCTGTTCCCGGTCCACGCTGTGATGGTGCCGGATGGGGCCCGCGACTCCGGGGTGCCACTGATCGCCGCGCCGCGGGTGAGGGTGCCGTTCGTCCCGCCCGCGAGCCAGTTGCCCTGCGCGAGCCGGACGGTGGGGTTGGGCATGAGGTTCGTCACCGCGAACACGGGCGTCATGTTCGCGTCGTGCGCCGGCGATGCCTCGAGCACGGCGCCGGGCGAGACCACATTCAGCACGTAGTCGATGACGTCGCGCAGACTGGCGGCGAGCTTGAACGGGGTGCCGTCGTCGGTCATCGGCCGGTAGTCGGACAGCAGCGCCTCATCGGACGCAATCGACAGAACCGGCACGCCGTCGTCCTGGTCGCGCTCGAGGTCGCGGATGCCGAGGTTGAACGATCGGGTCTGCGTGATCGTCGGGAATGTCGCGGTCACGTCGAGCCGCACGCGTGGGGTCTCCCGCGGGTCCAGGTCGGCGAGCACTGCAGCTGACGCCTCGCTCAGCCGAAGTCCGCCCGCAACGTGCGGGGCGCGACCGGCGTTGAACCCGACCATGCCGGGGTCGTCCTCGTCGAGCGTCAGCGGCGTCTCGGGTACGGTCAGCAGAGCGACCGAGTACTCGTGCTCTGAACCGGTCACGGTGTCACCTCTTGGAACGGCACCCGCACGAGCGTCTCGCCGGCCCGCCCAGGTTCGAGGCCGGGTGAGCTACCCGTCACGATCACGAACGACATGTTGATGCCTGGCCGGGAGACGCTTGCGAGCGTGAACACTTGCGGTGTCGACAGCACCACAAGCGCGGCATCCGCTGCGGCGTCGTCGCCGAACACGAGCGCGAACGAACCCGTGCGCTTTCCGGCGGGCCGGAAGGTGAAGTCGATGTCCTCGGACCCCAGGATCGGATGCGCGTTCGTCCGCGCCGGTCGCTCTGACCGATACTCGGTGGTCGCGTCCGCGGTGAGGGCGCCGGCGGCGTGGCTGATCGTGACGTCGCTCATTCCCACTCCGCCGTTCCGCGCGGCTTGACGCGCATGTCTACGTACTTGGGGCCGGTGAGCTTCGCCAGCCGAGCCCACGCCGCGGCGTCGTCGACGTTGACCTTGATGGTCGTTTGGATCGGCTTGCCGTAGGTCGCGGCGAGACCCTCGTAGCGTTCCTGTGCGGCGCGCGCCGTGCGGTCGATCTGGTCGCGGGTCTGCTCCTGAAGCACCTTCTCGGCGTCAGCAGCATCGGCGGCACGGCGCTTGTTGTCGTCGACGGCTTGGCCCTTCGCGTCGAGGATGTCGATGGTTCGTGCAATCTCCTGCGCCTGTGACGACTCGAGCTGGATGCCGCCCTCACCGGCCGCGGCGTACTTGTCGTAGTTCTCGTCGACCTTGCGGCCCTCGGCGTCGTACGCGTCCATGAGCTGCTGGTGCACCCGGTCGTACGCCTCGCCCTCTCCGGTGGCGATCGCGACCGCGAGATCGGCACGGTCGACCCCCGCCTTCTCGGCCGCCGCGAACTGTGCCTCATAGGATTTGTCCCAGAGGATGCGCGTAGCCTCGGCGCGGACCGCTTCGCCGTCGACGAACTTCTGCCCCTCGGCGGCAGCGTTCTGCCACATCTCGGCGGTGGCATCCTGGATGCCCTGGATCTTGTCGTTCCATGCATCGACAGACTGCGTGGCGGTGGCGACGACAGCTCCAATGAGCGCGCCACCAGCGATGCCGGCGGGACCAAGCCCGTTCGCAACCGTCTCTTGTACAAAGTCGCCGACGTCGTCCCACTCACCCGAGAACGACGCGGCGGCTTCCCGACCGGACTGCCGGGCCTCATCCTTGGCGTCCTTGAGCCCGTCGCCGACGCCCTTCTTGATGTCGCGGCCGGCGGTGCGATAGGAGTCCTCGATCTGGCGGGCGGTCTTCTTGGTCTCGTCGGCGAGCTGCTCGGTTTCGTTCTGCGCACGCTTGAGGTCGCGCTCGAGGTCAGCCGGCCCGTTGCTCTTGCCGAGGTCGTCGAGTGCTTTCTCGGCGTCCTCGAGCGGGGCGATGATGCCGGACTCGACGCCCTGCCGGAACGCCTTAGTTTCGGAGTCAATGCGGACGGTGATGTCGCCGGCGGCCACTATCTGCTCACCTTCTCTCGAAGCTCGTGGACGGTGCGGATCGTGGTCTGCACGATTAGAGAAGCCATCCGGGGAATGACCGCACGTGCGGCCGGGATCACGGTGTTACCTCGTCGGTTTGCGGAACCGAACCGTTCACCGATGCGCCGCTGGAACGTGGTCCCCTTGCGATTGCGGACGGTGACCTTCCGGGCGAAGTTCGCGCCGAACTCGACGGCGCGCGCCAGCAAGCCGGTGAGAGTGCCGCTCGACAGACGGCCACCTCCACCGGAGCGGAGCGACATCGACAGTCCGGACACACCCACGCGGCTCGTGCCCGCGAGCACGCGCTGTTGGAGTCGGGACAGCGCGTGCCCGCGGGTCTCTTCCTTCCACACCGGATCGGCGATCCGCTTGGTGTGGGAGGTGATCTGCTTGCGCACCTCAGGCTCTAGGCCCCGGAACGCAAGATTGGCGGTGCGTAGCGGGGAGTCGATGAGCAGCGAGATGCGGCCGACTCCAGCCATGGTTACGGCTCCGGGTAGGTGGTGATGACATCGCCGTTGCACGGGAGCTGCTTGGCCCACTGCGCCGGCGTGTTGATCGTGCCGCCCTTGTTGACGGCCGCGGCGATCACCTTGCCCGCGTGCGTCGCGCCGGACGCGTCCGGGCCGACCGTCACGTCGATCTCTTCGCCCTCATGAGCGGTGAGGTACGCGGCGAGCGTGTTCGCCGAGGACCAGTCCTGGAAGCCGGCCATGTCGAGGATCCATCCCGACTTGCCGCCGAAGTTGGTGACCTTGCCGTCGAGGTCGGTCACCGATGCAGTCGGCTGCGTCGGCACGAACTCGGCCTTGTTCAGGTGCGCCGTGTACTCGTCGGTTCCGAGACTCACCGGTGCCTTGAAGAGCACGGGAGTTGCTGCGATCTTGGCCATGGTTAGCCTTCCTTCTGTGTGATGACGGTGAGCGTGATCGCCCACCCGAGATAGGTTTCGGCGACCTCGACCTTGCGAGCGTTGGACCACGTGAGGATGGTCGAGGCGTCGAGTGCCGCGATGAGGTCCATGACCTTCGCGTCGAGCGCGTCCTCGGCCTTCTGCCAGTCAGCGAGTGCCGAGAGGATCGTGACGATGCACGTGTTGTCGACCATGCCGACCGGCGCGATCGGTTGCGGGTCGATGCCGGTGTGCTCGATGAACACGGTGGTACGCGTGAGCGATGTTCCGAGCTGCTTGACCGTGTGCGGTTGGATGCTCCACCGGTTCCCGGTGATGAGCGGCTTGATCAGCGCCGCGACCTGTTCGCGGACGCTAGAGGACATGGGGTTTCCCGTCCATCGGGCGGATGATTCCGCGGATGGTCTTGTCCAGCGGCCGCGGTGTGAACACGAACGCGCCGTCGCCGACCGTGCCGTCCGGCGCGGTGCGGCCGGCGTTCCACAACGTCACCGCCTGCTGGAGCTGCGCGTACACATACCGCTGCGGCGGGGCGGTGAGCGCGTCCAGCTCGAGCACGGCGAGCACGTCGACGAGCTTGTGCTCGAGGCCGAAGCGCTCGAGCACCGCGGCGACCGCCGACTCGGCCGTGCCGGGGGCGGGGGCGTAGGCGATGACCTGTTCCCGTGCGACCTCGAAGAGCATGGTGAGCACCTCGGGACGGTTGACCGGTGCTTCCGGCCAGGCGCCCTCGTTGGTCCCACCGTCGCCGAGCAGACGCTCGAGCGACGCCTCGTCTTGAGGATCGAACGTGAACCATGCGGCCATCGCCTACACTCCCCCCGGCCGATCAGACGTCTGCGACGCCGACGAGCACGAGCGCCTCGGGACGCTTCACGAACGTCTGGAGGTAGCCGTGCACGGCCTTGTCGACGCCACCGCGTGCGATGTCGAGCGCGTCGACCTCGAGCAGCCCGCCCGCGGGACGGTCGAAGTCGATCGCGTACGACGAACCGACGAGGCACGCGCCGGTGTCCTCGATGCCGATGTCGCCGTTGACCACGTGCACGTTGCCGTCCACAGTGCCGTTGCCCGAGGTCGACAGCGCGATGCTGACGAACGCGGGCAGGTTCTGCTCGCCGCCGGCCGCGTAGATCAGTTCCTCGAAGTCCTTGTCGTTCGCGATCGCGAACGTGGGCGTGTCGCGGCGGCCGTCAGCCTTGCGCTTCTTGACAGCGAGGATGCCATGGATGAGGTGCTTCAGCGCGGTCGGGTAGTTCGCCGGCAGGGCCGGCGAGTTCGGCGCGACCGGCGCGCCGGCGGCGGCGACGGCATAGCCGAGCGCCAGCTCGTCCTGCCAGATCAGGTAGTCCTCCTGGAGGAACTGCAGGAACGCAAGCACGAAGTCCATGCCGCCGGGCAGGTCGTAGAACTCGCGGCCGATGTCCTCGCCGATCGCCCAGCGGTCGAGGACGCTGGAGTGGTCCGTGGTGAAGCCCTTGTACGACTTGATCGCGGTCTTGTTGCCCGCCCAGGTGCCGTCAAGCGGCGCATTCAGCGGGGCGCCCGCGGTGCCGCGCTTGATCTTGAAGCCCTTCTTGCCGCCGGCGTAGATCTCGGTGCCGGGGTTGAAGAGCGAGATGTACTCCTGCACGTAGGGGATGCCCGCCGAGATGAGGCCCATCCAGTTGGGGTGGATCGCGCCGCCGGCGTCGGCGAACGTCAGGTCGGACAGGCCGGCGAGAACCTCGACGGCCTGCTGGTCGTTGCGGTTCGTCTTGAGGTCGGCGATCGCCTGCGCGATCGTCTGGATGCTCGGCGCGCGGCCGGCGGTGACGGCCGCGCCGCTCTCGACGATGGTGCCGGGGACGGCCCCGGCCATGACGGTTTCCTGCTCGGCCACGGGGGCCTCCTCTTCGGTGTCAGCCGAGTCGACCTCGGTCTCGGTGGATGTGGTGACGGTGGTGGTCTTGGTGCCGCCGTCTACCTCTTCGGTGGTGGATTCGGACTCGTAGACGCGCTTGAACTTGCGCCCGTCCCAGTCGGTGTAGACGTACTCCGACTCGCTCTTGTCGCTGGCGATCTCGCCCTCGGCCAGCTCGGCGAGCACGCGAGCCGAGCGGAACGCGCCGGCGGCGAGGATCGCGGCCCCGGCGAGCACGCCGTTGCGGGCGACGCGGCCGGCATCGATGTCGGTCTTGAATTCGGCCGACAGCGCCCGGCGCTTGCCGCCGGGGTTGAGCGCGTCGGCGAGCACCGCGTCACCGTCCGGGGTGCGGCCGATGCTGAACGCGGCCATGATCCCCTGCGCCGTTTCCCACAGGCGGGATGCGCGGCCGACCGGCTTGTACCGGTCGTGGTCGACGTTGAGGGTGACGACGGCGGGATCGGCGGGCAGCTCGATCGAGCCGGCCTCGACGGTGAACCGTCCGGCGTTGGTCTGCCCGACCTCGTTGAACGGGATCAGCAGGCCGGTGATGGTTCGCTCGTCGAGGCTCGCGAGCACCTCGCCGCCCTGGATGGTGATGTCGTGCATGTTCAGTCCTCGCTTGTCTGCTGCTGGGTCGGTGCCGGCACCGACAGGAATGCGCCGGTGTCGACGCGGATCGATTGCCCCTTCGGGCACACGTCGTCGAGCGAGAGGCGAGCGGCGATCGCCGACGCGTACTTCTTGAGGCCGAAGTCCCAGACCTCGTTGCGCTGCGCACCGTTCTGCACGCCCGTGTAGCGCATCTCGGTGCCGCCGCCCGAGCCGCCCTGACGCACGCCCTCCAGCAGCGACGCAGGCAGACCGGCGTGGTTGGCGAGGTCGAGGCGGTTGCCGTTGCGGCCGGACTCGAACAGGTCGGTTGCAATCTCGCCGGACGTGTCGACGGTCACCCAATCCGGCTTCATCGCGGTCGCGCCGCCCTCGGCCGAGCGGCCATTGATCCAGAGCTGCCGGAACTGCTCGCGCTCTTCGGGCGACCACGCATCCCACCGCTCCCCGACGAGGGTGAGGATGGTCTGCGCGATCGGGTTCTCGATGCGGTCGCGGTACGAGCCGCGGATCGAGAGCGCCGCCTTCAGGTCCACGATCGCGTCACCGAGCATGCCGTTCGACCCGTAGCCGAGGCGGATCGGCACGACGAGCTGCCGGTAATTCGCCGGCACCGTGGACTTGACGCGGATGGTGCCGTCGTTGTCGAGCGACCAGCTCCCCTTCGGGATGTGGATCGCGTCGACCGGCGTACGGTCTCCGCCGAGCTGGAAGCCGATCGCCGCCCATCCCGACATGAACAGGTCGGAGACGACAGCCCATCGGAGGTCGTACGGCGGGATGCCTGATGCCGTGGTCACCAGCCAATCGGGCTGATCCGAGAGCGGAGTGGCACCGTCGTGCTGCACCCACGGCATGTCGGCTAGGACGCCGCACGTGATGTCGTGCGCACGCTTTACCGGGCCGATGCTCAGCGCGACGTCGCGAGTGAGCGTGTCGGGGGCGACGGGGAGCGCGTCGGCGGTGAATAGCGACTGGATGCTGTCCTGCGGCGAGTACCACGACAGCAGGCCTGCCGTCGCCGACATCGCCGGACCGCCGAGGAAGAGATCGCGCCAGAAACCCACGGCATGAGGTTCGACCCGACTGCCAACACCCGAAAATCACCCGGCGTGTCGCGCACGCTTCCGGAACGTCGAGAGCGCGTCGCGCGCCTGTGTTCGCTCGGGATGGGCGCGCGCTTCGTGAGCTGCCGCGCGCTCCCACGCGTCGAGCTTCGTGAACGCCATGACCTGCCAGATTCCGCACTCCTGGCAGACGACAACGACGCTCTCGCGTGTGACATCGAGGTAGATCATCGTCGCCTCAGAACTGCACGGCGTCGGCCGGGCTGACGTGGGTGGGCTGGTCGTCGAGGAAGTGCAGCGCGAGCGCCGCGGCCTCCAGTGCGGTGAGGTCTGCCTCGGGGTCGGTCTTGGGTGGGCCGAACCGGAAGGATCCGTAGTTGCCGAACTTCTGGCGCGTGGCGATCGCCGCGGCACCGTCGAGCACTGCCTGTCGGAAGTGCACGACCGTGCCGTCCTCGAGGCCCTGCAACATGCGCACCGTGGACAGCGGGATGTCACCCGGCTTGGTCGGCTTGAGGTCGGGCCTCAACGGCAGCTTCTCGAGCTTCTTGGCGATGATCGCGGTGTGCCCGTAGTTGTCGTACACGAGCTGCTTGCGGCGCATCTTGGCGAATACGTCACGCTCGAATCCCTCGGTACCGGTCTGGTGCAGCCACACCGCGACCGCGCGCCGCGTCGGCCGCTCGGTCACGCCCTCGAGCGCGAGCGCGTCGGAGACCAGATCGGCGGACTCTTCGTACTCCCACGCGACGGCGAGGGCGGCGTGCGTGCCGAGGTGGTGAACCTTCATCGCGGCCGAGAACCGTGCCGGCGGGGCGAGCTCGGCGAGGTCGCGGTCGACCGCCGCGCGTTCCCACCATGCTGGCGGGATGATGACGTCGGCGGCGCCCTCGAATCCGAACTGCCCGCCGTACTCGATGAGGAAGTCATCGAGCGGCCACCGGTCGAACGATCGCTTGACGGCCTCGATGGGCGTGGTGAATCCGACGCCGATGTGCGCCAGCTCGATGTGCTCCCGCATCCGCCCGCCGGTGGCGCGGGTGAGCGGGTGCTCGAGGTGAGGCTCCCACGATGCCAGCTCGGCCGGGTCGATCTGGTCGGGGATGCCGTGCCAGGCGACCCCGGCATCCGGGTCGTGCAGCGCGTCCCACAGCATGTTGCCGGTCCGCCACTTCGCACCGGTGCCGGCGAGGACGAACTGCGCGCCGGGCTTGGTGTCCATGGTCGGGATGACGGCGCGGGTGATGTCGGCGGCCTGCTCGATGTCGGCGGCCATGGCTTCATCGACGAGAGCGAAGTCGAACCCGCCCGAGCGGAACCCGTCACCGTTCGGCGTGTACACGTTCAGGTAGGCGCCCGTCGACTTGAACCACACGTGCTCGGTGCCCTTGCCGAAGTTGATGGTGAACGGCGCGGACTTCGGGTCCGGGTAGAGCTTCTGGAGGTGCGCGACGATGTCTTGCCGGAACCGCTCGCCCGCCTTCGCGCCGGTCGTCGCCATGGTCCACCCGATGCGGTAGTCGTCGCGGTGCGAGGCCCGGCCGAGCATGACCGCCTGGCACGCGGTCGTCTTCGTCGTGCGGCGCGCCTCGAAGATCGCGTTCATGAAGTGGCCGGCGCCGAGCATGTCGGCGATGAGCAGCTGCGCCGGCGAAGGCCCGCGCCCACCGTCGCCGGCCCGCTCCCGCTGATCGAGGCGCAGCAGCCGCGAGCCCTCGATGAACTCGCCCCGGCCCTGCGGTGTCGTCACCAGATCGGTGAGCCGGACGGCCGGCAGCGTGTCGACGCGGGAGCGCCACTCGAGCCAGTTGGCCTCGGACCACAGATCGGCGAGCGTGGGCGTGAGGGTCATGCGAGTCTCCAGTTCAGGGGGAGGGATTGCTGTTGGAGCCGAAGGCGGGGGTTACACCGCTGGCTAAAAAAAGACCCGACCAACCGCCAGTTGAGCAGGCCCGACGACCGGCGCCGCGATGGAGTACTAGAGCCGTGCCGAGCGTTGGTGATCGCGGCGCCGAGCTGGCCGCCGGCGGACCGGTTGCCGCGGCATCCGCCGACGCGGTGCCGGTGCTCGGGTGCCAGGTTGTCGATGCCCGGCCCACCGTCCGGGTTGATGTGGCCGACGTCGTACGGCGAGCCGGGCTCGAGCACACGACCGCACCGCCAGCAGTGCACGTCGTCGCCGAGGCGCCAGGCCCGCGTGACCTGTGCACGGATGATCCGCCGGTTGGCGAGGAAGACAGGATCGCGGTGCTTCTCGCTCACGTGGTCACCGCCGGTCCAGCCGGTCCAGGCAGATCGCTTATCTCTACTTCTTCTCTTCTTTGTGTGTGGGTTAGGAAATGGGTGGACCGCCTGGACCACCCGCTCCCCCACTGGGAACTCCCCGATACCACCTCATGGACCGGTCCTGGACCACCGGACCGACCACAGGCGTGTAGAGGGCGAAGCCTCGTCATTCCGGGGGTGCGGGGGCGCCCGAGGGTGGACCGCGCCGGCACCGCGGCCGCGCGCCTGGACCGCACCATGTCAGCCCTCCACGTTCGAGAGCATCACGCTGATGCCCTGGTAGCGCCACACGCGCGCGAGACCGTCACGGGGGCGAGTGCGGGTGACGCCGAGTCCCTTGAGGCGCATCCCGAACGGCCCGGAGGCGAGCGCGCTGTAGCCGTTGCGGCGGCACCACGCGGAGTACTTCCGGTACACGTCCGCGCAGGGCGACGACTGGTCGTCACCGCGCCACACGCCGTCGTCGTCGTCGAGCCAGAACATGAACGGGTCGGCGTCGTTGTGCATCGCCTCGGTCGCCTCGAGGGCGGCGGCGGGCGGCGCGAACTTGCCGCGCGCCATGAGCCGGCGCAGTCCGTCCATCGCGACGTTGAAGATCGCGGGTATCTCATCGATGAGGTTCTGCTCGTCGAGGTAGGGCAGCTCGCCGGCCAGCGCCAGCTCTTCGACGGCCGTGGGGAAGTTGATGACCATCCATCGACGACGCCAGCCTCGCGAGGTGTCGGAGGTGCGGAAGTGGCCGTTGTTGGAGAACAGCGGCACCGCGTAGGGCACGAACTCGAATGACTGGCCGAACTTGCGCGAGGCGTTGATCGAGTCGCCGCCGGTGATCTCTTTGAGCACCTGCGGGTCGGCGAGGAACTTCTCGGACAGGTCGCCCGAGATGTTGGCGATCTTGCCGTAGAGGGCGGATGTCGCGAAGCGGTCGTCGACGAGCTGGTGCAGTGACACCGAGCTGTAGTTGGGCTTGCCGAGCATCGCGCGCAGCACGCGCATGAGCGTGCCCTTGCCGTCGCCGCCGGGACCGTGGAAGAGGATGATCTTCTGGAACGGGTTGCCGGTCATCATGAGGTAGCCGATGACCTCCCACATGTGCCGGTGCATCTCGGCGTCGTCGCCGAACACCTGCCCGAGCCACTCGATGAACGAGTGCGGGACGGCGATCGGGTCGTGGGTGATCGGCAGCTTGGTGAGCGCGCCGAGCTCGGGCGAGTGCTCGTCGAGCGTGTCGTCCTCCCACCAATAGATGCCGTTCTCGAGCACGATGTACGGGAGCCGGCCGCTCGGCAGCTCGGGTAGACCTACTGAGGGAAGGTCGATGTTCAGCAGGTGCGCCTCGACCTGGCCGGCGACGGTGCGCGACCATTTCTTGCCG
Source organism: Microbacterium sp. 05T445 (assembly GCF_056395865.1). NCBI lineage: Bacteria > Bacillati > Actinomycetota > Actinomycetes > Micrococcales > Microbacteriaceae > Microbacterium > Microbacterium sp. 05T445. The sequence continues at coordinate 1,427,614 of NZ_JBFTKJ010000002.1, read as the reverse complement.
AGCGCGGCCGCGGTGCGCTTCGTCACCACGTTCTCGTCGCGCATGAATACGCCGTCGACGTACTCGTAGAGGTCGCCGTCGAAACCGCGCCCGAGGGTGGTCGGGCTCTCGGCGATGTGGCCAGCGATCTCCACCGCGTCGATCTCGCCCGTCCACGGTGCGGTTCGTTCGTTCACCACAGGGCACCGTCGACCTCGGCGTGCTCGAGCACGCACCAGTTGTTCGTGGTGCTCGAGCCGTCCGCCTCGTTGTCGAGCGCGACGCAGTAGTAGTGCTCGGAGTGCTCATCTAGAGGCAAGCCGCTGAGCGGATGCAGGCCGTCCTCGTCGGCGTGCGGACAAGGCCCATCGACGCCGTCTCGCCAAATGCGCTTGAGGCGCATCTGGCGGCGCTGCATGTAGGTCACACCGCCGGCGATCCGCTCGGCGAGTGTTGCGTGCGGATTCGGGTGAACCGGCGAGTACATCTGCTGCCAAACGATGTCGCCGACCTCGAGCGTTCCATCGAGTGCGCTCACAGCTCGCCCGCCTCGATCGCCAGCGCGGTGCGGGCGGCATCCGTGATTTCGAAGTTCTCAGCCGTCCCGTGTCCTTCCATCACCTTGCGCACTGCATCCGCTTTCGAACGCGCCGTCACGGTGTAGACCTGGGTGCCCTTCATCGTGCGATAGACGAAGTACTCACGATCGGGCACGGTCGATCACCTCTTCCCAATAGGCGACGACGCAGACGCCGGCTACGACGCCCGCGAGGATGCACAGGCCGACCGCGAGGAGGTCACCGGGCACGAGCGCGTCGATGAGCCGGACGGCGAGCATCTCGAGCACGGACGCGACGAGGAGTGCGAGAGCGAGGTGAAGCCGGCGGTTCATCGCTGCACCTTCGGCTCGGTCATGATCGCGTCGAAGAGCCGCGCATAGCCCTCGGCATCCGGACCGTCAGCGAGCGTCAGCGCGAGCGCACCGATCGCGCGCCGGCAGTCCTCGACATGCGTGCGGCCATTCTCGTGCTCGCCGCGTTCGTACTCGAACTGCGCGTTGGTGAGAGAGAACAGCGCCGCCTCGAGCTGCTTCCACTGGAGCATGCGCACGTCCGGCGCGGGGGTGGCCACCGCGGTCGGGATCAGCGCGTCGAGGCCGCGCGGTCGCGGGTCCGTGTCCACGAACCGCACGCGGGACCGCGGGGGTTCGAACGGTTCCGCCGTGTGGCACGGGCACTGGCATCCGCCGACGTTGCAGAAGTGGTTGCCGCGGTCGCACCAGTCGAGGTTGGTCATGATGCCTGCTTCCTGGCGGCATCGGCCGCCCATCGTTGAGCGGTCTCTTGTCGCGCGGCGCGCGCGTCGAGCGCGGCCGTGGATGCCAGCGAGCGGCGGCGCTCGCGGGCCTCGTCGGGGTTGTTGGCCTCGAAGTACCAGTAGTCGGCGTCCGTCTCGGCGCGGGTCCATTGCTGCTCGAGCCAGGCGACGTGCTCGCGGAGCACCGTCACCTCGGCCGCGGCATTGAGCCACAACGTCATGAAGAACTTCATGACGCCGGCGCCCACGGCTCGCCGGCGATGATCGCCGAGATGTCCTCAGTGCGATACCTGCGATGGGTGCCGGGCCGGATGCTGCGGATGCGCTCAGCGTCGGCGAGCCGAGCGAGCTGACGAACGCTGAGCCCCGTTGCTCGCGACGCCTCGATCGGAGTGAGGTAGTCCGATTCGTCCTGATCCTGCTGAGATGTCCTCATGGCTCCGAACCATAGGACATATCGGACTAATCAGACAAACCTGCGCGCGTGTTGTCCGTTTTGACCGTATGAGGCTATGCTGTGCGGCATGAGTCAGATCAGCACTTTTCAGACGGGCGAGAGCCTCGATGCCGTCGTGGGGCGACGCGTGCACATGATCATGTGGGATCGCCGCATCACGCAGACCGCGCTGGGGCGCCAGGTCGGCCTTGACCAGAGCAGCCTCGGCAAGCGCCTGCGCGGCGAGCGGGGATGGTCACTCGATGACCTGCGCGCAATCGCCGGGGCGCTCGGCACGACGATCGCGTACCTCGTCGGGGAAACAGAAGAAGGCCCCGAGGGTGGAGCCTCAGGGCCTTCGCTCCCCCACTTGGACTCGAACCAAGAACCTATCGGTTAACAGCCGATTGCTCTGCCAATTGAGCTATGGAGGAATGTTCCGCACTCTCGTGCGGGCAACCAGTCCATACTAGCAAAGCTCAACCCGTGCTCATGACCATCGACGCCACTTTCATGAGCTCACGAGCCGCCGATCGGCTTCGCCACTGGGGGTCCACAGCAGGTCCCGGGTGCCGTGGCCGAAGGCCACCGTGTGCCCCGCGTGCAGCACCAGCACGTCGGCGTCGAGATCCTTCACCACCTCGGGCTCGTTGGTCACGACGAGGGCTGCCATCTGGAGTTCGCGCTGGCGGCGGAGAACGGCATCCCGCGCCGTCTTGCGCACCTCGACGTCCATGTTCGCGAAGGGCTCGTCGGCGATCAGCACGCGCGGCTGCAGCACGAGCGCGCGGGCGAACGCGACGCGTTGACGCATGCCCGCGCTGAGCTCGTAGGGGTACTTCGCGGCAGCGCCCAGCGGCAGCATCATCTCGTCCAGGAGCGATGCGACCCGCACCGCGAGGGCGCGGGAGCTCACTCGCTTGTCACGGCTGGTGATCGGTTCGCCGATCACCTCCGCCACGGTGAGGCGTGCGGGCAGCCGTGCCCCCGCAGACTGCGGCAGGTACCCCGCGTAGTAGGTGAGATACCGGTGAGCGCGCCCCGGACGACGCACCGGGATGCCCTCGACGTGCCCGCTGCCGCCGACGACGGCGAGTCCCGGTTCTTCGGCGCCCGCGAGCACCGCCGCGAGCGAGGACTTCCCCGACCCGGTCGGACCCATCAGCGCCAGGATCCCGCCGTGAAGGAGGCGGAACGAGACGCCGTCGACGACCCGCTGGGCCGGACCGCCCCGCCCCGCGCGGGCGATCGAGATGTCGGAGCAGTCGATCGCGGCATCCGCGTCCCGTCGTCGAGCCATACCCTCATCCTGCCGTCCGGCCGCCGCGCACGCCAGCCGTGGGGGACGGTTCAGGAGGCTTCGTCCGCCACGGCCTGGCGGCGCGCATCGAGTTCGCGCAGTTTCAGCCGGATGGCGCGCCCTTCGTCGGAGGCGGCCGGCACGCGCTGGATCGCACCGAGCAGCTCCGCCTTCTCGCCGTCCAGCCCCCGCAGCACGAGGCGGCGGGCGAGATCGCCGGCGGACGCGACGGCGGCGTCGTCGCTCAGGGCCGGGAAGTCGCCGGCGAGCAGTTCGGCCGCCAGGGCGCGGTAGGGCTCTCGCACCGTGGCGACGGCATCCACCGCCCACCCCGGCCGCTGCATGCCGGCGGCGTCGCGCACGGCGACCCGCACCGCGTCGAGAGCGGGATGCCGGAACGGCAGCTCGAGGGCGCGTGCGACCAGCGTCGGATCCATCCGGTGACCGAACTGCAGCATGCCCATCAGGGCGTCGCGCTCCAGTCCGACCTCGGGGGTGCGGGGCAGGGTCGCGAGGGTCACGCGGAGCGCCCCGTCGTCGGGGGCGGCGGCAGGTTGCGCTTCGGCGTTGGGGCCGGCATCCCGACGGCCGCCGCCCCTGCCCGCACGCTCGACTTCGCGCCGCACGTCCTCGGTGTCCATGCCGAGCCGCCGCGCGAGCACGCGCACGTACTCGGGCTGCAGCAGGGGGTCGCGCAGCTCGGCGACGACGGGAGCCGCGGTGCGCAGCGCACCCACCCGACCCTCGACGCTGGACAGGTCGTAGCCCGAGATCCGCTGGTCGAGCACGAACTCGACCATGGGGACCTTCGTCTCCATCAGCGCCCGCACGGCACCGTCGCCCCGCGCGAGGCGCAGGTCGCACGGATCGAGCCCCTCCGGACCGGTGGCGACATAGGTCTGGGCGTTGAAGCGCTTGGCGTCGGCGAAGGCGCGCAGCGCCGCCTTCTGGCCGGCGGCATCCGGATCGAAGGTGAACACCACTTCGCCCGCCGTCGAGTCGTCACCCATCACGCGGCGCAGCACCGTGATGTGGTCGGAGCCGAACGCGGTGCCGCAGGTCGCGATCGCCGTGGTGATGCCGGCGAGATGGCAGGCCATGACGTCGGTGTAGCCCTCGACGACGACGACCCGGTGCTCGCGCGAGATGTCGCGCTTGGCCAGGTCCAGCCCGTAGAGCACCTGCGCCTTCTTGTAGATCGTGGTCTCGGGCGTGTTGAGGTACTTGGGGCCGTTGTCATCGTCGTGGAGCCGCCGCGCGCCGAAGCCGATCACCTGACCGGTCACGTCGCGGATCGGCCACACGACACGGCCGCGGAACCGGTCGTAGACGCCGCGCTGGCCCTGCGACACGAGTCCTGCCGACGACAGCTCCTCGTCCGTGAAGCCCTCGGAACGCAGCGCGGCGTGCATCCCCGACCAGCCCTTGGGCGCGTAGCCGACGCCGAAGTGGCCGGCGGCGCCGGCATCGAAGCCGCGCTGTCCGAGGAAGCGGCGCGCGATGTCGGCATCCGGCGTCATCAGCTGCGCACGGAAGAACTCGGCGGCGGCCGCGTTCGCCGCGTACAGACGGGCCCGGCCGGTGTGCTCGGGCGCCGATCCCCCGTCCTCGTAGTGCAGCGCGAAGCCGATCCGGCCCGCGAGACGCTCCACGGCCTCTGTGAACGTGACGTGATCCATCGCCCGTAGGAACGAGTAGACGTCGCCCGACTCACCGCAGCCGAAGCAGTGGTAGAAACCCGCCTGCGGGCGCACGTTGAAGCTGGGGCTGCGCTCGTCGTGGAACGGGCACAGGCCCTTCAGCGAACCGACGCCCGCGGACTTCAGCGCGACCCGCTCGCCGATGATGTCGGCGATGTTCGTGCGGGCCTTGACCTCGTCGACGTCGGCCTGACGGATGCGCCCGGCCATCAGCGCACCTCGGCGGGGCGGCCCGCCGCGTGCGCGGAGGCATCCATGGGACGCGCGCCGGGCGCCCAGACGCCGACGGATGCGGCATCCACCGGTGCGACGAGCGAGCCGTGCCACGCGATGGCGAGCTGGTCGGTGAGGCTCGCGACCTGGTCGACGACGACGCGCCGACGCGCGGCATCCGTCTCGGCCGCCGCGAAGTCCTCGGCGTGGAGCGCGTCGAGGACATCGGGGCGCTCCCACAGGGCGGTCGCCAGGCGCTTCAGAAGGCGGCGCTGCTCCTTGTAGAGCTCCTTGCGGCCCTCGATCGACACCACGGCCGCACCGATGATGCCCTTGAGCACCGCCATCTCCGCCTCGACGATGCGCGGCACCATGAGGTGCCCGCGGTAGCGGGTGAGCACCGACGTGGGGTACGCCTCGCGCGTAGCCGTCGTCGCGGCGCGAGCGAAGCGACCGATGAGATCTGACGTGAGGTTCTTGAGGCGGGCGAGGTCCGCACGGGTGCCGTCGAACGCGTCGATCCACTCGGGCATGCGAGTGAGGCGGAAGAGGGCGTCCTCGAGCTCGTCGCGGGCGAAGTCGAACCCGACCCACGACTGGATCGCGGTGAGCAGCCATTCGTGCTCGCGGGCGTCGACGAGGCGCGCGGGGTCGAGGTAGCCGTTCACGACGGCATCCTCGAAGTCGTGCACCGAGTAGGCGATGTCGTCGGAGAGGTCCATGACCTCGGCCTCGATGCAGCGAACGCGGCCCGGGGCGTCGGCCCTCAGCCAGCGGAACACCTCTTCGTCTTCGGGATACACGCCGAACTTCAGCCGCCCACCGGGATCGGGCAGCGGGTGATCCGCCGTCCACGGGTACTTGCACGACGCATCGAGGCTCGCACGCGTGAGGTTCAGGCCGAAGCTGCGGCCCTCGGCGTCGATCACCTTCGGCTCGAGGCGGGTCAGGATGCGCAGCGTCTGGGCGTTGCCTTCGAAGCCGCCGACGTCCTCCGCCCACTCGTTGAGTGCACGCTCCCCGTTGTGGCCGAACGGCGGATGCCCGAGGTCGTGGGTGAGGCACGCGGTGTCCACCACGTCGGCGGCGAGGTCGAGCGCGGTCGCGAGCTCGCGGCCCACCTGCGCGACCTCGAGGGAGTGCGTCAGCCGGTTGCGCGCGAAGTCCGCGGGACTGGCCGGGCTGAGCACCTGGGTCTTCGCCGCGAGCCGGCGCAGGGCCGCCGAGTGCAGCACGCGCGCGCGGTCGCGCGCGAAGTCGTCGCGCTGGGAACGGTGGCGCTCGGCGTGGAAGCGGGCGGCATCCGCGTCGTCGTACCCCGCCGGGCGGTCGGACGCGCCGGCCACGTCACCCGCCACTGTGGTCGAGTTCCGCTTCGGCGATGGCGGTGGTCGCCTCGGCGCTGAGCTCACGCGAGTTCAGCCAGCCGTCGGGCAGCGCGGGCCGCTTCGGGGTGCCGGCGCGACCGCGCTGGCCTTCGGCGGCGGCGCCGGGGTACGGCGCGTCGAGGTCCATGGTCGCCAGCAGATCGTCGATCTCGGCGAGGCTCGAGGCGGTCGCGAGACTGGCCCGCAGCTCGCCGCCCACCGGGTACCCCTTGAAGTACCAGGCGACGTGCTTGCGGATGTCGCGGCATCCGCGGTCCTCGTCCTCGAAGAACTCGACCAGGAGCTCGGCGTGGCGACGGAAGGCGTCGGCGACGAAGCCGAGCGTCGCGTCCACAGGCTGCGCCGGAGCGGCGTCGGGGCCGCCGAGAGCACGTGCGAGATCGCCGAACAGCCACGGGCGGCCGAGGCAGCCGCGACCGACGACGACGCCGTCGCAGCCGGTCTCGTCCATCATGCGCACGGCGTCGTCGGCCGACCAGATGTCGCCGTTGCCGAGCACCGGGACGCTGGTCACCGTCTCTTTGAGCTTCGTGATCGCCGACCAGTCCGCCTGTCCCGAATAGAACTCCGACGCGGTGCGCGCGTGCAGCGCGACGGCCGCCACTCCGGCGTCCTCCGCGATGCGTCCGGCATCCAGGTAGGTGAGGTGGTCGACGTCGATGCCCTTGCGCATCTTGACGGTGAGCGGGATGTCGCCCGCGGCGCGCGCGGCACGCGTCACGATGTCGCGGAACAGGCCGAGCTTCCACGGCAGGGCCGCTCCGCCGCCCTTGCGGGTGACCTTCGGGACGGGGCATCCGAAGTTCAAGTCGATGTGGTCGGCGCGGTCCTCCTCGACGAGGAGTCGGACGGCGGCCTCGGTCGTCGCGGGGTCGACGCCGTACAGCTGGATCGACCGCGGCGTCTCGGACTCGTGGTGCGTGATGAGACGCATCGTCGTGGCGTTGCGCTCGACGAGGGCGCGCGTCGTGATCATCTCGCTGACGTAGAGACCGGCGCCGTACTCGCGGCACAGGCGCCGGAAGGCGGTGTTCGTGATGCCCGCCATCGGCGCGAGCACCACGGGGGCGTCGAGTTCGATGGGCCCGATGCGCAGCGTCGGCGCGGGGGCGAGAGCGGTCGTCACCCTTCCATTCTCTTACAGGAATCCGTCCCTTGGCTGAACGGCCTTCCCTCGGCGTGGAGGGCTTAGCCTGGGGCTATGACCGAGGCGACCACGACCGACCTGCGCGAGATCCCCTTCCAGACCGCCGACGGCGGCACCGCGACTCTGGCGGAGTACGGCGAGCAGGTGCTGCTCATCGTGAACGTCGCCTCGAAATGCGGGCTCACCCCGCAGTACGAGCAGCTGGAGGAGCTGCAGCGCGCGTACGCCGATCGCGGCTTCACCGTGCTGGGCTTCCCGTGCAACCAGTTCATGGGTCAGGAGCCCGGCTCGATGGACGAGATCCTCGAGTACTGCTCCACGACGTGGGGCGTGACGTTCCCGGTCTTCGACAAGGTCAAGGTCAACGGCCCCGGCTCGGCGCCGGTCTACAAGGCGCTGAAGAAGGCGCGTGACACCGAGGGTAAGAAGGGCCCGATCCTGTGGAACTTCGAGAAGTTCGTGCTGACGCCGGAGGGCGGCGTCCACCGCTTCCGCCCCACCGTCAAGCCTGATGACCCGGCGATCGTCGAGGTGATCGAGGCCCATCTCCCACACTGAGCCCGCACACGGAACAGGCCCGCCGCGAATCGTCGCGGCGGGCCCGTTCCGTCTGGAGGCGGTCAGGCCTGGACGTCGGCGGGCTCGCGGTGCTCGGCCCACACCTGACGCACGATCTGCGCGAACGCGTCCGCGGGCTGGGCTCCCGACACGCCGTATTTGCCGTCGATCACGAAGAACGGCACGCCGTTGATCCCGTAGGCGGCGGCCTGGGCCTGGTCCGCGCGGACGGCGTCGAGGTAGCGGCCGCTCTGCAGAGCCGCACGTGCGGCGTCGGCGTCGAGTCCGGCATCCGCGGCCAGCGCGACGAGCTCGTCCTCGCGGCCGAGGTGGCGCCCCTCCGTGAAGTAGGCCGACATCAGGCGCTCGGCGAGCTCGTGCTGGCGGCCCTGCTCCTTCGCGAAGTGCAGCAGCTCGTGCGCCTTCACGGTGTTCGTGTGCTTGAGCAGGTCGAAGCGGTACTCCAGTCCCGCGTCGGCGGCGACGCCGGTGACACGCTCCAGCATCTGCTGCACCTGCTCGCGGGGCATGCCCTTGTGCTCGGCGAGGAAATCGAGCTCGTCGCCCTCGAAGTCGACCGGGGTGTCGGGCGAGAGCTCGAACGAGTGGAAGGTCACCTCCACCGCGGGGGCGTCGTCATCCGCGGATGCCGCGGCCAGCCCGTTCTCGAGATTCCGCTTGCCGATGTAGCACCAGGGGCAGGCGATGTCGCTCCACACGTCGATCTTGATGGCGTCCGTCATGCTGGGGACAACCCGCCCACCGCGGCGATCTATTCCGACGAATGTGCTGAATCGGCCGTGGGTGCGTCGACGGCGCCGCCGAAGCGCCGGTCACGCCCGAGAAAGACGTCGATGCCGTGCCACAGGTCTTCACGGGTGAAGTCGGGCCACAGGGTGTCGAGGAAGACGAACTCCGCGTACGCCGACTCCCACAGCAGGAAGTTCGAGGTGCGCTGCTCGCCGCTGGAGCGCAGGAACAGGTCGACGTCGGGCATGTCCGGCCGGTACAGCCGGCGCTGGATGAGCTTCTCCGTCACGGCGGAGGGCCTGAGCCTGCCGGCAGCGACGTCGTCGGCGATCGAGCGCATCGCGTCGACCAGCTCGATGCGTCCGCCGTAGTTGACGCACATCGTGAGGGTCAGCACGTCGTTGCCCGCGGTCAGCCGTTCGGCGAACTGCAGCTCCTTGATCACGGATCCCCAGAGGCGGGGCTTACGGCCGGCCCACTGGATGCGCACGCCCCACTCGTTGAGCTGGTCGCGTCGGCGGTGCAGGACGTCGCGGTTGTACCCCATCAGGAACCGCACCTCGTCGGGCGAGCGCGACCAGTTCTCCGTCGAGAACGCGTAGACCGACAGGTGCTTGACGCCGGCCTGGATCGCGCCGGCGACGACGTCGAGCAGGGCGGCCTCGCCCGCCTTGTGCCCCTCGATGCGGGTGAGTCCGCGACGGTTCGCCCACCGCCCGTTGCCGTCCATCACGATCGCGATGTGGTTCGGCACGGCCCCCTTCGGGTATTCCGGCGGGTGGATGCCGGTCCAGTCGAGCGGGCGGTACGGCACCGCATCGCGATGCGTAAAGGGCTTCGGAGTCACCGGGGACCTTCCTGCGGGGCCGAGACGTGGGAGAGCGAGCGGATGCCGCGCTCCAGGTGCCATTGCGCGTAGGCGGCGATGAGGCCCGACGCGGCCGCCGTCGAGCCGTGGGGGGCGGCATCCACCGCGTCCCACTCCCCCGCCATCAGCGACTGCAGGAGCAGGACGGTGGACGCGTCGACCCGCGCCGCGCCGGTCGGCGCGCAGTCGCGGCAGACGATGCCGCCGAGCTGCGCGACGAAGGTGTCGTGGGGCCCGTTCTTGCCGCAGCGGGCGCACTCGCCCAGTCCCGGCGCCCAGCCCGACAGCGCCATCGCACGCAGCAGGTACGAGTCGAGCACACTGCGAGAGGCGTGCTCGCCCCGCGAGAGCGCACGCAAGCCGCCGACGAGCAGCAGGTACTGCTGCGGGGTCGCCTCGGCCTCGTTGAGCCGGTCGGCGGCCTCGACCATCGCGTGCGCCGACGTGTAGCGGTCGTAGTGCGCCACGATGTCGGCGCCGTAGGAGCCGAGCGACTCCGCCTGCTGCACGATGTCGAGCGAACGCCCCTGGTACAGCTGCACGTCGGCGACCATGAACGGCTCGAGCCGCGCACCGAACCGGGACGAGGTGCGGCGCACGCCCTTCGCGACAGCCCGCAGCTTGCCGTGGCGGCGGCTGAGCATCGTCACGATCCTGTCCGCTTCCCCCAGCTTGTGGGTGCGCAGGACCACGACTTCGTCGCGATAGGTGGGCACCCGTCAATTATCGTCGTGCCGCCGCGCGATCGGGTGCGGCGCGGCACGAGAATGGAGGGGTGAACGCGCCGGTCTTCGTGATCCCGCTGTGGGCGGATCTCATCGCCGTCGGCCTCGGCGGAATCCAGGGCGCCCTGTTCGCCTCCGGGTTCCGCGGTGAGCGACGCCTGGACATGCTCGGGGTCGCCATCATCGGCATCCTCGTCGGCATGGGCGGCGGTCTCATCCGCGACCTGCTGCTCAACGTCACGCCCACCACCCTGCAGAGCAACTGGTACCTGCTCACCGCCGCGGGGGCCGCCCTCTTCGGCATGCTGCTGGCGGGCCTGTTCCAGCGGCTCAACGCCCTCATCGTGGGCCTGGACGCTCTCGTCATCGGCATGTTCGGCGCCTTCGGCACGAGCAAGGCGCTCGCGCTCGGTCTTCCCCTCGTGCCCGCCGTGTTCGTCGGCGTGTGCGCGGCGGTGGGCGGCGGCATCCTTCGCGACGTGATCATGGGACTGCCGGTCGCGATCATGCATGTCGGCTCGCTGTATGCCGTCGCCGCGGGAGTCGGATGCCTCATCCTGGCCGTCTCGCAGCAGCTCGGCGCGAACGTCGTCGTAGCGGCGATCGTCGGCATCGTGGTGACGACAGTCATCCGCCTGCTCGCAGTGATCTTCGACATCTCGCTGCCCGAGCAGCGCGCGCTCTACCGCCGCAAGGTCGCCGTCGAGACGTCGGCCATCCCGATCGTCAAGAACTGAGGAGCCTGGGGCGGGAACACCGACGGGTGCGCGCAGGGATCACCCGCGCACACCCGTCGACGGTTCGCGCTCAGACGCCCGCGAGGGCTTCGGAGCGCTGCCGCGTGCGGATGGCGCGGTTCACGCCCGACACGATCGCCTTGAGCGATGCGGTCGAGATGTCGGAGTCGATGCCGACGCCCCACAGGCGCTCGCCATCGACCTGCAGTTCGATGTAGGCGGCCGCCTGCGCGTCGCCACCGGCGCTGAGGGCGTGCTCGACGTAGTCGTACAGCGTGACGTCGAAGCCCTGCGCGCGGACGATCTCGAGGAACGCCGCGACCGGGCCGTTGCCCCGCCCGGATGCCTCGTACCGGTCGTCGCCGTCGCGCAGCGTGATGTCGAGCGCGACATCGCCCGACATGTCGCTGCGGGTGCTGGTGGCCAGCAGCTCGAAGCGGCCCCAGCGCTCGTCGGCGACGTCGGACGGCAGGTACTCGTCGGTGAAGATCTGCCAGATCTGGTCGCTGGTCACCTCGCCGCCGTCGGCGTCGGTCTTGGCCTGCACCACGCCCGAGAAGTCGATCTGGAGCTTGCGCGGCAGATCCAGCGAGTGGTCGGTCTTCAGCAGGTACGCTACGCCGCCCTTGCCGGACTGCGAGTTCACGCGGATGACGGCCTCGTACGAGCGACCCAGGTCCTTCGGGTCGATAGGCAGATACGGCACCGCCCACTCGATCTCGTCGACCGTGACGCCCTCGGCGGCCGCGCGGGCCTCCATGGCCTCGAAGCCCTTCTTGATGGCGTCCTGGTGCGAGCCGCTGAACGCGGTGAACACCAGGTCGCCGGCCCACGGGCTGCGTTCGTGCACCGGCAGTTGGTTGCAGTACTCGACAGTGCGCTTGACCTGGTCGATGTCGCTGAAGTCGATCTGCGGGTCGACGCCCTGCGTCAGCAGGTTGATCCCCAGCGCGACCAGGTCGACGTTGCCGGTGCGCTCGCCGTTGCCGAACAGGCATCCCTCGATGCGGTCGGCGCCGGCCATGTAGCCCAGCTCCGCCGCGGCGACCGCGGTGCCGCGGTCGTTGTGCGGGTGCAGCGACAGAATGACGTTCTCACGGTGCGCCAGGCGCCGGCTCATCCACTCGATCGAGTCGGCGTAGACGTTGGGCGTGGCCATCTCGACCGTCGCGGGCAGGTTGATGATGACCTTGCGCTCGGGGGTCGGCTCGAAGATCTCGATGACCTGGTTGCAGACGTCGAGGGCGAACTCGAGCTCGGTGCCGCTGTAGCTCTCGGGAGAGTACTCGTAGAACACCTTGGTCTCGGGGATGCGCTTCTCGAACTCGCGGCACAGGCGCGCGCCCTCCAGGGCGATGTCGATGATGCCCTGGCGATCGGTGCGGAAGACCACCTCGCGCTGCAGCACGCTCGTCGAGTTGTACAGGTGCACGATCGCCTGCTTGGCGCCGGCGATCGACTCGTACGTGCGCTCAATGAGGTGCTCGCGGGCCTGCGTCAGCACCTGGATGGTGACGTCGTCGGGGATCAGGTCCTCTTCGATCAACTGCCGCACGAAGTCGAAGTCGGTCTGGCTCGCCGACGGGAAGCCGACCTCGATCTCCTTGTAGCCCATGCTCACCAGCAGCTCGAACATGACGCGCTTGCGCTCGGGGCTCATCGGGTCGATGAGCGCCTGGTTGCCGTCACGCAGGTCGACGGCGCACCAGCGGGGTGCGGTCGTGGTGCGCTGGTCGGGCCAGGTGCGATCGGGCAGATGCACGGCGATCTGCTCGTGGAAGGGCCGATACTTGTGGATCGGCATGCCCGAAGGCTTCTGGGTGTTCTGCATGGTCGTCGCTTCTCTCGTCTGTCGAGCGGATCGCCCGAACGGGCCGGCTCGATGCCTGATGTTGCGGGCCAACACAAAGCTCCGCGACGAGGAAGGCCCTAGAACGAGGTCTCGTCGCGGCGGCTAAGAAGGAGAAGCCCGCCGAAGCGCATGTCATCAGGCTACACCCCGTTCGGACCGCAGCGCGAACCGGCCGGCGGAGCGGATGCCGCGGCATCCGCTCTGAGACGATCCCGGCGCCCGCGACACCAACGGTGTATGAGAGGTCTTCGTCGCCCGCTCGGCATCGTCGCCGCCACCGCGTTCGTCATGCTCGCCGCCGCCGGGTGCGCCGGCGCGGGGCCCGGCGCCACGCCTGCCCCGGCCGCTTTCGGAACCGTCGCCCCGGTCCCACCGGAGGATGAGGTGGGCGCGGTCGGCACCGTGCTCGATGTGGGCGGCGACGTGCAGCTGTGCCTCGGCGCCGTCGCGGAGTCCTATCCGCCGCAGTGCACGGGGCTGCCGGTGGAGGGCTGGACCTGGGACGGGGTCGATGGCTCGGAGACCTCGGGCGACACCAGGTGGGGGGCCTACGCGGTGCGCGGCACGTACGACGGAGCCACGTTCGCGATGACGAACACCCCGGTCATGCTGGCGCTCTACGACCCCATCGCTCCGGTCGACCCGACCGGAGGCGAGCCGGGTGCCGGCGACGACGCGACGCTCGCACGCCTTCAGGACGAGATGCCGGACCGCCTGGGCGACGCGTACCTCGGCTCGTTCCCGCAGGACGGGTGGCTGTGGGTGGACGTCGTCTGGGACGACGGCAGCCTCCAGGAGGCGGCCGACGCGGAGTTCGGCGACGACGTGGTCGTCGTCCGCTCCGCGCTGCACCTCACCGGCAGCTGAACCGCGGTCAGAAGCCGAGACGCCCCAGCTGCTTGGGGTCGCGCTGCCACTCCTTCGCGATGCGCACGTGCAGCTTCAGGAACACCTTGGTGCCCAGGAGCGGCTCGATCTGCACGCGTGCGCGGGCGCCGACATCGCGCAGCCGTGAGCCCTTGTGGCCGATGATGATGCCCTTCTGGCTGTCGCGCTCGACGACGATGTCGGCGAAGACGTCGGTGAGGTCGGAGTCCTCGCGGGGTGCGACCTCCTGCACGACCACGGCGATCGAGTGCGGCAGCTCGTCGCGCACGCCGTCGAGAGCCGCCTCGCGGATGATCTCGGCGATGCGGTCCTCGGTCGACTCGTCTGTGACGACGCCGTCGGGGTACAGCGCCGGGCCCTCCGGCATCAGTGCCAGCAGCTCGTCGGTCAGCACGTCGAGCTGGTCGCGCGTGAGCGCCGACAGCGGGATGACCGCCGCCCAGTCGTCGCGCAGCTGGTCGACCTCGATGAGCCGCTCGGTGATCTGCTCGCGGGCGGCGGCATCCGTCTTGGTGACGATGGCGACCTTCTTCGCGCGCCCGTACCCGCTCAGCGACTCCGCGATGCGGCGGTCTCCGGGGCCCACCTTCTCGGTGGCCGGTACGCAGAAGCCGATGACGTCGACGTCGCCGAGCACCTGCTCGACGAGGTCGTTCAGCCGCTGCCCGAGGAGCGTGCGCGGCTTGTGCAGGCCGGGGGTGTCGACGATCACGAGCTGCCCGGCGGGACGGTTCAGGATGCCGCGGATCGCGCGCCGCGTGGTCTGCGGCTTGTCGCTGGTGATCGCGACCTTCTCGCCGACCAGCGCGTTCGTGAGGGTCGACTTGCCGACGTTGGGGCGTCCGACGAACGTGACGAAGCCGGAGCGCCCCTCGGGAGTCGTTGCGGAGTCGTTCTCGGTCATGGCGTGTCTTCCTTCCTCGGCAGCCGGATCTCCCCGGTGCGGGTGCTCACGGTGCGGATCTCGCCGGTCCGGGGCGAGCGCCCGGTGTCGGCGCCGGATTCGCCGCGCTCGACGAACACGGTCGAGATGCCCCGACCGCGGCCGCGCGAGGCGCCGCCGGTGAGCACGAGACCGGCGTATTCGGCGGTCGCACCCGGCTGCGGGACGCGTCCGAGCGCTTTGCCGAGGAGGCCGCCGATCGAATCGACGTCCTCGTCCTCCAGTTCGAGACCGAACAGATCGCCGACCTCGTCCAGACCGAGCCGGGCGCTCACCCGGTAGTGGCCGGGCTCGAGCTCGGTGACCTCCTCGGCGCGCGGGTCGTACTCGTCCGAGATGTCGCCGACGAGCTCCTCGATGAGGTCCTCCAACGTCACGAGGCCCGACACGCCGCCGTACTCGTCGATGACGAGGCACACGTGCACGGCGTCGCGCTTCATCTGCTGCAGCAGCGTCTCGGCCTTCATCGACTCCGGCACGAACACCGCGGGGCGCGCGATGCGGCTGATCGGCGCATCCCGCCATCCCGACTCGTCACGCCAGCCGAACTGCACGAGGTCCTTGAGGTAGAGAACCCCGACCACGTCGTCGGCGTCGTCGTCAACGATGGGCACGCGCGAGACGCCCTTCTCGAGGAAGATCGACATCGCCTCACGGGTCGAGGTGGAGGCATCCACGGTCACCATGTCGGTGCGGGGCACCATGACGGCGCGCACGAAGGTGTCGGTGAAGTCGAACACCGAGTGGATGAGCTCACGGTCGTCCTGCTCGATGAGCTCGTTCTCGGCCGCCTCGTCGATGATGCTGAGCAGCTGCTCCTCGGAGGCGAACGTCGAGCCTCGGGAGGCGCCGGGCGTGATGCGGGTGCCCAGGGCGACGAGGCCGTGCGCGAGCGGGCCCAGGATGATGCGCACGCCGCGGATGATCGGCGCCGCGCCACGCAGCAGCCCCTTGGCGTGGAGCCGGCCGACGGTGCGGGGGCTGGCTCCGACGACCACGTACGACACGCCGGTCATGAGGACCGCGGCGGCGAGCATCGCCCACCAGATGTTCGAGAACAGCAGCGTGAAGGCGACCGTGACCAGCACCGCGGCGGTCGTCTCGGCGAGCACGCGGATGAACAGCACCGCGTTGGCGTGCGCCTCGGGATCGGCGGCGATGCGCTGCAGCGAGGTGGCGTTGCGTCCGCCCGCGCCGAGCTCCGCGAGATCCGCGCGTGAGGTCACACCCAGCGCCGCGTCGATCGCGACCATGAGCGCGCCGAACGCCAGCAGGAGCGCGGCGGCGACGAGCAGGAGGGCAGCGGTCATGCGCGGGGTCTGCGCCGTTCGGCCGCCTGGAACGACGCGATGAGCTCGCGCTGCAGGCCGAACATCTCGCGCTCCTCCTCGGGCTCGGCGTGATCGAAGCCGAGGAGGTGCAGCAGGCCGTGCGTCGTGAGCAGCACGAGCTCGTCGAGCGTCGAGTGCTTGGCCGCCACGGCCTGCGCCTCGGCCACCTGCGGGCACAGCACGATGTCACCGAGCAGTCCCGCCGGCGTCGGGGCGTCCTCGGTGCCGGGGCGCAGCTCGTCCATCGGGAAGCTGAGGACGTCGGTGGGGCCGGGCTCGTCCATCCACTGCACGTGGAGCGCCTCCATCGCGCCCTCGTCGACGAGGAGGATCGCGACGTCCGCGTCGGGGCTCACGTGAAGCTCGGCGAGGTTGTGCTCCATGAGCCGCAGGAGGACGGTCTCATCGACGGCGATCCCCGATTCGTTGCCGATCTCGATGGTCATGGGCGTCCTCGCTTCGGAAGGTGATCACGGGGTCCGGGCGTGCGAGCGGTCGCGGCGCGCCGCTCTGCGCGGTTGGCGAACTCAGTCGCCTCGTCGCGCTCGCGCCGCGCGGCGATGCGCCGCTCGTCGTACTCGCTGTAGGCGTCGACGATCCGGCCGACCAGGGTGTGGCGGACGACGTCGTCGCTGGTGAGGTACGAGAAGTGGATGTCGTCGATGTCGCCGAGCACGCGTGTGACCAGCCGCAGACCCGACGCGCCCTGCGGCAGGTCGATCTGCGTGATGTCGCCCGTCACGACCATGCGCGTGCCGAAGCCCAGGCGCGTGAGGAACATCTTCATCTGCTCGGGGGTGGTGTTCTGCGCCTCGTCGAGCACGACGAACGAGTCGTTGAGGGTGCGGCCGCGCATGTACGCCAGCGGGGCGACCTCGATCGTGCCGGTCGCCATGAGCTTGGGCACCAGCTCGGGGTCCATCATCTCGTTGAGCGCGTCGTACAGCGGTCGCAGGTAAGGGTCGATCTTGTCGGTCAGGGTGCCGGGGAGGAAGCCGAGCCGCTCCCCCGCCTCGACCGCGGGCCGCGTCAGGATGATGCGGCTGACCTCCTTGCGCTGCAGCGCCTGCACGGCCTTGGCCATCGCGAGGTAGGTCTTGCCGGTGCCGGCGGGGCCGATGCCGAAGACGATGGTGTTCTCTTCGATCGCGTCGACGTACGCCTTCTGCCCGAGCGTCTTCGGACGGATGACCTTGCCGCGCGACGACAGGATCGCCTCGCCGAGCACCTCGGACGGGCGGGGTCCGCCCTCAGAGCGGAGGATGCGGTTCGAGGACGCGACGTCGTCCTCGCCGAGCGCGTGGCCGGCACGGGTCATCGCGAGGAGCTCGTCGACGAGGGATCGCGCCGCGGCGACGGAGGCGGCATCCCCCGTGAGGGTGATCTCGTTGCCGCGCACATGCACGTCGACGCCGGGATGCTCCTTCTCCACCACGCGCAGCAGGCGGTCCTGCGGGCCGAGCAGCTGGACCATGGCGACGCCGTCGGCGAAGACGCGGTCGCTCACGGTGTCGTGAGGGGGTTGATCAGGCACCGAGGCTCTTCTCGTCGAGGCCGCCCGCGAGCACATGAGCGTGCACGTGGAAGATGGTCTGGCCCGCGTTCGGGCCGGTGTTGAACACGAGGCGGAAGTCGCCGTCGGAATGCTCTGCGGCCACCGTGTTCGCGAGCCCCACGACCTCGGCCATGAGGGCGGGATCCCCTGCCGCGAGCTCGACGACGTTGCGGTACTGCTCGGTCTTCGGGATCACCAGGAGGTGCACCGGCGCCTTCGGGGCGATGTCGCGGATCGCGAACGCGTTCTCGGTCTCCGCGATGATCTCGGAGGGGATCTCGCCCGTTCTGATGCGCGTGAAGATCGAGGGATCGGTCATGCCGCAAGTCTACCGACGCGGCCCCGTGCGAGGACGGTCGCCACGTGCCCGGTCACCAGCGCCCGAGCGCCGTGCTCACCACGGCCAGAGCGGCCGGACCCGCCGTCGAGGTGCGCAGCACGGTGTCGCCGAGCCGCACGAGGCGTGCGCCCGCGGCCGCCAGCGCATCGAGCTCCTCGGCGGCGATGCCGCCCTCGGGCCCGACGATCAGCAGGACGTCCCGCTCGTCGCCGGCGTCGAGGGCGAGCGCGCTCAGTCGGTCGGTCGCCGTCGGCTCCAGGACCAGGACGACGGATGCCGCCACCCGGCGCGCGAGCTGCCCGGTCGTCGCGAGCTCGGCGACCTCGGGCACCCACGCGCGGTGGGCCTGCTTGGCGGCCTCCCGCACGATCGTCGACCACCGGGCACGGCCCTTGGCCGCCTTGGCCGCATCCCACCGGGACACGCTGCGGGCCGCCTGCCACGGCACGATCTCATCCACCCCGAGCTCGGTCGCCGCCTGCACCGCGAGCTCGTCGCGATCGCCCTTGGCCAGCGCCTGCACGAGCACCAGACGCGGACGCGGAGCCTCGGCATCCGTCCGTCCCGCGATGCGCACGACCACCTCGCGCGGCCCCACCGACTCGACCTCGCCGGTGAGCCACGCGCCGCGCCCGTCGCCGAGCGTGATCTGCTCGCCGACCCGCACCCGTCGCACCGTGGCGGCGTGATGCGCCTCGGACCCGGTGAGCGTCACCGCATCGCCGGGCACCGCCGTGAGCGCGTCGTCGAGGAGGAAGTGCAGCGCCACGGCTCAGCCGTTCCGGAAGCGGTCGCGCAGCTTCGCGAACAGGCCCTGGTGGAACTCGGCCAGCTTGGGAGCGGGCGCCTTGGTGCGCTTGGCGAAGTCTTCGATGAGGGCGCGCTCCTTGTGGTCCAGGCGCGTGGGCGTGACGACGTGCACGCCCACCTTGAGATCGCCGCGCTGCGTGCCCCGCAGCGGCGTGATGCCGCGGCCCTTGATCGTCAGGATGTCGCCGGCCTGCACGCCCGCCCGCACCTCGAGGTCGACGGGGCCGTCCAGCGACTCGATCGTCGTGGTGGTGCCGAGGATCGCGTCGGGCATCGACACCTCGAGCGTCGCGAGCAGGTCGTCGCCGTCGCGGCTGAACACCTCGTGGGGCGACACGGTGACCTCGATGTACAGGTCGCCGTTGGGGCCGCCCGCCGGGCCGACCTCGCCCGAGCCGGGCAGCTGCAGCCGCAGGCCCGTCTCGACGCCGGCGGGGATGTCGAGCGACACCGTGCGGCGTGCCCGCACCCGGCCCTGCCCCTGGCAGGTCGCGCACGGGTACGGGATGGTCGTGCCGTAGCCCTGGCACACGTTGCACGGCTGCGTGGTGACGACGTTGCCGAGCAGGCTGCGCACCTGGCGCTGCACGTTGCCGGTGCCGTGGCAGATGTCGCAGGTCACCGGGCTGGTGCCGGGCTGGCAGCACGAGCCCTGGCAGGTCTCGCACAGCACGGCGGTGTCGACCTCGATGTCACGGTGCGTGCCGAACACGACGTCGCCGAGCTCGAGCGTCACCCGCACGAGGGCGTCCTGCCCGCGTTCGCGGCGCGACCGCGGCCGGCCCGCGCGGGCGCCGCCGGCGGCCCCGAAGAAGGTCTCGAAGATGTCGTTGAAGCCGCCGAAGCCGCCGGCGCCGCCGCCGAAGGGCGAGTCGCCGCCGCCCATGTCGTAGCGGGCGCGCTGATCGGGGTCGCTCAGCACGTCGTACGCGTGGGTCACGAGCTTGA
Source organism: Microbacterium sp. 05T445 (assembly GCF_056395865.1). Taxonomy (NCBI): domain Bacteria; kingdom Bacillati; phylum Actinomycetota; class Actinomycetes; order Micrococcales; family Microbacteriaceae; genus Microbacterium; species Microbacterium sp. 05T445. The sequence continues at coordinate 1,407,829 of NZ_JBFTKJ010000002.1, read as the reverse complement.
AGCGCTCGGATGCCTCCTCCCCCGGGTTCACATCCGGGTGCAGCTGGCGGGCCAGCCGCCGGTAGGCCTTCTTGATCTCATCGGGGGTGGCGTCGCGTGAGACGCCGAGGACCTCGTAGTGGTCAGCCACTTTCGCCTTCCTGCCGCGGGAGTGCCGCGGGAATCGTGTGTTCGCGTCCGCGTCAGCGGGAGTTCTCGTCCTGCTCGAGCATGCGCGTGAGGTAGCGCGCGACGGCACGGACCGCCGCGAGGTTCGTGGGGTAGTCCATGCGGGTCGGCCCGAGCACGCCGACGCGGGCGACCGAGCCGGTCGCGTCGTAGTCGCTGGCGACGACGGATGCCTCCGCCAGGCCGAACGGCTCGTTCTCACGGCCGATGCTTGCCGCGAGCCCCTGCTCGTCGGCCACCATGTCGCCCATCAGTCGCAGCAGCGTGACCTGCTCCTCGATCGCCTCGAGCAGCGGGTAGATGCTGCCGCGGAAGTCGGCCTCGCGCCGAGCGAGGTTGGCGCTGCCTGCCATCACGAGCCGGTCCTGGCGGAACTCCTCGAGCTCTTCGGCCACGGCGCGCACGATCTCGTCGGTGGCGCGCTCGTGCGCCGGCGCCTGCTCGGCACGCGCGCCGAGGCGGTCTGCGATGCGCTGCAGCCCCTCGCGCACCGGCCTGCCGACCAGCAGCGTCCCGAGTCCGGCGCGGATGCGGGCGAGGTCGGCGTCGTCGAAGTCGTCACCGACGTGCGTGAGTCGCTGCGACACCCGGCCGGTGTCGGTGACGAGGATCACCAGCATCCGTCCGCCGCCGAGCTGCACCAGCTCGACGTGCGTCACCGTGGCGCGGGCGAACGAGGGGTACTGCACGATCGCGACCTGGCCGGTGAGCTGGGTGAGGGCGCGCACGGTGCGCACCAGCACGTCGTCGAGGTCGCCCGAGCCGTCGAGGAACGACGCGATGGCGGAGCGCTGCGCGGGGCTGAGCGGGCGCAGCTCGGCCAGGTGGTCGACGAAGACGCGGTACCCCTTGTCGGTCGGCACGCGACCCGACGAGGTGTGGGGCGCCACGATGAGCTCTTCGTCCTCGAGCAGCGCCATGTCGTTGCGGATCGTGGCAGCGGACACGCCGAAGGCGTGCCGCTCGACGATCGCCTTGCTGCCGACCGGCTCGCGCGTGTCGACGTAGTCCTGAACGATCGCGCGCAGCACCTGCAGACCCCGCTCGCTGACCATCCCGCCTCCTCACGCCGCGTCTGGCACTCGCATGACTGGAGTGCCAATTCTATCCGATGCACCTGTCAGGATCGCCGAGCGACGCCCGAGCGGGTCTTCCACCCCCAGGAGGACCCCTGTACGCGGTGGACGGATCACTCCGTGAGGCTGCGCACGACCGCGTCCGCCAGCAGCCGTCCGTGCCGGGTCAGCACGACGCGGCCGTGGACGGCGGCGGGGCCGTCGATGAGCCCGTCCGCGATGAGGGCGGCGACGGCGTGGCGTCCTTCGCCGAGCAGCTCCGCGACCGGGAGCCCCTCACGGATGCGGGTGCGGAGCAGGACGCTCTCGAGCGCGCGGGCCTCGGCATCCGGGATCTCGCGACCTGCCGCCGGCGATTCTCCGGACGCGAGCCGCTGGGCGTACGCGGCCGGGTGCTTGACGTTCCAGAACCGGACCCCGGCGATGTGGCTGTGCGCGCCTGGCCCGAACCCCCACCAGTCCGAACCGGTCCAGTACGCGAGGTTGTGGCGCGACCGATGCGCGTCGCCGCGTGCCCAGTTCGAGACCTCGTACCAGTCGTAGCCGGCGCCCGCGAGAAGGTCGTCGGCCAGCTCGTACATATCGGCCTGGAGGTCGTCGTCCGGTGCGGGGACCTCGCCGCGTCGGATCTGACGGGCCAGCTTCGTGCCGTCCTCGATGATGAGCGCGTACGCCGAGAGGTGGTCGGGCTCGAGGGCGGCGGCGGTCTCGAGCGAGGCGCGCCAGTCGTCGAGGGACTCCCCCGGGGCGCCATAGATGAGGTCGACGCTCACGTCGAGCCCCGCCTCGCGTGCGGCCGCCACGGCGGTGCGCACGTTCTCGGGGTCGTGGGTGCGGTCCAGGGCCGCCAGCACGTGCGGCACGGCCGACTGCATGCCGATCGACAGGCGGGTGACGCCGGATGCCGCGAGCTCGGCCGCCACCGCCGGGGTGACCGTGTCGGGGTTCGCCTCGACCGTGACTTCGGCGCCCTCGACGATGCCGAAGGCACCGCGGACGCCCTGGAGCATGCGGCCCAGGTCACCGGGCGGGAGCAGCGTGGGCGTGCCGCCGCCGAAGAACACCGTCGACGCCGCACGGTTGCCTCCCGCCCGCTCGAGCACGGCCGATGCGAGCTCGATCTCGCGCAGGAGGGTGTCGGCGTACTGGTCCTGGCGGGCGCCGCGCAGCTCGGAGGACGTGTACGTGTTGAAGTCGCAGTAGCCGCAGCGGACCCGGCAGAACGGCACGTGCAGGTACACGCCGAAGTCGGTCGCCTCGTCGACGCGGGTGCCCGAAGGCAGCGATCCGTCCGCGGGAACGGGCTCGCCGAGCGGAAGAGCGGAGCCCATCAGCGCCTCACGCGGGGGTCGTGTACAGCGGCGAGATCGCGCGCAGGTAGCGGGTGAACAGCTCGCGCCGTCGGCGCTTGGTGAGCGCCGGGATGACGCGGTAGAGCACGGCATGCGGAGCGTCGAACGCCCGCACCGTGAACCACACCTCGTCGTTCTCGTACCACTCGATCATGAACGACTCCTCGCCGCTGACGACCGAGTCGCTCACGGTGCCGAGCGCGAAACCGACACGCCGGGGCTCCTCGACAGCGAAGATGACGCGCAGCTCGGCGTCGGCGCGCAGCCCCTTCACGCGGCCGTCGACGCGGATCGTCGTGCCGGGCCCGACGAACGGCGTACCCTCGGCGTCGAAGCGCTGCTCGGCTTCGGAGCGGCTCGGCGCGACGGGGTTGCCCTCGGCGTCGAAGCTGACGCCCGAGTACGTCGGCCCGGACGCGGGCCGGACGTCGGTGACCTCGAGTCCCGCGCCCTTGAGCGCGGTCCATGACATCAGCGCCTCGCTCGCGGCCTGGAAGCGGCCCTCGCCACTGCCGATGCGCCACGATTCCTCCGCGGGGATGCTGCGCTCCGGCGGATATTGCATCAGATCGGGCGCCTGCGTGGCGCCGACGGCGGCGTAGTCGACGGTGTCGTCACGGAAGGTTCCTCGACGCATGGGTACCAGCCTAAGGGGTGCTCCTGACCGGCTCGTGGGAGGCGCCCGCCGGCATTGGGCTCACGGCCGACGGCAGGCGTGTCGGCCGGCCATGCGAGACTGCCGGAATGCGCGCTGCGGACTTCCTTCAGCCACCCGTCGTGGCCGTCCGCGCACGGGACGAGCTCGCGCCGGCCGACCGTACCCGATGGCCGGTGACGATCCCGGCGGTCGCTCAGCTGCTCGACGAGGGCCTCGACCTCGGCCCAGGGGTCACGTTCCTGGTCGGCGAGAACGGGTCGGGCAAATCGACGGTGCTCGAGGGCATCGCGATCGCCTACGGGTTCTCACCCGAGGGCGGGTCGGCCTCAGCCCATCACCGCACCCGCGCCACCGAGTCGCCGCTGTCGGACTGGCTGCGGATCCAGCGCGGCGTAGGCGCCGCGCGATGGGGGTACTTCCTCCGCGCCGAGACGATGCACTCGTTCTACACGTATCTCGAAGAGAATCCCTCGGCGCGCGGAGAGCCTGCCTTCCACGAGATGAGTCACGGCGAGTCGTTCCTGGCGATGTTCGACACGCGCTTCGACTCCCCCGGCTTCTACTGCCTCGACGAGCCCGAGGCGGCGCTCTCGTTCTCGTCGACCCTCACGCTCATCTCGACGCTCCACCGGATCGCCGAGGAGCGCGGACAGGTGCTGTGCGCGACGCACTCCCCGGTGCTCGCATCGCTCCCCGGCGCGCGCATCATCGAGCTCGGCCCGTGGGGCATGCGCCAAGCCGAATGGGACGACCTGGAACTGGTCTCGCACTGGCGCTCATACCTGTCGGCGCCGGAACGGTACCTGCGACACCTGCTGGCGTGATCGGGCGCACGGCCCGGGCGGACGCTACTTCGCGCCCTTGCCCTCGACGTCTCCCGAGAGGGCGGCGATGAACGCCTCCTGGGGGACCTCCACGCGACCGACCATCTTCATGCGCTTCTTTCCCTCCTTCTGCTTCTCGAGGAGCTTGCGCTTGCGGGTGATGTCGCCGCCGTAACACTTGGCGAGCACGTCCTTGCGGATCGCGCGGATGTTCTCGCGCGCGATGATGCGTGCGCCGATGGCGGCCTGGATCGGCACCTCGAACTGCTGACGCGGGATCAGCTTGCGCAGCCGCTCGGTCATCATCGTGCCGTACGCGTAGGCCTTCTCGCGGTGCACGATCGAGCTGAACGCGTCGACCTTCTCGCCCTGCAGCAGGATGTCGACCTTGACGAGGTCGGCGGTCTGGGAGCCGGCGGGCTCGTAGTCGAGGCTGGCGTAGCCCTGCGTCTTGGACTTCAGGTGGTCGAAGAAGTCGAACACGATCTCGCCGAGCGGCATGTTGTACCGCAGCTCGACGCGGTCCTCGCTGAGGTAGTCCATCCCGAGGAGCGTGCCGCGCCGCGACTGGCACAGCTCCATGACGGTGCCGACGTAGTCCTTCGGCAGCAGGATGCCGACCTTGACGACGGGCTCGGACACTTCCGCCACGCGCCCGTCGGGGTACTCGCTGGGGTTCGTGACGGTCACCGTCTCGCCGGTGTCTGTCATGACCTCGTAGGTCACCGACGGCGCCGTCGTGATGAGATCGAGGTCGAACTCGCGCGCCAGGCGCTCGGTGATGATCTCCAGGTGCAGCAGGCCCAGGAAGCCGCAGCGGAACCCGAATCCGAGGGCGACCGAGGTCTCGGGCTCGTACTGCAGGGAGGCATCCGAGAGCTTGAGCTTGTCCAGCGCCTCCCGGAGGTCGGCGTAGTCGCTGCCGTCGATCGGGTAGATGCCCGAGAACACCATCGGCTTCGGGTCGGTGTATCCCGGGAGCGCCTGCGTGGCGGGCTTGCGGTGGTTCGTGATCGTGTCGCCGACCTTCGACTGGCGCACGTCCTTCACACCGGTGATGAGGTAGCCGACCTCGCCGACGCCCAGACCTCGGGTGGGGTTCGGCTCGGGGCTGGACACACCGATCTCCAGCAGATCGTGGGTCGCCCTGGTCGACATCATCTGGATGCGCTCGCGCGGCTCCAGCTTGCCGTCGACCATGCGCACGTATGTCACGACGCCGCGGTACGAGTCGTACACCGAGTCGAAGATCATGGCGCGGGCGGGCGCGTTGGCATCGCCCTTCGGTGCGGGGATCTGCGCGACGATGCGGTCCAGCAGCTCCTCCACGCCCATGCCCGTCTTGCCGCTCACGCGCAGCACGTCGTCGGGCGAGCCGCCGATGAGCCCGGCGAGCTCGGCCGCGTACTTCTCGGGGTCCGCGGCGGGCAGGTCGATCTTGTTCAGCACCGGGATGATGTGCAGGTCGTTCTCGAGCGCGAGGTAGAGGTTCGCGAGCGTCTGGGCCTCGATGCCCTGCGCCGCGTCGACGAGCAGGATCGCTCCCTCGCATGCGGCGAGGGAGCGCGACACCTCGTAGGTGAAGTCGACGTGCCCGGGCGTGTCGATCATGTTCAGCGCGAACGTGCCGTCGGCCGTGGCCCACGGCATCCGCACCGCCTGCGACTTGATCGTGATGCCGCGCTCGCGCTCGATGTCCATGCGGTCGAGGTACTGCGCGCGCATGTCGCGGTCGGAGACGACGCCGGTGATCTGCAGCATGCGGTCGGCCAACGTCGACTTGCCGTGATCGATGTGGGCGATGATGCAGAAGTTGCGGATCAGCTCAGGAGGGGTCGCAGACGGCTCGAGAGGCTTCAGGGCGCGGGGTGACATGTCCAGACGATTCTACGGGTGCCGACCTGACAACCGGATGCCGTGCCGCCCGGCGCGCGCCTCTGCTCGCCGCTAACCTGGCCGCATGGTGGTCCAGGTCGTGCTCGTGCACGGCATCCGGACGTCCGCGACCATGTGGCGCGCCCAGGTCGAGTACCTGACCGCCCGCGGCAACCCCGTGACGGCGGTCGATCTTCCCGGGCACGGCACGCGGATGGCCGAGGCGTTCACCCTCGAGTCCGCCCGGGCGACGATCGACCACGCCGTGCGCTCGGCCGCGGAACGCGGCCCCGTCCTGCTCGTGGGCCACTCGATGGGTGGGCTGCTGTCGATCGCGTACACCGGGGGCGAGGACGAGCCTCCCGTCGCGGGCTTCCTCGCGGCATCCTGCACGGCCATCCCGCGCGGGGTGGGACTGGCGACCTACCGGATGCTCGCGCGCGGGTTCGACGCGCTTCCCGATCGCGGGATGTGGCTGACGGACCGCATGCTCGACCGCATCCTGCCCGACGAGACGCGCGCCGACTTCGGCGCCGGCGGCTACGCGCTGGACGCCCAGGACACCGCGCTGCGCAGTCTCTCGGTGCTCGACCTGCTCACGGCCCTGCGCCGCATCGACGTCCCGCTGTGGTTCGTCAACGGTCAGTACGACCAGCTGCGCGTCAACGAGAGGCTGTTCACGAAGGTCGCACCGCACGCCGAGCTCATCGTCGTGCCCCGCACGACCCACCACGTCACGGTGATGCGTCCGCGCGTGTTCGACGCCGTCCTCGAGGTCGCCCTCACCACCCTCGAGGTGTCAGACCGCTGAACCGGTCCGTGCGCGCGGGCGGATTGCGTACGTCATGATGCCGCCGGCGATCGACAGGATGCCGCCCACCAGGAACAGCAGCCAGAACCCGCCCACGAGCGCCACGAGCCCCGCGCCGAGCAGCGGACCGATGAGCTGCCCGAGGCTGGCCGAGACGTTCACGAAGCCGAGGTCGCGCGCGTGGTCCTCCGGGTACGGCAGCAGGTCGGTGCCCAGTGCGAGCCCCACCGACATGTAGGCGCCGTAGCCGACGCCCAGCAGCGCCGCGGCGATCATCGCGGTGGTGAGCGACGGCACCAGCACCAGGAGGATCGACGCGAACCCCTGGATGACGGCGGACCACACCACGAACGGGATCCGGCGGCCGGTGCGGTCGGAGATCCATCCCGACGCGATCGACGAGCCGACCACGAACACCGTGTAGACGAGGATCAGGAGCAGCAGCTCGTCCTCGGCGACGGCGGCATCCCGGTGCAGACCGTAGAGCAGGAAGAACAGCAGCAGGCCGGTGCCGAGGGCATTGCCGATGTTGACCGTCAGACGGCCCGCGAGCAGCCACGCGAAGTCGCGGTCGCGCAGTGCGGCGAGGCGTTCGCCGAGCGTGCGCACCTCGCGCGCGACCGCCACCTCCGACCGCGCCGGCGGATCGGGCAGCAGCAGCGCCGCCAGCGTTCCGACGACGGCGAGGAAGACGGCCAGGACGAGGTAGCCGACCAGCACGCCGAGCTCCAGGAGCACGATGACGCCCACGCCGACGACGATGCCCAGGGCCTGCGAAGACGAGACGGCGGCGGATGCCGCACCACGCTGGGTGGTCAGCTGGTCGGCGATGAGCGCTGTGAACGCGGCCGACGCCACTGCGACGCCGACCGACACGCCCACCCAGGCAAGACCGACGCCCCACGGCCCGGATGCGAAGGCGATCGCGCCGAGCGACACGGTGCCGAGCCACACTCCGCCGAGCGCCCAAGGGCGGCGGCGGCCCAGGCGACCGCGGGTCCGGTCGGAGAGGCCTCCCGCGACGGGTGCTGCGATCACGCCGGCGACACCGCCGATCGCGAGGACGAGCCCCGAGGAGACGACACCCGAGATCCAGCCGTCGGCGTCGTCCGGCGTGTTCAGCTGCAGCGGGATCAGCAACTGCAGCGGTGTCAGCTGCACCGTCCAGAGTGCGAGCCACGCGAGCGTGAAGAGAGTGAACCAGCCGACGCCGACCTTGGCGCCCTGCCGCGCGCTCATGCGTGGGCCTGGGCGATGAAGGCGCGGTACCAGTCGAACGACGCCTTGGGCGTGCGCGCGGCGGTGTCGAAGTCCACGTGCACCAGCCCGAAGCGCTGGGTGTAGCCGTCGGCCCACTCGAAGTTGTCCAGCAGCGACCACACGGTGTACTCCCGCACGTCGACCCCCGCCGCGACGGCGGCACCGACGGCGTCGATGTGGCCGGCGATGTAGGCGATGCGGTCCGCGTCGTCGACGGCGCCCGTGACGTGGTCGGGCTCCGGGAACGACGCGCCGTTCTCCCCGATGATCAGCGGCGGCAGGCCATCGCCGTAACGATCCCGGAAGCCCACGAGCAGTTCCGTCAGGGCCGAAGGCACGATGGGCCACTCCGGACCGAACCCCGTGACCGGCGCGCCCGACGTCGGGACGACCTCGAACGGGATCGGGCTGCCCTCGGGCGTCGCGGCGACCGAGGTCGGGTTGTAGAAGTTGATCCCGTAGAAGTCCGAGCCGCTGCTGATGAGCTCGAGATCGCCCTCCTCGACGGGCATGGGCGGGATGCCGAAGGCCTCGAGGTCCGGGTAGGCGCCCGTCAGGACGGGCTCCGCGAACACGCGGTTGTGCAGCAGGTCGTACGTCGCCGCCGCCATCAGGTCGACCTCGGACTCCGACGCGGGCAGCACCAGGGTGTGGTTGTTGACGATCCCGACCTCTTCGGCACCCGCGTCGCGCAGCACCCGCGTCGCGAGGCCGTGGGCGAGCAGCTGGTGGTGCACGGTGGGCAACGAGCCGAACAGCAGCTGCTTGGCCGGCGCGAGGGTGCCGACCGCGTACCCCTGCAGCGTCGTCGACACAGGCTCGTTGAGGGTGTACCAGTGGCGGATGCGGTCACCCAGCGCATCGGCGACGACCTGCGCGTAGTCGGCGAAGCGCAGCGCGGTGTCGCGCTCGAGCCAGCCGCCGCGCTCTTCGAGCACGCTCGGCAGATCCCAGTGGTAGAGCGTCGCGAAAGGAGTGATGCCGGCATCCAGCAGATCGTCGGCCAGCCGGCGGTAGTAGTCGAGCCCCGCCTGCACCACGGCGCCTCCGGGCTCGGGGAGCACCCGCACCCACGAGATCGAGAAGCGGTAGCGGTCGACGCCGAGGTCGCGCAGCAGCGCCACGTCCTCGCGATGCCTGCGATAGCTGTCCGGCCCCGGGTCGGCCGTGCCGCCGTCGCGCACCGCACCAGGCGTCTCCACGAAGTCGTCCCAGATCGACCGGCCGCGACCGTCTGCGGTGCGTGAGCCTTCGATCTGGAAGGCGGCTGTTGCGGCAGACCAGCGGAAGCCGTGGGGGAACGCGGACGGGTCGACGAGCGAGGCAGACGCCATGGTGAGCCCTTTCTCATGTGGCGTGCGGGCACCCACGCTGGCGCATCCGCTCCGTCGATCATGCACCACCCGCGGGACCACTCATGACCACGCGCGGCTGTCAACGCCGCACAGGACGACCTGGTAGACTCCCTGTTTGGCTTGCGTGTGGGTTCGCTCATACGACCGCCGCGAAGCGCCCCTCTCTCGCTGACCGGCACATCAATCCGATTCACCTTCGAACGAAAGAACCGTCGACACGTGGCGAACATCAAGTCGCAGATCAAGCGCAACAAGACCAACGAGAAGGCGCGCGAGCGCAACAAGGCCGTCAAGAGCGAGCTGAAGACGCACGTCCGTCGCACCCGCGAGGCGATCGCCGCCGGCGACAAGGCCGCGGCCGAGAAGGCGCTGGGCACGGCGGCCAAGAAGCTCGACAAGGCCGTCAGCAAGGGCGTCATCCACAAGAACCAGGCGGCGAACCGCAAGTCGGCCATCGCCAAGCAGGTCTCCGCGCTCTGAGGCATCCCGACCGCCGGTCGTGAGACCGACAGTCGAAAGCGCCCGTCCCGCAAGGGGCGGGCCTTTCGCGTCGCTCCCGCGGCTCAGGCCCCGTACGGGGCGCGCGTCGCGATGACGGTGATCATGCGTTCGAGTGCGAAGACCGCGTCGCGCGAACCGCCCTTGACCTCGGCATCCGCCCGCGCCGTGGCCTGGATGGCGCGACCGAGGCTCTCCTCGTTCCACCCCACCAGATCCCGGCGGGCGCGATCGACCTGCCAGTCCTTCATGCCGAGCCGCGCCGCGAGGGCGGCCGCCGGTTCGCGGTTGCCCGCCACGCGCGCCATGGTGCGCAGCTTCATCGCCACCGCCGCGACCAGCGGCACAGGATCGGCGCCCGAGGCCAGGGCGTGGCGCAGCGCGATGAGCGCCTCGCCGTACCGCCCGGCGATGGCGGTGTCGGCCACGGTGAACGCCGATGTCTCGACCCTGCCGCCGTAGTACCGTTCGACGACCTGCTCGGTGATGTCGCCCGGGACGTCCGCGATCAGCTGCTGGCACGCGGCGGCCAGCTCCGTGAGGTCGTCGGCGAAGGCGGACACGAGTGCGCGCAGCGCCGAAGGCGCGATGCGCTTGCTCGCCGCGCCGAACTCCCCCGCCGCGAAGTCGTAGCGATCGGAGTCGCGCTTGATGGCCGGGCACCCCACCTCGACGCCGGAGCCCTGGCCGGCCCGGATCGCGTCGAGGAGCTTCTTGCCCCGTACGGTGGCGCCGGTGTGGCGCAGCACGACCGTGGCGCCGTCCTGCGGGTTGGCGAGGTACGAGACCGCCTCGGCGAGGAAGGTGTCGGAGCACTTCTCGACACCGCTGACGCGGACGAGCCGCGGCTCGCCGAACAGCGACGGCGACGTGACCGCCAGCAGCGTTCCCGCCGCGTAGTCGTCGGCGCGCAGGTCGGAGACCTCGAGAGTCGGATCCTCGGCGCGGAGGTAGTCGCGCACACCCGCGATCGCGCGCTCCGCGCAGACCTCCTCCGGGCCCGACACCAGCACGATCGGCGCGGGCTGCGGGGCACGCCACGAGAGCTGAGGAATGGCGCTGCGCGCCGGCTTGGCGGGCGCTCGACGCGCGGAGGATGCCATTGCTCCACCCTACCGAGACCGACCGACGCTCGGCCGCCTAGCCGCCTCTCTCGCGCCACACAGACACCGCACCCGCTGCCCGGGACCACAGCGCCACGACGCCGTCGCGATCCGTGCGGACGATGCGGGCGCCCAGCTCCTCGAGGAAGGCGAGCGTCTCGTCGCGCGGGTGGCCATAGTCGTTGTCCGTGCCGACCGAGATCAGGGCGACCGCGGGCTGCGCGGCGGCGTAGAGCGCGGCATCTTGATCCGCGCTGCCGTGATGGGCGACCTTCACGATCGCGTACGGCGGATCGAGGAGCCCGGATGCCGTCAACGCGCGCTGCGGCGAGGCCGACAGGTCGCCCAGCAGGAGCGTGGGCGGGATGCCTCCTCCGCGGATGTCGACGACGACGCTGGCGTCGTTGCCCGATGGGAAGGCCCGACTGTCGGGCGGTGGCCACAGGACGCGCCACCGCGCGCCGCCGAGAGCGCCGGACATGCCCGCGGACGCCTGGACCGTGCGAGCTCCGGATGCCGTGAGGCCCGCGACCGCCTCACGCCCCTTGGCGACGTACGGGCCGAGCAGGACGGTGCCCACCATGCCCTGCACGGCCTCGATGCCCCCGACGTGGTCGAGGTCGTAATGGGTCAGCACCAGCAGGTCGATGCGGGAGATCCCGACGCGGGACAGACAGGCTGCCAGCGGCTCCGGTGCGGGGCCGGTGTCGACGAGGGCGACCGCCCCCTCGGAACGCAACAGCACGGCGTCGCCTTGACCCACGTCGCATGCCAGCACCGTCCATCCCGCCGGCAGTGCCCACCGTCCGGCCACCGAACCGAGCGCGGCGCCACCCACTCCGACGCCGGCGATCACCGCGACGAGCACGATCGACGTCCCGCGCACGAGCCGGTTCCCGCGCCCTCCCCCGCGCGGCAGCGTGATCGCCAGCGCGACCGCGAGTCCGGTCGCCGCCAGCGTGAGCGCTCCGGGCCACCCTTCGAGCCACGGAACCGCATCCAGTGGCAGGCTCGCCGTCGTGGTGGCCGTCGCGGCGATCCAGGAGGCCGGCACCCAGGCGAACGCCGTGAGCCCGGACTGCAGCCACCCCAGAGGCGCGCTCAGGCACGCTGCGAGCCCGAGCACCGTGGCGGCGGGTGCCGCCGGGCCGGCCAGGAGATTCGCGACGACACCGTACAGCGGCACCGTCGGCTGGATGAGAATCAACAGCGGCCCGCAGGCGAGCTGCGCCGCCAGCGGAACCGCCAGTGCCAGCGCGACCGGTCGGGGCATCGCGCGCGCCAGACCGGCCGCCAACGGGCGCGTGCCCACCAGCAGCGCGCCCGTCGCCGCCACCGACAGCGCGAAGCCCAGGGAGGCCGCGAGCCACGGATCGACGACGAGCAGTACGCTCACCGCGACGCACAGCAGCGCGAGGGCGGCTCCGGTGCGCCCGAGGAGCACGGCGAGCATCGCGATCGCCGCCATCGCCGCGGCGCGCACGACGCTGGGCTCGGGGGTGACCAGCACGACGAACCCGACGAGCGCCGTGAGGCCGCACGCCACGCGGACGCCGCGCGAGGCGCCGCACATCGCCGCCGCAGCGAACGCGAGGCCGACGACCAGGGCGCAGTTCGCGCCGGAGACCGCGGTCAGATGCGACAGCGATGCCTGCTTCATCGCCGCATCGAGTGCGGGCGAGACGCTCGAGGTGTCGCCGACGGCGAGACCGGGGATGAGTCCCGCGCCTTCGCCGGGAAGACCGTCGACGGCACGGACGAGCGCGTGTCGGAGGCTCGCAGCGACCTCCAGCACGCCGGCCGGCGGGCTCACGACCTCCACCCCGCGCGACGCCCACAGCACCAGCACCGCACGCTCCCCCGGACGCCCGGGCGTCGCGGTGCCGTGCACGTCGACGACGGCGCCGAGGTCCAACGCGGTGAGGACGTCGACGTCCTCCGGCGCGACGCGCACCACGATGTCGGCATCCGCCGCGACCGAGCGCTCGCCGACGCCGAACCGGCCCGCGCGCGCATCGAACGCCAGCGACCCGTCCGCGCGCCGTTCGACCTTGCCCACGACCTCCGCGCGGACGGCCACCGCGCGCCCGTGGTCGAGCGCGAGGTCGGCGATGCCGGATCGCGCGGCGCTCATCCACGCGACGTGGGAAGCCGAGGCGGCAGCGGCCGCTGCGGCGAGGACGAGGATGACGACGGCGCGGCGCAGGGCCGGCCGCGCACCCCGGGACCGCGCCCGGCCCAGCCACAGCACCGTGACCGTCGCCAGCCCGACGAGGGCCCACAGCGAGAGCGCCATCCAGGCCGCCCAGGACGGCGCGAGGATCGCCGCGCCCGCCGTCGCCCACGCGGCCACGGCGACCGGGACCAGTCGCAGCGCACCTCGCGGCATCAGCTACACCGTCACGAGGTCGCGGAGCGATTCCAGCATCTTGTCGCCGATGCCCGGCACCGCCAGCAGGTCCTCGATGCTGGTGAATCCGCCGTTGTCGTCGCGCCACGCGATGATGCGCTCGGCCAGTGCCGGACCGATGCGGGGAAGCGTCTCGAGACGGCCGGCGTCGGCCGTGTTCAGGTCGATCTTCCCTTCGGGTGCCGCCGGCACCGCCCCGCCGGGCGCCGCCGGCACTTCGCCTTCGCGCGGCACCGGCAGCTGCTCGCCGTCGTCGAGTCCGCGCGCCAGGTTGACCCCGTCGCGATCGGCGTCGTCGGCGAAACCGCCGGCGGCCGCGATCGCATCCACCACACGGGAGCCGCCCGGGAGCACGTACAGCCCGGGTGCTCGCACCGCCCCGGAGACATGCACGTAAAGCCCCGTCGAGTCCGTCGCGGACGCCGCTGGGGTCGGGTCGACCATGACCTCGTCGACGGGCGCCGTCGCGCCGCGAAGGATGCCGATGCCGACCGTGACCGCCAGCGCGGCGATCACCACCACCACGACCGCGCCGATGCCCAGCCGGCGACGGGCGGATGCGGCATCCGTCGTCGCGGCATCTCGGGGGTCACCGGCGGTCACGGGCCCACGCTAGGAGGAGCAGCCCTCACACCCCGACGGCGGCCGGGAGGTCGTGAAGACCCCGCGGCCGCCGTCGGCTGTGGAGGAGCGTCAGTGCGTGCTGAAGCTCACGACCTTGGGCGGACGCACCACGGCGCGCGTGATCTCACGCCCGGCGAGCGACCGCACGACCTTCTCGTCCGCGCGGGCCAGGCGCTCGAGCTCGGCGGCATCGATGCGAGCGGGGACCTGCAGCGTCCCGCGCACCTTGCCGTCGATCTGCACCACGGCGGTCACGCTCTCCTCGACCAGCAGCGTCGGATCGGCGGCGCGCCATGGCACCAGGCCGACGAAGCCGTCGTAGCCCAGGATCTCCCACATCTCCTCCGCCAGGTGCGGGGCGAACAGGTCGAGGACCATCGCGGTGGCCTCGGCCGCTTCGCGCACAGCGGGGTCGGCGGGGCCGGCACCGGTGTCGATGACCTTGCGTGTGGCGTTGACGAGTTCCATCAGCCGCGCGACGACGACGTTGAACTTGGTCTGCTCGACCAGCCCCGGGGCATCCGCCCACAGACGGTGCGTCACACGGCGCAGCGCCGCGTCGCCCTCGGCCCAGATCACGTCGGGCTCGCTCGTGACGTCCTTGGCGACGCGCCAGGCGCGCGCCAGGAACTTCTGGGCACCCGTCGTCGAGACGTCCTCCCAGTTGATGTCGTCCTCGACCGGTCCTGCGAACACCATCGCGACGCGAGACGCATCGGCGCCGGGGTCGACCATGCTCGCGGCGAACTCGACGAGGTTGCCCTTCGACTTCGACATCTTCGAGCCGCCCAGCAGCACCATGCCCTGGTTGATGAGGCTCGAGAACGGCTCGGTGAAATCGATCAGTCCCATGTCGAACAGGACCTTCGTGATGAACCGCGCGTACAGCAGGTGCAGGATCGCATGCTCGACGCCGCCGATGTACGAGTCGACGGGCGCCCAACGGTCCGCCTCGGCAGACGGGAAGGCCTGCGTCGGGTCGTTCGGCGCGAGGAAGCGCAGGAAGTACCACGAGCTGTCGACGAACGTGTCCATCGTGTCGGGGTCGCGCAGCGCCGGCTCGCCCGTCTCGGGGTCGGTCGTCTGCATCCACTCGGTCGCGCCGCCCAGCGGCGACGTGCCCTTCGGCTTCAGGTCCAGCCCTCGCGCATCGGGCAGCTCCAGCGGCAGCTGGTCGTCGGGGACCGGCACGATGCGACCGTCCTGCGTGTGGATCATGGGGATCGGCGTGCCCCAGAAGCGCTGGCGCGAGATCAGCCAGTCGCGCAGGCGGTACGACTTGGCGGCGCGTCCGGTGCCGGCGGCCTCCAGCTGTTCGATGATGCGTGCGATCGCGTTGCGCTTGGAGAGCCCGTCGAGCGAGCCGGAGTTGATCAGGCGGCCTTCACCGGTCAGCGCGATGCCCGTCTTGGCCGGGTCGATATCGGCGAGGGACTCGAGCGGACCCGGATCCAGCGGCACACCGTCGTCGTCGAGCTCGATGACGGGGATCGCGCCGGTGATCGGCGCGGTCGTGTCGACGACGACCTTCACCGGCAGGTCGAACGCCCGCGCGAAGTCGAGGTCGCGCTGGTCGTGGGCCGGAACGGCCATGACCGCACCGTGGCCGTAGTCGGCCAGCACGTAGTCGGCGGCCCAGATGGGCAGGCGGTCGCCGTTGACGGGGTTGATCGCGAAGCGGTCGAGGAACACGCCCGTCTTGGGCCGATCGGTCGACTGACGCTCGATGTCGGTCTCGCGCTGGACACGCTCGACGTAGTCCTGGAAGCGCATGCGCACCTCGGCCGACGAACCCACTGCGAGCTCCGCGGCGAGGTCGCTGTCGGGCGCGACGACCATGAAGGTGGCGCCGTGCAGCGTGTCGGGACGCGTCGAGAACACCGTCACCTTGTCGGCGCGGCCCTCGATCTCGAAGTCGATGTCGGCGCCGACCGACCGGCCGATCCAGTTCCGCTGCATGCGGAGGACCTTCTGCGGCCAGAAGCCCTCGAGCTGGTTCAGGTCGTCCAGCAGCCGGTCGGCGTAGTCGGTGATCTTGAAGTACCACTGCGTCAGGTTCTTCTTGACGACCTCGGCGCCGCAGCGCTCGCAGTGGCCGTCGACGACCTGCTCGTTGGCCAGCACCGTCTGGTCGTTCGGGCACCAGTTGACCGGGCTCGCCTTGCGGTACGCCAGGCCGCGCTCGTACAGGCGCTGGAACAGCCACTGGTTCCAGCGGTAGTACTCGGGGTCGCTGGTGTGCAGGATGCGGGACCAGTCGTAGGACGAGCCGTACTCGCGGAAGCTCTTCTTGTGCTGCTCGATGTTCGCGTACGTCCACTCGCGCGGGTCCGAGCCGGCACCGCCCTTGATCGCCGCGTTCTCGGCGGGGAGGCCGAACGAGTCCCACCCGATCGGGTTCAGGACGTTGTAGCCGCGGTGACGCCAGAAGCGGGCCACGACGTCGACGTACGCATAGTTCTCGGCGTGGCCCATGTGCAGGTCTCCCGAGGGGTACGGGAACATGCCGAGCACGTACTTGCGGGGACGCGTGTCGTCGGCGCCGCCGGCGCGGAACGGGTCGGCCTCGGCCCAGCGCGCCTGCCACTTGTTCTGGATGGCGTACGCGTCGTAGCCCTCGGCGGGCGCGGTGGTGTCGGAGGAGACGGTCTGACTCACGGGGGAAGAACCAATCATCGGATGCCGGAAAAGCGCGCGCAGCGCGCGAAGCGCATCCTCCAGGTTAGCGGAATGCCGCGCTCACCAGCCCGGCGGAAGGGTCGCCCCCAGCGCCGCCAGGGGTCCGCGAGCCTTCACGCCGACCTCAGCGACCTCGGCGGCGGCATCCGACCGCCACGTGATGCCCCCTCCGGCGCCCACGTACGCGCCGCCCGGTCGTACCACGATCGAGCGGATGACCATCGCGAGATCGAGGGCGCCGTCTTCGCCCACCCAGCCGAAGCAGCCGGAGAACACCCCGCGCGGGGCGGCCTCGAGGCGGTGCAGGATCGTCATCGCCGAGAGCTTCGGCGCACCCGTCATGGATCCGGCCGGGAAGGTCGCGTCCAGCAGGTCGCCGAGGGTGGTCCCGGGAAGGAGGGATCCCGACACGGTGCTCACGAGCTGGTGCACCGCGGGATACGACTCGACCTCGAGCAGGGCGTCGACCCCCACCGTGCCGTCGACGCTCACGCGGGAGAGGTCGTTGCGCATGAGGTCGACGATCATCACGTTCTCGGCCCGCTCCTTCTCGTTCGCGCGAAGCTCCGCGGCGAGCGCCGCGTCCACCTCGGGGTCCTGATCGCGGGGGCGTGTGCCCTTGATCGGACGGGTGCGCACGACCGGGGCGCCCTCGGCCGCGTCGATGTGGAGGAAGCGTTCGGGGCTCGCACTCAGCAGCGCCACGTCGCCGGAGCGCACGAAGCCGCCGTGGTGCGCGGGCGTGGCCGCGCGCAGCCGGGCGTAGGCCTCGAGCGGATCGATGCGCCCCGCCACCTCGAAGCGCGTCGTGAGGCACAGCTGGTAGGCATCCCCTTCACGGATCGCATCGCGGCAGCGCTCGATCAGCGCCGCGTACTCGACAGGGGTATGCCGTGCGGCGGCGGTCCCGCGCGACGACGCCGGGGCGACGGGCGCGGCGGCGGGGACGACGCCCACCGCTGCGGCGAGCGCATCCACCTCGGCGGCAGCGCCGAGGACGTGGACGCGACGCGTGCCGTGGTCGAACGCGATGAGGGAGGCGACCCGCAGCCACAGCTCCCGCGGCACCGCATCGTGGTCGTGCGCTGCGGGTGCGCCCGCCCGTGCGGCGGCGTCGTCGTATCCGATCCAGCCGACCCACCCGCCGCGGAACGTGGGACCGTCGTCCTCGGGTCCGTCGCCTGCGCAGACCGTGTCGCGCACGACCCGTGGGTCGGCGGGGGCGCCGGTTCCCATCCAGCTCCAGCCCTCCGCGGCGTCGGGACCGGCATCCAGCCAGAACGCATGCGTCTCGTGCGCGAACAGGGCGGCGAAGACGGATGCCGGATCCGCCCAGTCCGGGACGTCGACGACGGCGAGGGGCTCCGACATGTTCCCAGGTTAGAGGGACGCTGCGGCCTCTAGGCTCGTGGCGTGAACGAGTTCCTGACGTGGCTGCTCGACGCTGTGCAGAGCGTCGATCCGGTCGTCAGGACCCTCCTCGCGGGCCTGGCGATCATGCTGGAGACCAGCGTGCTCGTCGGACTCGTCGTCCCCGGCGACACCGTCGTCATCGTCGCCGCGACGGCGGTGGCCTCGCCCTGGGAGGGCGTGATGCTGGGGGTCGCCGTCGTGATCGGCGCCCTCATCGGCGAGAGCATCGGCTTCTGGCTCGGCCGGCTGATCGGCCCGAGCATCCGCCACTCGCGTCTGGGCCGGCGCATCGGCGAGGAGAACTGGCAGCGGTCCGAGCGCTACCTCCGCCGACGCGGCGGTCCGGCGATCTTCATCTCGCGGTTCCTGCCGGTGCTCCACTCGCTGGTACCGCTGACGGTCGGCATGAGCGGCTTCCCGTATCGACGCTTCCTCGCCTGGACGATCCCCGCCTGCGTGCTCTGGTCGACCCTCTACATCTCGGTGGCCTCGGTCGCCGCGGGGACCTACCGCGAACTCTCCGATCAGCTCCATTACGCCGGCTACATCTTCGTCGGCGTGATCGTGCTGTTCCTGGTGCTCGTCTTCGTCGCCAAGAAGGTCCTCGAGCGCGTGGAGCGCCGGCACCTGGAGCACGACGGCCCGGACGAAGTCCACACGACGGACGTGAAAGACTGAGGGGATGCCCGAGACCGACGTCCAGCCTGCGCGCGCCAAGGTGATGTGGCTCGCGCGTCTGGAATACCGGTTCCACGCGTGGCGCGAGCGACGGGCCCGGCGACGGGGGCAGTCCCCCACGGTGACGCCCTTCCCCGGTTACGGCGGACCGGACTGGGTGCGCGTGCTCGGCCGGGTGATGATCGTGCCGCCCGCGAAGCCCCGGGGAACCGGCGAATACGCCGGCGTGCGCGGGTGGCGCAGCTTCGTGGCGGTGCCGATCGGCTACGCGCAGGTGACCGTCACGATCGCCGGCGTCGACCATGAGGTCGTGGCCGATCGCGGCGGTGTCATCGACACGCGCCTGCCCGCGAGCCTCGAACCCGGATGGCAGACGTTCACGGTGACGGTCGAGGGCGGCGAGCCCGTCGAGACCCGGGCGTTCATCGTCGCCCCCGACGTCCGGTTCGGGATCGTGTCGGACGTCGATGACACGGTCATGGTGACGGCCATCCCGCGCCCGCTGCTGGCCGCCTGGAACTCGTTCGTCGTGAACGAGCACGCCCGCCAGCCCGTGCCGGGGATGGCGGTGCTCATGGAGCGCGTGGTGCGGGAGAACCCCGGCGCGCCGCTGATCTACCTGTCCACCGGCGCGTGGAACATCGCCCCCACGCTCATGCGGTTCCTGAGCCGTCACGTGTTCCCGCCGGGTGCGATGCTCCTCACCGACTGGGGCCCCACCCACGACCGCTGGTTCCGCAGCGGCAGGGCGCACAAGCTCTCGAACCTCCGTCGCCTCGCCGAGGAGTTCCCGCACGTGCGCTGGCTCCTGATCGGCGACGACGGCCAGCACGACGACGCGATCTACACGACGTTCACCGACGAGCATCCCTCGAAGGTCGTGGCGGTCGCGATCCGGCGGCTCTCCCCCGCGGAGGCCGTGCTCGCCGGCGGTCGCACGGCGGTCAACCACCACGCCGCCGCCGGGGTGCCGTGGGTGGCGGACAGCGACGGCGCGGGCCTGCTCGACCGCCTCGAAGGCGTCGGCGTCCTGGGACACGGTCCCGCCGCCGTCTGACGTCGGAGGCCGCGCGTAGGCTGGCCGCATGTGCGGACGCTTCGTGGTGGCCAGTGCCGGTTCCGAGCTCGTCGGCGTGCTGCGGGTCGACGTCGAGGGCGACGATCTGCCGGCCCCCTCCTTCAACGTGGCGCCGACCGCGCGCGCCGCGATCGTGCTCGACTCGGCCAAGACCGAGCCTCCCACCCGCCGGCTCGAGGCCGCCCGTTGGGGACTCATCCCGTCCTGGGCGAAGGACACCAAGATCGGCGCCCGTGCATTCAACGCGCGGGCCGAGGAGCTCGAAGACAAGCCGATGTTCCGCGGCGCGCTCGAGAAGCGGCGCGCGGTGGTCCCGACATCCGGCTACTACGAGTGGAAGAACGTCGACGGCGTCAAGATCCCGCACTACATCCACCCCGCCGACGGCGAGCCGCTGTTCCTCGCCGGGCTCTACGAGTGGTGGCGCGACAAGACCAAGGGCGACGACTACCCCGAGCGCTGGCTGCTGAGCTTCACGATCCTCACGCGCGACGCGATCGGTCACCTCGGCTCGATCCACGACCGCATGCCGCTGTTCCTCGACCCCGACCACGCCGACGCGTGGCTCGACCCGACGACCGATAACGTCCGAGACGTGCTCGACGCCGCGATCGATGCTGCCCCGGCCCTCGCCGACACGCTGGACGACCACGAGGTGTCCACGGCCGTGGGCAATGTCCGCAACGACTCGCCCGAGCTCATCGAGCCCGTCCACGACTGACGCGGACCCGGTCGGCGGCGCACCGCGCGCGTATCCTCGAACGGTGACGATCGCTCCTCCCGCGGCTCCGGTGCTCGCCGGCCGTCAGTGGCGTTCGCGCGCGGCGGCGCACGAGGAGCGGGCCCAGTCGCTGACACGCGCCCATCGGGAGCGTTCCGCGCGGGGCGAGACCCACCCCGTCGAGGACTTCCTGTTCACGTACTACTCCTACAAGCCGTCGCTGCTGCACCGCTGGCATCCCGGAGAGGGCGTGGAGTTGGCGGATGCCGCAGAGGACGCCCGTGCCGCGTGGCGGTGGTACCGTCCCGGCGCGGCTCCGGGCGCCCTGGCCGTCGACGGCGAAGCGTTCCGCGCCGAGCGGGGCGCGCTGGTGGCCAACGTCGGACGGATCCTCCGGGCGACCGCCGATCGGGCGCCGGGTTTCGGCTGCTTCGGGCTGCACGAGTGGGCGATGGTGTACCGGCAGCCGGAGCACCGGCATCCGGTCCCCCTCCGCCTCGGGCAGAGCGCGACCGACGCCGTCGTCGAGGCGCATGACCTCCGCTGCACGCACTTCGACGCGTTCCGCTTCTTCACCCCCGCTGCGGTGCCGCTCAACCGCGACACCCCGACGCGCGAACGCCAGCCCGAACTGGAGCAGCCGGGCTGCCTGCACGCCGGCATGGACCTCTACAAGTGGGCGGTCAAGCTCGGGCCGCTGGTGCCGGGCGAGCTGCTGCTGGACGCCTTCGAGCTGGCGCGCGACATCCGCGTGCTCGACATGCGCGCATCGCCGTACGACCTCGCGGACTGGGGGTACGACGCCGTCCCGATCGAGACGCCGGAGGGCAAGGCGGCGTACGTCCGCGAGCAGCGCGGATTCGCCGAGCGCGGACAGGCGATCCGCGGACGACTGGTCGCGATCGCGCTGGACTGACTCAGCGGTCGTGCTCGCAGGTGACGCACGGCAGCGGGCCGTCCCCCGCGGCCGCGACCGCCTGCCGCAGCTCCGCCACGTGCACCGCCGCGTCCTCGAGTCGCTCGGCCGGGAGCGCGCCGGACTCGACGGCGGCCACGATCCCGTCGACCATGGCCGTGGCCGTGTCGGGGGTCGAGTGGGCGACCATCAGCGCCATGTCGTTGCCCGCGGCGAGCGAGGCCACCGCGTTCGCGACGGGATCGGCGTACTGCGGCAGCCCCGAGTCCAGCAGCATGCCGAGGTCGTCGGTGATCGCGACACCGTCGAAGCCGAGCTCGTCGCGGGCGATGCGGTGCCATTCCGGTGACAGGCTCGCAGGCGCCGGATCGACCGCCGTGTAGGCCAGGTGGCCGAACATGAGGATCGGGGCGCCCGCGGCGATGCCGGCGGCGAAGGGGCGGGCATCAGCGGCGCGCCATTGATCGAGGGTCATCGGCGTCGACGGGATCGACGAGTGCGAGTCGCCCGCCGCTGCGCCGTGCCCGGGGAAGTGCTTGAGCGTAGAGAACACGTCGCCCTGCTCACCGTGCACGGCCGCGGCCACGTGGTCGGCGGCGACGTCCGGCGTCGCGCCGAGGACACGGCGGTGGATGAACGACGACGGGTCGGCCGTGACGTCGGCAACGATGCCGAAGTTGACGTTCGCACCCGCCTGGCGCACCAGCGCGCCGCGCCCCGCGAACGCGGCCTCCACCGCGGCGGAGTCGGCCTGCTGCAAGGCGTACGGCGCCGGGAACCCGTCCCAGGGCAGCCGCGACACGTCACCGCCCTCCTGGTCGATCGCGATCAGCGGCGGGTTCGCCGGATCGACCGTCAGCGCGTCGGTGATGGCCCGCAGCTGCCCCTCGTCCCCCGGGATGTTCGCACCCATGAGGATGAACCCGCCGATCCCGGTGGATGCCATGTAGTCCCGCAGTGCGGCGGCATCCGTCGTCGGCACGTGGCCCATGACCACGCTCGCCGCCCGCTCACGCACCGTCATCGCGGCCACTGCCGCTTCCGCGGCGGTGAGCGCGTCGGCCGACGGCGAAGGACGCGGTGTCACCGATGCGACCGGCGACGGGGAGACGGATGGTCGTGCGGCGGGAGTGGGGGCGCACGCGACGCACGCCACCGCCGCGACGGCGATGACCGCGAAGAGCGAACGGGTGCGCGGCCGGGTTCTCACCCTCCCAGCGTAGGCGCGGTGACGGGCCTCAGTGCCGGGCGACGATGGCCGCGGCGTCCGTCGCCGACGGCAGCACGCCGTACTGCGCGCCGCGGTCCTCCCCCATGCGTGCCGCGATGAAGGTGTCGGCGTCGCGGGCGGGCGCGTGACGCAGCATGAGCGATGCCTGCAGCGCGAGAGCGAGGTCTTCGCTCAGCCGACGCGCTTGGGAGGCGGCATCCGCGGGGTCGGCGGCGGTCATGCGTCCCAGCAGTGCGAGCGTCCGGCCGACGTGCCGGTCGAGGACCGCCGACGCCCCCGCGGTTGTGGCGAGCTCGTCGGCGAAGGCGTCGCCCGACTCCCTGTCACGACTGAGCGCGCGCAGCACGTCGAGCGCGATCACGTTGCCCGACCCCTCCCAGATCGCCATCACCGGCTGCTCGCGGTACCGGCGCGCCAGCGGGAAGGACTCGGTGTAGCCGTTGCCACCCAGGCACTCGAGCGCCTCGTACGCGTGGTGGGGCCCGCGCTTGCAGACCCAGTACTTCGACACCGGGGTCGCGAGGCGGCGCAGCGCGATGTCGCGATCGGATGCCTCTGCCTCGAACAGCTGCGCGAGGCGCATGCCCGTCAGCATCGCGGCCTCGTACTCCAGTGCGAGGTCGGCGAGCACCGCCGTCATCGCGGGCTGATCGATCAGGAGCGCTCCGAAGGCCTCCCTGCCGCGCGCATGCCAGAGCGCCTCGGCCAGCGACTGGCGCATCCCGGCGGCCGTTCCCAGCACGCAGTCGAGGCGCGTGCGCTGCACCATCTCGATGATCGTCCGCACGCCACGCCCCGGCTCGCCGACCAGGAACCCGACGGTGCCGTCGAACTCGACCTCGGCGGACGCGTTCGAACGGTTGCCGAGCTTGTCCTTCAGCCGCTGGATGCGGAACGCGTTGCGCATGTCATGCGGCAGCATCCGCGGTACGAACAGGCAGGTCAGACCCTGGTCGCGGCCGCCGTCGCGGGTGTGCGCGAGCACCAGGAAGCCGTCCGACATCGGAGCGGAGCAGAACCACTTGTGCCCGGTGAGCTGGTAGGCGTGGCCGCCCATCGCCTCGCCGACTGTCGTGCCCGCGCGCACATCGGATCCGCCCTGCTTCTCCGTCATCGCCATGCCCACGAGCGCGCTGCGCTTTCCGCCCACGACGATCAGGCGCGGGTCGTACTCACGCGAGTGCATCCGCGGCAGCCAGTCGTCGGCGACCCACGGCGAGTCCTGGATCGACGCCACGGCGGCGTGGGTCATCGACACGGGACACGCGTGCCCCGGTTCGACCTGCGCGAAGAGCATGAACATGGCCGCGCGCGCGGCGTGCGCGCCCGGACGCGGATCCGCCCACGCCGAGGTGTGGGCCCCGCGTGCGACGGCCTCGCCGATGATGCGGTGGTACGACGGGTCGTACTCCACCTCGTCGAGCCGGAATCCCCAACGATCGTGGGCCTGCAGCGTCGGGGTGTGGACGTTGGCCAGCTCCGCATCGCGCTGGAACGCGCTCGAGCCGACGACCGCACCCGCCTCGTGAAGGCCGCCGTCTGCCCACCCCGCACCGAACGCCTGCACGGCGTCCATGAGCGGCGCGTTGAGCGCGTACTCGTCGACGTCGACGCGCCACGGCGGCTGGTTCTCGACGTAGTGCGTGGCTGCGCCGATCACCCGCTGCCCTCGCGCGAACGTCGTCATGACCGTTCCGTCTCGCCGGCCGTCGCGAGGGCGTACTGCTCCCCCGGGCTCAGCGGGGCGCGGGTCACGATCTCATGGACGAACGCCAGCTTGTGCCGCACCGGAGCCACGATCGTGAACGGGTACAGGTCGCCGAACCCCATCGAGCGGTTGATCCGGTTGAACGCCTGCGACATCCACTCCCAATCGGCGAGCAGTCGCTGGATGGGCTCGTTCTCGTACGACGCGAGCGGGACGACGTCCGTGTCGCGCAGGTTCGTGACGGAGGCGTCCAGGTGGATGCCGATGACCGCGGCGGTCTGCAGCGTCCCGGTGATGTGGAGGTAATGGGCGAAGGTCTCGGCGAAGTCCTCCCACGGGTGCATCGTGGCGTACTCGGAGATGAACGACTCATGCCAGTCTGCGGGGGCGCCGAGCTTGTAGTGGCGCTTCAGCGCGTCGCGGTAGCCGGCGCGCTCATCGCCGAACAGCTCTCGGCAGCGGTCCCACAGTGCGTCGTCGGTCAGCAGCACGTTCTGGAAGTAGTGGCCGACCTCGTGTCGCAGGTGACCGAGGATCGTGCGATAGGGCTCGCCCAGCCGCACGCGCAGCGCCTCGCGGCGGTCGTCGAGGCTCTCGGCGAGGTCGATCGTGATGATGCCGTTCGCGTGGCCGATGGTCACCGGCTTGCCGTCGGACAGGCTCGAGATGAGGTCGAACCCGAGGCCGCCCTTCTCCACGTCCCACCCGACGATCGGGAGACCCAGATCCGCCAGCTGCAGGAGGAGCCGGCGCTTGGCCTCCTCCGTCTTGGCCAGCTTCTCGAGCGCGACGGTGTCGTTGGACGCCGGCTGACGGCGGGTCAGCCGGCACGAGAAGCAGCGACCGGCGGGCGCGTTCTCCCACACCAGCCAGTTGCACGCCCATTCGCGGTTCGAGCAGGTGTACCAGATCTCCCCGTCGACCACCGCCTGACCGTTGCGGATGCCGTGGAACTCCCGCGTCGGAAGGTGGTAGCCGATCTCGGCCTCGCAGTTCGGACACCGCAGGGTGTCGAGATAGACGAAGTGACGACAATGCGGACAGCGGGGCTGCGTGCTCACGCTCTCACCGTAGCGTGCCCACACGCGGGTCGACCGCGACATGTCATGGGCCAGGTACCAACCCGATCCGCAGCAGCAGGTCGTCGCCGGGCCGCGGTGTGCCTCGGCCGTCGGTGTTGTTGGTGAGCACCCATACCGACGCGTCGGGCAGCGCCACGACGTCCCGCAGTCGCCCGTGCTCGCCCGCCAGAGCGGCCACCGGCGTCCCCACGATGCCGCCGTCGCGCGTGTCGATCTGCCAGAGCCGCTCGCCGCGCAGCCCCGCCATGAACACGGTGTCGCCGTACGCCGCGATGCCGCTCGGGCTGGCGTCGCTGGTGGGCCATTGGGCGACGGGATCGATGAACCCCTCGCGCCCCGCCGTCCCTTCGACGACCGGCCACCCGTAGTTGCCGCCCGGTTCGATGCGGTTCAGCTCATCCCAGGTGTTCTGGCCGAACTCGCTGGCCCACATCGTCCCGTCCACGGTCCAGGCGATCCCCTGCACGTTGCGGTGGCCCATCGACCACACGCGCGTTCCCCACGGGTTGCCCGGAGCCGGATCGCCCTCGGGGGTGATCCGCAGGATCTTGCCGCCCAAGGAGTCGCGGTCCTGCGCGGCGTCGCCGCTCTGGGCGTCGCCCGTCGTCACGTAGAGGTAGCCGTCCGGCCCGAACGCGAGGCGGCCGCCATCGTGGGTGTTCGCGCGCGGGATGCCGTCGAGGATCACCTCGGGTGCGCCCAGCTCCAGGCTCCCGCTGTCGCCGCGCAGCGGCATCCGCACCACCCGGTTGTCATCGGCCGCCCCGAAGTAGGCGTAGAGCAGGCGTTCCTCACCGGTTCCGAGCACGGCGAGCCCGTGCAGGCCGGACTCCCCTCCCGAGACCACCCCCGGCACGGTGCCGGCATGGCGGATGCCGCCGCCTGGCGTGAGCTCGAGCACCGTCCCGTCGCCGCGCTCAGAGATGAGGGCTCCGCCGTCGTCGAGCGGCACCACCGACCACGGTGCGGCGAGATCCGACGCCAGCGTTCCCACGTCCGTGCCGACGCGCCACGAGACCCCCTCCGCCGTCGGCGTGCTCCGGCCGAGCGTGGGTGTCACGCGCGAGGGTGCGGGCTCCGGCGCCGATGCGGCGCACCCGGATGCCGCGGCCAGCGCCAGGATGAGGCATCCGACCGCCACCGACCGGGCGTGTCGCGTCATCCGTCAGCCACCGCCGCTTCCAGCGCCGCGAGGTCGATGCGGCGCATGCGGAGCATCGCCTGCACCGCGCGATGGGAGATCACCGGGTCGGGGTGACGGATGAGCTCGACCAGGCGCCGCGGGATGATCTGCCACGACAGTCCCCACCGGTCCTTGAGCCAGCCGCAGGGCTGCTCCTGTCCGCCGTCAGCCGTGAGGGCGTCCCAGTAGCGGTCGACCTCCGCCTGATCGCTGCACGCCACGTACAGCGAGACGGCTTCGGTGAACGGGAACTGGGGACCCGCGTCCATGCCCATGTAGTCACGTCCTGCCAGCCGGAAGTGCACGTGCATGACCTTGCCGCCCATGCCGGGCACCTCGTCGGGGTAGCGGCTCAGCTCGATGATCTCCGAGCCGGGAATGAGGCCGGTGTAGAACGTGACGGCCTCCTCGGCCGCGTCGTCGAACCAGAGGAAGGGGGTCACGTCGCTCATGGCTCCCACCTTCTCCCCCGCACCTCGCTGGCGCAATGGGTTGACGGTGTCCTGGATCAGCGATGGTACTGGAAGCTGTAGTACGTGCTGTTCACCGGCACGCACGCCGTGGTGAGGTACCCCTGCTTCATCTTCTGCCCCTTCCAGTAGAGGCAGGCGTCGAGCCCGACGGCGGGCCAGGACGACCATCCGGGAATCAACGCCGTGGCCGGCGCGCTGACTCCGAACACGGCACCTGCGGCCAGCGCGAAACCTGCCACGGTCATACCCAGCTTCCGTCGTGTCCTCTGCATCACGTCTCACTTCCCGTTCGATGGCGCACGGTGCACCGCCGATCAGCATAGGGCGGGGGCGGGACCGGTACGTCCTGCCTGAACAGCTGCCGCTCAGACCGTCAGCGCCAACGTGTTCAAGAAGAGCACGGACATGCCTGCCATCATCCGGGCGCTGATGACGCCGGCGACGATGAAGCCGAACACGAGCACCCCGACGCTGACCCACAGCGGCGCCAGCCCGCGGCCGATGCGGCGCTTGACGACGACCGATCGTGCGATCGGGTACACCGAGCCGAGGAACGACCATGCCCAGTGCACGGGTCTGGGGATCTGCCGCGCCTGGAGCTCGCGGTAGTCGCGGTAGGCGAAGAAGACCGACAGTCCGAACCCGACCCAGCCCAGGAGCGAGCTGAGCACGTACGCAGGCGACAGGAGCATCGCCATCTGCGCGTTCGCGATCGCGCGCGGGTCGGTCACCGAATAGGCACCCGCGTACATCGCCTCCCAAGGAATGAAGAGCATCAGCAGAGTCGGCAAGATCGGCAGGAGCACGATCAGCCAGATCCAGCCGGTGTTCCCGTCCGCGCCGGCCGGCGCGGACGCCTGGCTCGGCGTCGTCGCGGCGGTCCACGTCCGGCCGTCCCAGAAACGGTGCATCAACGCGTTGTGCGGATCCGGATACCAGCCGGCAGGAACCTGACTCATCGCCCCAACATAGGGCGTACAGCACCCATCCCGACGATGAGCCCGCCTCGCCTGTGGAAAGACGGTCGACCGGAGCGGAGACTCCCCCGGAAGGGTCAGGAACGGCAAAAGCCCCCGAAGAATCGGGGGCTTTCCGGTGGACCTGAGGGGACTCGAACCCCTGACCCCCTGCATGCCATGCAGGTGCGCTACCAGCTGCGCCACAGGCCCGGATGTTGTTCCCGCTCTCGCGGGGCAACTCGTCTAGCTTACAACATTCCGAGGGGTGCTCCGTACCAACGTCACTCCTCGACAGCCGCTCGAGCGGGCAGGGTGATCGGGACCACAGGGCAGTCCTTCCACAGCCGCTCGAGCCCGTAGTACACCCGCTCCTGCTCGTGGAACACGTGCACGACGAGGTCGCCGAAGTCGATCAGCACCCAGCGCGACTCCTCGCGGCCCTCGCGGCGAAGGCGCTTGAAGCCGGCCTCGAGGAGCTTGTCCTCGACCTCGTCGGCGATGGCGGCAACGTTGCGCTCGCTGCGCCCGGTGACGAGCAGGAAGACGTCGACGAGGGGAAGCGGCCCCGACACGTCGAGGGCGACGAGATCCTCGCCGCCCTTCGCGTCCGCCGCGGCAGCGGCGATCTGCAGCATGTCGTGCGACTGCGCACTCGCGGTCATCAGAAAACTCCCGTCACGAAGGCGAGGATCAGGACGCCCACGAGGGCCAGCGCCAGCACGCCGGCGGTGATCGCCAGCGACATCATCAGCTTGCCGCCCTTCTCGGGCGCCGGGGGCTTGATGACGTCGCCCGGAGTCTTGACGGTGCTCACCGCGGCGCTGGCCGCGATGGGCGTCGGGGACGAGTGCGACGGGAGTTCGCCGTCGACGAGCGTCGCGTCGATCTCCTTGCCGTCGGCGGTGCCCTTGGCGTGACCGGTCGATCCCAGCCCCTCGGGCAGGTTGAACGTGCCGGTGACGATGACCTCGCCGGTCGCGGTGACCGGGGCCACCAGCGGCGCCACTTCGGGCGCCTGCGACACGATCAGCGCGTTCGGGAGCGCGATCGCGCCCGTCGTACGGGAGAGGAGCTGGTCGAACGACGGCGGGGCCTCGACGACGGCGGGCTCGACGACAGCCTCCGGCGCGTCCAGCAGGCTCGCGCCGAGGAGCGGGCTCACCGACTTCGCCTCGACGGGCTCCCCGGCGGGGGGCGCCGCGGCGAACACGTCGTCGAGCGAATCCTCGTCGGCTTCGCGGGACTCGGGGGCGAACACCGGCGCCGCAACGGTCGCGGGCTGCTCCCAGCTCGGCGCAGGCGCCTGCTCCTCCGGCGCCGCCTCGCGGGGCAGGCCGAACAGCGCGTGCATGCCGCTGTCGGTCGAGACGGCCCCGTCGTCATCCGCCGTTGCGAACAGGCGGGGCTCGGACTCCTCGAAGGGCGAAGGCTGAGGCGCGGCGGGCGCAGGGGCGGGCGCGAACGCGAATCCGGATGCCACGGCTCCGGTGGCGGCCGCGTGCGCGGCGACGACCTCGGGCGTGATCACCGGCACCGAGGCGGTGCGGATGCGCTCCTGCTGGCGGGCCTGACGGCGCGTCAGCGGCGAGACGCCGAGGTCGACGGCGGAATCGGCGACAGGCGCCGGCGCGATGACGGCGGGCTCAGCGGGACGCGGGAACGGTGCGGCCGTGACGGCGTCGGCCGCCGGGACGACCGGCGGCGGCGCGACGTACGGCGCCGCGGTCTCGGGCGCAGCCGTCTCGGCGGGCGCCTCGGCGGCGTCCGTCGCTCCGGCGATCACGGGCGTGGAGCCCGTGTTGCGCAGTTCGCGGATCTGCTTACGGGTGAGGGCTGGTGTCGCCGGCTGCTCGGGTGTACTCATTCCTTGCTCCGGTAGAGATGATGCTTCGCAATGTATTGGACAACCCCGTCGGGCACGAGGTACCACACCGGGTGTCCTCGTTCCACTCGATCGCGGCAGTCCGTCGATGAGATGGCGAGGGCGGGGATCTCGAGCTGGCTGACGTCGTCGCTGGGCAGACCGTCCGTGTTCAGCACGTGGCCGGGTCTGGACACCGCGACGAAGTGGGCGAGGTCCCACAACTCATCATGGTCTCTCCAACTGAGAATTTGCGCTATGGCGTCTGCGCCCGTGATGAAGAACAGCTCCGCGTCCGGGCGCTGGGCCTTCAGATCGCGGAGCGTGTCGATGGTGTATGTGGGTCCCTGACGGTCGATGTCGACGCGGCTGACCGTGAAGCGGGGATTGGATGCCGTCGCGATGACGGTCATGAGATAGCGATGTTCGCTCGGCGACACGTCAGCCTTCTGCCACGGTTCGCCCGTGGGCACGAAGACGACCTCATCGAGATCGAACCACTGCGCCACCTCGCTGGCTGCGACCAGGTGACCGTGGTGGATCGGGTCGAACGTGCCGCCCATGACCCCGATCCTCGGGGCTGTCGTCACCGGCATGAAGCCGCCTCAGTGACCGTGCCCCGCTCGCTGGACATCGTTGGCGTGAGCCTTCGCGTACGCCTCGGCCTTGCGCGAGTGGCGGTTGGCCACGTTGCGGTACGACAGGGTCACGAGCGCGAGCGCGCCGAAGACCACGATCGCGGTGATGCCGAACCCGACCGTCTCGAGAGCGACGTTGCCGCTGTGCTCGGACTGCTCTGCGGCGAGGGCGATGATCGTGGCGAGTGTCATTCGGGCTCCGTTCGGGTTCGCCTCTGGAGGCGCGGACTCGAACAGTCTATTCCGTTACGCGCGCACCTGCCCGGCACCCCGCGCCAGCCATTTCGAACTGGTGAGCTCGGCGAGTCCCATCGGCCCCCGCGCGTGGAGCTTCTGCGTGGAGATGCCGACCTCGGCGCCGAAGCCGAACTCGCCGCCGTCGGTGAAACGGGTGGACGTGTTCGCCATCACGACGGCGGAGTCCACCTCGGCGAGGAAGCGGGCCTCGTTGGCGGCGTCCTGCGTGATGATCGACTCGGTGTGATGGGTCGAGTAGCGACGGATGTGGGCGAGCGCCTCGTCGAGGTCGTCGACGACGCGCATCGACAGGTCGAGGCTGAGGTACTCGGTCGCCCAGTCCTCGTCGGTCGCGGGCGTGACGCCGGCGGCCAGCCGGGCGACGGTGTCGTCGCCGTGGACGGTGACCCCGGCATCCTGGAGCGCCGTTACGACAGGACCGACCAGGCGATCGGCGGCGCCGCGATGCACCAGCACGGTCTCGACGGCGTTGCACACGCTGGGACGCTGCGTCTTGGCGTTGACGACGATGTCGCGCGACCAGTCCAGCGGCGCGGTCTCGTCCAGGACGATGTGGACGACGCCCGCACCGGTCTCGATCACCGGCACCGACGACTCGGTGACCACCGTCTCGATCAGCTGGGCGCTCCCCCGCGGCACGAGCACGTCGACGATCCCGCGGGCGTGCATCAGGTCGCGGGCACCCTCGCGTCCGAACTCGTCGACGGTCTGGATCGCCTCGGGGTCGATCCCCCGCTCGGCCAGCGCGTCGCGCATCGCGCGCACGAGTGCCGCGTTGGTGCGCTCTGCCGCCGTTCCGCCGCGCAGCACGACCGCGTTCCCCGAGCGCAGCGCGAGGGCCGCGATATCGACGGTGACGTTCGGCCGTGCCTCGTAGATCGAGCCCACCACGCCGAAGGGCACCGCGACCTTGGTCAGCGAGACGCCGTTCGCGAGCGTGCGCTCGTCGAGCACGCGCCCCACCGGGTCGGGAAGCGCCGCGATCTCCCGCACCGCCGCGGCCAGGGCCGCCACGCGGGGCTCGTCCAGCCGCAGGCGGTCCTGCAACGCGGTCGACAGTCCGCTGTCGCTGCCCCGCTGCAGATCCTCGGCGTTGGCCGCCACGATCGCGGGCGTCGCAGCCTCGATCGCGTCGGCGATCGCCAGGAGCGCCTCGCGCTTGGACTCATCGCCCAGCAGGCCGATGCTGCGTGCGGCGTCCTTGGCCAGCAGCATCCGTTCGCGTGCCGTGGTGGCGATGGTGGTCATCAGCCCAGTGTATCGACCGCCGTACGCACGGGACCTGTCGCGACGGGCGCCGCGGGCTCGGGGTTCGGCTGGAACCAGGTGCCGATGTCGTCGCCCGTCAGCGCCTCGCCGACGAGGTCGGCGCTGGTGACGAGGACCCCGATACCGGATGCCGCGGCCAGCCGCGCGGCCGAAACTTTGGTGGCCGCTCCCCCGGTGCCGACGCTGTTGACGACCACCGAGCCGAACTCGAAGCCATGGAGGTCGTCCCCGTAGCTGACGTGCCGGATCGGCTGCGCGCCCGGCTCGTGCGGCGGACGCGTGTACAGGCACTCGATGTCGCTGAGCAGCACCAGGGCGTCCGCGCCGATCAGCTGCGCGACGAGCGCGGCCAGCCGGTCATTGTCGCCGAAGCGGATCTCGTGCGTCGCGACGGTGTCGTTCTCGTTGACGATGGGGAGGATCCGCAGACCCAGCAGCCGCTCCATGGCCCGGCGGGCGTTCGACCGGTGCATCGGGTTCTCGAGGTCGCCGGCGGTGAGCAGCACCTGCCCTGCGACGATGCGGAAGGGTCGCAGCGCGTCCTGATAGCGGTAGATGAGCACGTTCTGCCCCACCGCCGCCGCCGCCTGCTGGGTGGCGAGGTCACTGGGGCGCTCGTCGAGCAGGAGGTACGGCATCCCGGTCGCGATCGCGCCGGAGGACACCAGCACCACTTCGGTGCCGCGGCCGTGTGCGGCCGCCAGGGCGTCGACGATCGGCGCGATCTTCTGGGCGTTCTCCCCGCTGATGGACGAGGAGCCGACCTTGACGACGACGCGGCGCGCGGCGACGAGGTCGCCGCGCTCGCGGGCG
Source organism: Microbacterium sp. 05T445 (assembly GCF_056395865.1). Lineage (NCBI taxonomy): Bacteria > Bacillati > Actinomycetota > Actinomycetes > Micrococcales > Microbacteriaceae > Microbacterium > Microbacterium sp. 05T445. The sequence goes on along the minus strand of NZ_JBFTKJ010000002.1, from coordinate 1,374,855 downwards.
CTCACTCGGCGTCCTCCTCGTTTCGGTAGCGCTCGGCGATGCGCTCGGCCTCGAGCTCGGCGCGCGCCTCGGCCTTCGCATCCATCATGTCGTGGTACTTCTCGCGACGTTCCGACGTGGTCCGGCGGGTGTCGCGCAGCAGGCGCGGGTCGGTGCCGCGCGGGGCCGCCATCAGCTCGGCGTTGGACGAGATCGAGGGCTCCCAGTCGAAGACGATGCCGTCGCCCTCGCCGATCACGACGGTGGCGCCGGGGGTCGCACCGGCGCGGAACAGCTCGGTCTCCACCCCCAGCTTCTCGAGGCGATCGCCGAGGTAGCCGACGGCCTCCTCGTTCTGGAAGTCGGTCTGCTGCACCCACTTGAGCGGCTTGTCGCCGAGGATGCGGTAGATGTTGCCGTACGTGCCGCCTTCGACGCGCACGGTGAACTCCTTCTGCGAGCCCCTGGGGCGGATCACGACCCGCTCCGGGACGGGGGTGGCCGCAAGCTCCGCACGGTGCTTGGCGACGATGTCGCCGAGCGCGAACGTCAGCTGACGCAGACCCTCATGGCTCACCGTGGAGATCTCGAACACGCGGAAGCCGCGCGCCTCGAGGTCGGGGCGGACGAGGTCGGCGAGATCCTTCGCCTCCGGGACGTCGACCTTGTTGAGCGCCACCAGCTGGGGACGCTCGAGCAGCGGCGTCTGCCCTTCGGGCACCGGATACGCCGCGAGCTCCGCCAGGATGACGTCGAGGTCGCTCAGCGGGTCGCGTCCGGGTTCGAGCGTCGCGCAGTCCAGCACGTGCACGAGCGCCGTGCAGCGCTCGACGTGACGCAGGAACTCCAGGCCGAGGCCCTTGCCCTCGCTGGCGCCCTCGATGAGACCGGGGACGTCGGCGACGGTGTAGCGCTGGTCGCCCGCCTGCACCACGCCCAGGTTCGGATGCAGCGTGGTGAACGGATAGTCGGCGATCTTCGGGCGCGCGGCGGAGACGGCCGCGATGAGGCTCGACTTGCCCGCCGAGGGGAACCCGACGAGCGCGACGTCCGCGACCGTCTTGAGCTCGAGGAAGACATCGCCCTCCCAGCCGGGCGTGCCCAGCAGTGCGAAGCCCGGCGCCTTGCGCTTCGGGTTCGCGAGGGCGGCGTTGCCGAGACCGCCGAGACCACCGGGGGCCGCGACGAAGCGCATGCCCGGCTCGATCATGTCGACGAGCGTCTCGCCGGCGGCATCCTTCACCACCGTGCCGACGGGCACCGGCAGCTCGAGGGACTCCCCCGCGGCGCCCGAGCGATGGTCGCCCATGCCGAACCCGCCGTTGCCGCTGGAGCGGTGCGGCGAGTGGTGGTACGACAGCAGGGTGGTGACCTGCGGGTCGGCGACGAGCACGACGTCACCGCCGTGACCGCCGTTGCCGCCATCCGGGCCGGCGAGCGGCTTGAACTTCTCGCGCTTGACCGACACGCAGCCGTTGCCGCCCTTGCCGGCCCGCAGGTGAAGCGTCACCCGGTCGACGAACGTGACCATGCGGTCCCCCTCAGGTCTTGATCCCGGGCGAGCCGGGATCGGGATAAAGGGAAGGGGCGGGCCGAAGCCCGCCCCTTCCGGAAGTCTGTGCGACTCGCTGGATTACTCAGCGACCGCCACGATGTTGACGACCTTGCGGCCGCCCTTCTGGCCGAACTCGACCGAGCCCGCGGCCAGCGCGAACAGGGTGTCGTCGCCACCGCGGCCGACGTTGGCGCCGGGGTGGAAGTGGGTGCCACGCTGGCGGACGAGGATCTCGCCGGCGTTGACGGCCTGGCCGCCGAAGCGCTTCACGCCGAGGCGCTGAGCGTTGGAGTCACGACCGTTGCGGGTGGAGCTTGCGCCCTTTTTGTGTGCCATCTCTGCGTCTCCTGTGGCTTACTTGATGCCGGTGACCTTGACGCGCGTGAGGTCCTGACGGTGCCCCTGGCGCTTCTTGTAGCCGGTCTTGTTCTTGAACTTCTGGATCACGATCTTCGGGCCGCGCTCCTCGCCGAGGACCTCGGCGGTCACGGTGACCTTCGCGAGCTTGTCGGCGTCGGTCGTGACGGTGTCACCGTCGACGAAAAGCACCGCGGGGAGCTCGATCTTGTCGCCGACCTTCGCGGCCTGGCGGTCGAGAACGACGATCGTGCCGACCTCGACCTTCTCCTGCCGGCCACCGGCGCGCACAACTGCGTAAACCACTTCACACCTGTTTCTTCTGGGAGCACGCGCACGCGCTCAGGACGTCATGAAAGACCTGGTGCGGATTTCTCGACGCACCAAGGGTCCACTTTATCAGATGCGGGAACAGTCCGCGAAAGCAGGGCGCCCGTGTCGCGGTCCGGGGTGCGTAGGATCTGCACGTGGCGATCCTCATCGACGATCCGCTCTGGCCGGCGCACGGGCGCCTGTGGGCACACCTGGTGACCGACTCCGACCTGGAGGAGCTCCACGCCTTCGCCGCCGCGAACGGGATCCCCCGGCGCGGCTTCGACCTCGATCACTACGACGTCCCCGAGGAGGCGCACGCGCGCCTGATCGCGGCCGGTGCGCAGCACGTGAGCGGTCGCGAGCTGGTGCGCCGCCTCATCGCATCGGGTCTGAGGGTGCGAGGGCGAGACCGCCGCTGACACACCGACGAGGCATCCGGGGCCGGTCGGAACCGACCCCGGATCGCTCTCAGTCCGCCGTGGGCGGTACGGGAGTCCCGGTGAGCGCGGCCGTCGTCACGCGACGGCGTGCGCGGCCCTGTCCCGGAGCCTTCGGCTCGGGGAGCGCGTTGAGCACCGAGTCCAGGAGCATGTCCTTCTCGGTCTTGGGCTGCTTCTTCGACCCGGAGTCCTGACGCTTCTTGCGCGGCTTCTTGGGACGCTCCGCGGGAGCCTGCTCAGCGACCGGTGACGCCTCTGCGGCGGGCGCGTCCTCGTGGTGGTGGATCGTGGATGCCGCGATCTGCGCGAGCGCCGACTTCACGCCCTCGGTGATCACGTGGGTGCCGTTCGAGCCGCCGTTGGCGGGGGCGGGCGCCGCACCGCCGCGCTGGCGGCGACCGGTCGACGGGGCGCCGGCGGCAGGAGCACGGTGCTTCACGACCGGATCGTGGTGCACGATCAGCCCGCGCCCGGCGCAGACCTCGCACGGCTCGCTGAAGGTCTCCAGCAGGCCGAGGCCCAGCTTCTTGCGCGTCATCTGCACGAGCCCGAGCGAGGTGACCTCGGCGACCTGATGCTTGGTGCGGTCGCGGCTCAGGCACTCGATGAGCCGGCGCAGCACGAGGTCGCGGTTGGACTCGAGCACCATGTCGATGAAGTCGACGACGATGATCCCGCCGATGTCGCGCAGCCGCAGCTGGCGGACGATCTCCTCCGCGGCCTCGAGGTTGTTCTTCGTGACCGTCTCTTCGAGGTTGCCGCCCGACCCGACGAACTTGCCGGTGTTGACGTCGACGACCGTCATCGCCTCGGTGCGGTCGATCACGAGCGAACCGCCGGAGGGCAGCCACACCTTGCGGTCCAGCGCCTTCTCGATCTGCTCGGTGACGCGGAACTCGTCGAACGGGTCGTGCTCGCCCTCGAAGCGCTCGACGCGCTCCAGGAGATCGGGCGCGACCGACTCGAGGTACTTCGAGATCGTGTGGTGCGCGTCGTCGCCCTGGATGAGCATCTTCGAGAAGTCCTCGTTGAAGACGTCACGGACGATCTTGACCAGCAGATCGGGCTCGGAGTGCAGCAGCGCGGGCGCCTGGATCGACTCGACCTGCTTCGAGATGTGCTCCCACTGATTGGTGAGACGCTGCACGTCGCGGGTGAGCTGGTCCTCGGTGGCACCTTCGGCGGCGGTGCGGACGATGACGCCCGAGGACTCGGGCAGCACCTCCTTGAGGATCTTCTTCAGGCGCGCACGCTCGGTGTCGGGGAGCTTGCGCGAGATGCCGTTCATGGCACCGCCCGGCACGTACACGAGGTAGCGGCCCGGCAGCGAGATCTGGCTCGTCAGGCGCGCGCCCTTGTGGCCGACCGGGTCCTTGGTGACCTGGACGAGCACGCGGTCGCCGGACTTGAGCGCGAGCTCGATGCGGCGCGGCTGGTTGCCGGTCTCGACGGCGTCCCAGTCCACCTCGCCGGAGTACAGCACGGCGTTGCGTCCGCGACCGATGTCGACGAAGGCGGCCTCCATGCTCGGCAGCACGTTCTGCACGCGGCCGAGGTAGACGTTGCCGATGAGCGAGGCGTCCTGGCTGCGGGCGACGTAATGCTCGACGAGCACGTTGTCCTCGAGCACCGCGATCTGGATGCGGCCGTTGCGCGAGCGCACGATCATGACGCGGTCGACGGCCTCGCGGCGCGCGAGGAACTCGGCCTCGGTCACGACGGCACGACGGCGTCCGGCCTCACGGCCGTCGCGGCGGCGCTGCTTCTTCGCCTCCAGGCGCGTGGAGCCCTTGATGCGCTGCGGCTCGGTGATGAGCTCCACGGCGCGCTGGCGAGGCTGAGACGGCTCGGACGGAGCGGATGCCTCGTCCCGGCCCTCGCCGCCGCGCCGGCGGTTGCGGCGGCGCGACGTGCTGCCGGTGGCGGGGATGGCCGCCTCCGGCTCGGGTTCGGGCTGACGGCCGGGGCGCGCGGGAAGCGCGATCACCTCGGGCGCGTAGAAGAGCAGCTCCGTCGACACCGCCGACACGAACACCTCGGGCAGGAGCCCGAGGCTCACCGCGGTCAGGGGGCCGTCCGCGCCGGGCGCGGTGTCTTCCGCCGTCTCCGGCTCGGCGACAGGCGCGTCCGTCGGCTCGGCGACCGCAGCGGCGTCGTCGGTCGGATCCGCCTCGGCGGGCGCGTCGGCCTCGGCCGTGGCGTCCGTCCCGGATGCGGAGTCCTCCGTCGCGGGTGCGACGTCGTCGCTCGCCTCGTCCGTCGGCGCGGCGACGTCGGTCACCGCGTCTTCGGCGGGGGCGTCGCTGTCGTCCTGGGCAGGCTCGTTCGTCTTCTCCGCCGGCGCGGAGGTCTCGACCGCCCCTTCGTCCGTTTCCGGAGCACCCGCGTCGGACGCGGGAACCTCGTCGTCGACCGCTGTGGTCAGCGGCGCGTCCGGTTCGGTCTGAGGGGTGAAGTCTTCATCGTTTCCATCTGCCATCACTGGCGTACTCCTAGCGGGGCGGCACCGCGCGTCGCCCGGCGAAATCTCGTGCGGCGCCGCCCATGCCCTCTGGACGGGGCGGTGCCGCGAACTCACTCGGTCTGCAGTGGAGGTCCGGCGCTAAGCGGAGGTTCGCACTGCCAAGGGCATTCGTCGCCCTGAAGTCTTCTGGTGATGATCGCCACGGCGCGGCCGCACGTCATCGACCCCCATTATCGCACTTCCCTCGCCGGATTGCCCATTCGCGGCGCGCCAGGGGTTTTCGCACGGCGATGCGGTGCGGCATCCGCACACGCGCGGATGCCATAATCCGAGGCATGCCCGAGCAGCAGACGCACACCCGCCCGACCGGACTGGCCATCTGGCTCGTGATCGCCGGCGTCATCGGCTGGTGGGCGGCGTTCTCCCTCACGGTGGAGAAGCTGCACGCGCTCGCCAACCCCGACGCGATCGCGTCGTGCGATTTCAGCGTGCTGGTGCAGTGCACCGCGAACCTCGATTCGTGGCAGGGCAGCGTGTTCGGCTTCCCCAACCCGATCCTCGGGCTCACCGGCTGGGTCGCGCCGATCGTCGTCGGCGTGGCGATCCTGGCGGGTGCGCGATTCGCCCGCTGGTTCTGGTGGTGCTTCTGGGCGGGCATCGCATTCGCGTTCGGCTTCGTGATCTGGCTCATCAGCCAGAGCATCTACGCGCCGAACCTGCACACGCTGTGCCCGTGGTGCATGGTCACGTGGTCCGTGACGATCCCGACCTTCTACGCGGTGACGCTCCACATGCTGCGCGCCGGGATCGTGCCGGTGTCCGAGCGGGTGCGTCACGCCGCAGACCGGCTGATGGTGTGGGTGCCGCTGGCGGCGATCGTCAGCTACGCGATCATCCTGCTGCTCGCGCAGTTCGAGATGAACGCGATCGTCAACATCTGGCAGACGCTGTTCGGCTGATCCCGCGGGGACCACGGCCGGCGGCCCCGGGGCACGCCCCGAGGCCGCGACGGCGGAGGATCAGGCGAACCAGATCTCGAGCTCGCGCGCGGCGGACTCCAGGCTGTCGGAGCCGTGCACCAGGTTCTGCTGCACCTTCAGGCCCCAGTCGCGGCCGTAGTCGCCACGGATCGTGCCGGGTGCGGCGGTGGTCGGGTCGGTGGTGCCGGCGAGGGAGCGGAAGCCCTCGATCACACGGTTGCCCGCGAGGCGGATCGCCACCGACGGCCCCGACATCATGAACTCGAGCAGCGGCTCGTAGAACGGCTTGCCCTCATGCTCGGCGTAGTGACGCTCGAGGGTCTCGCGGTCGGGCTCGACGAGCCGGATGTCGACCAGCGCGTATCCCTTCGCCTCGATGCGGGCGAGGATCGCGCCGGTGAGGCCACGGGCGACGCCGTCGGGCTTGACGAGGACGAGGGTCTCTTCGGTGGGCATGCGAGTCTCCGTTTCGGGTCAGGCTTGTTCGGGCGGATTCGCTGCCAGACGCGCATTGCGCCGATCCAGAGCGGCCCCCTTGATGGTGGCATATCCGTACATGGCGCCGAAAATGACCGCGACGACCGCAAGCGCCGGCAGCAGGAAAGCGCCCAGCGCCAGGATCGCCTGCAGGACCCACCCGAGGACGATCCCCCAGCGGTACCGCACGACCCGTGTCGTGAGAATCATCAGGACGGCGAGGACCACGCCCGCCACGATCCCCCACCACGGCTCGATCGGCGCCGGCAGCGCCCTGAGGCCGTAGACCACGAGACCGGCCAGGAACACGACGATCGACTCGAACCCGAGCACGATGGTCGCCAGGGACTCGGCCGCACCACGGGGGCGACGGGGCTCGGGCTGACGATCGGCGCTCACGCGGTCCATCCGTTCTTCCAGTCTTCGGCGGCCGCCAGTGCCAGCGCCTCGCCGGCGAGCACGACGGACCCCGCGATCACGACAGCGCGTCGATCGGATGCCGCGGCCCACGTGCGTGCCGCTTCGGCGGCCTCCGCCAGATCGCGGTGCACCGAGACGCGAAGGTCGTGCGCCTCGGCGAGGTCGGCGATGGTGTCGGCGTCCTCGGCGCGCTCGGAGTCGGGCGCGGTCGCGAAGACGTGCGCGGCGACCGGTGCCAGCTCCGCGACGATCCCGGCGGCATCCTTGTCGGAGAGCACCCCGAGCACGACGCCCCACTCGTCGAAGTCGAACGTCTCGCGCAGCGCTGCCACGAGCGCTCGCGCACCGTGCGGGTTGTGGGCGGCGTCGACCAGCACGGTCGGGCTCGCGCCGACCAGCTGCAGGCGTCCGGGCGAGGTCACGGTGCCCAGGCCCTCGGCCAGGACGTCGCCGACGATCGGCTGCGACCCGCCGCCGACGAGGGACTCGACCGCGGCGATCGCCAGTGCGGCGTTGAAGCCCTGGTGGGCGCCGTACAGCGGCAGGTACTCGTCGTCGTACGTGGCCGCGAGGCCGCGGACGGTGATCTGCTGACCGCCGACCGCGAGCCGCTGCTGCGCGAGCGCGAACTCCGCCCCTTCGAACGCGATCGTCGCGCCGCGCGCGGCGGCGGCTGCACGCAGCACGGCCTCGGCCGCGGCATCCTGTCTTGCCGACACGACGGCCGCGCCGTCCTTGATGATGCCCGCCTTGACCGTCGCGATCTCGGCGATGGTGTCGCCGAGCCGATCGGCGTGATCGAGGTCGATGGGCGCGAAGACCGCGACGTCGCCGTCGGCGGTGTTCGTGGAGTCCCACGACCCTCCCATGCCGACCTCGAGCACCAGCACGTCGATCGGCGCGTCGGCGAACGCGACGAACGCGAGCACGGTCAGCAGTTCGAAGAACGTCAGCGGTGCATCCGCCTGCGCTTCGAGTTCGGCATCGACCAGGTCGACGAACGGCGCGATCTCGTCCCAGGCGTCGGCGATCGCGGCGTCGTCGATCGGCGCGCCGTCGACCATGATTCGCTCGGTGAACCGCTCCAGGTGGGGGCTCGTGAACAGGCCGGTGCGGAGTCCGTGCGCGCGAACGAGGCTCTCGATCATGCGGCTGGTCGAGGTCTTGCCGTTGGTTCCGGTGACGTGCACGACGCGGTAGGTCTTCTGCGGGTCGTCCAGCAGCTCGAGCACACGCCGCGTGCGCTCGACGCGCGGCTGCACCCAGCGCTCGCCCTGACGCTCGAGGAGCGCCTCGTAGACGGCGTCGGCGCGCCGGCGATCGCGATCGCTCATGCCGAGGCCCCCGTCCGGCCGACCGAGACGGTGAAGGCGCCGCGGTTGGCGTACGTGCCGGCGTCGACCACCGCCTCGTACTCGATGGGCGTGTCACCGTCGCCCGACACCAGCAGCTGCCCGGCCCGCGTGCCCACGGCGTGGGCGACGGCGAGCGTCTCGCCCGCCACGTCGGCCGCATCGAACCCCGCCACGACAGCCTCGCCGTCGGCGGCGTCGTCGAACAGCAGTCCGAGGCGGATGCGGTCGCTCACGTCGAAGCCGGCGGCCTTACGGGTGTCCTGCACGGCGCGGATCACGTCGCGCGCCAGGCCCTCGGCCTCCAGCTCGGGCGTCGTGGTGGTGTCCAGCAGCACGAAGCCCTCACCCGACAGCAGGGCGATCGCGGTGCCGTCGGCGACGCCGCCGGCCTCGAGCGTGAGGTCGTACTCCCCCGGTTCGAGGGCGATGCCGTCGACGACCACGACGCCGTCGCGCTCCTCCCAGACCCCGGCCTTCGCACCGGAGATCACGTGCTGCACCTGCTTGCCCAGGCGGGGTCCGGCCGCGCGCGCGTTCACGGTGAGGCGCTTGCTGATGCCGTAGCGCTCCGACACGTCGTCGCCGAGCTCGATGAGCTCGACCGACTTCACGTTGAGCTCGTCGCGCAGGATCCCGTCGAACTGCGCGAGGGAGGCGGCATCCGGAACCGCCACGGTGAGCGTCGGAAGCGGCAGGCGCACCCGGCGCCCCTCCTTCTTGCGCAGCGCGTTGGCGACGCTGGACGCCTCGCGCACCGCGTCCATCGCGTCGCGGATGTCGTCCGCGGCGGGGAAGGCGGCGGCATCCGGCCAGTCCTGCAGGTGGACGCTGCGTCCGCCGGTGAGACCTTGCCAGATCTTCTCGGAGACCAGCGGGATCAGCGGCGCGGCGACGCGCGTGAGGGTCTCGAGCACCGTGTACAGCGTGTCGAACGCCTCGCGGCTGGTCGGGTCGTCGGAGACGCCCACCCAGAACCGGTCGCGCGAGCGGCGGATGTACCAGTTCGTCAGCGCCTCGGCGAAATCGCGGAGCTTGGCCGCCGCGAGCGTCGAGTCGAGCACCTCGAGGTCGGCGGCGACCTCGCGTACCAGGTCGCCGGTGAGCGCGAGGATGTAGCGGTCGAGCACGTCCGTCGAGTCGGTGCGCCAGGACGCCTGGTAGCCCTCGCCGCCCGCCCCGCCGGCGGCGTTGGCGTAGGTGGCGAAGAAGTACCACGCGTTCCACAGCGGCAGCAGGAACTCACGCACGCCCGCGCGGATGCCCTCCTCGGTGACGATGAGGTTGCCGCCGCGCAGCACGGAGCTCGACATCAGGAACCAGCGCATCGCGTCGGAGCCGTCGCGGTCGAACACCTCGCTCACGTCCGGGTAGTTGCGCAGCGACTTCGACATCTTGAGGCCGTCGCTGCCCAGCACAATGCCGTGGCACGAGACACCCGTGAACGCGGGACGGTCGAACAGCGCCGTCGACAGCACGTGCATGACGTAGAACCAGCCGCGCGTCTGCCCGATGTACTCGACGATGAAGTCCGCCGGCGAGTGCTCGTCGAACCACTGCTGGTTCTCGAACGGGTAGTGCACCTGGGCGTACGGCATCGAGCCGGAGTCGAACCAGACGTCGAAGACGTCCTCGATGCGGCGCATCGTGCTCTTGCCGGTCGGGTCGTCGGGGTTCGGGCGCGTCAGGTCGTCGATGTACGGACGGTGCAGGTCCACCTCGCCCTCCGCGTTGCGCGGCAGGCGCCCGAAGTCGCGTTCGAGCTCCTCGAGAGACCCGTACACGTCGACGCGCGGGTGCTCCGGGTCATCGCTCTTCCACACCGGGATCGGAGAGCCCCAGTAGCGGTTGCGGCTGATCGACCAGTCGCGCGCGCCCTCGAGCCACTTGCCGAACTGGCCGTGCTTGACGTTCTCGGGGACCCACGTGATCTGCTCGTTGCCGGCGAGCATGCGGTCCTTGATCTCGGTGACGCGCACGAACCAGCTCGACACGGCCCGGTAGATGAGAGGGTTCCGGCAGCGCCAGCAGTGCGGGTAGGAGTGCTCGTAGCTCGCCTCGCGCAGCAGACGCCCTTCCTGCTTGAGCAGGCGGATGAGCGGACGGTTCGCATCCATCCACAGCTCGCCGGCGACATCCGTCACCTGCGACAGGAAGCGTCCGCCGTCGTCGAGGCTCATGATGAGCGGGATGCCGGCGGCCTCGGTCACCCGCTGGTCGTCCTCACCGAAGGCCGGGGCCTGGTGGACGATGCCGGTGCCGTCACCGGTGGTGACGTAGTCGTCGACGAGGATGCGCCACGCGCGCTGCGTGTTCCAGATCGCGGCGTCCGCGTAGTAGTCGAACAGGCGGTCGTACGTGACGTCCTCGAGCTCGGCGCCGATCACGGTCTGGTCGACGGCCTCGCGAGCTGCCTCGGCCGAGTCGTAGCCGAGGTCCTTGGCGTAGCCGGCCAGCAGCTCCTCGGCGAGGAGGTAGCGGTGCGCGGTGGCGCCTTCGGGATCATCGCCCGCGGGCACGTCGGCGGCGCCGTTGGGGCCGCCCGGGACGACGACATAGCGGATGTCGGGACCGACGGCGAGCGCGAAGTTCGTCGGGAGGGTCCACGGCGTCGTCGTCCACGCGAGCGCGCGCACGCCGGTGAGGCCGAGGGCCTCGGCCTTGACGCCGGTGAGCGGGAACGTGATCGTCACCGACGGGTCCTGGCGCATCTTGTAGACGTCGTCGTCCATGCGCAGCTCGTGCGCCGACAGCGGGGTCTCGTCGCGCCAGCAGTAGGGCAGCACGCGGTGCCCCTCGTAGGCGAGGCCCTTGTCGTAGATGGTCTTGAACGCCCACAGCACGGACTCCATGTACGTGAGGTCCAGCGTCTTGTAGCCACGCTCGAAGTCGACCCAGCGCGCCTGGCGGGTGACGTAGTCCTCCCACTCGTGCGTGTACGCCAGCACCGACTCGCGGGACTTCGCGTTGAACGTGGCGATTCCCATCGCCTCGATCTCGCTCTTCTCCGTGATGCCGAGCTGCTTCATGGCCTCGAGCTCGGCCGGGAGGCCGTGCGTGTCCCAGCCGAAGACGCGGTCGACCTTCTTGCCGCGCATCGTCTGGAAGCGCGGGAAGACGTCCTTGGCGTAGCCGGTGAGGAGGTGGCCGTAGTGCGGCAGGCCGTTGGCGAAGGGCGGGCCGTCGTAGAAGACCCACTCCTCCGCGCCGTCGCGCTGCGCGATGGACGCACGGAAGGTCTGATCGGCCTCCCAGAACGCGAGCGTCTCCTGCTCGATGTCGGGGAAGCGGGGGCTGGGAACGACGGAGGCCGGCGCGGCGTCGGCCGCGGGCCCGAAGGCGGAGGGGCGGGGGTAGGTCATCTTCTCTCGCAGGTGCTCGCTCGTGTGCTTCCTGCGGGGACGACCCTCGCGGACCGCGGTACCACCCTGCATTGACGGTGCCGAGGCATCCGCCCTCTCTCACTGCGGCTGTGACGGGCCTGACCCGTTCGGTTCTACTGACGAAGCCCGGCTTCGCGTTCTTCCGAAGACTCCCCGGTGATGGCCGGATCGATGTCGATGCTTGATTGTACCCGCCAGGCCGGGAGTAGGCTGGACCACGGCATGGAAGCGCTCTCAGCGCTCTCGACGATCCGGACTCCCGGAGGCGATGATGCCCGCAGTCCCGCATCGGCGCAGCGACCTCACCCGCCGCACGTTCCTCCTGGCCACCGGAGGCGGCGCCCTCGCCGCGGCGCTCGCCTCCTGCACTCCACCGGGCTCCGTGGCCGGCCCCACGCGCACGCCCACCTGGACGCCGCCGACGCAGCCGATGGCGTTCCCGCAGGGGTACACCTGGGGAGCCTCGACGAGCGCATTCCAGATCGAGGGCGCTCTGGACGCCGACGGACGAGGCCCCTCGATCTGGGACACCTTCGCGGCGCAGCCGGGCACGATCGTCGACGGCTCCACCGGCGACCCGGCGGCCGACCAGTACCACCGGTACGCCGAAGACGTCGCGCTCATGGGCACGCTCGGGCTCGGCGCCTACCGCTTCTCGATCTCCTGGTCGCGTGTGCTGCCCACGGGCGCCGGCGCGGTCAACCAGAAGGGCCTGGACTACTACCGACGTCTCGTCGACGCACTGGCCGGTGCCGGCATCCATCCCACGATCACGCTGTTCCACTGGGACCTGCCGCAGGCGCTGCAGGATGCCGGTGGCTGGACGTCACGGGACATCGCCGAGCGTTTCGCCGACTACGCCGAGGTGTGCTTCGACGCGCTCGGGCCGTCAGCCGCGGACTGGCTGACGCTCAACGAACCCAAGACGCACGCGTTCGTGGGGCACTGGTACGGGGTCCACGCACCGGGACTGCGCGACCCCGACATCGCGGCCGCTGCCGTGCACCACCAGCTCTTGGCCCATGGCCGTGCCGTGCAGCGCTTCCGCGAACTGGGGACGCCGGGTCGGATCGGGCCCGCGCTCAACCTGATCCCCGTCATCGCGACGGAGCCGGACGACCCCGACGCTGCGACATCCACGGATGCCAGGGAGAACCGGCTGTTCCTCGACCCGATCCTGCTCGGGACCTACCCTGACGACGCGATCGGACCGGAGCCGGGGAGGCTGCCCGCCGATCCGGCGGAGTTCCGAGATCTGCAGCGATCCGGCGATCTCGACGTCATCTCCACGCCGTGCGATCTGCTCGCCATCCAGTACTACGGGGTGACCGGGATCGACGGCGGCGGGAATACCGTCGAGATCGCCCCGACCTCGGCTGCCGCGTGGCAGCAGATCCATCCCGCCGGCCTGTACGACTTGTTGATCCGGCTCAAGGACGAGTATCCGGCGATTCCTCTCATCATCACGGAGAACGGGGTGCCGGACCGCACCGCCGAGCTCACGGTCGACGATCCGGAGCGCGTCGACTTCCTGCGGGCGCACTTCCAGCAGTCCGCACGCGCGATCGCCGACGGTGTGCCGCTGGAGGGTCACTACGTCTGGTCGCTGCTCGACAACTTCGAATGGGCGGAGGGCTACACGCAGCGGTGGGGCATCGTCGCCGTGGACTTCGCGACGCAGGAGCGCCGACCCAAGCGCAGCGCGGAGTTCTTCTCGTCGGTGATCATGGCCAACGCGGTGTCGGCGAGTTGAGTCCCGCGACGACCAGGCACGGACGAGGTTTCTGAATCGGATCCAACAAGGCTCGCACCGTGGCACACTGGTTGCTCGTGACCGCAGCAGCACCCGAACCCGCACTCGCCCTCGAAGCCGTCCCGACGCGCCGTGTCGCGTGGGCGTCGATGGTGGGCACCTCGCTCGAATCCTTCGACTTCTACCTCTTCGCCTACTTCTCGGCCTTCTTCGTCGGCCCGCTGTTCTTCGACCCGCTGGGCGAGTTCGGCGCGACGAGCGCCGCGTTCCTCACGATCGCGCTCGCGTTCGTGGTGCGGCCGATCGGCGCCGTGATCTTCGGGTACATGGGCGACCGGCTGGGCCGCCGCGCGACGCTGCTGTGGACGGTCGCGATCATGGGCGTCGCCACCGGCCTCATCGGCCTGCTTCCGACCTACGCGCAGGCGGGCTGGCTCGGCGCGATCCTCCTCTTCCTGCTGCGCATCGTGCAGGGCCTGTCGCTCGGCGGCGAGTGGGGAGGCTCGATCCTCATCGCGACCGAGAACTCCGGTCCCGTCAAGCGCGCGTTCTACGCGTCGGTCCCCCAGCTCGGCTCCCCCGTCGGCTCCATCCTGTCCGCGACGGTGTTCATCGTCCTCACGGCCGTGCTTCCCGCCGAACAGATCGCGGCGTGGGGATGGCGCATCCCGTTCCTCCTCGCGATCCCGCTGCTGCTGGTGTCGCTGTACCTGCGCTGGTCGATCTCGGAGACGCCCGTGTTCGAGAGCGTCGTCGCCGAGGGACGCCGCGACCGCGTGCCGTTCGTCACGATGTTCGCGCAGCGTCCCGGCGCGATGGCCATCGCGATCGGCGCCGCCCTGCTCGGCATCGGCTCCTACTCGCTGATGAACACCTACACCGTCAACTACGGCGTGGCCGAGCTCGGCTTCAGCTTCCAGGATCTGCTGGTCGCGACGACGATCGGCGGGCTGCTGCAGCTGATCACCATTCCGCTCTTCGGAGCGTGGGCGGCCCGCGTCGGCTCGGCGAACGTCGTGGTGTGGGGCGCGCTGGGCACGCTGCTCATCACGTTCCCGATGTACTTCCTGCTGCAGTTCGCGACCTTCCCGATCCTCGTCGCCACGATGCTGATCGGCGGGATCCTGCCGACGATGGCGTGGGCGGCCCTGGGCGGCCTCATGAACGACCTCTTCCCCGACCGCTTCCGCTATTCGGCGCTCTCGGTCGCCTACGCGCTGGCGGCGACGATCAGCGGGTTCGTGCCCTACCTCACGCTGCAGCTCGGCGAGGCGACCGGCTACGCGTGGTGGCACCCCGGCGTGATCCTGGCGATCATGTCGGTCGTCACGCTCGTCTCGGCGTGGTTCGCCGCGCGACGGGCTCCCGAGCCGGAGCTCGCGACCGATCCCGCGACGGTCACCGCGAACGCCTGAGCGCACGTGCGGCGAGCGGATGCCGGGGCCCCCGGCATCCGCTCGCATCCCGGGTGCAGACGCACCCGATAGAATCGAGCGACATCCCACACTCAGGCACGCTCACACAGTGCCGCACATATCGCTCGAGGAGACGCCATGACCGACGCCCGCCCTACGCAGGGACAGATCCCCGACAAGCCCGCGCTGGAGGGCCTCGAGAGCAAGTGGGATGCCGCATGGTCGGAGCGGGGCACGTACCTGTTCGACCGCATCCGCGCCGCCGAGGTCGGACGCGCAGGCATCTACTCGGTCGACACTCCCCCGCCGACCGCATCGGGATCGCTGCACATCGGCCACGTCTTCAGCTACACGCACACCGACGTGAAGGTGCGCTTCGAGCGCATGCGCGGCAAGACGGTGTTCTATCCGATGGGCTGGGACGACAACGGCCTGCCCACCGAACGGCGCGTGCAGAACTACTACGGCGTGCGCTGCGACCCCTCCCTGCCGTATGAGGCCGGCTTCACCCCGCCGTTCCAGGGCGACGCGAAGAGCCTCAAGCCCGCCGACCAGGTGCCGATCAGCCGCCGCAACTTCATCGAGCTGTGCGAGGCGCTGACCTTCGAGGACGAGAAGCACTTCGAGGACCTCTTCCGTCAACTCGGGCTGTCGGTGGACTGGACTCAGACCTACCGCACGATCTCGGACGACACGATCCGCACCAGCCAGCGCGCGTTCCTGCGCAACATCGAGCGCGGCGAGGCGTACCAGTCGCTCGCGCCGACCCTGTGGGACATCGACTTCCGGTCCGCGATCGCCCAGGCCGAGCTCGAGGACCGCGAGCAGACCGCGTCGTTTCACAAGGTGGCGTTCCACAAGACCGACGGCACCGGCGACATCGTCATCGAGACGACCCGCCCTGAGCTCCTCGCCTCCTGCGTCGCGCTGGTGGCCAACCCCGACGACGAGCGGTACCAGCCCTACTTCGGCTCGACGGTGCGCACGCCGGTCTTCGACGTCGAGGTGCCGGTGCTCGCCCACCACCTCGCGCAGCAGGACAAGGGCACGGGCATCGCGATGATCTGCACCTTCGGCGATGTCACCGACATCGTGTGGTGGCGCGAACTCGACCTCCCCAACCGCACCATCCTCGGCATGGACGGCCGCGTGCTCGCCGACGCCCCCGAGGCGATCGTCTCGGATGCCGGCAAGGCGGCCTACGCCGAGCTCGCCGGCAAGACCGTGTTCAGCGCCAAGAAGCGCATGGTCGAGCTCCTCGAGGAGTCGGGCGAGCTGCTGGAGGTCTCCAAGCCCTTCAGCCACCCGGTGAAGTTCTACGAGAAGGGCGACCGCCCGCTCGAGATCGTCTCGACCCGCCAGTGGTACGTCCGCAACGGCGCACGCGACGAGGCCCTTCGTGACAAGCTCCTGTCCCTCGGCAAGGGCATGAGCTGGCACCCCGAGTTCATGCGGGTGCGCTACGAGAACTGGGTCGGCGGTCTCACCGGTGACTGGCTCGTCTCGCGCCAGCGGTTCTTCGGCGTGCCGATCCCGGTCTGGTACGGCCTCGACGAGAACGGCGAGCGGGACTACGAGCGGGTCCTCACCCCCGACCTGGCGAGCCTGCCCGTCGACCCGACGACCGACGTGCCCCCGGGCTACACCGAGGACCAGCGCGGTGTCGCCGGCGGCTTCGAGGGCGAGAAGGACATCTTCGACACCTGGGCGACCTCGTCGCTGACCCCGCAGCTCGCGGGCGGCTGGGAGCGCGACCCCGAGCTGTGGGACCTCGTCGCGCCGTTCGATCTGCGTCCGCAGGGCCAGGACATCATCCGCACGTGGCTCTTCTCGACGATGCTGCGCAGCGCGCTGGAGGACGACCGCGCGCCGTGGTCGGATGCCGCGATCTCGGGCTTCATCGTCGACCCCGACCGCAAGAAGATGTCCAAGTCCAAGGGCAACGTCGTCACGCCCGCCGACATCCTCGCTCAGCACGGATCCGACGCGGTGCGGTACTGGTCGGCTTCCAGCCGGCTGGGCACCGACGCCGCGTTCGACCCGCAGAACCCGACGCAGATCAAGATCGGACGGCGCCTGGCGATCAAGGTGCTCAACGCCGCCAAGTTCGTTCTCTCGTTCCCCGTGCCGGACGGCGCGGAGGTCACGCACGCCCTCGACGCCTCCATGCTGGCGACCCTCCACGGCGTCGTGCGCGAGGCCACCAGGGCGTACGAGAACTACGACCACGCCCGGGCCCTGGAGCTGACCGAGTCGTTCTTCTGGACGTTCTGCGACGACTACCTCGAGCTCGTCAAGGAGCGCGCCTACAACCAGACCGATGCCGGGCAGGCCTCGGCGGCCCTCGCGCTGCGCCTGGCGATGTCGGCGCTGCTGCGGCTGCTGGCGCCCGTGCTCGCGTTCGCGACCGAAGAGGCCTGGTCCTGGTTCAACGAGGGCTCGGTGCACGCCGCGGCCTGGCCCGTCGCGCCGGACGAGGAGTCGGGCGACCCCGCCGTCCTCACCACGGTGAGCGAGGCGCTGGTCGGCATCCGCCGCGCCAAGACCGAGGCCAAGGCCTCGCAGAAGACGCCGGTGGAGCGCGCCGTCATCGCCGGGCCCGCGTCATCCGTCGCCGCCCTGAAGCTCGCCGAGGGCGACCTGAAGGCGGTCGGACGGATCGCCGACATCCAGTACGCGGATGCCGACGCCCTGTCGGTGACCGAGATCGAGCTCGCCGCGCAGGAGGCCTGACATGCAGCTGGGCACACGCTGGACCTCGGGCGACGAGCCGCCGAAGGCCGTGCCGGACGCGCTCGCGCGCGGCGTCCGGGGTGTCGACGCCTCGATCCCCGGCGACGACCTCGGTCAGCCGCGTCCTCGCTGGACGCTGACCTGGCTCGAGGGCAAGCCGATCGCGGAGCTCGACACAGGGGTCATCGTGACACTCGACGCCGAAGGCGAACCCGTCGTGCGGCACGATCCGGACGACGAGTTCGGCTGAGACCCGACGCGCCGAGCGCGTCCGCGGATCATTCCTCCGGCACGGTGTGCCGCGTCGCCTCCAGCAGGAGGCGCGCGGCGACCAGGGTCGCCACCAGCGTCACCCCTGACGCGATGAGGAAGGGCAGCCGCAGGTCGAATCGGGCCACCCATCCGCCGAGGAGCGTCGCGAACGGGAAGATCCCCCACGTGAAGGTGCGGATGATCCCGAGCACGCGTCCGAACAGGTGGCCCGGGACGATGGACTGGCGCAGCGCGCCCCACGGCACGTTCCAGATCGACACCGCGCACGCCATGGTTCCGTAGGCGACGGTCGCGCTGATCGCCTCGGGTGCCGCCCAGACCCCGACGAGGCCGACGGTGGCCACCAGGTTGGCGCCGAGCATCACCTTGCCTCGCCCGAAGCGCTCCACCAGCCGTGATGCGATGAGCGATCCCAGCAGCGCCCCCAGCCCGATCCCGGCCGTGACCACGCCGATGGCGGCGGGCTTCACCCCGTGCACGTCCAGGAAGTACAGGAACACCGGCGCCTGGGCGAACGCGAACGCGCAGCCGACGACCGACGTGAACAGCACCATGGAGCGCAGGAACCGGTGCTGCCACAGGTATCGCACCGCGTCGCGTGCCGACACGCTCGCGGCGGGCTCGGGGCGGGCGGTCTCGGCTTCGACGGCGGCGAGCGGGTCTCCCGCGGCGACCGCAGCCTCGGCCGACGGTGCGAGGGCGGCGTCGCGGAGAGGACGCGCGGCCGACAGCGGCAGCATCACGGCCAGCACGATCGGGATGAGGTAACCTGCGGCGCCGACCCACAGCGGCAGCGCGAGGGCGACGGCGAACAGCACGCCGCCGATCGGCGAGGCGATGAAGCTGTCGATCGTGACCTGCGCGGCCTGCAGCCAGCCGTTCGCGCGGTCCAGGGCCGGCCGCTTCACCACGCTCGGAACGATCGCGTTGGTCGCATTGTCGAACAGCGTCTCGCCGAGCCCGAACACCAGGACGCCGGCGAACAGCCACCAGATCGTGATCGAGCCGGTGACCGTCAGCAGCGCCAGGCCGACCGCGGCGGTGCCGCGGATGGTGTTGGCGATCGCCATGATCCAGCGACGGTCGAAGCGGTCGACGATCATGCCGGCGGGCAGGCCGAACACGAGCCAGGGCAGGAACGCCAGGGCGCCGATCGCCGAGATCGCCAGCGGGTCGCGGGTCAGCGTGGTGGCGATGAGGGGCACCGCCACGCGCCCGACGCCGTCGGCGAGGTTGCTGAACGCCGCCGCGGTCCACAGCTTTCCGAAGTCGCGGCCGAGCGGGACCCTGCGTGCCCGCCCGGCCGACGACCCGGTCTTCTCGGCGATCTCGGTGCTGTCGCTCATCGCGGCAGCACGCCCATCGCGCCCCGTGCCTGTGCCGAACGACGCGCCTCGGCGGTGGCATCCTGAGCCAGCTGCACGCGCCGCAGCTCGTCGCCGTCGCGTCGCTCGAGGCGGGTGACGACGAAGGCGTCGAGAGCGGATGCCGCGCGCAGCAGCGTGCGCTCGAAGCCGGTGGTGCGGGTCGCGACCCGCGTCGTGGCGTAGTGGGCGGTGAGAGTGGTCATGACTGCGCTCCTAATCCTCGAGCTCGGGAAGCGGGAACACGTCTGCCCGGATGGTGACGGGCCGCACGTTCTCGCCGGTCTGACTGCGGTACTTGTCCACGGCGTCGTCGATCAGCGCCATGATCTTGCGGGAGAGTTCGGTCGACTGCTCGGGGGTGAGGCGGGCGGTGGCGGTGGAGATCATGCTCCCCTCCTGCCAGTCCTCCGTCTCCGAGGTCAGACCTTGATCGATGTAGTGCATGAGCTGCTCCTGACGGAGCTTGAAGAACTCGTTCATCACGATCTGGGTGGCCGCCTTGCCCGAAGGCGTCTTGAGGGCCTCGGCGCTGGCGAAGGAGACGCCGCCGACGGGGCGCTCCCACCAGCGTTCGCGCCCCGACCCGCGGTCGGCGACCTCCTGGATGAGCTCGTGCTTGGCGAGGGCGCGCAGGTGGTAGCTGGTGGACCCCGAGGACTCCCCCAGTCGCTCGGCGAGCGAGCTCGCCGTCTGCGGCCCGTACTGGCTGAGGATGTCGTAGATCTTCACGCGCAGCGGGTGGGCGAGGGCGCGCAGCGCACCCGCGTCGAGAACGCGGTCTGCCCGCGTCGACTCCAGCGATGCGCCCGCGTCGTCCGCCGCGGTGGGGGTCTCGTCTGCCATGTCCTCATCGTACGAGCGCAAAGACTTCTTTGCAAGCACTATTTTGCAACTCTCTGTTTGCAACTCTCTGTTTGCAAAGGTCTGTCGGCGATCGCCTCCGCGCGACTAGGCTGGCCGCATGGCGACCGACAACCCGCTCCTGTCCCCCAGCACGCTCCCCTACGGCCTCCCGGACTACGCCGCGATCCGGCCCGAACACTACCTGCCCGCCTTCGAGGCGGCCTTCGCCGCGCACCGTGCGGAAGTCTCCGCGATCACCCGCGTGCGATCGATGCCCACGTTCGAGAACACGCTCGTCCCCCTCGAGGAGAGCGGCCGACTGCTGGGCGACGTCGCCCGCACGTTCTACACGGTCTCGTCGGCCGACGCGACGCCCGAGATCCAGGAGATCGAGGAGCAGCTCGCGCCGCTCATGTCGGCGCACCAGGACTCGATCCAGCTCGACGCGGCGCTGTACTGGCGCATCAAGACCATCCACGACCAGCTCGACGACCTCGGGCTCGACGCCGAGCAGCGCTACCTCGTGGAACGTCACCACACCGAGATGTCGCATGCCGGCGCCGGGCTCGACGACGACGCGAAGGAGCGCCTCACCGGGTTGAACCAGCGACTGTCCACCCTGACCACGCAGTTCGAGAAGAACCTGCTCGCCGACACGAACGACCTCGCCGTCGTCTTCGATGACGCGGCCGAGCTGAACGGCCTCTCCGACGGCGAGCTCTCCGCGGCCGCGCAGGCGGCCGCCGACCGCGGCCTGGACGGCAAGTGGGTGGTCACGCTCACGCTGTTCACCGGGCACCCGTACCTGTCGAGCCTCACCGACCGCTCCTCGCGCGAGCGGCTGCTCGCGGCATCCCGTTCCCGCGGATCACGCGGAAACGAGCACGACAACCGCGCCACGCTGCTCGAGATCGTCCGGCTGCGGGCCGAGCGCGCGGCGCTGCTCGGCTACGACTCGCACGCGGCCTATGTCACCTCCGACGAGACCGCGGGCTCCCCCGCCGCAGTGCACGACCTGCTCCGCCAGCTCGCCGCGCCCGCCGCGCGCAACGCCCGGCGCGAGCAGGAGAAACTGCAGGCGATCATCGACGCGGAGCCCGCGCCGTTCCCGCTCGGGGCCCACGACTGGGCGTTCTACACCGAGAAGGTGCGCGCCGCCGAGTACGACCTCGATCGGGCGGCGCTGCGCCCCTGGTTCGAGGCCGAGCGGGTGCTGCAGGACGGCGTGTTCCGTGCCGCCACCGACCTGTACGGCATCACCTTCACCGAGCGCACGGACCTGGGCGGCTATCACCCCGACACCCGTGTCTTCGAGGTGCACAACGCCGACGGATCGGCGCTGGGCCTGTACGTCCTCGATCTCTACACGCGTGACACCAAGCGGGGCGGCGCGTGGATGAACTCGATCGTGCTGCAGTCCCGGCTGCGCGGCACCGACCCCATCGTCGTGAACAACCTCAACGTGCCCAAGCCGGCCGCCGGGCAGCCCACACTCCTGAGCCTCGACGAGGTGACGACGCTGTTCCACGAGTTCGGCCACGCGCTGCACGGGCTGTTCGCGCACGTCACGTACCCGCATTTCGCGGGCACCAACGTCTTCCGCGACTTCGTGGAGTTCCCCAGCCAGGTCAACGAGATGTGGATCTACTGGCCCGAGATCCTCGCCGCGTACGCCCGTCACATCGACACCGACGAGCCTCTCTCCGCCGAGGTCGTCGAGAAGCTCCACGCCTCCGAGGCGTTCAACCAGGGCTTCGCGACCAGCGAGTACCTCGCGGCGGCGTGGCTCGACCAGGCCTGGCACTCGCTGTCGGTGACGGAGGCCGCCACCGACATCGACGTCGCCGGGTTCGAGGCATCCGCGCTCGCCGACATCGGACTCGACAACCCCGCCGTGCCCACGCGCTACTCGTCCACGTACTTCGCGCACGTCTTCTCCGGCGGGTACAGCGCGGGCTACTACTCGTACATCTGGAGCGAGGTGCTCGACGCCGACACGGTCGAGTGGTTCCGTGAGAACGGCGGACTGCGCCGCGAGAACGGCGACCGCTTCCGTGGCCGCCTGCTGGGCGTGGGCGGTTCGAAGGACCCGCTGGAGGCCTACCGCGACTTCCGGGGCCGGGATGCCGACATCCAGCCGCTCCTCGAGCGCCGCGGGCTCGCCGGCTGACGGCGGCTCACAGCAGGCCGAGTTCGCGCGCGAACGCGCGAACCCGATCGGCCATGACGGTGGGCACTTCGGCGATCGCGAAGTGCCCGCCTTCGTCGAGACGCTCGAACGTGCGCAGGTCGAGGTAGAAGCGCTCGGCAAGCGACTGCGGGTAGTCGCCCTCGTGGCGCTGGATGTGGACGGATGCCGGCACCTCCACGGACGGCATCGCGTCGGGCTGGTCGGCGCCCTCGTAGTAGGGGCGGAACGATGTGCCGATGCTCTGGGTGGTCCAGTAGATCATCGCCTCGGTGAGGATCCGATCGCGCGAGAGACGCCGCTCGATCGCGCTCGGGTCTCCGGCGGGTGTGTCGCTCCACTCGACGAGCTTCTCGGTGAGCCACGCCAGCAGTCCTGCAGGCGAGTCGTTGAGAGCCGCCGCCAGCGTGTCGGGGCGCGTGGCCTGCACGTGCCCGTACGCGCCGTTCTCCCCGCCCCATCGCTCCAGCCGCGCGAAGAAGGCGATCTCGTCCGGGGCCGTCAGCGCGGGACGCTCGGCAGCTGACGGGAAGTGGGAGTGGGTCACGACGACTCCCGACACCGACGCCGGATACGTGCCCGCGATCAGGTCGTTGACGTTGGCCGAGACGTCCTCGCCGTAGGTGAGATACGTGTCGTACCCGAGCACGTCGGTCATGAGCGCGTGCATCGTCGCCGCCAGCCGCACCTCCGTCATCGGGCCGTCGGTGTACGGCGGTGAGAATCCGAAGCCCGGGAAGCTCGGCACCACGACGTGGAAGTCCGGAAGCAGGTCGGCGAAGTCCAGCTGCAACGCGAACGTGTGCGGCCAGCCGTGCATCACCAGCAGTGCAGGCGCGTCGTCCCGTGCGGAGCGAAGGTGCGCGAAGTGGATCGTGTCGCCGCCGGCGTCCGCGAGGAACTGCGGATGCGCGTTCAGCCACGCCTCGCGGGAGCGCCAATCCCACTGCCGCCACGCGTCGACGAGGTCGGCGAGGTACACGGCATCCATTCCCGACGCCGGTCGTCGCGGCGAATCCGGCAGCGGACGGAATCGCTCGAGGCGATCGCGCAGATCGGCGAGCTCGGCGTCAGGGACGTGGATCGAGAACGGCTGCGGGGTGTTCACGCACCGAAGCTACTCGGCACCTCCGACACGCAGTCGGGTGGCGCTCAGGCGCTCTTGCGCTTCTCGCGCAGCACCAGGGTCGGTGCCGCGCCCTCGTCGACCGCTGCCCGCGTGACGATGACCTTGTCGACGTCGTCCGTCGAGGGGATCTCGAACATGATCGGGCCGAGCACGTCTTCGAGGATCGCGCGGAGGCCGCGGGCGCCCGTCTTGCGCGCCACCGCGAGGTCGGCGATGGCTTCCAGCGCCTCGCGGTCGAACTCCAGCGTGACCCCGTCGAGCTCGAACATGCGGTGGTACTGCTTGACCAGCGCGTTCTTGGGCTCGGTGAGGATCTCCATCAGGGCCTCGCGGTCCAGCGGCGACACCGAGGCCACGACGGGAAGACGGCCGATGAACTCGGGGATCAGGCCGAACTTGTGGAGGTCTTCGGGCTGCACCTCGCTGAACAGGCTGAGATCGTCGCCCTTGTTGTGCAGCGGTGCACCGAACCCGACGCCGTGCTTGCCCACGCGCGACGAGATGATGTCTTCCAGACCGGCGAACGCGCCAGCCACGATGAACAGCACGTTCGTGGTGTCGATCTGGATGAACTCCTGGTGCGGGTGCTTGCGTCCGCCCTGCGGGGGCACGGAGGCGACGGTGCCCTCAAGGATCTTCAGCAGCGCCTGCTGCACGCCCTCCCCCGAGACATCGCGGGTGATCGACGGGTTCTCGGCCTTGCGGGCGATCTTGTCGACCTCGTCGATGTAGATGATGCCGGTCTCGGCGCGCTTGGTGTCGAAGTCGGCGGCCTGCAGGAGCTTCAGCAGGATGTTCTCGACATCCTCGCCGACGTAGCCGGCTTCGGTGAGCGCGGTGGCGTCGGCGACGGCGAAAGGGACGTTCAGGCGCTTCGCGAGCGTCTGCGCGAGGTAGGTCTTGCCGCAGCCGGTCGGGCCGAGCAGGAGGATGTTGCTCTTGGCGATCTCGATCTCTTCGGCACGCTGCTCTGCCGACTGGATCGTGCCGTGGGCGCGCACGCGCTTGTAGTGGTTGTAGACCGCGACCGACAGCGCGCGCTTCGCGTCGGTCTGCCCGACGACGTACTCCTCGAGGAACCCGAAGATCTCGCGCGGCTTGGGCAGATCGAAGTCGGCGACGACGCCCGACGACGACTCGGCCATGCGCTCTTCGATGATCTCGTTGCACAGCTCGACGCACTCGTCGCAGATGTAGACGCCCGGTCCTGCGATGAGCTGCTGCACCTGCTTCTGGCTCTTGCCGCAGAAGGAGCACTTGAACAGGTCGGCGCTCTCACCGATGCGTGCCATGTGGCCCCTCCTCGTCGCGGCGGGGAAAGCCCCCCGACTGTTCTCCGAGCCTAATAGCTGACGCCGACAAGCGGCGGCATTGCGACGCACGTTGTGGAGGGAGTCGGGTTCGCGGTCAGCGGAACACCCGTTGCGCACGACGGCGCCCCGTCGCCCGGAGGATCCGGACGGCGGGGCGCCGTGAACTCACGCGGAGCGTGCCTACTTCGTCAGTGCCTGCTGCCCGCGCTTGCGGGTGGTCAGCACCTGGTCGACGAGACCGTACGCGACGCTCTCCTCGGCGGAGAGGATCTTGTCGCGGTCGATGTCCTTGTTGACCTCAGCCTGCGTCTTGTTCGAGTGCTTCGCCAGCGTCTCCTCGAGCCAGGTCCGCATGCGGAGGATCTCAGCGGCCTGGATCTCGATGTCGGACGCCTGACCGTGACCGGCCTCGCCCACGGCGGGCTGGTGGATCAGGATGCGCGCGTTCGGCAGGGCGAGGCGCTTGCCCGGCGCGCCGGCGGCCAGCAGCACCGCAGCGGCGGAGGCCGCCTGGCCGAGCACGACGGTCTGGATCTGCGGCGACACGTACTGCATGGTGTCGTAGATCGCCGTCATCGCCGTGAACGAGCCGCCCGGCGAGTTGATGTACATGATGATGTCGCGGTCGGGGTCTTGGGACTCGAGCACGAGCAGCTGGGCCATGACGTCGTCCGCCGAGGCGTCGTCGACCTGGACTCCCAGGAAGATGACGCGGTCCTCGAACAGCTTGTTGTACGGGTCCTGGCGCTTGTAGCCGTAGGCCGTGCGCTCCTCGAACTGCGGCAGGATGTAGCGACTGCCGGGCATCTGGAGGCCCTGCGGGGCGCTCGGACCGAAGGTGGGGGTCTGCATGTGCGGGTTCTCTCTCTTTCGCCTTCGGTGCTTCAGCTCGCCGAGCCGGTGCCGCCGCCGCCGATGACGTCGACGGCAGACTCGCGGATGTGGTCGACGAAGCCGTAGTCCAGCGCCTCCTGCGCCGTGAACCAGCGGTCGCGGTCACCATCGGCGTTGATCTGCTCGACGGTCTTGCCGGTCTGCGACGCCGTGATCTCGGCGAGGCGCTTCTTCATGTCGAGGATCAGCTGCGCCTGCGTCTGGATGTCGCTGGCGGTGCCGCCGAATCCGCCGTGCGGCTGGTGCAGCAGCACGCGCGCGTTCGGGGTGATGTAGCGCTTGCCCTTGGTGCCCGCGGTGAGCAGGAGCTGGCCCATGGAGGCGGCCATGCCGATGCCGACCGTGACGATGTCGTTGGGCACGAACTGCATGGTGTCGTAGATCGCCATGCCGGCCGTGATGGACCCGCCGGGCGAGTTCACGTAGAGGTAGATGTCCTTCTCGGAGTCCTCGGCAGCGAGAAGCAGGATCTTCGCGCAGATCTCGTTGGCGTTGTCATCACGCACCTCCGACCCCAGCCAGATGATGCGGTCCTTCAACAGCCTGTCGAAGACGCTGGTCGCGACAAGTGGTTCGGCCATGTGTACTCCTGATTCCTTGGGTCGCCATCGAATCTACCGGCGCACCACGAACGACCCGCCCGTGTTCGCCCTGGGCAGATCAGCCGCCGTCGCCCGTCAGCTCCACGGCGTACCAGTCCACGGCGCGCCGGTAGCGACGCAGGTGCGGGGCGAGGGTGCGCAGGGCGATGGATGCCGCCTCCGCAGCTTCGCCGGCGGACACCAGTGCCAGCGCGAGGAACGCCGACGCCTCGTCGCGAAGCGGCGACGCGGGCTCGCGCTCCACCTCTGAGCGCAGCATCGCCACGGCCTCGTCCGGACGCCCCAGGTTCCGCAGCGTGCTGGCGAGCTGGATCACGGCCTGCGGCCGGTGCTCGTCATCCAGGCCCGCTTCGAGGGCCGCGCGGTACAGCGGCTCGGCCTCGGCTTCGAGCCCGGCGGCGTCGCGGGCACCGGCTTGCTCGAACAGCGCCCGGGCATCGTTCGAAGGGCGCTCCGCTGCGAGGGCGTCGATGAGGGTCATCCGCTCGTCGTCGTCGAGGATGTCGTCCTCCCACACCGCGTCGACGCGCGCGTTCCAGGAGTCGGTCATGCGTCCACCTTTCATGACGGAGGGGACGGATGCCGCGGCATCCGTCCCCTCGAGTCTGTCGCTCTCGCCTAGCGGGCGATCACTCCGCGTCGGCAGCGGCCTTCTTGGCCGGAGCCTTCTTGGCCGGAGCCTTCTTCGCGGGAGCCTTCTCCGCAGGAGCGGCCTCGGCCTCGTCGGCAGCGGCGGCCTTCTTGGCGGCGGGCTTGCGGGCGGGCGCCTTCTTGGCGGGCTTCTCGGCCTCCTCGGCCTCGATCACGGCCTCGGCGTCGGCCGCGGCATCCGCGATCTCCTCCGCCTCCTCGACGACCTCTTCCTCGTCCTCGACGGCGACGAAGCCGCTGAGGTCGACGGGGTTGCCGTTGGTGTCGACGACGGTGACCTTGCCGAGCGCGACCGCGAGGGCCTTGTTGCGGGCGACCTCGCCGATGATGGCGGGGAGCTGGTTGCCCTCCTGCAGCGCGTTCACGAAGTCCTGCGGGGCCATGCCGTACTGCGCGGCCGACTGCACGAGGTACTGGGTGAGCTCGTCCTGCGAGACCTGCACGTCGACCGACTCGGCGATCTTGTCGAGCAGCATCTGCGTCTTGAACTGCTTCTCGCTGGCCTCGGCGACCTCGGCGCGGTGCACGTCGTCCTCGAGACGGCCTTCGCCCTCGAGGTGGTTGTGCACCTCGTCCTCGATGAGCTGCGGCGGAACCGGGATCTCGACCTTCTCGAGGAGGACCTCGATCAGCTTGTCGCGCGCGGCCGAGCCCTGCGTGAACGCACCCTGCTGAGCGACGCGCTCCTTGAGGCTGTCGCGCAGCTCGCCGATGGTGTCGAACTCGCTCGCGATCTGGGCGAAGTCGTCGTCGGCCTCGGGCAGCTCGCGCTCCTTGACGGCCTTGACCGACACCGAGACCTCGGCCTCGTCGCCGGCGTGGTCGCCGCCGACGAGCTTCGAGCGGAACGTGGTGTCCTCACCGGCGGTGAGCGAGTCGATGGCCTCGTCGATGCCCTCGAGAAGCTCGCCCGAGCCGACCTCGTACGAGACGCCCTCGGCGCGGTCGATCTCGGCGCCGTCGATCGTGGCGACGAGGTCGAGCTCGACGAAGTCACCCGTCGATGCCGGGCGGTCGACGGTCACGAGCGTGCCGAAGCGGCCGCGCAGGCGGTCCAGCTCCTCGTCGATCGCGGCCTCGTCGACCTCGATGGCCTCGACCTCGACGGTCGTGCCCTCGAAGGCGGGCAGGTCGAACTCGGGACGCACGTCCACCTCGACCTCGACCTCGAGGTCGCCCGAGAAGTCCTTCTCGTTCGGCCACTCGGTGACCTCGGCCGACGGGCGGCCGAGAACGCGCAGCTCGTGGGCCGAGACGGCCTCGCGGTAGAAGTTGTCGAGACCCTCGCTGACCGCGTGCTCGAGGACGGCGACGCGACCGATGCGCTGGTCGATGATCGGCGCGGGCACCTTGCCCTTGCGGAAGCCGGGGATCTGCACGTCCTGCGCGATGTGCTCGTACGCGTGCTTGATCGACGGCTTCAGCTCGTCGGGGCTGACCGTGATGTGCAGCTTCACCCGGGTCGGGCTGAGCTTCTCGACGGTGCTGTTCACCATGCCTGTTACTTCTCCTCTATCGGACCGCGCGAGGACGCGGCAGTTGAAGGTCTGGGTTTCGGAATTCTTCAGGGCCGTGATGTCGGGGCGACAGGATTTGAACCTGCGGCCTCCCGCTCCCAAAGCGGGCGCTCTACCAAGCTGAGCTACGCCCCGGGCGGGTTCGCACGCGTACGTGCGCCTTTCGGCCCCGAGAAGTCTAGCCGACCGGCCAGGAACGTTCCTGCGCGCGGCTCACATCCGCTCCACCCACTCCGCGCGCCAGTCCGGCGCGGGGAACGGCTTGGTCCAGTACGCGGTCTCCTTCGCGATGAGCCCGTCGCGCAGTTCGAACACGAAGACCGTCTGATACGGATCGCCGTCACCGTAGTCCAGGTCGGCTTCGAGCACCCACAGGTCGCCCTCGCCGGTGAGCCGGCGCGGCGAGATCGCCGGAAGCTGCGGGAAGGCACCGTAGATCGCACGCCGGTTGCCGGCGCCGACGATGCGTTCGCCCGACTGCGGCCACTCGATCACCGCGTCGTCGTGGAACACGTCGTCCATGCCGCCGACGTCGCCCGCGTTGAGGGTGGCCACGAGGGCCTCGACCACCTGGCCGCCCGTGCGTTCCATCGCCGGCTCCTCCGCTCGGCCGCGCGTCCGGAACGGGACGGTCGCCACCATGTACTACGATCGGTAGGTGCCCGGCAGCGGGCGCACGGGGATGTAGCTCAATGGTAGAGCCTCAGTCTTCCAAACTGATGGTGCGGGTTCGATTCCCGTCATCCCCTCCAAAGGCCCAGCGTGCCGACGAAGTCGAGGCGATGGGCCTTTCGCATGGATGCCGTCGGAACCGATCCGCTTCGGATTGGCCGAGCTCCGCCTTCCGCTCCGATGACCGGATGAGCCGGCCGAAGGTCGTGCTCCCGGGCGTTCTTCGTCTGCCGGTCGCGCGCGCCTATTCCTCGCGCGCGAACGGCACGGCAGACTGGCTGCGCACGGATCGACGCTGTCCAGGAGCCGCGATGAGCACACCGATGACACCCGACGGGGCCGACAAGCCCCGCAAGCTGCCGCGCCACCCGGCGTCTACCCTCGCTGAGAAGTGGACGCGCATCGACGGTGTGGACGTCTTCTACCGCGAATCCCCGCTGGTGCCTCAGGATGCGCGCGTCATGATGCATGTGCACGGGTTCGGGCTCTCCGGCCGCTACCTGCTGCCGACCGCCGAGCGTCTCGCCGACGAGTTCCACACGTATGTGCCCGACCTCCCCGGCTTCGGCCGCAGCGGCAGCCGGAAGGACATGCTCGACATCCCCGACCTTGCGCGTGCCGCCCGGGACTTCCTCGACGATCGCGATGTCGAGAAGGCGACGCTGGTCGGCAACTCGATGGGATGCCCCGTCATCATCGAGTTCGCGCACCGCTACTCGGAGCGCATCGATCGCGCGGTGCTCGTCTCCCCCGCCGGCGGGCTCTTCAACCAGCCGCTGCGCCGGGCCATCAAGCAGCTCTCGGTGGACGCCCCGCGCGAGCCGATCAGGATGGCCCGGGTCGCGGTCCCCGATTACGTGCGGTTCGGGGTGCCGAGCACGATGCGCATGTTCCGCTCGCTCACGCAGTATCCGTCGCTGCAGCGCCTGCTGGAGATGCGCATCCCGACGCTGGTCGTGCTGGGCCAGCGCGACCCGCTGCTGCCCCACGCGCATCGTGTCGACGAGATCGCCAGTCAGACCGACAGCCACGTGCTGGTGGTGCTGCTGGAGGGTGCCGCGCACGCCATCAACTTCAGCCACCCGGGGCAACTGGCCCACATCGTCCGGCACTTCATGGACGATCTGCCCATCGAGAACGACCCGTCGTGGCCGGGCCACGTGCGCCTCTACGAGGTGCATCGCGGAAAGCACCATCCCCCGACGCGGGAATGACGCGCTGCGCTCACGCGACCGAGGTGGCTCCCCGATGCTCCTGCACGTGGGCGAGGTAGTGCTCGGCGTTGCGCAGCAGGCCGGCGCGCTCCTCCTCGGTGAGCTCCCGGCGCACCTTCGCCGGCACGCCTGCGACGAGTGAGCTGTCCGGGATCTCGGACCCCTCGAGCACCACCGCGCCGCCGGCGATGAGGCATCCGGACCCGATCCTGGCGCCGTTGAGGACGACCGCCCCCATGCCGATGAGCGATCCGTCGCCGATCGTGCAGCCATGGACGACGGCGTTGTGGCCGACCGAGACGTTCTCTCCGATCACGACGGGCCTGCCCGCATCGACGTGCACCGACACGTTGTCCTGCAGGTTCGAGTTGGCGCCGACCGTGATGGTGTCGCCGTCGGCGCGCAGCACCGCGTTGTACCAGACGCTGGCGCCGGGGCCGAGGGTCACTCCCCCGACGACGCGTGCGCCCGCGGCGACGAACGCGGTGGGATCCAGCGCGGGGGTCCGTCCTGCGGCGGAGAGGACCGATGCTCCCGGTGCGATCATCATGGCTCGACTCTACTGGCGAGGGCCTTGTCGATGGCCTCGGTGTACCAGGGGGCGAGGGTGTCGACGAAGGTCACCGTGAGGTGGTCCTGGTCGCGGTAGATGTTCGCCCCGCCGACGACCGGCGCGCACGTGTCGGCGCCGCAGAACACGTCGGTGAAGTCGAGGAGCGTCACGGCGTCGAGACCGGATGCCGCATCCCGCAGCGGGTCGTCGGCGACGAGCACGTCCGACCGGGCCCCGTCGCACTCCGACACATCACGCGTGCGCAGGCACTTGTTGGGGTCGGTCTCCCACACCGGGTTGTCCACGACGGTGATCACCGGGATCCCGCGGTCGGTGACCGTGCTCCACGCGTCCCGGTAGCCGGCGACGGCGGCGTCGTGCACGGAATCGTACCCGGCCGACGAGTACGGCGTGGTCGCGATCGCAGCGGTGAACACGGCGTCCAGATCGGTGTCGTCGATCGCCTGCTGCACCTGGTCGCGCCACTGCGAGCACGCCTCACCGAACGCGCCGGGCGTCGACAGCGGCGTCGAGTTCCAGGGGCACGCCCCCTTGAACCACGTGACGAGCTGCCAGCCGTTCGCCTCCGCCATCCGCTGGAAGGTCGGCAGGAGCTGGTACGCGTGGCTGTCGCCGATCAGCGCGACACGCGGCGCGTCGGGGTCGTCCGACCCGAAAGTGCACGACACCGGGCGGGAGTCGGTCAGCTGCACGAAGCACTCCGGGTTCTCCGGCCGGTCGATGCCTGCGAAACCGGGGGCCGGGAGGATCTTGCCGCCGAAGTCGGCGTCGGCGCACGACGGGTCGAGCACGGATGCGGCACCGAAGCACTCGGGCGGGTTCTCCTGCAGTTCGGCGATCTCGCGCGTGCCCTGGTTGTAGAGCGGGGCGTTGACGAACCACGCCGCGCCCGCCACCAGCGCGACGACGATCATCGCGGCGAGCGAGGACCACAGCGTGACCCGGGCCCGGCGGGTGGTGAGCACCTTCCAGCCGCGCACGGGATCCTCGACGAACCGCTTCGTCAGCCAGGCGAGCACGAAGCAGAGCACGAGCAAGGCGACGCGGTGGTAGATCGTGAGACCCCAGAACGGCACCGAGGGCGCGATGATGATGAGCGGCCAGTGCCACAGATAGAGCGAGTACGAGATGTCTCCGACGAACTGCGCCGGCCGGATCGCGAGGATTCGCGTCGGATACCACCAGCGGTCGGTGTTCGACGCGGCGATGACCGCCGCGGCACCCAGCGTCGGCAGCGCCGCCATGTACCCGGGGAACGGCGTCTGGCCGTCGAACGTGAAGGTGACGTAGACCAGCAGCAGGATGCCGCCCCACCCGAGGACGAAGCTGCCGATCGCATTGCGCACGCGCAGCATCGGCACGAGGGCGATCATGGCGCCCACGCCGAACTGCCACATGCGCCCGAACGTGACGAAGTACGCCGGCGCGGGGTTCGTGATCGTGAAGACGACGCAGAACGCGAACGAGACGACGGTCACGATGCCCAGCGCCACGATGATGGCGCGACGGCGTGCGCCGCGGAACCACTTCACCGCGACCCATGCCGCCAGCAGCATGATGAGCGGCCACATCACGTAGAACTGCTCTTCCAGCGACAGCGACCAGTAGTGCTGGACGGTCGTCGGCGAGCCGGAGTGGTTGAGGTAGTCGGCCGAGTTCAGCGCCAGGTACCAGTTCTCGACGTAGAACGTCGACGCGAGGATCTCGCGCACCTCGTTGGGCAGCGCCGATGTCGGCATGAGGTACGGCGACATCACGACGACCGCGCAGAACAGCAGCACGAGGAGGGATGCCGGCAGCAGGCGCCGCGCACGGCGTGCCCAGAACTGACCGAGCCTCACGGTGCCGGTCGCCGTGAGCTCGCGCATCAGGTGCGACGTGATGAGGAAGCCCGAGATGACGAAGAAGATGTCGACGCCGATGTACCCGCCGGTGATCCGGCCAGGCCAGAAGTGGTAGAGCACCACGCACAGGACCGCGATCGCGCGGAGCCCCTGCACATGCGGGAGGAACCGCGAGGGCTCGGCGTGTTCTGGCGAGCGGTCGCGGGGCTCACGGGTCACGGTCTTGGCGGGAACGCCCAGATGCTGCGGTCCGAGGTCGTGATCGGCGGAAGGCACGAATCGACGTTAGCCGCTGCGGCCCGCCATGCCCGCATCGACGGCGCGGAACCGCCCGTTTAGCCCAGCCTTGTCTTGCTTGCGGAATGCCTCCCGCTGAGTAGCGTTGCTGTCAACGGAGGCCGATCGCCGAGACGAGCGACGCTCCGCACGATGGAGGCGAGACATGACGAACACCCAGACCACCCCCGCAACCGCAGCCAACCCCGACGTCGCTGCCGCGACGGCGCAGTTCCTCACCCCTGTGGTCCTGGGCCTTCAGGCCCTGGCCGTCAACGGCAAGCAGGCGCACTGGAACGTGCGCGGCGCGAACTTCATCGCGATCCACGAGCTTCTGGACACCGTGGTGGCCAACGCGCAGGCCGGCGCCGACCAGGCCGCCGAGCGCATCGTCGCCCTGGGTCTGCCGATCGACGCCCGCGTCGGCACTGTCGCGCAGAAGACGTCGACGGCCGTTCCCGCCGGCTTCACCCAGTGGGACGCCCTGATCCGCAACGTGATCACCGACATGGATGCCGTCATCGCGGACGTCCAGGCGGCCATCGACGGGCTCGACGAGTTCGACCTGACCAGCCAGGACATCGCCATCGGCATCAAGGAGTCGATCGAGAAGGACCGCTGGTTCCTCTTCGCGCACCTCGCCGAGTGAGAGCTTCTCCGTGACGAAGGCCCCCGGGATTCCCGGGGGTCTTCGTCGTGTCAGGGATGCTGCAGGAACGCGAGCACGGCCAGCACTCGGCGATGCTCGGTGCCCGACTCCTCGAGCCCGAGCTTGGCGAAGATCGCGCTGATGTTCTTCTCCACGGCGCCCACGCCGATGAACAGGCGCTGCGCGATGCTGGCGTTGCTGCGGCCCTCCGCCATGAGGGTGAGGACGTCGCGCTCGCGCGGGGTCAGCGTCGACAGCGGGTCGGGCCGGGCCGACAGCAGCCCCTGCACGACGAGCGGGTCGAGCACGGTGCCTCGCTCGCGGACGCGATGCACGGCATCCGTGAACTCGTCGAGCGACGTGACCCGATCCTTCAGGAGGTAGCCGACGCCCCCCTCACCGCCCGCGAGCAGCTCGCGGGCGTAGACACCCTCGACGTACTGGCTGAGCACGAGGATGCCGACCTCCGGCAGCGCCGCCCGCACCGCCAGGGCGGCGCGGATGCCCTCGTCGCGGAACCCCGGGGGCAGCCGCACGTCGAGGATCGCGACATCCGCCCGTGCGTCACGGACGCGGGCGACGACGTCGTCCGCGTCGCCCCAGGCGCCTGCGGTGGTGTATCCGGCTTCGTCGAACAGCCGCACCAGCCCTTCGCGCAGCAGGACGGAGTCCTCGAAGAGCACGACGCGGAGCGGGAGCGAATCGGCGGAGACGGCCATCTCCTCAGGATAGGCACCCGTCACGGCAGGACCGTGAGCGGGATGTGGGCCCCCACCGCGGTCGGTCCGCCGACGGGGCTGTCGATCACGAGGACGCCGCGCAGGCCGGCGATGCGCCCCTGCAGCCCTTCGAGGCCGTGCCCGGTGCTGACGACCGCCCCGCCGCGTCCGTTGTCGACCACCCACACGTCGAGGTGGGTGGGCGCACCGGTCGCGGTGCGGCGCAGCGACGCGCGCAGCGTCACCGCCGTGGCGCCGGAGTGCTTGACGGCGTTCGTCAGCAGCTCGGCGACGACGAAGTAGACGGTGCGCGCGACCTCCTGACTCACCGCGCGGTCGATCGCTGGGGCGACCTCGACCTGCACCCACAGCGGCGAGCTGGTGGCGACGGCGGCGAGCGCCGCGGCGAGACCGCGGTCCTGCAGGAGCGGCGGGGCCACTCCGCTGGACAGCGCACGCAGCTCGTCCAGCGCCGCCTTCGCGTGACCTCGGGCCTCGCGGGCGAGCTCGGCCGCGGCATCCGCGTCGCCCGACTCGGCACGCCGTTCGAGCGCCGCCAGGTCCATCTGCAGGCGGACCAGCCGCTGCTGGGGGCCGTCGTGGATGTCGCGCTCGAGGCGGCGCAGCGCGACGTCCTCGGCGTGCACGGCGGCACCGCGCGCGGTCGCCTCGGCCTGCACCTCTGCGGCGAGCTCGTCGGAGCGCCAGCGGCCGAGCATGCCCTGCGCGACCGCGTGATGGCCGCGCGCGAGCCCGCCGAGCACCCACGGCATGGTCACCGTGAACAGGATGCCGGCGATCAGGTACAGCGTGACCTCGACGGCCCAGCTCGACCACCCGCCGAACAGCCGCGGGAGGTAGTCGGCGACGTAGTGTCCCCACTCTCCCCCGGAGCCGTCGTCGTTCCAGCTCCGCGGCAGGAACAGGCCCCAGAACCAGTACGTCAGTCCGCCGAGTCCGACGCTCAGCCACACCGTGGTGAGCACGAACGAGATCGTGCTGATGATCGGGCTCACGATCATGCCGTGCACCAGGTACATCCAGTAATGCGCGTTGCGTGCGGGGCGTGTGAGCGTCATCCAGAATCCGGTCGCGTCGGGCTTGTCGCGGTTCCATTGCGGCTCGGCGATGGGCGGAAGCCCGGTGAGCTGGAGCATGAAGCGGTCCGCGACGCCGAAGCCGCGCGCGATGAGCAGCGTCAGCACTGCCAGCGGCAGGCCGATCACGAGGATCAGCAGGCCGACGCTCGTCCAGAACAGCGACGCCAGCACGCTGATCGAGATCATCGCCAGCACGAAGACGGCCAGGAGATACAGCGCGCTGCCGGGGGTGCGCACCCATGCGCGACCGTAGGACGCCCAGAACCCGGCGCCGGCGGGTGTGGGGTCTGCCGTCGGCTGCGCCGCGGGGTCAGTGGTCATGCTGGTCATCGGTGTCTCCCTCGGGACGCTTCAGTTCGGGCTGCTGGCCCGGTTCGACGACCAGGAACTGTCCCATCATGCCCTGGTCTTCGTGCCACAGCAGGTGGCAGTGGTACATGTACGGCGTGGTCGGATCGGCGTAGTCCGCGAACCGCACCAGCAGCCGGTACTCCCGGTCTCCTTCGAGCGCGATCGTGTCCTTGTAGCCGGCCAGACCCGCCGGCGGCGGCGCACCGTCGATGCTGAGGATCCGGAACTGCGTGTCGTGCACGTGGAACGAGTGCGGCAGCGGATTGTCGTTGCGGACGGTCCACACTTCGTCGGTGTCGACGGTGGCGACGACGTCGGCGCGGCCGAGGTCCATCTGCTTGTCGTTGATGTTGTGCCCTGACATCACGAACGTGCGCTCGGCGGCGGCATCCGTCGCCCCCGCCTCGAGCTGCGCGCTGTCCGGCAGCGACGCGAGGTGAGCGGGGACCCGGGGTGAGGGGGCGAGGGATGCCGCAGCTCGCAGCTCCAGCACGTCGAACGCCGCGGACCCTGCGTGCAACGCGGGGTCGGGCGCGTTGGAGCGGAGGGCGATGCGCTCGCCGGGGGTGAGCGTCACCACGATCTCGGCGCGCTCGCCGGGCGACAGCGGGATGTCGGTCGCGTCGACGGGGGCATCGAGCAGCCCGCCGTCGGTGGCGATGAGATCGAAGGACCGGCCGTCGGCGAACGCGAAGTCGTACATGCGCGCACTCGAGCCGTTGAGCAGGCGCAGCCGCACCCGCTCGGTGCGGACGTCGAGGTAGGGGGCGACGGTCCCGTTCACGAGGATCGTGTCGCCGAGCACACCGTCGAACTGCATGCCCAGCCCACCGCCGAACGAGCCGTCGGCATTGAACGAGCGGTCCTGCACGATGAGGGGGATGTCGTCGACGCCGTACTCCCGCGGCAGCGCGAGCGCGGCCTCCTGCTCGTCGCGGAGCAGGAACATCCCCGCCAGGCCCGCGTCCACCTGCTCCCGCGTGCGGCCGTGAAGGTGCGGGTGGTACCACAGCGTTGCGGCGGGCTGGTCCACGAGCCATTCGGGATGCCACGAGGCACCCGCGGCGATCGGCGTGTGCGGACCGCCGTCCATCGCGGCGGGCAGATGCATGCCGTGCCAGTGCACGGTCGTCGAGTCGGGGAGCGTGTTGGTGACGTCGACGCGCACGCGCTCGCCGCGGTCGGCCACGAGCGTCGGACCGAGGTACGAGCCGTTGTAACCGAGCGTCGGCGTCGCGGACCCCGCGACCAGGGACGACTCCCCCTCCTGCGCGGTCAGGTCGAAGATGCGCACGCCGTTCTCGACGCGCGACGGCGCCAGCGGCGGCACGGCGAGCGGGTGCGTGAAGTCGACCGTGCCCGCCGCCGGGGGCGTCGCCCGGACGGCGTTGGCCGCGAACCACACCGCCGCCGCGCCGACCAGCAGCACGACCGCCGAGAGCGGCACGACGATCAGTGTGATCAGGAGACCCCGGCGACGCCGCTTGCGCCGCGGCGCGGTCGGCGTCGCCGCCGACCCCGGGAACGGGGGTGCGGGAGGAGCGGACGGTGGGGTGGTCATGCCATCCAGCCTCGCGGCGGCGCCGGCGGGACGGCATCCGACCCCCTCCCCAACCGATACGGGGGAAAGCCCCCGCATCGCAGGACGGGTCAGGCGATGTGCGTGAGGCGCCCGCCGAGGAGGGTGGCGGCGACGCGCATCGCGCGCAGCTGCGTCTCGTCGGCGCTCAGCGGGTCGTGCTCGCAGACGACGAGGTCGGCGGGATCGCCCGGCTCAACGCGCGCGGGCACGGCCGAGCCGCCGCGGGTGGACGCTGCCAGCGCGGTCGCCGGGTCCAGCCGCTGCTGTGGCTGCCAAGGCTCGCGGCCGCCGCGCGTGCGGAACACCGCGGACGCCATCGCCGCCCACGGGTCCAGCGGCGAGACCGGCGCGTCCGAGCCGAAGAGCAGGTTCGCACCGGTGTCGGCGAGCGAGCGCAGCGGGTACGGCTGGGCGGTCTGCCCCGCCCACACGGTGTCGGTGAGGTCACGGTCGTCGAGGGCGTGCTCGGGCTGCACGCTCGCACCGACGCCGAGCCGGGCGAAGCGCGGGACATCGGCATGCGCGACCAGCTGCGCGTGCTCGACGGTGCCCCACGCGCCGGTCACCGCGAACGCCTCGAGCGCATGGGAGTTCGCGACATCGCCGATCGCGTGGATCGCCGAGGAGATGCCCGACGCCGTCGCCCGCGTCATGAGGTCGACGAGCGTGGGCAGATCGACGGTGAGCAGCCCGTGGTTGTGCGGGTCGCCCGGATACGCGTGCGAGCACGCCGCGGTCCGCGTTCCCAGCGAGCCGTCGGTGATCACCTTGAGCGAACCGACACGCGCCAGATCGGATGCCGCTCCCCGCGCGACGTCGCCGGTCTGCAGGCCCTCGGCGA
Organism: Microbacterium sp. 05T445; assembly: GCF_056395865.1. Lineage (NCBI taxonomy): Bacteria > Bacillati > Actinomycetota > Actinomycetes > Micrococcales > Microbacteriaceae > Microbacterium > Microbacterium sp. 05T445. The sequence continues at coordinate 1,336,633 of NZ_JBFTKJ010000002.1, read as the reverse complement.
TCGCGCGGTCCAGGTGCTCCGGGTAGATCCCGAACGAGACCCGCAGCGCGTCGAACCCCTGCGCGAGGCGGCGCACCCACGCGTCCTCGTTCCAGGCCATGTCGAGGTCCACGATCCCCACGACGCCGCGGGAGGCGGCATCCTGCGCCATCCGCGCCACGAGCGGATCCGACACCGAGGTGTCGACGGCGTTGAGGCGCCGCGAGATCTCGAACGCCGGCTCTTCGCGGAGGATGCCGCTGCCGTCGGGGACGAAGCCCTCGCGCCGCAGCGCGGCGGAGTTGAGCCACACGCTGTGCACGTCCGCGTTGATGAGGTACGTCGGCGTCTCGCCGGTCGCCGCGTCGAGCGCGGCGAGGTCGGGGACGTCGGACCAGAACGCGTCGCGGAAGCCGCTGCCCACGCGACGACCGTCCGGAAGCGCGATCGCGTCCGCCATGAGGGAGGCCGCATGCGCCGCGGAGGTCGCATCGCCCAGCGGCACGCGCTGCGCCGACAGCGCCCACTGCACGGTGTGCACGTGGTGGTCCCAGAGTCCCGGAACCACCCGACCGCCGCCGGCGTCGACCACGACCCCGCGCCGCGGCAGCGCACCGGCGGGTGCGATGTCGACGACGAGGCCTTCGGCGAGATGCACGTCGACGAGGTCGGAGCCGAACGGATCGCTGCGGTCGACGCCGGTCAGGCGCGCGTCGGCGATGACGTCGACGGCATCCCCCTGCGCCGCGGTCACCGAGCGGCCTTCCGCGTCGCGAGGTCGCGACGCATCTCGGCGGGAAGCCGCGGATCCGCGTACGGGCTGCCGCCGGCTTCGAGCTCGACGATCACCGTCTCGACGACCTCGTCGGGCTTGTTCTGGCTGAGCTTGCGCTTCCCCACGACCTTCGTCGGCGTGAGGCGGAATCCGGTCGTGCCCTTCTCGAGGCGACGCACGTACTCCGGATCGTTGGGCGGCTCCCACATCAGGCGCGGCTGCGGCATCCCGCTCTCGAACCGCGAGACGAGCCGCTCCAGCACCTCGAGGTTCTCTTCGGGCGTCAGCAGCTCGGGGATGCCGCTCAGATGCGCCGAGACGAAGTTCCAGGTGGGCACGCTCGCGACGCCGCCGTACCACCCGGGCGAGACGTACCCGTGCGGGCCCTGCACGACCACGAGCAGCTCGCGCTCGCCGAGGCCGTGGATGAGGTCGTCGGGCTTGCCGACGTGGCCGACGATGGTGAGATCGTCGCGGTCGGCATCCAGCAGCACGGCGTAGTGCGACGCGACGAGCCCGTCGTCGGTGGAGCTCACGAGCGTCACCCACGGGTTCTGCTCGATCAGGCGGCGGATCTCGCCGACATCCGTCATGGCGAAGCTCGGGTTCTGACGCATGGCCCCAGCCTAGGGGCGCCGCCCAGGGGTCAGGCCTGGCAGCGGGGGCACCAGTAGAGCTTGCGTCCCGCGGCCTCTTCGACCACGATCGCCGTGCCGCACACGCGGCACGGCAGCCCCGCGCGGTGGTAGACCCAGTGGCGGTCGTCGCGGCTGGCCATCGCTGCACGGTACGCCTCGGGGTCGAGGTCGTCCATCGTCATCATCTGGCCCGTCTCGACGCCGATCGCGAGCAGCCGGACCCAGTCGCGCCAGATGTCGCGCACGACCTCCTCTGGCACGTCGCGACCCGGGGTGTGCGGGTTCTGGCGGGCCCGGAACAGCAGCTCCGCCCGGTACACGTTGCCGATGCCGCTGACCACGTTCTGATCCATGAGCAGCAGTCCGATGGCGGTGGGCTTGCGCCGCACGACGGCGGTGAACCGCTCCTCGCCCTCGGCGACGTCGTCGACGAGGGGGTCGGGGCCGAGCTTCGCGATGGTCGCCGCCACCTCGTCGGGCGTCTGCAGCTCGCACGCCGTCGGACCGCGCAGGTCTGCGCAGGTCAGTGGGCCCACGCGCCCCGAGGCTCCGCTCGACGCGCCGGCGGCGAGTGGAGAGGGCGTGGGGACGGTGAGCAGGCGCAGGCGCACCTGCCCGACGACAGGCGGCGGCCACTCGTCGCCCTCGTCCGCGAGGCCCGTCGTCTGCTCCGACATGCGCACGTGCACGCGCGTGCGCCGGGGCGCGCCGATGGAGGTCAGCGAGTTCTCGCCGGCGGCATCCAGGATCGGGGTGTCGAGGTCGGTGCCGCGCTGGTTGGTCTGCCCCATGCGGCCGTTGGCCGAGGCGATCGTCGGGTCGACGAGGATCTCGCCCGCGAAGTCCCACGCCCCGTACATGCCCAGGTGAACCCGCAGCCACAGGTCGTCGTCGAACTCGAGGAACATCTGCTTGCCGACCGCGCGCACCGCCGTCGCGGTGCGCCCGTCGATGACGCCGGCGCCCTCTACGAATCTGCCCTGCGGGCTGGAGGCCGCCAGGACGCGACCGACGAAGTTGCGGTCGAACTGGCGGGCGATGCGGTGGACGGAATGGCCCTCGGGCACGCGTCAGCCCGCTTCGGGGTCGAACGAGCTGTCGTCGGCGGCGAGGACGTCGGGCTGTCCGGCGGTCGCGCGCGGGTCGGGCTCGAGGCTGCCATCCTGCTCGTAGGCGGCCAGCTGCGCGATCCGGCGCGCGTGGCGCTCCTCGCCGGTGAACGGCGTCGCGATGAAGCGGTCGATGAACGAGGCGGCCTCGTCGAACGTGTGCTGGCGCGCTCCGATCGCGATCACATTGGCGTCGTTGTGCTCGCGGGCGAGTTCGGCCGTCGCGATGCTCCACACCAGCGCCGCACGGATGCCGACGACCTTGTTCGCCGCGATCTGCTCGCCGTTGCCCGATCCGCCGAAGACGACGCCGAGCGTCTCGATGCCGTCGGTCTGGTCCCGCACGACCGCCTGCGCCGCGCGGATGCAGAAGGCCGGGTAGTCGTCCAGCGGGTCGTACTCGAGCGGGCCGTGGTCGACGACCTCGTGTCCCGCGGCGGCGAGGTGGTGCTGCAGCTGCGTCGAGAACTCGAGGCCGGCGTGATCGGTCGCGATGTGGATGCGCATGGGCTCAATCTTAGAGAGGGCGGATGACGGATGCCGCGCCCGCGGCGCGGTCGGGATCCTCGCGGAGACCGGTCAGGGCGCGATGCCGGCGGCCGCGGGCTTGAACCCCGCGCGCACGTTCTCGCAGCACGCGGGGCGGCATACGTCGAACCACGGTCCGAGGTCGGTCGCGTGGGGGCGCTCCCCTGCCGGCGCCCCGTTCAGCCGCTCCTCGACGAGGTCGACGAGCCCGGCGACGAAGACCGGGTCGACGCCGGGCGTCGGCGTGCGCACCGCGCGGATGCCCGCCTCGGCGGCGGCATCCATCGCCTCGGTGTCGAGGTCCCAGAGCACCTCCATGTGATCGCTCATGAACCCCACCGGCACGATGGCGACGGCCTTCACCCCCACCTCCGGGAGCTCCGCGATGACGTCGTTGACGTCGGGCTCGAGCCACGGCTGGCTGGGCGGGCCGGAGCGCGACTGGTAGACGAGGTCCCACGCGACGTGCTCGGCGCCCGGCACCTCGGCTGCCACGGCCGCCATCACGACCTCCGCGACCGCCAGGTGCTGCGCGGCGTAGGCGCCGCCCTCGCCGAGGTCGCGGTGCAGCTCGTCGCCCTCACGGGGGCCGGAGCGCTCGGCATCCGCCGTCGGAATGCTGTGGGTGGAGAACAGCACCCGGATCGCCTCGGACGCCACGCCGTCGGCCAGGAACCCGGCCACCGCGTCGCGGACGCCGTCGATGAACGGCTGGACGAAGCCGGGATGGTCGAAGAACTGGCGCACCTTGTCGATCGTGACGGTGCCGGCCAGACCCGTGTCGGTGAGGACACGGGCGAAGTCCTCCCGGTACTGCCGGCAGCTCGAGAAGGAGGAGTACGCGCTGGTGGCGAGGGCCAGGAGGTTCGTGTCGCCGGCAGTGGCGGCATCCGTCACCGCCTCGTCCAGGTACGGCGCCCAGTTGCGGTTGCCCCAGTAGACGGGCAGGTCGATGTCGCGCCGGGCGAGCTCGGCTTCGAGCGCCGCCTTGAGCGCGCGGTTCTGCGCGTTGATCGGGCTGACGCCGCCGAAGTGCCGGTAATGGTGAGCGACCTCCTCGAGGCGCTCATCCGGGATGCCGCGACCGCGGGTGACGTTGCGGAGGAAGGGGATGACGTCGTCCTGCCCCTCCGGGCCGCCGAAGCCGGCCAGGAGGATGCCGTCGTAGGCGACCGGCTGCTCCACGAACGGAGCGCCGGCGGAGGCGGCGGGAGAGGCGAACGGGACGGCGTGCTGCTCGGGAGAAGTCACCCCTCCATCCTGACATCGTCCGCACGGCACCCCCGTCGGTATGATGACTTCATCATGCCACTAACACGCCAGCAACGTCCGCTGTACGAGGTCAAGGCGGGTCTGTTCAAGGGCCTGTCCCATCCGCTCCGCATCCGCATCCTGGAGCTGCTGGCCGCGGCCGACGAAGTCTCCGTCGCGGATCTCCAGGCAGAGACAGGACTGGAGGCATCCCACCTCTCGCAACACCTCGCCGTGCTGCGCCGTCACCGTCTCGTCGAGTCGGAACGTCGTGCGAGCCACGTGTATTACCGGCTGGCCGACGACAAGGTCGCCCAGCTGTTGGCGGTCGCCCGCGCACTGCTGCGGGACGTCCTCTCCGCCGACCGCGATCTGCTCGCGGATGCCGAATCCCTGCCCGCGCTGCCGACCAGTTGAGCGGGACGGATGGCGCGCCCCGGCCGGGTCGGGCACGGCCAGCGCTACGCCGTCTGCGCACCCTGCTCCCCTCGCGTGAGGACTACCGCGGGCTGAAGCGCACGTGGCGCGCCGACATCCTGGCCGGCCTCACCGTCGGGGTCGTCGCCCTCCCGCTCGCGTTGGGATTCGGCGTGAGCTCGGGACTGTCGGCCGATGCGGGGCTCGTGACCGCGATCGTGGCGGGCCTTCTCGCCGCGGTCTTCGGCGGCTCTCACGTGCAGGTATCGGGTCCGACCGGCGCGATGGTGGTCGTGCTGGTCCCGATCGTGGCATCGCACGGCCCCGGGGCCGTCGCGACCGTCAGCGTGCTGGCGGGGATCATGGTCGCCGTTGCGGGAACGATGCGGCTGGGCAGGGCGGTGTCGTTCATACCGTGGCCGGTCATCGAGGGCTTCACGCTCGGCATCGCGGCCATCATCTTCCTGCAGCAGGTGCCGCTCCTGGTGGCACCGACGCTGAGCAGGCCCGGCGAGCACAGCTCCAACGCCCTCGTCGCAGCGGTACAGGCGATCGCCGGCGCCGACTGGACCTATGTCCCGTGGGCCCTCGGCGCGGTCGGCGTGGTCGTCGCGTGCATGACCGTCGCTCCGCGCATCAACCCGGCGATCCCCGGTTCCCTCGTCGGGATCGTCCTCGTCACGATCGGCGCCGCCCTCGTGCCGAACCCTCTCGCGGTCATCGGCGCACTGCCCGCGTCGCTGCCGATGCCCGCGCTCCCGGTCCTCGACCCCGCGGTTCTCGGCGAGCTCCTGCTCCCGGCCCTCACAGTGGCGGCGCTGGCCGCGGTGGAATCGCTCCTTTCGGCGCGGGTCGCGGCCTCGCTTGCCGACACCGGTCCATACGATCCCGACCGCGAGCTCTTCGGCCAGGGCCTCGCGTCGATCGGGTCCGGATTGTTCGGCGGGATGCCGGCCACCGGCGCCATCGCGCGCACGGCCGTCAACGTCCGCTCCGGCGGCCGCACCCGCCTGGCGGCGATCGTGCACGCAGGGGTCCTCCTCGCCATCGTCCTCTTCGCAGCCGCGCCCGTGGGCGCGATCCCGCTGGCGGCGTTGGCCGGGGTCCTCATGCTGACCTCGGTGCGGATGGTCCACGCCCGCACGGTGCGCTCGATCCTGGGCTCGACGCGGGCGGACGCCGCCGCATTCGTCATCACCGCGCTGATCACCGTGTCGGTCGATCTCGTCGTCGCCGTCGCGATCGGGGTCGTCTGCGCAGGGGTGTTCGCCCTGCGCGGCCTATCGCATGCGACGTCGGCCCATCGCGAGGAGGCACCGGGTGACCCGGCGCCCGAGGACGCGCACATCGCGATCGTGCGCCTCGACGGCCCCCTGATCTTCGTCTCCGCCGATCGCGTCTTCGACGAGATCACGGGACTCACCGGCATCTCGGTGGTCCTGCTGCGCATGTCGCAGCTCGAGCTGGTCGATGCGAGCGGCGCGCGCGTACTCACCGACATCGTGCACGCCTTCGAGCGCCGAGGCGTGACGGTCCTCATCAAGGGGGTCCGTCCCGGGCACGAGGAGCTGTTCCGCACCGTGGGCGTCCTGGACGCGCTGCGCCATGAGAACCACCTGTTCGACGACCTGCCGTCGGCGCTCGATCACGCCAGAAGCCACGTCAGAAGGCATTCCGGCGGCCGCACCGCGTAGGCTGGGACGGTTGTCGCCGGCGCCAGCAGCGCTGGTCGGCAGCCGCCGGAACGAGTCCTCGCTCTGCGAGCGCCTCGAGATCATCCGTCATCCTCACCCATGGGAGCCAAAGCAGTGCCTGGAGAGAACCTCACCCGCATCGAGGCGCAGGAGCGCCGCGCGATCGTCGACACGCAGTCGTACGAGGTCGCGCTCGATCTGACGAAGGGTGCCGAGGTCTTCGGATCCCGGTCCGTCATCCGCTTCACCGCGACGCCGGGTGCCTCGACGTTCATCGACCTGATCGCGCGCGAGGTGCGCGAGATCACCCTCAACGGCCGGGCCATCGACCCGGCGACCGCGTTCGCGGACTCGCGCATCGCGCTGGACGACCTCGCCGCCGAGAACGAGCTCGTCGTCGACGCCGACTGCCTGTACACCAACACCGGTGAGGGCCTGCACCGCTTCGTCGACCCGGTCGACGGCGAGGTCTACCTGTACTCGCAGTTCGAGGTGCCCGATTCGCGTCGCGTGTTCGCGGTCTTCGAGCAGCCCGACCTCAAGGCGACCTTCGCGTTCACGATCACCGCGCCGGAGCCCTGGAAGGTCGTCTCCAACTCCCCCACGCCCGAGCCGAAGAAGCACGGCGACGGCACGGCGACGTGGCGCTTCGAGCCCACGCCGCGCATCTCGTCCTACATCACGGCGCTCATCGCCGGCCCGTACGAGGCGACGTTCTCCGAGCTCACCAGCGCCTCCGGCCGCGTCATCCCGCTCGGCGTCTACGGCCGCAAGAGCCTCTGGCAGTTCCTCGACGCCGACTACATCTTCGACAAGACGCGTCAGGGCTTCGCGTACTTCGAGGAGAAGTTCGACTACGCGTACCCGTTCGCCAAGTACGACCAGCTCTTCGTGCCGGAGTTCAACGCCGGCGCCATGGAGAACGCGGGTGCGGTGACCTTCACCGAGACCTATGTCTTCCGCTCGAAGGTGACGGATGCCGTCAAGGAGCGTCGCGTCGTCACCATCCTGCACGAGCTCGCCCACATGTGGTTCGGCGACCTCGTCACGATGAAGTGGTGGAACGACCTCTGGCTGAACGAGTCGTTCGCGGAGTGGGCATCGACCATCGCCACCGCCGAGGCCACCGAGTGGACCGAGGCGTGGACCACGTTCAACGCCATGGAGAAGACCTGGGCGTACCGCCAGGACCAGCTCCCCTCGACGCACCCCGTCGTCGCGCAGATCAACGACCTCGAGGACGTGCAGGTCAACTTCGACGGCATCACGTACGCCAAGGGCGGCTCGGTGCTCAAGCAGCTCGCCGCGTGGGTGGGCATCGAAGCGTTCTTCGCGGGCGTCGCGGCGTACTTCAAGAAGCACGAGTGGTCGAACACCGAGCTGTCCGACCTGCTCTCCGAGCTCGAGGTCACCAGCGGCCGCGAGCTGTCGACGTGGTCGAAGAAGTGGCTCGAGACCGCGGGCGTCAACACGCTCTCCCCCGAGATCGTCACCGACGTCGACGGCACGATCACGCGTTTCGCGATCGTGCAGACGGCGCCGGCCGACTACCCCACCATCCGCCCGCACCGCCTGGGCGTCGGCTTCTACGACCTCGACGGCGACGCGCTCGTGCGCGTGCACCACGTCGAGCTCGACGTGGACGGCGACCTCACCGAGGTGGCGGAGCTCAGAGGCCTCAAGCGCCCGGCGCTGGTGCTCCTGAACGACGAGGACCTCGCCTACGCGAAGATCCGCCTCGACGACCAGTCGCTGCAGACCGCCATCGACCACCTCGGCAAGATCAGCGACCCGCTCGCGCGCTCGCTGGTGTGGGGTGCCGCGTGGGACCAGACACGGGATGCCGAGGCATCCGCGTCGGACTACGTCGACCTGGTGCTGCGCAACCTCGGCGCCGAGACCGAGTCGACCACGGTCCGCACCACGCTCGGTCAGCTGCAGCTCGCCGCGAACTCCTACGTCGCGCCCGAGAAGCGCGACGCGACGCGCGCCAGGGTCGCCGACGCACTGTGGCAGCTCGCGCAGGCCGCCGAGGCCGGCAGCGACAGCCAGCTGCAGTTCGTGACCGCGTTCGCGTCCGCCGCCGCCACCGCGGCCCAGTGGGAGCAGGTGCGCCAGGTCCGCGACGGCGAGGTCGTCTTCGACGGCCTCGAGATCGACACCGACCTGTCGTGGCAGCTGCTGGTGGCCCTCGCCGCCGGCGGCGTGGTGACGGCATCCGACATCGACGAGGCCCTCGCCGCCGACAACACCGCCAAGGGCGGGGAGTTCGCCGCGCAGGCGAAGGCGGCGCTGCCGACCGTCGAGGCGAAGGCCGCCGCGTGGTCGTCGCTGGTCGACAATGACGACCAGCCGAACACGATCGTCCGCTCCGCAGCGCTCGGGTTCGTGCACCCGGCCGGCCGCGACCTGCTGGACGGCTTCGTGGCGCGCTACTTCGACGCCTTGCTGCCGATCTGGAACTCGCGCACGTACCAGATCGCGCAGTACCTGATCGTCGGCCTGTACCCGTCGCCGCTGGCGGACGTCGCCCTCCGCGACGCCACGCGGGCGTGGCTGGCCGCCAACACCGACGCGCCCCCGGCGCTGCGCCGCCTGGTCGCCGAGAACCTCGCGGGCGTCGAGCGGGCGCTGGCCGTGCAGGATCGCGACGCACAGTAAGCACCATCGAGCGGATGCCCTGGCCCCATGCGGGTCGGGGCATCCGTCGTGTTCGGCACCGTGGTACCACTCCGCGGCGGAGGGTTCATCCTGCGGGCGGACGCGCGCGGACCGGGCCCGCCCATACCGTGGTGGACATGATCGTTGCAGAACAGCTCACGAAGCGCTTCGGAGACAAGACCGCCGTCTCCGAGGTGTCCTTCACCGTGCAGCCCGGCAAGGTGACCGGGTTCCTCGGTCCGAACGGCGCCGGCAAATCCACCACCATGCGCATGATCGTCGGCCTCGACCGGCCCACGTCGGGTTCGGTCACCGTGAACGGGACGCCCTACGCCAAGCTGCGAGCCCCGCTGGCCGAGGTCGGCGTGCTCCTGGACGCGAAGGCCGTCCACACCGGACGCTCGGCGCGCAACCACCTGCGCGCGATGGCCGCCACCCACGGGATCGGCCGTGCCCGCGTCGACGAGGTGATCGAGCTCACCGGCATCGGCTCGGTGGCCGGCAAGCGCGCCGGCAAGTTCTCGCTCGGCATGGGACAGCGGCTCGGCATCGCCGCCGCCCTTCTCGGCGACCCGCACACGCTGATCCTGGACGAGCCGGTCAACGGGCTCGACCCGGAGGGCGTGCGCTGGGTGCGCCAGTTCGTCCGGCACCTCGCCGGCGAAGGACGCACCGTGCTGCTGTCCAGCCACCTCATGAGCGAGATGGCGCAGACCGCCGACCACGTGATCGTGCTCGGTCGCGGCCAGGTGCTGGCCGACGCCGAGCTGTCGGCCCTGGTGCGGGCGTGGACGAGCAACACCGTCCTGGTGCGCTCGCCGCGTCTGAGCGACCTCGTCGCCGCGGTCTCGGGCCCCGACATCACCGTCACCGCCGCAGAGCCCGGCGCCGCCGAGATCACCGGCCTCACCGCCGAGACGCTGGGCGACCTCGCCGCGCAGCTCGGCATCCCCGTGCACCAGCTCACCTCCCGCACCGGCTCCCTCGAAGACGCGTACCTCGCGCTGACCGGTGACGCCGTCGAGTACAAGTCCCAGGAGATCGCATGACCGCCCTCGCCGCCGAGCCCACGACGCGCTCGCGCACCACGACATCGCCCTACCGGCTGAGCTTCGCCCACCTGCTGCGCTCCGAATGGATCAAGGTCGTCTCCGTCCGATCCACCTGGTGGTCGCTCGGCGTGGCCGCTGTGCTGTCGATCGCCATCGCGATGATGATCGCGAGCGCCTCGTCCAGCTTCGGACCGGGCTTCCCCGCTGTCAGCGCGATCCTGATGCCGACGCAGTTCACGATGCTCGTCGCGGGCATCCTCGGCGCGATCGTCATCACCGGCGAGTACTCGACGGGCATGATCCGGTCGACCCTCACCGCCGAGCCTCGCCGCGGCGGCGTCATCCTCGCCAAGGCCGTCGTGGTCTCCGCGCTGATGGCGGTCGTCACCGCGGTGATCTACGCGATCTCGATCGTCGCGACGGCCCCCTTCCTGACGGAGGGGATCGACTGGTCGGAGCCCTCGCAGTCGATCGTTCCGCTGGCGTTCGGCGTGCTGTCGATGGTCGCCTTCACCCTCATCGGGCTCGGATTCGGTTTCATCATCCGCAACGGCGCCGGCGCGATCGCCGCGACCGTCGGCGCACTGTTCGTGCTGCCGATCGTGTTCAACATGTTCGTGATGGCGGGCGAGGGATGGCGCTGGGTCGTCGATCTCGCGAAGTACCTGCCCATGAACGCGGCGGGCGCGCTCACCGCGCCGGGTGCCGAAGACCTGCTGCCGTCCCTGCTGGCGCTCGCCGGCTGGACCCTCATCCCGCTGCTGATCGGCTGGGGCGTGCTGCGCACACGCGACGCGTAGAGTCGATCGGATGTCTCCTCGTGACCGCCGGACCGTCGTCGGCGCCGCTCCCGGCGCCGACGACGATCTGCTGCTGCCACGCCCGCCGGGGGTGCTGCGCCGCTTCTGGGCGCGGCATCCCCGGTTCACCGACGCGCTGGTGGCGATCATCGCGTTCCTGCTGTCGGCCCCCTCCGCGGCGTTCCTCGTCGAGGGGCCGCTCACACCGACCGTGGCGCAGACGTGGTACGCGGTCATCCTGATCCTGCTCGGCAGCGGCGCCCTGATGTTCCGTCGGACGCGGCCGGTGACGGTGTTCGCGGCCACGCTGGTGCCGGTGGTGATCCTCCCGCCTGGCCTGTCCGCGGCGGCCCACCTGCTTCCCGCGTTCGCGATCTACGCCATCGCGGCCTACCGATCGGTCAAGGCCTGCTGGATCGCATTCGGAGCGGCCTCGGCGATCGTGGGGCTGTACACGCTCGTCGCCTGCATGGCGGTGCCCACCGAGCTGCAGTACTTCATCACCTCACTGGTGGTGGCGGTGGTCGGGATGCTCATCGCCGCCCTCATCGGCATCAACGTCGGCAACCGGCGCCGCTATCTCGAGGCCCTCATCGACCGGTCCCGGCAACTGCTGGTCGAGCGCGACCAGCAGGCGCAGCTGGCCGCGGCGGCCGAGCGGACGCGCATCGCGCGCGAGATGCACGACATCGTGTCGCACAACCTCACCGTCGTCGTCGCCCTCGCCGAAGGAGCCTCGGCGACGCCCGACCCCGAACGGGCCCGCGCCGCCACGCAGCAGATCGCGACGACGGCACGCGGCGCCCTCACCGAGATGCGCGCGATGCTGGGGGTGCTGCGAGCCCCCGACCCGTCGCAGGACGCCCCGCTGACCCCCGCCGAGCCGGCGAGCGTCGCGGATGCCGTCGAGGCGGCCCAGCGCGCCGGGTTCCCCGTCGTGCTACGCGTGGAGGGCGCGTGGGAGCAGGCTCCCGCCGACACCCGGTTCGCCGTGATCCGGATCGTGCAGGAATCGCTCACCAACGCGATGCGCCACTCCTGGCATGCCACGACGATCGACGTGCGCGTGTCGGCCCGCGACGACCGCATCGACATCGAGGTGGTCAACGACGGCGTGCGGACCGCTCCGGTCACGGCCGATCCGGCCGCACGCAGCGGCTTCGGCATCCTCGGCCTCCGCGAGCGCATCGCGCATGTCGGCGGCTCGCTGCAGGCCGGTCCCGTCGGCGAGGGCCGCTGGGGGGTCCGCGCGACGCTTCCCTGGGAACGCCCGGCACCGACCACCATGAAGGAGACCACCCCGTGAGCGACGGCATCAGAGTCCTGCTCGTCGACGACCAGCAGCTGATCCGCGTGGGCTTCCGCCTCGTCCTCGAAGCCGAGCCCGACATCGTCGTGGTCGGCGAGGCCGCGGACGGCGACGAGGCGGTGCGCGCCGTCGCCGAGCTTCGTCCCGAGGTGGTGCTGATGGACATCCGGATGCCGCGCACCGACGGCATCGCCGCCACCCGCGCCATCGTGCAGGCGCACCCCGAGACACGCGTCCTCGTGCTGACCACCTTCGACCTCGACGAGTACGCCTTCGGAGCGCTGGATGCCGGTGCCGGCGGCTTCCTCCTGAAAGACGCGGAGCGTGCCGAGCTGACGGCGGCGATCCGCGCCGTGCACCGCGGCGACGCGGTGCTGGCCCCATCGGTCACCCGACGGCTGATCGAGCGGGTGCACGCCGCGCCCGTTCCGGCGCCGTCCGAGCCCGCGGACGACCCGACCGCCGAGCTCACCGACCGCGAGCGCGACGTCTTCCTCGCGATCGCCCAGGGCATGAACAACGCCGAGATCGCCCGCCATCTGTTCGTGAGCGAGTCGACGGTCAAGACGCACGTGGGACGCGTCCTCGCGAAGGTGGGAGCGCGCGACCGCGTACACGCGGTGATCCTCGCGCACCGGCTGCGGCTCGTCGACGCGTCGGCGCCGCTGCCCGGCGCCGATGAGGGCGCGCACTGACCCGCGCTCCCAGGCGGGACGGAGGCATCCCTCGTTAGGATCGTGACGATGATGCGCTTCCCCCTGGACACCACTCCGCCGCCCGAAGAGCCATCGATCACGAGCGTCGAGTTCTGGCGTCAGGTCGGTGACTTCTTCGTAGCCTCCGGCTGGAATCTGCTGCGCGTCGCGTGCATCGTCCTCGGCGCCCTGATCCTCAGCTGGGTGCTCCGGCTCGTGATCCACCGGGTCGTGAACCGCATCGTGAACGGCGCCAAGTCCAAGGCGAACGTCGACGACACGCAGGCGCTCGAGCGCTCGCCGCTCGCGTCGGTCCGCCTGGTGCAGCGCACCCGCACGCTCGGCTCGATCCTCAGCAACATCGTCAACGTGACGATCGTGATCGTCGCGCTGCTGCTGATCATCAACGTGCTCGCGCCGACCGCGCTCGGATCGCTGACGCTGCTCACCGCCGCGATCGGCGCCGGTCTCGGTTTCGGCGCCCAGAACATCGTCAAGGACGTCCTCAACGGCATCTTCATCGTCGCCGAGGACCAGGTCGGCATCGGCGACGTCGTGGACCTGGGCCTGGCCACCGGCATCGTCGAGTACGTCAGCGTGCGCGTCACGCACGTCCGCGACGTCAACGGCACGCTCTGGTACGTCCGCAACGGCGAGATCACCCGCATCGGCAACCTGTCACAGGGGTGGTCGCGCGTCATCCTCGATCTGTCGGTGGCGGCCGACTCCGACATCGACGAGGTCGAGAAGGCGATGCTCGACACCGCCAAGGCCCTCGCCAAGGACCCGAAGTGGCGCACCCGCGTGCTCGAGCAGCCGGAGGTGTGGGGCCTCGAGTCGATCTCGGGCGACGCGCTCGTGATCCGGCTGGTGATGAAGACGCGCGCCAACGCCAAGGACGACGTGGCCCGCGAGCTGCGCATGCGCCTGAAGCACACCATCGACGAGATGGGCATCACCCTCCCCGCGCTCACGGCCGTCATGCCGTCGGGCCTGGAGGGCGCCCAGCGCGTGCGCGGCGCCAACCCGCCCAAGACCAAGCCCACCCCGGTGTCGCCCGCGCCGGAGCGCGCCGTCTGGAAGCCCAAGCGCACCGGCAAGAAGACGCAGGATCCCGGCGATGCGTCCGGCACGACCCCCGGAGGAACGTCATGACCGACGCCGCGCCGCTGAGCTTCTACGACGAAGTGGGCGGCCACGACACCTTCGTGCGTCTCGTCGATGCGTTCTATCGCGGCGTCGCCGACGACGAGGTGCTGCGTCCGATGTACCCCGAGGAGGACCTCGGACCGGCCAAAGAGCGGCTCACCCTCTTCTTGGAGCAGTACTGGGGCGGCCCCACGACGTACAGCCAGGAGCGCGGACACCCGCGCCTGCGCATGCGCCACGCCGCCTTCCACGTCGACCCCGACGCGCGGGACCGGTGGCTCGCCCACATGCGCGTGGCCGTCGACGAGCTGCAGCTCCCGCCGCTGCACGAAGCGACGCTGTGGGATTACCTGCTGCGCGCCGCGCATGCCATGGTGAACACGTTCCAGCCGTCGGGCATCGGCCCGGCCGCCGGAGCGCGCACCGCGACATCCCTTCCCGTCACCGCGGCACCGCCCGCGGACCCGCCAGCATCCCGCTGATCCCCCCACCCCCCGCCGACGAAGGAGTCGACATGCCCCCCGCCACCCACCAGACCGACGTGCTCGTGATCGGATGGGGGCTTGCCGGTCTCGTCGCGGCCGGAGAAGCCGTCGCCGCAGGCAAGCGCGTCACCATCGTCGACCAGGAGCCGCGGTCGAACCTCGGCGGGCAGGCGTGGTGGTCGTTCGGCGGCCTGTTCTTCGTGGACTCTCCCGAACAGCGCCGGCTCGGCGTCCGCGATTCGCTCGAGCTGGCGCGTCAGGACTGGTTCGGCACCGCGGGCTTCGACCGCGAAGAGGACCTCTGGCCCCGGCGCTGGGCGGAGGCGTACCTGCAGTTCGCGCACCAGGAGAAGCGGGCGTGGCTGCGCGAGAAGGGCGTCGGCTTCTTCCCGATCGTGGGATGGGCCGAGCGCGGCGGCTACACCGCCACCGGCCCCGGCAACTCCGTGCCCAGGTTCCACATCACGTGGGGAACGGGTCCCGGCATCGTCGCGCCGTTCCAGGCGGCCGTGGAGGCGGGCGAGGCCGACGGGCGCGTCACGATCCTCCCCCGTCACCGCGTGACCGCGCTCACCGTCCAGGACGGCGTCGTCACGGGCGCGGAAGGCGACGTGCTCGCACCCTCGGGGGCGGCTCGCGGCGTCGCCTCCTCTCGTGAGGTGGTCGATTCGTTCGCCGTGACCGCGGGCGCCACGATCGTCTCCTCCGGCGGCATCGGCGGCGACCACGACCTCGTGCGCAAGGCGTGGCCCGAGCGCCTCGGCACTCCCCCGGCCACGATGATCACCGGGGTGCCCGCCTACGTCGACGGATCGATGCAGCCGGTCAGCGAGGCCGCAGGAGCGCGGCTGATCAACGGCGACCGCATGTGGCACTATGTCGAGGGCATCCAGAACTGGGACCCGGTGTGGCCGGATCACGGCATCCGGATCCTCCCCGGCCCTTCGTCGGTGTGGCTCGACGCGACGGGCACGCGACTGCCCGTCCCGCTGTTCCCCGGGTTCGACACACTCGGCACGCTCGCCCACCTGCGCGCCACCGGGTACGACCACTCCTGGTTCGTGCTGTCGCAGAAGATCATCGAGAAGGAGTTCACCCTCTCGGGCAGCGAGCAGAACCCCGACCTCACCGGCAAGGACGTGCGCCTGCTGGCCAAGTCCCGGCTCGGCAAGGGCGCATCGGGGCCTGTGCAGGCGTTCATGGACCACGGCGCAGACTTCGTGGTGCGCGACAAGCTCGACGACCTCATCGCCGGCATGCAGGCGCTTCCCGGCGGCGATGCGCTGGATCCCGAGCGCGTGCGGTTCGAGCTCGAGGCGCGCGACCGCGAGATCGACAACGACTTCACCAAGGATGCGCAGATCGCCATGCTCCGCTCGGCGCGCGCGTTCCGCGGCGACCGCCTCATCCGCACCGCGAGCCCCCACCGCATCCTCGCCCGCGAGTCCGGCCCGCTCATCGCCGTCAAGCTGCACGTGCTGACCCGCAAGTCGCTCGGCGGCATCGAGACCGATCTGTCGGCCCGCGCGCTGGGCTCCGACGGCGCGCCCATCCCCGGACTCTATGCGGCCGGTGAGGCGAGCGGCTTCGGCGGCGGCGGCGTGCACGGCTATCGTGCCCTCGAGGGCACGTTCGTCGGCGGATGCCTCTTCTCGGGCCGCATCGCCGGCCGCGCGGCCGCACAGGCCGTGTGACCGCGCACTGACGGTTTCCGGTCGGCCCGGGCGCCTCACCGCACGACGGCGGGCGGCGTCCGGGTCACCCGGCGGAGGTGCCCGTGCGCCGCACGGGCGTGAGCCCGGTCGCCACGGGACCGCGCACCAGCACGTGTCCGCGGTCGAGGCTCACCCGGGTCCAGGGGCCGCTGGTGAACACGCGCGCCGTCTCCCCGCCGCTGATGAAGCCCATGCTGAGAGCCGCGAACGCCACGCCCAGCGGCAGCCCGCCGAGCTCGTCGTCCGGTGCGCCCCAGACGGCGGCGCGCACCGTCCGCACGACGTCCTCCCCGGCGTCCGTCGGGACGGTGTCGGCGACGCGCGCGATCCCGCCCTGCGCCTTGGCGGCGAGCGTCGACGCGTCGATGCCCGGTCGCGCCTGCCAGCCCGCGCGCGGCGCCGAGATGCCGGCCCACGCCGGCGACAACGCCGTGTCGGGAAGCGACAGCGCGCGCGGATCGTCGGGCGCCGGCGAGAGAGCGGATGCCTCCACCACGAGGTCGCACACCAGCTCGGGGTCGGCGGCGAGCGTGCGCAGCGCCAGCACGGTCGGTGTGGGATCGCCGAACCCCCGCGGCGCGAGCGGCGCCGCCGTCATCGCGAGGACCCCGGCCGAGGCCTGCAGGCGCACGCCCTCGATCGTGAAGCGGGCGGCGCGCCCGGCGAAGGTGAGGGCATCGGAGGCGGAGTCGGGATCGGCGAGCAGGAGGCGCGGATACATCGCCCCTAAGCTACCAAGCGGACCCAGGGGCGGCCGCCGCCCGGGAGAGGAGCCCCGTGGACGCCGAGCCGCACACCGCATCCGTGCCGGAGACCGATCCGGTCGCGTCGATGCTGTCGGTCATCGATCTGAGCGCGTCGGACGCGCGCACCACCGAGGACATCTTCACCGGACGGTCGCAGTCGATGCCGCTGGGGCGGGTGTACGGCGGTCAGGTGCTGGCGCAGTCGATCGTCGCGGCGTCGCGGACGATGCCCGAGGAGCGGGTCGTGCACTCCATGCACGGCTACTTCCTGCGGCCTGGTGACTCGACCAAGGGCATCACGTTCGCCGTCGACCGGATCCACGACGGCCGGTCGTTCTCCACCCGTCGGACGCAGGCGTTCCAGGAGGGCGTCCCGATCTTCTCGATGATCGCGTCGTTCCAGGACGAGGACCCCGGTCTGGATCACCACGCCCCGATGCCCGAGGGCATCCCCGGCCCCGACGAGCAGCCCGACATCGAGGCGCACCTGGACGGTCTGCACCCGATGTCCAAGCGCTTCTTCACCGATCGACCCGTCGACCTCCGCCACATCCCGTCCCCGATCTATGCCGCGGCCGATGAGGACCGACAGCCGAGGCAGGCCGTGTGGATGCGCGTGCGCCGCCCCATCCCCGACGACCCGGGCGTGCACCGCGCCGCGCTCGCCTACCTCAGCGACCTCACCATCCAGGAGTCGATCCTTCGCGCGCACGGCCTGTCGTGGGCGACGCCCGGTCTGAAGGTCGCGAGCCTCGACCACGCGATGTGGTGGCACCGTTTCGGCCGGGTGGACGAGTGGATGCTGTACGTCCAGGAGTCGCCGAGCGCCCGCGGCGGCCGCGGCCTGGCGACCGGGCGGGTCTACGCGGCCGACGGCACGCTGATGGCGAGCGTGGCGCAGGAGATCATGGTCCGCGTGCCTGACGCCGGGACGGCCGCCGGGTGAGTCAGCGCCGGTGGCCGTATGAGATGGGCGCGCCCACGTACGGCTCCCAGGCGTCGCGCTCCTCGGCGGAGAGCCGCAGCGGACGACCGGTCGCGGCATCCACCTTCACGATCACCGTCGTCGCGCGCGCGTAGAGCGTCTGTCCGCTCTCACCGGTCTCGACAGGGCTGTACACCTCGTAGCAGACCTCGATGCTCGAGCCGCCGAGCTTGCCGAACCACATCTGCACGTCGAGCGGATGCCGCTGATACGGCACGGGTGCGAGGTACTCGATCTCCTGTCGCGCGATCAGCGTCAGCATGCCGCTGAAGATGCTCGAGTCGAGGACTGCGGTGGGAGGGGCGTCCTCTCCGGGCTCGGGGACCCAGAACGCCCGGACACGCGCCTCTTCGAGGAGCTTCAGCATCGACGTGTTGTTGACGTGGTTGAACGCGTCGAGATCGCCCCATCGCAGGTGGATGGGGATGTGCAGGCGTSGGGGCGGGCCCGGKGGGCCCGTCCGACGACTCCGTGTTCTCAGTCACGGGTCAGCTTGCGGTAGGCGGTGCGGTGGGGGCGGGCGGCCTCCGCGCCCAGACGCTCGATCTTGTTCGCCTCGTAGGCCTCGAAGTTGCCCTCGAACCAGTACCACTGGTCGGGGTTCTCGTCGGTGCCCTCGTAGGCGAGGATGTGCGTCGCGATGCGGTCGAGGAACCACCGGTCGTGCGTGATGACCACGGCGCATCCAGGGAACTCGAGCAGCGCGTTCTCGAGCGACTGCAGGGTCTCGACGTCGAGGTCGTTGGTGGGCTCGTCGAGGAGGAGCAGGTTGCCGCCCTCCTTGAGGGTCAGCGCGAGGTTCAGGCGGTTGCGCTCACCGCCGGAGAGCACACCCGCCTTCTTCTGCTGGTCGGGACCTTTGAAGCCGAACTTCGACACGTAGGCGCGCGAGGGGATCTCGGTCTTGCCGACGGTGATGATGTCGAGCCCGTCCGAAACGACCTCCCACAGCGTCTTGTTCGGGTCGATGTTCGAGCGCGACTGGTCGACGTAGCTGATCTTGACCGTCTCGCCGATCTTCAGGTCGCCGCCGTCGAGAGGCTCGAGACCGACGATCGTCTTGAACAGCGTGGTCTTTCCGACGCCGTTCGGGCCGATCACGCCGACGATGCCGTTCGGCGGGAGGCTGAAGCTGAGCCCGTCGATGAGCGAGCGGCCGTCGAACCCCTTCTGCAGCTTCTTCGCCTCGATCACGACGCTGCCCAGGCGCGGCCCCGGCGGGATCGTGATCTCCTCGAAGTCGAGCTTGCGCGTGCGGTCCGCCTCGGCTGCCATCTCCTCGTAGCGGGCCAGGCGCGCCTTGGACTTCGCCTGGCGCCCCTTCGCGTTGGAGCGGACCCAATCCAACTCCTCGGCGAGGCGCTTGGCGAGCTTGGCGTCCTTCTTGCCCTGGATGGCGAGACGTTCGGCCTTCTTCTCGAGGTACGTCGAGTAGTTGCCCTCGTAGCCGATGAGCCGGCCGCGGTCGACCTCGGCGATCCACTCCGCGACGTTGTCGAGGAAGTACCGGTCGTGGGTGATCGCGATCACCGCGCCCGCATACTTCTGCAGGTGCTGCTCGAGCCAGAGCACGCTCTCGGCGTCGAGGTGGTTGGTCGGCTCGTCGAGCAGGAGCAGGTCGGGCTTCTGCAGGAGCAGCTTGGTCAGTGCGACGCGGCGCTTCTCACCACCGGAGAGCGGCCCGATCTGGGCGTCGCCGGGCGGGGTGCGCAGCGCGTCCATCGCCTGTTCGAGCTGGGAGTCCAGATCCCAGGCGTCGGCGGCGTCGATCTCCTCCTGGAGGACGCCCATCTCCGCGAGCAGGGCGTCGAAGTCGGCGTCCGGGTCTGCCATCAGACCGGAGATCTCGTTGAAGCGGTCGACCTTCGCCTTGATGGCGATGCCGTCCTGGATGTTCTCGAGAACGGTCTTGCTCTCGTCGAGCTCGGGCTCCTGCATCAGGATGCCGACGGTGAACCCGGGGCTCAGCTTCGCCTCGCCGTTCGACGGGGTGTCGAGCCCGGCCATGATCTTGAGGATCGTCGACTTGCCGGCACCGTTCGGACCGACCATGCCGATCTTCGCGCCCGGGAGGAACGCCATCGTGACGTCATCGAGGATCAGCTTGTCGCCGACGGACTTGCGGGCGCGGACCATCGAGTAGATGTACTCAGCCATGCGGGTTTCTGTTCTCCTCGGAATCGGACGTCAGCGTCCCAGCCTACCGGCCGGGAGTGCGGCGCGAGCCGTGAGCGCCGCCGCGGGTGCCGTCGCCGGCGCTGGTCGACGTCACCAGTCGATCGGGCGCGTGTTCCCCACCAGGCAGGCGCCTTCGGCCAGCCCCGGAACCACCACCGTGACCGGGTCGCCCGTCGCCGGACCGACTTGGCCGATCAGGCACTGGTCGCCCCACCGGACGGCGAACTGGATCGTCTCGGCGGGGTTGCCGACCGTCGACTGGTCGTTGGTCACCTGCATGGCGGCCTTGTCGAAGCCCGCTGCCACCAGGGCGTCGATATAGGCGCGACCCGACAGCCGGGCGTCGGTCGCCCAGACTCCAGCCGTCACGGCGGCGAACAGCGGCAGGTTGTCGGCCGCGGTGCCTTCCGGCACGAGCGCAGGCGGTGCCGGGGCCGTGGCGGTGGGCGTGGCGACGGGCGTCCCGGAGGCGGTCACCGTCGCAGAGGGCGTCGGGCTCGCGGACGGGATCCCGGGAGTGCAGGCGGTGAGCGCCAGCGCCGCGGCGAGGATCGCCGCAGCGGAGCCCGCGGACGTCCGACCTCGCCGACGGCTCACGCAGGGGACGCGGGTCGGCAGGTCTCGGCTCACAGAGGAGAGTGTACGGCCGCCCTCCGCCCTCCCGGGGAACCCTGGATCGCGTCAGAACGGTGTCTCCTCGGTCACGACGGTGAGCACCGGCCGGTCGCCCGCTCCCGCCGGAGCGCCCACCAGCTCGGCTTCCCGGCCCGGTCCAGACTCGTCGGACGCGAGGCCGGGCGCGGCCCACGTGTCATCGGCGTCGACGCTCGTCACCGAGACATCGTCAGCCTCCGGCCGCGATCCCGTGTCCTTCACGAAGGTCGACGTCCCCCACAGCAGGTCGTGACCGATGGCGTCGGCGTCGATCTCGACGGCCGTGCCACGGCGGGTGCCGTTGTCCCACTCGCGCAGCCGCAGCAGACCCGTGAGGATCACCCGATCCCCCTTGTTGAGAGAACGGAAGGCGTGATCGGCCAGCGCACGGAACACCGAGACGGTGTACCAGTTGGTGCCGGCATCCGTCCACGCCCCTGTCGCGCGGTCGAAGCGTCGCAGGTCTCGGGCGACGCGGAAGGTCGTGATCGCCACCCCGCCCGTCGTCCGCTTGAACTCGGGCTCGGTGGCCACGTTCCCCGTGATCGTGATCCGGTCGCCGTTGTCGCTCATGATTCCTCCTTCTCTCCGGGGACCCTCCCCGATCCGCCGGCGCCCCGTGCCCGAGGACGCCGGCGGTGGGTCCAGCGTCGTCGCCCGGGCCGGCGTCCGGCGCGGTCGACTCGAGATCTGGGGATCGCCTGTCAGCAGCGCGTGCCGGGGAGGAATCGCGAAGCGCACGGATGTCGGAGGTCGCACATATCTTCGATACACAGGAGGTCGCCATGTCTCTCATCATCGAATCTCGCACGCATGCCACCCCACCCACGCTCCGCTCGTCCGTGCGCCTCAAGGAGGCGGCGCCTGCGCTCTGGCGCGTCCTGGACAGGAGCGGTCGCGTGATCGGACACGTGCAGCAGGTCGCCGAGCCGGGAGGCATCCGCTTCCGGGCGCGCCGCTACCATCCCGGCTCGCATGCCTTCCGCGACCTGGGCGATTTCTGGAACGCCGACGACGCGATCGACTGCCTGCGCTTCACACGATGACGGGCGATCCCGGCGGGGCCGGTCACGTCACCACGGGGCACCGGGTCAGACGACGGCGCTGGCCTGCTCGACCAGCGACGACGGCGCCCCCGCGCGAACAGCCGCCCATGCGTCGGCGAGCACGCCGGCCGCGCGGACCATCTCCTCCGGCGGCGACGTGAACGGCACCCGCAGGTGGCGCTCGTGACCACCCTCCACCGAGAACCTGGGACCGGCCGACAGGAGCACGCCTCGGGAACGCGCCTCCATCACGAGCGCGGAACTCAGCGGCGCGTCCAGCTCGATCCACAGCGAGACGCCGCCGCGGACGTCGGGGACGCCCCACGACGGCAGCGCCGGGCGCAGCGCCTCGACCACCGCATCTCGACCCGACCGCAGCAGCTGCGACCGCTGCTCGACGATGTCGTCGAAGTGTTCGAGCAGCCGCGTCGCGATCGCCTGCTCGAACTCGGGCGTTCCGAGGTCATGCGCCGGACGCGCGGCCACGAGGCGACGGATGAGGTCCCCGTCGGCTCGCACCCACCCGATCCGCAGCCCGCCCCAGACCGTCTTGCCGAGCGACCCGAGTCGGACGACGGTGCCGGGTTCGCTCGTCTCGAATCCCGGTGCGAGCGGCCCGCGATCGATGTCGAGATCGGCGGTCGTCTCGTCGAGGACGATCACCGACCCCGACCGCTCCCCCGCCGTCAGCAGCGACTCCCGCTCGAACGCGTTCATGCTGCAGCCGGTCGGGTTCTGGAAGTCGGGCATGAGGTATGCCATGACCGGCAGCGTGCGCGCGAACGCCTGCTCGGCGCGATCGATGTCCCAGCCGGCATCGGTCACCACCGGGATCCCCACCAGACGGGCACCCGCACGCCGGAGCGCATCCGCGGCGTGGGGGTAGGTCGGGGTTTCGACGAGCACTCGGTCGCCGCGGCCGATGAGCACCGACGAGACGAGGTGGATCGCGCTCTGCGCACCCGTGGTGACCAGGACCTCGGCAGGCGTCGTCGGGATCCCGCGCTCGGTGTACCGCCGTGCGATCGCTTCTCGCAGCTCGATGCGCCCGAGCACGTCGTACCCGACGCGCGAGACCAGCGACGAGGCGTTCGCGCCGACATCGGCCATGATCCCCGCCAGACCCGGCCAGGCCGGCGGGCTGGCCTGCTGCAGATCGATCATGCCGTCGACGGCCAGGACGCGGCCGGGCTCGCGCCGCCCGAGCGGGAGCGTCACGCTGCCGGACCCCCGCAGGCTGGCGATGTGCCCGGTCCCGCGCAGGCTCCGGTAGGCGGCGGCCACGGTGCTGCGGCTGACGTGCAGGGCCGTGGCGAGCTCCCGTTCGGCGGGCAGGGCAGTGCGTGGAGCGAGGCGGTTGTCGAGGCACAGCAGGCGGATGCCGTCGGCCAGTGCTTCGTAGGCGGGTTCGCGCGTGCGCCACCCGCCGAGGGAGGTGGCCAGGGCACGCGCCGAGACGCGGGAGTCCATGGCAGCCAGACTAGTCGCATTGGACTGGTCGCCACGGGCCAATTCTGCGATTGGATGTAGTCATGCCTCGTCGTGTCACTCAGTTGCTCGTCGGACTCTTCCTCTACGGCGCCGGTTGCGCCCTGACGGTGGAGGCCGGACTCGGCGTCGATCCGTGGACGGTCTTCGCCCAAGGACTCTCGGTGCGCACCGGCGTCGGCATCGGATGGATCACGAACATCGTCGGGTTCTTCGTCCTGCTGCTGTGGATCCCGCTGCGCCAGAAGCCGGGCATCGGAACGGTCGCCAACATCCTGCTGGTCGGCACCAGCATGCAGATCGTCCTCGGGATCGTGCCGCCGATCACCGGACTGGTCGCGCAGTTCGCCACACTGCTGGGCGGCATCCTCGTGGTCGCTGTGGCGTCAGGGCTCTACATCGGCGCGCGGTTCGGCCCCGGCCCCCGCGACGGGCTCATGACGGGCATGAACGCGCGGCTGGGCTGGCCGATCTGGCTGTGCCGCGCGCTCGTGGAGGTGACGGTTCTCCTCGTCGGCTGGGCGCTCGGAGGCACGGTGGGAATCGGCACGGTGCTGTTCGCGGTCCTCATCGGCCCGCTCGTCCACCTGGCTCTTCCCCTGCTCGACACCCGCCGCGAGGCTGCGCCCGCCGCCGCGGAGCGCTCCTCCTGATCCGTTCCGCGCCGGGCGTCAGTGCTCGCGGAAGCTGGGCCAGTCGCTCCCCGGCGCCATCCGGGAGTGCAGTGCGCTCTTGGCGATCTCCATCGACGGATACGTGCCCGCGGAACCGTCCGCACCGGCCATCGTGACCGTGTAGCCGTCGTCGTCCTTGCGGATGCTCCCGGCGACGCCGGACGCGCCGTACGCGACCCAGAGCGGGTGGTGCGTGTCCGTGGTGCTCATGGCGAACTCCTCTCGATGCTTCCGACCCGACGCTACGCCGCGCCGCGCCCGAGTACCAGGTCCGCGTCGGCATGGCGCGACCCGGTAGTGTGGATACACCCTTCCCTCCGTAGCTCAGGGGACAGAGCGAGCGGTTTCTACCCGCCAGGTCGGGGGTTCGAATCCTCCCGGAGGGGCGACGGGAACGGCGTGGGAGCCGGAGCCTGCGTCCAGGCCCGTGGGATGTCTGGACCACTGACAAGGATGGAGCACATGGTGGGTGCATCCGAGAACGACCGGCTGGTCTGGATCGACTGCGAGATGACGGGTCTCGACCTCGGTGTCGACGAACTCGTCGAGATCGCGGTGGTCGTGACGGACTTCGAGCTCCGACCGCTCGACCCCGGTTTCGCCGTGGTGATCAAACCCGACGACTCGGCCATGGCGAACATGAACGAGTTCGTGACGAACATGCACCGCACGTCGGGGCTGCTCGACGCGATCCCTCACGGGATCACGGTCGCCGATGCCGAGTTCCAGGTGCTCGAGTACATCCAGCGGTTCGTCCCGCTGGAGGGCCGGGCGCCGCTGGCGGGCAACACCATCGGCACCGACCGTATGTTCCTCGCCAAGTACATGCCGCGCGTCGACCGGTGGCTGCACTACCGCAACGTCGATGTGTCCAGCATCAAGGAGCTCTCCCGGCGCTGGTACCCGCGCGCCTACATCCACGCGCCGGCGAAAGACGGCGGTCACCGTGCGCTCGCGGACATCCTCGAATCCATCCGCGAGCTGGCCTACTACCGCCAGGCGGTCTTCGTCCCCGAGCCCGGGCCGACGAGTGACGGCGCGCGTGCGGCCGCTGCCGCCGTCGTGTCGTCGTTTGCTCCTGAGGTGTGAGAGAATCGTCTGGTTGCCCGCGCGAGCGGGAGACATGGTGGGTATAGCTCAGTTGGTAGAGCACCTGGTTGTGGTCCAGGGGGTCGCGGGTTCAAGTCCCGTTACTCACCCCAATCCGGTCGAATGGGGCGCGAGTATCGCGCCCCATTCGCGTAGGAGCGAGGCATCATGATGGAGATGGATGCCGCGCGCTTCGAACAGCTCGTGATCGACGAGCTCGACACCCTCCCCGACGACATGGTGGAAGGGCTCGACAACGTCGTCTTCGTCGTCGAGGACCGTCCGGAGGACGGCAGCCTCGACCTGCTGGGCCTGTACGACGGCTGGGCTCTGACGGAGCGAGAGCGGTACGGTGTCGGCGAGCTTCCCGATCGGATCATCGTGTACCGCGAGCCGCATCTGGCGGTGTGCGATGACGAGGACGAGCTCCGGGACGAGGTGCACACCACGTTGGTGCACGAGATCGCGCACTTCTACGGCATCGACGACGAGCGCCTCCACGAGCTGGGATGGGCCTGATGACTCCGCTGGTCACACCAGACGTCGACGAGAACGTCGACCTCGCGTCCGAGACCGATCCCGGCCGCACCTGGCAGACGGTGGTCTGGGACGATCCGGTGAACCTGATGAGCTACGTCACGCATGTGTTCCGGGAGTACTTCGGGATGCCGCGAGCCCGCGCCGAGCAGCTCATGCTGGCCGTGCACAACGAGGGCCACGCCGTCGTCTCGGAGGGTGCCCGCGAGCACATGGAGCTCCACGCGCACGCGATGCACGACTACGGCCTGTGGGCGACGGTCCGGCAGGCACCTCGATGAGCGACCGCACGATCGTGATGGAGCTGGCCCGCCTGGAGGCAGCCCACCTGGCAGGTCTCGTGGGTCAGTTCGCCGATCTGCTGCGCGAGTCGACGCCCGACGACGGCGACCCGGCCATCGCCCGCCTCTCGCCGGACGCGTACCCCGATGACGACGCCGCGACGCGCGAGTTCCGCGCGCTGACGCAGCCCGACCTCCTCGATCGCCGCGCCGCCGACGCTGAGGTCGTGCTCGCGTCGCTGCACGATGCCGCCCAGATCCCGGACGATCCCGACGACCCGGCTTTGCTCGAACAGGTCGAGATCCGCCTCGACCCCGACGCCGCGCGGGCTTGGCTGCGCACACTCTCGGCGATCCGTCTCGTCCTGGCCACCCGACTGGGCGTGAACGGCCCGGAGGACCACGAAGCCGGCGATCCTCGTTTCGGTGTCTACGAGTGGATCGCGTACCGCCTGGATGGTCTCGTCGCGGCGATCGACCGCGAAGACTGATCGCCCGACGTCACGGCACGGCGAACAGATGCGTCGCGTGGCGCACCGGATCGTCCCGCTCGATGTGACGCTGCTCCTGCCGCGCCCACCGGTCCCAGTACGGCCGGTACGCGTCGCCGTCGCGATCCAGGGCCCTGCGCTTGCGCGAGGCCGCCGGGGACTCGAGCCACACCCGCACGTCGCCGAGCTTGGCCGTCGCGGGGGTCAGGAGCCCGGATCCTTCCACGATGAGCGGCAGCGACGGGTCGACCGCGTGCGCCTCCGCCGGCATCCCCGCGGTCCAGTCCCATCTCTCCCATACGCCGATCATCCCGCGCGCGTGCGGGACGAGGATCGATGTGCGCGCCAGCTCGACCCCCTCGTCCAGACCGTCCCAGCCCGGATAGATCGAGTCGAGGGCCACCAGCTGCACACGGCCGCGCTGCGGCCAGGCGGTGACCAGCGCGCGGGCGAACGACGTCTTGCCCGCACCGCTGCGCCCGTCGACGAGCACGACAGGATTGGATGCCGCGACCGCGCCGATCGCGGTGATCACACGGCCGACGGCGGCGGCGAGCGAGGATCCGACCGGGTCGGCGCTACTTCTTGAGGGTGCGGATGACACGGCTGAGCGCGCGGCCGGCGAAGAAGACGAACGGAACCGCGACGGCGATGAGCGCGATGATGTTGGGCTCGAACCGCAGGTCGTCTCCGCGACGGACGTAGGCCCCGACGGGGATCGCCCAGCCGCCTCCGCCTCCGCCGCCGTTGCCGGCCTCGTCCGAACCGCCGCCGAACCCCGACCACGTCAGCGCGACCGGGATGAGGCGGACGCCGTCGACGTCCTGCTGCTCGCCGTAGGCGCTCTTCACGCCGAAGGACGCGGACTGCTTGCCGAGCTCGAGTGCGATGTTGGGCATGCGTCAACGCTAGCGGCCCGAGCGGGCTCGGCACAGCGCGATCGCGCGACCGTGCCGGCGCTCACCCCTGATCCAGGCGCGGCGCGGGCGGGCTCGTCGGCGGTGCTCCGCCGCCACGCGGGTTCAGCAGCGTGGCGCGGGTGACCGCCCCTCGCCCGAATCGCGCCGTCGCGCCGTCCAGTGCGTCCTCGACGCGACGCCACCCCTCGTCGTCGTCCCACAGCGTGGCCACCGCAGAACCCGCCTCCCGGAGCCGTTCGGCGCGGACCCCGATGAGACGCACCGGGAGCATGCGGTCGACCGATGCGAACAGCTCGTGGGCGGCATCCCCGATGCGCTGACCCACCGCGGTGGGTTCGGGCAGCGTCTGCGAGCGGGAGATCGTGGTGAAGTCCGCGAAGCGCACCTTGATCGCGATCGTCGAGGCCTCCCACCCGTTGCTGCGCAGGCGCGCCCCGACGCGATCGGCGAGGCGGCGCAGCTCCGAACGCAGCACCACGGTGTCGGCGATGTCCTCGTGGAAGGTCTCTTCGTGCCCCACGCTCTTCTCGACGCGCCGGGTGTCGACCTCACGCGCATCGATGCCGCGGGCGAGATGCCAGACGCGGTCGCCCATCGCGGCGCCCAGGGCACGCTCGAGCACCTCGCGCGGCGCATCGAGCACGTCTGCGATGGTGCGGATGCCGCGTCCTTCCAGCGCCTCGGATGCCTTGGGACCGACACCCCACAGCGCACGCACGGAGCGTGGAGCGAGGAACGCCGCCGTGTCTGCTTCGGCGACGATGAGCAGACCGTCGGGCTTGCTCAGCGTGGAAGCCATCTTCGCGACGTGCTTGGTGGCGGCGACGCCCACGCTGCAGTGCAGTCCGGTCTCGTCCAGCACCCGACGCCGGAGCATGCGGGCGATCTCGCCGGGACTCCCCCACAGTCGGCGGGCGCCGCGCACGTCGAGGAACGCCTCGTCGATGGACAGCGGCTCGACCAGCGGCGTGACGTCGCGGAAGATCCGCATGACCTGCGCCGACATCTCGAGATACCGCTCGAAGTGGGGGGTCACCACGATCGCCGTGGGGCACAGCCGGAGCGCCTGACCGACCGGCATCGCCGAGCGCACGCCGAACCGGCGTGCCTCGTACGACGCGCTGGAGACCACCGACCTGCTCTCGGGCGCACCGATGATGATCGGCTTGCCCCGCAGGGACGGGTCGTCGAGCTGCTCGACGGACGCGTAGAAGGCATCCATGTCGACATGCAGGATGCCGGTCCCGGAGTCGTCCGCGCCCTCCGGTGAGACGATCCGGCCCGTACCGTCGCCACGCCCCATGTGTTCGATCCTCTCAGGTGTCACCGACATGCGAGAGGGCGGATCCCCCCCAGGGGATCCGCCCTCTCGGCGCGTCGACGACGGCGCCGGATCAGGCTCCGGCCGCTCCGGCGCGCTCGAGGATCAGCTCGCGCACGCGGGCGGCATCCGCCTGCCCCTTCATCGCCTTCATGACGGCGCCGATGACGGCGCCGGCGGCCTGCACCTTGCCGTCGCGGATCTTCTCGAGCACGTCGGGCTGCGAGGCGAGCGCCTCGTCGATCGCGGCGATCAGCGCGCCGTCGTCCGAGACGACGGCAAGCCCGCGGGCGTCCACGACCTGCTGCGGAGTGCCTTCACCCGCGATGACGCCCTCCAGCACCTGGCGGGCGAGCTTGTCGGTGAGGGTGCCGGCGTCCACGAGCGCCTGCAGCGCGGCCACATCGGCGGGCGTCGCCAGCTCCGAGGCCTCGCGCTCCTGCGCGTTGGCGATGCGCGTCAGCTCGCCCGTCCACCACTTGCGGGCGGCGGCGGGCGACGCGCCGGCGGCGATGGTCGCCTCCACCTCGGCGAGCAGCCCGCCGTTGACGACGTCCTGGAACTCGAGGTCGGTGAATCCCCAGTCCGCCTTCAGACGACGGCGGCGGGCGGCGGGCGGCTCGGGAAGGGCCGCGCGCAGCTGCTCGATCAGCTCGAGCGCCGGCTCGACCGGCAGCAGGTCGGGCTCCGGGAAGTAGCGGTAGTCGTCGGCGTCCGACTTCGGGCGGCCGGGCGAGGTGGTGCCGGTGTCCTCGTGCCAGTGGCGCGTCTCCTGCGTGATCGTGCCGCCGTCGGCGAGGATCGCCGCCTGCCGCTGGATCTCGTATCGGACCGCACGCTCGACCGAGCGCATCGAATTGACGTTCTTGGTCTCGGTGCGCGTGCCGAGCTTCTCCTGGCCGCGCGGGCGCAGCGACACGTTTGCGTCGCAGCGGAGGTTGCCGCGCTCCATGCGCGCCTCCGAGATGCCCAGAGCGATCACGATGTCGCGGATCGTGGCGACGTACGCCTTGGCGATCTCGGGAGCGCGATGCTCGGCGCCGAAGATCGGCTTGGTGACGATCTCGACCAGCGGTACGCCGGCGCGGTTGTAGTCGACCAGCGAGTACTCCGCGCCCTGGATGCGGCCGGTCGAGCCGCCGACGTGCGTGAGCTTGCCGGCATCCTCTTCCATGTGCGCGCGCTCGATCGGCACGGTCACGATCTCGCCGTCGGCGAGCTCGATGTCGACCGACCCCTCGAACGCGATCGGCTCGTCGTACTGCGAGATCTGGTAGTTCTTGCCGAGGTCGGGGTAGAAGTAGTTCTTCCGCGCGAATCGGCTCGACGGCGCGATCGAGCAGCCGAGCGCCAGGCCCAGGCTGATCGAGTAGCGGACGGCGGTCTCGTTGACCACCGGCAGCGCGCCGGGCAGCCCCATGTCGACCGGGGCGACGAGGGTGTTGGGCTCGGCGCCGTGGTTCGCGGAGTTCGCGGGGTTGGCCGCGGCCGAGAACATCTTGGTCTCGGTGTTGAGCTCGACGTGGACCTCGAATCCGAGCACCGGCTCGAAGAGCTCGAGGGCCTTGTCGAAGTCCATCAGCTTGTCCTTCGCCATCAGCGGGCACCTCCGTTCGCGCCGAGCGCCGGCGCCCTGTCGAGGAGCGGCGCGCCCCACGAATCGACCAGCAGCGACTCCAGCGCGGCACCGACGCGGTACAGGCGGGCGTCCTCGTGGGCGGGGGCGAGGAACTGGATGCCGACAGGCAGGCCGTCCTCCGCCGCCAGGCCCGACGGGATCGAGATGCCGGGTACGCCTGCGAGGTTCGCCGGGATCGTGGTGACGTCGTTGAGGTACATCTGCAGCGGGTCGTCGATCTTCTCGCCCAGCTTGAACGCGGTGGTCGGCGCCGACGGCGTCGCGATGACGTCGACCTGCGCGAACGCCTCGGAGAAGTCGCGCTGGATCAGCGTGCGCACCTTCTGCGCCGAGCCGTAGTACGCGTCGTAGTAGCCGGCCGACAGCGCGTACGTGCCGAGGATGATGCGGCGCTTGACCTCGTCGCCGAAGCCGGCGTCGCGGGTGCGGGCCATGACGTCCTCGACGGTGCCTCCGGGCACGTCCACGCGCAGGCCGAAGCGCACCGAGTCGAACTTGGCGAGGTTGCTGGATGCCTCCGCCGGAAGGATCAGGTAGTACGCGGCGACGCCGTACTCGAAGTGCGGCGCGCTGATCTCGACGATCTCGGCGCCCTGCGCCTCCATCGCTGCCAGCGCCGCGCGGAACGACTCCGACACGCCGGCCTGGAAGCCGCTGTCGGGGAGCTCGCGGATGACGCCGACCTTCAGTCCCTTCAGCACCTCACCGGTGGCGCCCTCGCGCGCTGCGGCGGCGAACGACGGCCATGCGTGTGCGAGCGAGGTCGAGTCGTGGGGGTCGTGGCCGCCGATGACATCGTGCAGGAGGCCCGCGTCGAGCACCGTGCGGGTCACGGGGCCGACCTGGTCGAGGCTCGATGCCAGCGCGATGGCGCCGTACCGGCTCACGCCGCCGTACGTCGGCTTGACGCCGACCGTGCCGGTGACGTGCGCAGGCTGACGGATCGAGCCGCCGGTGTCGGAGCCGAGCGCCAGCGGCGCCTCGAACGCCGCTACGGCCGCGGCCGAGCCGCCGCCGGAGCCGCCGGGGATGCGGTCCAGGTCCCACGGGTTGCGGGTCGGGCCGTACGCGGAGTGCTCCGTCGACGAGCCCATCGCGAACTCGTCCATGTTCGTCTTGCCCAGGGGCACGAGGCCCGCCGCGCGCGAGCGGGCGACGACTGTCGCGTCGTACGGCGACATGTAGCCCTCGAGGATCCGCGAGCCGCTGGTGGACGGCATGTCCGTCGTCACCAGCACGTCCTTGATTGCCAGCGGCACACCGGCGAGCGGGCCGAGGTCCTCGCCGTCGGCGCGACGGCGGTCGATGTCGGCGGCCACGGCGAGCGCGTGCTCGTTCACGTGGAGGAAGGCGTGGATGTCGGCATCCACCGCCGCGATGCGGTCGAGGTGCGCCTGCGTCGCCTCGACACTGGACACCTCGCCGGCGGCGAGCTTGTCGGCGAGCGCGGCAGCGCTCAGCTTCGTGAGATCGGTCACGTGCGAGCCCCTTACTGCTCTTCGCCGAGGATCGCTGTCACGCGGAAACGGCCGTCCGCGGCATCCGGTGCATTCTGGAGCACCTGCGCGAGGGTCAGCTGGTCGCCGACCTCGTCCGGGCGGAACACGTTCTGCAGCGCGATCGGGTGGCTCGTCGCGGGAACGTCGGGCGTGGCGACCGCAGAGACCTTCGCGATGTTGTCGACGATGACGTCGAGCTGACCGGTCAGTCGCTCGACCTCCTCGTCGCTCAGCTGGATCCTGGCGAGCACACCGAGATGGCGCACGAGATCGGGGGTGATTTCAGACACCCCCCAAGTGTAGTCAAGCCCGCCGCGCGGTCTGCGGGCGCGGGCCGGAGGCGAGCGGTCCGCGGGCGGAAGCCTCCCCCGGCGTAGGCTGTCGCCGTGACGACCTACGACCCGCCGCGCCCGTGGACCGCCAGCTACGCCGACGGCGTCCCGGAGGACCTGGCGCCCGTGACCGGCTCGCTCGTCGACATCGTCGACGCGTCCGCACGGGACTATCCGGATGCCGCGGCCCTGCAGTTCTTCGGACGCGAGAC
This sequence comes from Microbacterium sp. 05T445, assembly GCF_056395865.1. NCBI lineage: Bacteria > Bacillati > Actinomycetota > Actinomycetes > Micrococcales > Microbacteriaceae > Microbacterium > Microbacterium sp. 05T445. The sequence goes on along the minus strand of NZ_JBFTKJ010000002.1, from coordinate 1,304,284 downwards.
GTCGTACCGGTCGCTGCACGAGCAGATCGAACGGGCCGCAGCGGGTCTGCGCGACCTCGGCGTGAAAGCCGGCGACCCGGTCGCGATCGTCCTCCCGAACTGTCCGCAGCACATCGTCGCGTTCTACGCGATCCTGCGACTGGGCGCAGTCGTCATCGAGCACAACCCGCTGTACACGCCGCGCGAGCTGCGCAAGCAGTTCGAGGACCACGGCGCCAAGCACGCGATCGTGTGGACCAAGGTCGTGCAGACCGTGCAGGAGTTCCCGTCCGACCTCGCGGTGACCAACCTGATCTCGGCCGATGTGATCAAGGCGATGCCGTTCGGCACGCGTCTGGCGCTGAAGCTCCCGATCGCCAAGGCGCGCGAGGCTCGGGAGGCCCTGGCCACGCGCGTGACGGGCACCGTGCCGTGGGAGCAGGTGGTGGCGAGCACCCCGCTGCCGGCATCCCATCCGCGCCCGCGCACCGACGACCTCGCCCTGATCCAGTACACGAGCGGCACCACCGGAACGCCGAAGGGCGCCGCCCTGACGCACCGCAACCTGCTCTCCAACGCCGCCCAGGCGCGCGCATGGGTGCCCTCGATCGTGCGCGGCGACGGCTGCGTCGTTTACGCCGTGCTCCCGATGTTCCACGCCTACGGGCTCACCCTGTGCCTCACGTTCGCGATGTCGATGGGCGCCCGCCTGGTGCTCTTCCCGCGCTTCGACCCCGACATGGTGCTCGAGGTGACCAAGAAGCACCCCGCGACCTTCCTGCCGCTGGTGCCGCCCATCGCCGACCGCCTCCTCAAGGCCGCACGCGAGAAGGGCGTCTCGCTCGCGGGGACCGAGGTCGCCATCTCCGGGGCGATGGCCCTGCCGCACGAGCTCGTGGTGCCGTTCGAGGAGGCCTCCGGCGGCTACCTCGTCGAGGGCTACGGATTGAGCGAGTGCTCGCCGGTGCTCATGGCCAACCCCGTGGCCGACAACCGCGTGCCCGGCACCGTCGGGCTTCCCCTTCCCGGCACCGAATGCCGCGTCGTCGACCCCGACGACCCGACGCAGGACGTGCCGGCCGGGGAGCGCGGCGAGCTCGTGGTGCGCGGTCCGCAGGTTTTCGGCGGCTACTACGGCAAGCCGGAGGAGACCGAGGCCGTCTTCACCGACGGCTGGTTCCGCACCGGCGACATCGTGACCATCGACGAGGCGGGCTTCGTGCGCATCGTCGACCGCATCAAGGAGCTCATCATCACCGGCGGCTTCAATGTCGCCCCGACCGAGGTCGAGAACGCGCTGCGCCAGCATCCACAGGTCGAGGACGCGGCGGTCGTTGGCCTGCCGAGCGAGCACTCCGGCGAGGAGGTGGTGGCGGCGATCGTGGTCGCCCCCGGTCAGGACATCGACGTCGAGGCGGTCCGCGAGTTCGCGCGCAGCATCCTGACGCCGTACAAGGTGCCCCGCCGCGTCTACGTCGTCGACGAGCTGCCCAAGTCGCTGATCGGCAAGGTGCTGCGCCGCCAGGTGCGCGACCGGCTGCTCACCCTCAACGCGGGGACCTGACGGCTCAGCCGGCGAGCCCGCCCCGGGCCACCGCCATCCGATACGGGTGCAGCGTGGCGAGGAACACCCCCGCGGCGATCGCCGGGTCGGCGTTCATGATCTCGCGGGCTCGTTCCTCGTCGTCGGCTTCGTAGATCGCGATGCCGAAGGAATCCTCCTCCTGAGTGCGACCTGCCAGGATCAGGATGCCGAGATCGCGCAGCGCGACGAGGTAGGCGAAGTGCTCGCCGACGGTGCGCGTCTCCTCGGGCGTCGCGTGGAGGACCATCTCCGGGCGCGAGGGCACGATGCGGTAGAGCCATTGCGACATGCCGCCATCCTCCCAGCCTCGACATGCGAATGCACCGGGGGCGTCGGAGGCCGGGCGATCGGCCTTCTCAGCCGGCGTCGGGCACGAGTGCGTCGAGGGCGTCCGGCCCCTGGGTGACGAGGATGTGGAACTGCGCGGCGTCGAGGATGCGGATGCCGAGTTCCTCGGCCTTCGCCAGCTTGGACCCCGCTCCGGGGCCGGCGGCGACGAAGTCGGTCTTCTTCGAGACGCTGGAGGCCGCCTTGCCGCCTGCCTTGATGATCGCCTCCTGCGCCCCCTCGCGGCTGTAGCCGTCGAGGGAGCCCGTGGCTACGACGGTGAACCCGTCGAGGACGCCCCCGGCGGTGACGGCGGCGCCGGGCCCGGGATGCCCCGGGGTCGCCAGCTGCGCTCCGGCGTCGGTCCAGCGCTGCACGATCTCGCGGTGCCAGTCGACGTCGAACCAGTCCAGGAGCGAGTCCGCGATGATGCCGCCGACCCCTTCCACATCGGCGAGCTCGTCGCGGGACGCGGCGCGGATCGCGTCCACCGAGCCGAACCACTGCGCGAGCGCACGGGCGGCGACGGGGCCGACGTGGCGGATGTTCAGCGCGACGAGGAACCGCCACAGCTCCTTCGTCTTCGCGAGCTCGAGCTGGTCGATGAGCGTGAGGGCCTGAGCCGACGGCTGCGGCCCTTCGATCCCGGCCTTCTTCTCGGTCGGCGTGGGATTGCGCCGGAACGGCGCGCGCCGCACCACCTCGCCGGTCTTCTCGTCGATCCGCGGCTCACCGGTCTCGGCGTCGCGGACGACGACCTCGATCGGCACGAGCTGCTCGACGGTGAGGTCGAACAGCGCCGCCTCGGTCTGCAGCGGCGGCACGTCGGGCACCGACGGCTGGGTCAGCGCGGCGGCGGTGACCTCGCCGAGCGCCTCGATGTCCAGCGCTCCGCGCGAGCCGATGTGCTCGACGCGACCGCGCACCTGCGCCGGGCACGCGCGGGTGTTCGGGCATCGCAGGTCGATGTCGCCCTCCTTCGCCGGCGCCAGCGGCGAGCCGCACTCGGGGCAGTCCGCCGGCATCACGAACTCGCGCTCGGTGCCATCGCGCAGCTCGACGACCGGGCCGAGGATCTCGGGGATCACATCGCCGGCCTTGCGCAGCACCACGGTGTCGCCGATCAGGACGCCCTTCGCGCGCACGACGTCCTGGTTGTGCAGCGTCGCCTGCCGCACCACCGACCCGGCGACGCGCGCCGGTGCCATCACCGCGAAGGGCGTGGCGCGTCCGGTGCGCCCGACCGACACCACGATGTCGAGCAGCTTGGTGTTCACCTGCTCGGGCGGGTACTTGTAGGCGATCGCCCAGCGCGGTGCACGGCTGGTCGCGCCGAGCTCGTCGTGCAGGGCGAGCTCGTCGACCTTGACCACGACGCCGTCGATCTCGTGCTCGACGTCGTGGCGGTGCTCGCCGTAATGGGCGACGAAGTCGAGGACGCCGTCGATGTCGTCGGCGGTGCGGAAGTACGGGCTCGTCGGCAGCCCCCACTCCGCGAGGAGGCCGTACGTCTCGCTCTGCGAATCGACCGGCGGCCGGCTCCACGCTCCGATCCCGTGGACGAACAGCCGCAGCGAGTCCAGGCGCGCCTGGCCGGCCTCGCGTTCCAGTCCGTCCTTCTTGTCGAGCTGCTGGCGCAATCCGCCCGAGGCCGCGTTGCGCGGGTTCGCGAAAGAGGGGAAGCGTCGCTCCGCGCTCACGCGCGCCTTCGCCTCGTCGAACACCCGGCTGCGGGCACGGGTCTCCTCCACTGCGCGGTCACGCATGTCGGCCTGCAGCGCGTTGAGCTTCTCGAAGGCCGCGACCGGGATGAACACCTCGCCGCGCACCTCGACCAGATCGGGATGCCCGCTCCCGGCCAGCCGCTGCGGGATGCCCGCCACCCGCACCGCGTTCACCGTGACGTCTTCGCCGGTGCGCCCGTCGCCCCGCGTGGCCGCCGAGGTCAGCACGCCGCGCTCGTACCGCAGGCTGATCGCGAGGCCGTCGATCTTGAGCTCGGTGAGCCAGCGGACTCTGCGGCCCGCCGCCGTCTCGGTCTTGACGCACCAGTCGCGCAGCTCGTCGAGGCTGAACACGTTGTCGAGGCTCAGCATGCGCTCCGCGTGCTCGACCGGTGCGAACATCGAGCTCTCGGCCGCACCGACCGTCAGCGTCGGGGAGTCCTGGCCCTGCAGCTCGGGGTGCAGCCGCTCCAGCTCTTCGAGCCGGTGCATCCAGCCGTCGTACGTCGCATCGTCGACCAGCTCGGCGTCGCGGCCGTAGTAGGCGTCGCGCGCGTCCAGGATGCGCTCGGTCAGCTCCTGGGCCTCCGCACGGGAAGCCTCCAGTCCGGCGTCGGCGGGAAGGGCCGGCCCCTCGTCGAGCGAACCGGGAGCTGGCGTACCGAGGTCATCCGTCACCCCGCCAGTCTAGGAGCGGGCTCCGACAGTGCCGAGGCCCTGCGCGGCCGTGGCGCGGCAGGGTGGCGGCATCCGCTCGCCCGTCAGGCGTCGACGGGGACGGCCGACACGGTGCGGTCGATCGTGAACTGCCCGATGACGCGGGTTCCGTCGTAGAGGACCGCCGTCTGCCCGGGGGCGACGCCGTCGAACGGGGTTACGGGGACGACCGTGAGGGTGCCCTCGGCGAGGGTCGCAATCGCCGGCACGGGGTCGGCATGCGCCCGGATCTGCACGTGGCAGGCGAACTCCCCCGGCGCCTGGGCGCGCCCCGCCCACGAGTACCGCTCCCCCGCGATCTCCGCCGTGGCGAGTGCCTCCTTGGGCCCCACGACGACCGTGTTCGACACCGGTCGCACCTCCAGCACGAAGCGGGGCTTGCCGTCAGGGGCGGGCACGCCGAGCTGCAGCCCGCGGCGCTGGCCCACGGTGAAGGCGTGCGCGCCCTCATGCGTGCCCACGACCGCGCCGGCGCGGTCGACGATGTCGCCCTGCTCGGCGCCGACCTTGTCGGCGAGCCACCCGCGCGTGTCGCCGTCGGGGATGAAGCAGATGTCGTGACTGTCGGGCTTGTGGGCCACCGTCAGACCGCGCTCCTCCGCCTCGGCCCGGACGAGCGCCTTCGACGGCGTCGCTCCGAGCGGGAAGTAGGTGTGCGCGAGCTGCTGCGCATCGAGCACGCCGAGCACGTACGACTGGTCCTTCGCGGCATCCGACGCGCGGTGCAGCTCGAGGCCCTCGGGGCCGTCCACGAGCGTGGCGTAGTGCCCGGTGCAGACCGCGTCGAATCCGAGCTCCAGCGCGCGCTCCAGGAGCGCGGCGAACTTGATCTTCTCGTTGCAGCGCATGCACGGGTTGGGTGTGCGCCCGGCACGGTACTCGGCGACGAAATCATCGATGACGTCGTCGCGGAACCGCTCCGAGAAGTCCCAGACATAGAACGGGATGCCGAGCCGGTCGGCCGCGCGGCGGGCATCCATCGCGTCTTCGATCGTGCAGCAGCCACGACTGCCGGTACGCAGCGTCCCACCGGCGCGGGAGAGCGCCAGATGCACGCCGACGACGTCGTGTCCCGCCTCGACGGCCCGCGCGGCCGCGACGGCGGAATCGACTCCACCACTCATGGCCGCAAGGATCCGCATGAGACCAGTCTACGAACCCGCACCTGACCGGGACCCGGATGCCGCCCTCGCACGCTCGACGGACTCCGGCAGCACCGCGAGCACGGCGTCGACGTCGGCGTCCGTGGTGGTGCGGCCCAGCGTGAACCGCAGCACCTGGCGGGCCTCGGCATCCGTCCGCCCCATCGCACGGACGACGTGCGAGGGCTCGGGCACGCCGGCCTGGCACGCGGACCCGGTCGACACCGCGATCCCGGCCATGTCGAGGAGGAACAGCAGCGTCTCGCCGGACGCGCCCGGGAACAGCAGGTGGGCGTTGCCCGGCACGCGATCGACGGGGTCGCCGAGCAGCTGCGCGCCCGAGACGGAGGAACGGATGCCTCCCACGAGCCGCTCGCGCAGCCCCGCGAGCCGAGCGGCCTCCGCCTCGCGCTCACCCGCCGCGAGCTCGGCGGCGACGGCGAACGCTGCCGCGCCGGGGACGTCCTGCGTGCCCGCGCGGAGCCGCCGCTGCTGGCCGCCGCCGTGCAGCAGCGCGGTCAGCTCCGCGCCGCGGGCGACCACGAGCGCCCCCACGCCTGCGGGGCCGCCGATCTTGTGCGCCGACAGGCTCATCGCCGCCAGTCCCGTGCGTCCCCGCGCATCCCCGCGCCAGCCGCGGAACGTCACCGGCACATGGCCGAACGCCGCGACGGCGTCCAGGTGCAGCGGGACGCCCGCCCCGGCGGCCGCGCCGGCGAGTCCCGGAGCGTCGTTGACGGTGCCGGTCTCGTTGTTGGCCACGAGCGCCGTGGCGAGGGCGGCGCCCGGCAGGGCCGCGGCGAACCGGTCCGTACGGATCCGGGCGGCGGCGTCGATCCCGACGTGCCGCAGTCGCGCGCCCTGACCCTCGAGCCACTCGACGGCGTCGAGCGTGGCGTGGTGCTCGCCGTCCGGGAGGACCACCGCATCGGCCTCGTCCGCGCGGGCCCACCACAGGCCCTTGACCGCGAGGTTCACCGCCTCGGTGCCGCCGGATGTGAACACGATCTCGATCGGATCGGCGTCGACCACGGCGGCAAGCCGCTCCCGGGCCTCCTCCAGCACACGACGCGCCTGCTGACCCGCACCGTGGATCGAGGACGCGTTGCCGACGGTCTCCGCCGCGGCGAGCCACGCCTCGCGAGCCTCGGGGCGCAGCGGCGTGGTCGCGGCGTGGTCGAGGTAGACGCTCACCGGGCCCCCTTCGCGATCGACGTGCACCGGGTGCGACCCGGTATCCGAGCCGCCGGCATCCGGTCCCGTAACCTGCCCGACTCGGACCATGGTTATCGTAGTCCGCATGGTCAGCCCGAACCCTGTCGTCGTGCAGCCCGCCCGAGGCCTGCTCGGCTCCGAGCTGGACGGGATGGGTGTGGTGCTCCTGCCCGACGGCGGACGCCTGCGGGTGTGGTCGGGCGCCGCCGACGCGGTGGACCTCGTGGTCTTCGACGACACCGACCTCGACTGGATCACGGCCACGCAACCGCTGGCGCCCGTCGGCGACGGCGTGTGGGAGATCACGACCCCGCTGCTGCGACCGGGGACGCGCTACGCCGTCCGGGTGGACGGCCCTCCCGGCCCCGGCAACACGTTCAACCCCGGCACGCTGCTGCTCGACCCGTACGCGCGCGGGCTCGTGCGCACCGGATTCGACGGCTGGCGGTCGGCGGTCGTCGACAGCACGTTCGACTGGGCCGGTGTCGCCAAGCCCGCTGTCCCGTGGGACCGCACAGTGCTCTACGAGGGCCATCTCAAAGGCTTGTCGAAGCGGCATCCCGATGTCCCCGGGGCGCTGCGCGGCACCTACGCGGGTCTCGCGCACCCTGCCATGGTGCAGCACCTCCTCGACCTGGGCGTGACGAGCATCGAACTGCTCCCGGTGCACGCCTTCGCGACCGAGCCGCGGCTGCTCCAGCACCGGCTGACCAACTACTGGGGCTACAACTCCGTCGGCTTCTTCGCCCCGCACGCCCCGTACGCGACCGAGGAGTCCCGTCGCGAGGGCCCCGATGCGGTGCTGCGCGAGTTCAAGGGCATGGTGAAGGGCCTCCACGAGGCGGGCCTCGAGGTGATCCTCGACGTGGTCTACAACCACACGTCCGAGGAGGGCATCGGCGGTCCTCGCTCGAGCCTGCGCGGCATCGACAACCGCGCCTACTACCGGCAGCAGGAGGACGGCGCGTACATCGACGTGACCGGCTGCGGCAATTCCCTGGACACGTCGACGGATGCCGCCGCCCGCCTGGTGCTGGACTCGCTGCGGTACTGGGCGAACGACGTGCAGGTGGACGGCTTCCGCTTCGACCTGGCGGCGACGCTCGGTCGGGATGCGGCGCACAACTTCACGCCCGACCACCCGCTGCTGCGCGCCATCGTCGACGACCCGGCGCTGGAGGGCGTCAAGAAGATCGCCGAACCGTGGGACGTCGGCATGGGCGGTTGGCAGACCGGCAACTTCGGCGAGGGCTGGAGCGAGTGGAACGACCGCTACCGCGACCGCGTCCGCAACTTCTGGCTGAGCGACGTCGACTACGCCCGGCGCGCATCGACCTCACCTGTCGGCATCGGCGGGTTCGCGACGCGGCTCGCCGGGTCAGCCAACACGTTCAGCGACGAGCGCGGGCCGCTCGCGGGGGTCAACTTCGTCACCGCGCACGATGGGTTCACCCTCCGCGACCTCGTCTCGTACGACGTCAAGCACAACCACGGCAACGGGGAGCAGAACCGCGACGGCGCCGACACCAACCGGTCGTTCAACCACGGCGCGGAGGGACCGACGGAGGACGAGGGCATCCTCGCGACGCGCCGCAAGGCGATGCGCAACCTGCTGGGGACGCTGTTGCTGTCGGCCGGCGTGCCGATGCTGACGGCCGGCGACGAGTTCGCCCGGACGCAGCGCGGCAACAACAACGCGTACTGCCACGACTCCGCCCTCACGTGGCTCTCGTGGGAGCACGCCCCCTGGCAGCGGGACGTCCACGCCCACGTGCGCCACCTGCTGCGGCTGCGCCGCGAGAACCCGGCGCTGCGCCCGCGTCGGTTCGCCCGCCTCGGCGAGCACACGCCGTCCGCCTCCGTCATGGAGTGGTACGACGAGCACGGCGAGACGATGTCGATCGAGCGGTGGACCGATCCGTCCCACCGCACGCTGCAGTACGTCGCCGCGTCGACGCCGGAGTTCGAGGAGTTCAACCGCGTGCTGCTGATGGTGCACGGCACCGAGCGGGCGACGCAGGTGACACTGCCCGACATCGACGGGGTGAGCCGCTACGTCTCGCTGTGGTCGAGCGCCGACGAGGTCCCTGCGGAGGCCCGCTTCGTCGCCCGCCCCGGTGATGTCGTGGCCCTGCCCGGCACCTCGATGCACCTGTTCCGTGCCGAATAGCCGCCGAGGGTGGCCCGGCCCGGTCACGTCGCTGTCGCGGTCGTCGGCCGCGCGATAGGTTCGACTCGTGGTCACGTCGACGCGCTCCGCGCGCTCCCGCCCGTGGCGAAGCGCCTCGGCCCTCCCTGTCCGCGACATCCGCGCCTGGCAGCCGGAACGCGACACGGCATCGCAGCGGGTCCCGCTGGCGCTGCCTTCGCCGTCCGTGCCGTGGGGCGACTACCGGCCCAAGGCGTTCGCCGGCGAGGTCGTGCCGTTCCGAGTGACCGCGTTCCGCGAGGGGCACGACCGCATCGGCGTGCAGGTGCGCCTGTTCTCGCCCTCGGGGGACGAATCGCTGCACCGGCTCGACCCGCTGGAGGACGGCTTCGACCGCTGGCGCGCGGAGGTGGCGCTGCTCGAGCAGGGCGTGTGGCGCTTCCGCTTCGAGTCGTTCGGCGACGACTTCGCGACGTGGGAGCACGCCGCCTCGCTGAAGATCGCCGCAGGAGTGGATGCCGCCCTCATGCGCGAGCTCGGCGCGCTCCTGTTCGACCGGGCCTGCGCCGAGCGGGGCCGCCCCGCCGGTGAGAAGAAGACGCTCGCCGCGGCCGCGGCATCCCTTCGCGACAGCGACGTGGACGACACGGCGGCGCTGGGGATCGTGACCGATCCGACGATCGCCCGCGGCTTCCGGGCACGGCCGCTGATGTCGCTGGCGACGGTGGGCGACGAGCACGAGGTGCTCGTGGAGCGCGAGCGCGCAGGCGTCGGCGCCTGGTACGAGTTCTTCCCCCGGTCGGAGGGCGCGCGCCGGCTCAAGGACGGCACGATCAAGAGCGGCACGTTCCGCACGGCCGCCAAGCGACTGCCCGCCGTCGCCGACATGGGCTTCGACGTGCTCTACCTGCCGCCGATCCATCCGATCGGCACGCTGAACCGCAAGGGCCCCAACAACACCCTCGACGCGGGGCCCGGCGACCCGGGGTCGCCGTGGGCGATCGGCTCCGCCGACGGCGGGCACGACGCCGTCCACCCCGACCTCGGCACGCTCGCCGACTTCCGCTCGTTCGTGCGCACGGCCCGCGGCGCGGGAGTCGAGGTCGCTCTCGACCTGGCGCTGCAGGCAGCCCCCGACCACCCCTGGGTCACCGCGCACCCGGAGTGGTTCACCACGCTGCCCGACGGCTCGATCGCGTACGCCGAGAACCCGCCGAAGAAGTACCAGGACATCTACCCGGTCAACTTCGACAACGATCCCGCGGGGATCCGCGCCGAGGTGCTGCGGGTCGTGCGTCACTGGATCGCGCAGGGCGTGCGCATCTTCCGTGTCGACAACCCGCACACCAAGCCGCTGCAGTTCTGGGAGTGGCTGATCCGCGAGGTGACCGCCACCGAGCCGGACGTCGTGTTCCTGGCCGAGGCGTTCACCCGACCGGCGCCGCTGCAGAGCCTCGCCGCGGCCGGGTTCCAGCAGAGCTACACCTACTTCACGTGGCGCAACACGAAGGCCGAGCTCGAGGAGTTCCTCTCAGGTCTCGCCCACACGACCGACGACTTCCTGCGGCCGAACCTGTTCGTGAACACGCCAGACATCCTCACCGAGTACCTCCAGTTCGGAGGGCGTCCCGCGTACCGGGTGCGGGCGGCGATCGCCGCCACCGCGTCGCCGACGTACGGCGTCTACGCCGGCTACGAGCTGTACGAGAACGTGGCGCGGCCGGGGTCCGAAGAGAACATCGACAACGAGAAGTACGAGTACAAGATCCGCGACTGGACGGGCGCCGTCGACCGCGGCGAATCGCTCGCGCCCTTCCTCACCCGCCTGAACGAGATCCGGCGGGCGCATCCCGCACTTCTGCAGCTGCGCAACCTCACGGTCCACTGGAGCGACGACGACGCGATCCTGGTGTACGCGAAGCACCTCGAGGCCGCGCTGTCGCCGGACGGGCGCAGCGACACGATCATCGTCGTCGTCAACACCGACCCGCATTCCGTGCGTCAGACGATGGTCCACCTCGACACCCGTGTGTGGGGCGTCGAGCCCGGCGCCCCGTACGAGGTCGAGGACCTCCTCACCGGTGCCCGGTGGACCTGGGCGGATCACAACTTCGTGATGCTGGACGCGTTCGCCGAGCCCGTCCACATCCTCCATGTGAAGGAGTCCCGATGACGCCCTCCGACCAGCTGCTCGATGCCGTCGCAGCGGGAACGCACCACGACCCGCACGCAGTGCTCGGCATCCATCCCGACGCGGATGCCGAAGGCACGCCCACGTGGACCATCCGTGCGCGGCGTCCCCTCGCCCGTGGCGTGACGGCCGTCTTCGAAGACGGCACGCGCGTTCCGCTGGAGCACGTGCGCGGGGGCATCTGGGAAGGGACGCGCACGGGCAGCCGCGGCCCCTACACGTTGGCGGCGAGCTATCCCCAGGGCCCGGACTACGTCAGCGACGACCCGTACCGGCACTCCCCCACGATCGGCGAGCTCGACCTGCACCTGATCGCCGAAGGACGGCACGAGGAGCTGTGGCGCGTGCTCGGCGCCCACGAGCGCGAGCACGAGGGCGCCATGGGGACCGCGTTCACGGTGTGGGCGCCCAACGCCCGCGCCGTACGGGTCGTGGGCGCCTTCAACGGCTGGGACGGCCAAGGCCACGCCATGCGCTCGATGGGCGGGAGCGGCGTGTGGGAGCTGTTCATCCCCGGCATCGGCCAAGGCACGACCTACAAGTTCGAGATCCGCTCCCGCGGCGGCGAGTGGGCGCTCAAGGCCGACCCGATGGCGCGCTTCGCCGAGGTGCCGCCCGCGACCGCGTCCGTCGTGGTCGGCTCCGCCTACACGTGGGGCGACGGCGCCTGGCTCGCCGAGCGGGCGAAGAGCGCGCCGGTGTCGCGGCCGATGTCGGTCTACGAGCTGCACTTCGGTTCATGGCGGCAGGGGCTGTCGTACCGCGACGCCGTCGATCCGCTCATCGACTACATCACGGGCCAGGGCTTCACCCACGTCGAACTCCTGCCCCTCGCGGAGCACCCGTTCGGCGGCTCGTGGGGCTACCAGGTCACCGGGTACTACGCACCCACCAGCCGGTTCGGCCATCCCGATGACCTGCGCCACCTCATCGATCGGCTGCACCAGGCCGGTATCGGCGTGATCATGGACTGGGTCCCCGGGCATTTCCCGAAGGATGCCTTCGCCCTGGCGCGGTTCGACGGCGAACCGCTGTACGAGCACCCCGACCCCCGTCGCGGCGAGCACCGGGACTGGGGCACGTACATCTTCGACTACGGCCGCAACGAGGTGCGCAACTTCCTCGTGGCCAACGCGCTGTACTGGTTCGAGGAGTTCCACGTGGACGGCCTTCGCGTGGACGCCGTCGCATCGATGCTCTACCTCGACTACTCGCGCGAAGAGGGCGAGTGGGCGCCGAACGTCCACGGCGGACGCGAGAACCTGGAGGCGATCCGCTTCCTCCAGGAGGTGAACGCGACCGCGTACAAGCGCTATCCGGGCATCGCGATGATCGCCGAGGAGTCGACGAGCTTCCCCGGCGTCACCGCGCCCACGAGCCAGGCCGGCCTGGGCTTCGGGTTCAAATGGAACATGGGCTGGATGAACGACTCGCTCCAGTACATCAAGCGAGATCCGCTGTATCGCTCTCATCACGAGGGCGAGATGTCGTTCTCGTTCGTGTACGCCTTCAGCGAGAACTACGTCCTGCCGATCAGCCACGACGAGGTCGTGCACGGCAAAGGGAGCCTATTCGCACGGATGCCGGGAGACCACTGGCAGCAGCTGGCGAACATGCGTGCCTTCCTGGCGTACCAGTGGGGCCACCCGGGCAAGCAGCTGCTGTTCATGGGACAGGAATTCGGCCAGCTCTCGGAGTGGTCCGACGCCCGCTCGCTCGATTGGTGGCTGCTCGACCAGCCGACCCACGCACAGCTGCACGGGTTCGTCGCCGCACTCAATCGCGTCTACCGCGACCATGCGGCTCTGTGGGCGCGCGACGGCGACGGCGCGGCGTTCACCCGCCTCGGCGGGCCGAAGTGGAACCCGAACGTCATCGCCTTCGCCCGACGCGACTGGCACGGCAACACCGTGGTCGTCGCCGCGAACTTCTCGGGCACGCCGATCAGCTCGTACGAGCTCGATCTCCCCGAGAGCGGAGTGTGGCACGAGATCCTCAACACCGACGCGCAGGTGTACGGCGGATCGGGGGTCGGCAACCTCGGCGTCGTCCATGCCGGCGCGGGCGGACGCGCGTCGCTCGTGCTGCCGCCGCTGGGCGTCCTGTGGCTCCGCCACGAGACGCAGGCGCACATCCCGTCGCCCACGCAGGGCTGAGCGGAATCGCCGAAGGCCGTCGTCCAACGGACGACGGCCTTCGGCGTTGATCGTCAGAACAGGAGCGAGGCGAGGCGTCCGCGCGCCGCGATCACGCGCGGATCGGCGTCGCCGACCAATGCGAACAGCTCCAGGAGCCGCTCGCGCACGGGCGTGCGCTCGTCGGCCGGCAGCGCGGCGAACAGATCGAGCAGGCGCGCGAAGGCATCCTCCACGTGGCCGCCAGAGAGATCGAGGTCTGCGACGTTCAGCTGCGCCTCGACGTCGGTAGGAGCGGCGGCAGCCGCGGCACGGGCGGCGTGCAGGTCCAGGCCCTGCACACGGTCGAGCAGCCGGACCTGGCCGAGGCCGGCGCGCGCCTCGGCGTCGCGCGGGTTCTCGGCGAGGGCCTTCTCGTACGCCGCGATCGCGCGCGTGTAGTCCCCGGCCTCGATGGCTTCGAACGCCTCGACGTGCAGGGGCGGCAGCGGTGCTTCGACCGGCTCGGCCTCGGGCGCCGCTCCATCGACCGAAACGGAACCGGTCACGCCGTTCTGCGCGGCCAGCTGCAGGAGCTGGGCGAACACCTCGCGCACCTGCTGCTCGGGCACCGCGCCGTTGAACATCGGCACCGGCTGGCCCGCGACGAGGGCGACGACCATCGGGATGGACTGAGCGCGGAACGCCTGAGACAGCTGGGGGTTCGCGTCCACGTCGACCTTCGCGAGCACGACACAGCCGCCGAGCTCGGTGACGACCCGCTCCAGCACGGGGCTCAGCTGCTTGCAGGGTCCGCACCACTCCGCCCAGAGGTCCACGACCACGGGAACGGTGCGCGACAGCTCCAGCACCTGCGGGAACGTGTCGTCGGTGACGTCGAGCACGAGCGACGGCACGGCGATCGTCTCACCCGCCGGCTGCTCCTCGCCGGGGGCCGCGCCCGCGGGGCGGTTGCGCAGCGCGGACAGGTCGACGGCGCCGCGCACCGCCGAGCCGAGGGAGGGGTCGCTCAAGAGATCACCTTCGCGTCGAGGATGTCGGAGGAATAGCCGAGCAGGCGGATCTTTTCGCTCGAGCCGGGGCCCGGCACGTAGAAGAACACCTGGTCGCTGAAGGTCGTCGAGAAGCCCGTTGCCGACTGATCGGCGCCGGCGAGCGTCCTCACCGTCTGGTTGTTCTCCGGGACCTTGATGACCGCGTCCGGGTTCGTGGGCGTGACCGTGTCGATCTCGTTGAGGTTGACCGCCACGATCGCACCGCTCTCCACCGTCTGCAGCGCGAAGGGCGGCTGCGGTCCGGGCGCGGAGGAGAACTCGAGCTTGCCCGTCGAGGCGCCGGTCTGGTTGAAGTCGTCGAGACGGCGCTTGCGGTCGGCCTCGATGCTGGTGCGCAGCTGATCGCCCTCGACCTCGAACATGTCGTAGTACTGGCTGGACTCGCCGTTGTTGATGACGTCGGCGTAGGCGGCGGCGACCTGGTCGGGCGGCAGCAGCAGGAACTTGGAGTCGGGCTCGACCTGGGAGGCGCCGATGTAGGCGGGCGCGAGGCGGGGCAGCGACGTGGATGCCTCCAGGCTCCCGATGTACGACAGCTTGTAGTCCGCCCAGGGATCCTGCTGCGTCATGACCATGATGCTCGACGTCTTCGACTCTTCGTCATCGGCGACGGCGATCACCGAGCGGGGCCAGTCGTCGTACGCCTGCGGCAGGATGATCTCGAGCGGCTTGGACAGGATCGGCGCCGGCGCAGGGAGGTCTGCGATCGCCGCGCGCAGCTTGTAGTTCGTGTCGCGCGCAGCCAGGGCCGCACCCTCGAGGCGGGTGTCGGCGAGATCGCCGTCCATGGCCGCGTCGGCGTCTGCGACGGTGGCGGCGATGCGGGTGAGGATGCGCTCGGCCTGCGCCTTGGTCACGGCAGGCGCCTGCTGGCCCTCGGGCGCCACCACGGTCGCCGTCGGCGACGGCGTCGGCGATGCGCTGAGCTGCGGCCACGCGTCGGCGGAGCAGCCCGAGAACAGCAGCGCCGAGACGGCGACGACGGGGACGACGGCGAACGCACGTCGACCACCCGACACCGCGCGACGCGTGGGGGCCTGCGAGCTGCTGATCACGCCCTTGTCCTCGTCTTCCATCGCGATGTCGATCGGCTCGGTCACCGGGATCGGCAGCCCCTTCCGGCGCGGGCCGCGCTTACGGCGCGCGTGGCGGATGCCGAGGATGTACAGGAAGACGCCGACGGCCATCAGGATGCCGCCACCCACGATGAGCGGACCCGCCCACGGCGTGGAGCTCTCCAGCGGCCAGGTCACGGTCACCGTGCTCGGAGCCGGCGCGGTGCCGTCGACGGCGACGAGCACGCTCATGTCGTCGGGTAGCTGCAGCGGCGCGATGAGCAGATCGCTCTGCTGATACTCGTCGAGCCACAGGTCGGACCCGACCGGGCTGCGACCGGCGGCAGCGGCATCCTCGCCCGCAGCGGCATCGTCGGCGACGGCGTCGCCCGCGGCGGCATCGCCTTCAGCGGCATCGCCCGCGCCGGTGTCACCGGTAGTGGCGTCGTCGGGAGTGGCGGCCGTGGGCTTCACGAGTTCGGTCGACGGCTGGCCCTGGTCGTCGAGGGTGACGTGGTTGTACGAGGTGTCGGCGAGCCACGCCTCGACATCGGCCGTCCGGCCGTAAGCGGCGAAGAGGTCGCCCTTGGCCTGGGCGCGCAGCGTCTGCGTACCCGCCATCTGATTGAGCACGGCGCCGTCGATGAGGAGGTACGGAGCCGACTCCTCGACCGAGATCGCCGTGGTCTCGGTCTTGGGACCCTGGAAGACCGTCCGCTGGGCGATGCCCGCGCCGATCATCAGGGCGGCCAGCACGAATGCCGCCACAGCCCACACGAAACGCACGAAGAACACCTTTCCCGGGCGCGTGATCGGAGCACGGCCCTTCGATTCGACGTTTCAGACTATCGAATACGACCTGGGAGGCGCGTGAGAGGGAGCATTTCCCGGGCTGAACGCCGGTCATGCGTATCCTGGGCGGACACGCATCGACACCGGGTCGATGAGGGGGGACGCCGATGAAGCTGCACAACCCGTTCCGCACCGCGCTGCTGGCAACGCTGGGCGTCGGTCTCGGGCTGCTGCTGATCGGAAGCATCCAGAACCTGCAGACGATCCTGCTGTACGTCGGTACCGCGCTGTTCCTCTCACTCGGCCTCGACCCGATCGTGGCCTGGCTCGAGCGCCGCAAGCTCCCCCGCTGGGCGGCCGTGCTCATCACGATCCTCGGCGTGCTCGCCGCGTTCGCGGGCATCATCGTCATGGTCGTTCCGATCATCGTGCAGCAGATCGGGCAGCTGGTCGCCGCGATCCAGGACCTCATCGACAAGGGGGCGTTCGACGATCCCGTCGGCGAGATCCAGTCCTGGCTGCACTCCGTGTTCCCGAACCTGGACATCGACCAGGCCTGGACCTACATCGAGGACTGGTACAACTCGCTCGACGTCGGCGCCATCGGCGGGGAGATCGGCGGAAGCATCATCGCGATCATCGGAGCGATGATCGCCGGGTTCGCGGGCGCCTTCATCGTGCTGATCCTCACGATCTACTTCACGGCGTCGACCCCCAGCCTCAAGCGCGCGGTCTACCAGCTGGTCCCCGCATCCAAGCGGGCCCGGTTCATGGACCTCGGCGAGCAGATCACCGACTCGGTCGGGTACTACGTCATCGGCCAGGTGACGCTGGGCCTCATCAACGGCGTCCTCAGCGCGATCTTCCTGACGATCATCCGCGCCCCCTTCCCGGCGGTGCTCGCGGTCATCGCGTTCTTCTTCTCGCTCATCCCGCTGGTGGGCACGCTGACCGGCTCCACGATCATCGTGCTGACGTGCCTGGTGCTCAGCCCCACGCCGGTCACGGCGCTCATCGCGGCGATCTACTACCTGATCTACATGCAGATCGAGGCGTATGTGATCTCGCCGCGCATCATGGGCCGTGCGGTCGCGGTGCCGGGCGCGGTCGTCGTGATCGCCGCCCTCGCCGGCGGCTCGCTGCTGGGACTGCTCGGTGCGCTGGTCGCGATCCCGGTCGCGGCGAGCATCCTGATCATCTACCGCCAGGTGGTCATCCCGCGTCAGAACGAGCGCTGACCCGCGTCAGTCCGCGACGACCGGGCCGTCCCACTCGGTCGGCAGCGGCAGCGCGTCCGGATTGACGGCGGCCACGATCTCGGTCAGCACGCGCCGCGTCTGGCTCTCCCCCACCCACAGGTGCTTGCCGCCTTCGACAGGGATGAGGACGGCCTCCGGGACGCTCGCGAAGCGCTGTGCCGCGGCATCCGGTCGCAGGTAGTCGTCGAACTCCGGAACGAGCACGATGAGGCGGCGGTCATCGCCCGCCCACGCGGCAACCTCGGCGTCGGTCGCGCGGTGCAGCGGCGGCGACAGCAGCACCGCGCCCTCCACTGCGTGGTCGCGGCCGTACTTCAGCGCCAGCTCGGTGCCGAACGACCATCCGACCAGCCACGGGCGCGGCAGGCCGCGTGCGTGCACGAAGTCCATCGCGGCCGCCACGTCGAACGCCTCTGCGCGGCCCCCGTCGAACCCGCCGTCGCTCGTGCCACGCGGAGAGGTCGTCCCGCGGGTGTTGAAGCGCAGCACCGCGAGATCGGCCAGCGCCGGAAGCCGCGCCGCCGCCTTGCGCAGGATGTGCGAGTCCATGAACCCGCCGGCGGTGGGAAGCGGATGCAGCGTCACCAGCGTCGCGACCGGCTCGCGGTCCTCGGGCAGTGCGAGCTCCCCCACGAGCGTCAGTCCGTCGAGGGTCTCGAGCTCGATATCCTCACGACGCGCGGGAAGCTGCATCGGTCCGCGGATCTCCATCACGCCACCTTCCAGCAATGCTGATGCCAATGCCGGCGCGCCGCCAGATCGGCGGCATCACCGAGCACGCCGTCGGCACGCCACGCGACGAGGTGCGCGACGCCCACCTCGATCTGCCTGCCGCAACCCGGGCAGGTGTACGCCTTCTGCGCCTGCGCCGCCGACACCGGCTGCACGGTCCACTCCACGCCCCGGCGCATCTCGGTGCGCTTCCAGCCGGCCAGCAGGCGCTCGAACGACTCGTCGCCGCTGGAGTCGTGACGGCGGCGGTTCGACCGCGGCATGGCTCAATACCAGCCCGTGCGCTGCGAGTGGTCCCACGCGCCGCACGGGGTGCCGTAGCGTCCGCCGACGTAGCCGAGTCCCCACGCGATCTGCGTCGCCGGGTTGGTCTCCCAGTCAGCGCCCGCACTGGCCATCTTGCTGCCGGGGAGGGCCTGAGGGATGCCGTAGGCACCGCTGCCGGCGTTGTACGCGTTGACGCGCCAGCCGGACTCCTTCTTCCACAGCGCCACCAGGCAGGCGAACTGGTCGTCGCCCCAGCCGCGCGCCAGGACCATGTCGTAGGCGATCGCCTGCGCGGACCCGGGATCGGGCGACACGAACGGCGGGCGCCACCCACCACCCGAGGCGGGAGCCGCCACCGCGGTCGGAACGGGCTTGGGCTTGGGCTTCACGAACACGTCGTACCCACCGCGGTCGAGCGCGACGGGCTCGGCATCAGGGTCGGACACGCCGTCGATGAACTGGACGTCGTCCAGCGAGCTCGCGTACAGCGACTGCGCGGGTTCGTCCTCGGTGCTCGCCTGCGCCAGCGCCAGCCCCGTCGGGCCGATGTACGCGACGACGAAGCCCAGCACCGCGAAGGCGGCGAAGGCGCCGAGGACGCCACGGCTGCGCGACCAGCGGGCGGTCGCGGTTGCGGGCGCACCGCCGGTGCTGCCGGCGCGGGTCGCCGTGGCGACGGCGCCACCGGGTCGGGTCGTCGGGACCGTCCGTGCGCTGGTGCGCGTCGACAGCTCGTGACGACGGGCGCGTCTGGTCGGGTACGGCTCGTTTCCAGAAGTCACAGTGGTCCCGATTCTTGCACAGGGGCGACCGGGCTTTCCATCCGGCCCGCCGCTGCCGGTCACTTGACGGCGAGCATGACCTCGACGACCGCGTCGAGCACGGCATCCACCTGCGTCTCGCGATAGCCGCCGCGCTGCATGCGGAATGCGACCGACCGCACCTGCTCGACGGTGACCGACTCCCCCGTCTCGAGGAACCGCGCGAGCTTGTCGGTGACGAGGTCCACCTCGGCGATCCGATAGCCGTACCGCAGCGGCGAGACGCGGGCGAACCGCTTCCCGGTCGGGCGCGTCAGCCGGTCCAGCACCTCCTGCGCGAGCTCGCGCGTGTGGCCGACCCATGCCTGCACTCCGGTCGCCGCCACGGCGGACGACCGCTCACGGGCGGCGAAGGCGTCCTCGATGCGGCCGAGCGCGGCATCCACCGACGCGATCGCGTAGCCGTGCCGCACCAGCGGGAAGGCTGCCTGGCGGATGTCGGCGGCGGTGAGCACCTCGGTCCCCTGCTCGAACGACATGCGCGCGCGGGCGAGGAACTCGTCGACCGGCTGCTTCTCGTAGCCCTTCTCCCGCCCTCGGGCTTCGGGGAAGGACGAGCGGGATGTGGTCTCGGATGCCGTCATGATGCCACCAGCGGGGTGAGGAAGTCGTAGAGGGCCAGCGCGCCGACGGCCGAGAGAAGGATCGAGTCGAGCCGGTCCAGCACACCGCCGTGCCCCGGCAGGAACGAGCTCATGTCCTTGATGCCGAGGTCGCGCTTGATCATCGATTCTCCCAGATCGCCGACCGTCGCCGTGGCGAGGATGACGATTCCGAAGACGATGCCCATCCACCAGTCGAGTCCGAGCATGAACAGTCCGACGAGGACGCCGGCGACGATCGCTGCCAGGGCTGCTCCGGCGAAGCCCTCCCACGTCTTCTTGGGGCTGATCCGGGGAGCCATGGGGTGCTTGCCGAGGGTGATCCCGGCGACGTATGCGCCGGTGTCGACCGCGACGGCCACGATGATGAACGACAGCACCCACCATTCGCCGCCGTCCTTGCTCAGCAGCACCACGCACTGGCTGCCGAGGAACGCGACGTACAGCTGCACGAACGAGGCGATCAGCACGTCGCCGAGGACGGTGCCGTAGGTGCGGCCGTCGTGGGCCGCCATCTGCGCGACGAGGCGCCACACGACGACGAAGGCGAGCGCGACGAACAGCACCACCCAGTGCAGCCAGGAGCTGATGAAATAGGCGGAGACGATGAGGCCCGCGCCCGCGATCAGCTGCGGGACGAGGTCGACGCGCCGGCCGCTCGCGATGAGCGCCCGGGAGAACTCGAGCACCGCCAGCAGCGCCGCCGCGAGGGCGAACACCACGAACGCCCACTTCACGAACAGCAGCGACCCCAGCAGCACGGCGCCGATCGCCAGCCCGATCAGGGTCGCGAGGATCAGATCGCGGCCGGTGCGCTCCTTGATGCGCTCGTTCGCCTCTTCGAACTCGGCGCGAGCCTGAGCCACCTGGTTCTCGAGCTCGCTGCGGGCGGCGCGGAGATGGGCCTGAAGCTGGCCGGAGTCGTGCGGATCGGCCGCGCGCCATGCGTCACCGGCCTCGCGCCGCGTCTGCGGGGAGTCCGGTTCGTCACCCCCCGGCGGCTCGGATGCGTCCGTCATGCGCAGGCCTCAGACCTCCAGGAGTTCGGCCTCTTTGCGCTTGAGCGCCTCGTCGATGTCGTCGACGTGGGCGCGCGTGAGCGCGTCGAGTTCCTTCTCGCCCCGAGTCAGCTCGTCGTCGCCGACCTCGCCCTTGAGCGCGTCGATGTCGTCCTTGGCCTTGCGACGGATGCCGCGCACGTGCACCTTGGCGTCCTCGCCCTTGCTGCGCACGAGCTTCACGTACTCCTTGCGACGCTCCTCGGTCAGCTCGGGCATCGTGATGCGCACGAGGTTGCCGTCGTTCGTGGGATTCACGCCGAGGTTCGGGATGTCGCGGATCGCCTGCTCGATCGCCTTCAGCGCCGACTTGTCGTACGGCGTGACGATGAGGGTGCGCGCTTCGGGGTTGTTGATCGAGGCGAGCTGGGCAAGCGGCGTGGGGGTTCCGTAGTAGTCCACGAGGACCTTCTGGAACAGCTGCGGGTTCGCCCGTCCGGTGCGCACCGTCGCGAAGTCCTCCTTCGCAGCCTCGACGGCGCGGTCCATGCGCGCTCCGGCATCGGTCAAGACGTCCGCGATCACAGTGTCTCCTTCACGTGGATGGGGCTCGTCAAGTCTATCGGCGGGGGCCCTCAGGCCGTGACGAGAGTGCCGATCGACTCGCCGAGAAGGGCTCGGGTGACATTGCCCGCGGGCTCCATGCCGAACACCCGCATATCCATGCGGTTGTCCATGCACAGGCTGAAGGCGGTCGAGTCCACGACCTTGAGGCCCCGCTGCAGCGCATCGAGGTAGGTGATCCGGTCGATCTTCGTCGCCGAGGCATCCTTCTTCGGGTCGGCGGTGTACACGCCGTCGACGCCGTTCTTGGCCACGAGGACCTCCTGCGCGTCGATCTCGAGGGCGCGCTGGGCGGCCACCGTGTCGGTCGAGAAGTACGGCAGCCCCGCGCCGGCGCCGAAGATCACGACACGGCCCTTCTCCATGTGCCGCTCGGCACGGCGAGGGATGTAGGGCTCGGCGACCTGGGTCATCTCGATGGCCGACTGCACGCGCGTGGCGGCGCCCGCCTGCTCGAGGAAGTCCTGCAGCGCGAGGGCGTTCATGACGGTGCCGAGCATGCCCATGTAGTCCGCGCGACCGCGGTCCATGCCGCGCTGGCTCAGCTCGGCGCCGCGGAAGAAGTTCCCGCCGCCGACGACGATGGCGATCTCGACGCGGTCGACGGCCGCGGCGATCTCCTGTGCGATCTGGCTGACGACGTCGGGGTTCACCCCCAGCTGGCCACCCCCGAACGCCTCGCCGGACAGCTTCAGGAGGACGCGGCGGCGTCCGGTGTTCTCGTTGATCACAGTGGTCCTCTCGTCTCCCACAAACTACCGAAGGGCATGAGAAAAGGCCCGCACCGGATTGCCGATGCGGGCCTTCTCAGAATGTCAGGCGCCGACCTTGAAGCGGGCGAAGCCCGTCAGGGTCAGACCGGCGTCCTTCGCGACCTGCGCGACGGACAGCTTGTTGTCCTTGGCGTAGTCCTGGTCGAGCAGGGCGACCTGCTTGAAGAACGCGTTGACGCGGCCCTCGACGATCTTCGGGAGGGCGGCCTCGGGCTTGCCCTCGTTGCGGGAGATCTCGGTGACGATCTCGCGCTCCTTCTCGACGTCGGCCTCGGGGACCTCGTCGCGCGACAGGTAGGACGGGTTCGCGAACGAGATGTGCTGCGCGAGGCTGCGAGCAGTCTCGGCGTCGTCGCCCGAGTAGGCGAGCACCACGCCGACCTGCGGGGGCAGGTCCTTGCTGGTCTTGTGCAGGTAGATCTCGAAGTGGTCGCCGGACAGCGTGCTGACGCGACGCAGCTCGACCTTCTCGCCGATGATGGCGGCCTCGTCCGAGATGAGCTCAGCGACGGTCTGGTCACCTGCGGGCGCGGCGAGGGCGGCCTCGGCCGACTCGGCGTGCGCGGCGGCAGCGGCGTCGAGGACCTTCTCGGCCAGCGCGAGGAAGCGGTCGTTCTTCGCGACGAAGTCGGTCTCGGTGTTGAGCTCGATGATCGTGACCTGACCGTCGACCTCCTTCGCGGCGACGAGGCCCTCGCTGGTGGAGCGGTCGGCGCGCTTGGCGTTGCCCTTCGCGCCCTTCAGGCGCAGGATCTCGACGGCCTTCTCGAGGTCGCCGTCGGCCTCCTCGAGCGCCTTCTTGGTGTCGACCATGCCGGTGCCGAGCTGCTCACGCAGCGTCTTGATGTCGGCGATCGTGAAGTTTGCCATGGGTGGCGGCTCCTTGATTCTGTGAGTTCTCGTGGATGCCGCGGCGGAGTCGTCCTGGGACGACTCCGCCGGGCGTGAAGAGGTGATTACGCGTTGTCGCCGGCCTCGGCGGCCAGCTCCTCGGCGACGGCCTCGGCCACGACGGCCTCGGCGGCGAGCTCCTCGGCAGCGGCCTCGACCACGACGGCGTCTGCGACGTCGCCCTCGGCGGCCAGCTCCTCGGCGACGGCCTCGGCCACGACGGCCTCGGCGTCCAGCTCGACGGCGTCGGCCTCAGCGGCGGCGGCGCCCTGCTCGAGCAGCTCGCGCTCCCAGTCGGCGAGGGGCTCCGCGTCAGCGGTCTCGTCGGTGGGCTGGTGGCGCTGGATCAGGCCCTCCGCGGCGGCGTCGGCGATGATGCGGGTGAGCAGGCCCACCGAGCGGATCGCGTCGTCGTTGCCGGGGATCGGGTACTGGAACTCGTCCGGGTCGGCGTTGGTGTCGAGGATGCCGATCACCGGGATGCCGAGCTTCGAGGCCTCGTCGATGGCGAGGTGCTCGCGCTTGGCGTCGACGACCCAGATGGCCGAGGGGGTCTTCTGGAGGTTGCGGATACCGCCGAGCGACTTGTGCAGCTTGTCGAGCTCGCGCTTCTTCAGGAGGAGCTCCTTCTTGGTGAAGCCGCTCGCGGCCGGGTCCTCGAAGTCCAGCTCCTCGAGCTCCTTCATACGCGCGAGGCGCTTGGAGACCGTCGAGAAGTTGGTGAGGAGGCCACCGAGCCAGCGCTGGTTGACGTAGGGCTGGCCCACGCGGGTCGCCTGCTCGGCGATGACTTCCTGCGCCTGCTTCTTGGTGCCGACGAAGAGGATGGTGCCGCCGTGGGCGACCGTCTCCTTGACGAACTCGTACGCCTTGTCGATGTACGTCAGCGACTGCTGGAGGTCGATGATGTGGATGCCGCTGCGCTCCGTGAGGATGAAGCGCTTGACCTTCGGGTTCCACCGGCGGGTCTGGTGTCCGAAGTGGACGCCGCTGTCGAGCAGCTGGCGAATGGTGACGACGGCCATGGCCGTTCTCCTGTCCGGCGCGTTCGCGCCTGTTGCGGTTGTTCTCGCGCCGGAGGTTCCGGCGAGCCTGGTGCCCGGCTCATTCCCGCCTCGCGTCCGCTCGTGAGCGTTCGCAGGGACCGTTGGGGATGGATGCCGCGCCTCACCCTTCGTCAGACTCAGGGGTTTCAGCGCTGTGGGCACGCGGAGTCACCCCGACATGCGGAGTGCTCACCCAGTGTATCAGCCGGCGACCCTGCGGACCTTCCTCCCCCGACGGCGGTCGACCGCGGCTCCGCGCCGGTCTGCGGCATCCGTTTCCGGGGCTGTCGCGGGTGAGCGAAAGTCGCCTCATGACCATCCCGATGCGGCCGCCGGCTCGCCGCGCGAACGCACGCGCTCTCGCGGTCGCGGTGTGCGTGGCCACCCTGCTGTGCGCTGCGGGCACTGCGCAGGCGCGGGGCGACGACGCGCCCGCGCCGGGAGGGACGGTCGCGCTGTCGCGGGACTGGGAGTGGCCGGTTCGCCCGTTCCGCCTGGAGCGCCCATTCGTCGCGCCGGCGCACGAGTACGGGCCCGGGCACCGCGGCATCGACATGGCGCCGCTCGGCGACGACACCGTCCGCGCCCCGGCGCCGGGTGTGGTGGCGTTCTCCGGGCAGGTGGCCGGGCGCGGGGTCGTCACGATCGACCACGGCGACGGATTGGTCTCCACGCTCGAACCGGTCGCCTCGGACCTCGCGGCCGGCGCCGTCGTGGCGGCGGGAACCGCGGTCGGCCGGCTCGCGACCGGTGGTCATGCCGCCGCGGGCACCCTGCACCTGGGGGTACGCCTGGACGGCGCCTACATCAATCCGCTCGTCCTGCTGGGCGGGGTGCCGCGGGCCGTGCTCCTGCCCTGCTGCTGAACCTGATCAGGCGCGCGGATGCGCCAGCCGGTAGGACGCGGCGAGGCGTTCGCTCGAGACGTGCGTGTAGATCTGCGTCGTGCCGAGGCTGGCGTGACCGAGCATCTCCTGCACGGCGCGCAGGTCGGCGCCGCCGTCGAGCAGATGCGTCGCCGCGGAGTGCCGCAGGGCGTGGGGGCCGACCTGTGCGCCCAGCTGCGGTCCCAATTCCCGCGAGACGAGGTCGTAGACCGCCCTCGGCCCGATCCGCCCGCCGCGGGCACCTAGGAACAGAGCGGATGCCGCAGGCGTGCCACCTTCCACTGCCCGCGCGGCCAGCGCCGAGCGTCCGCGCACGAGGTAGGCGTCCACCGCCCTTGCGGCCGGCAGGCCGAACGGGACGACGCGCTCCTTCGATCCTTTGCCGAGAACCCGGGCGGTGCGCCGCTCGCGGTCGAGGTCGTCGATGTCCAGGCCGCACAGTTCGGACACGCGCAGGGCCGAGCCGTAGAGCAGTTCGAGGATCGCGTGGTCGCGCAGGGCGATCGCGTCGCCGTCGGCGGCGGCGCGCTCCATCCGCTCGAGCACCTGCCCCAGCACGTCCACCGTCGCCACCTTGGGCAGCGTGCGACCGCGCTTGGGGGCGACCAGTCGAAGGCTCGGGTCGACGTGGATGAGCTCGGTCTCCGTCGCCCACGAGAAGAACCCGCGAACCGCGGCGGAGCGACGGGCGATCGTCGCCCTGCTGTCGCCGCGTTGGACCGCGACCCACAGCCAGTCCCGGAGCTGGTCGAGTCCCACGTCGGCCAACTCGACGTCACCGCAGGCGGCGGCCAGTCCCGCGAGATCTGACCGGTACGCCTTGACCGTCGCGGGCGACAGCCGCCGCACGTCGGCGACATGGCGCAGGTACGCCGCCGCCGACTCGGTGATGTTCACCCCACCAGCTTGCTCCCCCGCCCGTGCCGACGTCGGTGCGACGCACCGGGCTCATGCGACGCGGCGCAGTCGCCAACCTTCGGCGCTCGCTTCGATCGCGCCCTCCAGGCGCAGCAGACCGAGCATGCTCGCAACGGCATCGGGAGCGATTCCCGCTCGCCGCGCGATGTCGCCGGTGTCTCTCCAGACGCGCGTGCTCATCGCGTCTTTCACGCGGGACAGGTCGTCGGTGCGCCCGTTTTCGGAGGGCATCGCTCCCTGTCGCGCGGGCACAACGCCCAGCAGTTCGCGCACGTCGTCGGCGCCCGTGATGCACTGGGCACCGTACTCGCGGATCAGCCGGTGCGTGCCGGCCGACGTCGCGGAGGTGATCGGGCCGGGCACTGCGCCCAGCGGCCGGGCCAGCGCGGCCGCGTGCCCGGCGGTGTTGAGCGAGCCGCTGCGCCACCCCGCCTCCACGACCACCGTCGCCGCCGACAGCGCGGCGATGAGGCGATTGCGCTGGAGGAACCGCCACTTCGTCGGTGCGGTGCCGCACGGCACCTCGCTCACGACCACGCCGTCCCTGACCACGTCGTCGATCAGCTGGGTGTGCCCTGCGGGGTAGGCGCGGTCGGCGCCGCCGGCGAGCAGTGCGGCGGTCAGTCCGCCGACCGCGAGTGCCGCCCGATGCGCAGCGCCGTCGATCCCGTAGGCGCCGCCCGAGATCACGGGCACCCCGTCGCCGGCCAGTTCCGCGGCCAGCTCCATCGCCACCTGCTCGCCGTACCGGGTCGCGGCGCGGGCGCCCACGATCGCGACGGAGTCCTGCAACCGCGCCAGCGCCGCGACGTCTCCGCGCACCCACAGGCACAACGGCGCGTGCCCGTCGAGGTCGTCCACCTGGGTCGGCCACTCCGGGTCGTCACGGGTCACCAGCACGACCCGACGCGCCGCCGCGGACTGGAGCGCGTCGGCGACCGCGCGCGAAGACAGTCGCGGCATCCATCGCCTGCGGGCGTCGGCCAGCTCCCCCGAGGCGACCTCGGGCAGCGCTCCACCCGACAGCATCGCCTCGAGCCCTTCGACGGACCCGCGGGCCGCCACGATGCGGCCCGCGACCGAGTCGCCGGGTTCGATGAGGCAGCACCACACGGCGACGGCGTACCGCGCACGTGCCTGCTCGCCGGCGAGATCGGGACGCAGGGACGCGAGAGCACGCGACGCCGCCGCGGCGCTGAGATCGAACGCCGTCACAGCGCGATCCCCTTCTTCAGGTACAGCGCCTTGCCGACGTGCGCGGGTCCGAGCTGTTCGCGCCCTTCGATGTCGGCCAGCGACCACGCCACCCGCAGCACGCGGTCGTATCCCCGCAGCGTCAGCACCCCGCGGTGCAGCGCGGCATCCAGCGGCCGACGCACGACCGGTGACGGCGCGAGCGGTCCCTCACGCAGCCACGCCCCCGGGATCTCGGCGTTCAGCCGCCACGGGGTACCTGCGAGACGACGTCGCGCGCGGGCACGCGCCTCGGCGACGCGACTGCGCGCCACCGCCGTCGAAGTCACGGGGTAGGCGTCGCGCTGCGCGACCGAGACACGCGTCAGCGTCAGCTCGATGTCCATGCGATCCAGCAGCGGTCCCGACAGCCGGCCGAGGTATCGACGTACCGCCGCCGGCGGGCACGTGCACGTCCCGCCGCGGATGCCGTAGTCACCGCAGGGACAGGGGTTCGTGGCCAGCACGAGCTGGAAGCGCGCCGGGTACTGCGCATGCGCGCCGGCGCGGTCGATGGCGATGGCGCCGGACTCCAGCGGCTGACGGAGCGCGTCCAGAGCACTGGCGGCGAACTCCCCCGCCTCATCGAGGAACAGCACTCCCTCGCTCGCCCGCGCGATCGCTCCGGGGCGGACCACGCGCGACCCGCCGCCCACCAGCGCCGCCACGCTGGCGCTGTGGTGCGGCGCCTCGAACGGAGGCGTGCGTGAGAGCTCGACGACCCGCGACCCCGACAGGCTCCGGATCGACGCGCAGGCGAGGGCCGCGCTGTCGTCCAGTTCGGGAAGGATGCCGGGGAGCCGGCGTGCGAGCATCGTCTTCCCCGCGCCAGGAGGCCCGCACATGAGCAGGTGGTGGCCGCCCGCGGCCGCCACGATGAGCGCCTCGACGGCGTCGCGCTGGCCGATCACGTCGGCGAGGTCGGGCTCCGGCCCGCGGACCGGGTCGTCGTCGATCATCGCCACCGGGACGTCGTCGGGCACCTCGATGTCGCCGCCGTGCCACGCGATCACCTGCGCGAGGTTGACCGCGGCGAAGATCTCGACCCCGTCGACGAGCTCGGCCTCCGCCCCGTTCGCGTGCGGCACCACCACGCGACGATGCCCGGCTCGTCGCGCGGCGACCACGGCCGGCAGCACACCCGGCACGGGCCGCAGGCGCCCGTCGAGCCCGAGCTCGCCGATGTGCACGGTCGCCGAGATCGACGAGACGTCCATCGTCGCCTCGGTCGCGAGGGACGCCACCGCGATCGCGACATCGAACCCGGAGCCCTGCTTGGGAAGGCTCGCCGGCGACAGGTTGACCGTCAGCCGCCGCCGGGGAAGCGGCACGCCGCTGTTCGCGCAGGCGTTGTGCACGCGTTGCACCGCCTCGCCCAGCGCCTTGTCGGGCAGGCCGATGATGCGGAACTCCGGCGTCTGCTGCGACAGATCCGCCTCCACCTCGACGCACTCGCCCTGGGCGCCCACCAGCGCCACCGCCCACGTGCGCGCGACGCTCACGGCACCTCCACGTCGGCGAGGTGCTCCAGGCGCGCAGCGGCGGGGTCGGCGCCGGTCAGCCCGATCGCGTCGATGCGCAGGCGGCGGCCCTGCATCTGGTCGCGGTGAGCGCCGGCCCATGCCATCGCGAGACGCCACAACCGCGCACGCTTGCGCGCGTCGATCGCCTCGAGCGGGTGGCCGTAGTCGTCGCTGCGACGCGTCTTGACCTCGACGACCACGACGGCGGAGGCGTCCGCCACGACCAGGTCCAGTTCGCCTGCTCGGCACCGCCAGTTGCGGGCGAGGACCGCGAACCCGAGCTCTTCGAAGTAGCGGGCGGCGCGGTCCTCGCCCGCACGCCCGAGAAGGTCCTTGTCTGCCATTCCGGCATCGTCGCGCGAGAGGGCGCTCGCGAGGACGGCAGGATGCGGCATCCGTTCACAACAGGCGGAAGATGCCGGGATCGCCGACCTGGGGAGGAGCGGACGTCCCGCTCACGTGTCGAGCGAGAGCTCCTCGGGCAGGTGGAAGTCCCGGCGGGAGAGCTCCTCGACGTTGACGTCCTTGAACGTGAGCACGCGCACCGCCTTCACGAAGCGGTCGGCGCGGTAGATGTCCCACACCCACACGTCGGACATCGAGATCTCGAAGTAGAAGTCGTGCTCGGTGTCGCGGCGCACGACGTTCACCTCGTTGGCGAGGTAGAAGCGGCGCTCGGTCTCGATCACGTACTGGAACTGCGAGACGACGTCGCGGTACTCGCGGTACAGCGCGAGTTCGAGCTCGCGGTCGTAGTCTTCGAAGACGTCGTCATCCATGGTGCTTCCATCCTATGGGCGCGAAGGGATGCCGCACCCCAGGGTCCGCCGCCGGCGAACGCTCAGAACAGGGTGGGCGCCTCGGCGATCGACCAGGACGCACGATGGTGGCGGCTGATCCCGTGCGTGCGGATCGCCTCGCGATGGTCGGGGCTCGCGTACCCCTTGTTGCGAGCCCAGTCGTACACGGGGAGCTCATCGTGCAGCTCGGTCATGAGCCCGTCGCGGGCCACCTTCGCGATCACGGATGCCGCGGCCGCGGACGCGCAGTCCCGATCGGCCTTGATCACCGGCCGCACGGTGAGACCCCACGCACCGGCGGGGGTGATGTAGTCGTAGTTGCCGTCGAGGATGACGATCGCCTCCTCGGGGACGACCCCTTGCGCGCGCAGATCAGCCAGCGCACGGATCGACGCCAGGCCCAGCGCGCGCATGATCCCGATCTCGTCGATCTCCGCCGAGCTCGCCCAGCCCACGGCGCTGGCCGCCACCCACGTCGCCGCGCGGGCGGCCACATCGGCGCGCTTCGGCTCCGGGACGAGCTTGGAGTCGCGCAGACCCTGCGGGATCCGCTTGCGCGAGCGCACCGGATCCACCACCGCCGCGCCGACGGCGACGGGACCGGCCAGCGCGCCGCGCCCGACCTCGTCGCACGCGATCACGAGTGCGTGCTCGCGCAGCAGGCGCCGCTCGAGCGTGAGCCGGGGCTCGGCGACGGTCATCGCGAGTCGCTCTCCTGGACGGGGTCCGGGACGCCGGCGTACACCTCGTGGTGGAAGTCGAGCAGACCGAACCTGTCGAACGGCCAGGTCACCAGGAACGCACGCCCGACGAGGTTGTCGATCGGCACGAATCCCTTGCCGGGCTGGTCGGTGTTGTAGCGCGAGTCCTTCGAGCGGTAGCGGTTGTCGCCGAGCACCCACAGGCTGCCGTCGGGGACCACGACGTCGAAGGGGTCGCCGGATGCCGCGGACTCCCCCGGCGGCACCTCGATGTACGCGCTCTCGTCGATCGGCACGTCGTTCACGGTGATCTGGCCGAGCGCGTTGCAGCACACGACGTGGTCGCCCGGGAGGCCGACGATCCGCTTCACGAGGTGGTCGTCGCTGTCGGGGGCCGCCAGGCCTACGAGCGAGAGCACCCACTCGATGCCCTCGACCACGGGCGGGCGAGGCGGCTCGGTGCTCGGCGGCAGCCAGCCGCCCGGATCCCGGAACACCACGATGTCGCCGCGCTCGTACCCGCCGAAGCGCGGCGTGATCTCGTCGACGAGGATGCGGTCCTTGACGTGGAGGGTGTCCTCCATCGAGCCGGAGGGGATGTAGAACGAGCGGACGACGAAGGTCTTGACGACCAGCGACACCAGCACCGCGATCAGGATGATCACGAGCACGTCGCGAAGGAAGATCAGCCAGCCACGGCGACGGGGCTGGATGGTGGCCGCGTCCGCCGCGGGCGTCTCCGCCGGCTCTGCCGGGGCCGACTTCTCGGTCGTCATGGGGATCCTTCAGGGTGTCGACGGTCGCGGCGCCCGCCTTCAAGGGTCGCACACTCCTGGCCGTCCCGGAGAACGACGAAGCCCCGGACACGCCGGTCCGGGGCTTCGTCGAATGCGCTGTGACAGCAGGTGTCAGTTGTCGCGCTTCTCCTTGATCTTGGCCTTCTTGCCACGGAGGTTGCGCAGGTAGTAGAGCTTCGCGCGACGCACGTCACCACGGGTCACGACCTCGATGTGGTCGATGACCGGGGAGTGCACCGGGAAGGTGCGCTCGACGCCGACCTGGAAGCTGATCTTGCGGACGGTGAAGGTCTCGCGCACGCCGTCGCCCGAGCGGCCGATGACGACGCCCTGGAAGACCTGGATGCGGGAGCGGTTGCCCTCGGTGATGTTGACGTGCACCTTCACGGTGTCGCCGGGGGCGAACTCCGGGATGTCGGAGCGGAGCGAAGCCGCGTCGACGGCGTCGAGGATCTGCATGATCGTCTCTCTCTGCGGCCGCCACAG
Organism: Microbacterium sp. 05T445; assembly: GCF_056395865.1. Classification (NCBI taxonomy): domain Bacteria; kingdom Bacillati; phylum Actinomycetota; class Actinomycetes; order Micrococcales; family Microbacteriaceae; genus Microbacterium; species Microbacterium sp. 05T445. Next base: position 1,272,860 of record NZ_JBFTKJ010000002.1, on the reverse strand, counting down.
GTCGACCGCGGGAATGATGGTAAAAGGAATGAGCGTGCCGCAGGCCTCCGGCGTGACGCCGTACAGCTGGTTCCCCTGAGGCAGAACCGGTCAGGGCACAAACAACCATTCTGCCATGGATGCCGCACCCCGCCAAACCACGTCAGCTTGCGGGCGGTCCCTGCTTCTCGGTGATCACGATGACCTCCTGCGCCACGGGATCCGGAGCGTCCGCCTGCGCCGGGATGTACGCGACACCGTCGGTCGTATGCAGCACGAACCGTGAAGGGCGGGCCTCGCTCCACAGCTGCCACAGCTCGAGCCAGAACAGTCCGACCCCCGCGAGGATCGCGACGACCATCACCGGCGCCCACCACGACTGCGCGAAGAAGCCGAGCGAGATCACCAGCGCGTGCCACACCGTGAAGCCGAGGACGTCCCACCACGACACGGCGCGATGGGCGCGCACGGTGCCTCGCGCACGCACGAGGAGGGTGAGCAGGAGCTGCCACAGGAACACGCCGGGGATGGCCAGGAACAGCACCCACAGGAACGCCCAGCCGCCCGCATTGAAGACGGCCCATCCGACCAGCAGCCACAGCGGCAGTACGAAAGCGGCCGGGATGAGCCAGCCGAAGAACGCGCGACGCAGCCACATGCCTCCGATGCTACGCCCGCGGGCGATCGTCGTGGTCCGCATCCGCGCGCCCCGGAGCATCCTCCCAGCCACGCCTCGCGGAGTCGGCAAGAATGGAGGGAAACGAGAGGACCCCCCATGATCGAGTTGCGCACTCCTGCCGAGATCGAGGCGATGAAGCCCGCAGGGCGATTCGTCGCCGAGACCCTCGCGACGCTGCGCGACGAGACCCGGGTGGGCACGAACCTCCTGGCGATCGATCGCCGCGCGCACGACCTGATCCGCCGCGCCGGCGCCGAGTCGTGCTACATCGACTACCACCCCTCGTTCGGGGCGCGACCCTTCGGCAAGGTCATCTGCACATCGGTCAACGACGCGGTGCTGCACGGACTGCCGTTCGACTACGCGCTGTGCGACGGCGACCTCGTGTCACTCGACTTCGCCGTCTCGGTCGACGGCTGGGTCGCCGACTCCGCGGTCTCGTTCGTCGTGGGCACGCCGCGCGACGAGGATCTCGCGCTGATCGACACCACCGAGCGGGCGCTGGATGCCGCCATCGCGGCCGCGACCGTCGGCCACCGCATCGGCGACATCTCGGCCGCGATCGCGGCGGTCGCGCACGGCGACGGCTACTCGATCAACACCGACTTCGGCGGCCATGGCGTCGGCCGCATCATGCACGGTGACCCGCACATCCCCAACGACGGCAAGGCGGGGCGCGGCTACCCGCTGCGCGCCGGGCTGGTGATGGCGCTGGAGCCGTGGTTCCTGCAGACGACGGACGAGCTGATCACCGATCCCGACGGCTGGACGCTGCGCTCGGTCGACGGCTCCCGCGGCGCGCACTCCGAGCACACCGTGGCGATCACCGAGGACGGACCGATCGTCCTCACCGATCGGTCCTGGCTCGGCGTCGACTGAGCCCCGGTCGCGTCTGCTCAGGTGCGCAGTTCTGCGCGCGGAGCGTGGGCGGGCGGCGTCGCGGCCGCCAGCGCCGCCAGCGACGCCGCGACGGAGTGATCCATCTCGCGTTCCACCCGCGGGTGCTCGCTGAGCACGATGAGCGACTTGGCCGCCAGACGGACGACCTCGCCCGGTTCCAGCACGGCCGAGTCGGCCCGCTCCCCCGCGGTGTCGATGACGACCTCCCAGTCGGGGCTGTGCTCGACCACCGGGATGCGGAAGTCGATGATGTCGTCGCCCGCGTTGAACAGGACGATGAAGTGGCGGTCGCGGATCTCCTCGCCACGGCGATCCTGCTCGCGGATGCCGAGTCCGTTGAGGAACACCCCCACGGCCCGGCCGAATCCCGAGTCCCAGTCCTCGGGCTGCATCAGCGTGCCGTCGGGGCGCAGCCACGCGATGTCCTGGACGGTGGTCCCGACGTCCAGGCGCACCGGACGGCCCTCGAAGAACCGTCGCCGGCGGAAGGTCGGGTGATCCCGCCGCAGCCGCGCCATCGCGGCGGTGAACTCCAGCAGCGGCAGGTCGGCGGCATCCCAGTCGACCCACGTCGTCTCGTTGTCCTGCGCGTAGCCGTTGTTGTTCCCCTGCTGCGTGCGGCCCAGCTCGTCGCCGTGCAGCAGCATCGGCACGCCCTGGCTGAGCAGCAGCGTGGCGATGAGGTTGCGCTGCTGGCGAGCACGCAGCGTCAGCACGGCGGGATCGTCGCTGGGTCCTTCGACGCCGAAGTTGTCGGAGCGGTTGTCGTCGGCGCCGTCGCGTCCGCCTTCGCCGTTGGCGTCGTTGTGCTTCTCGTTGTACGAGACGAGGTCGCGCAGCGTGAAGCCGTCGTGCGCCGTGACGAAGTTGACGGATGCCACCGGCCGGCGCCCGGAGTGCTCGTACAGGTCGCTGGATCCGGTCAGCCGTGAGGCGAACTCGCCGAGAGCCTGCGGCTCGCCGCGCCAGAAATCCCGGACGGTGTCGCGGTACTTGCCGTTCCACTCCGTCCACTGCGGCGGGAAGTTGCCGACCTGATACCCGCCGGGGCCGACGTCCCACGGCTCGGCGATGAGCTTCACCTGCGACACCACCGGATCCTGCTGCACGAGCTCGAAGAACGTGGCGAGGCGATCGACGTCGTAGAACTCGCGTGCCAGCGCCGAGGCGAGGTCGAAGCGGAATCCGTCGACGTGCATGTCGAGCACCCAGTACCGCAGCGAGTCCATGATCAACTGCAGCGAATGCGGGTTGCGCACGTTGAGGCTGTTCCCCGTGCCGGTGTAGTCGGTGTAGAAGCGCTTGTCGTCTTCGAGCTTGTAGTAGGCGGCGTTGTCGATGCCGCGCATCGACAACGTGGGTCCGAGGTGGTTGCCCTCCGCGGTGTGGTTGTAGACGACGTCGAGGATCACCTCGATCCCCGCGGCGTGCAGCGCCCGGACCATGCCTTTGAACTCCTGCACCTGCTGTCCGCGCTGACCTGTCGCGGCGTAACGGTTGTGCGGGGCGAAGAAGGAGATGGTGTTGTAGCCCCAGTAGTTGGACAGTCCCTTGTCCTGGAGGATGGCGTCGTCCACGAACTGGTGCACCGGCATGAGCTCGATGGCGGTGACGCCGAGCTTCAGGAGATGCTCGATGATCGCGGGGTGCGCGAGGGCGCTGTAGGTGCCGCGCATCTCGTCGGGGATGGCCGGATGCCGCATCGTGAGACCCCGCACGTGCGCCTCGTAGATGAGCGTCTCCGAGTAGGGCGTCCCGGGCCTGCGGTCGCCGGCCCAGTCGAAGAACGGGTTGACGACCACCCCCTTCATCATGTCTGCGGCGGAATCCTCGTCGTTTCGGGAGTCGGGGTCGCCGAAGGTGTAGCCGTACAGCGGCTGTCCCCAGCGGACGGCACCTTCGACCGCCTTCGCGTAGGGATCGAGGAGCAGCTTGGCGGAGTTGAACCGGAGCCCCTGGGCGGGGTCGTACGCGCCGTGGACCCGGTAGCCGTAGCGCTGCCCGGGTTGGATGTTGGGCACGTACACGTGCCACACGAACGCGTCCACCTCGACGAGGTCCACGCGCGTCTCCGCGCCACGTTCCCCGAACAGGCACAGCTCGACCCGTTCGGCGCCTTCGCTGAACAGGGCGAAGTTCGTGCCGCTCCCGTCGAAGGTCGCCCCGAGCGGATACGCCGATCCCGGCCAGGTGTGCACGGATGTCCTCCTCGCGGTGGGTCGCTACACCCTACCCGAGCGGGATGGCCGGCCTGCCTGGCCATGGCCTGCCGACGACATGGTGCGATCGACGGACGCGGGCGGCGCCGGGATCGCCCGGAACTCCTCCGGTGAGTCCACCGCGCGGCGCACGGCCTCGACCACGGCATCCACCTCGTCGGGTGTGTTGTAGAGCGCGAAGCTCACGCGGCAGCTCGCCGGCGGGTCGATACCGAGGTCGTGGTGGGCGAGCGTCGCGCAGTGGCATCCGGCGCGCGACTCGATCCCCTGCGCGTTCAGTGCGCGCGCGATGTCGAACGGCGAGTGTCCACCGACGTTGAAGGCGACCAGCGGGGTGCGCTCCTCGCCCCGCGGCACCCCGTAGATGCGCAGCCCCGTGATGTCGGAGAGGCCGTCCATCGCCTGGCGGGTGAGGGATGCCGCGTGCTCGGCGACGATCGACATCGCGGTCTCGACGGCATCCTGGTCGAGGGGGTCGTCGGTGCGGAACCACGCGCGCACCGGATCGGCGCCGACCATGTCGATGATGAGGCGAAGGGTCTGCGCCGACGCGATGACGCCGAGGATGTTCGGCGTGCCGGCGGAGTACTTCCACGGCAGGTCGTTGTACTCGACGCGGTCCGGGAACACCTTCCCCTCGGCGATCATGTCGCCGCCGTACAGGAACGGCGGCAGGGACTCGCGCAGGGCCTCCTTGGCGTAGAGCACACCCACGCCGAAGGGCGCGAGCAGCTTGTGGAAGGAGAAGGCGACGAAGTCGGCATCCATCGATCGCACATCCAGGCGCGAACTGGCGAATCGCTGCGCGGCGTCGATGAGCAGCAGCGCACCGCGGTGCCCGTCGGGCTGCTCGTAGCCGCCGGCGTCGGCGATCGCGCGCACCTCGTCCAGCGGCGGCTTCGTGCCGAGGAAGTTGGAGCCTCCGGTGCAGCACACCAGTTTGGTGCGGGAGTCGACGAGCGACGCGAGGTGGTCGAGGTCGAGCCGGCCGGTCTCATGGTCGAAGCGCGCGAGACGGCACTCGACCCGGCGGCCGAGGCGCGGCAGGATCTCGCGGCACAGCGCATGCCACGGCACGTAGTTCGAGTTGTGCTCCATCAGCGTCGTCACGACGTTGTCGCCGTCGCGGAAATCGGCCATCAACGAGTACATCGCGGCGTTGATCGCCTCGGTCGTGCTGCGGTGCATCGACAGTGTGCGCCGCGACGGCGCGTCGACCCACGCCGCGATGGTGTCGTAGGACGCCTCGAACATCTCGGTCGTGCGGACGGATGCGTCGGATTGGCCACGGTGCACGTTCTCGTACGTCTCGGACAGGTCGCGCAGCAGTTCGAACACCGCCAGCGGCGGTTGCGTGCTCGCCGCGTTGTTCGTGACGACGCGATCGCGTGCGGGAAATGTGAACTGGGCGCGGATCAACTCGAGCTCGCGCGATGCGAGTGTCCCCATGCGGAGAGAATCCTCCTCGCAGCGGGCGGTGGCAAGGGCCCTCGCTGCGCGGCGGGCGCCGCATCGGTGCGCGCAGCGGGAGGCGGCATCCGGCGCGCTCTTCTCACGTCGGCCCCGGAGGCGCTGTGATCGAAACGTTCGCTCGAGGTAACCGCGGGCGGTCCGGCGGTGAAACACCGCTCTCGTAGCGTCGGCGTCACCGAGTATCCGTCCTGCAAGGAGGAGCCATGGCACACCGCGACCGCGTCAGCAGCTGGAAACATGGCGCTGACGCTGCGGCAACATCGCCCGCGTACCGTGACGACATGACCGGCGTCCCCGCTCTCGGCACCCATGTGGTGGTCGTCGGCGCGGGCATGGTCGCGCACCGCTTCGTCGAGAGCCTCCTGAGCCGTGGCGACGAGCGGTGGCGCATCACCCTCATCGGCGAGGAGGAGCGGCACCCCTACGACCGCGTCGGGCTGACCGGCTTCTTCGCGGGCGCCTCCCCCGAGGACCTCGAGCTCGAGCGCGCGGTGCTCGACGACCCTCGCGTGCGCTTTCTGCGAGGTGATGCCGTGACGCGCGTCGACCGCGCGGCGCGGCGGGTGACCACGCGCAGCGGCACCAGCGTGGGCTACGACAGGCTCATCCTCGCGACCGGATCGTATGCGGCGCGCCTCGCCGTCGACGGCTTCGGCCTCGACGGCTGCTTCGTCTACAGGACGCTCGATGACGTCGAGAGCCTCGCGGACTTCGTTCAGCGGCGGTCCGCCGAGCTCGGGCGCCGACTGGTCGGAACCGTGATCGGGGGCGGCCTGCTCGGGCTCGAGGCCGCCGGCGCCCTTCAGGGGCTCGACGTCGACTGCACCGTGGTGCAGTCCTCCGACCGGCTCATGTCGGCACAGCTGGATCTGCCCGCAGGCACGGCGCTGCGTCGCCTCATCGAATCGCGCGGCATCGCCGTCCGGACCGGGACGGTGACGACGCGGCTGGACCCCGATCGCACCGGGCGGGTCACCGGGCTGGAGTTCCGCGACGGCTCGTACGCGCGCACCGACGTCGTGGTGTTCACCGTCGGGGTGCGTCCTCGCGACGAGCTCGCGCGCTCCGCCGGGATCGACGTGGATCCCCGGGGCGGCGTGCGGATCGACGCCGGCTGCCAGACGTCCGACCCCCGCATCCTCGCGATCGGCGAGGTGGCCAACTACGACGGAGCGTGCGTCGGGCTCGTGGCCCCCGGCTACGCGATGGCCGAGGTCGCTGCGACGCGGCTGCTGGGCGGAGAGGCATCCTTCCCCGGCTACGACCTGTCGACGAAGCTCAAGCTGTCGGGCGTCGACGTGGCGAGCTTCGGCGACGCGTTCGCCGAGACACCGGGGGCGCTCGACGTCACCTACGCCGACCCGGTCGCGGGCGTCTACAAGAAGCTGGTGCTGTCGGACGACGCGAAGACGCTGCTGGGCGGCATCCTCGTCGGTGATGCCTCGGCCTATGGCGCGCTGCGGCCGCTGGTGGGCGGCGCGCTCGGAGGCGACCCGGCCGCCTACCTGTTGCCGGAGGGCGGCGTCGCGGCTCCGACCGGCGACCGGCCCGACGAGGCGCTCGTGTGCTCGTGCAACAACGTCACCGCGGGCGCCATCCGTGACGCCGTGCACAAGGAGGGATGCACGGATGTCGCGGGCATCAAGGCGTGCACCAAGGCCGGGGCGGCGTGCGGCTCGTGCGTGATGATGGTGAAGAAGATCGTCGGCACCGAGCTCGCCAAGTCCGGGGCGACGCTCAGCACCGCGATCTGCGAGCACTTCGACATGTCGCGGCGCCAGCTGTTCGATGCGGTCCGTGTGTCCGGACTCACGACGTTCAGCGCCGTCATCGAGCGCTTCGGCTCGGGTCGCGGCTGCGACATCTGCAAGCCCGCCCTCGCCAGCATCCTCGCCACGCTCGTGCGCGGCCACGTGCTCGACGGTGAGAACGCGACGCTCCAGGACACCAACGACCACGTCATGGCGAATCTGCAGAAGGACGGCAGCTATTCGGTGGTCCCCCGCATCCCCGGCGGCGAGATCACGCCGGAGGGACTGCTCGTGATCGGGCAGGTCGCCCAGGACTTCGGCCTGTACACGAAGATCACCGGCGGTCAGCGCATCGACATGTTCGGGGCGCGCCTGGAACAGCTCCCCGCGATCTGGAAGCGGCTCGTGGACGCGGGCTTCGAGTCGGGCCACGCCTACGGCAAGTCGCTGCGCACGGTCAAGTCGTGCGTCGGTTCGACCTGGTGCCGCTACGGCGTGCAGGACTCGGTCGGCATGGCGGTGCAGCTCGAGCTGCGCTACCGCGGCCTGCGCTCGCCCCACAAGCTCAAGCTGGGCGTGTCGGGGTGTGCGCGCGAGTGCGCGGAGGCCCGCGGCAAGGACGTGGGCGTCATCGCGACCGAAGCCGGCTGGAACATGTACGTCGGAGGCAACGGCGGGTTCACGCCTCGCCATGCCGTGCTGCTGGCCGAAGGACTCGGCGACGAGGAGCTGCTCACCGCGATCGACCGGTTCCTGATGTACTACATCTTCACCGCCGACCGGCTGCAGCGCACCGCACCATGGTTCGAGGACCTCGACGGCGGCATCGACGGCCTCCGCGAGGTGATCTTCGACGACAGCCTCGGCATCTGCGCCGACTTGGATGCCGCGATGGCGGCCCATCTCGACTCCTACGAGGACGAATGGAAGGCGACCCTCGAAGACCCCGAGAAGCTGCGCCGATTCGCGTCGTTCGTCAACACGCCCACCACGCCCGACCCGTCGCTGGCGTACACCGTCGAGCGCGGACAGCCACGACCGGCCACCGACGGCGAGCGCGCCGACGCGCGCGTGGTCATCGCAGGAACGACCCTGGAGGTGCGCCGATGACCCTCGTCGACCCGCAGACAGCCGAGGACACCGCCCCGAGGGAGGGCTGGGTGCGCGTCTGCGCGCTCGACGACCTCGAGGTGGAGCGCGGCAGGGCCGCCCTCCTCGGCGGCACGCAGATCGCGCTGTTCCTCCTTCGAGGACCCGACGGCACGCCGGGCCGCGTCCACGCCCTGTCGAACCTCGACCCCTACAGTCGCGCGCACGTCATCTCACGGGGCATCGTGGGTACGCGCCAGGGCGTCCCGACGGTCGCCTCCCCCATGTACAAGCAGGTCTTCGATCTGCGCACCGGCGCCTGCCTCGACACCCAGGGCAAGGAGCCCCGCAGCCTGCACGTCTGGCCGGTGGCGGTCGACGGCGGGGATGTCCTCGTCCGCTGGGAGGGCGAGCGATGACCGCCATGGGGCGTGTCGACCTCGTCGGCGGCGGCCCGGGCCCGATCGATCTGCTCACGGTGCGGGCGTGGCGCCTGCTGAGGCGCGCGGACGTCGTGGTGATGGACCGCCTCGGCCCGACCGACATCCGTGAGCACGTCCGCGCGGACGCGGAGGTCGTCGACGTCGGGAAGCATCCGGGCCACCACCCGGTGCCCCAGCAGGAGATCAACGACCTGCTGGTCCGTCGCGCGCGAGAAGGCAAGCACGTCGTCCGTCTCAAGGGCGGCGATCCCTTCGTGTTCGGGCGCGGCGGCGAGGAGGTCGCCGCCTGCCTCGCGGCCGGCATCCCGGTCGACGTCGTCCCCGGCATCTCGAGCGCCATCGCCGTTCCCCAGGCCGCCGGCATCCCGATCACGCATCGCGGTGTCGCCGGTGCCGTGCACATCGTGAACGGCCCGTCCGAGGTGACCGACGCCACGGTCGCAGCCCTCCGCGACGAGGGCGTGACCACCGTCATCCTCATGGGCGTCGGCGCTCTGCCCCGCGTCGTCTCCGACGCGCTGCACGCCGGGGTGCCCGCCGACCGGCCCGTCGCGATCGTCGAACGCGGTCACCACCGCGACCAGCGCACCACCCGGAGCACGCTGGGAGGCGTGGTGCTGGATGCCGGGCGCGCCGGCGTGCGCAATCCCGCGGTCATCGTGATCGGCGAGGTGGCCCGCGCCGGGCTGCTGTCGCCCGACCCCCTCCTGGCAGGTGGCATCGTCCGTTGAGCTCCACCCCGCGCCCCACCCTCTCAGCCGCTCTCGACGGCTGCACGATCGTCATCGCCGTCGATCGTCGCGCGTCCGAGCTCGCCGCCGCGCTCGAGCGCCACGGCGCCCACGTGCGGCATGCGCCGGCGCTCACGATCGTGCCCCACATCGACGACGACGCCCTCATCGCCGCGACGCGCGAGCTCATCGCGCGCGAGCCGGACGTCGTCGTCGCGACGACCGGCGTCGGCTTCCGGGGCTGGATGGAGGCCGCCGACGAAGCGGGGCTCCTCGACGAGCTCCACGCCGCGCTCTCGCGGGCTCAGCTCGTCGCGCGGGGCCCCAAGGCGCGCGGAGCCATCCAGCAGGCCGGCCTCACCGCGGATTGGGTCGCCGAGTCCGAGACCTCGGCCGAGCTCGGCGAGTTCCTCCTGGCCGAGGGGCTCGCCGGCCGCCGTGTCGCGGTGCAGCACCACGGCTCGGGGGCCGACGGGCTCGACGAGCTGTTCGTGAAGGCGGGCGCCGACGTGGTGAGCCTGACGGTGTACCGATGGGGTCCTCCCCCGGATCCCGCCGCCGTCTCGCGCTCTGTCATCGCCGCGGCACAGCGCGAGGTCGACGCGGTGCTGTTCACCTCCGCTCCCGGCGCCGCGGAGTGGCTCGCAGCCGCCCGTCACGAGGGCGTGCTCGAGGAGATCGTCGAGCGCGAGGCCGAAAGGCGGCTGCTGATGGCCGCCGTCGGTCCGATCACGGCGGGTCCGCTGTGCGGCGTGGGCCTGCGACCGCTCGTCGCCGAGCGCGGTCGTCTGGGGTCGCTCGTGCGCGCCGTGGTCACGCACTTCGGCGGAGGCGGTGTGGCATCCCTCCCGACCTCGGGCGGCCGACTGGAGCTGCGCAGCACCGGGATCGTGCTGGACGGCCGTCACATCCCGCTGTCGCGGAGCGCGACCGACATCGTCGGGACCCTGTTCGACGCCGGCGGGGGTGTCGTCTCGCGGCCGCGCCTGCAGGCCGCCCTGCCGCGGTCGGGAGAGAACACCCACGCCGTCGAGATGGCCGTCGCGCGCCTGCGCGAGTCGCTGGGGGTCCCGGATCTCGTCAAGACCGTGGTCAAACGCGGCTACCGACTCGATGTGGTCGAACCCGCGTGATGCGTGCGGGCGTGCGGCCGCGGCATCCGTCTCCGTCAGGACGCGGAGTCGGACTGCGGCAGCAGGTCCGGCCGGTGCGCGCGCGTGCGCTCGACGCTCTGCTCGTGCCGCCACGCCGCGATCGCGCCGTGGTTGCCGCTGAGCAGCACCGGCGGCACCTCCAACCCGCGCCACTGCGCGGGCTTGGTGTAGCTCGGGTACTCGAGCAGGCCGAGCTCGTGCGACTCCTCGACGAGGCTCTCGGGGTTTCCGACGACTCCCGGGATGAGGCGCGACACGGCTTCGATGACGGCCATCGCGGCGACCTCTCCCCCGTTGAGCACGTAGTCGCCCAGACTGACCAGCCGCACGCGGCCGCGCTCGGCGTAGTGGTCGACCACGCGCTGGTCGATCCCCTCGTAGCGTCCGCACGCGAAGACGAGGTGCTTCTCCTGCGCGAGCTCCCGCGCCATCGGCTGCGTGAACAGCTCGCCGGCGGGCGACGGCACCAGCAGCACGGCGTCGTCGTCGAGCACCTCGTCGAGCGCCTCGCCCCAGGGCTCCGGCTTCATCACCATCCCGGCGCCGCCGCCGTACGGGGTGTCGTCGACGGTGCGATGCCGGTCGTGGGTCCAGTCGCGAAGGTCGTGGACGTGCATGTCGAGGATGCCGCGATCCCGCGCCTTCCCGATCAGCGAGACGCCGAGCACGTCGAAGAACGTCGGGAAGATCGTGACGATGTCGACGCGCATGTCTTCGAGTCTAGAAGCAGCCGGTGTTTCGGTCGTGTGACGGGGTGCCCACCGCGGCTCGCGGCGAGGCGTGAGCGAGAAGTGACCGAGAGGTAACCGCGGGGTCCGGCGGGCCGAAACACCCGGTTCCTAGCGTGGAGACGCACGCACCCCCGTGTCTGCTCATCCCAGGAGGCGCCATGACCACGACCGACGCTCCGTCGCCGACGGAGACCGCCGCACCGCCCCGCATCACCGCTTCGCACCTCGCACCCGTCGCCCTCACCCGACGACCGGGTCGCTGGATCGACGGCTGGAACGCCGAGGACCCGGCCTTCTGGCTCGCGGAGGGCCGCGCCATCGCGCGGCGCAACCTCGGCTGGTCGATCTTCGCCGAGTTCCTCGGGTTCATCATCTGGCAGCTGTGGAGCATCGTCGTCGTGATGCTGCCGGCGGCGGGCTTCCAGCTCACGAGCTCGGAATCGTTCTGGCTCATCTCGCTGCCGAGCCTCGTCGGGGCGACGCTGCGCGTTCCCTACACGTTCATGGTGGGGATCTTCGGCGGCCGCAACTGGACGATCGTGTCGGCGGGCCTGCTGCTCATCCCTGCGACCCTGCTCGGTATCGCGGTCGCCGACCCCGGGACGCCGTTCGGCGTGCTGCTGCTGATCGCAGCCCTCGGCGGTGTCGGCGGCGGCAACTTCGCGAGCTCCATGGCGAACATCACCTACTTCTTCCCGCAGAAGGAGAAGGGCTGGGCGCTCGGCCTCAACGCGGCAGGCGGCAACCTCGGCACCTCGGTCGCCCAGTTCGCCGTGCCGATCGCGGTGACGATCGGCGCCGGCGCGACCCTCAACATCTCGCTCGCCGGGTGGATGTGGATCCCGCTGATCCTCGTCGCGATGTTCGGCGCCTGGCGGTACATGGACAACCTTTCCTCGGCGAAGGCGGACTTCGCCAGCTCCGCCGCGGCGCTGCGGGAACCCCACCTCTGGATCATGGCCGTGCTCTACATCGGCACGTTCGGCTCGTTCATCGGGTTCGCCGGCGTGTTCCCCAAGCTCATCGCCGACCAGTTCCCCGAGTTCTCGACGATCCAGGTGGGTCAGGCGGCCGTCTCGCTCGCCTTCCTCGGCGCACTCGTCGGTTCGCTCGCGCGGCCGTACGGCGGCCGCCTCGCCGATCGGTTCGGCGGCGCACGTGTGACGGTGGGGGCGTTCTCGGTGATGGCCCTGGGTGCCCTGGCCCTGGTCTGGACGCTGCCGCTTCACAGCTTCGCCGTGTTCCTCGCCTGCTTCCTGGTGCTGTTCGCGGCGACCGGCATGGGCAACGGGTCGACGTACCGGATGATCCCGAGCATCTTCGCCGCCCGCTCGCAGGCGAAGGGCCTCGAGCCCGGCACCCCCGAGGCGACGAAGATGTCCCGCACCTCCGCGGCGGCGCTCGGCCTCATCTCGGCGATCGGCGCGTACGGCGGGTTCCTCGTGCCGCAGGTGCTCAACGCGTCCCAGCTCGCCACCGGCGGCTACTCCGCCGCCTTCCACGGCTTCGTCGCCGCCTACGTCGGACTGCTGCTGCTCACCGTGTTCGTCTACGTGATCCCCCGGAAGTCGCTGGCTTCGCAGCGCATCTGATCGCACGTGCAGGAGATGAGCGGATGCCTCGGGTCGAGGCATCCGCTCATCTCCGTGCGCGGCGGCCACGAGGCGAGGGACGGGACGTTCAGTAGACGTCGCGCACGTAGCGCCCGTCGGCGGCGAGGCCCCGCACATACTCGGCGGCTGCCTCGTCGGAGAGGCTGCCGTGCTGCTGCGCGATGCCGATGAGGGTGGCGTCGACGTCCTTGGCCATGCGCATCGCGTCGCCGCAGACGTAGAGGTGCGCGCCGTCCTCGAGCCAGCGCCACAGCTGCGCCCCGTGCTCGATCATGCGGTCCTGCACGTAGATCTTCTGGCGCTGGTCGCGCGAGAACGCGACGTCGAGGCGGGTGAGGAAGCCGTCCGCGCGCATCCCGTCGAGCTCGTCCCGATAGTAGAAGTCGGTCGCGGCGTGCTGCTCGCCGAAGAACAGCCAGTTGCGGCCGGTGTGCCCGTCCGCGCGGCGGTCATGCAGGAACGCGCGGAACGGCGCGATCCCGGTTCCCGGACCGATCATGATCATCGGCGTGTCGCCGGAGGCGGGAGGGCGGAAGGCGGGTGAACGCTGCAGGTAGACCGGCGCGGCGTGGGCGTCACCGTCTGCGAGGAACGTCGAGCACACGCCGCCGCGGGCGCGCCCCGACTCCGTCCGGAACCGGACCACCGACACCGTGAGCTCCACGGTGTCCGGGTCGGACTTGGGACTCGACGAGATCGAGTACTGACGGGGCAGCAGGCGCTTGAGCACCCCCGTCCATTCGGACGCGGAAGCCTGCACCGGGAAGTCGCGCACCAGGTCGACGGCCTGCTGGCCCCACAGGAACTGCTCGAGCCTGCGCTTGTTCTCACGGCGCAGCAGTGCGCCCAGCGTGCCGTCGCCGCTGCGCTCCGCGATGAAGCGCACCAGCTCGAGCGGGGCCCTGGTGATGTCCAGGCGGGTGCGGAGCGCGTCTGCGAAGGTGCGCTCCTCGCCATCGATCTCGACGATCGCGTGCGCGGCGACACCGGTCGCGGCGAGCCACTCCGCCACCACTGCGGGCGCGTTGGTGCACACCACGCCGAGCGAATCGCCCGCCTCGTATGCCGCACCCGAGCCCGTGAGGTCGAACGCGATGCGCCGCACCTCCTTCTGCGACCCCGCTGCGCTCAGCAGATCGTTGCGCACGAGCGGGGCGTGCACCGGGTTCGCACGGCTGAAGAGGCGCTTGGCGGGCGCAGCCGGCGCGGGCAGAGGGGCCGCAGCGGTCGCCCCCTCCGCGGCCAGCGTCTCGAGGATCTGCGCGAGCCACGCCGCCCGCGGCTCGTCGGCGTCAGGCTCGAGGTCGACCCGATCGAGGAGGGCCGTCGCGCCGAGCTCGCCCAGGCGCGCATCCAGCCGGCGACCGTGGCCGCAGAAGTCGTCGTAGTTCGAGTCGCCGAGCGCGAGCACCGCGTAGCGGAGCCCCGCGAGCTCCGGCGCACCGGCGGCGTTGAGCTCGTGCCAGAGCGCGGCGGCGTTGTCGGGAGGCCCGCCGTCGCCGAACGTCGAGGTGACCACGAGCAGTCGGCGCACGTCGGTCAGGTCCGTGGCGCGCAGCTCCGCCATGCTCCGCGCGCGGGCGGGGATGCCTCGTGCTCCGAGTGCCGCGGTGGCAGTCGTCGCGAACTCCTCGGCGTTGCCCGTCTGCGAGCCCCACAGCACCACGACCTCGTCCGCGGCGTCGGCCGGCGGCATCCGACTCCCGAGGGAGGTGCGCGAGAAGGCGCCCGCGAGGACGCCGTCGAACCACGCGCGAGCGAGCGCTCCGAGCGGGGACTCGGCGGGGAGCACGGGCACCTCGCCCGGGGCGAGCACGACCGAGCGCACCGTCGACAGGAACCCGGCGAGGTACGCACCCTCGACCTCGCTCAGCTGCGGCGGTGCGAGGCTGACGCCGGCACCCGCGAGGGCCTCGTCGGCGGAGGCGGTGGACGCCCCGGCTCCCCCGGCCGCTGGGCCGACGCGGCGCAGCGAGACGGCGGCGAACTTGAACTCCGGCTGCGCCGACAGCGGATCCACGGCGTCGCTGGTGACCGCGTTGACCGTGACGTATTCGCCGTGCTCGTCGTTCCAGTGGAACGGCGCGAACAGGCCATCCGGCTGCACGCGGTCGGTGAGGACGGCAGGCACGACGAACCGGCCGCGGCGCGACGCGACCTCGACCTGGTCGCCCTCCGCGATCCCGTGCCGCTCGGCATCGATCGGATGCACCTCGACGAACGGCCCCGGGTGCAGCTTCGCGAGCTTCGCGACGCGTCCGGTCTTCGTCATCGTGTGCCAGTGGTGCGGCAGGCGGCCGGTGTTGAGCACCCACGGGTAGTCGTCGTCGGGCAGCTCCGCGGGCGCGAGATGCGGTCGAGCGAGGAACTGCGCCCGCCGCGACGGCGTCGCGAAGGCGAGCCGCGGCACCGTGCCGTCCTCCTCGACGTGCAGCGACTGGCTGACCCCGTCGTTGACATACCGGATCGGATGCCGCGTCGCCACGTCGTCCGGCGGAGCAGGCCATTGCACGGGTGTCTCGCGCAGCCGCTCGTACGTCACGCCGCGCAGATCCCACCCGGTCTGCGGGTTCCAGAAGCGCCGGATCTCGTCGAACACCTCGGCGCTGGAAGCGAAGTCGAAGCCCTCGAAACCCATCGCCCGCGCCACCTGGCAGATCGTCAGCCAGTCCGGCTGCGCCTCGCCGGGAGCGGGGACGACGTCGCGCACCAGGGTGAGGGTCCGGTCGCTGCTGACGGTCACGCCGTCGGTCTCGACCCAGAGCGTCGCGGGCAGCAGGATGTCGGCGTACGCGGTGGTGGCGGTCTCGGTGTAGACGTCCTGCGCGATGACGAGCTCGGCGGTCTCCAGCGCCTCGATCACCGTCTTGCGGTTCGCCACCGAGGCGACCGGGTTGCTGCAGATGATCCAGACCGCCTTGATCTCGCCGTCGGCCGCGCGGCGGAACATGTCGATCGTGCCCGTGCCGGACTCCTCGCGGATCGCGCCCGGCTCGAGCCCCCAGACCTCTTCGACGAAGCCGCGGTCGGATGCGCTGAACACCGCACGCTGCCCCGGCAGCCCGGGACCCATGTAGCCCATCTCGCGGCCACCCATGGCGTTGGGCTGACCGGTCAGCGAGAACGGACCGCTGCCCGGCCGGCAGATCGCCCCGGTCGCGAGATGGAGGTTGCAGATCGCGTTCGTCGACCACGTGCCGTGGGTGGACTGGTTGAGGCCCATCGTCCACAGCGTCATCCACTCGTCGGCCTCGCCGATCCAGCGGGCGGCCGTGCGGATGTCGTCTTCGGCGAGGCCGGTCAGCTCGGCCACGCGGGCGGGCGGGTACTCGGCGAGAAGCTCCGCCATATGCCCCCAGCCTTCGGTGTGGGCGGCGATGAACTCCTCGTCGATGTCTCCGGCCTCGACCAGCAGGTGCAGCAGGCCGTTGAGGAGGGCGAGGTCCGTGCCCGGCACGATCTGCAGGAACAGGTCGGCGCGGTCGGCCGTCGTCGTGCGTCGCGGATCGACGACGATCAGCCTCGCGCCCTGCTTGAGCCGGTCGGCCATGCGCAGGAACAGGATGGGATGGCAGTCGGCGGTGTTCGATCCGATCACGAAGAACAGGTCGGCCCGGTCGAAGTCCTCGTACGATCCGGGCGGCCCGTCGGCGCCGAGCGACTGCTTGTAACCGGTTCCCGCCGACGCCATGCACAGCCGGGAGTTCGACTCGATGTGGATGCCGCGCAGATACCCCTTCACGAGCTTGTTCGAGAGGTACTGCGCCTCCATGCTCATCTGCCCCGAGACGTAGAGCGCGATGGCATCGGGTCCGTGCTCGTCGAGGATCGCACGCAGGCGGGCGGCGGCATCCGTCACCGCGTCTGCGACGGCGAGCGGTGTGGTGGGCTCGCCGCGCGAACGCCGGATGTGCGCCGTCGTCATGCGGCCGGGCGCCTGCATCAGCTCGGCGTGCGTGGCGCCCTTGGTGCACAGCCGGCCGGCGTTGGTCGGGTGCGCGCGGTCGCCCGAGACCTTCGTGATCGTGGGCGGATGCCCCGCCCCGGCGCGCGAGGTCGTGACCGCGATCCCGCAGCCGACGCCGCAGTAAGAGCACACGGTGCGTACTTCGCCCATGCCTCCGATGATCGCTGGCCGAGGTTCCGGGGCCTTTCCCGCCGTGTTACCCGCAGATCACATCTGCCGCACGGGCGGCCGGTGCCGCGTGTGAGCGGGGGTCAGTCGGTGGCGTCGGCGCCGTCGGCGTCCGCTTCGGCGGGCGCGTCCTCGTCGTCCGGCAGCTCTTCGAAGAGCCCCGCGGGCGGCGTCACGATGAGCCGACCCGCGGCGATGTCGACCTCGGGCACGATCGCCTTGACGAACGGCACCAGGACCTCTTCGTCGCGCACCTTCACGATGAGCAGGTCCTGCGCGGGAAAGTGATCCACCCGTGCGACCCTGCCGACGACGGCGCCGTCGCGCACGACGTCCAGCCCGACGAGCTGGTGGTCGAACCAGGCGTCCTCTTCGGCGGGCGAGGACTTCTCGTCCTCGTCGACCCAGAGGATCGCGCGGATGAGCTCCTCGGCCGCGCTGCGGTCGTCGACGCCCTCGAAGAAGGCGACGGGGTGGCTGTTCATGAACCGGAACTCGCGCACCGTGAGCGGCTTGCCGTGCCACGGCGACGACTCCGGAACCTGGAGCGTGAACGTCGCGCCGGGGACGAAGCGCCCCTCGGGGTCATCGGTGTACAGCTCGAGCTTGATCGCACCCTTGAGGCCGTGGGCCTTCACGAGGCGGCCGACGCGCAGCTGCGTCTTGCCGGAAGGGGGGATCGCTCCTGCGGGCTTGCGGGCGTCAGCGCCCGAACCCGCGGTGTCTTCGCCTGCCACCTCAGTCATCCGCGACGTCGACGCGCACGCGGCGGCCGTCGGCGAGAGCACTGATGAGGGTGCGCAGGGCTTTGGCCGTGCGGCCGCCGCGCCCGATCACGCGACCCCGGTCGTCGGGGTGGACGTGCACCTCGAGCACGTCGCCGCGAGGCGACGTGGACGAGTCGATGCGGACGTCATCCGGGTGATCGACGATCCCCTTGACGACGTGTTCGAGCGCGGCGGCGAGCAACGGATTACTCGGCGGCCTCGGCGGCCTCGGCGGCCGCGTCGGTCGCCTCGTCGGCGGGAGCCTCGGCGGGCTCCGCAGCCTTCTTCTCAGCCTTGGGCTTGATGACCGACTTCTTCGAGGAGTCGACCTCGAATGCGGCCTTGTCCTCGCGGGTCTTCACGGTCGAGACCGCGTTCTTGTCGCCCTTGAACTGGCCCCAGTCGCCGGTCAGCTTGAGGATGGCGAGCACCTGCTCGGTCGGCTGCGCGCCGACGGACAGCCAGTACTGCGCACGCTCCGAGTCGACCTCGATGAACGAGGGCTCCTCGGTCGGGTGGTACTTGCCGATCTCCTCGATGACACGACCGTCGCGCTTGGTGCGCGAGTCGGCCACGACGATGCGGTAGTAGGGCGCACGGATCTTGCCGAGGCGCTTGAGACGGATCTTGACAGCCACGATTCTCCTGAATGTGTGGGAAGTGAACGAACCGGTCGCCTGGAGCGTGGGGTGCACACCCGGCGGGAGCTCAGAGGAGGACCACCACGCTGGATAGAGGGTCGAGCGTGCGGTCCGACCCATAATTATCCCATAACGCGCGGGCTCCCGCGAACACCCGCCCGTGGGGTGTCCCGGGAGCCCGCCGAACCTCACGCGCCGAGCGTCTGCATCCACTCCTCGACGCCGGTCGCGTCGATGGGAAGGGCGGCAGAGAGGATGTCGGAGCCCGTGCTCGTCACGACGATGTCGTCCTCGAGTCTCACGCCGACGCCGCGCAGCTCCGGCGGCACCGTCTCGTCGAACGCGTGGAAGTACAGCCCGGGCTCGACCGTGAGCGCCATGCCGGGCTGCATCGTCGCCCCCTGGTAGGCCGCGTAGCTCGACGACGCGCAGTCGTGCACGTCGATGCCGAGGTGGTGTCCGACGCCGCAGACGATGTAGCGCCGGTGCTGCTGGCCGGCGGGCGAGAGCGCCTCGTCGACCGAGACCGAGAGCAGGCCCCAGTCGTGGAGGCCCTGCGCGAGCACCTCCATGCACGCGGCGTGGAAGTCGCTCCACGGACGCCCCGGCGCGACGGCGGCCAGGCCCGCACGGTGCGCGCGCTCCACGAGGTCGTGCACGCCCCGCTGCGTGGCCGTGAAGCGGCCGCTCGCCGGCAGCGTGCGGGTGACGTCCGCGGTGTAGCCCGAGCGGCGCTCGACACCCATGTCCAGCAGCAGCAGCGCCTCCGGATCGACCGCACCCTCGGCCCGCACCCAATGGAGGATCGGCGCGTGAGCTCCCGACCCCACGATGGTCGCGTACCCCGGCCCCGCGCCGACGGTGCGCGCGTGCCGGTCGAAGGTGCCCTGCAGCCAGCGCTCCCCGCCCTGGCGCACCGCACGCGGGATCTCCAGCGTCGTCGCGGCGAAGCCCGCGACGGTGTCGTCGACGGCTGCCCGCAGTTCTGCGACCTCCCACTCGTCCTTGTACATCCGCAGCTCGGCGAGCACCCGGGCGAGATCGCCCGAGCGGTCCGCGCCCGCGAGCGCGGCCGCGACGGGCCCGGCCGCCGGCCGCGTCCCTGTGATCAGAGAGTCGTCCGTCAACGCCAGTTCCGACAGCGGCCGCGTGCGGACCTCGAGGGCGGCGGCGTACTCGGCGAGGCCGGGGATGGGGCCGACCCACAGCTCGCCGTGGAGCGGGTCCGCGAAGAACGCGTCGTCGCCCGGGCGGCCGGGCGGCGGCAGGTACACCGTCGCGTCGGCACCGGTCATGACGAGCACGGCGTCCTCGATCGCCGCACCGACCAGCCACAGGAAGTCGCTGTCGGCGCGGAACTCGTACACGGTGTCGTTGGCGCGCACCGGGGCGCGGCCGGCCGACACCACGAGCGTGCGGCCGGGCAGCGCGTCGGCGAGCCGGCGGCGGTGCTGCGCCGCGGCAGCGGCCGCCCCCTCCGGCAGCATCGGGGTCCGGTCGGCCTCACCCCACCCCGACCTCATCTCCGCGGCGAATCCTGCCGCCTGCGCGAGGCGCGGCATCCGCGGATCGACGCCGTCCGATGCCGGCATCGACCCGGCGGGCCGGGCCGCGGTGTCGAGCGACGTCGGGGCATGGGAGTGGGCGTGGGACATGGTGCTCCTTCGCTGAGGGATGGGGATGGGGAACGGGATGCCGCGGCTCGCCGTCACCGGCCGGCGGTGCGGACGCGGGAGTCCATCACGGCGTACAGCACGTCGACGACGAGGTTGCAGATCACCACGAACACGCCGCCGAGCAGGACGACGGCGATGATGACGGGGCGATCCTGCTGGGCGACGCTCGAGACGGCGAGCGAGCCGACGCCGAGCAGGCCGAAGACCTGCTCGATCACGATGACGCCGCCGAGCATGAGGCCGAGGTCGACGCCGAGCTGCGTGATCAGCGGCGGCATGGCGCTGCGGAACGCGTGGACATACGTGACCCGGCGCTCGGTGAGCCCCTTCGCGCGGGCGGTGCGGATGTAGTCCTGCCCGAACACCTCGAGCATCTGGCCGCGGGTCAGCCGCGCGTACACGGCGGCGACGACCAGAGCGAGCGTGGTCCACGGCAGCAGCAGATGCCACGCCCACTCCAGCGGGTTCTCGAAGAACGGCGTGAAGCCGCCGGGCGGGAAGAGCGTCAGTCCCACCTTCGTCGGCAGGAAGTACAGCGTGTACAGCGTCAGCATCCCGAGCACGAAGGTCGGGAAGCTGATGCCGACGATCGCGAAACCCTGGCCCACGCGATCGCGCACCGAGCCGGGACGCTTGGCCGACGAGATGCCGATCGGCAGGCCGATCGCCAGCCAGAACACCATCCCGCCGAACACGAGCGACAGCGTCACCGGCAGCCGCTGCGCGATGATCTGCCCGACGGGCATGCTCGACCGGTACGAGTAGCCGAGGTCGCCGGTGAGCAGCCCCCCGACGAAGCGCAGGTACTGCTCCCAGATCGGCAGGTCGAGCCCCAGGCGGGTGCGGATCTGCGCCATGAGCTCCTCGGTCGCCTTGTCTCCCGCGATGATGCGGGCAGGGTCCGACGGCGTGACGTAGAACAGCACGAACACGAAGACGCTGAGCAGGAACAGCACCAGCACGCCGAAGCCCAGGCGCGAGAGGATGAACCGCGTCATCGCGCTCCGCCCTTCGCCGCCGAGGGGTCCAGCGCATCGCGCAGCCCGTCGCCGAGCAGGTTGAACGCGAGCGTCAGCAGGAGCAGCGCCCCTCCGGGCACGACCACCATCCACCACGCGACGAGGTACAGCGACCCGTTGGCGGCATCCGCCAGCATGTTGCCCCAGCTCGGTGTCGGCGGCACGACTCCCAGCCCGAGGAACGACAGCGTCGCCTCGAACACGATGGCGCCGGGGATCATGAGGGTCGTGTAGACGATGATCGGCACGACGAGGTTGGGCAGGATGTCGCGGAACATGATCGCCGTCCGGCTCGCGCCGAGCGATCGCGCCGCCTCGACGAACTCGCGATGGCGGAGCGCGAGCACCTGCCCGCGGATGACGCGGGCGAGCCCGGTCCAGCCGAAGAACACGATCACTCCGATCGAGAGCCCGAGACTCGGGCCGACCACCGACACCAGGGCGATCGACACGAGCAGGAACGGCACCGTCATGACGAGATCGATGATGCGGCTGAGCACAGTGTCGGTGACGCCGCCCACGAACCCGGCCACGACGCCCACGACGATGCCGATGAGCGCCGCCAGCAGCGAGGCCGCCACGCCGACCAGCAGCGAGACGCGGGCACCGTAGGCGAGACGCACGAGGATGTCCCTGCCGAGCTGGTCGGTGCCCAGCAGGAATTCGCCTCCTGGCGGGACCGGAAGCCCCTCGGGGGTCAGCCCGGTGTCGCGGAACTGCTCGGTCGGTCCGTGCCCGGTGAGCGCCTCCACGACCGGGGCGCCCAGCGCGAACAGGACGATCAGCACGATCGCGATCATCGACGCGACGCTGGCGGGGTCGCGCAACAGCCGCCGCATCGTGAGCGAGAGCGAGCTGCGCGCCTGCACCTGCCCGATCACGCGTGCCGCGGCGGTCGCGGTCTTGGGATACACGGCCATCAGGCGGCCCCTTCCGTGATGGTCTCGAGCACACGACGGGGCCGCAGCACGCGGGGGATCTCGGGCGCGGACGCCGACAGCAGCCGCCGGGTGAACGGATGCTGCGGGTGGTCGTAGATCTCGCCGGCATCCCCCGATTCCACGATGCGACCGGACTCCATCACGGCGATGCGGTCGCACACATGTCGCACGACGGCGAGGTCGTGCGAGATGAAGAGGTACGTCAGCCCCAGTCGCTGTTGGAGCTCGTCGAGGAGGTTGAGCACCTGCGCCTGGATCGAGACGTCCAGCGCCGAGACCGGTTCGTCGAGGATGATCAGCTCGGGGTGCAGCGCCAGCGCGCGGGCGATCCCGATGCGCTGGCGCTGACCGCCGGAGAACTGCGACGGGAAGCGGTTGTAGTGCTCGGGGTTCAGTCCCACCAGTTCCATCAGCTCCTGCACGCGGGTGCGCCGCTCGGACGCGGTCCCTTCGCGATGGATGCGCAGCGGGTCCGCGATGATCGAGCCGACGCGGCGCCGGGGGTTGAGCGATCCGAACGGGTCCTGGAACACGACCTGCACTCGGCGCCGCAGCGACCGCCACTGATCGCGCCCGAGACCGACGATCGACTCGCCGTCGAACGTCACCGATCCGGCCGACACCGGGACCAGACCCGCGATCGCGCGGGCGAGCGTCGTCTTGCCGCATCCGCTCTCGCCGACCAGCCCCAGCGTCTCGCCGCGACGCACCGACAGATCGATGTCCTCGAGGACCACGCGATCGGGTCCCCGCCGCTGCGGGAAAGCGACCCGCAGCCCGTTCACGCGCACGAACTCGGCGCCCGCGTCGGCGGCCCCCGCGACGGCGGCCGGCGCCGCGTGCGCCTCCGTAGGCTCGCGGGGCGGATCCTCGCGCCAGCACGACACCTCGGTGCCGTCGTCGTAGCGCCGCACCGGCGGCCGGGAGGTGCACTCGGGCAGCGCGTCGGCGCACCGGTCTCGGAAGACGCAGCCGACCGGTGGACTCAGCAGGCTCGGCGGACGCCCGGCGATCGGGATCAGCGGCGTGCCGGGCGCACGGTTGAAGGAGGAGGAGCGCAGCAGGCCCGAGGTGTACGGATGACCCGGCGACTCGAGCACGGTGGCGCTCGCGCCCAGCTCCATCTTGCGCCCGCCGTACATCACCATGACGCGGTCGGCGACGCGGGAGAGCACGCCGAGGTCATGGCTGATCATGAGGATGGTCGTCCCGAGATCGCGCTGCATCTCGCCCAGCAGATCGAGGATCTGCGCCTGCACCGTCGAGTCCAGTGCGGTCGTCGGCTCGTCGGCGATGATCAGCGCGGGCTCGAGCGCGAGGCCCATCGCGATCATCACGCGCTGCCTCATGCCCCCGGAGAACTGGTGGGGGTACGCGGAGAAGCGGTGTGCGGCATCCGGGATGCGCACCTTCTCGAGCAGCTCGATCGCACGGGCCTTGGCGGCCGCCGGGCTGGTCTTCTCGTGGGCGCGGATCTGCTCGACGATCTGCCACCCGACCGTGTACTGCGGGTGCAGGCTCGACAGCGGGTCCTGGAAGATCATGCTGATCTGCCTTCCCCGGATGCCGCGCAGCTCGTCCGCCGGCAGTCGGAGCAGATCCCGCCCCTCGAACGAGACGGTTCCCGCGGTACGGGCGGCGGGGATCAGCCCCATGATCGACTGCACCATCACGGACTTGCCCGAGCCCGACTCCCCCACGACGCCGAAGAACTCCCCCTGCTGCACCTGGAACGACACGTCCCGCACGGCATGCACCGTTCCGTCCTCGGTGGGGATGTCGACCACGAGGTTGCGGACATCCAGTAGCGCCATCATGGCTCCCTTCCGCGGGGCCGGGCGGACAGGCCGCCCGGCCCCGTTCGTCAGCGGTTGCTGGTCAGTCGTTCAGCCAGAGGTTCGTCCAGTCGCCGTTCTGGCTCTGGGCGTACACGGCGAAGTCCTGGACGCGGTCGGAGTGGTACACGCGGACCTTGCGGTAGGCGATGCTGACGATGGGCGTGTCCTTCATCACCGCGACGTCCACGTCATGCCACAGCGACGCCGCCTCCTCGGGCGTGCCGGCGGCGAGCGCCTGCGCGGCCAGGGCGTTGGCCTCTTCGCTGTCGAAGTCGACGTAGTTGTAGGTCTGCGGCGTGCCGCTGAAGGAGAACTGCGGCTGGAACACGCTCCGCGCGGCGCCGCCCTGCCAGTCCGGCGACCAGCCGACCAGCGCGATGTCCCATGCACCGGTGGCGGCGTTGTCGCGGTTGGTCATGAAGTTGGCGTAGTAGTCGGTGGCCTGCACCGGTGTGAGCTCGGCCGTGATGCCGGCTTTCGCGAGGCTCGACTGGATCGTCTGGGCGATGTCGGGCTGGAGCCCCACCTGGCGGTACGGGAACTTCAGCGTGATGCCGTCGGGGAAGCCCGCTTCGGAGAGCAGCTTCTTGGCCTTCTCGGGGTCGCCCTTCGAACCATCGGTGGGGAACGGGTCGGACTCCTCGTACCCGACGATGCCCGGGCCGAAGATGCCGTTGGTGACGCCGGCGAGCTCGTCGCCGCCCATGGTCTGCACGACGGCGGCCTTGTCGATGGCGTACTGCAGCGCTTCGCGCACCTTTGGGTCGCGCAGCGCACCGCCGTTGTTGTCGGAGACGGTGTTCATCCACATGAACTGGTCGACGGCGCCGTTGGCGAAGAACTGCAGCTTGTCGTCGCCCTGCGCCTTCAACTGCTGGATGTTGGCGTTGCTGGGACTGAGGTCGAACAGCATGTCGGAGGATCCCGCCTGCAGCTCCTGCATCGCGGCATCCGCCTCCACGCCCATCGTCATCTCGACACCGTCGACGTTGGCCTTGCGCAGCGGGTCGCTCTCGGCCTCCCAGGCGGGGTTGCGCTCGAGCACGAGCTTGGCGTCGGCGACGTACTCCTTGATGCGGTACGGGCCGGATGCGATGAAGTTCTGGCGGTACTCGGGCGAATCGGGCAGGTAGTCGAGCACCTCGACCGGGGCCGGGTCGGTCGAGTCGAGCGACAGCATGTAGGGGAAGTCGCTGGCCGGCTCGGTGAGCGTGAAGACCACGGTCTGCTCGTCGGGAGTCTGGATGCCGCTGATCGGCGTCGCCTCGATGTACTCCTTCATGGCCGCCGGCGTGGGGGCGACGGCGGCGAAGCCCTCGCAGAAGTCCGCCATGCCGACGATGAGGTTCTGGAAGTAGCTGAGCTGCGCGCTGGCGATCACCGGGTTGCACATGCGCTTGAAGCCGCGCGCGACGTCCTCCGCGACGATCGCGCGGGCGCCGTCGGGAGCGTCCCACGCCGGGCCCTCGCGCAGCGCGACCTCGTACGTCAGCCCGTCCTCGCTCGGCGTCGGAACGGCCTCGGCGAGGTCGGGCTGCAGCTGGATGCGCTCATCGGCGTCGGTGCTGGCGGCATAGCTCACCAGCGGCCGCACGATCGCCCGCAGCACGTTGTAGGTCGGCACGTACGCGCTCAGCTGCGGATCGTAGTGGTCGAGATCGCCGTTGGAGAGGACCTTGAGGATGCCTCCCGTCTTCGCCTCGCCGGCATCCGCGTCCCCAGTGGTCCCCGACGATGAACAGCCGGCGATGAGGAGGGACAGCGCCGCCGCCGACGCGGCTGCTGCGAGCAGTTTCTTCCGTGCCATGAGTCACCCTTGATCCATAGGGCGAGGCGCCATCGCCCCGCAGTACGTGACATATTACACACCACACGTTAGGGTCTGTCCATGCTCACATCCCGCGGCGTCCTCGCGGACCTCCGCCTCATCGACGGCCCCGCTCTGCGGGCGTCCGTCCGTCCGATCGTCGCGATCCGCGCGCTCCAGCAGGCGGTCCGCGACGGGTTCGACCCCGACGACGACCTTCCCCGGACGATCGTCGACGTGCCCCACGGTCAGCTCCTCCTCATGCCCGCCGCAGTCGGGGCGCTCGCCGGGCAGAAGCTCGCGACGGTCTCCCCCGCGAACCCCGACCGGGGACTCGACCGGATCCAGGCGGTGTACGTGGTCCTCGACGGCGAGACACTGCGTCCGCTCGCCCTGCTCGACGGCACCGAGCTCACGGCGATCCGGACGCCCGCGGTGTCCGCGGCGCTGGTCGACGTCGTCGCCCCCGCTGAGGCATCCGAGCTGGTGGTGTTCGGCACCGGCCCGCAGGGCATCCGTCACGTCGAGGCCCTGCACGCCATCCGCGACGTGCGTCGGGTGACCTTCATCGGGCGGGACGCCGCCCGGCGGGAGCGCGCCGTCGCCGACGTGGCGCGGCTCGGCCTCGAGGCCCGCGCCGGCACTCCCGACGACGTCGCCGGCGCCGATCTCGTCGTGTGCGCGACCACCGCGACCGCGCCGCTGTTCGCCGATGGGCTCGTCGCCGACCACGCCACCGTGGTCGCCGTGGGCTCGCACGAGCCGCGGGTACGAGAGCTGCCGGGGGCGCTGCTCGGGCGCGCCCAGGTGATCGTCGAGACCGAGCGCGTCGCCCTCGCCGAGGCCGGCGATGTCGTGCTCGCGATCGAGGAGGGACACCTGCGCGCCGACGACCTCGTGCCCGCCGCCGCGATCCTCACCGGGCGGATCGCGCCGAGCGCCGATCGGCCCCGCGTGGTCAAGACCTGCGGCATGGGATGGCAGGACCTCGCGGTCGCGGCTCTCGCGATCGCCCCGGACGCTTCGGAGGAGCGATGACGCAGAAGACCAGCTGGACCACGGAGGACTGGCACACCGCCGGGGAGCCGTTCCGCATCGTGACGGACGTGCCGACCGTCGGCGACACGGTGGCGGCGCGACGCATGAACGCGATCGGCGCCGACACCGACGCCGTACGGCGCTTCCTCTGTCTCGAGCCTCGCGGCCACGACGACATGTACGGCGGATTCCTCACCGAGCCCGACGACGACGGAGCCGACTTCGGCGTGCTGTTCTGGCACAAGGACGGGTTCTCGACGGCGTGCGGCCACGGGACGATCGCGCTCGGGGCGTGGGCCGTGGCATCAGGACGGATGCCGGCTCCCGACGACGGCGAGACGGTCGTCACGATCGACGTGCCGAGCGGCCGCGTGCAGGCCCGGGTGCAGCGGGAGGGCGGTCGCACCACGGGGGTCGTGTTCCGCAACGTCGAATCGCGCGTGCTGCAGCGCGGCATCGCGGTCGTGACCAGCCGCGGTGAGGTCACCGTGGACCTCGTGTTCGGAGGGGCCGTCTACGCGACGCTGCCGGCCGCCGCCCTCGGCCTCGCCGTGACGCCCGAGCACACGGCCGAGCTCATCCGACTCGGCCGCGAGATCAAGTGGGCGCTCGACGAGCATCCCGCCGCCCAGCTGCCCGACCCGCGACTGTCAGGGGTCTACGGCACCATCCTGTTCGACGACCTCGGGCGCACCGCACAAGGCCCGCATCAGCGCAACGTCACGGTGTTCGCCGACGGCGAGGTCGACCGCAGCCCGTGCGGATCGGGCACCGCCGCGCGGGTGGCGCTGCTCGACCACACCGGCGAGCTGGGCGAGGGCGAGGTCCTCACCCACGACTCGATCATCGGCACGACCTTCCGCGCGCGGGTCGTCGAGCGCACCGCCGCCGGGGTCATCCCCGAGGTGGCC
The DNA here is from genome assembly GCF_056395865.1 of Microbacterium sp. 05T445. NCBI lineage: Bacteria > Bacillati > Actinomycetota > Actinomycetes > Micrococcales > Microbacteriaceae > Microbacterium > Microbacterium sp. 05T445. The sequence goes on along the minus strand of NZ_JBFTKJ010000002.1, from coordinate 1,245,325 downwards.
GGGCATGCGTTCCGCGTCGGCTCGTGCACGTTCGAGCTCGATCCAGACGACCCCCTCGCCGCAGGATTCAGCCTGCGGTGACAGCACGACGGGCGGATGCCGCGGCATCCGCCCGTCGTCGTCCCGCGCGTGTCAGTGCGCGCCGGTGAGCGATCCCCAGCCGGACGAGAGCCCGGCGACGCTGCGGCGCTGCACGACGCCCCACGGATTGTCGTCGCGCAGCGCGGGCGGCAGCAGCTCCTGCGGGGCGTTCTGATAGGCCACACCGCGAAGGAACCGCGTGATCGCCGCCGTGCCGACGCTGGTGGCATCGCTCGTGGTGGCCGGGTACGGACCGCCGTGCTGCATCGCACCGGTGACCGACACGCCCGTCGGCCAGCCGCCGAACAGCACCCGGCCGCTGGTCTCGGCGAGCGCGTCCACGAGGTCCGTGAGCTCGCCGTCCGCGAGCTCCTGCGCCGTGGCGTGCAGCGTCGAGGTCAGGTTGCCCGGGAACAGCTCGCGCTGCACGTCGGGGAGCTCCGAGGCATCGGCGTAGCGCACGATCACCGAGAGGGGGCCGAACGACTCCTCGAGCAGTTCGTCGCGGTGCGCACGCAGCGTGTCGAGGTCGACCTCGACGACGGTCGGCGTGGCGAAGCGCTGCTCGTCCTCGACCCGCACGCCGCCTTCGGCGAGCACCGTCACACCAGGCGCCTCGAGCACCGCGCGGCGACGCTCCTCGAACGCGCGGCCGATGCCCGGGTTCAGCAGGCGGTGCTCCGTCACCGCGGCCGCGGACGCGCCCACGCCGGCGAGGTCGGCGCCGGCGGGCACGAACAGGAAGCCGGGCTTCGTGCACAGCTGGCCCGCAGAGCCCGCCACCGACGCGAGGAACCCGTCGAGGAGCTCAGGCTCGTCTGCGACCGCGCCACCGGTCGCGTAGACCGGGTTGACGCTGCCGAGCTCGCCGAAGAACGGGATCGGCCGTGGACGCGCGGCGGCGACGTCGGCCAGCAGCCGCCCGACATGCGTCGACCCGGTGAAGGCTCCGGCGCGGATGAGCGGATGCCGCAGCATCGCGACACCGGCATCCTGACCCTCGATGAGCTGGAACACGCCGTCCGGCATGCCCGCCGCGGCCAGCGCCCCGGTCACGATCGCCGCGGTGCGCCGGGAGAGCTCCGGATGGCCGGAGTGCGCCTTGACGATGAGCGGACAGCCCGCGGCGAGCGCGGCCGCGGAGTCGCCCCCGGCGACCGAGAACGCGAACGGGAAGTTCGACGCCGCGAAGTTGAGCACCGGCCCTACGGGTTCCAGCACCCGGCGCACGTCCGGGCGTGGACCGATCACATAGCCGGGGTCTGCCTCGTCGATGCGCGCATCGAGGTAGGAGCCGTCGACGATCACCTCGGCGAACAGTCGCAGCTGGTTCGTGGTGCGCCGCACCTCCCCCACCAGACGCGCCTCGGTGAGTCCTGTCTCCTCACGGGCGATGGCGATGAGCTCGGGCGCTGCCGCGTCGAGGGCGTCTGCGACCGCGACCAGCGCTGCCGCGCGGGCACGCGGCTCGGTCTCGGCGAACGGGCGGGCCGCGCCCGCGGCGCGCTGCGCGATGACGTCGATGTCCATGGGACTCCTATCGGGATCGAGGTTCACGAGGCTGCGTCGTTCGTCAGAAGACGAAGCCTTCGGGGAACGGGTCGTCGTCGTCCAGCAGATACTGCCCGATCCCGGTGACCCACGCGCGCCCGGTGATCGTCGGGACGACGGCCGGCACGTCGCCGACCGTCGTCTCCCCCACCAGGCGCCCCGTGAACGCGGTGCCGATGAACGACTCGTTGACGAAGTCGGTGTGCAGCGCGAGCTCGCCGCGGGCGTGCAGCTCGGCCATACGGGCGCTCGTGCCGGTCCCGCACGGCGACCGGTCGAACCAGCCCGGGTGGATCGCCATCGCGTGGCGTGAGCGGACGGCATCCGATCCGGGCGCGATGAACTCGACGTGGTGCACGTGGTCGGCTCCCGCGATCACCGGGTGTCGCGGAGGGGCCTGCGTGTTGATCGCGTCCATGATCGCCAGGCCGCAGCGGACGATGTCGTCCTTGCGGTCGCGATCGAACGGCAGCCCGACGGCATCGAGGTCGACGAGCGCGTAGAAGTTGCCCCCGAACGCGACGGAGTACGGGACTGCGCCGTAGCCGGGGACCGCGATCTCGGCATCCAGTCGATCCACGAAGCTCGGCACGTTCTCGATGGTGACGTTCACCGCCCGACCGCCTTCGACGGCGACCCTGGCGATGACGAGCCCCGCCGGGACGTCGAGGCGGATCTCGGTGACCGGCTCGACCACCTCGACCATTCCGGTCTCGACCAGCACGGTCGCCACGCCGATGGTTCCGTGCCCGCACATCGGCAGGAATCCGGAGGCCTCGATGAACACGACGCCCCAGTCCGCATCGCCACGCGCGGGCGGCTGCAGCAGCGCGCCCGACATCGACGCGTGACCGCGCGGCTCGTTCATGAGCAGGCCCCTGAGCCCGTCGAGACGCTCCATCGCGTAGAGGCGGCGGTCGTTCATGGTCGCACCGGGGATCCGGCCGACACCGCCGGTCACCACCCTCGTCGGCATCCCCTCGGTGTGGGAGTCGACGGCCGAGATCACCCGGCGCGCGCGCATCAGCGCTCTCGCAGCGCGGCCAGCGCGCGCTCGGTGTCGGCGGTCACCTGGGCGCGCTGCTCGTCCGAGAGCGGGCCGCGCGGCGGGCGGGTCGGCCCGCCGTAGGAGTTGCCGCAGATGTCCATCGAGAGCTTGATCGCCTGCACGAACTCGGTCCGCGAATCCCAGCGGAACACCGCGACCAGCTGCTCGTACAGCGCCTTGGCCTCGTGCCACTTGCCTTCGATGCACAGCGTGTACAGCTCCACCGCCTCCTTCGGGAAGGCGTTGGGGTAGCCGGCGAACCATCCCACCGCGCCGTTGACCATGAGCTCGAAGAGCACGTCGTCGGCACCGGCGATGATGTCGATGTCGCAGCGCTCCTTGATCTCGTATACGCGGCGCACGTCGCCCGAGAACTCCTTGATCGCCACCACCTCGGGGATCTCGGCGAGCTTGGCGACCAGCGACGGCACCAGGTCGACCTTGGTGTCGAAGGGGTTGTTGTACGCCATGATCGGCAGGCCCACCTTCGCGACCTCCTCGTAGTGCGCGATGACCTCGCCCTCGTTGGCACGGTACAGCGTCGGTGGGAGCAGCAGCACCCCGTCGGCGCCGTCCTCACGTGCCAGCTCCGCCCAGTGGCGGGCCTGGTGGCTGCCGACGCCGTGCACGCCCGCGATCACGATGCCGCGGCCGTCGACGGCCTCGACGGCGACCTGGATGACCTTGCGGCGCTCCTCGTCGGTGAGGGACGAATACTCCCCCAGCGATCCGTTCGGGCCGACGCCGCGGCATCCGTTGCTCATCAGGAAGTCGACGTGCTCGGCGAACCGGTCGTAGTCGACGGCAAGGCCCGCGGGGGCCGAGGCGTCCTCCTTGAACGCCAGCGTCGTGGCGACGACGACGCCGCCCAGGTCCATGTTCGGCTCGGTCATTCGTGCTCCTTCTCAGCGGTGAGGGGGTCTGTGGCGTGGACGGCGGCCAGCTCTCCGATGCGCACCGATGACAGCACCGGGCGCGCGTCGAAGCCGATCGCGGTGCCGGTGAGCTCTTCGACGGTGCGCCCGCAGGTGCGGCCCTGGCAGGCGCCGAGTCCGGCACGGGTGGCCAGTCGGATGCCGCGGCTCGAGGCATCCGCATACTCCTCGATGCGCGCGCGGGTGACCGACTCGCATCGGCAGACGATCGTGTCGGCGTCGAGCCAGCCGGTCCAGCCGCGGCGGACGTCGTGGGTCGCCAGGCGTGCGGCGAACGCGTGGAAGCGGCGGCGCGCGCCGAGCACGCGGCGCAGGCGCGGGTCGTCGAGCGAGCCGCCGGCAGCGGCGAATCCCGCGACGGCGCCCTCGGCCATGGCGGCGTCGGCGCCGGCGATGCCGGTGACCTCGCCCGCCGCATAGACGCCCGCCACCGTGGTGGCCTGCCGCTCGTCGACGACGGCGAACCTCGCCGGCGACAGCGCGCAGCCGGCCTGCACGAGCGCCTCGACGCGCGGGACGAAACCGTGGCCGAGCGCGACCGCGTCGCAGGCGATCCGCCGCTCGGTGCCCGCGATCGGGCGCCAGTCGGCATCGATGCGCTGGATGGTGACCGCCTCGACGCGGTCGGTGCCGTGGATGCGGGTCACCGCCTGCCCGGTGCGGTACGGCGTGCGGTGCCGTGCGAGAGACAGCGCGTACTCGGCGAGCTCCCCTGCTTTGCCGGCGGCGCCGGCGAGCTGCCACGGCGCGCGCCCCCAGCCGCGGGCGATCGCACCGAGGCTGCACGCCTCGACGACCTCGACGACGTCGACCCCGATGTGCGCGAGCGTCGCGGCGACGGGCAGCAGGAAGGGGCCGGCACCGGCGACCACGGTACGGCCGCCGACGGCGACCCCGTCGCGCTTGGCCAGGGCCTGCGCCGCACCCGCGGTGGTGACGCCGGGAAGCGTCCAGCCCGGCACCGGCAGGGCACGGTCGTGGGCTCCGGTGGCGATGACGAGCGCATCGGCGTCGATGGTCAGGGCCCGGCGCGCGGTCCCGTCGACGGGACCGGCGAGCGCGTGCACGCGCAGGCGCGGCTCGATCTCGATCCGCCACACGCTGCTGCTCGCGTGCACCGCGGCAGCGGCCACCGCGTCGCGCAGCCGGAGGAACCGCGACCACTGGTGCTGCATCCTCGGGTCGGTGAGTTCTTCGTGATGGCGCCAGAACTGCCCGCCGACGCGCTCGCCCTCGTCCAGCACGACGACGTCGGCGCCGGCCGCGAGCGCGGCCTGCGCAGCAGCGAGTCCGGCGGGGCCGGCTCCCAGGATCGCGACGGTCGTCATCGCGCCTCCCGGGTGACCACGGCGCCGTCCGCCGCGGTGCGCTGGCACGCGCGCACGCCCTCGACGCCGTCGACGGTCACCACGCAGTCCTGGCAGACGCCGATGCCGCAGAAGATCCCGCGCGGGGCACCGTCGGCGGTGCGCCACGTGCGGATGCCGTGCGAGAGCAGCACTCCCGCGATCGTCTGACCGTCCCGGGCCTGGAGCATCCGGCCCTCGAACTCGATGTGCGCGCTCATGCCGCCGCCAGACTCGCGCGGGTCGGCAGGAAGGGCAGCGGGTCCAGCGGTGCGGCGGCGCCGAGCACGGCGTGCGCGATCAGCTCCCCCGTCGTCGGCGCCAGGCCGATGCCCGCGCCCTCGTGCCCTGCAGCGTGGAACAGACCCGCCACGTCGCCGTCCGCCCCGATCACCGGCAGGTGGTCGGGCGTGTACGGCCGGAACCCGTGGTACGTGCGCAGCAGCATCGTGTCGGCGAGGAAGGGGAACAGCCGTGTCGCCTTCGCCGCGATCTCGGCGAGCGGAGGCAGCGCGCCCGCTGCGGAGAAGCCCACGCGCTCACGGCTGGATCCGATGAGGACGGTGCCCGCGGGCGTCGATTCGACGACCGTCGACGTCTGCAGGGCGGCGTCGCCCGAGCCGACGGCACCGACGTAGTCCGCGTCGTAGACCTTGTGGAAGATGCGCTGCGGCATCGGGACGGTCACGAGGATCATCCCGCGGCGAGGGCGGATGTCGAGTCGGGCGCCCAGCAGTGCCGCGACCTCGCCCGCCCACGGTCCGGCGCAGTTGACCACGGCATCCGCCTCCACCGGTCCCTCCGCCGTGCGGACTCCGCTGATGCGGCCGTGCACCATGAGCGCACCGGTCACCTCGGTCAGGCGCAGCCGCGCCCCCCGCCGCCGCGCCCGGGCGAGCATCGCCTGCGTCGCCAGGCTGGGCTGCACCTGCGCATCATCGGCATAGTGCACACCGCCCACGACCTCCGGGGCGAGGTGCGGCTCGAGCGCACGGAGCGTCTGGCCGTCGACCGGCTCGGCGGCGATGCCGAGAGAGCGCTGGGCGGCCGCGAACTCGTGGAGCGCCGCGAGCCCCGCGGGGAACGCGACCACGACGCCGCCCTTCGCCTCGAACTCCGTCGCCGGCTGCCCCGGTGCGCGATCCTCGTCCAGGCGCGCCGCCAGCGCGCGCCAGGCGCCATTGGCGACCACCGCGAGGTCGGCCTCGGCGCCCGGAGCCTTGTCGGAGACGAGGATGTTCCCCTCGCAGCGACTGCTGGTCTCCGCGGCGACGCCGGCCCTGTCGACCACCACGACATCGGCACCTGCTTCGGCGAGCGCCAGTGCGCATGCCGCGCCGATGGCGCCCGCACCGATCACGACGACCCGCATGCCCACCTCCTAGTGATGTGTAACATATTACACACCCAGGCGTCATGTGCCGAGCGTCGTTCAGCGCCCTGTCGAGGGCTCCTCGCGGCCGGCCCACAGCCCGCCGATGTGCCCGATGTGACGCCGCATCAGCTCTTCCGCTCCCGCGCCGTCGCCCGCGACGAGCAGCCGCACGAGTTCCGCGTGTTCCAGCGACGACGCGGTCAGCGCATCGCTCTCGGCGAGCCGTGACAGCCCGCCCAGCCGGGTCTGCTGGCGCAGCTCTCGCACGATCGTCACGAGCTGATGGTTTCCGGCGCACTCCAGCAGCGCGAGGTGGAACTCGGTGTCGGCGGCGAGGTAGTCCTCGAACCGGCCGTCGCTGCCGGCCGCGACGATCGTCTCGGCGAGCGCGTACAGCCGGGGCACCAGTTCATCGGGCAGGTTGCCGGCGATCGCACGCATCGGCGGGGCCTCCAGCAGCACCCGGACCTCGCTCAGCTCGCGCAGCTCGTCCTCGGAGACATCGGTCACCTCGAACCCGCGATTGCGGATGGGACGCAGGAACCCGCGCCCGGCCAGGTTGAGGATCGCCTCACGAACCGGGGTGGCGCTCACACCGACATCCGCCGCCAGCGAAGGCACCGTCAGCACGGTGCCCGGAGCCAGCTCGCCCGAGATGATGCGCGCGGCGATCATCCGCTCCACCTGCTCGCGCAGGCTCTCCGCCTTCACGACCACGTTCCGGTCGCTCATCCGCTCACCTCTCCTCGGCGCACCCGGGAACGGGCCCGCCCGCGGTTCAGCGTAGCCGGGCGCGCTGTCGCGCTGTGTGACGCGACGCGCGCGGGTTGCGGCATCCGCATGCGACACTGTGCGCATGACGGTCCCTTTCGCGACCTCCGCGCGCTCGTCGGTCGGGCTGGAGTGGGAGCTCATGCTCGCCGACACCGCGACCGGCGACCTCATCCCGCGCGCGCCCGACCTGCTCGACGCGCTCGAGGAGGACTCGACCCTCGAGCGCTACACGGTGACCGGCGAGCTGCTGACGAACACCGTCGAGGTGACCAGCGGCATCGGCGACACGGTCGCAGCCGCCGTCGACGACATCGCTGACGCGATCGCCGCGGTGCGCACCTACACCGACCCGCACGGCGTCGATCTGCTCTGCGCCGGCAGCCACCCGTTCGCGCAGTGGTACGACCAGAGCGTCACCGACAAGACGCGCTACCACAAGCTCATCGAGCGCACCCAATGGTGGGGGCGCAACATGATGATCTGGGGCATCCACGTGCATGTCGGCGTCGAAGACGTCAACAAGGTGTTCCCCATCATCAACGCGCTCGCGGTGTATCTGCCGCACCTCCAGGCGCTCTCGGCGTCGAGCCCGTTCTGGGCGGGCGAGCGCACCGGGTACGCGTCCAATCGCGCGCTGGTGTTCCAGCAGCTGCCGACCGCGGGACTGCCGTGGCCGCTGCACGACTGGAGCCAGTTCGAGGGATACCTCGACGACATGGTCGGCACCGGCGTGATGGAGGATGCCACCGAGGTGCGGTGGGACATCCGGCCCGCGCCGCGGTGGGGCACCATCGAGGTGCGCGCCTGCGACGGCATGTCGACGCTGCCGGAGCTCGCCGCCGTGGCCGCACTGGTGCAGGTGCTCGTCGAGCACTTCTCGCGCCGGCTGGACGAAGGACTGCCGCTGGAGACGATCCAGCCCTGGTTCATCCGCGAGAACAAGTGGCGCGCCGCGCGCTACGGCCTGGACGCGCGCGTGATCGTCGACCACCTCGGAACGCAGCGTCCCGTCGCCGAGCACCTGCGCGAGACGCTCGCCGAGATCGGCGACATCGCCGTCGAGCTGAAGTGCGCGCGTGAGCTCGCCGGCATCGAGCGCATCCTCACCGACGGCGCGAGCTACTCACGGCAGCTGGCCATCGCCGACGCGACCGACGGCGACCTGCGCGAAGTCGTCCGCCATCTCGTCGGGGAGTTCCGCTCCGGTCCCACGCTGCGCGACCACCTCGCGGCGCTCGGCCACTGAGTCGCCGCAGGAGAAGGATGCCGCGAGCCGCGGCATCCGTCCGCTCCGGTGTCAGCCGCGGCCGAGCATCTTCTGCAGCTCGGCGAGGTCGGCCTCGGTGGGCGCGCCCTTGGCGCCGCCACCGCCGAGACCGAAGCCGGAACCGGTCGGCGCGGGCGCTTCGGCGGCGATGCCCGCGTTCTCGGCCGCGCGCTTGGCGGGGTTGCCCGACCGGGATCCCTTGGCCTTCTGCTGCTTGCCGCGCTTGGACGACGCGCCGGGGCGCCCCGCACCCGGGATCGGGCCCATGCCGGGGATGTTGGGCACACCGCCGCGCGCGACGGTCTTCATCATCTTGGCGGCCTGGTCGAAGCGCTGCACGAGCTGGTTGACGTCGGTGACGGTCATGCCCGAGCCGCGCGCGATGCGCAGGCGCCGGGAGCCGTTGAGAAGCTTCGTGTTGCGACGCTCGGCGGGGGTCATCGAGCGGATGATCGCCTCGGTGCGGTCGATCTCGCGCTCGTCGAAGTCCTCGAGCTGCTGCTTCATCGAGCCCATGCCCGGGAGCATCCCGAGCATCTTCTTCATCGAGCCCATCTTCCGCATCTGCTGCATCTGAGCAAGGAAGTCCTCGAGCGTGAAGGTCTCGGTCGCGAGCTTCTCCGCGACCTTGAGTGCCTCCTCCTCGTCGAACGCCTGCTGCGCCTGCTCGATGAGGGTGAGGATGTCGCCGAGGTCGAGGATGCGCGACGCCATGCGGTCGGGGTGGAACGCCTCGAGGTCGTCCAGGCCCTCGCCGGTCGACGCGAAGATGATGGGTCGGCCGGTGACGGACGCGACCGAGAGGGCGGCACCACCGCGGGCGTCGCCGTCGAGCTTCGACAGCACGACACCGGTGAAGTCCACGCCGTCCTGGAAGGCCTTGGCCGTGTTGACGGCATCCTGTCCGATCATCGCGTCGATGACGAACAGCACCTCGTCGGGGTCGGTCGCCTTGCGGATGTCGGCGGCCTGCTTCATCAGCTCGGCGTCGACGCCGAGGCGTCCGGCGGTGTCGATGATCACGACGTCGTGCTGCTGACGGCGCGCGACCTCGACGCCGTCCTTGGCGACCTTCACCGGGTCGCCGACGCCGTTGCCCGGCTCGGGCGCGTAGATCGCGGCGCCCGCGCGCTCGGCCACGACCTGCAGCTGGTTCACGGCGTTGGGGCGCTGGAGGTCGGCGGCGATGAGGAGCGGCGTGTGGCCGTCCTTGGCGAGCTGGCGCGAGAGCTTTCCGGCGAACGTCGTCTTACCGGAGCCCTGCAGGCCCGCGAGCATGATGACGGTAGGAGGGTTCTTGGCGAACTGCAGGCGGCGCTGCTCGCCGCCGAGGATCGCGACGAGCTCCTCGTTGACGATCTGCACGACCTGCTGGGCGGGGTTCAGCGCCCGGTTGACCTCGTCGCCGAGTGCGCGCTCGCGCACCTTGCCGGTGAACTCCTTGACGACGGGCAGCGCCACGTCGGCGTCGAGCAGCGCGCGCCGGATCTCGCGGACCGTGCCGTCGACGTCCGCGGGCGTGAGCTTGCCCTTGGTGCGGAGATTGCGGAAGGTCTCGGTGAGCCGGTCGGAGAGAGTGCCGAAAGTCGCCATGATCCCCCGATTCTACGCGAGCGGATGCCGCCTCCCGGCGTCACCGGGGTACCTCGACGCCGAGCGTGGCGCGCAGCTGCTCCTTCGCCCTGGCATACCGGGTTCGCGCGGTCGAGTCGGGGATGCCGAGGAGCTCCGCAGCCTGCACGAGGGTGAGCCGCTCCCAGTGCACCAGCCGCACCAGTTCACCGAGGTCCGGATCGAGCCGGGCTATCGCGTCGCGCACCTCGGCACCCTCGTCAGCAGCCGGCGAGGCCGCGCCCCGATCGACGTGGACACGGATGCGGTCGGCGAGCGCCCAACGGCGACGCTCGCCGCGCGCATGGTTGAGCAGCGCCCCGCGCGCGATGCCGAACAGCCACATGCGGGCACGTTCGGGCTCCGGAGGCAGATCGCGGACTCTGCGCCAGGCGACGACCATCGTCTCCCCCAACAGATCCGGCGCATCGTCGACCCCGACACGGCGCTGAAGGTACGCGAGCAGGTCGGCCGACGCATCGAGGAGCGCTGCGGTGAGCAGCTGGTCGCTGCGGCTCACTTCCACTGCTCGCCGTCGCAGTGCACCTGACTCGCCCCGGACGACAGCCCTCCGCCGGTCTCCCCGTCATAGCCGTTCCGCTTCAACTCGTCGTGAAGCAGCTCGCCCACCGCCTGATCCACGGCCGTCCAATAGTTGAGATCGGGCAGCCGCGGGTCCGTGATCGGAACCGGATCCGCCGCCTGGGCATCCTCGAGCACCCGCAGGTACTTGGGAACCAACGGCAGCATCTGCGCCTCGATGTCCGCGTCGGCGAACCACGCGTCGATCACACGGTCGATCCCGGCCTGATCGAAGGGATTCGCCGCCTGAAACCCTCCGAGGCGCAGCTCGCACTCGCCCCAGGTCGGCGACGTGTAGGTGACGCTGTGATCGGGGTTCTCCATCCCCGCACCCCACAGCCAGTTCGAGTTCGCCGTGGCGACCCCGGCGCCGCCCACGAGCAGCACAGCCAGCGCACCCGCCGCGATGCCGAGGCGCCGACGCCGGCCACGCGGAGCCCAGCGGGCGGCATCGCTTGCCATCGCGCGCAGATCGACGGGATCTGCTGCGCTCGTCGCGGGCGCCGAACGGTTCAGAAGTTCGTCGAGGGTGTCGGGGGTCATGGTGCCTCCAGTGGCGGGGTGTCCTACCCCGTACCTGTCCGGCAGCCGGCGAAACGTCCGCGGCGAGGCTAGTCCGCCTCGCCGAGCTCCTGGAACAGCGTCAGCTGGAGTCCCGCCGGACCACGCAGACGTGCGTTGACCGAGCGCCACGGCGTCTCGCGGGCGGATGCCTCGACGTCGGCGCCGCCCTTCTCGAGTCGGGCCGCGGCGGCATCGGTATCGCTCACCTCCAGGGCGAGACGAATGCGATCGCTCGGGGCATCTCCGTCGGTCTCCACGCGGTCGATGAACTCCACCTGCGCGGGATTGGCGATCTCGAGCGTCGCGCGGCCGGCTGCCAGGATCGCGACCCGCGCGCCTCCTTCGGCCTCGTAGGCCTCGGCCTGCGGCATTCCGACGACGTCGCGGTAGAACGCGAGAGTCTGCTCGAACGCGGACGCCTGGACGACCACGCGCAGCTGCCGGACGTCGCCGACCGGGACGTCGGGGGAAAGCGGTGCCGCCGCATCGGCGGCGCGTGCGAGGAACCGCGACAGCGACGTGCGCCCGGCGCCGTCGTGCGCCCATGCCTCGATCGCGGCGAGGACCGCCCCGCCCCACGCCGCCCCGGCCACCTCCGCGCGGATGCGGTCGGCACCGCCTCGCGCGAAGCGCGCGGCGGCGGCCCGCGCCACCCGGGACCGGCGCAGCGCGGCCTCGCGCTCGTACTCCTCCGCGATGCCCATCGCGACGGCGTTCACGATGCCCAGCGCCAGGCTGTCGGGGGCGAAGTCCTCGGCGATGCCGAGCGTCTCGGCGCGCACCGCGGCGGCGGCATCCGTCCCCTCGTCGGCGGCGAGATGCTCCTCGAAGGCCGTCAGCCGTTCGTCGAGCCCCGCCCACAGGACGTCGGACTTCGACGCGAAGTAGTTGAAGAAGCTCGAGCGGCTGACGCCGGCGCGGTTGGCGATGTCGACGATGGAGGTCTGCTCGTACCCCTGCTCCAGGAACAGCTCGCAGGCGGCTTCGGCGATGGTCTCGCGCGACGACGCCTTAGGACGCCCCGCGCGCGGCTCGGTGGACATGAAGCCCACCCTATGACTCGCGCGCGACGCGCTCCTGCTCCCACTGATCGGCGATTCGCTGCGCGCCGCGCCGATCGGCATCGGGCACGACGACGATGAGGCGACGGTCGTGGTCGCTGTACTGCACGAGGATCCGGATGCCCGCGTCTCCCATGCGGCGGGCGAAGGCGCCCAGCTGACCCGGCACGTCCTGCGCGAGGCGCACACTCACGACCGGGCTCACCGTGACGGGACCGAGCCCGGCCGCCTCGAGCGCGGCGACCGCCGCCGGTGCGTCGGTCACCAGGAAATGCGCCAGACCGCGCCCACCGTGCACCCATACACCGCCGCCTTCGACGCTCACGCCCGCGGCGCCAAGGGCCTCCCCGAACTCGGCGAGCGCTCCCGGCCAGTCATCGAGCACCACCGAGACATCGGCTTCGTTCTGAATGGTCGTCACGCACGCACCGTACGGCCGGCCTCCGACATCCGCCCATGCGATGTATTGTTGGACGCAATCCAGCAATTGCCGTGAGGTGGTTGCCCGCGCCAGCGAAGGAGCACGATGCTCGAGGTCCAGACGGTCGGCCTCTCCCCCGACTACGTCCCCTATCTCGACGGGTGGGCGCTGCAGCGCCGGATCCATGCCGACATCGTCGAGGGCGCACGCCCCGACACGCTGCTGCTGCTCGAGCACGAGCCGGTGTACACCGCCGGCGCGCGCACGGCGCGGCACGAGCGTCCCACCGACGGCACGCCCGTCGTCGACGTCGACCGCGGCGGCAAGATCACCTGGCACGGACCGGGCCAGCTCGTCGGGTACCCGATCGTGCGCCTCGCCGAGCCGGTCGACGTCGTCGCGCATGTGCGCCGGCTGGAGCACCTGCTCATCGAGGCGCTGCGCCGGCACGGCGTGGAGGGCTACCGCGTCGAGGGGCGCAGCGGCGTGTGGGTGCGCCGGCCGCTCGGCGAGGACAAGGTCGCCGCGATCGGCGTGCGGGTCCAGCGCGGCGTCACGATGCACGGGTTCGCCCTGAACTGCGACAACTCCCTCGCCGGCTTCCGCGGGATCATCCCGTGCGGGATCACGGATGCCGGTGTCACCACGATCAGCGAGATCGTCGGCGCCGACGTCTCCCCGCGCGACGTCATCGCCACCGTGACGCGTGTCTTCGAGGCCGACTTCGCGGGAGTCCCGGCATGAGCGCCTGCAGCACGCCGGGAGCGGCATCCGCCCCCGCCACCGGGCCTGACGGCCGCAAACTCCTGCGCCTGGAGGTGCGCAACGCGCAGACGCCCATCGAGCGCAAGCCGGAGTGGATCAAGACCAAGGCGAAGATGGGCCCGGAATACCAGGCGCTGCACTCGCTCGTGAAGTCCGAAGAGCTCCACACGGTGTGCCAGGAGGCCGGCTGCCCCAACATCTACGAGTGCTGGGAGGACCGCGAGGCGACATTCCTCATCGGCGGATCGCAGTGCACCCGCCGCTGCGACTTCTGCCAGATCGACACCGGCAAGCCCGCGGACTACGACACCGACGAGCCACGCCGGGTCGCCGAGAGCGTCGTGCGCATGAACCTGCGGTACGCGACGGTCACGGGCGTCGCCCGCGACGATCTGCCCGACGGCGGCGCGTGGCTGCACGCCGAGACCGTGCGGCAGATCCACGCCATGAACCCGAACACCGGTGTCGAGATCCTCGCGACCGACTTCAACGGCGATCCGGCCCTTCTTCGCGAGGTGTTCGACAGCCGCCCCGAGGTGTTCGCGCACAACGTCGAGACGGTGCCCCGCATCTTCAAGCGCATCCGCCCCGCGTTCCGCTACGAGCGCTCGCTCGACGTGCTGACGCAGGCGCGGGATGCCGGCCTGATCACGAAGTCGAATCTCATCCTGGGCATGGGCGAGGAGCCGGAAGAGGTCGTCCAGGCCCTGCAGCACCTCCACGACGCCGGCACCGACATCATCACCATCACGCAGTACCTCCGCCCGTCGCCCCGGCACCTTCCGGTCGCACGCTGGGTGAAGCCGCAGGAGTTCGTGGAGTTCAAGGAGGAGGCGGAGCGCATCGGCTTCCTCGGCGTCCTCGCCGGCCCGCTCGTGCGGTCCTCGTACCGCGCCGGACGCCTCTGGGCGCAGTCGATGCTCTCGAAGGGGCACGAGATCCCGGTGCACCTGGCCCACATCGCCGAGGACGTGCACGTCGAACGCGGGTTCGCGCAGGCGGTGTAGCGCTCCCGTCGTCAGTCGGTGCGGTTCCAGGTCGTCGTGAAAGGCGACCCCTCGGGGTGGGTCGTCATCGTGTCGCCCTCGCACGCGACCACCGTGGGCACGTCGGCAGCGGCGACCGACGGCGGTGGGAACGGCGCGTCCGCGGCCCGGCCGTTGATGTCGACCGTGGTCTGCACGGCGTAGCCCGAGTCCTGGAAGTCCGAGAAGCGGATCGTCCCGCCCTCGGCCGTCGCGTCATCGGTCCAGTCCCAGCTCGCCTGCAACGTGCCGGTGTGCGCCTGCGTCATCGTCATCGTGAGCCCGCCGCCCATGTCGACGGCGAGGGTGAAGGTCATGTCGGCGTCGAATCCGAGCACGCCTTCGCGCCCGATCGAGAGCGTCTGGCTGCCCGTCGCATCGGCGCCCGACACCGTCAGTCCGGATGCCGCGAGCTGGTCGGCCAGCTGTCCGATGAGGTCGTCGAGATCGGCGCTCCACTGGCCGACGACGCACTCGGTCGCGTTCGCGGTCGGCGCCGCCGACACCTCCGGCGCCGCCGACTCACCGGGCGATCCGGACTCCTCCGACGACGCCGCTGTCGGGGCGCACGCGGCCACGGCGAGCAGCAGCGCGAGAGAACCGCCGGCTGCCGCTGCCCGTGCACGGCCGGACCGTGCCGGCCGCATCGCTCAGTCCGCGCTCGTCACCGACAGCACGCCGCCGTCGGAGTCCAGGTTGACCAGCAGCACGTCGTCGGTCGCGTCGGGATCGAGCGCATACTCGAGCACCGCGAACGGATCGGAGCCGCCGTGCTCGTCGGCGAGGATCGTCATGCTCATCAGCTGCAGGGAGCGGATGACGTCCATGTGCACGTCGCCCGAGATGTCGACGAGCGTGTCTTCGATGGCGTCCCCGAGCAGCTCCTGCTGCTGCAGGATGTACTCGGTCACCTCGCTGGTGCGATCGTTCAGCTCGTTGACCATCGAATTGCGCGCGCTGCGGTCGATGTCCTCGATGGCGGAGATGAGCGCGGCGGCGACATCGAGTGCCGCCTCCGAGACGTCATCCTGGTCGGGCGCCGTGAGATCCACAGTGACGGACTGGTCTCCCAGTTCGACGTTCTCCGACCAGAAGATCGATCCGTCAGGCCCCGATTCGAGGAGTCCGAAGTAGTCGTGCTCGATCGCCATGACCCCATGAAACCGCAACGAGCGCGTCGGCGATAGCCCGAACGCGGCATGGCGCGGAATCGGCTCGATCCGGCGATCGGATCAGTCGACGAGGGACGCCGCGAACACGTGCGGCGTGAAGCCGGTGAGGTCGCCGATGCCCTCGCCCTGGCCGAGCAGCTTCACCGGGATCCCGGTCCGCTCCTGCACCGCCAGGACGAAACCGCCCTTCGCCGAGCCGTCGAGCTTGGTGATGACCAGGCCGGTCACACCCGCGTGCTCGAGGAACGCCTGCGCCTGCATCACGCCGTTCTGCCCGGTCGTCGCGTCGAGCACCAGCAGCACCTCGCTGATGGGCGCCTGCTTCTCGATCACGCGACGGATCTTGCTGAGCTCGTCCATCAGACCGCCCTTGTTGTGAAGGCGACCGGCCGTGTCGACCAGGACGATCTCGGTGCCGGTGTTCTTGGCGTACTCGATCGTCTGGAAGGCGACGGATGCCGGGTCCTGCCCCTCCTGCTGCGGGCGGACGATCGCCGCGCCGCCGCGCTCGGCCCAGGTCGCGAGCTGGTCGACGGCGGCTGCGCGGAACGTGTCGGCCGCCCCGACGACCACCGTGCGGCCGTAGCGCTGCAGGAACTTCGCGAACTTGCCGATGGTCGTCGTCTTGCCGACGCCGTTGACACCCACGACGAGCACGACGGCGGGTCGCTCGGTGAGCCGCAGCGTGGTGTCGAACTTCGCGAAGTGCTCCTCGAGCGTCTCCTTCAGCATCCGCTGCAGATCGCGCGGGTCGGTGGTGCGGAAGCGCTCCACCTTCTCGCGCAGCTCGTCGACGATCCGCTCGGTCACGTCGGGCCCGAAGTCGGCCGTCAGCAATGCGGTCTCGAGGTCGTCCCAGGTGCCCTCATCGATGGTGGGCTTGACGAACATGCCGCGCAGCGCGCGACCGAGCGACCAGGAGCTCTCTGCCATTCCCCCAGCCTATGGGGCGACGGCCGTCACTCCGTCGAGGTCGAGGAGACGACGACGGCCAGGTACTGATCGAACAGCGCGGAGATCTCGGTGGACGCGTCCTGACCCGACGGGCACTCCACGTTCACGAAGAGCGACGTGCCGAGAGTCCCGAAGGTCCGGCCGAAGTCGCCCCAGGTGCCGCCGTCCGCGGTGGTGCCGATGACGACGCGGACATCCACGGTCCCGGCCTGCACCGACTGCGCCACGGCGTCGTCGACGGCGTTCGCAGCGACGTCGGCAGCGGTCACGCCGGGAATCAGCTCGCCCAGCACGGCGGCGAGCATGTTGTCGGTGCTCTCGCGATCGTCGGCGCCGAGCTCGAGGTCGGTGATCGCCCCCTGGTAGAACGAGACGACGCACTGCGACTGCGCATCGAGGTAGGCCCAGCTGCCGTTGCCGTCATCGGGTGAGGACACCGTGAATCGGGAGTCCGTCGCCATCAGCTGGTCGTTCCATCCGGCGATCCACTCGCCCTGCGCGAGGTCGGCGCCGGCGGCGAAGGTGAGGTCGGCGGGCGGCAGCGTCTCGGTCTCCTCGACCGGCTCCGAGCTCTCGCCGCCACCGGACGCGGACGCCGACGGATCGGGCGAGACGCGGGTCGCGCCCTCGGTCGGGAAGGCCGAGCAGCCGGCGAGCAGGAGCGTCAGGAGGCCGATCGAGGTCAGGCCGACGCGTACGGACGTGCGCATGCCGCAACGCTACTCACCCTGCGTCGTCCGCGCGGCGGAGATTCCACAGGCTCGGCTCAGGACGCGACGCGCTCCACGATCCGCTGGCCGACCACGGCGGACACGCCATCCTGGCGCATCGAGACGCCGTACAGCGCGTCGGCGATCTCCATCGTCCGCTTCTGGTGGGTGATGACGATCAGCTGGCTCGACGCGCGCAGCTGTTCGAAGACGCCCAGAAGGCGGCCGAGGTTGGCGTCGTCGAGCGCCGCTTCGACCTCGTCGAGGATGTAGAACGGGCTCGGCCGGGCCTTGAAGATGGCGGTGAGCAATGCGACCGCCGCGAGCGACCGCTCACCGCCCGACAGAAGCGAGAGCCGTTCGATCTTCTTGCCCACCGGCCGCACCGCGACCTCGATCCCGGTCGTGAGCGGCGAATCGGGATCCGTGAGGGAGATCGAGCCGGTCCCTCCGGGGAACAGGATCGGGAACACCTCGCCGAACGCCGTCCTGGTGTCCTCGAAGGCGGCCAGGAAGATCGACTGCATGCGCTCGTCGAGCTCTTCGATGATCGTCAGCAGATCCTTGCGCGTCTGCGTCAGATCGGCGAGCTGCTCGGTCATGAACTTGTGACGCTGCTCGAGCGCGGCGAACTCCTCGAGCGCGAGCGGGTTCACCCGGCCGAGCTGCGCGAGCTTGCGCTCGGCCTCCTGCAGGCGTCGCCGCTGCTGTGCGCGGTCGTACGGAACGGATGCCGCTGCCTCCGGCTCGCCGTCGTCCCTGTCCCTCGGTTCGGCCTGCGCCGTCGGATCGATCGGAACCGGCTGGTCGGGGCCATATTCCGAAACCAGAATGTCTTCGTCGAGGCCCAGTTCTGACTGCACCCGTTCGAGCAGGCCCGTCACGTGCAGACGCTTCTCGTGGATCTGCAGCTCGAGGCTGTGGACGCTCTCGGTCAACCCGGCCAGACGCTCGCGCACGGCGGACTCCTGCGTGCGCAGCTCGCCCAGCTCGGCGGTCAGCGCCGTGCGCTCGGACTCCGCCTCGGCCAGCTCGACCCTCGCCTGGGTGAGCGAGCGATCGACCGAGTCGATCACGGCGGGCAGCTGTCCTGCCACCCCTGCGGCGATCTCCCGCTGGGCGCGGCGGATCACGGCACGGCGTGCCGCCTCGGCGGCCGCCTCGCGCTCGCGTTCACGCTGACGCTCCAGCGCGATGACGCGCGCCTCGCCGGCGCGGATGCGCTCGCGAAGGGTCTCGACCTCCAGGCGCGAACGCATCTCGCCGTCGCGGGCCTCCTCGAGTGCGGCGAGCATGCCCTCGCGCGCCGATGCGTCGAGGATCGGCCGCGGCGCTTCGAGCGCGGCGGTGAGCTGGTCGTCGGCCGATCGCGCCGAGCCCTCGGCGTCCTCGACGGCGGACTCGGCCTGCGCGAGACCCGCCGCGAGTCGCTCGCATTCGGCGACAGCGGCCTCATGGCGCACGGTGGCGCGGTTCACCTGCTCCGCGTGCGCCGCCAGCGCCGCGTCGTGCTCGCGGAGAGTCGTCAGCGCGGCCTTCGTACGCTGCCTCGCCGACTCGAGGTCGCGTGTCGCGTCGCCCAGCGCCTCGCGCAGCGAGTCGGCGACGACGGCGATCTCGTCGCGGCGGTCGGCCGCGGCATCGCGCTCGGCTGCCAGCTCGAGGCGGGAGCGAGAAGCGCCGGTGCCGGCGCGCAGCGAGTACTGGGTGTAGACCTCGCCGCGCCGGGTGACCACGGTGATCGGCCCACCGAGCTCGGCGGTCGCGAGCGCGGGGCCCGCGATCTGCGCCGCCTCGAGGTCGTCCGCGACCACGACGTAGGCGAGAAGGCCCAGCACGCCCTCCGGGGCGGTCACGACCTCGCCCGCGGGCACGACACCCGGGAGCTTCGGGAAGGGCGGGCGCGTCGGCCCCGCCGCCGCGATGACGATGTCGACGACGCCGGCCTCGGCATCCCTCGCGGCATCCGCGACAGCGAAGGCTCGCTCGCGGTCTTCGACCAGCACGCCCTCGGCGATCGGCCCGAGCACCGCGGCGATCGCGGCCTCGAATCCGGGCTTGACCTGCACGGCATCTCCGACGAGCCCGCGTACGCCGTCGTGGCCCTGTGCGATCAGGGCGGATGCCCCGTTCTTGACGTCGAGCGCACGGCTGAGCGCCGCGGTCTGCGCCGTCAGAGCCTCACGCTCGCGTTCGGCGGCGTGCAGACGTTCGCGGAGCGAGCCGACGCGGGACTCGGCATCCGTCGCGTCGCGCTGCGCCTTCTCGTAGGCGGCGGCGTGATCGGCCGAGGATCCCTCGGGAACGAGGTCCGGGTCGACGCCGGCGAGGATCTGCTCGGCCTCGGCACGACGCGCGAGTGCGGCATCCAGCGCCTTCTGCTGACGCTCGACGGCGGTGCGCACGGCGGCGAGAGCGGATGCCGCCGCCTCCGCGGTCCCCCGCAGCGCGGTGATCCGCATGTCGTGCTCGGAGACCAGCGCGCTCTGCGCGGCGATGTCGGCATCGAGCGCATCGAGTTCGGCGCGGGCGCGGACGACGTCGCGCCCCGCCTCGGCGGCGGCATCCTGCGCGGAGCCCAGCCCGTCCGAGACGTCGTCGATCTCGGCGCGCGCCTCGTCGATCATGGCCTGCGAGACCGTCGTGAGCTCGAGGCGCTCCTCGTCCTCGGCGTCGCCCAGCAGCGCCAGCCGCTGACCGGCCAGCGCATACAGGCCGCGCAGCCGCTCCTGCACGCGCTCGAGCCCGAACGCCACACGGCGGGCACGGTCCACGCTCTCGGAACGCTGGTCGTTCTCGAGCTGCTCGATCCGCACCCGCGCGTTGTCCAGGCGTTCCTGCAGCACCATCCGCTCGCC
Organism: Microbacterium sp. 05T445; assembly: GCF_056395865.1. Taxonomy (NCBI): domain Bacteria; kingdom Bacillati; phylum Actinomycetota; class Actinomycetes; order Micrococcales; family Microbacteriaceae; genus Microbacterium; species Microbacterium sp. 05T445. The sequence goes on along the minus strand of NZ_JBFTKJ010000002.1, from coordinate 1,225,225 downwards.
GTGGCGCTCCTGCTCGCTCTGGGCGTGCGAAGCAAGCTCGGCACGCAGCCCCGCGATCTCGTCGGCGAACAACCGTGCCTTCGCATCGCGCACCACGGCGGCGATGGTCGCCGCCTCGCGTGCGATCTCCGCCTGCCGCCCGAGGGGCTTGAGCTGGCGTCGCAGCTCGCCCGCCAGATCGCTCAGCCGCGTGAGGTTCGTCTCCATCGCGTCGAGCTTGCGCAGCGTCTTCTCCTTGCGGCGACGGTGCTTGAGGATCCCTGCGGCTTCCTCGATGAAGCCGCGACGGTCCTCGGGCGTCGCCTGCAGCACGCTGTCGAGGCGTCCCTGACCGACGATCACGTGCATCTCGCGGCCGAGACCGGTGTCGCTCAGGAGCTCCTGCACGTCCAGCAGGCGGCACGACTCGCCGTTGATCGCGTAGTCGCTCGAGCCGTTGCGGAAGAGAGTGCGACTGATCGTCACCTCGGAGTACTCGATCGGGAGCACGCCGTCGCTGTTGTCGATCGTGAGCTGCACCTCGGCGCGGCCCAGCGGGCCGCGAGTGGCCGTGCCGGCGAAGATGACGTCTTCCATCTTGCCGCCGCGCAGCGTCTTGGCACCCTGCTCGCCCATGACCCACGCCAGGGCGTCGACCACGTTCGACTTGCCGGATCCGTTCGGCCCGACGATGCACGTCACGCCGGGTTCGAGGGCGAACGTCGTCGGCTGGGCGAACGACTTGAACCCTTTGAGCGTCACGCTCTTCAGGTGCATGCGCGCCCCCCACCGGTCGATTACCCGCCTACGCTACCCGAGCGGACCGCCGCAACCCCGCCGACCGGCCGGAGGAGAGCGGATGCCGCGACACGCCATGTGCGCTCCGAATCTGCGAATTCGCTTGACGCCGGTATCGGTGGCGCGCTAGCGTGACTCTCCGCGTCTGAAGTCGAGAAAGGAGGTCCCCCGATGATGCTGATGAATTCCACTGGAATCGCCGCCCGTGATGGCGGAGCGATTCGTGCCGTCGCGTCGGGGACCGACTCCTTCGGCGCTGTGCTGAGCGGCCGCTTCCCCGCCGCCATCTGATCCCCGCAGGGGACGAGTCTGCCCGTTCCGGGCGCTACCCGTCTGCTGCGCCGCATCCGCTTCGCGGTGCTGAGCGCGCGCCCCCCTGCATTCCGTCCGTCGTGCTGCGGCACGGCTTCCCCGCCCCGGCGTCCGCCGGCGGCATCCCTTCCTCATCCGGAAAGAGAACATCATGAACACTCTCACCGCGCCGCAGCGCCCGTCGGGCCTCCCCGATACGCTGCGGCTCCCGAGCCGCGACCACCGCACTCCGCTCGTGGACCGCCTGGCCCTGCAACTGGGGCTCTGGCTGCTCATCTGGAGCACCCGCAGGCCGCGACTCGCGGACGACCGACGCCGGCACGCGCAGTCGTACCGGCACCTGGAGGCCACCGCGCAGCGTGAACGCGCCTACCAGCGCGAGGCCTTCCTCGCACCCCGGCCGTGACGGCCACCGGGTCCGCCGCCCGCTCCGGGCGGCGGACCCCACCCACCGCTTCCTCGCCTCCACACCAAGGACACCGCACATGACCACCCTCACCGGGCTCGAGTTCCGCCCGCTCATCGTCCCCGCCGCGGTCGACGCCCCCGACGCCGCCGACTTCATCGACATGGTCCGCGTGCGCAACGAGATCTACCGCGAGATCTCGGGGCACGACGACCACGGGATCTCCGCCGAGGAGCTGCTCCCCCACTACCAGCCGTCCGACTACGCCACGCGGCTGACCTGGCTGGTCGTCGACGCGGGCCGCACGGTCGGTCGCATCGGCATCGACATCCCGCACGAAGAGGGATCGAAGGTCGCCATGTGGCTCGTCGAGCTGCGGCACGAGGTGTGGGGCCGGGGCATCGGCTCCGCGGCCTACGAGCTGGTCGAGCTCACCGCGCGAGAGCACGGCCGCACCGTGCTGCAGTCCTGGGCCGAGCACCCGGCCTCCGAGGGGCCGCGGCTGGCTCCACCGACCGGGTTCGGCACGATCCCGGAGGACCACGTCGCCCGCTTCTTCCTGCACCACGGCTACACGCTGGAGCAGGTCGAACGCTGCAGCGCCTTCGACCTGACCGGGTCGTTCGCCGACGTCGAACGCCTGCTCGCCCAGGCGCGGGCGGCCTCCGCGCCGTACCGGCTCGTGCAGTGGTCCGCTCCCACACCCGCCGAGTACGTCGCCGGCTACGGCTGGATGAAGTCGCGGATGTCGACCGACGCGCCTGCTGCGGCGATGGAGTTCGACGAGGAGGTGTGGGATGCCGCGCGGGTCGCCGAGCACGATGCGAAGTACGTCGACGCCGGCCGCACTCTGCAGGTCACGGCCGCCCAGCACATCGCCACCGGCGAGCTGTGCGCGTTCAACGAGCTCGTGATCGGCAGGGACCGCACCGAGGCGACCCATCAGGAGGACACGCTCGTCCTCAAGGAGCACCGAGGCCACAAGCTCGGAACGCTCGTCAAGTGCGCTGCGCTGCTGGCGTGGCGCGACGTGGCGCCTGCTTCGGCGCGCGTCATCACCTACAACGCAGAAGAGAACCGCCCGATGCTCGACATCAACGAGGCGATCGGCTTCGCGCCGATCGCGTACGAGGGCGCATGGAAGAAGGTGCTCGATGAATGACCTGACGACGCTGGAAGTGGTGACGGTTCAGCCCATCCCCGTCCCGGAGCGTTCCGACGCCGCGGACGCCCGCCTGTTCCTCGAGATGGTGCGGATCGCCAACGCGGTCTGCCTGGAGGATGCCGGTCACGACGACCTCCGCGAGGAGCCCGACGAGATGCTCGGGTCCTGGCAGGACCAGACCGACTGGACGCAGCTGGGCTTCGCGGCCCTGCATGACGACGAGGTACGGGGAGCGGTCACGCTCATGATCTCGAACGAGCCGGGCGCGAGCACGGTCGAGTTCGACCTCATGGTCGACCCGCCTTTCCGGGGACGCGGTGTCGAGGAGATCCTCCTCGCCGAGGTCGAACGGGAGGCGCGCGAGCGCGGGATCGCGACCATCCAGACGTGGACGCTGCACCGCCCCGACATCGTCGGCCCGCGCCTCGAGCCGTCGACCGGCTGGGGCGCCGTTCCCGCCGACGATCCTCAGGTGCGGTTCCACCTCGCGAACGGGTTCAGTCTCGAACAGGTCGAGCGCAACAGCGTCTTCGACCTGACCGGCGATCCCGCGCCCGTCGAGCGGATGCTCGCCGACGCACTGTCGGTGGCCGGCGAGGACTACCGGCAGATCGCCTGGACGTCGCCGACCCCGGCAGAGCACCTCGATGCGTTCGCCCACGTGCTCTCGCGCATGTCGACCGACACGCCCCAGGGCGGCCTGGTCGTGGACGAGCAGCACTGGGATGCCGCGCGCGTCCAGCGACGCGACGCCCGGCTGAAGGCACAGGGCCTCACCGTCTCCGTCGCCGCCGTGCTGCACGTGCCCACCGGGAAGGTCGTGGCCTACAACGAGCTGACCATCGCGCAGGATCACGACAGTGCGACGCAGCAGTTCGGCACGCTCGTGGTCAAGGAGCATCGCGGGCACCGGCTGGGCACGATCGTGAAGTGCGCGAACCTCCTGCGCTGGCAGGGCCTCGTGCCGGAGTCGCCGCGGGTGTCGACGTTCAACGCCGAGGAGAACCGGCCGATGCTCGACATCAACGAGGCGATCGGCTTCGTGCCCGCGTCGTATGCGGGCGCGTGGAAGAAGGTGCTGCCGCTGTGATCAGGCGCCGGCGGGTCGCGGCATCCGCTGGCAGTGCGCGCAGAAGTGGCTGGATCGGTTGGTGAACGACACCCGCACGATCGGGCGGCCGCATCGGGGGCAGGGCTCCCCGGTGCGGCCGTACGCGTTGAGGGAGTGCGCGAAGTAGCCGGCCTGGCCGTTGACGTTCACGTACTGCGCGTCGAAGCTGGTGCCCCCTTCGGCGAGGGCCTTGTCGAGCACGTGGCGCACCTCGGCCAGCAGGCGGTTGACGGCGCGCGTCGACAGCGTCCGCGCCGGCGCCTCGGGATGGATGCGGGCGGCCCACAGCGATTCGTCGGCGTAGATGTTGCCGACCCCGCTGAGCACGGTCTGGTCGAGCAGCACCCGCTTGATCGCAGAGTCCTTGCGTGCGAGCACTCGCCGGAAGGCGGCATCCGAGAAGGCGGTGTCGAGCGGATCGCGCGCGATGTGCGCCACCTGGGAGGGGACGGATGCCTCGGCCCACCCGTATCCGCCGGGCGCGCCGTCCGCGGTCGGCAGCAGGTCGTCGATCGCGAGCGAGCCGAACGTGCGCTGGTCGGCGAACACGACCGACAGCTCACCGTGGACGGGATGCGCCAGGTCGATCCGGACGCGCTCGTGTCGTTCGGGCGCCGCGCCCGGCGCCCGCAGGAGCATCTGCCCGCTCATGCCGAGGTGGCCGACGACGGCCTCCGCCGACCGACTCTCGCCGGACGCAGGCTGCAGCGGGAGCCACAGGAACTTGCCCCGCCGCGCGGCGGCACTGACCACGCGTCCCCCCAGACGCGCCTCGAAGTCGGCGCCGTCCCCGGCGTGACGGGTCAGCGCACGTTCGTCGAAGACCGTGACGCCGAGCACGGTGGCGCCGGTGACGGCCGGTGCGAGGCCCGCGCGGACGACCTCGACCTCGGGGAGTTCAGGCACGCCCGCTGAGCTCTCGCCACGCCGTCAGCGCGGCGGCCATCTCGGCGTGCTTCTTGCTGGTGCCCATGCCGCGGGCGGTGCGGTCGCCGACGGTGACGGTCGCCGTGAACCGGCGGTCGTGGTCGGGCCCGGTCGAGGTGACCTCGTACACGGGCGGCTGCAGTCGGGTGTGCGCCGCGAGCTCCTGCAGCGCGGTCTTCGGATCCATCGCGGCGCCGTAGCGCTCCGGGTCGGCCAGCAGCGGCTCGACCAGGCGCAGCACCAGGCCGGTGGCGGCATCCGGTCCCGCCGACAGGTAGGCCGCGCCGAGGATCGCCTCCATGGTGTCGGCGAGGATCGAGTCCTTGTCGCGCCCGCCGGTGAGGATCTCGCCGCGACCGAGCTTGAGGTGCTCGCCCAGCCCGATGCCCCGCGCGATCTCGGCCAGGGCGACCGTCGACACGACGCTGGCGCGCCGCTTGGCGAGCGCACCCTCGTCGAGGTCGGGGTGACCGGTGAACAGGCGCACCGTCACGGCGAGTCCGAGGACGGAGTCGCCGAGGAACTCCAGGCGCTCGTTGTGCGGCACCTGGCCGTTCTCGTACGCCCAGGAGCGATGTGTGAGCGCAAGCGACAGAAGCTCGGGGTCGATGTCGACTCCGAGCTTCTGCGTGAGGTCTGCGAGCGCGGTGCGCTCGGCAGTGACGTCGGTCACCTCAGGTGTGCGACGATCAGACGTCGGCGACCTTGCGGCCCTTGTACTCGAGGAACAGCTCGGTGCCCTGCGAGTCGGTGACGACCTTCGCCTGGTGCGGACGGCTGTAGACGGTCTTGCCGTTCTCGACCGTCTTGACGAGGGCGGGCGCCTCGGCCTTCCACTGCGCGCGACGCGAGCGCGTGTTGGAACGGGAGACCTTCCGCTTCGGGGGGTTGCCTGCCATGGCTAGCTCTCTTCTGTGTTCTCGATGCCGTATCAGCCGCGGGAGCGCGGTGATTCGTCGTCGTTGGTCGTGGTGAAGTCCTGGAGCGCGGCCCAACGTGGATCGAGGGGCTCGCTCTGCGGCGATCCGGCGTTCTCGGCCAGTCGCTCGCCCGTGACCGGGTCAAGGCCGGGGCAATCCGGCTGACACACCGGCTGAAACGGAAGCGACAGGACGACCGCTTCCCTGACCAGAGTTTCAAGATCCACGTGGTCGTCTTGAACTTCGAAGTCAGCTTCTTCCTCTCCAGGATACGCGAAAAGCTCCTGAAACTCGACTTCGAGCGGCTGGGCGATGTCGATGAGGCATCGGCTGCAGACGCCGGTGTACTCGGTGTCGACGTCTCCGGAGACGAGGATCCCCTCGTGCACCGACTCCAGACGCACCTCGACGACCACCGGCTCGCCCTCGGCGACGGACACCAGGCCCTCGCCCCACTTGGCCGGAGCACCCACCTCGAGAGTGTGCTCGCGCATCTCTCCGGGATGGCGGATGATGTCGCGGACCGGGAGGACGAACGGACCCGTCACATGCTTTCTGACCACGATCACCCATCGTACCGGCGGGGAACGGCGTCGGCTCCGCCTGCCGCGCGGCGTGGCGCGGCGGGGTCAGATCCCGCGGGCGCCGGTGTCGAGGAAGCGCGCGACCGCCGAGGGCACGTACGGCGTGACGTCGCCGCCGAGTCCCGCCACCTGCCGCACCAGTGAACTCGACACCAGGGCGTGCGCGGGGTCGGGAAGCAGGAACACCGTCTCGACATGCGCCAGGTGGCGGTTGACGATCGCCATCGGCGTCTCGTAGGCGACATCCACCTGCGAGCGGATGCCCTTCACGAGCACCCCTGCGCCGACCTCGGTCGCGTAGTCCACGAGCAGGCCCATGCTCCACGACGCGACGATCACCTCGCCCTCGATGTCGCTCTCGGCGATCGACTGCTCCAGGAGCGCCTGACGCTGCGCGATGGGGAGCATCGCCTCCTTGCCGGGGTTGTGCACCACCAGCACGTGCAGCTCGTCGTACAGCGACGCGGCGCGGCGGATGACGTCCAGGTGGCCGAGGGTCGGCGGATCGAACGATCCCGGGACGACGGCGATCCGGCTGCTCATGCCGACCAGCCTACTGGGCGCGAACCACCGCTCGGACGCGCCTCAGTTCTTCGCCAGGGCGGCCCGCTCGGCCGTTCCCACGTTGTGCTCGAGGGCGGCGGCGAGTCCCGGATGCCGCAGCAGCGCAGGGTCGTCGGCGAGCACCTGCTCGGCGGCGACGCGGGCCTCGGCGATGATGTCGGCGTCCTTCACGACCCGAAGCAGCCGCAGCGACGAACGGGCGCCGGACTGCGCCGCACCCAGCACGTCGCCCTCGCCGCGCAGCTCGAGGTCGACCTCCGCCAGGGCGAAGCCGTCGAGCGTCGAGGCGACGGCATCCACCCTCTCGCGCGCGGGCGACCCGAGGGGCGCCTCGGTCACCAGCAGGCACAGGCCCGGAACGCCACCGCGCCCGACACGACCGCGCAGCTGGTGCAGCTGCGAGACGCCGAACCGGTCGGCCTCGAGGATCGCCATCGTCGAGGCGTTGGGCACGTCGACGCCGACCTCGACGACGGTCGTCGCCACGAGCACGTCGACGTCGCCGCGTGCGAAGGCCTGCATGACGGCGTCCTTCTCGTCCGACGGCATCTTGCCGTGCAGGATCTCGACCCGGATGTCGGTGAAGGACGGATGCCGCGACAGCAGGTCCGCCACCTGCACGACGCCCCAGCGGGTGCGGCTCGCCTCGCCTTCGGCGTCGCCCGCAGGCTCGTCGGCGGTGTCGTCCTTGGTGAGGGCCTCGGCATCGATCGCGGCGCACACGACGAAGGCCTGGCGTCCCTTCGCGACCTCCTCGGCGATGCGCTCCCATACGCGGCCGAACCAGCCGGGGCGCTCCGCCAGCGGAGCCACGAACGTCTCGATGCCGGCGCGGCCGGCGGGCATGGTGCGGATGGTCGACACGTCGAGGTCGCCGAACACGGTCATCGCGACCGTGCGAGGGATCGGCGTCGCCGTCAGCACCAGGGCGTGCGGCGACGCTCCCTTGGCACGCAGCGACTCGCGCTGCTCGACGCCGAAGCGGTGCTGCTCGTCGACGACGACGAGCCCCAGGTCGGCGAAGGTCGTGGTCTCGCTCAGCAGCGCGTGGGTGCCCACGACGATGCGCGCCTGTCCGGATGCCGCACGCAGCGCCGCCTTGCGGCGGTCGGCGGCGGGGAGCTGGCCGGTGAGCAGCGTGGGCATGAGCTCCGGTGCGAGCTGGGGCCCCAGCATCCGCGCGATCGAACGCACGTGCTGCGCCGCGAGCACCTCGGTGGGGGCGATGAGTGCGGACTGCCCACCGTCCTGCGCCACCTGGAGCATGGCCCGCAGCGCGACCAGCGTCTTGCCGGAGCCGACCTCCCCCTGCACGAGGCGGTTCATCGGCCAGTCGCCCTGCAGGTCGCGGCTGACGTCGTCGCCGACGGTCACCTGGTCGGGCGTCCGCGGGAAGGGCAGCGCCGCATCGAAGCGCTCCAGGAGTGCGCCCGGGGCGCGTTTGATCGCCGACAGCGCGCGCACGAACTGCCGCTGCTGCAGCAGGGCCGCCTGCAGCACGAACGCCTCCTGCATGCGCAGCGTCGCGCGTGCCGGTTCCACGTCGTCGGCTCCGGCAGGTCGGTGGATCTTCTCGATCGCCGTGCGGGCGTCGAGCAGGCCGTGCCGGGCGCGCAGGTCGTCCGGCAGCGGATCGGGCACGTCCCCGAGCCCGTCGAGGACGAGCGCGATGATCTTCTGCAGCTGCCAGCTGGCCACCGTGCTGGTGGCGGGATAGATGGGGATCGGGAGGTTCGCGTTGGCCTCGGCCGTCAGGCGGGCCTGCTCCTCGTCGTCGAACAGCTCGTAGTCGGGGTGGGCGAGCTGCTTGGCGCCGCGGTACTCCCCCACCTTGCCGGCGAAGATGCCGCGCCTGCCGGGTCGCAGGTCCTTCACGCGCCACGCCTGGTTGAAGAACGTCAGCGACAGCTCTCCGTTGCCGTCGCTGATCACGACCTCCAGCAGCGAGCCGTTGCGGTTCTTCATGCGCCGCTCGTTGACCCGCCGCACCTCGGCGACGATGGTCACCGGCTCGCCGACCGGCAGCGACGAGATCTGCGTCAGCTCGCCCCGCCGCGCATAGCGCCGCGGGTAGTGCGCCATCAGGTCGCCGACCGTCGTCATGCCGAATGCGCGCTCGAGGGCCGCCGCGGTCTTTCCGCCGACCGCGCCGCCGAGGCTCGAGTCGAGGGTGAAGGTGGCCACGGGTCGAGTCTAGATTCGACGGGCGACGTCCGCCTCAGCGGGGGCGCGCCTGACCGATATCGTGAAGGGGTGACGCGCATCATCGCCGGCCGTGCGGGGTCCCTCGTGCTCGACGTTCCCGACGCCGGCACCCGACCGACGAGCGACCGCGTGCGCGAATCCCTGTTCGGCGCCCTCGAGTCGGCCGACCTCCTGCGCGGCACCGCGGTGCTCGACCTCTACGCCGGGTCCGGTGCGCTCGGGCTCGAGGCGATCAGCCGGGGAGCGGCATCCGCTGATCTGATCGAGAAGTCGCCGCGCGCCGCGACGATCGCGCAGCGCAACGCCGGTCGCGTCGCGAAGGCGGTGGGGACGGATGCCGCGATCCGCGTGCACCGCACCTCGGCGGACGCCTTCCTGCGGTCGGCGCACGGCCCCTACGACCTGGTGTTCCTCGACCCGCCCTATGACGTCGGCGAGACCGAACTGGCGTCGACGCTCGCGCTGCTGGCGCCGCTGCTGGCGCCCGGGGCGGATGTCGTCATCGAGCGGGGGACGCGCTCCCCCGAGCCGGCTCTTCCGACGGGCCTCATCGCGACACGGTCCAAGCGCTACGGCGACACGACGCTGTGGTGGGCGACGACCGCGGACTGAGCGACGGGATCGCCCTCCCAGGGCTCGTTCTCGAAGCCGACGTCGCGGGTGAGGCGGAGCCGGCCGTCCGCGGCGAGCTCCAGCCGCACCGTCGGCGCGTCCTCCAGCGTGCGCACCTCGGCCGTGAACACGTCGCCCCGCCAGCCGCCGGAGACCGCGACCTGCTCGCCGTACCAGAACCGGGCCTCGTCGCCTGACGGCGCGAAGGCGGCGACGGTCCACTCGCCGGGCACGCACACCAGCTCGGTGCCGTCGATGGTGACGACACCGTCGCCGATGCGCACCTCGGTGATCGGGCCGTCGTAGGCGAACCGCAGGTCGACGTCGCGCCGCTCACCCCCTGCGGGAGGGATCGGCGTGGGCAGGGCGCGCTGCGCGACCGGCTCGACGGTGTCGAACGCGGGCAGCAGCACATCCCACAGGAGGTCGAGCACCGGCTGCATGTCGGGCAGGCCGCCGGTGATCGCCACGACGGCGTCGGAGCCGGGCATGACCACCACGTACTGCCCGAAGGCGCCGTCACCGCGGTACGCGCCGTGACGGCACCGCCAGAACTGGAATCCGTACCCCTGGTGCGAGTCGGTGGCGGGCAGGTCGTTGGGCACCTGGAACGCCGTCGCCTCGTCGATCCACTCCGCCGGGACGAGCTGCCGCCCACCCCACCACCCTCGTTGCAGCAGCAGCTGCCCGAACGCGGCCAGCTCTTCGGGACGGATCGACAGCCCGAATCCGCCGGCATCCACGCCGGTCGGGCTCTGCTCCCACTCCGGGTCGCGGAACCCGAGCGGATCGAACAGCCGCGGGCGCAGATAGTCGAGCAGCCGCTCGCCCGTGCGGGTCTGCACGATCAGCGACAGCAGGTGCGTCGCGGGCGTGTTGTACTGCCAGTGCGTGCCGGGCTCGTAGGGCAGGTCGGTCGCGAGCGCCGTCGTCGCCCAGTCGGCTTCGCCCCACAGCGGGGGCTCGCTGTCGTGTCCGGTGGTCATCGTGAGCAGGTGCCGCACGCTTAGCGCCGACAGGTGCGCGGACGGCAGGTCCGGCGCATGCTCCGGCAGCAGATCGATCACGCGCTCGTCCAGGTCGAGCCGTCCTTCGGAGATCGCGATGCCCACCGCGATGGACGTGAAGCTCTTGCTCACCGAGTACATCGCGGTCGGCAGGTCGCGCCGGTACGGCGCCCAGGTGTGCTCGGCCACGACGTGCCCGTGACGGACGATCGTCAGCGTGTGAAGGTACTCGATGCGGTCCAGCGCCGCGACGAGGCGCGAGATCGCCGCGGTCGGGATGGCCTGCTGTTCGGGCGTCGAGCGGTCAAGGAGCGCGGTCACGGTGCCACGCTAGCGAATGTCGCCGACAGCGCCTCACCCGGTACGGGCGTCCCAATCCCGGTACGGATCCCACCCGGTGCGCCCCTCGTACGCGCGCCCGTCGACGAGGACGGGCTCCTCGCCGCGTGCCCGGACCATGCCGATGCGGTGGAACTCGTGCGGGAGGGCGGCATCCGACGGGAACGTGGCCAGCAGCGCGTGATCCTCGCCTCCCGCCAGCGCCGACGCGGGGTCCGCGCCGAGCAGCGGGGACTCGAGAGAGAGGGTGACCCCGGATGCCGTCGCCAGGCGCGTCGCGTCGAGCACCAGACCGTCCGAGACGTCCATCATCGCGGTGGCGCCGGCATCCGCCGCTGCCGTGCCGAGCCAGACCGGCGGCGACGGCCGCAGTTGCGCCGCGAGGTCGGCGCGCTCGTGAGGGTCGAGCACGCTCTCGTCGACCGGGACGGGCGCCCCCTGCGCGTCGGTGAAACGCTCGAACAGCACGCGCAGCCCGCGCGCGGCGCGGCCGAGGTCGCCGGCGACCGCCACGACGTCGCCGGGGTGCGCGCCGGAGCGGAGCACCGGATCCCGCCCCGCCAGGGCCCCGAGCGCCGTGACGGCGAGGGTCAGCGTGTCGGACACCGTGAGGTCGCCGCCCTCCACCCGGCAGCCGGGGGCCAGATCGCGGCACGCCGCGCGCAGACCGTCGGCGATGCCGGTGACGAACGACAGCCGGGTCGCCTCGGGCATCGCCAGCGCGACCAGCAGCGCTGTCGGGGTCGCGCCCATCGCGGCGACGTCGGCGAGGTTCACCGCGGCGGCCTTGTACCCGAGGTCGTAGGCGCTCGACCACGCCAGCCGGAAGTCCGGCCCGTGCACCAGGGTGTCGACCGTCGCGACCACCCGCCCGTCGGCCGCGGCGATCACCGCGGCGTCGTCGCCCGGCCCGACGAGGGCGTTGGACTCGCCGAGGCGGTCGAGGATGCTGCGCAGGATGCGCCCCTCGCTCAGCTCGCCCACCGTCGGATCCCTGCGCTCGTCGACCACCCGTCCACGCTACCGGGGTCGGCTCGCGACCGTGCGTCGGCGGCTCGGGGCCCGGGTTAGCCTGGAGGGGTGCGCCTGATCCCCACCCTCGTCGCGGCCGGGCTCGCGGCCGTCGCGACGATCGGCCTCACCGGCTGCTCGACCACCGTCGACCTCGACCCCGCGAAGGGCGCGAACGACCCCGCCTGCGCCGAGGTGACCGTGCGCCTGCCGGGCAGCGTCGACGGCGAAGCGCGCCGATGGACGGACGCACAGGCGACCGGCGCGTGGGGGAACGACGCGTCCGCCGTGCTGCTGCGCTGCGGGGTCACGCCGCCCGGCCCCACCGAGGCGAAGTGCATCACGCTGGGCGACGTGGACTGGGTCGTCGACGAGACGCAGGCGCCGAAGTACCTCGTCACCACCTACGGGCGGGTGCCCGCCGTCGAGGTGTTCATCGACAACGAGACCGTCTCCCCCAACGAGGTGCTCACGCAGCTCGGTCTGGTGCTGCAGACCGCCACGACCCGCGAGGCGGCATGCACGAACACCGAGTCGCTGCTGCCCGACGGCACGGCCCAGGACGGCTGACCCGCGGGGTCGGCCGCCGATTCAGGCGGCGCGCTCCAGCGCGATGTCGACCAGCTCGGTGATGAGCTCGGGGTACGACATCCCGGTCGCGATCCAGCACTTCGGGAACATCGAGATCGGCGTGAACCCCGGCATCGTGTTCAGCTCGTTGACGTAGAGCCCGTCCTCGGCGAGGAAGAGGTCCACACGGGCGAGCCCACGGCCGTCGACAGCCTCGAATGCGCGGATGCCGAGCTCCCGGATCGCGGCGATCTCGCCCTCCGACAGATCGGCGGGGCAGACGACCTCCGCACCGTCGCCACCGAGGTACTTGCCCTCGAAGTCGTAGAACTCGCGCGTCGTGAGCACGATCTCACCGGGCAGCGACGCCCGCGGGCCGGTTCCGTCGCGCCCTTCGAGGATCGCGACCTCGACCTCGCGGCCGACGATGGCCGACTCGACGAGGACCTTGTCGTCCTCGGCGAACGCGACGGCCAGGGCACCGTCGAGCTCGGACGCGTCGTGCACCTTCGAGACGCCGACGCTCGAGCCGGCACGGGCGGGCTTGACGAACGACGGCTCGCCGAGGGCTGCGGCATCCGCTCGCACGCCCTCGGGATCGCGCTCCCACCGCGCGCGGGTGACCGTGATCCACGGCGAGACGGGGACACCCGCCGCGGCGAGCACGACCTTCATGAAGTGCTTGTCCATGCACAGCGCCGAGTCGAGCACGCCGCCGCCCGCGTACGGGATGCCCAGCGTGTCGAAGAAGCCCTGCACGGTGCCGTCCTCGCCGTGGAGGCCGTGGAGGATCGGCAGGACGACGTCGAGCCGGCCGAGGTCGTCGAGCGACCCGTCCCCGCGGCGCACGCGCAGCGTGCGGTCGGCGCCGCCCTCGGGCCACACCACGCGCGTGCCGTTGTCGACGACCTCGGGAAGCCGCTCGGCGTCCAGCGCGAACTTGTCGGGGTCGTCGTCCTCGAGGACGAACACGCCGTCGCGGGTGATGCCGATGGGGATCACCCGGTAGCGGTCACGGTCGATCGCCCGCAGCACCCCGCCCGCCGTTGCGGAACTGATCGAGTGCTCGCTGGATCGACCGCCAAAGAGCACCGCCACCGCCGGCTTGTCCATTCGTCGTCCTCTCGCCCTGGGGGGTGTCGTCGTCGGTCGTGAGATGCGGCGCGATGTCGCGAGGGTTCATGGTGCCGTCGAGCACCATCTTGACCTGCTCGACGATGGGCATCTGCACACCCACCTCGCGCGCCAGCTGCAGGATGGGCGCGACCGACGCGAGCCCCTCCGCGGTCTGGTTCATCTGCTTGACCACGTCGTCGAAGCGATAACCCTGGCCGAGCAGGCGCCCGGCGGTGTTGTTGCGGCTGAGGGGCGACTGGCACGTGGCGATGAGGTCGCCGAGCCCTGCCAGGCCCTGCAGCGTCTCGTGCTGCGCGCCGAATGCGACGGCGAAGTCGGTCATCTCGACGAGGCCGCGCGTGATGATCGACGCCTTCGTGTTCTCGCCGTAGCCGACGCCGTCGACGATGCCGATCGCCACGGCGATGAGGTTCTTGAGCACGCCGCCGAACTCGGTGCCGATGACGTCGGTGTTCACGAACGTGCGGAAGTAGCGGTTGCGGGCACGGCGGGCGACGGCCTCTGCCGTCTCCTGGCTGGTCGACGAGATGACCGCGGCGGTCGGCTGCTCACGGGCGATCTCGAGGGCGAGGTTGGGTCCGGATGCCACCGCGATGCGGTCGGGGTCGCAGTGCAGCTCCTGCTCGATGACCTGGCTCATCCGCAGCCCGGTGCGCCGCTCGACGCCCTTCATGAGCGACACGATGGGCGCGTCGGTCTTGGAGATCAGCGGACGCACCGCTTTGAGGTTCTGCCGCACCGCCTGGCTGGGGATCGACAGGTAGATCTGTTCTGCGCCGTCCAGCGCCTCGGAGAGGTGGTGCGTCGCGTGCATGTCGCGGGGCAGGTTGATGCCGGGGAGGTACTCGCTGTTGCGCTTGCCCTCCTGGATCTCGCTGGCGAGCTCGGGGCGGCGCGCCCACATCGTCACGTGGGCACCGCCGTCGGCGAGGATCTTGCCGAACGTGGTGCCCCAGCTGCCGGCGCCGATCACGGCGACGCGCGGGCGTGCGGCATCCTGTCTACGGCTCAAGGCGACCCGTCTCCTTCTGACCGTGATCGGCCGGGTTCCAGCGCTCGGCAGGGGCCGGCTCGCCGCGCAGCTGCGACAGCAGCTCCGAGACATCGGCCATGACGGCGTCGGTGGCCTCGACGAGCGCGCTCTGCGACGTCGCCTTGTCGGCGTAGGCCGACAGGTCCACCGGGTCGCCGACGATCACGCGCACGCGGCGGCGCAGCGGCCACAGCTTGAGCTTGCCGTAGCGAGGGAGCACCTGCTGCGAGCCCCAGTGCGCCATCGGGATGACAGGGATGCCGCCGGCCAGCGCGAGCCGGACCGCACCGGTCTTGCCGCGCATGGGCCACAGGTCGGGTTCGCGGGTCAGCGACCCCTCCGGGTAGACGATGACCCCTCGCCCGTGCCGTACCAGCGTCTCGGACGCCTCCAGCGTCGCGCGGGCGGCGGCCGCCGAGGTCGCGCGGGCGACCGGGACCATGCCGGTCACGCGCAGCACCCAGCCGAGCACCGGGACACGGAACAGGCTCTCCTTCGCCATGAACCGCGGCGCGCGACCCAGGCGCCACACCGCGAGGGCGACCACGAGGGGGTCGATCTCGCTCATGTGGTTCGGCGCGAGCACGTAGGCGCCGTCGCGGGGCAGCTTCTCGCCGTCCTCGATCTCGAGCTTGAAGAGCAGGCTGAGCAGCGGCACCACGATGGCCGCGAGCGGCCAGAAGATGCTCGGACGCGTCTTCTCCGCCGACGCGCGCAGACGGGTGGTCGCCACCGGCCTCATCCGATGACGTCGAAGTCGGCGCCGAGCATGTCGAGCTTGGCGAAGAACTTCTCGTAGCCGCGGCGGATGATGCCGACGTTGCGCACGATCGACTCGCCCTCGGCTGCGAGGGCGGCGATGACGTAGCTGTAACCGCCCCGCAGGTCGGGCACCACCACGTCGGCGCCGTGCAGCGGGGTCGGCCCGTTGATCACGGCGGCCTGCTCGAGGGCGCGGCGCGGCACGCGGCGGGCGGGGGCGTCGATGCCGTCGGGGTGCACGACGATGTCGGCGCCCATCAGGTTCAGCGCCTCCGTGAAGCCCAGACGGTTCTCGTACACCGTCTCGTGCACGGTGGACTCGCCCTCGGCCTGCGTCAGTGCGACGATCAGCGGCTGCTGCCAGTCGGTCATGAACCCAGGGTGCACGTCGGTCTCGACCATGACGGGCTTGAGCGCTCCGCCGCGGCGGAACTGGATGCCGTCCTCGCGGACGTCGAACCAGCCGCCGGCCTTGCGGAAGACGTTGAGGAACGTGAGCATCTCCTGCTGGCGGGCTCCGCCGACGAAGATGTCGCCGTCGGTGGCGAGGGCGGCGCACGCCCACGAGGCCGCCTCGTTGCGATCGAAGATCGCGCGGTGGTCGTAGCCCTGCAGCGAGTCGACGCCCTCGATGAAGATGACGCGGTTCGGCTCGTACGAGATGATCGCGCCCATCTTCTGGAGCACGGCGATGAGATCCATGATCTCGGGCTCGATGGCAGCGTTCCGCAGCTCGGTCACGCCCTTGGCCCGCACGGCGGTGAGCAGCACCTGCTCGGTCGCGCCGACGCTCGGGTAGGGCAGCTCGATGTTCGCGCCGTGCAGCCCGTTGGGAGCCGTGATCCGGATGCCCTCGTAGCTCTTGTCGACCACGGCGCCGAAGGCGCGCAGCGCGTCCATGTGGAAGTTGATGGGGCGGTCGCCGATGCGGCAGCCGCCGAGGTCGGGGATGAGCGCCTCGCCGAGCAGGTGCAGCAGCGGGCCGCAGAACAGGATCGGGATGCGGGATGCCCCGGCGTGCGCGTCGATCTCTTCGAAGTGCGCCGCGACGGCGCCGCTGGGGTCGAGGTGGAGGGTGCCCTCCTCCTCGCCGTCGCGCACGGTGACGCCGTGCACTTCCAGGAGCGACCGGACGACGTTGACGTCGCTGATGTCGGGCACGTCCCGCAGGGTGCTGGGCGTCTCTCCGAGCAGGGCCGCGACCATCGCCTTCGTGACGAGGTTCTTCGCGCCCTTCACCTCGACGCGGCCCGTCAGGGGACGGCCGCCGCGGATCGCGAGGACTTCACCGTTCAGTTCCAGATCTCCCGCCTTTGCTGCGGAGACTTCGCTCGTGGCGACGTTAAGAAGCGGCTTCATCCGGTGGTCCTCACTAAGTGTGCACGAGGGGGCTTGCAGAGGTCGGGCGCCCGATCGGGGCGCCCGGCCTGGACTACGGAACGGGAAGCGTCCGCGGCCGCCACGCCTCTCGGCGAGCCTCGAACTGCGCGATCTTGTCTTCGTCGCGCAGCGTGAGCCCGATGTCATCGAGCCCTTCGAGAAGCCGCCACCTAGTGTAATCGTCGATCTCGAAAGCCAGCTCAAGCTCGCCGATGGTGACCGTGCGGGCGGCCAGGTCGACCGTCATCGTGACACCCGGATCCGCCTCGATCGCCGCCCATGCGGCCTCCAGGTCGTCCTCCGAGATCACGCCCGCCACCAGGCCCTGCTTGCCCGCGTTGCCGCGGAAGATGTCGGCGAACCGGGGGCTCAGCACCACTTTGAAACCGAAGTCGCGCAGCGCCCACACCGCGTGCTCGCGGCTCGAGCCGGTGCCGAAGTCGGGACCGGCGACGAGGATGCTCGCCCCGGCGTACGCGGGCTGGTTGAGCACGAAGTCGGGGTCCTGCCGCCAGCTGGCGAACAGTGCGTCCTCGAAGCCCGTCTTGGTGACGCGCTTGAGGTACACGGCGGGGATGATCTGGTCGGTGTCGACCGCGGAGCGCTTCAGCGGCGCGACGATCCCGGTGTGCGTCGTGAACTTGTCCATGTCAGTCCTCCGTGCCCTCGGCTGCAGCCCCGACCGGTGCGGGAAGGTCGCTCGGGCTCGCGAGACGGCCCAGGACCGCCGTCGCGGCGGCGACCAGCGGCGAGACCAGGTGCGTACGACCGCCCTTGCCCTGCCGGCCCTCGAAGTTGCGGTTGCTCGTGGAGGCGCAGCGCTCCCCCGGCGCGAGCTGGTCTGGGTTCATGCCCAGGCACATCGAGCACCCGGCGAAGCGCCACTCGGCGCCGAAGTCCTGGAACACCTTGTCGAGCCCCTCGGCCTCCGCCTCGAGGCGGACGCGGGCCGATCCGGGCACGACCATGACGCGCACGCCATCGGCCTTCGTGCGGCCCTCGATGACCGACGCGAAGGCGCGGAGGTCTTCGATGCGGCTGTTGGTGCACGAGCCCATGAACACCGCATCCACGGGCACGTCCTTCAGCGGGGTGCCGGGAACGAGGTCCATGTACTCCAAGGCGCGCTCGGCGGCCGCGCGCTCATTGGCGTCGGCGAAGTCGTCCGGCGAGGGGACGACGTCGGACAGCGACACCCCCTGGCCGGGGTTGGTCCCCCACGTGACGAAGGGCTCGAGCTCGTTGGCGTCGAGGAAGACCTCGGCGTCGTAGACGGCGCCCTCGTCACTGGGAAGCGTCCGCCAGTAGGCGACGGCATCCTCCCAGTCCTGACCCTTCGGTGCATGAGGGCGGCCCTCGAGGTACGCGAACGTCGTCTCGTCGGGCGCGATCATGCCGGCGCGCGCGCCCGCCTCGATCGACATGTTGCACATCGTCATGCGGCCCTCCATCGAGAGGGCCCGGATGGCGCTGCCGCGGTACTCCAGGACGTAGCCCTGCCCGCCGTTCGCGCCGATCTTCGCGATGATCGCGAGGATGATGTCCTTCGCGGTGACGCCGGGCTTCAGCTCGCCCTCGACGGTGATCGCCATCGTCTTGAAGGGCTTGAGCGGCAGCGTCTGGGTCGCCATCACATGCTCGACCTCGCTGGTGCCGATGCCGAACGCCATCGCGCCGAACGCGCCGTGCGTGGAGGTGTGCGAGTCGCCGCAGACCACCGTGATGCCCGGCATCGTCAGACCCAGCTGTGGCCCGACGACGTGGACGATGCCCTGCTCCTTGTCGCCCAGCGAGTGCAGGCGCACGCCGAACTCCGCGGCGTTGCGGCGCAGCGTCTCGATCTGCGTGCGGCTGGTGAGATCGGCGATCGGCTTGTCGATGTCGAGCGTCGGGGTGTTGTGGTCCTCGGTCGCGATCGTGAGGTCGAGGCGGCGCACCGGGCGCCCCTCGGCGCGCAGACCGTCGAACGCCTGCGGGCTGGTGACCTCGTGCACGAGGTGCAGGTCGATGTAGATGAGGTCCGGCTGGCCGTCGGTGCCGCGGACGACCACGTGGTCGTCCCACACCTTCTCGGCGAGGGTCCGGGGGCGATCCGGGATGCCGGATGCGTCGGTCGTGCTCATTGGTTCTCGTTCTCCTCCGGGGCTGTGCCCGCATGACGTGGGGCCCGCGACGAACTCCGCGACGAGGGAGGCCTGGGAACTAGGACTCGTCGCGGCCGCTAAGGAGAAGGCGAGCGATCCGCACGAGCCCAGGCTACCACCGGCCCGGGCCGCCCCCGCGCGAGATGACGTCCGTCAGCTCCCGTCGGAGGTCTTCGGCGCCTCGACGGCGGCCGCGGCATCCGTCTGCTGGCGCTTCTCCCGCGCCGACGCGATCAAGCTCGCCACCGTCGCCACGACCATCGAGATCACGATGACGCCCAGCGACATCCACGTCGAGATCTCGGGGGCCCACTCGATCGGCTCGCCGCCGTTGATGAACGGCAGCTCGTTGACGTGCATCGCGTGGAAGACCAGCTTCAGGCCGATGAAGGCCAGGATGAACGCGATGCCGTAGTGCAGGTACCGCAGACGGTCCAGCAGATCGCCCAGGAGGAAGTAGAGCTGGCGCAGACCCATCAGGGCGAAGATGTTCGCCGTGAACACGATGAACGCGCTCTGGGTGATGCCGAAGATCGCGGGGATCGAGTCGATCGCGAACAGCAGGTCGGTCACGCCGATCGCCGCGAACACGATGATCATCGGCGTCCACATCTTCTTGCCGTCCACGACCGTGCGGATCTTCGCGCCGTCGTAGTGGTCGGAGATGTCGATCGTGCGGCGGAGCATCCGCACCACGAAGTTCTCCTGCTTCACGTCGGAGTCGTGGTCGCCGCCGGGGAACGCCTGGCGCCATGCCGTCCACACGAGGAACGCTCCGAAGATGTAGAAGACCCAGCTGAACTCCTCGATGATCGCGGCGCCGAGGAGGATGAAGATGCCGCGCAGCACCAGGGCGATGATGATGCCCACCATCAGCACCTCCTGCTGATAGCGCCGTGGCACCGCGAACTGCGACATGATCAGCACGAAGACGAAGAGGTTGTCGATCGAGAGGCTGTACTCGGTCAGCCAGCCCGCGACGAACTGCCCGGCGTACTCGGGGCCGGCGAAGATCCACATCAGGCCCGCGAAGAGCAGTGCCAGGCACACGTAGAAGACGACCCACAGGGTCGACTCCTTGGCCGAGGGGATGTGGGGCCGCTTCAGGATGAGCAGCAGATCCGCCAGGAGGATCAGGGAGAGGATCACGAGGGATCCGATTTCGAACCACAGCGGGAGTTCGAGGTCCATTGAGGGCCTTTCGAAGGGAGCGTGCGAAGGGTCGGTCGAAGCCGAAAGTCTCTCCCCCGCCGGCCGGTCGGCCTGCGGCGCGCACCCGGGGTCGCTCTGTCGGGACCCGTGATGACGGATGCGCGGTACCGGGATACTCCCTCTCGCTCGCACAAGGATACAGGCTCGGGATGCCGCGCAACGGCGTCGTGAGACGATCGCCGCAGTGCGGACACTGACACCGTGAGAGACAATTCGGAGGATGGGGATGGCCGACGACGACCCGCCGGGCGGCACCGCCGGTGACGCCGCGCTCGTGGCATCGGCCGCGAGCGGAAGCGAGCACGCCTTCCGCACGCTGTACCGCGCCTACGTACGCCCTGTGTACTGGCTCGCGCACGGCCTGGTCGGCAACCCCGCGGACGCCGAGGAGGTCACCCAGGAGACGTTCCTCGTCGCCTGGCGCAAGCTCCCCGGCCTCGAGCTCGTCGGCGATTCGCTGCTGCCGTGGCTCGCGACGATCTGCCGCTTCCAGTGCGCGAACCGGATCCGCCGCCAGCGGCGCGACCGCGAGCACACCGCGGCGCCGGCTGACGAGAGCCTTCCGGCCACGGTCGACGTCGAGCAGCAGGTGATCGACGAGAGCCTGGCCGCCGCGATCATGGCGGCCGTGGAGGGCCTGAGCGAGCTCGACCGGGCGATCTTCCGCCTCTGCGCTGCGGAGGGCTACGGGTACCAGGCCGCCGCCGACGAGCTCGGCGTCGCGCACGGTGTCGTCCGCAATCGTCTCTCCCGCATCCGGACGCGTCTCCGGACCGTCGTCAAGGAGAGCACATGAGCACGCAGCCCCCGGCCCCCGAGGCCCACCCGGCGCTGCCGGACCTCAGCGCGCAGCGCGTGGACGAGATCGAGGACGCCCTGTTCGCCGACATCGCGCGTGAGCGCTCACGCGACTCCGCGCGCCGCACGCGCCGCGGCCGTCTCTGGATCGCGGGCGGCGCCGCCGCGGCCGTGATCGCGGTCGCCGCGGTGATCGCGCCCTCCGTCGGCCTGCTCGTCGGCGGTGGCGCCCCGAGCAGCGACTCCGCCGTCGCCCCCGCCCCGTTGGCCGGCTCCGGAAGCGCGCAGGACGACGCCTCCGACGTCGCCGGCTCCGACGCCCGCCCGTCGGCGCCCGAGCTGCTCGCACCCGATGCGGACGGGAGCACGACGGGCGACGTCGCATCCGGTCGTGACATCATCACCACCGCCTCGGCCACGGTCACCGTCGCCGAGGTCGGGGCCGCGACCCGCGCGATCGGCAACGCCGCGATCGCGCACGGCGGGTACGTCGAGTCGATGAGCGTGGGCACCGACGGCACCGTCGGTCCCGTGTCGCCGACCGACGGTGGGATCGTGTACGACACCATGCCGTACCCCTCCCCGACCGAGGGGGCGTGGATCACGGTGCGGGTGCCCGCCGACGAGCTGCCGAAGCTCGTGGACGAGCTCGGCGATGTCGGCGAGGTCACCGCCACGAACCTCAACCGGCAGGACGTCACGGCGCAGACCGTGGATCTGCAGGCCCGCATCGACGCCGCGCAGGCGTCAGTGGACCGGCTCACCGAGCTCATGGCGCGGGCCCAGAACGTCTCCGACCTCATCGCCGCCGAGTCCGCACTGTCGGAGCGTCAGGCGCTGCTGGAGTCCTACCAGCAACAGCTGAAGATGCTCGACGACCAGGTCGCGATGTCGACGCTGTCTGTCTCGGTCGTCCCCGAGACGGAGCCGGTGACCGCCGATCCGGCAGGATTCGGCGATGGCCTGGCCGCGGGGTGGAACGGCCTGGTCGCGACGCTCAACGGGATCGTGGTCGCGATCGGGTTCCTCCTCCCCTGGCTCGCGGTGGCCGCCGTCGTCGCCCTCGCCGTGTGGGGCATCGTGCGGCTCGTCCGCCGGCGTCGTCGTACCAGGCGCGAGGAGGCGAAGGCCGGGCAGCCGGCATCTGCAGATCACGAAGGCGACTGACGGATGCCTCAGCCCGCCGCCGCGGCGGTGCCGACTCCGATCACGTAGACCCCCGCGGCCACCGCGATCGCGACCAGGGTGAGAGTCATGAGCGCGATCGCGAGGCCGTCGATCTCGAGGACGTCGCGGTCGCGGAGCCCCTCATGGGCGCGGCGATAGCGCCGAGACACCCGCAGGTAGCCCGCCATCGCCGCGCCGACCAGCAGGATCCCGAGCGGGATCGCCGCGTACAGGCTGACCTCGGCCGCCAGGCGCACCGCGACGGCACCCGCCACGCCGAGCGCGAGGAAGGTGCGCCGCCACGCCAGCAGGGTGCGCTCGGGCTGGAGACCCGGGTCGTACGGCGCGTCGGGCTCGGTCACCACAGCAGTCCGAGGACCAGCAGGATCACCGCCACGACGACCCCCACCGTCAGCACAGGGCCGAACGCGGCTCCCGGGAGCGGCCGGGATTCTCGCAGCGACCGCTCGACCCGGTACCAGCCGACCCACGCCTGGACGGCGGCGAGCAGGCCGAGCACCACGAACACGCTCGCCGACGCGACGCGGAACCCCGCGGACACGCCGACGTCGAGGGCGATGAGGGCGACCCCTGCGGCCAGGAGCGCGAGCGACGTGCGCACCCAGGCGAGGAAGGTCCGCTCGTTGGCGAGACTGAAGCGCGGGTCGGGCTCGGTGCCCCGGCCGTAGAGCGATCGCGGAAAACGGGTGTCCATCGTCGCCGAGCCTAGCGGGGCGGCACGAGCTCGTCCGGGAGAAACGAACGAGCCCCCGGTCTGTGACCGGGGGCTCGTTCTCACTGTGACCCCAGCGGGATTCGAACCCGCGTTACCGCCGTGAGAGGGCGGCGTACTAGGCCGCTATACGATGGGGCCGTACAGCATCCGCAGCGGATGCTGCATCCTGTTGCCTGACTGGTGACCCCAGCGGGATTCGAACCCGCGTTACCGCCGTGAGAGGGCGGCGTACTAGGCCGCTATACGATGGGGCCGTTCAGGCAACCGTTCGATTATGCCATGGCTCGCAGGCCCGCTCCAAATCGACACAGGAGCCGCTCACGCGCCCGGCGCCCGCTTGCCCTGCGCGCCCCCGGAGCGCTTGACTCGTCGCATGCGAGTCACGAAGTTCGAGCACGCCGCCCTCACCCTCGTCGATGCGGGCAAGACGCTCGTCATCGACCCCGGTTCGTTCACCGCTCCCCTCGGGGACCTCGACTCCGTCGTCGCGATCGTCATCACCCACGAGCACGCCGACCACTGGACCGGTGCGCACCTGGACCGCATCCTCGAGCAGTTCCCCGGGACGCCCGTCTTCGGCCCGGAAGGGGTAGCGAAGGCGGCGGCCGGGTACGACGTGACGACCGTCCACGCCGGTGACGTCATCGAGGTCGAGCCGTTCCGCCTGGAGTTCTTCGGCGGTCGTCACGCGGTGATCCACTCGTCGATCCCGGTGGTCGACAACGTGGGCGTCCTCGTCAACGACGAGTTCTACTACCCCGGCGACTCGTACGCGGTGCCCGAGGGGCGCAGCGTGAGGCTGCTCGCCGCACCGGTGGGCGCACCGTGGCTGAAGATCGGCGAGGCGATGGACTTCGTGCTCGCCGTCAAGCCCCGGCAGGTCTTCGGCACGCACGACATGACGCTCTCGGTGGCCGGACGCGACATGGGCCGCGCGCGCCTCGGCTGGGCGGCCGAGCAGGACGGCGGCGAGCTCGTCGTGCTCGACCCCGGCGACGCCACCGACCTCTGAGTCGTCCAGACCCCGGACACGGACGACGGATGCCGCAGCGGCTTCGACCCGCGGCATCCGTCGTCACGACTGCGCTCGCCGGCGCACCGGGCGAGAGTACTTCTACTGGGCGTCGAGATCCGTCTCGAGGAGGGTCACCAGCGCGTCGAGGGCCTCGTCGGCGCCGTCGCCCACGGCCTTGAGCGTCACGACCGTCCCCTGCGAGGCGCCGAGGCCCATGAGCGACAGGATGCTGCCGGCGTTGAGGTCGGCGCCGCCTTCGACGGCGATCGTGACCGGGACCGACTGCGCCTGCACGGCCTGCACGAAGAGCTTCGCGGGACGGGCGTGCAGTCCCGAGCTGCTGGCGATGGTGGCCTGACGTTCTGCCATGGTTCTCTCCTGTCTGCGCCGGACCCGTCGGGGTCGACGATTCCGATTCTGTCGGACGAGGGGCTCACACCGCCACGGGTACGGCCGCTTCGGCCTGCTCGAGCTCCTTGCGGCCGACCCACCGCTTGAGGGCGATGACGGCCAGCGCCGACACGACGGTACCCGCGACCAGCGCGACCAGGAAGCCCCAGATCGGGTCGATCGCGAACAGCACGAACAGCCCGCCGTGCGGGGCGAGCGACTGCACCCCGAAGAGCATGATGAGCGCGCCGGTGACAGCACCGCCGGCCATGGATGCCGGGATCACGCGCAGCGGATCGGCCGCGGCGAACGGGATCGCCCCTTCGCTGATGAACGAGGCACCCAGCAGCCACGCTGCCTTGCCGTTCTCCCGCTCGACCGGGGGGAACAGGTCGCGGGCCAGCACCGTCGAGGCGAGGGCCATCGCCAGCGGCGGCACCATTCCGGCGGCCATCACCGCGGCCATGATGAGGTAGGGCGTGGGGTTGTCGGCGGAGCCCGCCGCCAGGCCCGCGACGGCGAACGCGTAGGCGACCTTGTTGACCGGACCGCCCAGGTCGAAGCACATCATCAGGCCGAGGATCACACCCACCACGATGATGGCGCCGGTCGCGGCGAGCTCGGTCAGCCACGAGTTGAGTCCCGCCATCAGCGTCGCGATGGGGCGGCCGAGGAACAGGATCATGAGGCCCGACGCGACGATCGACGCGAGGAGTGGGATGATCGCCACCGGCATGAGGCCGCGCAGCCAGCGAGGCGCCTGGAACCGACCGATCCACCAGGCGACGACACCGGCGAGCAGGCCGCCGATGATGCCGCCGATGAAGCCGGCGTTCATGAGCACCGCGACCGCGCCGGCGACGAAGCCGGGCGCGATGCCGGGCCGATCCGCGATCGCGAAGGCGATGTAGCCCGCGAGCGCCGACACCAGGAAGCCCATCGAGGTGGCGCCGATGACGAAGGCCACCGAGCCGAGATACTGGCCGATCCCGCCGGGCGGGAGGTCCCACAGCGCGTTGTCGATGATGACCTTGAACGCCTGGTTGTCCTGGTTGACGTTCACCCCGCCGATCAGGAAGCCGAGGGCGATGAGAAGCCCGCCGCCCGCGACGAACGGGATCATGTAGCTCACACCGGTGAGGAGGATCCGCTGGATGCGGGCTCCCCACGACAGCTTCTCCCCTGCGGCGGCGGACGCCGCTGCGACCTCGCCGCCCACGCGCGTCGCCTGCGGGTCGCGTGCGGCCGCGACCGCCTCGGCCACGAGCTGGTCCGGCTGCTCGATCCCGCGCTTGACGCCGGAGCGGATCACGGGCTTTCCGGCGAACCGCTGCGGCTCTCGCACGTCGACATCGGTCGCGAAGATGACGGCATCCGCCCCCTCGATGACGTCGCGGGGCAGCGCCTGGTAGCCGCTGGAACCCTGCGGCTCGACCACGAGGTCGACGCCGGCCTTCTTGCCTGCGGCCGTCAGGGAGTCCGCCGCCATGAAGGTGTGGGCGATGCCGGTGGCGCAGGCGGTCACCGCGACGATGCGCGCGGGTCGGCCGTCGACGGTGAGCCCGTCGCCGGTGACCGGGACCGCTGCCGACGCCGCAGGTGCGGCGGGTGCGGCTTCCCGTTCTCCGATGGCCGCCTGCACGATCGCGACGACCTCGTCGTCGGTCGTGGCCGCGCGCAGCCCCGCGGTGAAGTCCTCCTGCATGAGGCTGCGGGCGAGCTTCGAGAGCACCGCGAGATGCGCCTCGGCGGCGTCGGCGGGCGCGGCGATCAGGAACACCAGGTCGGCGGGGCCGTCGGGGGCGCCGAAGTCGACGCCGGGGCGCAGGCGCGCGAACGCCAGTGACGGGATCGTGACCGCCGGGCTCTTGGCGTGAGGGATCGCGATGCCGCCGGGAAGCCCGGTCTCGTCCTTCTGCTCGCGCGCCCAGGCATCGGCGTGGAGCGCATCGGCGTCGATCGCGCGGCCCTGCGCGACGACGCGGGCGGCGAGCGCCCGGATCACGGCGGACTTGTCGGCGCCCAGGGGCGCGTCGAGGCTCACCAGGCCGGGAGTGATGGTGTCGGTCATGGTGACCTCCTGCGGTCAGTCGGTGCGAGGGTTCAGTTCAGGCGCGTGACGTTCACGTCGCCGGAGGGAAGGTCTGCGGGCCGTGGAGCCTGCGTACCCGGGAGGGATGCCGCCGCCGCGCCGTAGCGGACGGCCAGCCGCAGTCGCTCCTCGGGCGAGGAGCCGCGACTCTCGGCGAGCACGTAGCCCGCGAGCGAGCTGTCGCCGGCGCCGACGGTGCTCGCCACGCGGATGGGAGGCGGCGTGGCGGTCCAGGCGCCGTCGGGGTGGACGAGGACCGCACCCCGGGAGCCGATGGTGACCAGCGCCGCACCGACCCGTGCGGGGACGAGGGCGCGCGCCATGTCGGCGATCGCCGCCACTGCGGCGCCGTCGAGGTCGACGCCGATGAGCTCGGCGAGCTCGTCGTCGTTGGGCTTGATGAGGTCCGGCGCGCCATCGGCCACCGTCGTGGTCAGCGCGGCGCCGGCCGCGTCCACGGCGACCAGGGGTGCGGCGCCGCCATGGGCGGCGCGCACCGCGCGGGTCACGCGCACGTAGAAGTCGTCGGCGACCCCGGGCGGCAGCGATCCTG
The DNA here is from genome assembly GCF_056395865.1 of Microbacterium sp. 05T445. NCBI lineage: Bacteria > Bacillati > Actinomycetota > Actinomycetes > Micrococcales > Microbacteriaceae > Microbacterium > Microbacterium sp. 05T445. The sequence goes on along the minus strand of NZ_JBFTKJ010000002.1, from coordinate 1,198,296 downwards.
CGAGGACGAGCCAGCGGGCGCCCGCCGACGCGGCGACCACCGCGTCGAGGAGCGCGGAGACCTCGGCCGCCGACAGGTCGGCACCGGGGAGGTTGAGCTTGGTGGTGACCCCTGCCGGGTCGGTGATCGCCAGGTTCGCCCTGACGTGCCCGCGGACGGGAACACGTCGCAGCGTCAGCCCGGCACGGTGCAGCACGCCGTCGAACGGATCGTCGGCGGCCAGCGGCAGCACGGCCGTGCACGCCTCCCCCGCCGCCGCGATCGCCCGGGCGACGTTGATGCCCTTACCTCCGGCGTCCTCGCGGGCGGCGTCGGCGCTCTGCACCTCGCCGACCAGGAGAGGTGACGGAAGGGTCACCGTCCGGTCGAGCGACGGGTTGGCGGTGAGCGTGACGATCATGCGAGCCAGACCTCCACCTCGGCCTCGGCGAGGGCCGCGGCCAGCTCGGCGTCGGGAGCGGCATCCGTCACCAGCACGTCGACCTCCGCGAGCGGCGCGAAGCCGACGAGCAGCTCGGCGCCGAGCTTGTCGGCGTCGGCGACCACGACGACGCGGCGGGCGGACTGCACGATGGCGCGCTTGACCGCCGCTTCGTCGGGGTCGGGGGTGCTCAGCCCGAACCCGGCCGACACCCCGTTCGTGCCGATGAACGCGACGTCGGGGCGAAGCGCCCCGATCGCGCGGACCGTGTCGGCGCCGACGGCAGCGGCGGTGAGGCCGCGCACCCGGCCGCCCACGAACGAGAGCGAGGCGCCGGGGACACCCGCCAGGGCGTGGCCGAGGGTGAGCGAGTGCGTGACGACCTCGATGCGCGACCCTGCGAGGCGGGGTGCGAGGGCCGATGCCACGGCGGCGGTCGTCGTTCCCGCATCGAGGAAGACCGACCCGCTGAAGTCCGCGCCGAGCACGTCGAGAGCGCGGTGGCCGATCGCCGCCTTCGCGGTGCCGTGATGCTGGAGGCGCTCCTCGAGCGAGGGTTCGCGCGTGCTGGCACGTTCGCGACCCACGGCTCCCCCGTGGACGCGGCGCAGCGCTCCCACCGACTCGAGGTGATCGAGGTCGCGGCGGATCGTCTCGGTCGTCACGTCGAAACGTTCGGCGAGCCCGACGACGCTCACCCGGCCTTCGGCGGCGAGGAGGAGCTCGATCTGCTCCTGGCGCTCCGTTGCGTACATGTGGCTGCCCTTCGGTGGGTTTCCCACACAATACAACACATTCCAACATAAACACAACGGGTATCTTCGATACCGTGCCCGACAAGCCCTCTGCCGAGATCGCCATCGATGCCGCCTTGATCCGAACGCTCGTCGCAGCTCAGGCGGCCGACACGGTGCCGGATGCCGCCTCCCTGCCCCTCGAGAAGGTCGCCGAGGGCTGGGACAGCGAGATCTGGCGCCTGGGCGATGCGCACGCCGTGCGGTTGCCCCGCCGTGCGCTCGCGGCGCCGCTCGTCGTGCACGAGCAGCGTGTGCTCCCCGGCATCGCCGCACGTCTCGCCCCCCTGGGGATGCGCGTGCCCGCTCCCGTCGTCGCCGGCACCCCCGGGGCGGGCTACCCGTGGGCGTGGTCCGTCGTGCCCTGGATCGACGGCGCGCGAGGGACGGACATCCCCCGCCCGACCCGCACGACATGGGCGGAGGCCCTGGCCGACGCCCTCGGAGCGCTGCACGTGACCGCCCCTGCGGACCACCCGGTCAACCCGGTGCGGGGCCAGGCACTCGCCACCAAGGCGGCGTTGATGCAGGAGCGCATCTCCGCCCTCGCCGACGCCGGAACGCTGGACGCGACGGGCGCGGCCGCGATGCGCGCCGTGTGGGGGCGCGGCCTGGCCGCCGCCGAATGGGGACGCCCGCCGGTGTGGATCCACGGCGACCTCCACCCCGGCAACCTCGTCGCGCGCGACGGCACGCTCGCAGGGATCATCGACTTCGGCGATGTCACCGGCGGCGATCCCGCCTACGACCTCGCCATCGCCTGGCTCGCATTCGACGAGACCGGCCGCGCACGCTTCATCGCCGCGACCGGCACGCGCTACGACACCGCGACGTGGCGTCGCGCGCACGCGTGGGCGGCCGCTGTGGCGATGATGATGCTCCTCCACAGCGACGACAACCCCGACTACTTCGCACTGGGGGTGGAGGCCGCCGCCGAGGTGATCGCGGATATCAGGAGCTGAGGCATCCGCTCGCGCGGTCGGCTTTGTGGACGGTCTACAAGAAATCGAGTCTCACTCCTTGTGAAACTTGGTTCCACCTTGAAGACCGCGCGCCCGACCCTCCCGTCGCGCGGACCGCGCTGTTAGATTCGCACCGCTTCGCGACGGCGCTCACGGATGCCGCACCAACGAGGGTGCGGCCACGCCGGGCACCCTGCCCCGCCGTCGGCCGGTGACAGCATGCCGGTGCGTCCCTCACCGCCTGCCCCCGCAGGCGCGAACCTGGAGTCACTCAATGACGAGATCATCGACCCATGTGCACGGCCTCGGCATGCGCATCGCCGTCATCGTCCTCAGCGTGCTGCTGGCGGCGATGGTGTTCCTGTACGTCGCCACGACCGCCAAGATCGCCGCCGGCGCGGAGCAGCTCGCCGCCGGCGCCTCGACGGCGGACGACGGCTCGCAGCAGCTCGCCAGCGGCGCGGGCGAGGTGGCCGCCGGCGCCGGCGACATCGCCGCCGGCGCGACCAAGCTGGACGACGGAGCGACGGATGCCGCCACCGGCGCCGCGACGCTCGCCGACGGCGCGACCTCCGCGGCGGCCGGTGCGGCCAGCCTCGCCGCCGGCGCGACGTCGCTGTCGGCGGGAGCACAGTCCGCCTCGAACGGGGCCGCCAGTGTGAGTTCGGGCGCCGCCTCGGCCGCCGCGGGCGCCTCGCGTCTCGCCGCCGGTGCGAGCCAGGCCGCGACCGGGGCCGCGACGCTGGCCGACAAGGCCGACCTGCTCGCCGCCGGTGCCGTGGGTGCCGACACGTACGCGAAGCTGCTGCTCACGAAGGCCTCGGAGTTCGAGGCGCTGGCCGGCGCAGGCGCGACCCCGGAAGTCAAGAAGCTCGCCGCGGCCGAAAAGACACTCGCGACGCTCGCAGCCGAGGCCCCTCTGAACGCGGCGACGCTCTCGAGCTCGCTGAAGACGCTCGCCGCCGCCGATGCCTCGAACACGACGCTGCAGAGCCTCGCGCTGCTTGCCGCAGGCCTCGAGAAGCAGGTCGGTGCGATGTCCGCGCCCACTGAGAAGGCCCCCCTTCTCGCCCAGGGCATCCTGGCGGCGGCAGGGGGCGCCGGTCAGCTGCGCGGCGGCATCGATGGGCTCGTTCACGGCAACCCCGCCAACAAGTGGCCCGGCACCGTGGCCCTCGCCGACAAGGACAAGGGCGCGCCCGCGCTCGCGGCAGGCGCCGACGAGCTCACCGCCGGCATCGCCCAGGTGCGTGACGGCGCTGCCAGCCTCGCCAACGGCACGCAGACGCTCGCCGGTGGTGCCGCACGGCTCGCGTCGGGCACGCAGAACCTCAACGCCGGCGCCGGCTCCCTCTCTTCGGGTGCCACCAGCCTCGCCGAGGGCACGTCGTCGCTGTCGGCGGGCGCTCAGAGCCTGTCGAGCGGGCTCGAAGACCTCAACGCCGGCACGGCGACCCTCGCCGAGGGCTCGGCCACGCTCGCCGGCGGGACCGACGAGCTGTCCGCGGGCGCAGCGACACTCAGCGACGGCAACACCCAGATCGCCGACGGCTCGCAGCAGCTGGCCGACGGCGCTGCCGGGGCGACGCCGAACCTGCTGCCGTGGATGCTGGTCATCGCGCTCGGCGGCCTCATCGCGATCGGCTTCTGGATCGGCCACCGCATCAGCCACCGCAGCCGCACTGCTGCCGCGGCCGTCGCGACCGCCTGAGACAGGCAGAGGGGGSGGGATCCGGCATCCGGATCCCGCCCCCTCGTCACATCGGCGCAGAAAACGAAAAACCCCCGCTCTGCGGGGGTTTTCTCGTTGGCTGGGGTACCTGGACTCGAACCAAGAACAACTGAACCAGAATCAGCCGTGTTGCCAATTACACCATACCCCAAGGCTGTCAGCCGAAGCCGTGCCGAGGAATGAGTCTACGCGAGACCGGCACGTGCTCCAAACCGAGCCGTCACCCGCGCGCGTCGACCAGTGCCCCGAGGCGGCGGATCGACTCGGACTTGCCGAGCAGCTCCATCGACTCGAACAGCGGCGGCGACACCCTGCGGCCGCTCAGCGCGACGCGCAGCGGGCCGTATGCGACACGCGGCTTGAGGCCGAGTCCGCCGTCCTCCACGGGCGCGATGAGCGCGCCGGAGAGGGCGTCCTGCACGGCGGCCGCCGTGAACTCGGTGTCGGGCACCAGCTCGAGAGCCCCGACCGACGCCACCAGCACCTCGTTCGCGTTCGCCGGGAGCGACGCCAGTGCGTCGTCCTGGTAGACCAGGGCGTCGGAGAACAGGAAGCCGAGGAGGCCCGGAGCGTCGCCGAGCAGCTGCATCCGCTCCTGGACGAGAGGGGCGGATGCCGTGAGCATCGCCGCCTGCGCCGGCGTCGGGGTCTCGTCGACCACGCCCGCGGCCGCGAGGTAGGGCACGAGGCGCGCGGCGAAGTCGTCGGGCTGCAGCATCCGGATGTGGTCGCCGTTGATCGACTCCGCCTTCTTCTGGTCGAAGCGCGCCGGGTTCGGGTTCACGTCGACGATGTCGAACGCCGCCACGAGCTCCTCGAGCGAGAAGACGTCGCGGTCGGGACCGATCGACCAGCCGAGCAGGGCGAGGTAGTTGAGCAGGCCCTCGTGGATGAAGCCCTTCTCGCGCTGCAGGAACAGGTCGGCCTTCGGGTCGCGCTTGGAGAGCTTCTTGTTGCCCTCCTCGCCGAGGACGAGCGGCATGTGCGCGAAGCGCGGGACGAACGTGGTGACGCCGGCATCCACCAGCGCGCTGTACAGCGCGAGCTGCCGGGCGGTCGAGGGCATCAGGTCTTCGCCGCGGATGACGTGCGTGATGCCCATGAGGGCGTCGTCGACGGGGTTCACGAACGGGTACAGCGGCACGCCGCCGGCGCGCACCAGCACGAAGTCGGGGAACGACCCTGCCGGGAACGTCACCTCGCCGCGGATGAGGTCGACGTAGGTGAGGTCCTCATCGGGGACGCGCAGGCGCCACGCCGGCTCGCGGCCCTCGGCGCGGAAGGCCGCCTTCTGCTCGTCGGTGAGGTGACGGTCGAAGTTGTCGTAGCCGAGCTGCTTCGCACGGCCGTTGGCCTCGTTGCGGGCGTCGATCTCTTCGGCGGTGGAGTAGCTCTCGTACACGGCCCCGGCGGCGATGAGCTTGTCGAGCACCTCGCGGTAGAGCTCGTGGCGCTGCGACTGACGGTACGGGGCGTGCGGGCCGCCGACCTCGACGCCCTCGTCCCAGTCGATCTTCAGCCACTTCAGCGCCTCGAGCAGCTGCTGGTAGCTCTCCTCGCTGTCGCGCGCGGCATCGGTGTCTTCGATGCGGAACACGAGCTTTCCGCCGTTGTGACGTGCGTACGCCCAGTTGAAGAGCACGGTGCGGATGAGGCCGACGTGCGGCAGGCCGGTCGGCGACGGGCAGAAGCGGACGCGGACGTCGGCACCGGTGGCGGTCGTGGTGCGGGGATCAGGCGAAGACACCTGATCGATTCTACGGGCCTGCGCTCCTCGGGCCGATGGGGGCGACCGGCTCCGCGACCAGCCGTGCCAATGCGTCCAGCGTCGCCCTCACCGCCGGCACGCGATCCGCGCCGCGGGCGGTGACGGTGTTGATCGTGCGCTGCTCCCCCGTCGGCAACGGGACGATCGCCACTCCCGGCAGCTGCGGGAAGGACTCCACAGCCATGCGCGGCAGGGTGGCGACGCCGATCCCCTGGGCGACCAGTCCCTCCACCGCGACGAAGTTGTCGGTCTCGAACGCGATCCGCGGCGCGAACCCGGCTCGACCGCACAGCTCGAGGAGGTGCCCGCGGCACCGGGGGCAGCCCGCGATCCAGTCGTCCCCGGCGAGTTCGCCGACATCGAGCGAATCCCGCGAGGCGGCCGGATGCCCGGTCGGCAGCACCGCGAGCATGTCGTCGGTGCCGATGGCCGACACCGCCAGCCCTCGCGCACTGGAGCCGTGCGGGTCGTCGCGATCGCCGGGATAGCTGAAGGTGAGGGCGATGTCGGTGCGGTCGTCGCGGACGGCGTCCACAGCCTCAGGGGGCTCCGCCTCCACGTAGGTGAGGGAGATGCCCGGATGCCGCTGCGCCAGGTCCGCGAGGAGCTTGGGGACGATCGTCGGAGACGCCGACGGGAAGGCCATGAGCCGCACGCGCGCGGCGCGCAGGCCCCGGAGCTCGGCGAGCTCGCCGGCGGCGGCATCCAGCGCCGTCGTCACGGCGGGCGCATGACGGGCGAGGATGCGGCCCGCGTCGGTGAGGCGCACCCCGCGTCCCACGCGTTCGACGATCGCGATGCCGAGCCGCTGCTCGAGCCGTTTGAGCTGCTGACTGACGGCCGGCTGGCTGTACCCGAGCTCGGCGGCGGCGCCGGTGATCGACCCGGCGTCGGCCACGGCCTTGACCACGCGCAGCTCGCGCGCGTCGAATCCCGGGTCCTCCTCGAGCGTGTCGGTCATGACGAAAGCATAAGTGAACGTGATGGGTTTCATGGAACACCTGGCCTAGACGCGAGGAGTCGTCCACCCTCAACCTGGAGGCATGCGCGCGACCACCGATTCCTCCCCCGCCGTCCTCGCCGCCCGCGGCGAGTTCGCCGGCGGCCGTGGCTACCTCGCCGCGTGCACCGTGGGCCTGCCCACCCGCGCGACGCACCTGGCCGTCCTCACCGAACTCGACGCGGCCGCATCCGGTCACCCCAACGTCGCGGCGTACTCGTCGGCCGTCGAGCGCTCGCGCTCGCTGTTCGCCGACCTCGTGGGCGTCACCGCCGACCGGGTCGCGATCGGCTCGCAGGCCTCCGTCGCGGCCGCCCTCGTGGCCTCGGCGCTGCCCGACGGCGCCGAGGTGCTCACGCCCGACGGCGAGTTCTCGTCGATCGTGCTGCCCTTCGTCCACGCGGGGCGCGGCATCCGTGTCCGCACCGCGCCGCTGGGCGAGCTCGCCGCGCACATCACCGCCGACACGGCGCTGGTGGCGTTCTCGGTGGTGCAGTCGGCGACCGGCGAGGTCGCCGACGTCGACGCGATCGTCTCCGCTGCGCAGCGCCACGACGCGCGCACGCTGTGCGATGCGACTCAGGCGGTGGGCTGGATGCCGGTCGACGCCGCCCGCTTCGACGCCGTCGTGTGCCACGCGTACAAGTGGCTGTGCGCCCCGCGCGGCGTGTCCTTCCTCGCCGTGTCGGAGCGGTTCCAGGCCGAGATCCCGCCGCGCTTCGCCGGCTGGTACGCCGGTGACGACCCGTGGGCGTCGTGCTACGGAGGCGATGCCGTGCTCGCCTGCGACGCGCGTCGCTTCGACGTGTCACCGGCATGGCAGGCGTTCGTGGGGGCCGCTCCGGCCCTGGAGCTGTTCGCCGCACTGGACCCCGACGAGCTGTTCGCCCACACGACCGGCCTCGCTGCCCGCTTCCGCGCCGGGATGGGGATGGATGCCGCGCCACGGCCGTCCGCGATCGTCACGTGGGAGGACCCCGACGGGTGCGACCTCGCCCGGCTCACCGTCGCCGGCATCACGGCATCCGGGCGCGCCGGCCGCGCGCGCGTCGCGTTCCATGTCTTCAACGACGACCGCGACGTCGATCTCGCCCTGGAGGCCCTCGGCCGCTGATCCGGGCCGGCGGGCGCGCCCCGGGTCGGCCGATCGGCCGAGGAGGTCGAGCCCCGCGGCCGATGCGCCGCACGCTCGGCGGGGGCGAGCATCGGGGCATGACCACGATCACCCGCTCCCGCACCCGTCGCAGCGGCTGGCTCGCGCCCGCCGGCCTCATCGCCGTGAGCCTCGTCCCGATGCTCGCCGGTGCGATGCGCGTGAGCCAGTTGGCCGCGGGGGGCCCGGTGACCGCCGGGAACATGCGGTTCTTCGAGTCGCCCGTGCCCGTGATCGTCCACATCGTCGGCTCGAGCGTGTTCCTCCTGCTCGGCGCCTTGCAGTTCGCGCCCGCGCTGCGCCGGCGCCGCTGGCATCGCATCGCAGGACGGATCGTCGCGCCCGCGGGACTGCTGGCGGCACTGTCGGCCCTGTGGATGACGCTCTTCTACGAGCTGCCCGCCATCGACGGACCGCTCCTGTTCGTCCTGCGGCTGATCCTCGCCCCCGCGATGGCCGCGTCGATCGTCGTGGCGTTCCTCGCGATCCGCCGCGGGGACGTCGCGACGCACTCGGCGTGGATGACGCGCGCCTACGCGATCGGCCTCGGCGCCGGGACGCAGGCGCTCGTCTTCCTGTCGTGGACGCTCGTGCTCGGTGCACCGGGGCAGCTGGCGCACGATCTGCTCATGGGCTCCGGCTGGGCGATCAACCTCGCGGTCGCGGAGTTCGTGATCCGGCGCCGCCGGCGCACCTCTATCCTGAGCGCATGACGAGCCCGGTGCGCGCCCTGTGGGACGCGCCGCCGCCGACCCCCGGCCCGCCGCGCCGGGTGTGGCGCGACGTCGTGCTCGTCGTGATGATCCCGCTGCTCTCGTTCGCCGAGGCGGCGCTGCGGCCGGAGGTGCCCTGGCGGTGGGGGTGGGCGGTCGTGCTGACGGCGCTCGCCCCGACGCTGCTGTGGCGTCGCACCCGCCCGTTCGCGATGCTCGCGGTGGTGTTCGTCGTCGGCACCGCCATCGGCTTGGCGCTCGGTGACGATCCGCAGCTGTACACCACGGCGTACTTCCTGATCCTCGTGTACGCGGTGTTCCGCTGGGGTTCGGGGCGCGCCGTACTCGGCGGCTCGGCCCTAGTGCTGGCGGGGACGCTCCTCACGTTCCTGGGGCAGCGTCCCGTGGTGAGCGACGTCATCGGCGGCATCGCGGTCGCGGTCACGACAGCGAGCCTCGGCCTGGCGCTGCGCTGGCGGACCGGCGCGCGCGTCCGCGAGATCGACCGTGCGCGGCTGCGGGAGCGGGAGCGGTTCGCCCGCGACCTGCACGACACCGTCGCCCACCACGTGTCGGCGATCGCGATCCAGGCACAGGCCGGCATCCTCCTCGCCCCCGGCGACCCCGCGGCCGCCGTCACGACGCTGCGTCTCATCGAGGGCGAAGCCGGTCGCACGCTGGACGAGCTGCGGTCGATGGTGCGGGTGCTCCGTGCCACCGATCCTCCCGAGCTGGCACCCACGCCCGGCATCGACGACGTCCGCCGCCTGGCCGCGCCGAGCGCTGCGGCGGGGTCCGCCGAGCCCCGGCTCGAGGTCCGCGTGACGGTCGACGGCGATGCCGACGCCCTTCCGGCAGCGGTCGCGGCCGCCGTGTTCCGGCTCGCCCAGGAGGCGGTGACCAACGCGCGCCGTCACGCGCGTGGGGCGACGACCGTCGAGGTCCGCCTGCGGGTCGACGCCGCAGGCGCGCGCCTCGACGTGCGGGACGACGGCAGGGCAGCGGCATCCTCCTCTCCCGGTTTCGGGCTGACGGGCATGGCCGAACGCGCCTCGCTGCTCGGGGGAACGTGCGAGGCGGGACCGGCGCCCGGCGGCGGCTGGGTCGTCAGCGCGGTCCTTCCTCGTGCAGGATGGGCGACGTGACGGTGCGCGTGCTCATCGCCGACGACCAGGAGCTGGTGCGTGCGGGGCTGCGGGTGATCCTGGAGGCCGGGTCGGACATCGAGGTCGTGGCGGAGGCATCCGACGGCGCTCAGGCGGTGGCGGCTGCGCGCGAGCTGCGACCCGACGTGTGCCTGCTCGACATCCGGATGCCGGTCATGGACGGCCTGCAGGCGACCCGCGCCCTCGCCGGGCCGGACGTCGCCGATCCGATCCCCGTGGTGGTCGTGACGACGTTCGACCTCGACGAGTACGTGTACGAGGCGCTGCGCGCGGGAGCGCGAGGGTTCCTGCTCAAGAACGCCGGTCCGGCGCTGCTCGCCGAGGCGGTCCACGCCGCGGCCCGGGGCGATGCGCTCATCGATCCGGGTGTGACGGTGCGGCTCATCACGGCTTTCGCCGGTTCCGCGCCGACCGACTCCGCCCGTCCGTCCTCACCGCTCACCGACCGTGAGGAGCAGGTGCTCGCCGGCGTCGCACGCGGGCTCGGCAACACCGAGATCGGCCGCGAACTGCACCTCTCGCTCAGCACCGTCAAGACCCACCTCGGCAGCATCATGGCCAAGCTCGGCGCCCGCAACCGGGTCGAGCTGGCGATCTGGGCGCACGAGCGCGACCGTCCCGGCGGGCCCGGCGGGCGCCCATAGACTGCTGGGGCGGGTCAGGCTGACGCGCACCGACGGAGGCCGCATGACCGCTCACCCCGACCGCACGGTGCTGCGCGGCGGCACGGTGATCGACGGTACCGGCGGCCCTCGCCGGGAGGCCGATGTCGAGATCCTGGGCGATCGGATCGGCGTCGTCGGCGAGGTCATGGCGCGACCGGGCGACAGTGTGGTGCCGTGCCACGGGCGGCTGATCCTGCCCGGCTTCATCGACGCGCACTCGCACGCCGACGGCGCCGTGTTCCGCGACGAGGTGCAGCTCGCGCTGCTGCGGCAGGGCGTCACGAGCGTCGTCGGCGGGCAGGACGGCGTGTCGTACGCACCGGGGGACGGCGTCTGGGCGAGCCGCTACTTCGCCGCGATCAACGGGCCGCACCCGACCTACCGCGGTGGCGGTGTCGACGCCCTGCTGCGCGGCTACGACGGCACCACGCCGCTCAACGTCGGCTACCTCGTCCCGGCCGGCACGGTGCGGCACGAGGTGATGGGCATGGCCACGGAGCGAGCGGATGCCTCCCAGCTGGCCCGCATGCAGCAGCTCGTCGCCGAGGGGCTCGCCGCGGGCGCGCTGGGCGTGTCCACGGGACTCGACTACGTGCCCGGCATCTTCGCCGACACCCGGGAACTGCGTCTGCTGTGCGCGCCCGTGGCGGCGGCGGACGCCCTCTACGTCACCCACATGCGCGGCGGGTACGAGACCAACACCGCCGCCGGGCTCGCCGAGGTGGTGGAGATCTGCGCCGCCGACGAAGACCGGCCGCGCGTCCGCGGCCACGTGTCGCATCTGCACGTCGACGCGGGCGACGCCGAGCGTCTGCTGGCCGCGGCGGCGGCATCCGGAGCCGACCTCTCCTTCGACATGTACCCGTACACGCGCGGCTGCACGCTGGTGTCGATGGCGGTGCTGCCGCCGGAGTACAGCGCACTCGACGTCGACGAGGCGGTCGCACGCCTCGCGGATCCGGCCGACCGCGCGCGACTGCGCGACGAGTGGTTCCCCGCCGTCGCCGGCAAGCCCAGCCTCGGTCCGGACTGGCCGTCGATGATCCGCATCGGCCACACCTCCGCGCCGGACTGGGCCTGGGCCCCCGGGCTCACCCTGGCCGAGATCGCCGACCGCCGCGGCACCTCGGTCGAAGACACGACGCTCGACCTGCTGGTGTCCGCCCGCCTGGAGGTCAACGCCGTCATGGCGGTGCGCGACGAGCGCCCTGTCGAGAACCTCGCGCGCCTGTTCGCGCTGCCCGGCCACACCGCCGGGTCCGACGGCATCTTCGTCGGCGCCGTGCCCCACCCGCGCGCGTGGGGGACCTTCGGCCGCATGCTCGGCACGTACGTCGGCCGCTCGTTCTCGTGGGAGGACGCGGCGGTGCACCTGGCGGCACGCACCGCGGAACGGTTCGGCCTGGCCGATCGCGGCATCCTCGCCTCCGGACGCCTCGCCGACGTCGCGATCGTCGACCCGGCCACGGTGACGGATGCCGCCACCTACGACGACCCGCAGTCCCTCGCCGTCGGCATCGACGATGTCTTCGTGAACGGCGTCGGCGTGCTGCGCGACGGGCGCCTCACCGGCGCGCTCGCCGGGCGCGGACTGCGCAGATCCTGACCCTTCCCTCCCCGACGAAAGGAACCCCATGACCAAGCAGACCGTCCTCCTCCCGAACGCGCCCAAGCCCGCCGGCCCGTACAGCCACGGCGTGGCCGCCGCAGGTCTCCTGTTCACCGCCGGTTTCGGCCCGCAGGACCCGGCCACCGGCGAGGTCGTCCCCGGTGGCGTGTACGAGCAGACCCAGCAGGTGCTGCGCAACGTCGGCAGCGTGCTGGCCGCCCAGGGCGCGACGTTCGACGACGTCGTGAAGGTCACCGCGCACCTGCAGCACCTCAAGCGCGACTTCGCCGAGTACAACCGGGCGTACGCCGAGTTCTTCACCGAGCCCTACCCGGTGCGCACCACCGTCGGCTCGGACCTGTTCGACATCCTCGTCGAGATCGACGTCGTCGCCGTCCTGCCGAAGCCCTGATGTCCTCCACCCGCGTGCTGGACGCCCGTGACAAGGGTCTGCCCGCCGAAGCGGCGGGCCTGACGGTCCCCGAATACCTGGCGCGTGCGCCGCGGCTCGCCGACCTGTGGACGCCGCTGCTGGTGCTGGGCGACGGCGTGCTCGACGACAACATCGCCTTCCTCGCCGGCTGGGTCGCCGCCCGCGGCCTCGAGCTGATGCCGCACGGCAAGACCACGATGGCGCCCGACCTCTGGCGGCGGCAGCTCGAGGCGGGGGCGACCGGCATCACCGTCGCCACGCCGTCGCAGCTGCGGGTGGCGGTGGATGCCGGCATCCCTGCGGTGATGCTCGCCAATCAGCTCGTGCAGCCGGAGGCGATCCGCTGGACGGCCGATGCCGCGGCCTCCGGCACCCGGGTGTGGAGCTGGGTCGACGACCCCACCGCGATCGACGGCATCGAACGGGCCCTCGGCACTTCGCTCGAGCGTCCGCTGGAGGTGCTCGTGGATGTCGGTCGCCCCGGCGGGCGCACGGGCGTGAGGTCGTTCGCGGACGCCGTGGCCCTGGCCGAGCGCGTGGCCGCCTCGCCCGCGGTGCGCCTGGCCGGCATCGCCGGGTACGAGGGCTCGGTCGCGCACGGGCGCGGCCCTGACGCACTGGACGCGGCCCGCACGTACATCGACGAGCTGCTCGTGGTGCACCGCGCGGTCGCCCCGTTGTACGACGACGGCGACGTCCTGGTCACGGCGGGCGGCAGCGCCTACCCCGATGTGGTCGGCACCGCCTTCGCGGCGGCGGCGCAGGACGACGACCGCGCGCGGTTCGTGCTGCGCTCGGGCGCCTACCTCGTGCACGATCACGGCTACTACCGGCAGAACTCGCCGTTCGAGGGCGCAGGACTGCGGCCCGCGGCCCGCGGGCTCGCCCGCGTGGTCTCGCGCCTGGACGACGAGACGGCGATCGTGGATGCGGGCAAGCGCGACTTCCCGTACGACGAGGGACTCCCCGAGCCGCTGTACGCGATCGATCGGACGGGCGGGCGGATGCCGCTTCCCGGCGCCGCGATGACCAAGCTGAGCGACCAGCACGGCTTCGTGCGGATCGCCGCGGACTCCCCGCTGACGGTGGGCGACCTGGTGGTGTTCGGACTGTCGCACCCGTGCACGATGTTCGACAAGTGGCGGGTGATCCCGCTCGTCGACGACATCGACGACCCCGCGACGGCGGTGGTCACCGGCCTCGTCGAGACCCGGTTCTGAGACTCAGCGCGGCCGGCCCGATGCCAGCACCGCGGAGTGCGACACCCGCACCCGCCCGTCGGCGCCGGCCGCGTCGGCCGTGACGCGGCGGAACGCCTCGCGCATGCGACGGCGGGTCGCGGCGTCCTGCGCGCGATAGATGCCGCCCACGGTCGCGACGCCGCCCACGACGCCCGCCCACAGCTCGTCCGGGGCGAACGCGAAGTCCCACGAGACGACGCGGGCGCGCACCTCGGCGAGACCGCCGTCGGCGAGCATCGCGACGACACCCGCTTCGTCCCGGCCGAAGTCGAGCTCGGGCGGCAGCGTCTTGTCCGCGGGGCGCACGAGGTCGACCTCGTCCAGGACGCGGTCCCACATCGGGCGCAGCGGGCTCACCACGCCGTGCCAGATCGTGACGACGACCACGCCGTCCGGACGCGCCACCCGGCCGAGCTCCCCCGCGGCCCGACGGGCATCGGGGACGTGGTTGAGCACGAAGTTCGCGGTCACCGCGTCGGCGGAGTCGTCGGGCTCGGCCAGGTCGGGCAGCGTGCCCGCGCGGAAGGGGATGCCGGGGCTGAGCCGGCGCGCGGTCTCGAGCATCGACGGCTCGGCATCCACGCCGCTGGCCGTCCAGCCGTGGCCGGCCGCGGCCGCCGCGACCGTTCCAGGCCCCGTGCCGACGTCCAGGAGCACGCGACCGGCGGTGCGCTCGGCCGCCTCCGCGAGGACGGCGTCGACGGACCCGGCGCACAGCGCCGCGAACGACGCCGCGTAGGCGTCACCGGTCGACGACCAGTCAGCCATCGGCCGCGGTCCCCGTCGCGGCACGGGAGGACGCCCGCCAGCCGAGCGGGGCCAGCAGCACGGATGCCGCGACCAGCACCATCACCACCAGCGCCAGTCCGCCGTACCCGATCCAGCCGAGCACGGCGCCCGCCAGGATCGCGCCGACACCGCCGACGATGCTCATCGTGAAGTCGCTGATTCCCTGGCGTCGGGTGCGCAGCTCTTCGGAGGAGGACTCCGTGAGCAGCGTCGAGCCGGCCACCGTCGACGCGCTCCAGCCCAGTCCCAGCAGAATCAGGGCCACCGTGATCGCCGTCGTGGATGCCTGCCCGAACGACGCGGTCAGCAGCGCCGCGGCCAGGAACGCCTGACCGACGAGGATCGTGGGGACGCGGCCGAGCCGGTCGGCGAGGATGCCGAACACCGGCGACAGCATGTACATCCCCGCGATGTGCAGGCTGATCGTGAGCCCGATGATCGACAGCGTCGCCGCCTCGGACGCCCCGTGCGTGAGGTGGGCGAGGTGCACCGGGGTCATCGCCATGACCGACACCATCGTGCCGTGCGCCGCGGCGACGGCGAAGATCGCGTATCGGGCGGCGACCGGACGGTCGGCGCGGGCGATCCTCTGGGCGCCGGCAGCGGCGGCGGCCACGACCCGCTGAGCCAGCAGCAGCGGATCGGGCCGCATCGCCACGAGGTACAGCGCGATCGCGAGCAGCTGCGCGACGACCGTGAACAGGTACGGTCCGGTCAGCGGCGGCATCCCGAACGCGTCGCCGACCACCTGGCCGGGACCGGTGAGGTTCGGTCCGAGGACGGCGCCGATCGTCGTCGCCCACACCACGATCGAGAGGTCGCGGCCGCGCGAGGCGTCCGTCGCGAGATCCGCCGCGGCGAACCGGGACTGCAGGTTCGCCGCCTGGCCGGAACCGATGATGAGGAAGCCGACCAGCAGCAGCGGGAACGCCTGCAGCGCGACGGCGGCGATCACCAGGCCCACGCCGACGAGCGCCACGGCCATGCCGACGGTGAGCGACAGGCGCCGGCCGCGTCGGCGGGCGATCGCGGCGAGCGGGACGGCGGTCAGCGCGGTGCCGAAGGTGACGGCGGCGGCGGCCAGTCCCGAGAACGTGTCGTTGCCCGACAGGCGGGCGGCCAACACCGCGCCGAGCGAGAGGGTCGCGCCGAACGCGAGCCCGCCCAGCACCTGCCCGAGAGAGAGCACCCACACCGTGCGCCGCTGGACGCGGGCGACCTCGATGGCCGTCGGTGCGAGCGCGGTCTCAGGCATCGCGGGCGGGATTGCGCAGCGTGCCCAGGCCCGTGATCTCGACCTCGACCGTGTCGCCCGCGGTGAACGGGCCGACGCCCGCCGGCGTGCCGGTGAGGATCACGTCGCCCGGCAGCAGCGTGAACGCCGCCGACGCGTACGCGATGACGTCGGCCAGCGAGAAGATCATGTCGCTGATCGGCCCTTGCTGGCGCACCTCGCCGTTCACGCGGGTCGTCACGACCGCGTCGCCGGCGGGGTCGAAATCGGTCTCGATCGCGGGCCCGAGCGGGCAGAACGTGTCGAAGCCCTTGGCGCGGGCCCACTGGCCGTCGGTCTTCTGCAGATCGCGGGCGGTGACGTCGTTGGCGATCGTGTAGCCGAACACGTGCTCGAGGGCGCGCTCGGCGGGGACGTTCTTGGCGATGCGGCCGATCACGGCCGCGAGCTCGCCCTCGAAGTCGACGCGTTCGGACTGCGGCGGCAGCACGATGGTGTCGCCGGGGCCGATGACCGAGGTGTTCGGCTTGAAGAACAGCATCGGCGCGGTCGGCACGTCGTTGCCGAGCTCGGCGGCGTGATCGCGGTAGTTGCGGCCGACGCACACGATCTTCGAGCGCGGGATCACCGGTGCCAGCAGCGCGACGTCGGCGAGCGGCACCCGCTCGCCCGTCGTCTCGTACCCGGCGAACATCGGGTCACCGGCCAGGACGACCAGCTCGCCCTCGTCGACGATCCCGAATCTGATGGCGTCGTTGTGACTGAAGCGCGCGATCCTCACCCGATCACCCTAGCCGTCCCCTGCGACGCGCGAAGCCCGCGGGCGCACCCGCGGGGCTTCGTCGTGAGCAGGTCTCAGCCGTCGAGGCGGACCAGCCACCCGTGGCGGTCCTCGACGCGTCCGTACTGGATGCCGGTGAGCTCCTCGCGCAGCGACAGCGCCAGCTCGGACGCCGCCTCGCCGTCGTGCACGATCTCGTAGTCGTCGGCGACGAGCTTGCCGATCGGCACGACGACCGCGGCGGTGCCGCATGCGAACGCGCCGATGATGCTGCCGGATGCCGCACCCTCGCGCCACTCGTCGATCGAGACCTTGCGCTGCTCGACGACCAGGCCGCGGTCCTCGGCGAGCTGGAGGATCGAGGCGAGCGTGATGCCCTCGAGGATCGAGTCGGACTGCGGCGTGATGAGGCGTCCGTCGTTGGTCACGAGCACGAGATTCATGCCGCCGAGCTCTTCGATGTACTCGCCGTCGAGGAAGAGCACCTGCTGGCAGCCCTTCTCGTAGGCCTCGGCCTGCGGCAGGAGGCTCGACGCGTAGTTGCCGCCGGTCTTGGCCGCGCCGGTGCCGCCGTGGCCGGCGCGGGCGTAACGAGTCGACAGCGCGATACTCACCGGCTGGACGCCGCCCGTGAAGTACGCACCGGCGGGGCTGGCGATGAGGTAGTAGGCGACCTTCTTCGCCGCGCGGACGCCGAGGAACGCCTCCTTCGCGAACATGAACGGACGCAGGTACAGGCTCGTCTCGGGCGCCGTCGGCACCCACGCGCCGTCGAGGGTGATGAGCTCGCGCAGCGAGTCGAGGAAGTACTCGGCGGGAAGCTCCGGCAGCGCCAGACGGCGTGCCGAGCGCTGCAGGCGGGCCGCGTTGCGGTCGGGGCGGAACGTCCAGATCGACCCGTCGGCGTGACGGTAGGCCTTGAGCCCCTCGAAGATCTCCTGCGAGTAGTGCAGCACGGCCGCGGCCGGGTCGAGCGGGATCGGCCCGTACGGCTGCACGCGCGGCCGGTGCCATCCGCCCTTCTCGGACCAGCAGATGTCGACCATGTGGTCGGTGAAGTGCTGACCGAATCCCGGGTCTGCCAGGATCGCCTCGCGCTCGGCGTCGGGCGTCGGATCGGTGTCGGGCGTGACGTTCCAGACGAGGCCCGCTGCCGAGGGGGCCTGGAGGTGGAGGTCGGTGGTCGTCATGGGTGGAGTCCTCTGTCGGTGGATCGACGTGATCTCAGGTTACGCCTGGAGCCGGGCGGCGATGGCGTCGCCGATCTGCGTCGTCGTGCGGGTCGCGCCCGCTTCGGATGTGCCGCGTGCGGCCAGATCCTCCTCGACGGCGGTCGTGACGCGCTGGGCCTCGTCACGCAGCCCGAGGTGGTCGAGCAGCAGCGAGACGGAGAGGATCGCGGCCGTGGGGTCGGCCTTCTGCTGTCCTGCGATGTCGGGCGCCGAACCGTGGACGGGCTCGAACATCGAGGGGAACGCGCCGTCGGGGTTGATGTTGCCCGAGGCGGCGAGGCCGATGCCACCGGTGACGGCGCCGGCCAGGTCGGTGAGGATGTCGCCGAAGAGGTTGTCGGTGACGATCACGTCGAATCGGCCCGGGTTCGTGACCAGGTAGATGGTGGCCGCGTCGACGTGGACATAGTCTACGGTCACGTCCGGGTGTTCGAGCGCGATCTCGTCGACCAGTCGCTTCCAGATGCCGCCGGCGTGCACCAGCACGTTCGTCTTGTGCACGAGGGTGAGCCTCTTGCTCCGGCGCTCGGCCAGGTCGAACGCGTACCGCACGACCCGCTCCACGCCGAACGCCGTGTTCACCGACGTCTCGTTGGCGACCTCGTGCGGGGTGCCGGTGCGGATCGAGCCGCCGTTGCCGACGTACGGACCCTCGGTGCCCTCGCGCACCACGACGAAGTCGACCTCGCCCGGGTCGGCGAGCGGTCCCGGCACGCCGGGGTACAGCTTCGACGGACGCAGGTTGACGTAGTGGTCGAGTTCGAACCGGAGCTTCAGGAGCAGGCCTCGCTCGATGTTCGCGTTCTTCAGCCGCGGGTCGCCGGGCACTCCGCCGACCGCGCCGAGCAGGATCGCGTCGTGCGCCTTGATCGCGTCGAGGTCGTCGCCGGTGAGCGTGTCGCCGGTCTCGAGGAAGCGCGCGGCGCCCAGCGAGAAGCGGTTCTTCTCGAAGCGGATGCCGCTTCCCGCGGTGGCGGCGTCGAGCACCTTCTCCGCTTCGGCGATGACCTCCGGACCGATGCCGTCACCCGGGATGACGGCCAGCTTCACGACACGCGACATGGTGCTCCTACGACTTCTGGCGGGACCCTCCCAGGGTAGTGGCCGCGATGACCCCCGCGACGACGACCAGGGCCGCACCGATCAGCGCGGTGACCGTCACCCCCGCGTCGAAGGCCGTCGCGGCGGCGTCGAACAGCGCCTGCCCGGTGCTGCCGCCGATCGCGTCGGCCGCGTGCACGGCGCCGGCCAGTGTCTCGGACGCGGCCGTGGCGGCGGCGTCCGGCACCCCGTCCGGTACGACCAGATTGGCGCGGTAGAGCGCCGTCAGGATGCCTCCCAGCACCGTGGTGCCGAGCACCGCGCCCAGCTCGTACGCGGTCTCCGACACTGCACTGGCGGCGCCGGCCTTCGCCGGCGGGGCGCTCGCGAGCGCCAGCTCGTTCGACACCGTCTCGGCCGCGCCGATCCCGATGCCGAGCGAGACGAACGCCGCGACCAGGACGCCGACGCTCTCGGGGCCCGTCGCGAAGGCGACGGTGACATACCCGATCACCGAGAAGACGAGCGCCACCGGGATCACCACGCGGGCAGGCCACCGCTTCGAGATCGGCACGACCGCAAGGCCCGACACGATCATCATCGCGAGCCCGGGAACCAGGGCGAGCCCGGCCTGCATCGGGGTGAGCCCCACGATCAGCTGGAGGTGCTGGGCTACGAAGAAGAGGAAGCCGACGAGCGCGATCACGCTGAGGAGGTTGACCATGAGCGCACCGCTGAAGGTGCCGAGCCCGAACAGGCGCATGTCGAGCATCGGGTTCGCCGCCCGCAGCTGCCGTCGCACGAACAGCACGCCGAAGCCGATGCCCACGAGGATCGGGATCCACGCGCCGAGCGCGAGGCCGTGCACCGCGAGCTCCTTGATGCCGTAGACGATGGGGATCATCGTGGCCATCGACAGCGCGATGCTGAGGGGGTCGATGCGGCCCGGGTTCGGGTCGCGGCTCTCGGGCACGAGGAGGGGCGCGAACACGAGCAGCGGGATCAGCACCGGCACCGAGAGCAGGAACACCGAGCCCCATGCGAAGTGCTCCAGCAGCAGTCCGCCGACGATCGGGCCCAGCGCCGCGCCGGCCGAGAACATCGCGGCCCACACCGCGATGGCGAGGCGCCGCTGGTCGCGGTCGGTGAAGATGCTGCGCAGCAGCGACAGCGTCGAGGGCATCAGCATCGCGCCGAACACGCCCATCGCCGCGCGCGCGGCGATGAGCCACGCGGCGCTCGGCGCGAACGCCGCGAGCACCGAGACGGCGGCGAAGCCGGTGGCGCCGATGAGCAGCATCCGTCGGCGCCCGAACCGGTCGCCGAGCGTTCCCATGGTGACCAGCAGGCCGGCGAGCACGAGCGGGTACGCGTCGATGATCCACAGCTGCTGCACGCTGGTAGGGCCGAGCTCGAGCGCGATCGAGGGCAGCGCGAAGCTCAACACGGTGTTGTCGACCGAGACGAGCAGCACCGGCAGCATGAGCACGATCAACGCCGCCCAGCCGCGCCAGCCGACCTTCCGGCCCTGGGCGTCGGCGAGCGAGAGTTCTTGAGTGAGAGTCATCATTTCTATACCGTCCAGCCGGTATAGTAACAGGATGCCGATGCCCCTGTCGATACGATCGTGGCCATGAGTCGCCCTCCCCTGGCCCGCGAGAAGGTGCTCGACGCCTTCGAGCGCATCCTCATCGAGGAGGGCGAGCGCGCCGCCACGATGGACGCCGCCGCGCGCGCCGCGGGCGTCTCGAAAGGCGGCCTCCTCTACCACTTCGGCACGAAGGACGCCCTCGAGGCCGGCCTCATCGCGCGCCTGCGAGGGCTCGTGCGGGAGGACGTCGACCTCATGGCCGCCGCGCCCGAGGGACCGATCGCCTATTTCCTGCACACCTCGGTGATGGCGAACGACCCGATCGATCGTGCGATCCTCGCGACGTCACGGCTCGCGCAGGGCGGCAACGCGGCCGCCAGCGACGCGCTGCGCGGCATCCGCGACGACTGGGCCGCCGTGCTCGAACCCCACACGAAGGACGCGACGGCGCTCGACCTCGTGATGCTCGTGAGCGACGGCCTGTACTTCAACAACGCCCTGTCGGGCGGGTCGATCCCGGGACCGGTCCCCCGCGGCGAGGCGCTGGACGCCCTGGTCGCACTCGTCGAGCGCGCCGCGCGTCCCTGACCCCTCAGCGAGAGCGACCGCCGGCCGTCATCGGGCGCGGGCGAGGACACGCCGCGCCCGGCGCAGCATCGAGGTCACCACGAGCGGGTGCAGCAGCGAGACCGGCGTGAAGTACACACGTCCGCGCCAGTCGTTGAACCGCACCACCGTGGTCACCCGCACGACGGCGGTTGCGGCATCCACCCCCACTCCGCAGCGGAAGGTGAGGTGCGCGTCGACGTACTCGATGAGCGCCTCGTCGCCCTGCACCCGATGGACGTCGAACACCCCGCGGGGAGCGCCTTCGAGACCGAGCAGCGGCGCGACCACGATGCGCAGGCCCATCGCCGCCTTGACCCACAGCGGAGCCGTCGCGGGCGAGAACAGCGTCTCGGCCCACACCCGTGGATCCGTGGTCGCCCGCGGAGGCAGCGACGCGAGCATGACGTCGCCGTAGTCGAAGCGCGTCCACCCCTCGAAGGCGAGGCTGCGCAACGCCGGTGCGCCCGCAGCCTCGTCCTCGCGTGTCATCGCCTCGCCCCGGCGTCGCGGCTCAGGACTCGGTGATCTCGATCTGACGGAACAGGTCGGCCTGGATCGCCTGGCGCACCTCGTCGAGCAGCTCGTCGGGCACCGGCGAGTCGACGGTGAGCACCGACAGCGCCTGGCCGCCGGCGGCCTGCCGCGCGATCTGCATGCCGGCGATGTTGATGCCCGCGTCGCCGAACCGCTGGCCGTAGACGGCCACGATGCCGGGGCGGTCGGTGTACAGCATGACGATGTGGTTGGTCTCGATCGGCAGCTCGATGGCGTAGTCGTTGATGCCGACGAGCTTCTCGACCTGCTTCGGTCCGGTCAGGGTGCCCGAGATCGACAGCTGCGACCCGTCCGACAGCGCGCCGCGCAGCGTGATGACGTTGCGGTACTCGGGGCTGTCGTCGTCGACGAGCAGGCGCACCTCGACCCCGCGCTGGTCGGCCAGCAGCGGCGCGTTCACGTACGACACGGTCTCGCTGACGATGTTGGTGAAGACACCCTTGAGCGCGGCGAGCTTCAGCACGCTGACGTCGTACGCCTGCAGCTCGCCGTGCACCTCGACGTCGAGGCTGGTGAGGGGCGAGCGGGCGAGGGCCGAGAAGATCTGGCCGAGCTTCTCGACGAGCGGGATGCCGGGACGCACGTACGGGTCGATGACACCGCCGGCGACGTTCACGGCGTCGGGCACGAGCTCACCGCCGAGGGCCAGGCGCACCGAACGGGCGACCGAGACGCCGGCCTTCTCCTGGGCCTCCTCGGTCGAGGCGCCGAGGTGCGGCGTGACGACCACGTTCGGCAGGCTGAGCAGGGCCGCGGCCGTGCCGCCCGCTGCGGGCGGCTCCGACGTGAAGACGTCCAGGCCCGCGCCGGCGATCTCGCCCGCGGTCAGCGCCGCGTGCAGCGCCTCCTCGTCGATGAGCCCGCCGCGGGCGACGTTGACGACGAACGCCGTCGGCTTCATCGCCTTGAACTGCTCGGTGCCGATCATGCCGGTCGTCTCGGGCGTCTTGGGCATGTGGATCGTGACGAAGTCGCTCTGCTCGAGGAGTTCGTCCAGCGTCAGCAGCTGCACGCCGAGCTGCTGGGCGCGGGCGCTCGTGACGTAGGGGTCGTACGCGACGACGCGCATGTCGAAGGCCTGCAGGCGAGCGGCGATGAGCGCGCCGATGCGGCCGAGGCCGATGATGCCCACCGTCTTCTCGAACAGCTCCGTGCCGGTGTAGGCGCTGCGCTTCCAGGCGCCGTCCGACAGCGACGCGTGCGCCGCCGGGATGCGGCGGGCCAGGCTCAGGATGTGGCCGACCGTCAGCTCGGCCGCCGAGATGATGTTCGACGTCGGCGCGTTGACGACCATGACGCCCGCGGCGGTCGCGGTCTTGATGTCGACGTTGTCGAGGCCGACGCCGGCACGCGCGACGACCTTCAGCACGGGAGCGGCCGCGATCGCCTCGGCGTCGATCTTCGTCGCCGAGCGGATCAGCACGGCGTTCGCCTCGGCGAGCGCCGACAGCAGCGCCGGACGGTCGGTTCCGTCGACGTTGCGCACGTCGAAATCGGGACCCAGGGCGTCGATCGTGGCGGGAGAGAGCTCTTCGGCGATGAGGACGACAGGCTTCGGCACGGGTGTTCCTTCGGGGGCGGTGCGCGAACGCGCGGAGCAGGGCAGACCGGATGCCGCGCCGCACGCCGTCGGGGGCGAGGCCTGTGCCAGCCTACCTCGCGCGTACCGGACGCCCCGACCGTGTGACGGCGCTCAGCCCAGGAACGACGCCGAGTTGAGCGTCGTGTACGCGACGACGTTCAGCCAGAACACGGCCACCAGCGCGAGCCCGGTGACCATCACCAGCAGCAGCTCGTGCGGAGCCCGTCGGTACCCGACCGCGAAGGCGCCGCCCCACACCACCAGCGGGAACACGGCCGCGAAGATCCAGATGAACCAGCCGAGCGCGTTGAGCGTGAGCCCCGCGTTGCCGAACACGCCCAGCGTGGCGACGAGGTTCCCGATGGCGTTCCACACCGCGTAGGCGTAGAAGAGGCCGACGGCGCCGGTGATCGTGGCGACGAGCCAGGTGGGCGTCCTGCCCTTCTTCGCGGCGGGAGCCGCGGCATCCGTCATGTTCTCGCTCATTGTCCGATCGCCCCGATCATCACGAACGGCCACGGCAGCAGCAGCACCACGCCTGCGGCCAGCCACGCGAAGCGCACCCAGGCGCGCGAGGTGCGCGTGAGCAGCAGGGTCGTCGCGAACCACAGCACGGGCGCGAGCACCGCGAGCCACAGGCTCCCCTGGTACATCACGTCCAGCACGAGGTACTGGGCGCGGCCCTGCAGGCGCAGTCCGCCGATCAGCCAGCCGATCGCGAAGAGGGCGTAGATGCCGCCGAGCACGCCGAGCGCGACGAGGGCGCCGTTGCCGACGGACGGGCGTTCTGCGCCGGTGTCGCTCGCGGGCGCGTCGGTAGCCGCGGATGCCGCCTCCGTCGCCTCGGCGGGGGCCACGGTGTCTGCGCCGCGGCCGACGGCGGTGTAGCCCTCGGGAAGAACGGGAGCGGCGGTCTCGTCGGCGGCGGTGTCGCCGGGCTCGCCCACGGCGGGCTCGCCTGCGGCGGATGCGCCCACGTCGAGGGTGGGATCGTCGTCGCCGTCCCAGGTCAGGGCGTCGTCGTCGCGGCCGGTCGTCACGTTCCCAGCGTAGTGCCGCGCTCCGGCCGACCGTGTGGCGATCGGCCGGACTGCGGCATCCGGCGATCGGGTCAGTCGAACAACCGGATCATCAGCGTGTGCCAGGTCTGGGGTCCGACGATGCCGTCGGCGGGCGGCAGGAAGACCTGCTGGAGGTCGCGGACGGCCGCATCGGTCAGCGGACCGAAGTCGCCGTCGACGGCGAGCCCGCTGAGCAGCGTCTGCACGGCGCGGACCGCATCGCCGTGGTCGCCCTGCTGCACGGTGATGATGAGGCTCGGCCAGTCCAGCTGCCCGAGGGTCGTCGAGATCTCGACGGCACGCAGCGTCTGCTGGAATGCGCGGGCGGCCTGACCGCTCTGCGGCCCGAACGAGCCGTCGGCGGCGATCGTCGCGCCGTGCGCGCGCAGCAGGTACTGCGCGGCGAGCACCCGCCAGTTCGTGGCCTGCGTCGCGCCCTGTTTCACCAGCGCCCACGGGCGCGCGCCCGGGACGAAGGTGCTGAGGAACGACCAGGTCTCGCGACCGGCCACGCCGTCGATGGTCAGTCCCCACGACTCCTGGAAGAAACGGACGCGGTCCGCAGTGATCGGACCGAAGTCCCCGTCGACGACGAGCGGGTCGATGCCGGGCGAGGGCACCAGGCCGAACTGCTGCACGGCCCGCACCGCGTCGCCGTGCGACCCCTGCTGGACCGCGATCACCAGGCGCGGCCAC
Source organism: Microbacterium sp. 05T445 (assembly GCF_056395865.1). NCBI lineage: Bacteria > Bacillati > Actinomycetota > Actinomycetes > Micrococcales > Microbacteriaceae > Microbacterium > Microbacterium sp. 05T445. The sequence continues at coordinate 1,173,468 of NZ_JBFTKJ010000002.1, read as the reverse complement.
GTGATCGGTCCCACGATCCCGTCGGCGGGGATCCCCTGCGCGGTCTGGAACGCGGTGACCGCGGCCGTCGTCGCGGGGCCGTACGCGCCGTCGACGACCACCGCGTGTCCGTGCGCGCGAAGAAGGTATTGGATGCCGGGCACGACGCCGGCGTCCGACCCCGGGTGGACGGTGCTCCACGGTTCGACGTTCATGATGACCTCTCCTGTCGTCTGCACGGCGCTCGCGGAAGCGCGCGCCTTCCTCTTGCGAGAAGCCGGCACCCTCCGTTGATACGCCCGAGTCGCGGCGGCCGGAGTCCGTGCGGTCCCGGTGGCCTGTCTACCGCGGAAGACCGACGCCTACCAGGGGTGCCGCTCAGCGGGGCACGAGGACGAGCGCGTCGGTCTGAAGCGCCTTGGCATGCTGCAGCGCGAGGGGCACGGCGAAGGCGTCGTCGGCCTCGGTGTAGCGCTGCTGCAGGCCCTGCGCGAGGATCCGCCACGGGCGCTCGTTCGACGGCGTCGCCTCGTTCCCGTCGTCGGGGACGAACTGTGCGTAGTCGTACGGGTGGCTCGCTGAGGCGTCCAACGGCACGGAGAACGTGTCGACGGCGAGGACGCCCGCGGCCAGATCGACCTGCAGCAGCCGCTGGAAGCCCGTCGCCCGCTCCCCCGTCGGCGTGCGGAACTCCTGGTAGTCGGCGAGCGCCTCCAGCACGGTGTGCCCCGGGATCCCGCCGGCGTTCTCGGTGACGATCGCTCCGACGCCGTGGAAGTGCCCCGACAGCACGAGCACGACGTTCCGGTGGGGCGCGACGACCCGCTCCCACAGGAGGTCGCCGTGCGAGACCCAGCGGGACGTCGTGGACCGTTCGGCCTCCTGGTCCTCGCCGGCGGGAGTCAGATGCTCGTGCGTGGAGATCACGACGTTCGCATCCGGGTGTGCGGCCACGACCTCCTCGGCCCACGCGATCTCGCGCTCGGCGTAGGCGTACGGCAGCGAGATCATCACGAATCGGGCCCCGCCCGCGTCGAACGACGACCAGTTGGCGCCGTTGTCGTCGGGCGTGATCGATCCGCCGTACCAGGACCGGTCGGCGTAGCGCGCCGGTCCGAAGTAGTCGTTGAACAGCTCGCGGGTCACGCCGCGCTTGCTGTCGTGGTTGCCTGGCAGCACGCTGTTCGGGATGCCGGCGGCGTCCAGCACCGCCTGCATCTGCGACGCGAGACGGAACTCCCGTCGCGCGCGCTCCTCGGTCTGGCCGGGATCGACCCAGTTCTGGATCAGGTCCCCGGTGTGGGTCACGAACGCGATCTTGCGCGCGGCGGCGTTCTCGGCCAGCCATGCCACCTCCCCCGCGTACACCTCCGGGTAGGCCTCGGAGTAGTACTGGGTGTCGGTGATGTGGCCGATCGCGACGTCGTAGTCCGCGGGATCGGCGAGGCCCTCGGTGCCCGCGGCGGCCGAGTCCGAGCGCGGCACGACCTGCACGAGGAGGTCGGCCGTGCCGGCGACGACCTCGTCGGCGCGCACCGTCCCCTCCAGAGCGACCGCCGCGCGGGCCTCGGGATCCGTCGCCGTCGCCGCACCGGCGAACTGGTCGAGGGCGCGCCACCCCGCCGGGCCTGCGGCGGCGGATGCCGGAGCCCACACCGACAGCCGCACCTCGGCGCGTCCGACCGTGCGCCCCTGCCACGACACGGTCCCACCGTGCTCGGGCAGGGCGACGCGCACGCGCACATAGGGCAGGTCGTACCCGTCGTCGCGCGCCTCGAGCGCAGCCGCGCCGACCCTTCGCTCCCCTGGCGCAGCCCTCGTGAGAAGGGGCTCAGGAGAAGCTCCGGCGAACGCCTCGACGACCTTGATCGGTGCCCCGGCCGCCACGCCCGCTCGCGACGCCGCGACCTGCCCGGTGATCGCGTCCGCGGCACCGGAATGCGCGACCGACAACGCGTGCGAGATCATCTCGCCCGGCGCCGGCGGCCGGGGCTGCGCGAGCACGCCGGGCGTGGCGACGGCCGGGACGAAGTCACTCGCGTCGTCGCCCGTGAACGCGACGCGCTGCAGCGTCTCCGCGCGCAGCCGGTCGACCGCGAAGGTCGGCAACGCGAGGCCCTTGCTGCAGGCGCTCGGACGATCGATGCTGCCGTCCATCTCGTTGCGGTGATAGACGCCCACGCTGTCGACCCGGCGGCCTGCGGCATCCTCGACCCACACCCCGGCGCCGGCCAGCTCGAGCGGCTCACGGTAGTGCGCGTCGGCGGTGAGGGCGGCCGATGTGCCCACGAGGGCGGCCGTCCAGGTCCGGTCGGGCGCCAGGACCGTGCCGGGGACCACGACCGCGAGATCGTCGACACGGCGGAACCCGTCCGCGCCGCAGGCGATCACGGTCCACCCCGAGATGTCCACGTCCTGCGTGCCGAAGTTGGCCAGTTCGACGTAGTTGCGCCGCGGCATCCGCTCGATCTGCGGGTCGGTGGCGATCTCGCTCACGGCCACCGCGGGTGCCGGGCCGTAGGAGAACGCCGGGACGACGGATGCCTCGGCGTCGGCGTTGGCCGCGCCGGGGGTCCGGGGCGCGATCGTGAAGCCGCCGTCGCCCTGTCGCTGCCAGCTCTGACCCGTGCGGTAGTCGAGGGTCGAGGCGAGCTTGTCGCCGCGGGTCTGGCACGCGGTGTCCTCGTGAGAGGACACGCCCACGCCGTCGACGCGGCGGCCTTCGGCGTCGACGAGGAGCGCCCCCGAGACGGTGTCCGCGAGCGATGTCGACGTGCGCACGTCGGCGACGCCCCCGAATCCGGGGCCGCCCACCACCAGGCGTCCACCGCGCGCGAGCACCGCACCCGCGGGGACGTGTGCTGCAGCGCCGCCGCGGGAGCCGCCCCGGTCGCGGTGCAGCGGTACAGGCGCCAGCCACCGAGGTCGACGTCCGCGTCGCCGGTGTTGCGCAGTTCGACGAAGTCGTCCCCACGCCCCGCGGGCCCGGCGGCCGCGATCTCGTCCACCCGCACCGTCGTATCCGGCGGGTCGGCGCGGCGGTTCGGCGCGCCGGGCGTCGCTCCCGCGCGCACCCATGTCGGCTGCGCGCCCGGCTCCGCCACCCGCTGCCAGCTCTCGTCGAGCGCAGCGGCCGTCGTGACCGGCAGCTCCGCGCCGCCGTCGCACTCCGACAGGGTGGGCGCCGGGTCGTCGGTGAACACCGCGACGGCATCCGCCTTCTCGCCCGCCGCGTCCATCAGGATCAGCCCGTACCCGCGCTCGTCCAGGCGTGATGTGGCGAACGCGCGCCGCTCCCCCGCCCCCAGCACGACCCCGTGGAGGTCTGCCTCGGGTTCCGTGCGCCGTGCCCGCAGCCCTTCGCCGTCGCACCGGAAGACCGAGAACCGGGTGAGGTCGACCGGGCGATCCGATTCGTTCGCGAGCTCGAAGAACCCGTCTGCGGCACCGTCGACGCCCGCGGGCGCCACCTCGGTGATCGTCACCGCCGCCGACTCGGCCGTGGCGGGCTCGGTCGCACCGACCGGGCCGCCGCCGAGCGCCGCCACGCCCAGGAGCACAGCGGATGCCGCGAGGAATGTCGTCACACGGTGGGTGTCGCGCACGCCCTGACGGTGACGCCCCGAGGTGAACCGGCGCGGGCGCGACGGCGATCATCGGGTGTACACCGTCGGGCCGGATGCCTCAGCCGGCGGCCGCGACCGCCTCTTCGACCACGGCGGCATCGGTGACATCGTGCCCGGCCGAGCCGCCGCCGGGCCCGGACGGCGCGTCCATCCCCGCCTGCGTGCGCGCCGACAGGTGCACGGCGTCGACGCCGGCCGCGAACAGCGCGGCGATGTCCTCCGTGCGCACGCCGCCGCCCGCCATCACCTCCACCTGCCCGGATCGGGCCGCGAACGCCGCGAGCATGTCACGTCCGTCGATCGCGCGTGCCGCGCCGCCCGAGGTGAGGACGCGCTCCACGCCCTCGGCGACGAGCGCATCGAAGACGGCCGCGGGATCGGCCGCGGCATCGACGGCCCGATGGAACACGAGCGTGGCCGAGCCGGCGGCATCCCGCCATCGGCGCAGGGCGTCGACGTCCAGCCCGCCCGACGCGTCGAGCGCCCCGACCACCACGCCGCCCGCGCCGCGCTCGACGCACGCGCGGATGTCGGCCGAGATCAGCGCGACCTCCTCGGGGCTGTACACGAAGCCGCCCCCGCGGGGACGCACCAGCACGTTCACGGCCGCGGGGTCGACCGCGGCGAGCACGCTCTCGAGGGTCGCGAGCGACGGGGTGAGACCGCCGACGCCCAGCGCCTGGCACAGCTCCAGGCGCGTGGCACCGGCGGCCATCGCCGCTCGCGCCCCCGCAGGGTCCTGGACGGCGATCTCGACGGGGCGTGCTGCAGACATGCCGTGAGCCTAGCCGCAGCCGCGTCCCGCGGTGAGGCGTCAGAAGACCGGGACGCCGGCGCGCACGAGCTTCCAGTTCTCCACGTGGAAGTCGGCGGGGTCGATGACCCCCGTCGCCGACGCGTAGGCCACGATCGCCTCGCGGATCGCGACCTGGGCGTTGTACACGACCGGCGCCGCCGCGATGTGCGGGAATCCGCCGCCGCCGGACTGGCGGTAGTTGTTCACCGCGACCACGAAGCGCTGATCGGCGGCGACGGGCACCCCCTGGAACGCCAGGTCGGCGATGCGCGAGCCCTGCGGCTGGGAGATGTCGATGTCGTACGTCACCCCCGAGAACTGGTCGAAGTTGTAGTCCGGCGTGCCGAGGGCGTTCGTCCACGTCGCGGGCGCCACCGGGGCGCCAGGGGCGACGGTGAGGAAGTACTTCGCCGAGTACTCCAGGTAGTCCTTGATCTGCGCCCCGGTGAGGACCGACCCCAGCAGCGTGTTGTCGTAGATGTAGAGACCCGCGACGTCCTTGATGGTCACCTGGCCGGCCGGGAACGTGGCGGCGCGGTTGAACGGCGCCGCCAGCGAGATGATCGGGAGGGATGCCTCGGGCGTGCCCGCGATCGCCTTCGACACGGTGTCGATCTGGACGTGGTGCACGTAGTCGAGGATCGCGGTGTCCTTCCAGCACGATTCCGCGGCCGACAGCACCTCGGTCGACGTCGCGACCGGCGTGTTGACGTACGCGACGACCGCGTCGTGCTGCGCCTTCACGACGGCCACGAGCGCGGGGTCGTCGGCGACGGTGTTCGTGTTGACCGTCAGCGAGGTCGCGCCCTTCACGACCCACTGACCGCGCTCGATCGTGAGGGTCAGATCGAAGACGCTCAGTCGCTGTCCCCAGTTCTTCGGCTCGCTCATGACCACCTGCTTGCCGGTGGTCTTGTTCGTCACGAAACGCTGCGGGATGTCGAGGTGGGCGTGGCCGAACAGGATCGCGTCGATGCCCGGCACCTGCTCGGCGAGCAGCGCCGACGCGTTCTCGACCGGGATGTCGGTGCCGTAGGACGACAGGCCGCTGTCGCCGGCGTGGACGCTGACGACGACGACGTCGACGCCTTCGGCGCGCATGACCGGCACCCAGCGCGCGGCCGTCTCGACGACGTCGAGGACGTCGACGCGGCCGCTGACGTTCGCCTTGTCCCAGATGACCACGCCCGGGTTGGTGAGGCCGAGGACGCCGACCCGGATCGGCTTGTAGCCGGGCACATGCATCTTCTTGACGACGTAGGGGCGGAAGGCGGGCTCCGTGGTGCCCGCATGCACGGCGTTGGCGGCCAGAGCCGGGGCGTCCAGCTGGGAGATCCAGTAGTCCAGGAAGTCGAGGCCGTAGTTGAACTCGTGGTTGCCCAGCGCCACGGCGTCGTACCCGATCGCGTTGAATCCGGCGGCGATCGGATGCATCGCCCCCGAGACGTCGACCGGATCGACGGTGGCGTAGTAGAAGCCGAGCGGCGAGCCCTGGATGGTGTCGCCGGCGTCGAAGAGCAGCGTGTGGTCGTGACCGCGGTCCGCGCGGATCTGGTTGACGAGGCTCGAGACGCGCGCGAGGCCGATCGTGTTACCCGCGCTGTCGCTGTACGCGGCGTCCTTGTAGTAGTCCCAGTTGAGCGCGTTCGCATGGATGTCGGACGTGCCCATGATCGTGATGGTGACCGATTTGCCGCCCTGCGCCGCCACCGCCTTCGGAGACTGGACCCACCCGGCTGCCGCGAGCACGCTCGCCGCGGAGACGCCGACGAGGAAGTTGCGGCGACTGAGCCCCGACCGCGACGGATCGGTGTCGGGGGCGAGGTCGGGCTCGGACGCGTGATCAGGCATGTGTTCTCCCATGGCGAGGATCACACCACGCGCGCGCAGCCACCGACAAGGGTCCGTCGATGAGGAAACTCTCAGCAAACGGCCGCGCGGCCTCAGCCGCGGGCCATCGCCACCGCCGCCGCCACGATCTCCGGATCGGTGACCTCGTGACCGGCGGTCCCTCCGCCGGGCCCCGCGGGCGCGTCGATCCCGGTCAGGCGGCGCGCCGACAGGTGCACGGCGCGTGCGCCGGCGAAGGCGAGGTGGGGGATGTCGGCGGGCGTCACGCCTCCGCCGGCGGTGACCTCGAGAGCATCGCCGGCCAGGCGCGCGTACGCCTGGATCCGTTCGATGCCCGCGATGCTGCGCACGGCGCCGCCGGAGGTCAGCACCCGGTCCGTCCCCTCGGCCAGCAGGGCCTCGAAGACCTCTCCGCTGCGCGGCGAGGCATCGATCGCCCGGTGGAACACGAGCGCGGCGTCGCCGGCGGCATCCCGCCATCGGCGCAGCGCCTCGCGGTCGGGTCCGCCCTGCCCGTCCAGGGCGCCGACGACGACGCCCCCGACACCGCGGGCGACGCACGCGCGGATGTCGGCCGCGACCAGCGCGACCTCCGCGTCGTCGTACACGAAGCCGCCGCCCCGCGGGCGAACCAGAACGTTGACCTTCTCGGCGCCGATCGCCGCGCACACCGCGTCGATCGTCCCGACCGACGGGGTGAGCCCGCCGACCACGAGGGCCTGGCACAGCTCGACCCGATCGGCGCCGGCGTCGATCGCCGTGCGGGCGCCCACGGCGTCCTGCACGGCGATCTCGACGATCGGCGCACTCACGGCGTCACGCGCAGCGCGACCGCGGCGTCGGCACGGAGCGCATCGGGGATGACCGCGTGCACGCGGCCGTCGTCATGCTGCTCGAGCACCGCCTCGACGCCGTCGGCCCAACGGGCACGGCGCCCGGCGAGCTCGCCCGGCAGCTCCAGCGCACCGACGGCCGGGTCCAGCGCGATGACGTTGACCGCGTCGCCGGAGGTCGTGTACGCACGAGGCGCTCCGGTCTCCTCGAAGGCGCGCACCCAGGGGCGGGTGCCGTAGATCGCCTCGCCGTCACGGCGCAGCCACGCGCCCAGCTCGCGCATGGCACGCTCCTGCAGCTCGGGGATCGACCCGTCGGCGCGCGGCCCCACGTTGATGAGCAGGTTGCCGTTCTTGCTGACGACGTCCGCGAGCAGGCGGATGAGCTCGGCGCCCGACAGCGAGTGGCTCGCGTCCTCGGCCTGGTTGTAGCCGAACGAGTAGCCGAGCCCCCGCGTGGACTCCCACGGCTGCTCGACGATGTCGGCCACGTGCGTGTACTCGCGCGTGAGGAAGCCGTGTCGCGGCACGCCCCAGCGGTCGTTGACGGCGCCGTCGGGCACCGTCGCCAGGTAGCGACGCAGCAGCGCCGCGACCGCGTAGTCGTCGGAGCCCTTGCCGCCGTCGGGCCACTCGATGTCGTTCCACAGCAGATCGGGGTGGAACCGCTCGACGAGCTCGTCCAGCTGCGCGGCGGCGTAGCGGGAGAACCACTCGTCGGCGCGCCGGAACCGGAACAGGTCGGTGTCGGACTCGATCGGCGGGAAGTCGCTGACGTGCCAGTCCAGCGCGCCCGAGAAGTACACGCCGAATCGGGTGCCGGCGCGGCGGGTCGCCTCGTGCAGTTCGGCGATGAGGTCTCGCCCCGGTCCCCGTCGCGCCGCGTTGAACGTCGTGGTGGCGGTGTCCCACAGGCAGAAGCCGTCGTGGTGCTTGGTCGTCGGGACGACATACCGGGCACCCGCATCCACCAGCGAGGCCACGAACGCATCGGCGTCGAAACCGCCGGTGTCCCACCGGTCCGCGAGGTCCTCGTAGCTGGTTCCCGTGCCGTACAGCTCCTGATGGCGCCGCCACGTCGGGCTGCCGGCGATGCGCACCGTGTTGGCGTACCACTCGGCGTACTGGTGATGGGCGTAGGCGTCCTCGGTGGGCACGCCTCCCGGCGGGTGGGCGGGCGCCCACGCCGGCAGGGAGTAGAGCCCCCAGTGGACGAAGAAGCCCAGCTTGGCGTCGCGGTACCACTCCGGGACGGTGGCGTCGGGGTACTGCGGAGCGGCGTCGCCGAGATCGGGGCCGGTGCGGGTCTCGAAGTTCACGCGCGGGCCTCCGTGCCGTGGCGTCGGGCGACGAGCGCCGCGAGGTCGGGCTCGTCGTCGGTGGTGATGAAGGGGTAGGTCCCCGGCCGCAGGCGCGAGTGCCCGAGGCGCAGCAGATCCTGGTCGACGCCGCCGGGCGTGAGCGCGAGCGTCCAGCCCGCGGCGAGATCGTAGAGCTCGGGCTCGAGGTAGCCGATCTTGACGATGACGATGTCGGCGGCCTCCGGGTCCAGGCCCAGCATGCGGAAGTCGTCGAGGTGGTGGAAGGGCTTGCGTCGCGCGGTCACGATCGCGTGCACCGCACCGGCGCGCACCACGACCTGCGTCCCGGCGACCGGGTCGCCCTCGGTGACCGAGAACACCTCGCCGGTGAGCTCGACGGGGCCGCGAGGGCCGGCATCCACTCGTCCGCCGACCTGCAGGGTCACCGTCGCACCGACGCCCGCCGACTGCGCGGTGCGCACGGCCTCCGGATCGAACACGGATGCCACGAGCACCGTCCGCGCCGGATCGGCGAGGTCGGCGCGCTCGAGCAGGCGTCCGAGGGTCCACGAGACGTCTCCGGCGCCACCGGCGGTCGGGTTGTCGCCCGAATCCGAGATGACGTACGGACGGGGCGCGCCGTCGGCGAGGGCCTTGTCGAGCGCGCTGTCGAGGCTCGCCGTCGGACCCACGAACGCGAAGTCGTCGCGCGCGTCCCAGTACCGGCGTCCGAGACGCTCGGCCTCGCGCGCGATCACAGCCCGGTCGTCCCCGGTCACGATCACCGTGGCGTGGCAGCGGGGCTCGTCCGCCCACGCGTACCCGACCCACACGGCGGCGTCCACGACGCCGTCGAGGTCTTCGATGTCGGGGATCGTCGCGTACAGACCGCGAGCGGGCTCCAGGCGCGTGCTGGTCTTCTCGCCGGGCAGCAGCACCGGGACACGCACCCAGGCCTTGTACGGGCGTCGCGCGTCGGGATCCGCGCCGGCGTCCCCGCGCAGCCGCTCGAGCAGGTTGTGCACCGCGCGCTGCTTGGTGTTCATCCAGTCCTCATGCGGGGCCATGCGGTAGCACGTGATGAGGTCGACAGCGTCGAACAGCTCGTCCGACACGTTGCCGTGGAGGTCCATCGACGTCGACACCAGCGTGTCGGGTCCGAGCGCCTCGCGCACCGCGGTCGCGAGGTCGCCCTCGGCATCGTCCATGCCGACCACGCTCATGGCCCCGTGGATGTCGAAGAAGAACGCGTCGAACGGTCCCTCCGCCCGGATGCCGTCGACGATCGCCTGCTTCATGCGCCGGTACGTCTGCGGGTCGACCGCGCCGCCGGGCAGCGACCGCCCGTGGGTCAGCGGCACCCACTCCGCGGCATCCCGCAGTTCCTCACCCTCGGCGAGGAACGGGTAGTACGCGAGCAGCTCATCGCCGGTGCGGATCGTGAACGCCTCGTCGCCCGAGATGTGCGGCGAGAACGTGCTGGACTCGATCGAGATGCCGCCGATGCCGATGCGCGGTCGGGCGAGCCCGCCCGGGCGCAGCGGGCTCAGCGGGCCCTTCCAGATCTCGTGGTGGTCAGGACGCGACGTCACGGAGGAGCTCACCTTCTGCGAACGGGGCTGAGGAGGGGGAAGGATCGGATGCCGCGACCAGCGCCGCGGCGCCCAGCACGACGGCATCCGCGCGCAGCGTGCCCGGCACGATCCGCAGCGGAGCGCCCGACACGGGCGGGTCGGTGATCAGGGTGGCCTCGACGGCCGGCGCGAGCAGGTCCCACGCGGACGCGACGCCGCCGCCGACGACCGCGAGCGACACGTCGACCAGTGTCGCAGCCGACACGCACGCGAGCGCCACCGCACGGCCCGCTTCGGCGAACACCTCGATCGCCACCGGGTCTCCGGCGCGCGCGCGATCGGCGACCGCTCGGGCCGACGACACCGCCTCCCCCGTGGCTGCGCCGTAGCGGCGCGCGATGGACGTGCCCGACGACATGGTCTCGAGGTGGCCGATGCGCCCGCACGTGCAGAGCAGGTCGCCGTAGCCGGGCGTGTGGCCGATCTCGCCGGCCGCGCCGTACGGGCCGTGGCGGAGTTTTCCGTCCAGGACCAGCGCACCGCCGACCCCGGTGCCGAGCATGACGCCGAGCACGTCGGTGCCGCGCCCCGAACCCCAGGCGGCCTCGCCGAGGAGGAATGCGTTGACGTCGTTCTCGACGCGCACCTCGACCTCCAGCCGGTCGCCCAGGCGCTCGCCCAGCGGGAAGCCCGCCCAGTCGACGAACATGTCCGATGCCGCACGGATCGTGCCGGTGCGGGGGTCCACGACACCCGCTGCCCCGACGCCGACCGCGTCGGGGCGCACGCCGGCGCCGTCGGCGAGCTCCTCGACCAGGAGCGCCGCGGTCTCGGCCATCGCCGGGCCGCCGGTGCGCGCCGGCGTGTCGCGCGTGGCCCGGGCGAGCACCGTCCCGTCGGCCGCGACGAGCGCGCCGGCGGTCTTCGTGCCCCCGATGTCGATGCCTGCCACGACACCGGGGGATGCTGCGGACCCGCTCATCGGCCGCCCAGCCCGGCCATCGCGATGCCCTTCACCAGGTGCTTCTGAAGGACGATCACGAGGATCGTGGTGGGGATCATCGAGATGATCGCCGCGGCCATCTGGAGGTCCCAACGGGTGCCGGTGAGCCCCGAGAAGCTCGCGAGGCCGACGGGGAGCGTGCCCAGCGTGGCGTAGTCGACCGTGACGATCAGCGGCCAGAGGTAGCTGTTCCAGAACGACAGGAAGGTGAACACCGCGAGCACGGCGACCGCCGACTTCGAAAGCGGGAGGATGATCTTCAGGAACGTCCGCACCGGACCCGCCCCGTCCACGCGGGCGGCCTCTTCGAGCTCGAACGGGATGCCGCGGAAGAACTGCCGCATGAGGAACGTGCCGAACGCGGTGAACGCGAACGGGAAGATCAGCGCCTGGTAGGTGTTCACCCAGCCGAACCACTGCATCACCTGGAACATCGGGATCACCAGCACCTCGGCCGGAACCATCAGGGTCGCCAGGAACAGCACGAACACGGCGTCGCGGCCCTTCCACCGCAGACGTCCGAACGCGTAGCCGGCCGTCGTGGACACGATCAGCACGACCAGCGTGCCGGCCACCGCCACGAACAGCGAGTTGCCGATGTAGGTGAGGAACGGACCGTATGCGAAGACGTCGGCGAAGTTGCTCCACTTCACCTGCGAGCCCACCAGCGTGGGCGGCATGGAGAAGATCTCCTCGTTGGGCTTGAGCGCCGAGAAGAACGCGTAGACCAGCGGCGCGACGAAGATCAGCGCGGCGAGATAGATGAAGACGTGGGCGATCACGAGGCGCACGCGCTCGCCCGCCGTGCGGGTGACGGCCCTGCGGCGGCCGGACTGCTCGACGACGAACTCGTCGTCGGAGGTCATGAGGAGGGACTCCTCGACCTTGGTCTCGATGTCGGTGTCAGTGCTCATAGTGCACCCACTTCTTCTGGGCGGTGAACTGCAGACCGGTGATCACGATGATGATCGCGAACAGGATCCACGCGGCGGCCGCCGCGAGTCCGAGGTCGCCGAAGGTGAAGCCCTGCTCCCAGATGAACATCACGAGCGGCTTGGTCGCGTTGCCGGGACCGCCGCCGGTGAGCAGCTGCGGCTGGGCGAACACCTGCAGCGCGGTGATCATCGTCATGATCGTGGCGAAGAAGATCGACGGCGAGATCATCGGGATCATGACGCTCCAGATGAGCCGGAAGCCCTTGGCGCCGTCGATGCTCGCCGCTTCGAGCACACTCTCGGGGAGCTGCTCCAGTGCGGCCGAGAAGATCAGCATGTTGTAGCCGAGGCCCTGCCACACGCTCATCGCGACGACCATGATCATCGCCCAGGTCGGATCGGCCAGGAAGTTCGGGAGCGTGACTCCGAACCAGCTCTGCGCGAGCCCGTTGAACAGACCCTGCGGCTGCAGCATCATCTTCCACACCAGGACGTTGGCCACCATGGGCACGACGACCGGGATGAAGAACAGGACGCGGAGGGCGCCGCGGCCGCGGATGCGCGGCCCGAGCCCGATGGCGAGCACGAGCGAGAGCGCGATGCTGAACGGCACGTACAGCAGGGTGAACACCGCGGAGTTGCGCAGCGCCGGCCAGAAGTCGGGGCTGTCGGTGAACAGTGTCACGTAGTTGTCGGCACCGGTGAAGGCGCGCTCGCCGAACGTCGGCCAGTCGAAGACGCTCATCACGATCGAGAGCCCTACGGGCACGATCGTGAACAGGGCGAGCCCCACCAGGGCCGGGCTTGCGAAGCCCAGCGCCTGGCGGGCCTCGGCCCTGGCGAGCGACCCGCGACGTTTCGTCGTGGTCGTCATTGCTCTGCTCTCTTGCTCACTTGCGAGGGTTCGTCGCCGAACCCGGTCACTTGCCGAACTGCGCCTGCGCGGTCTCCAGCAGCTCGGACATCTCCATCTGGCCGTTGTAGACGCTGACGAGGTTGGGCTGGATGTAGCTGTCGAGCTTCTCCCAGTTCTTCGTCATGTACAGCGGCACCGTGGTGGCGAAGGCCGACTCGAAGACGGTCTTGACCTGCTCGCGGTACTGCTCGTCGATCGAGTCGAAGTACAGCGGCTGCGACTCGGTGCGCGCGGGGTACGAGCGGCCGGACGAGGCGATGTAGTCCTGCGCGTCCTTGCCGAGGAGCGAGCCCATGACCTTCAGAGCCGCCTCGGGGTTGTCGCAGGTCTTCGAGATGCCGTAGCCCGAGCCGAGGATGGGACCGGAGTTGCCGTGGTCGCCCGTGGGCAGCGGGGCCATGCCCGCAGCGAAGCCCGACTCGTTGTTGAGGTAGCTCACCGCGTTCCAGGTGCCGTCGACCGCCATCGCGGCGTTGCCGCCGGTGTACTGGTTCTCGCCCCAGCCGGTGTCGGAGGCCGATGCGACCGGTGCCGCGACGCCCAGGTCGGTGACCAGGCCCGAGTACCAGGAGGCCGCGTCGACGAAGTCCTTGTCGTCGATGTGGAGCGTGCCGTCCTCGGACGCGGGCTGCTTGCCCGACAGCGCGATCGGCATCGACATCCACTGGTAGCCGCCCATGCCCATGCCGAAGCCGTACTTGCCGTCGGCGGTGGCCGACTTCGCGATGTTCTCGAAGTCGTCGAACGTCCAGTCGATCTCGGGCGTGGCCGCGCCGGTCGCGGTCAGCATGTCCTGGTTGTAGTAGACGAGCATCGTGGCGACATCGAAGGGAACGCCGTACAGGCCGCCCTCGAAGCTGAGGATGCCCTCGGCGCCGGGGTTGAAGTCGGCGAGGTCGATGCCTGCCGTCTTGAGGTCGTCGTCCGAGAGCTCGCGGAAGCCGCCGGTGAAGCCGCCGAGCTGCGCACCGCTCATGCCCGTGACGCACGCCATGTTGCCGCTGGCCATGTTGGTGGTGAGCTTGGTGAAGAAGTCGTTCCACGGCGCCGTCTGGAGCTTGACGACGACATCCGGGTTCTCCGCCTGGGCGATCGCGACCTGCTTCTCGAGCGCCGCCGTGTCGTCCTCGCTGCCTGCCCACATGTCCACGACGATCGTGGGCTTGCCGTCCGCGGACTGGTCTCCGCCCGAACCGCTCGCGCACCCCGTCAGGACCACCGCGACGCCGGTGGCCGCGGCCACCGCGCCTACGCGCAACTTCTTCATCGAATGCCTCCTATGGCAGCCAGTTCAGTGCAGGTTATTTCGTTAGTCGAACTAACCTTGTACTCTTGTGTCGCAAGTCACCCTCGCAGGTTTCGATCGGTGACGCAACCCGAACATCGGATGTTTATCGACGTGTGATACTTCGTCACAACTCGGAAACACGGCTTGCCCACACCCCGCGAGAGGGAACATGACCCCCGACACCGACCGCTCCGCCGGCGACGACGACCTGTCCCGGCGGATCATCGATCTGATCTCGCGCGGCGAGGCGCGCTCGCGCAGCGAGCTCGCCGCCGCACTCGGGCTGGCGCCGTCCACCGTGAGCCTGCGGGTGCAATCCCTGATCGAAGCCGGATTCGTCGACGAGCGCGGCGACGGCACCTCACGGGGTGGACGCCGGCCGAGGCTCCTCGGCATCGACGAGGCATCCGGCGTCGTGCTGACCGTCGATCTCGGCGGCGGCCACGCGCGCATCGGCGCGCACTCGCTGAGCGGGGCGCTGCGCGAGACCCGGTCGATCCCCGTTGTGCTCGCCGATGGACCCGAGTCCACGCTCGACGCCGTCTGCAGCGTCTTCGACGAGTTCGCCCGCGACACCGCGATCCGTGCGATCGGCATCAGCCTGCCCGGCCCGGTCGACATCGCGACGGGAACCGTCACGCAGCCCTCGCGCATGCCGGGATGGCCGGGCTTCCGCGTCGCCGACCACGTGCGTCGCCGCTACGGTGTGCCGGTCGCAGTCGACAACGACGCCAACCTCGCCGCGCTGGGAGAGCACCGGGCGCAGTTCGGGGCCGCCGGCCACAGCATCACCGTCAAGGCCGGCACGGCCATCGGCAGCGGCATCATCGTCGACGGTCACATCCATCGCGGCGCCACCGGGGCGGCGGGCGACATCACCCACACCCGCATCGACGGCAGTGGCGACATCCCCTGCTCCTGCGGCAACACCGGCTGCCTCGAGACCGTAGCCAGTGGCGCCAGCCTCGTGCGCCAGATGCGCGAACGCGGACGGACGGATGTCGAGACCACCGCGGACGTGCTCGCCCTCGCCCGCGACGCCGAACCCGAGGCGACCACCATCGTCCGCACCGCCGGCACCCACCTCGGGCAGGCGCTGTCGGGCGTGGTCAACTTCTTCAACCCGCACGCGGTGTTCCTGACGGGCAGCATGAGCGCGTCGGAGCCGTTCATCGCGGCCGTCCGCAGCCGCGTCTACGAGGCGTGCCATCCGCTGGCGACGCAGCAGCTGCGGATCGAAGCCGCGCAGACGCGCGCGGACGCGATCCTGCACGGTGCGGCGCGGTGGGCGCTCGACAACATCGAGCTGCCCACCGCGTGAGGACGCTCAGTCCTCGTCGAGCGTGAGCTCGATGACGGGCACCAGGACGTCCGGCCGCGTCACGGGCAGGTGCACGGTGAGCGTGCCCGCCGTCTCCCCCGCCGGCGTCATCAGGCCGGCCTGCTGCGTGGGATCGGTGACCGACGTGCGCAGCCACGACCCGTCGTGCAGGAACCGCGCGTACGAGACCTTTCCGGCGAGGCCGGGAAGGTGCGCGAAGCCCAGCGGCCACGACAGCAGGTGCAGGTACAGCCGGTTCCCGCGGCGCGTGTAGACGCCCTCGCGCGGCGGCTCGAAGGGCGCGTGTCCGGCGCCGACGATCGCGCGGCGGTGCAGCCGCATCCACTCGCCGATCTCACCCAGCGTGCGGGCGTCGCGCGGGGCGATGGCGCCGCGGCCGTCGGGCCCGATGTTCAGCAGCATGTTGCCGTCCATCGACACCGAGTCGGCGAGCATCTGCACGAGGAGGGTCGGCGACTTCTGCTCGGTGTTGTCGCGGTGGTACCCCCACGAGCCGTTCATCGTCTGGCACGCCTCCCAGACCTGCGGCACGCCGTCGACGACGATCGGCGACGTCGGCTGGTACTGCTCGGGCGTCACGAAGTCCCCGGGGATGCCGAGGCGGTCGTTGACGAGCATGTTCGGCTGCAGCTCACGGCACAGGGCCAGCAGGCGCTCGGCGTCCCAGTCGTCCGGCCCCTTGCCTTCGAGTCCGTCGTCGACGCTGTCGGGATAGGTGAAGTCGAAGAAGAGGTAGTCGATCTGCCCGTAGTCGGTGAGCAGCTCCCGCACCTGGGCGTGGAGGAACTCGCGGTAGCGCGCCATGTCGCGCCCCTCGTTCAGCGCGGTGACGTCGTCCCCGCGTCGCGGATGGTTCACATCGACGGTGAAGTCAGGGTGGTGCCAGTCGATGAGCGAGTGGTAGAGCCCGACGCGCAGCCCTTCCTCGCGCAGGGCATCGACGTATTCGCGCACCAGGTCGCGCCCGCACGCCTGCACGGAGCTGAAGTCGCTGACCGCGGTGTTCCACAGCGCGAACCCGTCGTGGTGCTTGGTGGTGAGCACGACGTAGCCCATGCCGGTGCCCTTCGCGCGACGCGCCAGCGCGCGTGCGTCGAACAGGTCAGGGTCGAAGTGCTCGAAGTACTGGCGGTAGTCCTCGTCGGTCAGCCGCTCGTAGTTCTGCACCCATTCGTGCCGGGCCGCCGCGCTGTATAGACCGAAGTGCACGAACATCCCGAATCGCGCCTCGTCGAACCACTGCTGTCGCATTCTCGCTCCACTCGCCTCTCACGTGTGCTGTCGGTCCATCCTGGCACAGACATCGGATGTCTCCGCCCTGCGAGGGGCCCGAACACACCGAAGGCCCGGTCCCCGCGAACGGGAGCCGGGCCTTCGAGGAGAGGATCAGCGTGCGGCCGAGCCCTCCACGTAGTCCTCGTCCTGCTGCTTCCAGGCGAAGAGCGAACGCAGGTCCTTGCCGACCGACTCGATCGGGTGAGCAGCGGCCTTCTCGCGCAGCTCGAGGAACTCGACGGCGCCGTTGTCCTGGTCGTCGATGAAGCGCTTCGCGAACGCACCCGACTGGATGTCGGCGAGCACCGCCTGCATGTTCTCCTTGACGTGCGGGTCGATGACGCGCGGGCCCGAGACGTAGTCGCCGTACTCGGCCGTGTCGGAGACCGACCAGCGCTGCTTGGCGATGCCACCCTCCCACATGAGGTCGACGATGAGCTTTAGCTCGTGCAGCACCTCGAAGTAGGCGATCTGCGGCTGGTAGCCCGCCTCGGTCAGCGTCTCGAAGCCGTACTGGACGAGCTGCGACACACCACCGCAGAGGACCGCCTGCTCACCGAACAGGTCGGTCTCGGTCTCCTCGGTGAAGGTGGTCTTGATGACGCCGGCACGCGTGCCGCCGATCGCCTTCGCGTACGAGAGCGCGGTCGCCCACGCGGTGCCCGAGGCATCCCGCTCGACGGCGATGATGTCGGGGATGCCGCGGCCCGCGACGTACTCGCGACGCACCGTGTGGCCCGGCGCCTTCGGGGCGACCAGGATCACGTCGACGCCCTCGGGAGCCTCGATGTAGCCGAAGCGGATGTTGAAGCCGTGTGCGAACGCGAGCGTCTTGCCGGGCGTCAGCTTGTCCTTGATGCTGTCGTTGTAGATCGAGCGCTGGTGCTGGTCGGGCGCGAGGATCATGATGAGGTCGGCCCACTCGGCCGCGTCGGCGACCGACTTGACCTCGAAGCCCTCGTCCTGCGCCTTCTCGATCGACTTCGAGCCGTCCTTGAGCGCGATGACGACCTGGACACCCGAGTCGCGAAGGTTCTGTGCGTGCGCGTGGCCCTGCGAGCCGTAGCCCACGATCGCCACCTTCTTGCCCTGGACGATGCTCAGGTCGGCATCGGCGTCGTAGAAGATCTCAGCCATCTTCGTGTTTCTCCTTGATTGATTTCGGTCGTTGAGCGAGCGAAGCGAGACGAGACGCTCGTAGGGGATGTCAGCCGCGCAGCACGCGTTCGGTGATGCTCTTGCCGCCGCGGCCGATGGCGACCAGGCCCGACTGGGCCAGCTCCTTGATGCCGAAGGGTTCGAGCGCCCGCAGGAAGGCCTCGACCTTGCCCTTGTCGCCGGTCACCTCGACCACAAGCGCGTCGGGGGCGTAGTCGACGATCTGCGCGCGGAAGAGGTTCACGACCTCGAGCACGTTCGACCGCGTGGAGTTGTCGGCGCGCACCTTGATCAGCATGTGCTCGCGCTGCACCGACGCCACCG
Organism: Microbacterium sp. 05T445; assembly: GCF_056395865.1. Taxonomy (NCBI): domain Bacteria; kingdom Bacillati; phylum Actinomycetota; class Actinomycetes; order Micrococcales; family Microbacteriaceae; genus Microbacterium; species Microbacterium sp. 05T445. The sequence continues at coordinate 1,155,267 of NZ_JBFTKJ010000002.1, read as the reverse complement.
GCTCGAGCTCGACGATCTTGATGACGTTGATGAGCTTGTTCAGCTGCTTGGTGACCTGCTCCAGCGGCAGTTCGTCGACGTCGACCACCACGGTGATGCGCGAGAGGCCGGGGACCTCGGTCACGCCTACCGCGAGGGACTCGATGTTGAACCCGCGGCGGGCGAACAGTCCCGCGACACGGGTCAGCAGACCGGGCTTGTCCTCGACGAGGAGGCTCAGCACGTGACTCGACATGTTCAGTCCTCCTGCTCGTCGAAGGCGGGCGAGTGGTCGCGCGCGTACTGCACGTAGCTGTTGCTGACGCCCTGCGGCACCATCGGCCACACCATCGCGTCCGCGCTCACGACGAAGTCGATGACCACGGGGCGGTCGTTCGTCTCCAGCGCCTGCTGGATGGCGGCATCCACGTCCTCCTCCTTCTCGACGCGCAGCGCGAGGCAGCCGTAGGCCTCCGCCAGCTTCACGAAGTCGGGGATGCGGACGGTGCCGTGACCGGTGTTGAGGTCGGTGTTGGAGTGGCGGCCGTCGTAGAACAGCGTCTGCCACTGGCGCACCATGCCCAGCGACGAGTTGTTGATGATCGCGACCTTGATCGGGATGTTGTTGATGGCGCAGGTCGCGAGCTCCTGATTGGTCATCTGGAAGCAGCCGTCGCCGTCGATCGCCCACACCACGCGCTCGGGCTCGGCCACCTTGGCGCCCATCGCGGCGGGGACCGAGTAGCCCATCGTGCCCGCGCCGCCCGAGTTGAGCCAGGCGTTGGGACGCTCGTACTTGATGAACTGCGCCGCCCACATCTGGTGCTGGCCGACACCCGCGGCGTAGACGCCCTCGGGGCCGGTGAGCTCGCCGATGCGCTGGATCACATACTGCGGAGCCATGTGGCCGTCGGTCGGCTGCGTGTAGCCGAGCGGGAACTCGTCGCGCAGGCCGTCGAGGAACGACCACCACTCGGCGATGTCGAGCGCGCCGCCCGGGTGGATGCCCCGGAACGCGACGTCGAGGTCGACGAGCACGTCCTTGAGGTCGCCCACGATCGGCACGTCGGCGGTGCGGATCTTCGAGATCTCGGCGGGGTCGATGTCTACGTGCACGACCTTCGCGTTCGGAGCGAACAGCGCGGCCTTGCCGGTGACGCGGTCGTCGAACCGCGCGCCGAGCGCCACGATCAGGTCGGAATCCTGCAGCGCGAGGACCGCGGGCACGGTGCCGTGCATGCCGGGCATGCCGAGATGCTGCGCGTGCGAGTCCGGGAACGCGCCGCGCGCCATCAGCGTGGTGACGACGGGAGCCCCGGTCGACTCCGCGAGGGCACGCAGCTCGTCCGACGCCTGGGCGCGGATGACGCCGCCGCCGACGTACAGGACCGGCTTCTTGGCGTCGGCGATGAGCTGTGCGGCCGCGTTGATCTGCTTGCCGTGGGCCTTCGTCACCGGCCGGTAGCCGGGCAGGTCGATCTTCGGCGGCCACACGAACGGCGCCTCGGCCTGCTGGGCGTCCTTGGTGATGTCCACCAGCACGGGTCCGGGGCGGCCCGTCGAGGCGATCTCGAAGGCGGCAGCGATCGCACCGGGGATGTCCTCGGCGCGCTTCACCAGGAACGAGTGCTTGGTGATCGGCATCGTGATGCCGACGATGTCGGCCTCCTGGAAGGCATCCGTCCCCATCAGGGTCGAGAAGACCTGGCCGGTGATGCAGACGATCGGCACCGAGTCCATGTAGGCGTCGGCGATCGCGGTGACGAGGTTGGTCGCCCCCGGTCCGGAGGTCGCGATGGCGACGCCCACGCGACCGGATGCCGCGGCATAGCCCTCAGCGGCATGGCCGGCGCCCTGCTCGTGACGGACGAGGATGTGGCGCACGGACTCGTCGTCCATGAGCGGGTCGTAGACGGGCATGATCGCGCCGCCGGGAAGCCCGAAGACGTCGGTCACCCCCAGCAGATCGAGAGAACGGACGACCGCTTCCGCGCCCGTGAGCACGGGCGTCGAGGCGGTGCGGGCTGGCGGCCGGGGAACGGCCGCGGCGGTGTCGGCTGACATGGTGGGATTCCTCTGAAATCGGTCGGAGGGGATGTCGGAAGCCAGGCTCAACCGGTGGTCGCGCCCTCCGCAGCGGAGCGCACGAGTCGGGAGTACTTGGCAAGGACGCCACGGGTATAGCGCGGGGGAAGCGGCTCCCAGCCAGAGCGGCGGGAGTCAAGCTCAGCCTCGTCGACGAGTAGGTCGAGAGTGCGAGCCGCGATATCGACCCGTATCAGATCACCATCGCGCACGAAGGCGATGGGACCTGCGTCCACCGCTTCGGGTGCTATGTGGCCGATGCACAGGCCGGTTGTGCCGCCTGAGAATCGTCCGTCCGTCAAGAGTAGTACATCTTTTCCGAGCCCCGCGCCCTTGATGGCGGCGGTGATGGCGAGCATCTCGCGCATGCCCGGACCGCCTTTGGGGCCTTCGTAGCGGATGACCACGACGTCCCCGGCCTGGATCTCGCCGGCCTCCAGCGCGTCCATCGCGGCGCGCTCGCGCTCGAACACGCGCGCGGGGCCCTCGAACACCGACGCGTCGAAGCCGGCCGTCTTCACGACCGCCCCCTCGGGCGCCAGCGAGCCGTGGAGGATCGTGAGGCCGCCGGTGGCGTGGATCGGGTTGTCGAAGGTGTGGATGACGGTGCCGTCGACCGGGTCCGGGTCGAGGTCGCGGAGGTTCTCGGCGAGCGTCTTGCCGGTGACGGTGAGGGCGTCGCCGTGCAGCAGCCCCTCGTCGAGCATCGCCTTCATGATGACCGGGATCCCGCCGTGGCGGTCGACGTCGTTCATGACGTACTTCCCGAACGGCTTCATGTCGGCCACGTGCGGGACCTTGTCGCCGATGCGGTTGAAGTCGTGCAGGCTCAGCTCGACGTCGGCCTCGCGCGCGATGGCGAGGAGGTGCAGCACGACGTTGGTCGAGCCGCCGAGCGCCATCGCCAGGGCGATCGCGTTCTCGAACGCCTCCTTGGTGAGGATGTCGCGCGTGGTGATCCCCTGACGCAGCAGGTTGACGACCGCCTCGCCGGAGCGGTGGGCGAAGTAGTCGCGGCGGCGGTCGGCCGAAGGCGGCGCGGCCGAGCCCGGGAGGCTGAGCCCCAGTGCCTCGGCGACGGAGGCCATCGTGTTGGCGGTGTACATGCCGCCGCACGCGCCCTCGCCCGGGGCGATGGCGCACTCGATGCGCTTGAGGTCGGCCTCGCTCATCTTTCCCGCCAGGCACGCGCCCACGGCCTCGAACGAGTCGATGATCGTGACGTCCTTCTCGGTGCCGTCAGAGAGCTTGACCCAGCCCGGCGCGATCGAGCCGGCATAGAGGAAGACGCTCGAGAGGTCGAGGCGGGCCGAGGCCATCAGCATGCCGGGGATCGACTTGTCGCACCCGGCCAGCAGCACCGAGCCGTCGAGGCGCTCGGCCATGATGACGGTCTCTACGGAGTCGGCGATGACCTCGCGGGAGACGAGCGAGAAGTGCATGCCCTCGTGGCCCATCGAGATGCCGTCCGACACCGAGATCGTCCCGAACTGCAGCGGGTAGCCGCCGCCGGCGTGGACACCCTCCTTGGCGCCCTGCGCCAGACGGTCCAGGCTCAGGTTGCAGGGGGTGATCTCGTTCCAGCTCGACGCGATGCCGATCTGCGGCTTGTCCCAGTCCTCGTCGCCCATGCCGACGGCGCGGAGCATGCCGCGGGACGTGGTGGCTTCGATCCCGTCGGTGACGACGCGACTGCGAGGCTTGATGTCGATGGAGTTGTCGGGCTGGGCCATTGTCCGAGTCTATTCCCGCTCGGCGATGCCGTTCGCTCCCGTGACGACGGCTATCCGCGGCGTCGCTCGCGCTCGGCGGCGAGCTGCGTGAGCAGGGTGGCGAGCGCCGCGATGTCGGGCACGCGGACGGCCGCCGCGGTCTCCCCTCCCCCGACGCGCACGCCCAGATCGCCCTCGCCGAGGCTCGCCAGCGCGTCCTCATCGGTCACGTCGTCCCCGGCGAACAGCACCGCCGTGGCGCCGGTGCGCCGGCGCAGCTCGGCGATCGCCGTGTCCTTGCCCTCGTGCCGGAACGCGTACTCGACGATGTTGTGCCCGGTGCGCCGGCGCCAGTGCGGCGCCTCCTTCGCGACGATCCCGTCGACGAGCCGGTCGGCCTCGCGCGCCGCCTCGGCGGCCGCCTTGCGCGTGTGCACCCCGAACCCGAACGTCTTCGGCTCGATCCAGACGCCGTCCAGGTGCGCCGTCGCCTGTTCGGCATGCGCGCGGAGCGTGTCGCGCAGCTGTGCGTCGCCCGCTTCTTCCGCGTGGCTGACCACGCCCTCACCGGGGATCCAGAACTCGGCGCCGTGGGAGCCTGCCAGGAGCACCCGCGAGTCGTCGCGGTGCTCGGCGATCACACGCAGGTCGACGAGGCTGCGGCCCGAGACGAACGCCACGACGGTGTCGGGTGCGGCGACCAGAGCCTCCACCGCCCGGCGCGCGGCAGGCAGCATCCGGGCGTCCATCGGCTCGTCCTCGAGCGGCGAGAGGGTCCCGTCGAAGTCGAGCGCGACCAGGAGGCGATCGGATGCCGCGAGCCCCGCGATCTCGTCGCCGGCCGCGTCGGCCGTCCGCGTCACGCGTCGGCCCGCTTCGCGCGGTGGGCCGCCCGGGCTTCGTCGAGGGCCTGCAGGAACGACTGCGACCACGTCGCGACGTCGTTCTCGAGCACCTTCTTGCGCAGCGCTCGCATGCGCCGGCCCTGTTCGGCCGGCGGCATCTCGATCGCGCGCATGATCGCCTCCTTCATCCCGTCGATGTCGTGAGGGTTGATGCGGATGGCGCTGGACAGCTCGTCGGCCGCACCCGCGAACTCGCTCAGCACGAGCACCCCGCGGTTGTCGGTGCGCGTCGCGACGTACTCCTTCGCGACGAGGTTCATGCCGTCGCGCAGCGCCGTGACGAGCATCACGTCGGCGGCGCGGAAGAGCGCCGCCATCTCTTCGCGGGGGAACGCCTGGTGCAGGTAGCGGATCGCGGTGTGCCCCATCGTGTCGCGGTCGCCGTTGATGCGCCCGACGGTCAGCTCGATCTCATCGCGCAGCTGCATGTACGCCTCGACGCGCTCCCGGCTGGGGCTGGCGACCTGCACGAGCGTGACGTCCTCGACGTCGATGCGGCCGTCCTCGAGGAGCTCGCCGAAGGCCTTCAGACGGTGCCGGATGCCCTTCGTGTAGTCGAGCCGGTCCACCCCCAGCAGGATCTTCCGCGGATTGCCCAGGCTCTCGCGGATCTCCGCGGCCCGCGCCTGGATGTCGGGACGCTCCGCCATCTCGATGTACGAGCCGGTGTCGATGGAGATCGGGAACGCCTTCGCCAGCGCGATGCGGGTGGTGCCGTCGGCCTCGGGCACCGTGATGCCCGTCGCCTTGGTCTGGTAACGCAGCTGCCGCCTGACGGCGCGGGCGAAGTTGCCGGCATCCGCCACCCGCTGGAAGCCGATGACATCGGCGCCGAGCAGTCCCTCCAGCACCTGCCGCCGCCACGGGAGCTGCGAATACAGGCCGTATGCAGGGAAGGGAATGTGGTGGAAGTAGCCGATGGTGAGATCGGGCCTGGCCTCCCGCAGCATCTGCGGCACGAGCTGGAGCTGGTAGTCCTGCACCCACACCGTCCCGCCCGGGGCCGCGACGCCTGCGGCGGCCTCCGCGAAGCGGCGGTTGACCCGCACGTACGCGTCCCACCACACGCGGCGGTAGCGGGGCGGGGAGATGACGTCGTGGTACAGGGGCCAGAACGTGTCGTTCGACATGCCCTCGTAGTAGAGCTCGACGTCGTCCGCGCTCAGCCGCACCGGCACCAGATGCGTGCCCTCGAACTCGAACGGCGCGACGTCGATGTCGGGCTGACCCGGCCAGCCGACCCAGGCGCCGTCGGTGCGGCGCATCACCGGCTCGAGCGCGGTGACCAGCCCGCCGGGTGAGCGGCGCCAGCCCGGCTCGTCGTCGCCCTCCTGTACGCGGTCCACCGGGAGGCGGTTGGCGACGACGACCAGTTCGGCCTGACGGGTGGAATCGCTCGCACGTTCGTGCTCTGTCACGCGGTCTCCTGACGGTTTCGTGGACTCGGCATGCCCAGGCTAACAGCGCCCCGTGCCGCCGACACGGGGCTTGCGCACCCGCCGGCGCGCGGCTATCCGTGCCGGCGCGCGCGTCCCGCGATAGCGTGGACGAATGCGCAGCTATCTGTTCGGCACCGGCCTCATCACCGCGATCACCAGCGGACTGGCGCTCCTGCGGAGCCTGCGCGAGCGCGAGCCGTTCACCTGGCGCACCGGCCTCGCCTGGGCGAGCTGGGGCATCTCGGTGGCGCTCACGATCGGCGCGATCGTCGACGTGCGCCGCGCGCGCCGCGGCGGGATCGTGCCGGCGGACTCCCCCGTGCACGGCAAGGAGAAGAAGCTCGCCCGGGGGCGCAACCGGCCCTGACGGCGAGGCCGTCGCCGCGGGCTACGGCGCCGTGGGCGCCGCAGCCTCCTGAGCGTCCCGACTGCGGATCGGGTACAGCCAGAAGCAGACCCACGCGAGCGCGGTGAACACCAGCGGTACGACCGCGAGCATGATCCGGATGCCGCCGTCCACGGTCTCCGGCTGTGCATCGCCGAGCGTCGCGTCGAAGCCGCTGGCGGTGAGCACCCACGCGGCCACGATCGCCTGCAGCACGACCGATCCGCGCACGACGAAGCCGTTCACGCCGAAATAGATCCCCTCGCGGCGCCGTCCGGTGCGGACGGCGTCCTCGTCGATGATCTGCGACAGCACGATCTCGAGCAGCTGGAGCAGGCCGCCCACGCCCACACCCACGCCGATGCCGACGAGCGCGGCGCCCGCGATGCCGGTGGGGATGAGGTAGCCGAGCACGGTGATGCCGAAGATGGCGACGCTCCACAGCAGCGCGGTCCTCGGCGTCAGCCGGCGCAGCACCGCGCTCCACAGCACGATCGCGGGGATCGCCGTGGCGAAGATCGCGCCCAGCAGGATGCTGCTGTCGCTCTCGGCTCCGTGCAGCGAGTACCGAACGTAGAACGGGATCGCGGCGAGGAGGATCGCGATGGACGTCTGCACGAACAGCGACCCGAGCACGTACGGGACGAACGCGTGGTTGGCGAACGTGTAGCGCAGCTGGTCCGTCCAGGTCATCGGCTCCTCGGCGGTGACCTCGCCGCGGCGCTCGATCATGCCGCCCGCGAACGACCAGGCGAGCAGTGCGAGGCACACCAGCCCCAACGCGATGGCCATTCCCGGCCAGCCGATGGTGCCGTACAGGAAGGGCGCGCCGGCGGTGCCGAGGACCATGCCGACGATCGCGAAGATCTGCCGCGGGACGTTGCCGCGGGCGCGCTCCTCGGTGGTGCGGAAGATCTCCGGGAACAGCGCCGAGATGTTCAGCACGACCACCACGAAGGCGATGTCGTACACCGCGACCACGATGAGGAACCAGGCGATGAGGCCGGCGGCGGGCAGGGCCGGCGGCATCCAGATCAGGGCGAAGGCGACCACGAGCGGCACGATGCCCAGCCCGATCCACGGGATGCGGCGCCCCCACGGGGTGCGCAGGCGGTCCGAGAGCGCGCCGACCACGGGGTTCAGCACCGCGTTGAGGATGCCGTGCGCGATCATCGCGCCCGCCACCCACCCGGCCGGAACGCCGAGGTGGGCGACGTAGAAGTAGACCACGAACGCCGAGAAGGTCTGTGCCATCAGCTGGATCGGGAATCCCGAGGCGCCGAAGGCGATCGTCTGCGCGCGGCTCGGCGCCGCGTCGAGGCGGCGGTCGCGGATGCGGGTGCCCAGCATGCTCATCGGAGGTTCCCTTCCGCGCGCTGCACGTCCCGCAGCGCACGCCAGCCGACGCGCACGAGCTGCTCGTCGGCGATGGCCTGCAACACGAGCGGATCGGTGAGGAGGCGGTGCTCGTACCCGCGCTTGCCGGCCGCGAAGTCGACGGTGGCCCGCAGCTCCGCATCGTCGATCATGGGGTGCAGGTAGATCTCGGTCACCCCCGCGGGGACCGCGCGCAGCAGCGCGACGAAGCCGTCCCGCACCTGCTCGTACGTCTCCTCGGCATCCGTGCCCTCGCCCTTCAGCTCGAAGGGGTGCGTCCACAGCCGGTCCGGGATGACCACGCCGAGCGCGTCGGCCACGGCCGCGGCCCGATCGGCCTTCTCCTGCAGCGCACCGTCCAGGTCGGCGCCCTCGAGCAGGCGGGGAAGCCGGAAGGGCAGCCCGTGGCGGGCCGCCAGGGCGAACACGGGCTCGAGCAGGTCACGCCCGGTCGCCACGCCGTAGACCGAGCCCATGTGGTTGTCGAGGTGCGTGACGTCGACACCGGCGGCGAGGGCGGCGTCCAGCTGCGCCGCGAGCTCGGCGGTGACATCCTCCACGCGCGCGTTGTCCTCCACCGCGGCGACGCCGGCCGGGAAGTAGCCGTCGGCGTCGACGAGGCTCGTCGCGGTGCCGGTGAGCGGCCGCCAGCGGTACGCGCTCCACTCGCTCGTGAGCACGAGGTGCACGCCGACATCGAGGTCGCGCCGCGCGGCGGCGAACGCCAGCGCCTCCGGCGCCCAGGCGCACGGCACCATCAGCGTCGTCGAGTCGATCCCGCCGCCGTCGAGGAGCTCGACGATGGCGGTGTTGGCCGCGTGGCACATGCCGAAGTCGTCGGCGTTGATGATGATCACGCGCGCGTCGGGAGCGAATCCGAGACGGGCGGCGAGGTCGGACGGGGCGGTCATTCGGGGGTCCTGTCATCCGGGAGGAGCTGATCGAGAAGCGTGGCGCGAAGAGCGGATGCCGCCTCGCTCACCGCACCGGCGAGCGTCGCCTCGTTCCCGAGCGACGAGGTCAGGAACCGCACCGGCAGCCTGCCCGCGAAGTCTTCGGCGGACCGCCGGACGGCATCGGCCAGCACGGGGTGCGCGCCCGCACCGCCCAGCACGAACGCCTCCGGATCGATGACGAGCGCGATGCTTCCCGCGATGAGCGACAGCCGGCGAGCGATCTCGACGACGAGCCCGGCGGCACCCGGGTCCCCGTCCGCGGCGGCGTCGAGGTGCACCGACAGCGGCCGTTCCGGATCGCGACCGTGCGCGCGGGCGAGCTCCGCCACGACGTCCTCGCCGAGGACCGCCGCGCCGATCGGCAGCGGCGTCTGCGGGAGGTACGCGACCTCTCCTGCCACCCCCGCGGCGCCGCGGTGCAGCTTGCGGTCGATGATGATGCCCGCGCCCAGGCCGTCGTCCAGCACCAGCAGCGCGAAGCTCGAGAGCTCGCTCCCGGCTCCCCCGTCGAACTCGGCGAGGGCCGCGAGGTTGACGTCGTTCTCGATGCGCACGGGGCAGCCGAGCCGCTCGACGAGGGCGTCGCGGAAAGCTCCGGCATCCGATCCCTCGTCATCGCGGATGCCGCCGTCGGCCGTGACGATGCCGGGCACGCCGACCACGGCCAGCTGCAGCGGACCGGGGACCTCATCACGGCACTCGTCGACGAGCGCGGCGATGCGCGCGGCGCGATCGCCGTACGCCGAGAACGGCGCGTTCCGTCGGGCGTGCACGGTTCCGCGGGGATCCAGCAGCGCGACGTGGACCGCATGATGCTCGACGCGCACCGCGACGGCCAAGCCGAGTCCGGGGTGCAGCCCCACGCGGGTCGCTGCCGGGCCCTTCGTGTCGCGGTCGACACCGGCGGGCGTCACCGCGCCGTCGGCCTCCAGCATCCGGAGCACCTGAGTGACCGCGGTCCTCGACAGCCCGGTGTGCGTCATCAGCTCGGCGCGGGTGAGCGGTCCGCGCTCGGCCAGCGTCTCGAGGATCGCTCGCGCGTTGATGGTTCGCAGCAATGTCTGCGGACCCGCCAGCGGTCGATTCACGTGCTTCCTCGCTTCGTCGCACGAAAGTATGACACATTGCGTCATACTGGTACGACACCTCGCGTCGTACCCCCCGGAGACGTGAGTGGACGCCGACGGCGCGCGTCCGGTTCCGGAACCGGACGCGCGCCGTCGAAGCGGATCAGCGCGTGAGGATCAGCGCATCGCCCTGGCCGCCACCGCCGCACAGTGCGACGGCCGCGGTGCCGCCGCCGCGGCGGACGAGCTCGTGCACCGCGTGGACGACGAGACGGTTGCCGGATGCCCCGATCGGGTGTCCGATCGCGATGCCGCCGCCGTGCGGGTTGACGACCTCGTCCGACAGGCCGAGCTCGACCTGCGAGCGGGCGACGACCGCGCCGAACGCCTCGTTGATCTCGACGATGTCGAGGTCGTCCGGAGAGATCCCCTGCTTGGCGCAGGCCTTCTCGATCGCCCGGGCCGGCTGCGCGTGCAGCGAGTTGTCGGGACCGGCGACCTGGCCGGACGCACCGACGACCGCCAGCACCGGCCAGCCGTTCTCGTCGGCGTGGGAGCGGCTGGTGAGCACGACCGCCGACGCCCCGTCGGAGATCTGGGAAGAATTGCCCGCCGTGATCGAGCCGCCCTGGGCGAACGCGGGCCGCAGTCCCGCGAGGGTCTCGACCGTGGTCTCGGGCCGGACGCCCTCGTCCTTGGTCGCCACGACCGGGTCGCCCTTGCGCTGCGGGATCTGCACCGGCACGATCTCGGCGTCGAACAGCCCCTCGGCCTGCGCGGCGGCCGCGCGCTGGTGCGAGCGCGCGGCGACGGCATCCTGAGCCTCCCGCGTGATCTCGAACCGGTCGTTGTGGCGCTCGGTGGAGGCGCCCATGCTCTCGCGGTCGTACACGTCGGTGAGCCCGTCGTACGCCATGTGGTCGAGCACCTCGATCGAGCCGTACGCCCAGCCGTCGCGCGAACCCATCAGCAGGTGCGGCGCACGGGTCATCGACTCCATGCCTGCGGCGACCACCACGGTGGCATCGCCGAGGGCGATCATCCGCGCCCCGTCGATGACGGCGGTCAGACCCGACAGGCACACCTTGTTGATCGAGCCGGCGTGGACGTCCCACGGGATGCCGGCGCCCACCGCCGCCTGGCGTGCAGGGTTCTGCCCGGCACCGGCCGCGAGCACCTGGCCGACGAGCACGGCGTCGACCGCGTCGGCGGGGATTCCGCCCTTATCGAGCGCGCCCTTGATCGCGGCGCTGCCGAGCTGCACCGCCGTGAGCGGGGCGAGCTGGCCCTTGAGTCGCCCCTGCGGCGTGCGCGCAGCGGCGACGATGACGACGTCGTCGTGGTTCATGCTTCCACCTTAAGTTCGTCCGAGATCACGAGCTCCGGTTCGGTCGCCGCGACCACGTCGGCCACGGTCACACCGGGGGCCGTCTCGACGAGCACGAGTCCGGCATCCGTGACATCGATGACCGCGAGGTCCGTGATGATGCGGTCGACCACGCCGCGGCCGGTCAGCGGCAGCGAGCATTCGTCGACGATCTTGGCCGAGCCGTCCTTCGCGACGTGCTCCATGAGCACGATCACCTTCGCGGCGCCGTGCACGAGGTCCATCGCGCCGCCCGGGCCCTTCACCATCTTCCCGGGGATCATCCAGTTGGCGAGGTCGCCGGTGGCCGACACCTGCATCGCACCGAGGATGGCGGCGTCGATCTTGCCGCCGCGGATCATGCCGAAGCTCGTGGCCGAATCGAAGAACGCGGCGCCGGGCAGCGTCGTCACGGTCTCCTTGCCGGCGTTGATGAGATCGGGGTCGACGTGCTCCTCGGCCGGGTACGGACCGACGCCCAGGATGCCGTTCTCGGACTGCAGCACGACCGTCACGCCCTCGGGCACGAAGTTCGGCACCAGCGTCGGCAGGCCGATGCCGAGGTTGACGTACGCGCCGTCGGCGAGCTCGCGCGCCGCGCGCGCGGCCATCTCGTTGCGGTTCAGCGGCATGTCAGGCTCCTGTCCCTGCGGGCGCGGCGACCGTGCGCCGCTCGATGCGCTTCTCGATGTCGGTGCCGACCTCCACGATGCGGTGCACGTAGATGCCGGGAAGGTGGATGCCGTCGGCGTCGAGCTCACCGGGCTCGACGAGCTCCTCCACCTGGGCGATGCAGACGCGTCCGGCCATCGCCGCGAGCGGGTTGAAGTTGCGCGCGGCCTTGTTGAAGACGAGATTGCCGTGGCGGTCGCCCTTGAGCGCGTGCACCAGCGCGAAGTCGGTGACGATGGCCTCTTCGAGGACGTAATCGCGGGGCGCGCCCGACACGTCGAACGTGCGGACGTCCTTCACCGGGGAGGCCACCGCGATGCTGCCGTCGGCGGCGTACCGGCGCGGCAGGCCGCCCTCGGCGACCTGGGTGCCCACGCCCGTCTGCGTGTAGAACGCGGCGATGCCCGAGCCGCCGGCGCGCAGCTTCTCGGCGAGCGTGCCCTGCGGCGTCAGCTCGAGCTCGAGCTCGCCGGAGAGGAACTGCCGCTCGAACTCCTTGTTCTCGCCGACGTACGACGAGGTCATCTTGCGGATGCGCTTGGCGTTCAGCAGGATGCCGAGCCCCCAGTCGTCGACGCCGCAGTTGTTGCTGACGATGCTGAGGTCGCTTGTCCCCTGCGCGAGCAGCGCCTCGATGAGCGCGATGGGATTGCCCGAGAGGCCGAAACCTCCCACCGCGAGAGACGCTCCGTCGGGGATGTCGGCGACGGCCTCCGCCGCCGAACCCCAGGTCTTGTCGATCATTCTGCTCCTTCGCATGACGCCCGATCGATGAGCTGCCGCGCCTGCGACCGGTCGCTGAGCGAGCGAAGCGAGACGAAGCCCTCGACACGATCCTCCGCTTCCGGGACGGGCGATGCCATGCCCGCGCTTGCCATGTGGCCGATGCAACGCATAGCGTCCATATTGTGGACACCTCGTCGAAGCGCACCGTGCCGGGAGCCCAGTCGGTCGCCCGCGCGGCGCAGCTGCTGCGCCTGGTGACCTCGGGCGGAGGCGAGGGGATGCCGGTGGCCGAACTCGCCCGCCGCGCCGACCTCACGCGCCCGACGGCACACCGGCTGCTCACCGCGCTGCGGCACGAGGGCCTCGTCGACCAGGACGAACGGACCGGCCGCTGGATGCCGGGACCAGAGCTGTTCCTGATGGGCACGGTCGCGGCATCCCGCTACGACATCACCGCGATCGCCCGCGACATCGTGCGGTCACTGGCGGTGCGCACCGAGGAGAGCGCGTTCCTGTCGGTACGCCGCGGCGATGAGACCGTGTGCCTGCTGCGCGAGGAGGGGAGCTTCCCGATCCGGTCCTTCGTGCTGTCGGAGGGTGTCCGCTTCCCGCTCGGGGTCGCCTCTGCGGGGCTGGCGATCCTGTCGTTCCTGCCGTCCCACGATGTGGACGCCTACTTCGAGCGTCACCCTGAGCTGCCCGCCGAGTGGGGCGCGGCGCACGGCGAGCAGCGCCTGCGCGTACGCCTGCGCGACACCCAGGAGCGCGGTTACGCGGTCAACCCCGGGCTGATCGTCGAGGGCTCGTACGGCATCGGCGCCGCCGTCTTCACCCGCGAGGGGCACCCGCAGTGGGCGCTGAGCCTGACCGGCGTCGAGTTCCGCTTCAGCCCCGACCGGCTGCCCGAGCTCGGCCGCACCCTCCTCGCCCACGCGCACCAGCTGACGACCCGCATCGCCGCCTCGCGCTGACACGACCGAGACGAGGAGCACCCCGCCGCGCGCTTCGTCTCGCTGGCGCTCGCTCAGCGACCGGGACTCACCGATCGCCCCGGTACCTGCGCGCGGGAGCGCGGCGACCGAGACTGAGACGCACGGCCGACCACCGGTCCCTGAGCGAGGGAGCGCAGCGACCGAGACGAAGGGGCACCACCGAGCGCATCGTCTCGCTGACGCTCGCTCAGCGACCGGGACTCACCGATCGCCCCGGTACCTGCGCGCGGGAGCGCAGCGACCGAGACGAAGGGGCACCGCCGAGCGCATCGTCTCGCTGACGCTCGCGCAGCGACCGGGACTCACCGATCGCCCCGGTACCTGCGCGCGGGAGCGCGGCGACCGAGACTGAGACGCACGGCCGACCACCGGTCCCTGAGCGAGGGAGCGCAGCGACCGAGACGAAGGGCCACCACCGAGCGCATCGTCTCGCTGACGCTCGCTCAGCGACCGGGGACTCACCGATCTTCACGGTCCCTGAGCGAGGGAGCGCAGCGACCGAGACGAAGGGCACCTCTGTGGACAACGGCAACGCGGTTCGCACACGCGGGGCTACCGTCCTCGACATGGCATACGTCTACATCCTGCGTTGCGCCGACGGGTCGTACTACACGGGAAGCACAGTCGATCTCGCCTTCCGCATCGCGCAGCACAACGCCGGAGAGGGAGCCAACTACACCCGGGAACGACGACCCGTGGAACTCGTCTGGTCATCCGAGTTCGAACGAATCACGGATGCCTTCGGGTGGGAGAAGCGTATCCAGGGGTGGAGTCGCGCCAAGAAGCAGTTGCTGATCGAGGGTCGCTATGAGGAGCTGCCCGGCTGGAGCGCCCGCGCGAGGGCCGCTCGCATGCACCTCGGCGACGCTTCGTCTCGCTAGCGCTCGCTCAGCGACCGGGACTCACCGATCCCCGGTCCCCAGCGGTGGAACGCGCGACCGGGACACCAGGCACACGCGTCGCGCGCTTCGTCTCGCTAGCGCTCGCTCAGCGACCGGGCTCCCCGATCTCCCCGGTCCCTGAGCGGGTGAACTCAGCGACCGGGACTACCGATCCCCGGTCCCGGGGCGAGGAAGCGCAGCGACCTGGTCGAGCGGCGTCACCGTACGGCCGCGGCGGCGAGCTCCTCGCTCACGGCACCCGCCACGACGTCGGCGCCGGCGGGCGACATCACGATCGTGTAGTGGTTGAACCCGTCGATGCGCTCGTGCGCGACACCGGGGTACGTCGCCAGCAGACGCGCCAGGTGCTCGGGCGCGTACAGCCCGGGCGGCTCGTCCTGCAGGCCGCGCGGCACGGTGATCAGGCGGGTCGGATGCCGCAGCCCGGCGAGCGCGTCCGGCAGCGCCGTGCCGGTGTTCATGTCCACGATGTCGTCCGCCGTCGTCGCGTAGCTCGTCGCGGGGCGGAGCGCCCCGGCGCCGTCGTCGACGAGGTCGTAAGCGAGATAGGCCTCGAGTTCGGGGGTCCAGGCATCGGCGAACGCGGGATGCCGCCGCCAGAAGTCGAGGTACTCCCCCGCGTCGGCGAACCTCATCGACAGGCGCGCCGCAGTCGGGCCGAGGATGCCGGCGACGAGCTCGTCGGTGCTGAGCCCGGCGGGCACGTCCAGCGGCAGCCCGCCGTCGACGAGCAGCAGCCGCGTCACCCGGTCGGGGTACCGGTGGGCGAACACGACCGAGACGAAGCCTCCCATCGAGTGGCCGACGACGACGGTGCGGTCGATCCCGAGCGCGTCGAGCAGCGTCGCCAGGTCGGCGGCGTGCGCAGCCATTCCCGCGGGCCCGTCGATGCCGTTGCTGCGACCACGGCCGCGCAGATCCGGTGCGACCACCCGCACGCCCGGAAGCCGGTCGACGACGAACGGCCACGCCAGGTGCGAGGCCGTGACCCCGTGCACCAGCAGGACCGTGGGCGCGTCGAGCCCGGCATCCCCTGGTTCCCACACGCCTGCGCGCAGCACGCCGCCTTCGACGGGGACGTCGACGGTCCGGTACTCGTGGTTCACCGCGCCGTCCATCCGCCGTCCATCGTGTACGACGCGCCGGTGACCATCCCCGACTTGTCCGACACGAGCCAGCCCGCCAGTGACGCGACCTCGTCGGCCTCGACGAGCCGCTTGATCGCGCTCTCGGTGAGCATGATCTTCTCGACGACCTCGCTCTCGGGGATCCCGTGCACGGCGGCCTGGTCGGCGATCTGCTTCTCGACCAGCGGCGTGCGCACGTACGCGGGGTTGATGCAGTTGCTCGTGACGCCGTGCGGTCCGCCCTCCAGGGCGGTCACCTTCGACAGGCCCTCGAGCCCGTGCTTGGCCGCCACGTAGGCGGACTTGAACGCGCTCGCCCGCAGCCCGTGGGCGCTGGAGATGTTGATCACCCGCCCCCATCCGCGCGCGTACATCGCCGGCAGCGCCGCGCGGATGAGCAGGAACGGCGACTCCAGCATGAGCCGCATGATCAGCCGGAACGCCGCGGGGTCGAACTCGGTGATCGGCGAGACCCGCTGGATGCCGGCGTTGTTGACGAGGATGTCCACATCGAGCGTGAGGTCGTCCAGCGCCGCGGTGTCGGAGAGATCGACGACCCAGGGCTCGCCGCCCACCGCGGTGGCGGCATCCGTCGCCGCCTGCGCGTTCAGATCGGCGACGATCACGTGGGCGCCGCGCCTTGCGAACTCGTGCGCGCACGCGAGCCCGATGCCGCTCGCGCCTCCGGTGATCAGCGCGCGCCTGCCCGCCAGATCCTTCTCTGCCATCAGCTGTCCTTCTCTTCGTCGCGACGGGGTGCGAGCGCGTTGTCGATGAACCGGGTCATGCCGCCGAACACGCGCGGGTCCAGCTGCGCGGGGGGCTTGCCGTCGGCGTCGCGCTCCCACAGCAGGAAGCGCATGCCGATGAGTTCGCCCATGCCCATGAGGGCCCAGGCGGTGGTCTCGGGATCGAGGCCGCGGTCGACGTCTCCGGTGGCCTGCGCGGCGCGCAGCCCGGCCTCGTACCCCTCGACGATGCGGGTGTAGTGCAGGCGCAGCACTTCCGGCGAGACGAACTCGGCCTCGCGGACGACGCGGTACAGCGCCGGGTGCTCGGCGGTGAACCGGAAGAAGCCGGCGAAGCCCGCGCGCTCGGCCTCGAGGCGACCGGATGCCCCGGCCATCGCCTCCGACATCGAGTGGCGCACCCGGCGGTTGAGGTCGAGCACGAGCGCTTCGAAGATCGACTGCTTGCTGTCGAAGTAGAGGTAGAAGGTGCCGAGGCCGATGCCGGCGCGCTCGGTGATCTTGACGATGGATGCCTCGTGGTAGCCCTGCTCGGCGAACACGAGCTCCGCCGCCTCCAGGAGGCGCCGTCTGGTCGCCTCGCCGCGTTTGGTCAGCGGTCTGCCGGTCGCGGACGACACCAGCTCCTCGCCGTGGTCGACGAGTTCGTCGGACATGCTCATCGGGACTCCCCCCTCGTGCGCTCGCGGGTCGCGGCGTGTGCGCGCTCCCCTGCGCCCTCTCCCAGCGTCCTGGCCCGTTCGCGCAACCGCGACCGGGCGAGCTTCTCGATCGTCGACCGCGGCAGCGCGTCGACGAACTCGACGCGCACCGGGATCTTGAAGGCGGCGAGGTTGCGGCGCGCGTGGGCCAGCACCTCGTCTGCCGACAGTGCCGCGCCGGCGGCCGGCACCACGAAGGCGACGCCTCGCTCGCCCCACACCGGGTCGGGCACGCCCACGACCGCGGCGGACTCGACGAGCGGGTGCAGGCACAGCGCGAACTCGACCTCGGCGGGCGCGACGTTCTCGCCGCCGGAGATGAAGATGTCCTTGATGCGATCGACCACGCGGTAGACGCCGGCGGCATCTCGGGCGACGAGGTCGCCGCTGCGCAGCCACTCGCCGCTCATCGCGCGCGCGGTCGCCTCGTCGTCGCCCAGATACCCGGCGAACACGCTCGGCCCGCGCACCCACAGCTCGCCGGTGGCCTCGCCTTCCAGCGGCAGCTCCGACGCCGGGTCGACGATCCGCACCGAGACGTGCGGGTAGGGGCGCCCGACCGCACCGGGTGCGTCGACCGCCTCGGCGGCAGGCAGGTGCAGCACGTTGGGGGCGGCCTCGGTGAGCCCGTACCCCTGCGTGAGCGGGATGCCCCGCGCCGACCACGCCTGCTGCAGCGGCACCGGCATCGTCGCGCCGCCGACGAGGGCGAGCCGCAGGGAGGAGGCATCCGTCCGCTCCCATTCGCGGTCGGCGGCGAGCATCGCGTACTGCGTGGGCACGCCCATCATGGCAGTGACCCTGCGCTCGGCCACGAGCTGCAGGATGCGTGCCGGCTGGAACGACCGCTCCAGCACGACGGTCGCGCCGACCCACCACGCCAGCAGAGGCTGGCAGTTCCACGCCGCGACGTGGAACTGCGGCAGCATCGCCAGCACGACGTCGTCGTGGGTGAGCGGCAGCGCCTGCGCCATGGCGAGGTTGTTCCAGAAGCAGTTGGAGTGGGTCAGCACGACGCCCTTGGGCGCCGCCTCGCTGCCGGAGGTGAAGATCACCAACAGCGGGTCGTCGTCGCGTACCGGTCGGCGGGGTGCGCGGCGCGCCGCGGCGGGAACGTTCCCCGCCTCCACCTCGGTCGTGCCGAGCACAGCGACCGGCACCGTCCCACCGGCGGTGCGAAGGGCCTCGCCGGCCAGCGCGGTGTACTCGTCCTCGATGAGCACGAGCGCCGGCGCCGAGCGGGTCAGCACGTCGGCGAGCTCACGCGGCGTGAGCCGCCACGACAGCGGCACGAAGGCGATGCCGGCGACCGCGCACGCGAAGAACGCGACGACGTGGTCGGTGGAGTTTCCCGACACCGTCGCGATGCGGTCGCCCGGGCCGTACCCGGCGCGTCGCAGGGCGTCGGCGAGGCCGGTCGCGCGCGCGGCGAGCGTGGCGTAGTCCGTCGTCACGCCGCGGTCGTCGATCGCGATGCGCTCGGGCGAGCGCGCCGCGCTGTCGACGATCCAGCGTCCGAGGGTGTGCGGCCCGTCGTCGATGTCGGGGTCGGCGGTCCAGGTCATACGCGGACCTCGACGGGCGCTTCGGCGTCCTCGTCGGCGTCATCGAGCCGGCGCAGCGACCCGCGCACCTTCTCGCCGCGACGCCGGCGCACGGCCGCGTCGATCGTGCCGGCGATGCCGCCCGGCAGGAACATCACCACGACGATGAACAGCACGCCGAGGAGGAACAGCGGCTCCGACAGCGGCACACGCAGCCAGTCGGGAAGACCCGCGATGGCGTCGGAACCGGCGAGCACCGTGAGTCGCTGATCGAGCAGCGTGTAGAGCACACCGCCAACGATGGCACCCCACCGGAACCCGACGCCACCCAGCACCACCATCACCAGGACGGTGATCGTGAGATCGGCCGACACCGACCGCGGCACGGTGCCCGACTGCAGCAGCATGTAGGCCACGCCCGCGAGGCTGGCCAGGCCCGCGGCGATCACGAAGACGATGAGTCGGACGCGGTACGGCGAGAGCCCGAGCACGCGCACGCGCTGCTCGTTCTCGCGCGTGGCGCGGGCGAGGTGACCCAGCCGCGACGTGTCGACCCACAGTGTGACGAGGTAGACGACGACGAGCACCGCCAGGGTGAACCAGTACAGGTTGCGCGTGTTGACGACGCCGATGAGCGCGTCGGGCACCTGCTCGGTGTTGAGGCTGAGCCCCTCCTCGCCGCCGGTGACCTGCGAGTTGCGGCGCACCAGCACCGAGCCCGCCTGAGCGAACGCGAGGGTCACCATCGCGAACGGGATGCCCGACACCCGCATCGACACCGCGCCGGTCACCAGGGCGATCACCATGCCGCCGATCAGCGCGATGAACACGCCCGGCCACAGCGGCACCCCGAAATGCTCGAGCGCGATGCCCAGGCCGTACGCGCCGGCCCCGAAGTAGAGGGCGTGGCCGAAGGACAGCATCCCTCCGGATCCGAGCAGCAGGTTGTACGACAGCGCGAGCGCGGCGAACACCATGCACAGCGACAGCAGCGCGAGCGTGCCCGGCATGTAGGTCGGGGTGGGCAGGATGCCCGGCAGCGAGAGGTTCAGCATCGGCAGGAGCGCCATGAACGCCACCAGCACGACGCCGACGACGGCGGGGACGAAGCGACGTATGCTTCGTCTCGCTGACGCTCGCTCAACAACCGTGCCGGAGCCCGAGGCGGTGGGGGTCATGCCTTCCTCCCGAGGAGTCCGCTCGGGCGCACCAGCAGCACGACTGCCAGCAGGATCACGACGATGAAGTCGCCGGTGCCGCCGAGGTAGAAGTTCGCGAACTGCTGCAGCACCGCGACGAGGACGGATGCCACCGCCGCACCGGTCAGCGAGCCCAGTCCGCCGACGACCGTGACGATGAACGCGAAGATGAGCAGCGTCTGCCCGAGATGGGCCGACACGAACGTCGAGTAGTGCATCGCGAGCACACCGCCGATGCCGGCCGCCGCACCGCCGATCGCGAAGACCAGGGTGAACGAGCGCCGCACGTCGATGCCGAGCGCCGTCACCATCGAGCGGTTCTCGACGCCAGCCCGGATGATCATGCCGTAGCGCGTCTTCTGCAGGAACAGCACGAGGGCGGCCAGCACCAGCACCGCGGCGATCATGAGCACCCAGTAGGTGTTGGGGATGCGAGCGCCGAGCACCTCGGTGGTCTGCTTCAGCCACGAGGGACCGGCGATGTGGATGGGGTCGGTGCCCCAGATGCCTTCGAACAGTGCGACCGCGGCGAACGACAGGCCCACCGTGACCAGAACCTGCTCGATGTGCCGCTCGTAGAGCGGGCGGATGAGGACGAGCTCGGTGAGCGTGGCGAACACCGCGCCGATGCCGGCGCCGGCCAGCACCGACAGCAGGAACGATCCCCACGAGTCGGTGCCGAGCGCCTGGGCGACCATCCAGCCCATGAACGCGCTGAGCGTGAGGAACGCGCCGTGCGCGAAGTTGAGCACGTGCATGAGCCCGTAGATGAGGCTCAGCCCGCTGGCGACGAGGAAGTAGAGGGCGCCGAGTCCGACGCCGGTGATGAGGGTGAGGACGAGGGTGCTCACTTCGACTCGCTCCGCTCGCTCAGTGCATCGCATGCGTCTTCGTGCTCCACGTGGACGCCGAGGAGGCGGCGGGTGAGGTCTTCGTCGTCGAGGATCTCGCGGGCCTTGCCGACATGGGCGACGCGGCCGCCGGCGATGACGACGGCGTCGTCGGCGAGCCGGCGCACGACCTCGAGGTTCTGCTCGACGAGCAGGATCGGAACGGTCTTGGACGCCTCCTGCAGCGCGTCGGCGACCTCGGTGACGATCTTGGGGGCCAGGCCCTTCGTCGGTTCGTCGACGAGCAGCAGTCGGTTGTCGTTGAGCAGCGCGCGCGCCACCGACACCATCTGCTGCTGGCCGCCCGAGAGGGTTCCCGCCCGCTGGTCACGGCGTGCGACGAGGTCGGGGAACAGCTCGGCGACGAACTCGCGGCGCGGTTCGCGCTGGCGCTCGGCGAGGGCGAGGTTCTCTGCGACGGTGAGCTGCGAGAAGACCTCGCGGTCCTCGGGCACGTAGCCCACCCCGCGCCGCACGATGCGGTGGGTGGGCAGGCCGTCGATCCGCTCGCCCGCGAGACGCACCTCGCCGCGGCGGGAGATGAGACCCAGGATGCCGCGGATCGTCGAGGTCTTTCCGACGCCGTTGCGGCCGAGCACGGCCGTGATGCCGGTGGCGGGGACGTCGAACGACACGTCTTCGACGACCTGCTGGCCGGCGATCGTGCAGCGGAGGTTCCGCACGGTGAGGATCGCGTCGCTCATGCCGCCTCCGTCCCCGCCGACCCCGTGCCCAGGTAGGCGCTCTGGACGAGCGGGTCGTCCATGATCCGCTGCGGGGTGTCGTACGCGATGATCGTGCCGAAGTACATCACCGCGACCTTGTCGACCAGGCCCATCAGCACATCGATGTGGTGCTCGACCATCAGCAGCGTGCAGCCCTTCTCGCGCTGCATGTCGCGGATGTTCTCGACCAGGCCGGCCACGTCGCCCGAGGCGACGCCGGCCATCGGCTCGTCCAGCAGCACGATGCTCGCCTCGGTGGCCAGCAGCACCGCGATCTCGAGCTTGCGCTTGTCGCCGTGCGAGATGTCGCCCGCCAGGGCCTCGAGCTTGTGGCTGAGCCCGACGGCGTCGAGCTTCGCCAGCGCGAGCTCGGTGGCGGCATCCGACCGCTTCGGGAAGTGCAGGAGCGACCCGGAGCCTCCCAGCGACACCTGGGCGGCCAGGCGCACGTTCTCGAGCACGGACAGCTTCGGGAACAGGCTCGACGTCTGGAAGGTGCGCCCCAGTCCCGCCCGCGCCCGCGCGGGCACCGACGCCGTCGTGATGTCGCGGTCGTCCAGCACGACACGGCCGGCGGTGGGCTTCAGGAGCCCCGAGATCACGTTGAAGAGCGTGGTCTTGCCGGCGCCGTTGGGACCGATGACGCCCACGAGGGAGCCGGCGGCGACGTCGAGTTCGACGTCCTTGAGGATCGTCGCGCCGCCGATCTGCAGGCCGAGGCCTTCGATCTTCAGCGGAGAGCCGCGGCGCGCGGTCTCCGCGACGGGCGCGGACGGGACTGTGGTGCTCATCGTTTCGCGAAGCTCCGGATCACTCGGCTTCGGCCGGCGCGACGTCGTCGGCCGGGACCGTGTCGACGAGCTCGGGCACGAAGGTGCCGTCCTTGGCGACGAGCTTGGCCTGGTACATCTCCTGGATGAGGGCGTGGTCGCTCGCGCGGACCGTCATGGTGCCCTTGGGACCCTCGAACTCGAAGCCCTCGAGCGCCGAGACCATCGCGTCGACGTCGCCCTTGCCCTCCTGGATGGCGTGGACGATCATGATCGCCGCGTTGAAGCCGTCCGGGCTGAACAGGTCGGGGGTGCCGCCGGCATCCTCGATCGCCTTCACCATCGCGTCGTTGACCTCGTTGTCGGGAGCACCCGGGAAGTAGTGGTTCAGGAAGCTGATCTTCTCGGATGCCTCGCCGTAGGCGCCGAAGGTCGCCGAATCGCCGAGACCCGTGACCACCGGGATCTCGTCCATGACGCCCTGCTGGCTCATCGCCTGCCACATGGCGCCCGAGGTGGCGCCGGCCCAAGCGACGAACACGAGGTCGGGCTTGCCCGCCAGCACCTGCTGCGCGAACGGCGTGAACTCGGTGGCGTCCTCGGCGACGAGCACCGAGTTGACGGTCGCACCCTTGCCGCCGAGGATCGCGTTCACCGCGGCGACGTTGCCCTGACCGAAGGCGTTGTCCTGCGCGAAGACGGTCACCGTCTTGCCCTCGATGTCGTCGAGGAACGTGCCCGCCGTGGCGACATCCTGCGCGCTCTGGCGTCCCGAGCGGAACGTGTAGTCGTTGATCCCGGTGATCGCGTCCGCGGCGGCGGGGCCCGAGATGTAGAGCACCTTGTTCTGCTCCGCCTGCTCGGCGACGGCCAGCGCGACGCCGGACGACGCGGTGCCGGCGACGATGTTGACACCCTCGCCGATGAGCTCCTTGACGGCGGTGACGGCCTTGTCGGGGTCGCCGGCGTCGTCGCGGTACTCGACGGTGATCGTCGTGCCGTCGATCTCGCCGGTGCCGTCGGTGGCGTAGTCCAGGCCCGCCTTGAACGCGTCCAGGTACTGCTTGCCGTAGCCGGCGAGCGGACCGGACTCGCTCGTGACGATGCCCACCGTGACCTCGGCGGGGCCGCCGCCGTCGGTCGCGCCACCGGACGGCGTCTCGGCGGTGGGTGCGCAGGCCGCGATGGCGAGCGCCGCCGTGACGACCACGGATCCCAGGAGCAACTTCTTCGTAACCCGCATGTGCGTGCCTTTCCCCATTGGAAGGATTCTGGTGCCTCGGATCCAGAACATGAAATCCGATTCAGGTTCTTGCAATCTAGGAAACGGATGCCGTCGCGGTCAAGTCGGCGGCATCCCCTCCCCCGCCGTCGTTACCGAATCGGGACGAATGGCCATCACTTGCATACCAGCGGTATATACCACTGGTATGCTTGTCGTTCGTGACCCACGACCAAGACATCGAGACGCTCATCGTCGCCGCGCACGCCCTCACGCGCGTCGCGGCGCTCGAGACCTCCAACGAGACCCCCGCCGCCCAGTGGCGCACGCTCACGATCCTGCGCGACCACGGCGCGCTGCGCATCGGCGAACTCGCCCGCCTCAGCCGCGTGACGCAGCCCGGCATGACGCGACTGGTCGGGCAGATGGCCGACCACGGCCTGGTGGCCAAGACGGCGGATGCCGCAGACTCCCGCGCGACCGTCGTCGAGGTGACCCCCCTCGGCCTCGAGGCGCTCCAGACGTGGCTTCTGCAGCTCACCGCCGCCCTCGCGCCGCACTTCGAGGACCTCGAGCCCGAGGAATGGGACGCACTGCGGCTGACGGCATCCGTCCTCATGCGCAAGCTCGACCGCACGCGCACCTCGTCCACCGACGCCGCGGAGGCCACCCGATGAGCGCGCACGGGCACAGCACGGGTTCGGTGTGGCGCCAGCCGGCGCAGGTCTGGGCGGTCGCGTTCGCCTGCGTCGTCGCCTTCATGGGCATCGGCCTGGTGGACCCGATCCTCCCCGCGATCGCCGAGTCGCTCGAGGCGACGCCGGTGCAGACCGAGCTGCTGTTCACCAGCTACCTGCTCGTCACCGGCCTCGCGATGCTCGTGACCAGCTGGATCTCCAGCCGCATCGGGGCGAAGGCGACGCTGCTGATCGGCCTCGCGCTCATCGTCGTCTTCGCGCTGCTGTGCTCGCTGAGCGGCAGCGTGGACGCGATCATCGGCTTCCGCGCGGGCTGGGGCCTGGGCAACGCGCTGTTCATCTCCACCGCACTCGCGACGATCGTCGGGGCCGCATCCGGGGGCAGCGGTGCGGCGATCGTCCTCTACGAGGCGGCGCTCGGCCTCGGCATCGCCGTAGGCCCCCTCCTGGGCGGCCTCCTCGGCGAGGTCAGCTGGCGCGGACCGTTCTTCGGCGTCGTGGTGCTCATGGCGATCGCGTTCGTCGCCGTTCTGGCGCTGCTGCGCGGCCCGAGCGAGAAGCCCGTGCCGGTGCCGCTGTCGGCTCCGTTCAAGGCGCTGCGCATCCCGTCGCTCGCGGTGCTCGCCGTCGCCGCCCTGTTCTACAACATCGGGTTCTTCGTGCTCCTGGCGTTCTCGCCGTTCCCGCTCGGCTTCGGCGCCATGGGCATCGGGTTCACGTTCTTCGGCTGGGGTGTGGCCCTGGCCGTCACGAGCGTGTGGGTCGCACCGCTCCTTCTGCGTTTCATGGCGCGCACCAGCGTCATGCTCCTGACGCTGCCGCTGCTGGCGATCGACCTGGTCCTCGCGGGGATCCTGGTCGAGGACCCGACGGCGCTGGTCGTGTGCATCATCGTCGGCGGGCTGCTCCTCGGCGTCATGAACACCGTGCTCACCGAGTCCGTGATGGAGGCGACGGACCTCCCGCGGTCTGTCGCGTCGTCGTCGTACTCTGCGGTGCGCTTCCTCGGGGGCGCCGCCGCCCCGCCGCTGGCCGCCCTGCTGTGGCACCTGTACGGCCCGACCGTGCCGTACCTGTTCGCCGCGGTATCCGTCCTCATCGCGACCGCGACGATCCTGTTCGGCCGCCGCGCCCTGGCCCGCATCGACGAGCGCGAAGCGGATGCCGCCGAAGAGGCCGCAGCCGTGCTCATCGGCGACGCCGCCTGACGCCGGCCCCGGCGCCGCGCGGGCACGCGCCCGCCGTCAGCGAGGCCCCTCGGACGCGCGCACAGCGTGCGGCGTCCGAGGGACCTTACCTTGCGCCCGGGGGTGGCGCAGGGGAAATCGGTAGCCCCAGCCCCAGAGATCCCCAGTTGCGAGTGCACCGCAGGATCAGTTCCCAGGATCCCGGCGGACACTCGCCCGCCCACGCTAGCGGATCCCCTGGTCACGGTGTCAAACCGTTACCAGCTCGTATCGCCACAGGAGGCCGTTGTTCATCGGACGCAGCCCCGTCGCAGACCTCACCGAGCTGACGAGACGTCGCCGCCGTGGCGCCGCGGATAGGCTCCGCGTGTGGAGACCCTGCCCGAACTGCTCCCGTCGCTGATCGGGATCCTCGTGCTGACCGTGATCGCGACGGCGACGCTCGTGGCGTTCCGCGTTCCGGGATCGGCGAGTCCCGCACTCGCGATCGCCCGCGGAGCCGTGCAGCTCGCGGTGATCAGCGTCATCCTCACCGGCGTGATCAGCAGCCCGGCGTGGATCGTGGTCGTGCTGATCGTCATGTTCACGGTCGCCTTCTGCGTGGCCGCCGGGCGCATCGGCTGGTCATGGCGCGCGGTCGCGACCATGTCGTCCTCGATCGCGGCGGGGGTGATCGTCACCGCGACGGTCGTCTTCGCCACCGGCGCCTTGGAGCTCACCCCACGGTACGCACTGGCGATCGGGGCGATCATCATCGGCAACGCGATGAGCATCGCGACACTGACGGGCCGCATGTTCACGACGTCCGTGCTGGACCACTGGGACGAAGTGGAGGGGTGGCTGGCACTGGGCGCGACGCCGCGTGCGTCCACCGTGCATCTGGCCCGTCGGGCTATCCGCGACGCCCTCATCCCGAGCATCGACCAGACGAAGACGACCGGCCTGGTCGTCCTTCCCGGCGCGTTCGTCGGCGCCATCTTCGGAGGCATCTCCCCGCTCGAGGCCGGGCGATTCCAGATCATCGTGCTCGCGGGGATCATGGCGTGCGGCGCGATCACCGCGAGCCTCGTCGCGACGTGGCTCGGTCCGGTGCGCACCAAGCCCGCAGCGCTCCGCTAGGTGAGCGGTGACGACCCGCATCGCACACGAAAAGGAGCCGCCTCCCGCAGGTGTCTGCGGGAGGCGGCTCCGTGTGGTGCACCCCCTGGGACTCGAACCCAGAACCCACTGATTAAGAGTCAGTTGCTCTGCCGATTGAGCTAGAGGTGCGTTGTTCGCGACCGGGGCGAACGAGGATCAACATTAGCATCACGATCGCGTCACGTGAAATCGAGGTGGGAAAGCCCCGGTTATCCTTGATCTCGTGACCTCAGCCTCCCCCGTTCCGACGTTCGATTCGCCGTACGAGGGAGACCTTCAGGCCGATCTCGAACTCGCGATGCGACTGGCGGATGCCGCGGATGCGGCATCCATGTCCCGCTTCGACGCGGCAGATCTCGACGTGCAGCTGAAGGCCGATGCGAGCCACGTCACCGAGGCCGACCTCGCCACCGAGCGTGCCATCCGTGCCCTGCTGGAGGCGGAGCGCCCGGGCGACGGTGTCTTCGGCGAGGAGTACGGAGTCACCGGCGACTCGTCGCGCCAATGGATCATCGACCCGATCGACGGCACGGCGAACTACCTCAAGGGCATCCCGATGTGGACGACCCTGATCGCGCTCGTGATCGACGGCGTGCCGCGGGTGGGCGTGGCCAGCCAGCCGGCGATCGGACGTCGCTGGTGGGCCGCCACGGGCCTCGGCGCCTGGACCGACGGCCCCATGGGCGAGCCGCAGCGGCTGTCGGTGTCGTCGGTCGACACGATCGCGGATTCGAGCGTGAGCTTCCAGAGCATCGCCCAGTGGCGGGATGCCGGCAAGCTCGACGCGCTGGAGCGCCTGACGTCGTCGGTGTGGCGCGACCGCGGCTACGGCGACGCGTGGCCCTACATGCTCCTCGCGGAGGGGCGCCTCGAGTTCGTCGCCGAGTTCGGCGTCAAGGAGTACGACATCGCGGCGCTGGTGCCGATCGTGACCGAGGCCGGCGGCAGGTTCACCTCGTTCGACGGCAACGACTCCCTGGCCGAGCGCTCCTCGCTGGCCACCAACCGCGTCCTGCACGACGCCTACCTCGACCTGCTCCACATCGACTGACGCCCCGACCGCCTCCCATTCCCCCTACGGAGACACCTGATGCTCGCTCCCCGCATCCTCGGCACCGCCGCTGCGCTCGTCCTGTCCGCCGTCGTCCTCACCGCCTGCGGCGGCACGCCGTCCGCGCCGGAGGAGACGGCTCCTACCGCCGCGACTCCCACCCCGGAGGCCCCGAAGCCGTCGGCGACCCCAGACCAGGGCGCGGCAGCCGGTGAGGACCCGACCTGCGAGACGCTGATCAGCGATTCCGTCGTCGCCGATTACGAGAGCATCGGCTGGACGTCGCAGGCCTCGCCGCTGTACATCGGCAGCCTGGAGGTCGAGGGCGGGCTGCAGTGCATGTGGGCCGACTTCTCCGGTCCCGCCGGCGACCACGGGCAGATGTTCGGCTGGGCCGAGCTCTCCGACGACGAGGCCGCCGACGCACAGGCGGAGCTGGAGTCGCAGGGCTGGCAGCGCGAGGAGGGCGCCGCCGGCGTCTACATCACCGAGAGCGCCGACACCGCGATCGCGAAGGATGCCGAGGGCTACGGCATGACCTACCTCTTCGCCGACGGCCACGTGACGGTCGCCGACACCAAGCAGGGCCTCCTGCTGATCGAGTGGCCCAAGAGCTGACCCTCCCGCCCGCTCGCCGGGCGCGACAGCCACTGCGCACCGCGTAGGCTCGATCGTCATGGCGATCGGCGTGACGATGTACACCTTCGACATCCAGTTGGCCGACGTCGACCGGGGTGTCTACGAGGACCTCTCGGTGCGCGTGGCGCAGCATCCCTCCGAGACCGACGCGTTCATGCTGACGCGTGTGCTCGCATACTGCCTCGAGTACGAGGAGGGCATCTCGTTCAGCGAGGGGATCTCGGCCACCGACGAGCCGGCGGTGCTGGTGCGCGACCTGACCGGTGCGCTGGTCGCATGGATCGAGGTGGGGGCTCCGGATGCCGCACGCCTGCACACCGGCAGCATGCAGGCGTCCCGGGTCGCGGTGTACACGCATCGCGACCCCGCGAAGGTGGCCGCACCGTGGGCCGGCAAGCGGATCCACCGGGTGGACGACATCGCCCTGTACAGCTTCGATCCGGGATTCGTGGATGCCGTCACCGCGGTGCTCGCGCGCCGCAACACGATGACCGTCTCGATCACCGAGCGCCGGCTGTACCTCGATCTGAACGGCTCGAGCTTCGAGTCCGACATCCACGCCACGCCCGCCGGCTGAACACGGCGGCGTGCCCGAGACTCAGCCCGGGAGGAAGTTCTCGCGCGCGAGCGGTGCGATCTCGAGGTGGTCGGCGTGGGCCCGCGACACCCAGCGCAGCTCTTCGATCTCGGCGGCGATGACGGGCACCTGATCCTCGATGTCGACGGCGAACACGTCCGCGACGACGAGGAAGCCCGGCTCGTTGGCGGCGGCGGCCGTGAAGAGCCCGAGCGGCCGTAGGGCGGCGGGGTCGACCGAGATCCCGAGCTCCTCGTGGAGTTCGCGGCTCAGCGTCTGGTCCGGGGTCTCCCCCGGCTCCGGCTTGCCCCCCGGCTGCATGAACGCGGTGGTGCCGGCCTTGCGCACGAGCAGCAGCTCGTCGCGGTCGTTGACGATGACCGCGGCGGAGACATGGATGCTGCGAGCCTGCGTCGAGGGTGCGTTCGAGAGGGTCACGCTGGCACGCTAACAGGTTCACCCAGGCAGTCCGGCGTAGAATCACGTGTGCTTCCCGATTCCCCCGCCCCTTCCGACCTGCCGCCGAGCGGCATCGACCCGGACGATCTGGCCACCACTCTGAGGGTGCTCGGCAGCATGGCGGGAGTCGACGAGACCCACCCCGACTACGTGGCCGTCCGTCGCGCCACCGCCGCGATGTTCAAGGCCGTGAAGAAGGAGCGCCGCCGCGAGATCCGCGAGGCGATCGCCGCCGCCGACCGCGCCGTCGTCGCCGCGACGGCCACCGGGGCACCCGACCGGATCGACGACGAGACGCGCGGCATCCCGATCAGCACGTCCACCACCGCGCCCACGGCAGGCACCCTGCTCAAGCCGCGCGCCTGCTACATCTGCAAGCAGCCGTACACCGTCGTCGACGCGTTCTACCACCAGCTGTGCCCGACGTGCGCAGCGATGAGCCACGCCAAGCGCGACGCGCGCACCGACCTCACCGGCAAGCGTGCGCTGCTGACCGGCGGCCGCGCGAAGATCGGCATGTACATCGCGCTGCGGCTGCTGCGCGACGGCGCGCACACCACGATCACGACCCGCTTCCCGCGCGACGCCGTGCGTCGGTTCAGCAGCCTGCCCGACGCGCCGGAGTGGATCGACCGCCTCAAGGTGGTCGGCATCGACCTGCGCGATCCGGCGCAGGTATTGGGTCTCGCGGAGGACGTCGCTGCCGCCGGGCCGCTGGACATCCTCATCAACAACGCGACCCAGACCGTCCGACGCTCTCCCGGCGCGTACCAGCCGCTCGTCGACGCCGAGCTCGCCCCGCTGCCCGACGGACCGCTCCCCGAGCTCATCACGTTCGGTCACACCAACGACCGGCACCCGCAGGCGCTGGAGAAGTCGGTGACCGCGCATCCGATCCTGGCTGCCGCAGCAGCGCGCGCCGACGAGCTGACGGAGCAGGCGATGGCCGCAGGATCCAGCTCGCTGGAGCGTCTCGCCGCCGGCACGGCGATCGACGCCGGCGGCCTCATCCCCGACCTCCACCACACCAACTCGTGGGTCCAGAGCGTCGACGAGGTCGACCCGCTCGAGATGCTGGAGGTGCAGCTGGCGAACACCACGGCGCCGTTCCTGCTCATCTCGAAGCTGCGGCCGTCGCTGGCGGCGAGCCCCGCCCGTCGCACCTACGTGGTGAACGTGAGCGCGATGGAGGGCGTCTTCAATCGCGGCTACAAGGGTCCGGGGCATCCGCACACCAACATGGCCAAGGCGGCCGTCAACATGCTCACGCGCACGAGCGCCCGCGAGCTGTTCGAGACCGACCGCATCCTCATGACCAGCGTCGACACCGGCTGGATCACCGACGAGCGCCCGCACCCGACCAAGGTGCGGCTCGCAGAGGAGGGCTTCCACGCGCCCCTCGACCTCGTCGACGGCGCGGCCCGCGTCTACGACCCGATCGTGCGCGGCGAGGCAGGCGAAGACCTCTTCGGCGTCTTCCTCAAGGACTACGCCCCCGGCCAGTGGTGAACCTGCCGGAGCCGGGCCGCCGGGTGGTCGTCCGCTACATCCTGCCGACGGGACAGGCGACCGACGCGCTCGGCGAGCTGCTGAGCGCGGATGCCGAGACCGTGGTCGTCGACGGCAAGCGCGGCGTCGAGCGCATCCCCCGCGGCGCGATCATCGCCGCGAAGGAGGTGCCGCCGCCGCCCGCACCGCGGGTCCGGGGAGAGACACCGCCGTCGCCGTAGCGCAGGCACCGGCCGGCCGCTCGCGTCCACGTATCACCGGTGAACCGCGCGTGCTCCTGTGGTGTGGTCGAACGACTCTCATCCCAAGGAGAGGAGCGCACCGCCATGGACGAGACGACGACGTCGAACGCGAGCGGACCGAAGGACGTGCTGATCTTCGTCCCCGGCATCGGCGAGACCGAGTCGCTCAAGGTCGGACACGTGGCACAGCTGGTCTGCTGGGAGCTCAACCAGCAGGCACCCGATCGGGCCACCAGGTTCGCGATCACGCCGATCTCGGTCGACACGCATCCCGTGCACCGCATCCTGCGGACCGACCGCGACGGCGTGGTCACCGGCGTGCTGGACATCTACGGATACGACTCGGTCGCCGAACTCGACAACAGCACGTCCACACGGAACCCGCTGCTGCGCGCCATCAGCCTGGGACTGGTCGCCATCACGGGGGCGCTGGTGCTCTTCCGGGTGATCTTCAGTGTCCGACGCCGCGCGAAGACCCGCCCGCAGCTGCTGCAGGCGTTCATCCTGCTCCTCATCACGGCGTTCATCTTCATCTACTTCGGCATCGCCGTGTTCGCGCTGATCGAGGCGATCCTCACCATCGCCCAGGGCTCGTCCGACGGACCGGTGCTGCGCTGGCCGCAGTGGGTCGTGCTGATCGGCGCCGTCGTGGGCGGCCTCGTCCCGAGCTTCCGCGAGCGGATCACCTGGCTGGGCGAGCGCGCGGTGCAGATGGCCCGGTTCACGCTGACCGGTGGCTCCCGCAACCGCCTGAGCGGCGGCATCCAGACTCTGGTCGACACGGTCGCCCACCGGCCGGAGGTCGACAGCGTGCACCTGGTCGGTTACAGCTTCGGGGCGCTCGTCGCGATGGAGGCGGTGTATCCGCAGGGCGGCAGCCCCGCGCCGACGCTGTCGCTCGTGAAGACGCTGGTCACGATCGGGAGCCCGTTCGATCTGGTTCGCATGGTGCGGCCGAGCTACAGCGAAGGCAGGACGTTCACCGACGGCGTCGATCCGAAATGGGTCAACATCTACCAGCCGATCGACGTGCTCGGGTCGAACTTCCGCGACGACACGGTGTCCGCCGCTGCGACGACCGGGCTGGAGTCCCCGGCGCCCGAGCAGACGCCGACGACACAGTCCATCGTCCCTGAGGGCTTCACGCTCCCTCGGGGCTACACACTGCCGAAGGCGTACGTCGCCCCGACGCTGGGCGGCCCGGCGACGGCGACGAGGACGCCGACGTGCAATCTGGCGTGGAACCCCGACCTGCGGCTCAACGCGGCGAACTTCCTGATCCTGCGCAGCCTCTCGGTGCACGCCCAGTACTGGGACGACAGCACCACCGCCCGCAGCGCGATCGGTTTGGTGGTCTCCGAGATCACGACCTCCAGCCGCGTCCTCGGCGGGGCCCCCTCGATGACCTCTGCGGATGCCGGAGCCGAGCTGCCGCCGGTGTGAACGCCGGTGCGCTCGCGGGTCGGTCCCGGGTCAGAACCGCAGCAGCACCTTGCCGGCGCGCCCCGGCACCGCACTGGCCGCCGCGGCCTCCCGCGCCTGCGCGAACGGGAACACCGCGTCCACCGGCAGCGCCACCTCGCCCGACGCGATCCGCTGGATCAGTTCGCCGAAGAGCGCACCGCGGGTGGAGGCATCCATCGTCCGGCTCACGGCGCTGCCCCAGAAGCCCTTGACGGTCGCCTGCTTGAAGATGAGGTCGCCGGCCGACAGCGTCAGGGTCTCGGATCCCATCGATCCGAACGAGACCAGGGTCCCGCCCTCGCCGAGCAGCGACAGCAGGTCTCCCGCGGCCTCGCCGCCGACGGAGTCCACCGCGGCGCGGGGCGCGTTCTCACCGAGGATCTCCGCGGCGCGCTCACGCCAGTCCGCCGACGCGGTGGAGACGACGTTCCGGATGCCGAGCCCGGCCAGTTCGTCGACGCCGGCGTCGCGGCGCACCAGGCCCAGGACGTGCACGCCGCGGGCGGCGGCGAACTGGGCGACGAGCTTGCCGACGGCGCCGTTGGCGGTGTTCTGGACGATCCAGTCACCCGGCTCGACCTGGAGCGAGTCGAGCAGGCTCAGCGCGCTGAAAGGCATCGAGATCAGCTGGGCCGCGGTCTCGTCGTCGATGACGTCGGGCACGGCGACGAGCCCGGCCGCATTGGTGACGAAGTACTCGCTCCACACCCCGAACGTCCCGCCCGTCGCGACGCGCTGCCCGACCTGGAGCGCGTCGACGCCGTCGCCCAACGCGTCCACGATGCCGACGGCCTCGGTGCCCGCCGCAGCGGGGAGCTCGGGCTTGTACCCGTACGTGCCGCGGATGGTCCACAGGTCGTGATTGTGGATCGGCGAGAGCAGCGTGCGCACCCGCACCTGTCCGGTGCCCGGCTCGGGCATGGGTCGCTCGGCGACCTCGAGAACCTCCGTCGGATCGCCGAAAGTCGAGTGGATGAGTGCGTGCACGGTGGTGCTCCTCGGTGTCTCGGGCTGCGGGGTGTGCAGCCGCCCCACGGTATAGCCGACGGGGTCCTCGCCGCATTCCCCGAATCCGGACTCGTCGGTGGCGCGACCGACGAGCCCGCCTCGAGCGGTGCGGGGCGGGCTCGGGCGCCCGCACCCGCACTCGCTCTCAGCCGCGCGGCGGGTTCGCGGGCAGCCACTCGTCCAGCGTCGTCTCGAACACCTGCACGCCGTCGACGGGCATGAGCGTGCGCTCCTCCATCCGCGCACCGAAGTACGGAGCCTCGGGATCGGTCACGATCTCGCGCGTGTCGCCGCGGAAGGCCAGGCCCCGCCGCACCAGCTCGTCCAGACCCATCACCTCGGGGCCGGCGATCTCGACATCGCCGTTGATCGGCTCGCCGACAGCCGTGCGCGCGACCGCGGTCGCGACATCCTCCGCGGCGATCGGCTGCATGAGGTTGTCCGGCAGGTGGATCGCGTCGTCCTTGCCCGAGACCGCCGCGATCCCGCCGATGAACTCGAAGAACTGCGTCGCGTGCACCAGCGAGTAGGGGATGCCGGACGCGCGGATCAGCTTCTCCTGGGCGGCCTTCGCCGCGAAGTAGGCGATGGTGTTGGGGCGATCGGTTCCGACGATGGTGAGGGCGACGTAGTGACCGATCCCCGCCTCCCGCGAAGCCGCGATGAGGTTGTTCGTCGACGTCGTGAAGAACGCCATCACGTCATCCGGTGCGAACGACGGCGAGTTCGACACGTCGACCACGACATCGGCTCCTCGCAGCACCTCGGCGAGGCCCTCGCCGGTGATGGTGTTGACGCCCGAGTTCGGCGACGCCGGCACCGCCTCGTGCCCATGCGCGGTGAGCTTCGCGACGACCTTCGAGCCGATGAGCCCGGAGCCTCCGATGACGACGATCTTTGCCATGATGTGCCTTTCGTTGCGGGAGCGCGTGGGACGGCGCTCAACAGCTAGGACAGCGTCGCCACCCGATCTGTGACGGCCTGCAGGTCAGCAGCGCCAGCCGCTGAGCTTCTGGGGGTTCACGACGAGCCAGGACTCCAGGACCAGTCGACCGCGAACACGGACGCTGAGCACCCCTGCCACCCGTCCCTCCCGGCACACGACGATGCCCGGCACGCCGTTCACCGATTCGACGCGCAGCGCGGCGAGCGGATCCAGGAGCACTCCGACGAGATGAGCCCCGACCTCGGAGGCGCCGTCGAGCGCAGACGCGGGCGCCGCGACGACTCCGCCGCCGTCCACGGTGAGCCGGACGCCGGGATGCAGCATCCGTCCCACGGCGCGCGCGTCGCGGTCCTCAGCGGCCGTGACGAGCGCCCGGACGACGCGCTCGTGCTGCACGGCGCTCGACCTCGAGCCCCGCGGTGAACGGTGCAGCCACGACGCGCCTGGTCGTCTCGTCACGCCCCGACCTGGGCGACGTGCCCGAGCTTGTCGGGGCTCATCACCCACAGCAGTTGACGGATGCCGTCCTCCGCCGCCGTGACCGTGACGATGGTCGTGACCTCCCCGCCTTCGGACAGGGTCGCCGCGGGCTGCCCGTTGACCTCGACCCAGTCGATGGTCTTGCCGGTCCAGAAGTGGCTGGAGAAGGCGGCGACGAACTTCGCGACGCGACTTCGGCCGGCGACGGGGATGCGCGCCGCGAGCTTGACGCCGTTGCCGTCGGTGTAGCTGACGACGTCCTCGGCGAACAGGCGCTCGAGACCGCTGACGTCGCCCTTCTGCGCGGCGACGAGGAAGGCCTCGAGCAGGCGCCGCTGCTCGGTGGCGGCCACCTCCGCCTTCCGGGCAGACTCCAGGTGCTTGCGCGCACGACTGACCAGCTGACGTGCGCCGGCGACGGTGGCGCCGATGACGTCCGCGATGCGCTCGTAGGGGTAGTCGAGTGCTTCGCGCAGGACGTACGCGGCACGCTCGGTGGGCGTGAGCTTCTCGAGCATGAGCAGGATCGCGAACTGCAGCGCTTCGCCCCGTTCCGCGCCGAGCGCGGGGTCGGCATCGGTGTTCACCGGCTCGGGCAGCCATGGACCGATGTACGTCTCGCGGCGTGCATGCGCCGACTGCGTCGCGTTGATCGAGAGCCGCGTGGCCACGGTCGCCAGGAACGCACCCGGCTCCCGGATCTCGGCACGGTCGGCGCCCTGCCACCGGATCCACGTCTCCTGCACGATGTCCTCGGCATCGGCCACGGTCCCGAGCATGCGGTACGCGATGCCGAAGACGCGTCGCCGGTGCTCGTCGAAGACGGTGACCGCCAGCGCGATGTCGTCCTGGTCGCTCGCGGATCGTGTGGTCTGGTTCATCTCGCCTGCCGCTCCCATCGCCGGGCTCAGCGTACGCCCGCGACGGAGGGCAACAACGCGTCGTCGCCGTCGTGCGGCGCGATCTGCCAGTCGTGGAAGCGGGTCGGCGCGATCAGCGCGTCGACGTCGGGCAGCAGCTCCCAGCGGTCCAGCTGCGCGCCGAAGTAGGTCGCCAGCGGGTCGGCGACGACCTCGCGCTCGTCGCGGCGGAACCGCAGCTCGCGCTGCGCGAGGACTCCGAGCTCGAACACCTCCGGTCCGCCGTGCTCCGTGATCCGGCCGGTGGGACGCACCAGCGCCGCGCGGGCGACCGCCGTGGCCACGTCGTCGGCCGCCATCGGCTGGATGAGCGCGTCGGCCACGTGCGCGATGCCGCTGCGGGTGGCGGCATCCGTGATGCTGCGCACGAACTCGAAGAACTGCGTCGCGTGCACGATCGAGTACGGCCGGCCGGATGCCGCGAGCAGGCGCTCCTGTTCGGCCTTGGCCTGGAAGTACCCGCCCTCGGAGAGGGCGAGCCGGTCGGTGCCGACGACCGACAGCACGACGTGGTGGCGCACCCCGGCGGCGGCGCCGTAGGTGAGCAGGTTCAGGGTCGACCCGGAGAAGAACTCACGGGCGCCTGCCTCGTCGGTGTACGACGAGTTCGACACGTCGACGATGGTCTCGACGCCCTCGAGAGCCTGCTCGAGCCCTTCGCCGGTGAACGAGTTCACGCCCACCGCTCGCGCCACGACGACGACATCGTGCCCGGTCGCCTCCAGCATCGTGACGACCCTCGAGCCGATCAGGCCCGTTCCCCCGATGACAGCGATCCTCATGATGAAACCTCTCTGCTCCACCGCTCGCGGTCGCGCGCGTTTTCAGCTGAGACCGGATGCCGCCGCCGGCTGTGACAGGAATCGCGAAGTCTCTCGCGAATCCGCGAATCCTCGTTCGGTGTCACACGGCGACCTGTTCCTCGGTCCTAGCTGTCAACACCGCAAGACCACCCTCGAAAGGAGCCGACATGTCCGAGCAGAAGCCCACCGTCGTCCTCGTCCACGGCGCATTCGCCGAGTCGTCCTCGTGGAACGGCGTCATCGCCCAGCTCCAGCGGCACGACGTCCGCGCCGTCGCGGTCGCCAACCCGCTGCGCAGCCTCGCCGGCGATGCCGCCTACGTCCGCGACGTGCTCGCGTCGATCGAGGGACCGGTCGTGCTCGTCGGTCACTCGTACGGCGGATTGGTCATCACCGAGGCGGCGGCGGGCAGCGACGACATCGTCGGCCTCGTCTACGTCGCCGCGTTCGTGCCCGAGACCGGTCAGAGCGCGTTCGACCTGTCCAACAGCGCGCCCGGCAGCACTCTCGGCGACGCCCTGGCGGCGTACCCCGTGTCCAGCGGAGGCGACGAGTTCGCCATCCGTCCCGAGCTGTTCCACCACCAGTTCGCCGCGGACGTCTCTGCGGAGGTCGCCGCGCTCATGGCCGCCACGCAGCGCCCGGTCACCCAGGCCGCGCTGTCGGAGGGCCTGCCGACGGACCGTCCGGCATGGCGCGACATCCCGTCGTGGCACGTGTTCGGCGACCAGGACCTCAACATCCCCGTCGCCGTGCACCGCGCGGGCGCCGAGCGCGCCGGCTCGCAGGGCACCCACGAGGTCGCCGGCGCTTCGCACGCGATCGGGGTGTCGCAGCCGGCCGCCGTGGCCGCGACCATCGCCGAGGCTGCGAAGGCCTACCTCGCCGGGCTCTCGGCCGCCGCGTGACAGACCGGCGGCGCCTCGGACGATGGTCCGATCTCCGGGGCGCCGCCTCCCACTCCGCCCACGGCTGGGCTGCGTCGACGACGGCAGCCCGGCTCGCGCGCAACCCCGACCGAGAGCCAGGCCACATGTCCACGTCCTTCCCCACCCCGCTGCGCACCGTCGACGCCGGCGAGCTCCGCGTCGCCTACATCGACGCCGGTGACCCCGCCGCCGAGCCCGTGGTGCTCCTGCACGGCTTCCCGTACGACATCCACAGCTACGTCGACGTCGTGCCGTTGCTGACGGATGCCGGCTACCGTGTGCTCGTCCCGTACCTCCGAGGTCACGGGCCGACGACCTTCCGCGACGACCGAACGGTCCGCTCGGGTCAGCAGGCCGCGCTCGGCGCGGATCTGCTCGCCTTCATCGACGCGCTCGACCTCGTGCAGCCGATCCTCGCCGGCTACGACTGGGGCGCTCGCGCCGCCTGCATCGTCGGCGCGTTGTGGCCCGAGCGCGTCGGAGGGCTG
Source organism: Microbacterium sp. 05T445 (assembly GCF_056395865.1). Classification (NCBI taxonomy): domain Bacteria; kingdom Bacillati; phylum Actinomycetota; class Actinomycetes; order Micrococcales; family Microbacteriaceae; genus Microbacterium; species Microbacterium sp. 05T445. The sequence continues at coordinate 1,117,237 of NZ_JBFTKJ010000002.1, read as the reverse complement.
GTGTCGGCGGGCGGCTACCTGATCCAGGACATCGCGGCATCCGGCATCCCCCTCGCCCCGGATCTCGAGGCGGGCTTCTGGTACTTCTGGTACTTCGCGACCGAACGCGGCCGCGCCGGCCTCGCGCGCGACGCCCGTGGCGTCGCAGATGTCATCTGGCGCCGCAACTCCCCCGCCTGGACGTTCGACCAGCCCACACTGGACCGCGCAGCCGTCGCCTTCGACAACCCCGACTACGTCGACGTGGTCATCCACTCGTACCGCCACCGGCTCGGGCTCGAACCCGGCGCGCCCGAGCATGCCGAGCCCGAGCTGCGCCTGGCCGCGCTGCCGGCGATCACCGTGCCGACGATCACGCTCGACGGCACGGCCGACGGCAACTTCCCCGCGACCGACGGCTCGCAGCACGATCGGTTCTTCACCGGTACACGTCTGCACCGACAGATCCCGGATGCCGGTCACCACCTGCCCGCCGAAGCCCCGCACGCGTTCGCCGAGGCCATCCTCGAGCTCGCGGAGGCGCCCGGCGACGGCGCCGGAACACCCTGATCCGAGAAGGAGGAGCAATGCCAGGGGATCTGCAGGGAAAGGTCGCGCTCGTCACGGGCGCGTCGTCGGGAATCGGGCGTGCCACCGCGCTCGCCCTCTCCCGCGCAGGTGCGACGGTGGCCGGTGGCGCCCGCCGCGTCGAGCGACTGCACGGGCTCGTCGCGTCCGCGCCGACCGAGATGCTCGCCGTCCACCTGGACGTGACCGACCAGCGGTCGGTCACGGATGCCGTCGCCGACGTGGTCGCGAAGTTCGGCCGCCTCGATGTCGTGGTCAACAACGCCGGGCTGATGCAGAGCGGCATGATCGTCGGCGCCGACACCGGCGAGTGGGTGCGGATGGTGCAGACGAACCTGCTCGGCTCGATGTTCGTGGCCCATGCCGCGCTCCCCCACCTGATCGCTTCCAAGGGAGCACTGGTGCAGGTGTCGTCGACCTCGGGCCGCACGGCCTCGGTGGGAAGCGGCGTCTATGCCGCGACGAAATTCGGCATCACGGCGTTCTCGGAATCGCTTCGTCAAGAGGTCACCGGGCAGGGCGTGCGGGTGATCGTCATCCAGCCCGGGTTCGTCGCCACCGAGCTGACCGACCACATCACCGATCCCGTCATGCGTGCCGCGGCGGCGGAGATCGGCCAGTCGATGCGCCCGCTGGACCCGGAGGATGTCGCCGACGCCGTCGTGTACGCGCTGAGTCAGCCGGCCCACATCTCGGTCAACGAGATCCTGGTACGCCCCACCGACCAGGTGCGGTCATGAGGAGCGCCCTGACACGCGACGTCGCCCGGTTCGGCGCATAGACCGCACGCATCACGATCGGGGACCGGCGGCGCCCCGGTCGCTGGGCCGAGTCCCGGGGCGCCGCCTCGATTCGAAGGGACTGCTCGCGCCGTCCACCTTCACTACCCCCCTCCACACCATCGACACCGCGGAGCCATCCGTTAGGTGCGCGGCCCGCCCCTTGTGATGCCCACTGACCGGGGATACGGTGAGCGCTGGGGAGATGCCCATGTTCAGCGTGGGACGGGCGGTACTGGCCCTGGGGGCGGTCTTGCTTCTGGCCGGCTGCACCGCGCCCTTCTCCGGGGTCGGGCCTTCGCCTTCTCCCGATCAACCGGTTGCCGAGGAGCCCGCCTCTGAACCGATGCCGACGCCGAGCCGGAGCATCCCGGGATCGGAGTACGTCGTCGTCGACGCCACGGGTTTCGGGCTGCACCCCGGCAGCGGCCCGCGTCCCGTCGAGAGCTGGGCTGCGGAGTACTGCGCGCTCGCTGGCCTCTCGCCGTGCAGCGGCATCGCGGATCGTGCTGTCGCCCTGTGCATCGAACGATGGGACTGCCATCCGGCACTGCTCGTGGAGTTCGAACAAGGGATCGCGGCCTTCGTCTCGGGCGGGATCTTCCCGCGGCCCGTCGTGTTCGCGGTCTGGCGCGAAGAAGGCGATCCCGAGCTCGCCGCGTTCGGCGGCACACGCGCGCTCCTCGAGGACTACCTGCTCACGGTGGGCGTCTGTCCCGACCAGGGGGGCGGCGAGCCGCGCGGGCCCAGCTGCCCGCCCTGAGCGGTTCCCGTCGACGCACCGCGGGCGCGGTACGGCATGCTGGAGTGAGTCCGGTGCACGAAAGGATGCCGTGAACATCAGCCAACTGCAGCGGTTCGTGGCCCTCGTCGACCACGATCTGCATGTTCCGCGCACGGCCGAGGCCCTCGGCATCCCGCTCGCGTCGCTCTACACGTCCATCGAGAAGCTCGAGGCAGAGGTCGGGCATCCGCTCTTCACGCGCAGCAAGCCGACCTGGTCGCTGACGCAGGCAGGTCAGCTGCTGCTCGACGAAGCGCGCACGCGGATCGCTGCCGCCCCTGCCCCGGCGGCGAAGCCGAAGGCCGCCGCCGGCGGCAAGGCCAAGGCGTCCAAGGGCAAGGGGCGCGCGCCGATCGTGAAGGGTCAGCCGAAGCCGTACAAGAAGCGTCAGGGGCGCTGATCCTCCCCGAGCGCGCGGCGTCTCGGCGCGCGCGGACCTAGACCTCGGTGACGCGTCCGGCGTCGACCTGCCACTGCCGGTCGAGCTGGACGGTATCGAGCATGCGCCGGTCGTGGGTCACGAGCAGCAGCGTGCCCCGGTACGACTCGAGCGCCTGCTCGAGCTGTTCGATCGCCGGCAGGTCGAGGTGGTTCGTCGGCTCGTCGAGCACGAGTACGTTGACCCCTCGCGCCTGCAGCAGGGCCAGCGCCGCTCGGGTGCGCTCACCCGGTGACAGTTCGTCGACCGGTCGGCCGACGTGATCGGCTTTGAGGCCGAACTTGGCGAGCAGGGTGCGCACCTCACCCGACTCCATGTCGGGCACGAGGTCTCCGAACGCGGCGGCGAGGGGCTGCGAGCCCACCAGCAGCGACCGCGCCTGGTCGATCTCGCCGACCTCCACGTTCACGCCGACGCTCGCCGTTCCCGCCGTCGGCGCCTGCCTGCCCAGGAGCGCGCGCAGCAGCGTCGACTTGCCGGCGCCGTTGTGCCCGGTGATGCCGATCCGCTCGCCGGCGTTCACCTGGAGCGACACCGGTCCGAGGGTGAACGCGCCCTGCGTGAAGACCGCGGAGCTCAACGTCGAGACGACGGTGCTCGACCGGGGCGCGGTGCCGATCGTGAACTCGAGCTGCCACTCCTTGCGCGGCTCCTCGACCTCCTCGAGCCGCGCGATGCGGCTCTCCATCTGACGAACCTTCTGCGCCTGCTTCTCGCTGGACTCGGTGCTCGCCTTCCGCCGGATCTTGTCGTTGTCGGGCGACTTCTTCATCGCGTTGCGCACGCCCTGACTGGACCACTCGCGCTGCGTGCGCGCCCGGGCGACCAGATCCGCCTTCTTGTCGGCGAACTCGTCGTACTTCTCCCGCGCGTGACGACGCAGGGTCGCACGCTCCTCGAGATACGCGTCGTACCCGCCGCCGTACACGCGATTCGTGTGCTGCGCCAGGTCGAGCTCGAGCACTCGGGTCACACATCGGGCGAGGAACTCGCGGTCGTGGCTGACCAGCACGACACCGCCGCGCAGGCCGCGGACGAAGGCCTCCAGCCGCTCGAGGCCGTCGAGATCGAGATCGTTGGTGGGCTCGTCCAGCAGCACGATGTCGAATCGCGAAAGCAGCAGTGCGGCCAGCCCGACCCTCGCGGCCTGGCCGCCCGACAGCGACGTCATGGCCGCCTCCGCGGGTGTGCCACCGAGGTCGAGTCCGAGATCGGCGAGCACCACCGGAAGGCGCTCATCCAGGTCGGCGGCACCGCTGGCCAGCCAGCGATCGAGGGCGGCGGAGTAGACGTCGGCGGGATCGACGCCGGCCGGCGAGAGCGCCGGGTCACCGAGGGCGGCGGCTGCGGCATCCATGTCCCTCGTCGCCCGTGCGCAGCCGGTTCGACGGGCGATGTACTCCGCGACCGTCTCGCCGTGGACGCGCTCGTGCTCCTGCGGCAGCCAGCCGACGAAGGCGTCGGCGGGCGAGAGGGTGATCACGCCGGCCTGAGGCTCGTCGATGCCCGCGAGCAGCCGCAGCAGCGTGGACTTCCCGGCTCCGTTGGCGCCGACCACACCGACGACGTCGCCGGGAGTGACGGTCAGGTCGAGGGATTCGAAGAGCGTGCGGTGGCCGTATCCGCCGGCCACGCCGCGCGCCACGAGCGTTGCGGTCATCCGTCAATCCTCTCAGCGCCCACACCCTTGCCGAGGCACCACGGGCGCCGCCCGTGGGAAAGGCCCCGGCCTCCGCGACGGATCGCAGAGGTCGGGGCCTTCAACTCCGATGACAACGGCTGTGGAGATGGGGGGAATCGAACCCCCGTCCATCGCTGAGAAACTGCGGTTTCTCCGGGCGCAGTCTGTAAGAGCGTTCTACTCGGCTCCGACCTTTGTCACAGACACCTAAGTCGACGAGCCCATCCTGAAAAGAGTCCCGCGTGACGCTCAGGCGACGTCACGCAGCTAGATCCCTAAATGACGCCAATACCCGTGACGGGATCAGTCACGGATTGACGGCGTCGGGCTCGCTGCTCAGGCAGCGAGGGCGAACGCGGACTGCTTCTTTTCGGCAGTTATTGGTTTGCAAGGAGCGTTTACGAGATAACCCTGCATCCTCGGCCCGCTTCACGCAGATTCACAGGCGATGTCGAAACCGATCATCCCCGTGGTCCTCTTCCGAGGTGTTCCTTCTCGCGAAGGGCCGCTGTCACACTGTGGAATTGCCAACACTCGGGCACCGAAGCATCCGAGCACATCAGAATACAACGGATGCCGCTCCCCCGCCATTCCGCGGCACCGTCGCGCCGGCTCCGCTGTCTAGCATGTAAGGGTGACCTCACCTCGCCGGCCTCGCCCGCAGACGACTTTTCACGTGACGAAGAGCACTTGGCTCTCGCCCGACCTCGTGCGGGTGACGTTGGCCGGCGAGGTGGCCGACTTCGCCGACCGGCCCGAGACCGACAAGTACGCCAAGCTCTACTTCCCACCGGCGGGGAGCGCGCTCGAGCCGCCGTACGACCTGGCGACGCTGCGCGAGACGCTGCCGTTCGACGAACTCCCGACGCAGCGCACGTACACGATCCGCCGAGTGGATGCCGCCGCAGGCACGATCGACATCGACTTCGTGGTGCACGGCGACACCGGCATCGCCGGGCCGTGGGCGGCGAACGCGCAGTCGGGCGACCGTTTGACGATGTCCTCGCCGGGCGGCGGGTACTCCCCCGATCTCAGTGCGGACCACCACGTGTTCATCGGCGACGAGTCCGCGATCCCCGCGATCTGGTCGGCGCTCGAGGCGCTTCCCGCAGCGAGCGCGGTGACGACGATCATCGAGACTCGCTCGGTCGCCCACCGGGTGGACGCGCCGTCGGGGGTCATGGTGCAGTGGGTGGACGAGGATCACGACGCCCCTGGCACGCGGCTCGTCGCCGCGGTGGATGCTGCCGCCTGGCCCACCGGCCGCGTGCAGGTGTTCGCGCACGGGGAGCGGGGCGCCATGAAGGCGCTGCGGCCGCGACTTCTCGAGCGCGGCGTCGAGCGGGCGGACCTGTCGTTGTCGGCGTATTGGGCGTACGGGCGCACGGAAGACGTCTTCCAGGCGGAGAAGCGCCTGCCGGTGGGTCAGATCTTCCCCGACTGACCGACGGTGCGAGAGCTGCGCGGCGCCTGAGCCAATTCCCGCCGCCTGCGCGTGGCACGTAGAGTCGGCGTCATGAGCGACGTCGTCATCACCGTCCGCGGGGAACACGAGACCCGCATCGCCCCCGAGCGCGCGATCGCACACCTCACCATCCGCGCCGAGGGGCCGGAGCGCGGCGCTGTCGTCGAGCGGATGGCGGCGCTCACCGAACCCGTGCGCGACGACCTCGCTGCACGGAAGTCGGCGGGAACCGTCACGGAGTGGACGAGCCAGCGCGTGTCGGTGTGGTCGGAGCGTCCCTGGAACAACGAGGGCAAGCGGCTCGCACCCGTGCACTACGCCACGGTCGATTTCTCCGTGACCTTCACCGACTTCGCGGTGCTGTCGTGGTGGGCCGGCGAGGTCGCCGAGCGCGACGGCGTGCAGCTCGGCTGGATCGAGTGGAAGCTCACCCCCGAGACCCGTGCGCAGACCGAGCGGGATGTCGCCACTCAGGCGGTCGGCGTGGCGGTGGCGCGCGCGGCCGCGTACGCCGGCGCGCTCGGCCTCGCCGACGTAACGGCGCTCGAGATCGCCGACGTCGGACTGCTCACCCAGCCGAGCAGTCCCGAGATGGCGCCAGCGCCGCGCATGCTCATGGCGAAGGCCAACTTCGCGGCGGACTCCTCCGGTGGTGGCCCCGCGGTGCAGCTGCAGCCCGAGGACCTCGTGATCTCGGCCGCCGTCGAGGCCCGGTTCGCCGCCCGATGAGCGCGGCGACCGGCGACGCATCGTCCCCCGGGCTCGCGCCGCACGCCGAGGACGCGTCATCCGCTCGTGCAGGGATCGCGGACCGGCTGTCGCGCATGATCCAGCTGCCCACGGTGTCGGCCGAGTACGAAGAGCGCGGGCAAGCGCCCTTCGACGCGTTCGCCGACCTGCTCGTCGAGCAGTACCCGCTGGTGCACGAGCACCTGGAGCGCGAGCGGATCGGCGAGCTGGGCATCCTGTACCGGTGGCGCGGCCGCGTGGCCGATAAGCCGACCGTGCTGATGGCCCACTTCGACGTCGTGCCGGTAGACGAGAGCGACGACTGGACCTATCCGCCGTTCGAGGGACGCATCGAGGGCGGCTGGGTGTTCGGCCGAGGCGCGCTCGACGACAAGGGACCCCTCGTGGTGGTGATGGATGCCGTCGAGAACCTGCTCGCGGCGGGCTTCACCCCCGCGCGCGACGTCTACCTGTCGTTCGGCGGCGACGAAGAGACCTTCGGCGGCACGGCCCGCGTCATCGCGTCGACGCTGCGGGATCGCGGCGTCGAGCCCTGGCTCGTGCTCGATGAGGGGGGTGCCGTCGTCGACGCGCCCCTCCCGTTCGTGCAGGGGAACGCGGCAATGGTCGGCGTCGGCGAGAAGGGCGTGCTCACGCTGCGCCTGAGCGCCCGCGGCGACGGCGGGCACGCGTCGGCTCCCCCGACGCACACCGCTGTTCGACGCGTCGCGCGGGCGGTCGACCGCCTGTCGCCGGGGACCTTCCCCGCCCGCACGCCGAAGGCCGTGTCGCGGATGCTGCAGCTGTTCGCAGGCCGGACCTCCGGCATCCCCCGCGCCCTGTACCGGCTGCTGTCGGTCGCTCCCTGGCTGACGGCCCGCATCTTCACCACGATGGGCGGCGAGCCTGCCGCCATGGTGCGGACCACGGTCGCCGCCACGATGCAGTCCGGCGGCACCGCGGCCAACGTGCTGCCCTCGCAGGCGTCTGCGACGCTCAACCTGCGCATCGCGCTGGGTGAGACTGTCGAGAGCACCGTGAAGCGCGTACGCCGTCGCGTGGCCGACAAGCTGGTGACCGTCGAGGTTCTCGAGGGCGACGAGCCGTCGCCCGAGTCGTCGACCGAGAACGCGCAGTTCGCCCTCATCACCGAGGCGGTGAAGGTGTCGCACCCGGATGCCGCGACAGTGCCGTACGTGATGATGGCGGCCACCGATTCACGTCGCTTCCACCGGTTCTCCCCCGCGGTGTACCGCTTCGCCCCGATCGAGATGAGCGCCGCGCAGCGGGCATCGATCCACGGCGTCGACGAGCGCGTCGAGATCGCCGCTCTCGAGCGGGGAGAGCTGTTCCATCGCACCCTTCTGCAGCGGTTACAGTAGGTCGACCCGCCTGCGACACGCTCGAGGACGGGACTGGGGCCCGACCGAAGGAGCACGGATGCCGCGCACTGCCACGCCCGGACGAGTGACGATCGGCGCGCTCGCCGGTGTCGTCGGATTCCTCGCGTTCGTCGAGTTCACGAGCGGCGTGCTGCAGGGCTACTACACGCCGATGCTCACCGACATCGCCCGGCACCTCGGTGTCCACGACGCCGACGTGAACTGGCTCGAGGGCACGCAGCTCATGCTGTCGGCGCTGGTGGTCCCCGCGTTCGCCAAGCTCGGCGACATGGTCGGGCACAAGCGGATGCTGGTGATCTCGACGGCGATCACGGCCGGAGCATCCCTCGTGCTGCCGTTCACCGACTCGTTCGCGATCTTCCTCGCGGCATGGGCGATCCAGGGCTTCTACGTGGTGTGGCTGCCGCTGGAGATCGCCCTCATCTGGTCGCGCTCGCGGTGCATGGACGGGCGCTCGACGATCACGGCGCGGGCGGCCGGTTTCCTGGTCGCCGCGCTCGAGACCGGTGCGATCACCGGCGCCCTCGTCGGCGGCGCGCTCATCGACAGCCTGCCGCTGTGGGTGGTGCTGCTCGTGCCGGCACTGCTCGTGGTCGTCTGCTTCTTCGTGATCCTCTTCGGGGTCAAAGAGTCGCCCGAGCCTACGGGCGGCCGCCTCGACAACGTCGGCCTGGTGCTCATCTCGCTCGCTCTGGTCGCGTTCACCGGCGGCCTCAGCCTGCTGCGCCTCAACGGCCCCGCCGACCCGATCGCGTGGCTCGTCACCGCGCTCGGCGTTCTGCTGGTGGTGCCGTTCGTGCTGTGGGAGCTTCGTCACGACGACCCGCTCATCGACGTGCGGATGTTCCGCTCCCCCGCGCTCGGTCCGGTGTTCCTCACCGCTGGCCTGTTCGGAGTCAGCGTCCTCGGTGCGCAGGCACCGCTGTCGACGTTCGCCCGCACCGACCCGTCGGTCTACGGATACGGCCTGGGCACCACCGGGTTCCAGACCTCGCTCATCATCGGCGTCTACCTCATCGCCATGATCACCGGCGCCCTGCTCTACCCGCTCATCGCCCGGCTCACCGCGCCCCGGCTGACCCTCATCGGCGCGGCGACGCTCGTGGGCATCGGGTTCCTCATGTTCCTGCCCTTCCACAGCAGCTACACGCAGGTCATCGTGAACATGGTGGTCGTCGGCCTCGGCTCGGGAGCGCTGGTGGCGGCGCTGCCGGCGGCTGCGGCATCCGCTGCTCCCCCGACGCAGACCGGTGTGGCCACCGGCCTCACGAACTCGGTCAAGACCGTCGGCGGCGCGATCGCCTCGTGCATCTTCGGCATCGCCCTGCTTCACGGTGCGACGGGCGCCGTCACGGAGGGAACGGCCGGCTCGTTCTCGGGCTACCTCACCGTATGGGTGGTGTGCGGCGTGACGGCGCTGGCCGCCGCGGTGCTGCTGTGCTTCGTTCCGAAGACGGCGTTCAGCGACCACGCCGCGCACGGCGAGTCCGCGATCGCGGAGCCGCTGGCGCAGTAGCCCAGGGCGTCACTCGCCGAGGCGGTTGCGAGAGCGCATCGCGCGCTCGGCTTCGCGCTTGTCCTCGCGCTCGCGGATCGTCTGACGCTTCTCGTACTCGCGCTTGCCCTTCGCGACCGCGATCTCGACCTTCGCACGACCGTCGGAGAAGTACAGCTTCAGCGGCACCAGCGTGTAGCCGCCCGCCGAGATGGCGTGGGAGAGCTTGACGATCTCCTCCTTGTGCAGCAGCAGCTTGCGCGTGCGCTTGGAGGAGTGGTTCGTCCAGTGCCCCTGCGAGTATTCGGGAATGTGCACCGCATCGAGGAACGCCTCGCCGTTGTCGATGTACGCGTAGCCGTCCGAGAGGTTGGCACGGCCTTCGCGCAGCGACTTCACCTCGGTACCGGTCAGCACGAGGCCCGCCTCGTACGTCTTCTCGATCGTGTACTCGTGGCGCGCGCGACGATTGGTCGCCACGACCTTCTCCCCGCGTTCCCTGGGCATGATGTCTCCTCGCTGATGCCACGCGGTGCGCATGGCAGCCTGTCAGTCTACTCCCGCGCGCGGCTCGATCAGGCGCGCAGCCACCGCCGGATCGCGAAGCCGGCCGACAGCGCCGCGAGCACCACGCCCACGAGGATCAGCACCGGCACCACCAGCCAGGCATCGCCCATGTCCACCCACGTCGTCACGAACTCCACGCGGTTGCGCAGGTAGCCGTCGACGCCGAAGTGCACGCCGGCGATGACCGCGGCACTGGCCAGCAGCGATCCCAGCAGGGCCGCGAACACGCCCTCGAGGATGAACGGCGTCTGGATGAACCGATTGGATGCCCCCACCAGGCGCATGATGCCGAGCTCGCGCCTTCGCGCGTACGCGGAAAGGCGGATCGTGGTCGCGATGAGCAGCACCGCCGCGATCAGCATGAGCACCGCGATGCCGACCGCGATGTACGTCGCCACGGTCAGCGCCGAGAACAGGGGCTCGAGGTATTGGAGCTGGTCCTGCACCTGCTCGACGCCCGGGGTGCCCGAGAACGCCTCGAGGATCACGTCGGACTGCGTGGGGTCCACGAGCGTGATGCGGAACGTCTCGTTCACCTGGTCGGGCGTGACGACGCTGGCGTTGTCCTCTCCGACGAGGGCCAACAGCTCCTGATAGGCCTGCTCGTGGTCGAGGAACCTCATGTCGCGGATGAGCGGCGACAGCGCGCTTCCCTCGAGCTTCTCGCGCACTGCCGTGACCTGGTCGGGCGTGGCCTCGCCCTCGGTGCACGTCGCACCGGAAGAGACGTCGGTGCACATGTAGATGGCCACCTGCGCGCGGTCCACCCAGAAGTCGCGCATCGTGCCGATCTGCATCTGCATCAGGATCGCGGCGCCCACGAACGTCAGCGACACGAACGTGACGAGCACGACCGACACGACCATGGAGAGGTTGCGCCGGAGGCCGGTGAACGCCTCCGACATGATGAGTCCGAACCTCATGAGGTGGGCCCCACTTCGTCATCGGGGTCGGTCTCGCCCAGTCCGAGCCTGTCGGCCAGCCCCAGCTCCTCGACCTCGATCTCTGCGAGGTCGGCCATCGGGACCGGTTGCGTGTGCGATGTCGGCGCGGGCGCGGATGCCGCGGCCCCGGCGGGCTCCTCGGCCACCGGCTCCGCGGAGCTGGGCGCCGGCGGCTCGGCGACCGCGGGGGTCTGCGTGGCCGGGGCGGGGGCGGCATCCGTCCTCATCGGGACGATCTCGTCGTCGTCCGGGGGCACCGCGGTGGGGTCGAGCCCTGCGGCGGCCGCGAGCGAGGCCTCGCGCTGCACCTCGAGCACCGCGGTGAGCGCGGCGACCGCGGCGGCCCCGCGTTCGGGCTCGGGGGCGAGGCTCGGCAGCGCGGAGCGGTCGCCGTAGCCGCCGTGGCGCTCATCGCGCACGATCTCGCCATGGCGCAGCTCGATCACGCGGCGCTGCATCTGATCGACGAAGCCGGCCTCGTGGGTGGCCATGACGACGGTCGTGCCGCCGGCGTTGATGCGCGCGAGCAGCTGCATGATGTCGATCGAGGTGGCCGGGTCGAGGTTGCCCGTGGGCTCGTCGGCCAACAGGATCTGCGGACGGTTCACCAGCGCGCGGGCGATCGCGACGCGCTGCTGCTCACCGCCGGAGAGCTCGTGCGGGAATCGCTTCTCCTTGCCGGCGAGGCCGACGAGGGCGAGCACTTCGGGCACCGCCTGCTGGATGAAGCCTCGCGACGACCCGATGACCTGCAGCGTGAACGCGACGTTCTGGAAGACGGTCTTGGTCGGCAGCAGCCGGAAGTCCTGGAACACCGCCCCCACGTGACGACGGAAGTACGGCACCTTGCGGTTCGCGAGGGTGCGCAGGTCGCGGCCGAGCACCACCACTCGCCCCTCGGTCGGTGTCTCCTCGCGGAGGATCAGTCGCAGGCACGACGACTTTCCCGATCCCGACGCGCCCACCAGGAAGACGAACTCCCCGCGCAGCACCTCGAAATCGACATCGCTCAGGGCGGGCTTTGAAGTGCCGCGAAAGCGCTTCGTGACGTTCTCGAACCGGATCATGGCCTAACGAGCCTATGGCGCCACTCCGCCAGGCGGTCCAGCGACACTCAGGCCCGCGCCATCGGATCCGTCATCATCCTGTGCGCGGACGGCGAGCGGATGCCGCACCGCCGATGTCGCCGGACCATCGCCGCGCCGGGGCGAATGTCGTAGGTATGTTCTAGAGTTCAGGCATGTCGGACGAGCGCCTCCCCCACGTCGCCGGTGACGGCGCGGGCGGAATCGATCACGACATCTCTGATGACGACCGCTTCGACGTGCCCGACGACGTGGACCTGGTGACCGAGGTCGCCGACATGATGTCGATCTTCGCGGCGCAGCGACTCGTGCGCGTCGACGCGATGCGTCGCCGGGCGCTTGCCGAGGCGGAGCGCTACGGCGGCGGCCTGCCGGCTGTCGTGGAGCGGTCGATCCGCCTCGAGCTCGCCGCAGCGCTGCGCGTCACCGAGCACGCGGCGGCATCGCTGCTGGGCTACGCCCACGCGCTCGTGCACCGCTATCCGGCCGCCCTCGCCTCACTGTCCCGCGCCGGGATGACCGAGCGCCACGCAGAGGCGCTGGTCGAGGCACTCGACCGCGTCGAGCCCGACGTGCGCGATCGGCTGGCTGAGCGCGCGGTACGCCTGGCGGAAGAGCTGCCGGTCGGCGCATTCCGCAGAAGGCTTGCCAGGTTGATCGACGTGGATCGTGCGGCGACGATCGCCGAGCGCCACGAACGCGCCGTGCAGGAGCGACGAGTGGTCGTCGAGGCCGGCGACGACGGCATGGCATGGATCCACGCCCTCATCCCGGCCGTCGAGGCCCGGGCGATCCAGGGCCGGCTGACGGCGATCGCGACCGCGCTCGGCGCCGCCGGCGACGATCCGCGGACGCTCGATCAGCGCCGTGCCGACGTCTTCGGCGACCTGCTCATCGACGGTGAGACGACGGCGCTCGATCCGGAGGTCCGCGGCATCCGCGCAACGGTCGCCGTCACCGTGCCCGCATTGTCCCTTCTCGAGCAGAGCGATGAGGTCGCGCTGGTCGAAGGAGTGGGCCCGATTCCCCTCTCCCGGGCGCGAGAGCTGTGCGGTGCGACGGACGGGTGGATGCGGGTCCTGACGCATCCGGAGACCGGGATGGTTCTCTCGGTCGGCCGCACGCAGTATCGCCCGCCGCCGATGCTCAGGCGTCTCGCCCGATGGCGGGCGGATCGCTGCATGGCGCCGGGATGCGGCATCCCGGCCGATCGCTGCGAGATCGATCACACGATCGCCTGGGAGCATGGGGGCGAGACCTCGCTCGACAACCTCGCCCCGCTGTGCAAGGGCCACCACACCCTGAAGCATCACGGCGGCTGGCGCGTCGCACAGGTCGAGGGAAGCGGGGGCGTCCTCGAATGGACGTCACCGACAGGACGCCGCTACGTCGTCACGCCCGAACGCCGCGTGCCCGCGTTCCGTGCCTCGCCGGATGCGACGGACGCACCGTTCTGACGGGAACCGCCCGCGAGAGCGGCGACCGGATCAGTCGTCGTCGTCCTTGCGCTTGCGCCAGCGGATGCCCGCCGAGATCAGCCCGTCCAGGTCGCCGTCGAAGACGACCGCGGGGTTGCCGACCTCGTAGCCGGTGCGCAGGTCCTTGACCAGCTGCTGGCCGTAGAGGAAGTAGGAACGCATCTGGTCGCCCCAGCTCGCGGTGATCGTGCCGGCGAGCTCCTTCTTCTTCGCGGCCTCTTCCTCGCGCTTGAGCAGCAGCAGCCGCGTCTGCAGCACGCGCATGGCGGCCGCGCGGTTCTGGATCTGCGACTTCTCGTTCTGCATCGACACCACGATGCCGGTCGGGATGTGAGTGAGGCGCACCGCGGAGTCGGTCGTGTTGACGGACTGCCCACCGGGGCCTGAGGAGCGGAACACGTCGACGCGCAGGTCGTTCTCGGGGATGTCGACCTCGACGGCCTCTTCCATCACCGGGATGACCTCGACCGCGGCGAACGACGTCTGGCGCTTGTCGGCCGAGCCGAACGGGCTGATGCGGGCGAGTCGGTGCGTGCCGGCCTCGACCGACAGCGTGCCGTAGGCGTAGGGGGTGTCGACCTCGAACGTCGCCGACTTGATGCCCGCACCCTCGGCGTAGGAGGTGTCCATCACCTTCACGGGGTACTTGTGGCGCTCGGCCCAGCGCAGGTACATGCGCAGCAGCATCTCGGCGAAGTCGGTGGCGTCGTCGCCGCCCGCACCGGAGCGGATCGTGACGACGGCGGCACGCTCGTCGTATTCGCCGTCCAGAAGCGTCTGCACCTCGAGCTGGCTGACGATGTCCTCGAGCTCGGCGATCTCGCGGCGGGCCTCCTCGGCGGAGTCCTCGTCGTCCATCTCGTTGGCGAGTTCGACGAGCACGTCGAGATCGTCGAGGCGCTGCTCGACGTCGGTGACGCGCTTGAGCTCGGCCTGGCGGTGGCTGAGGGCGCTGGTGACCTTCTGCGCCTTCTCGACGTCGTCCCACAGATTGGGTGCGCCGGCCTCCTCGCTGAGGCGAGCGATGTCGGCGGAGAGCGCCTCGACGTCGACCACGGCCTTGATGTCGGCGAAGGTGGAACGCAGGGCCTGGATGTCGGCGGAGGGATCGAAGTCGAGCATGACACTCCAGACTAACGTGGAAGCGATGACCGATCACACAGGCTCCCCGACCGCCCGTGACGTGCTGTGGCGGTTCGGGCCGATGGTCTACGGCCCGACGGTGCTGTTCGCGATCGGCGAGGGGGCCGTCATCCCGCTCATCCCGGTGATCGCGGCACAGCTCGGAGCGGATGTCGCCACCGCCGCCCTGGTCGCCTCGGCGCTGGTCGTCGGCCAGCTGTGCGGCAACATCCCCGCGGGCTGGGCGGTCGCGCGCATCGGCGAGCGCCTCACGATGGCGATCGCGGGACTCCTCTCCCTCGGCGGCGTCATCGGCATGGCCCTGGCTCCTTCGCTGGGCCTGTTCGCGATCGCGGTGTTCCTCATCGGCTTCTGCGCCGCGGCGTTCGGCCTCGCCCGCCACTCGTTCATGACGACACGCGTGCCGCTGTCGTTCCGCGCCCGCGCACTGTCGCTGCTGGGCGGCACGTTCCGTCTCGGCATGTTCGTCGGGCCGTTCGTCGCCGCGGGGCTGCTGGCCCTGTTCGGCGACGAGCACGCCACGATCTGGTTCTTCGGCGGATGCCTCGTCGCGACCGTCCTGCTCGTCCTCCTCGGCCCCGACCCCGAACGGCAGTTCGTCGCCACGACGCCCGCCCGCGACGACGCGGCCGTGGAGGACACCGGCGAGCCGGTCACCGGGTCGATCCCGGTCAGACGCGCGGAGGGCGCCGCTCCCGGGACGGGCATGCTGCGCACGATGTGGCGCCACCGCCGCGTGCTGTCCACGCTCGGGCTGGCCGCGGCATCCCTCTCCGCCGTCCGCTCCGCACGGCAGGTCGTGCTCCCGCTGTGGGGCGTGTCGATCGGCCTCGACGCCCAGACGATCGCGCTCGTCGTGGGCATCTCGGGCGCGATCGACTTCGCGCTGTTCTACGCCAGCGGCCAGGTCATGGACCGGTTCGGGCGCCTCTGGGCCGCCCTGCCGGCCATGGTCCTCATGGGCGCCGGCTTCATCGCGCTCGCCTTCACGCACGACCTGCCGCAGGCGGCGATGTGGTTCGCGATGTTCGCTGCGGTGCTGGGCGTCGGCAACGGCCTTTCCAGCGGCATCCTGCTCACCCTCGGCGCCGACGTCGCCCCGAAGACGGATCCGGCGCCGTTCCTGGGGTCGTGGCGCACGCTCACCGACGCGGGCGGAGCCGTCGCCCCGCTGCTGGTGTCGGGCATCGCCGCCCTCGCGTCGCTCGCCGTGGCCACCGGCGTTATGGGCGCCGTCGGGCTCGTCGGAGCGCTCGCGTTCGTGCGGTGGGTGCCACGGTACGTGCCCCGCGCAGAGCGCTGAGCCCGGCGCGGGGCGCCGTCACCACAGCATCGCCACGAGCTCGGAGAACAGGTCCTCGGGGTCGTTGTCGAGGCCGCGCCGCCGGAACCACGTCGACACGTTCACGACGTCCCGGTAGAGGAAGTCGAGGCCCTGCGGGTTCGCGGCGACATCGACGATCTGCGGCAGATCGATCACCACGACGCGACCGTCGTGGTCGAGCAGGTTGTACGGCGACAGGTCGCCGTGCGCGAAGCCGGCTGTCGCGAAGGCCCCGAGGATGCCGACCACCTGGTCGAACGCGTCCCGCAGCTGCTCGCCGTGACGCCTGCTCTGGGCGAGGCGCGGTGCGGCCGCGCGACCGTCGCCGACGAACTCCATCAGCACCTCCGTGCCGCTCACCTGCACGGGATACGGCACCGGCACGCCGGCTCGCCAGGCGCGGCACAGCGCGTCGAACTCGCTCACCGCCCAGTGGCCCGCCGCGACCGATCGACCGTACGCCGACTTGCGGCCGACCGCCCGTGCGTCGCGGGTGTTGCGCATGGTGCGGCCCTCCTCATAGCCGTCGGAGCGGTGGAAGTCGCTGTGATGCGACGAGCGGTACCGCTTCGCCGCGAGGAGTACACCGGTCGTTCCCGGCACCGCGCGCTCGATGAGATGGACATCAGCCTCCTTGCCGGTCTTGACGACACCGAGCTCGGTGTCGAACGCGCCGGACGAGGTGACCACCCACGCAGGATGAGGGAGAGGACCCCGCTGTGTCGGCGGGGATGCCGGCCACGTGGACCAGCGCTGATCGGGGCCGGGCTCGAGTTCCGGCGAGAGCAGGGATGCAGACGCGTCGAAGCGTTCGGATGACATCGGTGGGACACTCCAGGACAGGAGGCCGCCGAGCATCAGTGCGTGCGGACGACCTCGCGGAAGGGGAAAGCGTTGCGAGGCGCGACAGAGACAGCCATCGTTCTTCCTCCCTTCGGTCCGGGTGCGGCGGGACGCGGCACCGACATCGCGTCACTCTAGCCCACGTCAGGCAGCGGCATCCACCCCTCGCTCGCGCGGCCACGGTGATCGACGCGTAGCCTGCTGGCCGCCGTCAGCGCAGCGCGGTGCGGCTCGTGGCGGTGGCCTGCAGCGCGAGGCCGTCCGGCACGAACACGGTGACGATCGGCGGATGCCACGTCCCGGCCACCGTGACGCGGGCCGACACGCCGTCGGGGGTGGTGGCCGACACGAGCCGGGCGTCGCCGCCGATCTCGCCGACCATCGCCGCCGCCTCGCGGTCGACACCGGCATCCGTCAGAGCGGCGACCGGTTCTCCGTCGACGACCGTCAGGTCGAAGCTGTCGGCCGCGGCGAGCGCGGCGGCATCCGCCACGGCATCCAGCTGCTTCTGGGCGAGGTACAGGCTGGTGGCGGCCGTGCACACGAGGATCACGGCGATGGCGAGCACGGCGTACCCGAGCGTGAGGATGAGCACGCTCCCCTCGTCGGCCGGTGCGCCACCGCGCAGCCGCCATGGGGTCCGCCGGGGGCTCACCGATCGCTCCAGTATCGCGACACCTTGTGCGCGGCCTCGGCCTCGATCGGGATCGCCGCGAGCTGGTCGAGTCCGAGCACGGGTGGCACCAGCGGCAGCGTCACGACGGTGCGGACGGTGACGTGCAGCATCGCTCCCGCCCGCGGGCACGGCGCGCCGGACGGGGTGCAGGTGATCGAGAGGTCCATGTCGTCGATGCCGTACTCCTCGGAGACCGCGGCGAGCACGGCGTCGGCGCGTTCGCGGGCGTTCCACGTGTCGGTCGCCGTGGACACCGCGCGGGCGACGTGGCGGGCGGCGGCCTCGGCCCCGAGACTCTGCCCCTGGATGAGCCCCAAGGCGACGACCAGGTACACCAGCGGCACGAGCAGCAGCAGCCCGACGAGGATGAACTCCAGCGCGGCCGAGCCGCGTTCGCCGTCTCGGTCGTCGTCGAGCAGAGGTTCAGTCGAGGGATTCGACCGGCGCATGCGCCGTCACCTCCAGTGCGCTCGGGGCACCGAGCAGTCCGACGAGCGGCAGCGTCGCGGATACGTGGATCTCGACCGCCGCGTGCCCGAGCGCCGTGGTCTCGCGCACCGTCACGTCGGTGGCGTACTCGGCGCCGATCGTGCGGGAGACGATGTCACGCGTGCGCCGAGCGCCGTCCTCCAGCGAGGTGTCGGCGAGGGCGGCGTGATAGGCGCCTTCCACGGCCGCATCGTGCACGACATTGCGCACATACACCGCGAGCCCGAACTGCAGCACGCCGAGCGTCAGCACCGTGAGCAGCGCGCCGACGAGCACGAACTCCACGGGACTGGCCCCGCCGTCGTCGCGCAGGAGTTGGGCGCACCGTGCGCGCACGCGCCGGATCGCCTCCGCCCCCGCCGACCGCATGGCGTCAGAGCCCCGACACCCGCTGGATCGCCTGCTCGAAGAGCTCGGCGAGCGCCGGTCCCGCCATGGCCCAGATCACCACGACCAATCCGGCGGTCATCAGCGTGATGAGCACCCAGCCGGGCACATCGCCGCGCTCGTCATCCGCGAGTCCGCTCGCCGCCGTGCGCAGTCGGGCGGCGAGGCGCCGCATCCGTGCATTCATCATTTCTCCTTCCGGCCGTCAGCCGAGTCCGAGTCGAAGCATGAAGATCCCCGGGAACACCGCGAACAGCACACTCAGCGGCAGGATCAGGAACACCAGGGGGAAGAGCATGTAGATCTCTTTGCGGCCGGCGTGCTCGATGAGCGACCGCTTGGCGTCCTCCCGCGCATCCAGCGCCTGGGCCTGCAGCACGTGCGCAAGCGGAGCGCCTCGCTCGATCGCCGCGACGAGCTGGTCGACCGCGCGGGTCAGTGACGGGATCTCGAGCCCCGCCGCCAGGCGGGTGAGCGATTCCGCCAGCGGGGATCCGGTGCCGACCGCCACCACCACGCCGCGCAGCTCCGACGTCAGCTCCCCCGCACCGACGTCGCTGACGCGTCGGAGCGAATCGAGGATCCCCTCGCCGGCGGCCAGGCACAGGGCGAGGAACTCGAGCACCGTCGGCAGCTCCTCCTCGATCCTCGTGGCGCGCGCCCGAGCGGCGCGCGTGAGCCAGGCGTCGCAGCCGAGCGCCGCGGCCACCGCGGCCACGGGTGGCAGCAGGCCGAGCACCGCAGAGCCGCGACCGACGAGCACGAGCGCGACGACCACGCCGCCGCCGAGGGCGAGCCCTGCGATGGCCCAGCCGAGCTGGCGACCACGGAAGCGCGCCGCATCGATGGTCCATCCGGCGCGGTGCAGGCGGCGTTGGAGCACCGCATCACCGCCCGACAGCCGCGACAGCCACCGACGCGCGAACGCCGACCAGGCGAAGGCGCCCGCCATGGGCCCGGCGGCGGACACGTCGATGCCCCGTGGATCGGTGACATCGCGGATGTACGGCGCGATACGGCGCGCCAGGCTCGGAGCACCCCACCGCGGCGCGAGCGAGATCAGCAGGCACACACCGGCACCGAGCGCCGTGCCGAGCACGACGGCGTAGGCGACGTCGCCGATCGCGAACATCATCCGAACCACCGCCGCGGTTCGGGGAGCCGGCCGAGACGGATCATCAGACGGTAGGCGACGACCGACACCGCGGCGCCGCACAGGATCAGGGCGATCCCCGTTGGGGTCGCATAGGCGCGTGCGCCCTCGGGCCGCATCGCGAGCAGAGCGAGGATGATCCACGGCGCCACGACCCCGAGCACCGCCGCCCCGCGGATCCAGGACTGTCGGGACTCGACCTCCGCGCGCAACGACGCGTCCGCGCGCACCGAGGCCGCCAGCGCCCGCAGCACCGGCGTGAGCTCGGTGCCGCCGACCTGGCGGGCCATGCGCAGCGTCTCGACGATGCGGTCCGCCACCGGGTCGGCGAGGGTGGTCTTGAGCCGCAGGACGCTGGAGTCGAAATGACCGGATGCCGCCATGTCGCGCGCGAACCCGGCGAACGCGGGCCGCAGCTCGGCGGGTGCGGAGTCTGCGAGACTCGCGACCGCGTCGGGCAGCGACATCCCGGCACGCACCGACGCGATGAGCAGGTCGCACACATCGGGCCACAGACCGCGCCGCACACGCAGCAGCCTCGTGCGGCGCATCCGCAGCCAGGCGAACGGGGCGATGACGCCGGCAACGGCCGCCACCAGCGCGAGCGCCGCGACGGGCGCCACGAGCCAGGCGACCGCCGCCGCCACGACGGCGCACACCCCGGCGACGACGACGATGGCGGCCACGGAGGTGCGGGGCATCCCGGCATCCTCGAGCAGGCGTGCGATCCGGCCA
The DNA here is from genome assembly GCF_056395865.1 of Microbacterium sp. 05T445. NCBI lineage: Bacteria > Bacillati > Actinomycetota > Actinomycetes > Micrococcales > Microbacteriaceae > Microbacterium > Microbacterium sp. 05T445. Next base: position 1,097,071 of record NZ_JBFTKJ010000002.1, on the reverse strand, counting down.
CGCCGCGCGGGCGCCACCGCGGTGTGCGTCCGCGCGGGCCACAGCCAGGGAGCGAGCATGAGGAGCACTCCCGCCGCGAGCGCGGCGCCCCACACGAACGTCACGTCGTCACCGCCCGGTAGAGGGTGCGGGCCGTGATGGTCCGGTCGGCCACCCCGGTCGGCTCGACGATCTCGACGACCCTGCGCGCACCCGTCGCGTCGCGCTCGCAATGGGCGACGAGACCGACGGATGCCGCGACCGCCGGCAGCACGAAACCGGCGTCGATGTTGCGCCCTGCCAGCAGGGGCAGCGCGGCGAGCTTGTCCAGCGCCTCGCGGGCGGAGTTGGCGTGGATCGTCGCCGCTCCGGGAACGCCTGTGTTCAGCGCCAGCAGGAGGTCGAGCGCCTCCGCGTCACGCACCTCGCCGACGACCAGCCGGTCGGGCCGCATGCGCAGCGCCTCCTTGACCAGTCGCCGCAGCGTCACCTCGCCCGTGCCCTCGAGACTGGGCTGACGCCCCTGCATCGCAACGAGGTCGGAGGCGCCGACGGCGAGCTCGAACGTCTCCTCCACCGTCACGATCCGGTGCCCGGCCGGGCAGGCGGCGATGAGTGCACCGAGCAGCGTCGTCTTGCCGGCGTGCGTGGCGCCGGACACGAGCACCGACGTGCCGGTCGCCATCGCGTCGCGCAGCAGTGTCGCCGCCTCGGGCGCGAGCGAACCCGCCGCGACCAGCCGGCCGAGGTCGCGGTAGGCGGGGAGGAACTTGCGGATGTTCACCGCCCAGTGCCGGCGCGTGATGTCCGGGATCACGACGTGCAGGCGGCTGCCGTCGGGAAGCGAGGCGTCTACGAACGGCTGGCTCAGGTCGACGCGACGACCGGTGGACTGCAGCATCCGCTCCACGAGGTCGCGCACCGCGGTGTCGGTCAGCACCAGCGGTGTGCGCTCGGGCACGCCGCCGCGGGCGACGAAGATGCGGTCCGGGGCGTTGATCCAGAGCTCTTCGACCTCGGGATCGTCCAGGTACGCCTGCAGCGGGCCGAACCCGGCGACCGCCGCGAGCACCTCGCGCACGCATGCTGTCTCGTCGTCGACGGGCGCCAGTCCGCGGGCCAGCGCGAAGTCGTTGTGACGGCGCACCTCGGCCCGCGCGACCTGCGCGGCGAACTCCGGATCCCGGGCCGGATCAGACCTTTCTGCGCGCAGCCGCTCCCGCACCCGCTCCGCCACGAGGGTGGCGACGGGGGCGGTGGGCGAGGACACCGAAGCATCCTCGCAAGGTCGGCATGCGGCATCCGAAAGTTATCCACAGATGCGCTCGGCGGGCCCGCACGGCAGGATGGAGGCCGAGACGAAAGGCATCGCGATGACCAAGACGAAGACCGAACTGACCCCGCCGGTGAAGGCCGGGCTCGGCGTCCTCAGCATCGTCCAGGTCGCATTCGCGTTCCTGGCGTTCTGGGACCTCGCCCACCGTGACGCGGACGAGGTGCGCGGCCCGAAGCCGGTCTGGATCCCCGCGATCCTCATCAACTGGATCGGCCCGGCGAGCTACTTCCTCTTCGGCATCCGCCGCTGACGCCCGACGGCGCGATACGGGGGTGAACCCCACAGCCTGCGCACAGTCCGCTCAGTAGACTGAGACCCACTCGCGGGAGTGGTGAAATCGGCAGACACGCAGGATTTAGGTTCCTGTGCCTTCGGGCGTGTGGGTTCAAGTCCCACCTTCCGCACGCGAGCTCTCGCATCCTCCGCCGACTGACGACGGGAAACCCATCGTGCACGCTGTTCCCACCGCCCTGATCCCCTGGCTGGATCCTGCCGCCATCATCGACTGGGCAGGCCCCTGGGCGCTCGCCGTGGTGTGCTTCATCGTGTTCGCAGAGACGGGCCTGCTCATCGGGTTCCTGCTCCCGGGCGACACGCTGCTCGTGATCTCGGGCCTCCTGTCGCACCCGCAGGATGCCGCACCGAACGGCATCTTCGGCCTCAGCGTGTGGTGGGTGGCGCTGCTCATCGGACTCGCGGCCTTCTTGGGCGGCGAGGTCGGCTACTACATCGGCCACAAGGGCGGGCCCGCGGTCTTCGAGAAGAAGGAATCCGGGCTCTTCAGCGTCAAGAACGTCGAACGCACCAACGCGTTCTTCGAGCGCTTCGGCGGCCTCACGATCATCCTCGCCCGCTTCGTTCCCATCGTGCGCACGTTCGCGCCCGTCGCGGCGGGCGTCGGCCACATGAACAAGTGGATGTACACGCTCTACAACTTCATCGGCGCCGTGCTGTGGGGCTTCGGCCTCACCATGTTCGGCTACGCCATCGGCTTCATCCCGCCGATCGCCGACTTCGTGGAGCACTACATCGACCTGATCCTGCTGGCGGCCGTGGGCGGCACCGCGGTCGTGACGCTGTGGCACTACCTCCGCGAGCGCAGCAAGGCCAAGAAGGCGGCGGCCGCCGGCCGGGATGTCGTCACCGACCACGCCGAGGCGGAGGCGCTCGTGCTCGACCCCGAGGTGTTCGAGCGCGGCCCGGAGCACGGCGAGGCGCCCAAGGCCTGAGCCCGGAGACCAGGGGCCGCCGTCAGGAGGCCTTCTTCTTCTTCGCCGCGGGCTTCTTCGCGGGCGCCTCGGACTTCGAAGAGGTCGAGGCGGCGGCATCCTTCTTCGCCCCGCCTCCCTCGCGCGCGGCGCGGGACTTCTCGACGCTGGCGCGCAGCGCGGCCATCAGGTCGATGACCTCGCCGCCGGCCTCCTCCTCCTGCTCGCCGAAGGTCTCGGAGGTGTCGAGGGCGTCGCCCTTCTCGAGCTTGGCCTCGATCAGCGTGCGCAGCTCCTCCTGGTACTCGTCGGCGAACTCCTCGGGGTCGAAGTCGCTCGCGAAGCTCTCGACGAGGGATGCCGACAGCTCGAGCTCCTTCGCGGAGATCCTCACCGGTTCGTCCAGCGCGGGGAAGGCGGCCTCGCGCACCTCGTCGGCCCACAGCAGGGTCTGCAGCACCAGCACGTCGCCGCGCACCCGCAGCGCCGCCAGCCGCGTCTTCTGCCGCAGCGAGAATCGCACGATCGCGGTGCGGTCGGTCTGCTCCAGGGTCTTGCGCAGCAGCACGTACGCCTTCGGCGACGTCGAGTCCGGCTCGAGGTAGTAGGCCCGGTCGAGCGTGAGCATGTCGATCTGCTCGCTCGGCACGAACTCCACGACGTCGATCTCGCGACTGCGCTCGGCGGGCAGCGACGCGAGGTCGTCCTTGGTGAGCACGACGGTCTTCTCGCCGTCGTCGTACGCCTTGTCGATGTCGGAGTACGGGACGACCTCGCCGTCGATCTCGCAGATCCGCTGGTAGCGGATGCGTCCGCCGTCCTTGTTGTGCACCTGGTGCAGCGAGACGTCATGGTCCTCGGTCGCCGCGTACACCTTGACCGGGACGTTCACGAGTCCGAACGTCAGGGCACCCTTCCAGATCGCTCTCACCACACCAGTACACACCGGTCACACGCCCCACGGCTACCCTGGGCGCATGGCGGGCGACGAGCAGCTGGTGCGCATCGGCGGCCGCCGCCTGCGCATCACGAACCTCGAGAAGGTGCTCTACCCCGAGACCGGCACCACCAAGGGCGAGGTCATCGACTACTACTCCCGTATCGGCGCGCTGCTGATCCCGCACGTCATCGGACGCCCGGTCACGCGCAAGCGCTGGCCCGAGGGCGTCGACCACCCCGACTTCTTCGCGAAGGACCTCGAGCGCGGCGCGCCCTCGTGGGTGAAGCGGATGCCGATCCCCCACTCCACCGGGACCAAGGAGTATCCGCTGGTCGGCGACATCCCGACGCTCGTGTACCTCGCTCAGGTCGCGAGCCTCGAGCTGCACGTGCCGCAGTGGCGCTTCACGCCGGACGGCGACCGCGGCGCCGCCGACCGGCTCGTGCTCGACCTCGACCCCGGCCCCGGCGTCGGACTCGCCGAGTGCGCCGTCGTGGCCGGCTGGGCGCGCGCGATCCTCGTCGGGATGGGACTCGACCCCTACCCCGTGACCAGCGGGAGCAAGGGCATCCACCTGTATGCGGCACTGCCGCCCGGGCATTCGACCGAGCAGGCGTCGGCCATCGCGAAGGAGCTCGCACGCGCGATCGAGGCCGACCACCCCGACCTGGTGGTCAGCGAGATGGCCAAGGCGCAGCGCGGCGGCCGCGTGTTCATCGACTGGAGCCAGAACAACGGGGCCAAGACGACGATCGCGCCCTACTCGCTCCGCGGCCGCGCACACCCCACGGTGGCGGCGCCACGCACGTGGGACGAGCTCGACGACCCTGGCCTGCGTCACCTGCTGTTCGACGAGGTGCTCGCGCGGGCCGACGAGATCGGCGATCCGATGGCCCCGCTCGGCTACCACGCAGGCGGTCGCGGCTCCGACGACGGCCCCCTCAGCGCCTACATCGCCAAGCGCAGCGCGGGGCGCACCCCCGAACCGGTGCCTGCGAACGCGCTCGGCGCGGCATCCGCGGCCGACGAGCTCCCCCGCTTCGTCATCCAGGAGCACCACGCCAGCCGGCTGCACTGGGACCTGCGCCTGGAGCGCGACGGCGTGCTGGTCAGCTGGGCGGTGCCGCGCGGCATCCCGCCGTCTTCCGCGCGCAACAACCTCGCCGTGATGACCGAGGACCACCCCATGGAGTACGCGACCTTCGAGGGCACGATCCCGCACGGCGAGTACGGCGCGGGCACCATGACGATCTGGGACGACGGCCGATACGAGCTGGAGAAGTGGCGCGACGGCGAGAAGGACGGCGAGATCATCTTCACCGCCGAGGGTCGTCCCGGCGGCCCTCTCGGACGCGTGCGCCTCGCCCTCATCCGCACGTCGGGGGTGGGCGAGAAGTCGCAGTGGCTGCTGCATCGCATGAAGACGGATGCCGCCGGCCACCCGCAGCCCGAAGGCCCGGCGGTCGAGGCATCGGATCAGGCCGATCCGCTGCCGCATGAAGCGCCGTCCCCGCCTCCGCCGTCGCAGCTTCGTCCGATGCTCGCGGTGCATGCGACACCCGGCATCGCCCGCGCGGCCGCCGCGAACTGGGCCGCCGCGCACGGCGACGAGCCGTGGGTCGAGGTGAAATGGGACGGCATCCGCGCGATCGGCATCTGGGACGGCCGCCGGCTGCACCTGCGGGCGCGCAGCGGCAACGACATCACCGCGAAGTACCCCGAGCTCACCCGTGTGGACGCGGGCCTCGGCCCTGAACCGGCCGTCATCGACGGAGAGATCGTCGCGCTCGATGCGCAGGGGCGCCCCAGCTTCCCGCGACTGCAGAGCCGCATGAACCTCTCCAAGCCCCGCGAGATCGAACGCGAGACACCGCGCACGCCCGTCCAGTACTACCTGTTCGACGTGCTCTCGCACGGTGATGCGGATGCCGCGGCCCTGCCGCTGGCGCAGCGTCGCGGCATCCTGGAGTCCCTCGCGCACGAAGCGATCGCCCCGATCGTCGTGCCGCCGGTCTTCGACGACGTCGACGCCGCGCTCGCTGCGAGCCACCGCTTCGGGCTCGAGGGCATCGTGGTGAAGAACCCGGGCTCGCCGTACCGGCGCGGGCTGCGGTCCGAGGACTGGCTCAAGGTCAAGCTCACCCGGACGCAGGAGGTGGTGATCGGGGCGATCCGTCCGGGGCAGGGCGGGCGCTCCGGCGGCATCGGCTCGCTGCTGGTGGGGATCCCGGATGCCGCCACCGGCGCGATCCGCTACGCCGGGCGCGTCGGGTCGGGGTTCTCCGACGCGATGCTCGCGCGGCTCGAGGCTCTCCTGCGGCCGCTGCGCACCGATGAGAACCCGTTCGTGGGTGTGCCCGCCCTCGACGCCCGCGACGCGCTGTGGGTGCGACCCGACGTGGTGGGCGAGGTCGAGTTCGCCGAGTTCACCCCCGGCGGCATCCTCCGCCAGGCGCGGTGGCGGGGCCTGCGGCCCGACAAGTCGCCGGCCGACGTGCACCTCGAGAACTGACGAGCTACGCGTGCGCCTCGTGCTCGACGTGGCCGGCGGGCTCGAGCTGGAAGGTCGAGTGCTCGACGTCGAAATGCTCCGACAGGCAGGTCTGCAGACGGCTCAGGATGCCGGCGGCCCTGCCGTCGGCGAGCGCCTCGCCGTCGACGACCACGTGCGCGGTGAACACCGGCGCACCGCGGGTCAGCTGCCACACGTGCACGTCGTGCACGTCGACGACTCCAGGCGTGGCGACGATGTGGTCGCGGATCTCCTGCACGTGCGTGCCCTTGGGCGCCGACTCGGCGAGCACCGAGACGACCTCGCGCAGCAGCCCGATCGCCCGCGGAATGATCATCGCCGCGATGAACAGCGACGCGATGGCGTCGGCCTGATCCCACCCGGTGGTGACCACGACGATGGCCGCGACGATGACGGCGGCCGAGCCGATCAGGTCGCCGAGCACCTCGAGGTAGGCGCCGCGCACGTTGATGCTGCGCCGCTGGGCCGAGCTGAGCAGCCACATGGCGACCGCGTTGGCCAGGAGCCCCACGATCGCGACGACGAGCATGAGACCGCCGGCGACGTCGGCCTCACCCGGGTTCAGCAGTCGCGAGACGCCCTCGAACGCCACCCACGCCGACAGGGCGATCAGGATGATGCCGTTCACGAGCGCGCCGAACACCTCGGCCCGCTGATATCCGAACGTGCGCCGGTCGTTCGCGGGCCGGGCCGCGACGGTGCTCGCGATCAACGCGATCACGAGGGCCGCGGCATCCGTGAACATGTGCGCCGCGTCGGCGAGCAGCGCGAGCGACCCCGACAGCACCGCGCCCACGATCTGCACCACCATCACGGTGGAGGTGATCCCGAGCGAGATCGCGAGCAGCCGGCGGTTGCCGGAGCCGCGGATCCCGGTGGGCGCATGATCGTGCATATGACCAGGCTATGCCCGGGTTCCCGGCCGACAGCGCCGATCCGCCTAGTCGGGAATGAGTGTGATTCTCAATCGCAGCGCGGTCGCGTTCAGCCGCGCAGGGCGGCCAGCAGCGGCGTCAGCGCGACGAAGGCGCGGGAGCGGTGGGAGGACGCGTTCTTCTCCTCGGCGGTCCACTCGCCGATCGTCCGCTCGGCGGCCGGGTCCTGGCCGTCGGGGATGAAGATCGGGTCGTAGCCGAAGCCGCCGCCGCCGGCGGCCGCGCTCGCCAGCCGGCCCGGCCACACCCCCTCCACGACGTGCTCCTCGGCGGGCGCACCCTCCGCGCCGGGCACCACGACCGCGATCGTCGACACGAACTGGGCCGTCCGGTGCGGATCGCGGATGTCGGAGAGCTGGTCGAGCAGCAGGTTCAGGTTGGCCGCGGCATCCTTCGCATGCCCCGCCCAGTAGGCCGAGAAGACCCCCGGGGAGCCGCCCAGCACGTCGACGCAAATGCCGGAGTCGTCCGCCAGCGCGGCCAGCCCGGTGTGCTGCGCAGCGGCACGCGCCTTGATGAGCGCGTTCTCGGCGAACGTCACCCCGTCTTCGACCGGCTCGGGGCCGTCGTAGCCGATCACCTCGAGGTCGGGACGGGTCGCCGCCACGATCGCCTGGAACTCCTCGACCTTGTGCGGGTTATGCGTCGCGAGGACGATCTGACGCGGCATCCGTCACTCCCCGTCTGCGGGCTGCAGCGCGGCGAGCTGGTGGGTGCGCAGATCGGCGCAGCCGTTGACGCCGAGCTCGAGCAGGGCGTCGAGCTCGCGCTTGTCGAACGGCGCGCCCTCGGCGGTGCCCTGCACCTCGACGAACAGGCCGCGGCCGGTGACGACGACGTTCATGTCGGTCTCGGCGCGGACGTCCTCGACGTAGGCGAGGTCGAGCATCGGCTCGCCGTCGATGATGCCCACCGACACGGCCGCCACCGAGTCGAACAGCACGTTCGCCTTCTGCCCGATGAACTTCTTGCCGCGGCCCCATTCGATCGCGTCGGCGAGCGCGACGTACGCACCGGTGATCGCCGCGGTGCGCGTTCCGCCGTCGGCCTGCAGCACGTCGCAGTCGATCACGATGGTGTTCTCGCCCAGCGCCTTGGTGTCGACGACGGCGCGCAGCGCCCGCCCGATGAGGCGCGAGATCTCGTGCGTGCGGCCGCCGATGCGGCCCTTGACGCTCTCACGGTCGTTGCGCTCGTTCGTCGCGCGCGGAAGCATCGCGTACTCGGCGGTGACCCAGCCCTTGCCCTTGCCCGTCAGCCAGCGCGGCACGCCGTTGGTGAACGACGCCGTGCACAGCACCTTGGTGTTCCCGAACGAGATGAGGGCGGATCCCTCGGCCTGGCTCGACCAGCCGCGCTCGATGGTGACGGGACGCAGCTGGTCGACGGAGCGGCCGTCGGCACGGGTGATGTCGGTCATTTCTCTCCTCTTCGGGACGCGGTTGCCTCAGCCGAGGCGATGCGGAAGGTCGATGGCGCCGGTCTGCACGAGCCGCACGGAGCTGACCTCGCGCCCCATCAGCCGGTGGGCCAGCCGCAGGAACTCGTCGGCCGACGCTCCGGTGGCCTCGTAGTCGTGATGGGGTACGGCATCCGGGCTCGCGAGCAGGTCGCGGGAGACCAGCTGACGGTAGACGTCCTTCGCGGTCTCGGTGTCGCTGGAGACCAGCGACACCTCGGGACCCATGACGTAGCTGATGGCCCCTTCCAGGAAGGGGTAGTGGGTGCAGCCGAGCACCAGGGTGTCCACCCCGGCGTGCCGCAGCGGCGAGAGGTACTCCTCGGCGACGGCGAGGACCTCGGGCGAATCGGTGATGCCCGCCTCGACGAACTCGACGAAGCGCGGGCAGGCCTGCGCGAACACGGTGAGGCGCTCGTTGACGCCCAGCATGTCCTGGTAGGCACCGGAGCCGATGGTGCCGGCGGTGCCGATCACCCCGACGCGGCCGTTGCGGGTGGTCGACATCGCGGTGCGCACCGCCGGGCCGATCACCTCGACCACCGGCACGTCGTAGCGTTCGCGGGCGTCGCGCAGCACCGCCGACGAGGCGGTGTTGCAGGCGATCACGAGCATCTTCACGCCCTGTGCCACGAGATCGTCGAGGATCTCGAGCGAGTAGCGACGCACATCGGCGATCGGCTTGGGCCCGTACGGCGAGCGCGCTGTGTCGCCGATGTAGAGGATCGACTCGCGCGGCAGCTGGGCGGAGATCGCCCGGGCCACGGTGAGCCCGCCGACCCCGGAGTCGAAGATTCCGATCGGCGCGTGGTTCACGATGCCCCAGCCTACGCCAGCCGCTCAGTAGGCTGGCCCGCATGACCCATGGGCAGGCTGCGCGCGCGGGCGCCTCGACCGCACTCCTCACGGATCGCTACGAGCTCACGATGCTCGACGCCGCGTTGCGCGACGGCACCGCCGATCGCCGCTGCGTCTTCGAACTGTTCGGCCGGCGCCTGTCCGGCGGACGTCGGTTCGGAGTGGTCGCCGGCACGGGCCGACTGCTGTCGCTGATCCGCGACTTCCGCTTCGGCGACGCCGAACTGCGGTTCCTGCGCGACGAACGGGTGGTGGATGCCGCCACCCTGGACTTCCTGGAGGGCTACCGGTTCACCGGCTCGATCACCGGCTACCGGGAGGGCGAGCTGTACTTCCCGGGTTCACCCATCCTGACGATCGAGGGCACCTTCGCCGAGGCCGTCGTGCTCGAGACACTGGCGCTCAGCGTGCTCAACCACGATTCCGCGGTCGCCACCGCGGCCGCGCGCATGAGCATCGCCGCCGGAGACCGGCCGCTGGCCGAGATGGGCTCGCGCCGCGCCGCCGAGGAGTCGGCGGTCGCCGCCGCGCGCGCCGCGTACATCGTCGGCTTCGGCGCCACCTCGAACCTCGAGGCAGGGAGGCGCTGGGCCATCCCGACGATGGGCACCGCCGCGCACTCGTGGACACTGCTGCACGACACCGAGGAGGACGCGTTCCGGGCTCAGGTCGACGCGCTCGGCGTCGACACGACGCTGCTGATCGACACGTACGACATCCGCCAGGGCGTCGAGACGGCGATCCGGGTCGCAGGCACCGGCCTCGGCGGCGTCCGGATCGACTCGGGCGACCTGCCGACAGTGGCCGCACAGGTGCGCGCCCAGCTCGACGAGCTGGGCGCGACGGATACCCGCATCACGGTGACCAGCGACCTCGACGAGTACGCGATCGCGGCGCTGGCGGCATCCCCCGTCGACGCGTACGGCGTGGGCACGTCGGTCGTCACCGGCTCGGGCACGCCCACCGCGGGCATGGTCTACAAGCTCGTCGCCCGCCAGGATGCCGCCGGCTCCTGGATCGGCGTCGCCAAGGCGTCGACCGACAAGGCGTCCAAGGGTGGGCGCAAGGCGGCCTTCCGGACGCTCGACGCGGGGACGGCGACCAGCGAGCTCATCGTCGTGTCGGACGGCTTCGAGCCGCTCGACACCGGCGCCACCCACCCCGATGCCCGCCCCCTGCAGGTCGCGCTGGTCGCCGACGGCGAACCGGATGCCGCGCACGAGGGTGCTGCCGGGGTAGAAGCCGCACGCGCGCATCACGCCCGCGTGCGCGAGGAGCTGCCGGTGCGCGGGCTCGCGCTCAGCCGGTCCGATCCGGCGATCCCGACGGTCTACGCCGACGCCGAGTGACGCTCAGCTCTGCAGCGACTCGTAGATCTCTTTGCAGGTCGGGCACACGGGGAACTTCTCAGGGTCGCGCCCGGGGGTCCACTTCTTGCCGCACAGCGCCCGCACCGGCTTGCCGGTGATGGCGGACTCGAGGATCTTGTCCTTCTTCACGTAGTGGGAGAAGCGCTCGTGGTCACCCGGCTCGATGTTCTCTTCTTTGAGGAGCTCTTCGAGCTCGCGATCGAGGGTCGCGATGCCGCCCTGGTCGGGGCTGTCCAGCGGGATGCTCATGGTCTGTCAGTGTAGTCGGGCCCGGCGGCCGCCGGGCCGGAGCGGGTGAGTCAGGTCGACTCCGCGAACTCCATGAGCCGCCCGCCACGACGCTCGAACACGAGCGAGCCGATCACGATGCCCACCACCAGCACGCCGAGGCCGATCGCCAGACCGCCCCACAGCGCCGTCGTGGCGGCATCCGTGTCGCCGTGCAGCGCCAGCCATCCCCACCACAGCACCGGGATCGACACCACCAGGGCGCCGAGCATCACCGCCGCCTGCGCGAACGCGCCACCCGAGCCGGTGCGCTGCGGCTGCTGGAACGGGCTCTCCCCCGGCCGCGAGACCGCGTACGGGGCCACGACCGACGACACGCTCGACAGTCCGAGCCCCGACAGGAACAGCGCGACGCACACCCCGGTGAGCGCCGGCAGCATCGCCCACCGCCCGTGTAGCGAGATCGCGACCGGTACGGCCACCGCCAGCAGCGGGACACCGACGAGCAGCACCGGCACGAGGCGGCCGACGCGATCGGACACACCGCGCACACCGCTGGCGATGTGCATCCACACCGCCGTCGAGTCGTAGGCGAGATCGTCGTGCGGAAGCCACCCGAGGAACAGTGCCGCGAACGGCACCGGTACGAGCGCGACCAGCTCCGGAGGGACCCCCGCGACCAGCAGCGGAACCACGGTGATCACGGCGGCGAAGGGGATCACGAGCCCGTTCACGACATAACGGCGGTCGCCGAACCAGTACACGAGGCTCCGCGCGGCGATCGCTCCGCCGGGGGTTCCCGGCGCGACGCCGAACCATCCCAGCCCGCCCCGCTCGCGCCCGGCGGACGGGCGCTCCGTCGTGGTGAGCACGCGGCGGACGGCCCACACCCACAGCAGGGCGAGCACGACGACGGTGGCCACCGCGACGAGGGCGGTCAGCCAGACGGCTTCGCCGGATGCCACGGCCGCGGGCAGCGCCCACGCGGCGCCGATCGGGGTGAGCGACAGTGCGCGGACGGCTTCGAGCAGCTGCGGCGGCACGTTCCCCCGCCACTCCAGCGATGCGAGGAACACGCCGACCGGGACCACCACGACCAGCACGATCAGAACGAACACGCCCGACAGCTCGCGGGACCGCCGATCCCGGAGGAACAGCGAGGCCAGCGCCGTGCAGAGTCGGGCCAGCAGCGAGCACGTCACCACGCCCAGGATCACGGACAGCACCGCGGTGACGGCGGGCACGCCGTGCTCGACCCACACGATCGCGGCGCAGACGGCCACCGCCAGCAGCGCGAGGATGGGCACGCTCAGCAGCCCCACGACGGCGAGCGTCGCTGCGAGCCGTCCGCGAGGCAGCCCGAACAGCGCGAAGCGACGCGGGTCGAGCGGATCGTCGGCGGCGCCGAACAGCGGCGCGAGCGCGAAGCCCAGCGTCACCGCCGAACCGCCGAGCACCGTGACGGTCAGCACGGTGTCGGTGGCGGCATCCGCCATCGAGAGCATCGCCCAGCAGGCCGCCGCAGTGGCCACCACCAGCAGCACGAAGCCCGTCACCACCCGGGCGACGTGGCGACCGTCTCCGCGCAGCGCGCCGAACAGCAGCGCGAACCTCAGTCGGAGAATGTGTGCAGCCACTCCAGGCCCTCCACGTCGCTGAGGCCCCCGGCCAGCTCGACGAAGCGCTGCTCGAGCGTCAGCTCGCCGCGCACCTCGTCCACGGTGCCCTCGGCGAGCACCTGGCCGGCCACGATGACGGCGACACGCGTGCAGACCCGCTCGACCAGGTCCATGCCGTGACTCGAGAGGATCACCGTGCCGCCATGAGCGACGTACGTGGAGAGGATGTCGAGGATGATCGCGCTCGAGACCGGGTCGACCGCCTCGAAAGGCTCGTCGAGCACCAGCAGGCGCGGCGAATGGATCATCGCGCCGGCGAGCATGACCTTCTTGAGCATGCCGGCCGAGTAGTCCGACACGCTGCGGCCGAGCGCGTCCGCCAGGTCGAATGCGCGTGCCAGGTCGGCGGTGCGGCTCTCGACGACCGCGGGAGGAAGCCCCCGCAGCACGCCGTAGTAATAGAGGAGCTGCCGGCCGGTGAGGCGATCGAACGTGCGCAGCCGATCGGGCAGCACGCCCATCAGGCGTTTCGCGGCGAGCGGCTCGGCGGCGGCGTCGACACCGGCGACGTGGATCGTGCCGCGGTCGGGCTCGATGAGCCCCGCGATCATCGACAGCGTCGTGGTCTTGCCCGCCCCGTTCGGGCCCACCAGTCCGTAGAAGGTGCCCGCGGGGATCGTCAGATCGATGCCGTCGACCGCGTGCGTGCTCCCGAAGCGCTTGGTGATCCCGCGCAGCACGAGCGCGTCGCCTGCGGTGGCAGCCAGTGGCGGGATCCCGAGCGGGACGGATATCGCGTCCTCAGTCACCGGGTCGTCGTCGGCGACAGGCGTCGCCACCGGCGCGACCGCGGGCTCGACGCGAGGCTCGGGCGCGACGAGGGGTTCGGGCACGACGAGCACCGGCGCGACCTCGGACTCGGTCACGTGCGCGAACTCGTCCCCAGCAGCGGGCTCCCCCACGCGCTCAGCATCGACCACGTCCGCGGATTCGGCAAGGGCCGAAGTTCCGGCGGCGGGCTCTCCCTCGGGCTCAGGCTCGGGTACCGGCCGCGCCTCGGCCTCGGCCTCGGGTTCCGGTTCGAGTTCCGGCACCGGTTCGGGCTCCGGCGCGGTGTCGAGCTCCGGCGCGGTGTCGAGCACCGGCTCCGGCTCCGGTTCGGGCTCGAGCACCGGTTCGGGCTCGAGCACCGGTTCGGGCTCGAGCACCGGTTCGGGCTCGAGCACCGGTTCGGGCTCCGGAAGATCGACGGGCACGTGCTCGACCTCGGTCATCTCCGGCAGCGGCGGGCGCGGCGGAACCACGATGCCGGCGGCGGCCATGTCGGCCAGTTCGAGATCGCTCGGCAGCGGCGGAGGCGGACCGGGATCGATCGTCGCCTTCTTCGCCGCAGGGCGCTTCTTGCGCGGAGCGGACTTGCCGCCCGCAGCGGAACGCGGCGCGCGGGGCGGGCGGCGGGGTTTTTCGGGAGCCGGCGACACGGAGTCGGACAGGCGCACGACGCGCGCGCTCGCGTGACCGTCCGGCTCTTCCGGATCGATGTCATTCGGCACCGGGAGGGAGGCTGTCACCCGACCAACGTATCAAGCGGGCCTGGTCGTACGGCCATTCGTCTCGCCGTGTGGCGACATCCGCGTTATGTCACGAATCGACAACGGCAGCCGCTCATTCTGCACCTTCTCAGCGCTCATCGCTACCATGGTTCAGGCACGAAGGGGTGTCGCGCCGGTGAACCGGCAGTGAATCACGCACTTCAGGAGCAGACTTTGACCCTTCAGACCGTCATCCTCGCCGCAGGCATGGGCTCGCGTCTCGGACGCAGCCTCCCCAAGCCCCTCACCGAGCTCGGCGACGGCCGCAGCATCATGCAGCAGCAGCACGACAACATCCGTGCCGCGTTCGGCAACGACGCCAAGATCACCACCGTCGTGGGCTACCGCGCCGAGACGATCGTCGAGGCGTTCCCGCACGTCGACTACGTCTACAACGAGCGCTACGACCAGACCAACACCTCCAAGAGCCTGCTGCGCGCGCTCGCGAAGACCGGCAAGGGCGGCGTCCTCTGGATGAACGGCGACGTCGTCTTCGACCCACGCGTGCTCGGCCGCGCCATCGAGCTCATCGAGCGCGACCAGTCGTTCGTGACCGTCAACACCTCCAAGGTGAGCGACGAAGAGGTCAAGTACACCGTCACCACCGAGGGCTTCATCAAAGAGCTGTCCAAGACGGTCAAGGGCGGCATCGGCGAGGCCGTCGGCATCAACTACATCTCGAGCGCCGACAAGAAGGCGTTCATGCGCCACCTGACGCGCGTCGACGACCAGGACTACTTCGAGCGCGGCCTCGAGCTGGCCATCGCCGAGGACGGCGTGCTGCTGGAGCCGCTCGACATCTCGGATCTGTACGCCGTCGAGGTGGACTTCGCGGAGGACCTCGAGCGCGCGAACCTCTACGTCTGACCCTCTCGCCGACGCCTGTCAAGCCCGAGCCGACGCTCAGGCTTCGACGCATAGACTCGGCGCGATGACCGACAAGGTTCACCGAATTCACTCGCTGCCCGGCGATGCGCCCTGGCAGGGAGGGCTCCCGCCTGCCGGTTCGGACGAGCACCCGTTCACCATCCGCGCGCTGGACCGCGTCCTGGCGATCCAGCGACCCGTCGTGCTCGCGCATCTGCGCAGCATCCGGCTCCGGCATCCTGATGCGACTCCGGCCGAGATCGTGCGGATCCTGGAGCGCCGCTATCTTGCCGCCGTGACCACCGGTGGCGCCGCGGTCGGCGCGACGGCGGTCGTCCCCGGCATCGGGACGGGCATCACCCTCGCGCTCAGCGGCGTGGAGACGGTGGCGTTCCTCGAAGCGACGACGCTGTTCGCGCAGTCCGTCACCGAAGTGCACGGCATCCCCGTCGCCGATCCCGACCGTGCCCGCGCGCTGGTGCTCACGCTCATGCTGGGCAAGGAGGGCGTGGACCTCGTGGCGCAGCTGGCCGGTCAAGCGGCCGGTCGCGGCCCGACGCGCTCGGCGTTCTGGGGCGAGACCGTGACCAAGACGCTCCCCCGCGCCGCCGTCGGTCCGCTGGTCGACCGGCTCAAGAACACGTTCATCCGTCAGTTCGCGGCGCGCGGCGGCGCATCGTGGATCGGCAAGGCACTGCCTTTCGGCATCGGCGCGGCGATCGGCGGCGCCGGCAACAACATCCTCGGCCGCCGTGTGCTCACCGGATCACGACGGGCCTTCGGCGCACCGCCGGAACAGCTGCCCGCGGAACTGGAACCACGCCCGGGAGCCGACCGCGTCGAGCGGATCGCCGGTCGCGGCATCCGCCGCGCGGGCGAGGTCGTCGTGGGCGGCGTGTCGCGAGGCGCCGCAGCGGTCGGCAGTGTCGTGCGTCGCCGCAGGCCCGAGCTCGAATCTTCGCCGTCGGACTGACCCCGGCGGCGGTCGACGGGGTGAGAATGAGGGTATGGGTCTGTTCAGCAAGCTCCCGGAGGAACCCATCGAGTGGGCCGGCCTCCCGTCCGAGCCTGCGCGCCCCGAGAGCCTGGCGGAGCGCCTGACGGATGCCGCCGGCCTCGACCTGGGCACGCTCGGGGTGGGCGACCTGGCGATCGGCGGCGCCCCGGCGGTCGAGTCGATCGTGATCCCGGTCGCCCCGGTCATCGAGATCGCCGAGGCGCAGGGCGACGACGCAGACGGGTAGCCCCGACAGTCGGAGCAAGAGAACCTGCAAGCGCTTGCAGCGGCGTCCTCGACACACTCCTCCCGCGGGCATACCCTCGCAAGTATGGACAGCACGTTGGCGTGCCTGGCGGCCTGGATGCCGCGGCAGCGGTGGTACGCCGCGAAGGGGCGTCCGCCGAGCCTCCGCCTGGTCGCCTGGTGGGATCTCACCCCCGGCGACGAGGAGGCCGAGCAGGACGCCGCTCGCGTGCGCACCTTCCTCGTTGCCGATGAGGGTGCGCTCCCGGCCGTGCTCTACCAGATCCCCGTCGTCGCCCGGCCCACCGAAACGGTCGACGCCGATCCCGACCACGTCATCGGCAGCCCGTCCCCCGGAACCACCTTCATCGACGGCCCGTTCGACACCGCGTACGCGCAGGCGCTGCTGCGACTCATCGCCGACGGCGGGGTGGCCCACGGACCACAGACCACGGCCATCGGACGGCCCGCCGCGGTCGCCGAACCCGCCGGGCCGCGGTCCTCGCGCGTGGTCAGCGGCGAGCAGTCGAACACCTCCCTCATCTACGAGGGCACCGGCACTCCCGTGATCTGCAAGGTGTACCGCCAGCTCCACGCCGGCCTGAACCCCGACATCGAGCTCCAGGAGGCGCTCGCGGCGGTGGGATCGCCCCATGTGCCGCGCCCGGTCGGCTCGATCGAGGGCGCCTGGCCCGATCTCACCACTGCCCACGGCAGCGTGCGCGGCTCGCTCGCCTTCGCGCAGGAGTTCCTGCCGGGCGTCGAGGACGCATGGCGGGTGGCGCTCCTCGCCGCCGCTCGCGGCGAGGACTTCCGCGCCGGAGCACGCGCCCTCGGCACCGCGACGGCCGAGGTGCACCTCGCCCTGGCCGAGTGCTTCCCCACGCATGCGGCGACCCCCGGCGACCGCGAGGCCACCGCTGCGACGTGGGAGCGACGGCTGGCCATCGCGATCGCCGAGGTGCCCGAGATCGCCCCGCTGCGGGATGCCGCAGCCGGGGTGTACCGCCGCGCCCTGAGCGTGGCGTGGCCGCCGCTGCAGCGTGTCCACGGCGACTACCACCTCGGTCAGGTGCTGCACTCCCCCGAGCGCGGCTGGGTGCTACTGGACTTCGAAGGCGAACCGCTGCGGCCCATGGGCGAGCGCACGCAGCCGGACCTGGCGCTGCGCGACGTCGCCGGGATGCTGCGCTCGTTCGACTACGTCGCGGGCTCGCTGGGCCTGGACGATGCCGGCCGTCCCGCCGACCCCGTCCGCGCCTGGGCGCGCGATGCGCGGCAGTCCTTCGTCGAGGGGTACGCCGCCGCGTCGGGGACGGGGCTCGACCCGCGGCATCCGCTCCTGGCGGCCCTGGAGCTCGACAAGGCCGTGTACGAGGCCCTCTACGAGGCCAGGAACCGGCCGACGTGGCTCGCGATCCCGCTCGGTGCCATCGCGCGACTGGTGGAGCGGCCCGCCGCGGTGGCGTGAGCGGTCGGCTCAGCCCTCTTCGTCCAGGTCGGCCTCTTCCTCGGGCTCGTCGTCCTCCGCATCGGCGACCGAGCGCGCGTACCACGCCTCCCAGTCGTCCATCAGACGCTGCACGGCGTCGTGGAAGCGAGCGGTGGCCGCGCCCGGGGTCGTGTCTCCGAAGTAGTGCGCGACCCACTTGTCCAGACGGGCGACCGCGTCGGGGTCGTCGAGCACGCGGGCCGTCTGGGCGACGATGTCGGGTGCGGCTGCGGCATCCAGCCACTCGCAGGCCGAGAGGTAGCCGTGCGTGTCGATGGCGGCTGCGGGATCGGCCGGACGCGTGATCAGCAGCGGCTTGTCGGCGGCCAGGCGGTCGTAGACCATCGCCGAGATGTCGACGATCGCCACATCGGCGGCGGCGAGCTGCCACCCGAGCTCGGGCCCGTCGTCGAAGACGTGGTGCGCGGCCGGGTCGGCGGTGTTGGCGGCGGCCAGCGCCGCGATGATGCGCTTGTTGGCGGCGCCGTACTCGTGGTCCACCACGCCGGAGCGCGGATGCGGGCGATAGATCACGCGGTGGCGGCCGGTGGCCAGCAGCGCCTTGACAAGCGCCTCGCCGTGCGTGGCGATCGAGCCGTAGTGGGCGGAGGGGCGATCGCCCTCCCACGTGGGCGCGTACAGCACCACCGTGCGTTCATCGGGCGTGTACGGCAGGGTGCCCGAGTAGTGGTCGGCCTGCGGGCGGCCGATCTCGATCGTGCGGCGCTCGATGTCGTAGTCCCACAGCACGCGCGAGAGGCGCTCCCGTGCGGCGTCGCCGGCGATCATCGCGTAGTCGTACGCCTTGTACTGGTTGGTCGTCATGTACATCTTGTCGGACTCGCCGTGGTTGATGAACACGTGCCAGCGGCGTCCGTACCGGAACATCTGGAAGTTGCGCGTGTTCTGGTTCACGTAGAGCACGACACGGATGTCCTGCTTGGCGATGAAGCGTTCGAGGTCGCGCACCGTGGGCACGAACGCGACAGGCAGCGCACCGTCGGCCAGCAGCGCCTCGGCGCCGGTCGCGGTGCGGCTGAGCACCACGACCGGCCAGGTCTTCGCGAGTCCGGCAAGCGGCTTGTACCACTGCCGCATCTGGTACATGTTGACCGCGCCGTCGGCGAAGTACACGGCGACGCGGTAGTGCAGCGGCGGGTGGGGCGGACGCGCCGCGAGGGTGCGCCGCACGTCGATGACGGCGGAACGGCTGCGCACCGCCTTCCTGACGAGCGCGACGGCCTTCCTGGCATCCGAGACGAGACCCACGCTTCCAGCCTATCGAGCGCGCCATGACATGATCGACGCGTGCATGTCGAGCAACACGGGCGCAGGGACGCTCCGGTCGTCCCCGCCGAAGCCGGCGTGAGCTTCGTGATGCCGGTGCTGAACGAGCGGGACTACCTCCAGCGCGCCGTGGAGACCGTGCTCGCGCAGGACGTGCCGGGCCCGGCCGAGCTGATCCTCGCCCTCGGGCCTTCGACGGACGGCACCACCGAGCTCGCCCAGCAGCTGGCTGCGGCCGACGAGCGCATCGTGCTGGTCGACAACCCGGCCGCCGACATCCCCATAGGCCTCAACCTCGCCATCCGCGCCGGCCGCTACCCCACCGTGGTGCGCGTCGACGCGCACTCCGAGCTCGATCCGACCTATGCGCGCCGGGCGCTCGCCACGCTCGACCGGGTGCGCGCAGCCAACGTCGGCGGCGTCATGAGCGCCGACGGGCGCACGCCGTTCCAGCGGGCCGTGGCGCGCGCCTACAACTCCCCCATCGGCCTCGGCGGCGGCGCCTACCACGGCGGCACGCAGGAGGGCGAGGCCGAGTCGGCCTACCTCGGCGTGATGCGCCGCGCGGTGCTCGACGAGGTCGGGCTGTTCGACGAGAGCATCCGCCGCGGCGAGGACTGGGAGCTGAACCTGCGGATCCGCCGAGCCGGATATCGGGTCTGGTTCGACCCGTCGCTGGCCGTCACGTACTGGCCGCGAGAGAGCTGGGCGCGGCTCGTGCGGCAGTTCTCGGCGACCGGACGCTGGCGCGGCGAGCTGGTGCGCCGGTTCGGCCGTGGCAACTCCCTGCGGTTCTTCGCGCCGCCGGCCCTCGTGCTCACGATCCTGCTGGCCGTCGTCGTCGGTGTGCTGCAGCTGACCGGTGTGCTGCAGGGGTGGTGGTCGGTGGCGGCATCCGTCGTCTATCTGCCGGTCCTCGCGTACGCGATCCTCATCTTCGCCGTCGCCCTCGGATCGGGCGGCGGGCACGGCTGGCGTGACAAGCTCTGGACGGCCGCCGTGCTGCCCTCGATGCACCTGGCGTGGGGATGGGGGTTCCTGCTCGGCGTGATCGGCGGCGCGCACGACACCGTCGACACGTCGAGGCTGGGCAGCCGCAACACGCCGCTGCCCTGATCCGGCACCGCGTCAGGGGGCGATGAAGCCCTGATCGAGGATGCGGGACACCACCCGCTCCGCGGCACGGCCGTCGTCGCGCGCGTTGAACTTCTCCCGCCACTGCGTGTACCGGTCGGCGTACTTCCCGGCGTCATCGGCACGGAGAGCGGCGATGAGCTCGTCCTGGCTGCGCACCATCGGCCCCGGCGCATGGGCGGCGAGATCGAAGTAGAAGCCCCGCAGCTCGCCCCGGTAGTGCTCCATGTCGGGCACCAGGAAGTACATCGGCTTGCCGGTGACCGAGAAGTCGAACATCACCGACGAGTAGTCGGTGATCAGCGCGTCGGCGACGAGCAGCAGCAGCGAGGTGTCGGGGAATCCGGTGACGTCGATGACGCGGGGCCCCTCGGCATCCCGCCCCGGCAGCAGCGTCCGGGAGTGGCCGCGCACCAGCACCACGGCGTCGGTCGCCGCGGCGAGCGCGACGGGGTCGACGAAGTCGACGATCTGCTCCCGGTCGTCGCGCCACGTCGGCGCGTACAGCAGCACGCGCTCGCCCGGGCGGATGCCGAGCGCCTCGCGGGTGGCCGTGCCGTCACCCACGGTCAGCACGTCGTTGCGCGGGTACCCCTCGACCCAGATGGGACGGCTGAGGAACGCGTACGCCTTGCCGAGGATGCGCGCGGCGTAGGGGTTCTGCGCGAGCAGGACGTTCCAGCGGCGTGACTCGCGCACCACCGCCGCCATGCGCCGCGGGTCGAACCCGGGCCGATGCAGCGCGAGGCGCTTGAGCGGCGTGCCGTGCCACGTCTGCAGCACCACCTGGCCGCGGCGCCGCGCGAAACGGCGGCGCAGCCAGTCGTTGACCACCAGCAGCCGTGCCGCGCCACGGGCCCGCCACCACTCGGGGCTCCCCTCGACGACGGGGATCGCGCCCTCGGGCACCGCGACCGACAGATCGACGACGCTCCAGTACCGGGTCACGCCGGGCGCGCGGCGGGCGAGCTCGCGGTCGATCGCGAGCGGGTTGCAGCTGGCGTTGCGCCCGTAGAAGCTCTCGAAGAAGACGGCGTTCTCGAACCCCGTGGCGGGGCGCGTCGCATAGCGGCGCTCGAGGGCGTCCTGGCCCTCTCCCGAGTCATAGGCCGGGTCGACCGGGGGCCCGACGCGCAGCGCCCACCCCTCCAACGTCGCCCGCAGGGTGCCGAGCTGGGTGAGTGGCACGGCGGCGGGGGGAAGGATGCCGCGGCTCGCGGCATCCGCGATCCGCACCTCGTACGCACCCGACGGCAGCGGAAGCTCCGCCCCGCCCCACCGGGACGCCCGCAGCGGCAGTGTCGCCCGCCATGTCTTGCCGCGACCCGTGAGCCGCGCCGTGACCCGTGCGCGCGCGCCGACCAACTCGACGGAAGCGGGCCGTTCGCCCTCGCCCGAGAGCTCGAGTGCCGGGCCCCCGTCCGTCGTGAAGCGCGCCTCGGTCATCCGGTTCCTTCCCTCGGGCGGACATCGGCCGTTCCGGCCAGAATCGCACGGTACACCCTCTCGGCGTTGCGGCCGTCGCGGAACGCGTGGACACGCGCGCTGAGCGCTGCGGCGCGCGCCGTGCGACGCGCGCGCTCCTCGGGGTCGCCCAGCAGCGCGTCCAGCTGCGCGGCCGTCTCGGTCCAGTCCTGCGCCCACGCGTCGCCGGCGACGTCGGCATACGTGCCGTAGAAGCCCCGCCGTCGCGCGTACTCGTCGACGTCAGGTGCGAGGAAGAGCGTGGGAAGCGGCACGAGCGCCGCGTCGAACGCGAGAGACGAGTAGTCGGTGACGAGCGCGTCCAGTCCCGGCAGGAGCGGGGTGACGTCCGGGACCACGTCGCTGCCCAGCGCCTGGACGCGATCGGTCGGGACCGGCGGTGCGTACTCGCCTGCACCGAGCGGGTGCGAACGCACCAGCAGCGTGGCGTCGTGGTGCGCGAGCACCTCGATGAGCCGGGTCCACTCCGCGGCGGTCGGCACCGCGGGATCGGTCGCGCCGTCACGCCAGGTCGGCGCGTACAGCACGAGGCGCGATGACGGACCGATCCTCGGCGCGGCGCGCTCGACCGCGGCGCGAGCGACCGTGCGCCGGTCATCAGGGTTCCCCCGCGAAAGGACGTCGACGCGGGGCTCCCCGGTGACGGGCACATGCGCGTCGGGAAGAGCGAACGCCGACTCGAGCCGGCCGCGCACGGCGTGCGAGGCCGCCGGCAGCACGTCGATCCGCCGCGCCGCGGCACGGAACATCGCCCGCAGCAGCGTACGGACGGGGCCGGCGGCGGCGGTGCCTGCGACCAGCCCCGGCACCCGGAGCGTCTCGGGCGAATCGAGCCCGATGCGCTTGAGCGGGATCCCGTGCCACAGCTGCACCACGTACGCCCCCGACACGGCGTACCGGTTCACGTCGCCGAACCCGTGCGTCACGACGACCACACCCGCGCGTGCGGTACGCCACAGGCCCCGCAGCGAACGCTTGGGCACTGTCGGGATGCCGCGGGCCGCGGCATCCCGCGCCTCGCGCTGATTCGCGACCAGCCATACCGCGCGATGTCCACCCGTCGCCGACGCCTCCCAGAGCGCCAGGGCGCCGTCGCCGATGCCGACCGCACAGCCGAACACCCATTCGTCGCGGACACGCGGCACCAGGAACGTGAAGATGCGTCCTGCGGCATACAGCGGGATCGTCGCGAGCTTTCGCGCATTCCCCGCGCCGAACGAGAAGGACGCCATCACGCGAGCCTATCCTGCTCGCGTGATGGCGCCCTGGGAGGTGGGGATTACTGCTCGAGCGTTCCGAGCGTGACCTCGACCGTCTGGGTCTTGCCGTCGCGGACGAAGGTGACCTCCGCCTTGCTGCCGGCCGCCGCGGCGCGCACCTGCGCCGTGAGGTCGGTGGCGTCGGTGACCGGGACGCCGTTGAAGCCGGTGACGACGTCGCCCTTCTGCAGTCCGGCCGCGGCCGCCGCGCCGCCGTCGACGACCTTGTCGATGTAGGCGCCCGTGATGGTGGAGCCTTCGACGGATGCCGCCGGCTTCACGCTCGCGCCCAGCAGGCCGTGCGTCGCCGCGCCGTTCTCGATGATCTCGCCGGTGATGCGCTTGACGACGTCGGACGGGATCGAGAAGCCGACGCCGATCGAGCCCGATCCGTCGGACGACGAGCCGCCCGCCGTCGCGATCGCGACGTTGATGCCGATGAGCTTGCCGTCGGAGTCGACGAGCGCACCGCCGGAGTTGCCGGGGTTGATCGCGGCATCGGTCTGGATGACGGAGATCGAGATCGTCTCGGTCGGCGTCTGCTGCTGCTGGCCCTGACCGAAGTCGAAGCGGAACGGGCTCTGCTGGCCGTCGCCCTGGTCCTGCTGCTGCTGGTCCTCGCTGCCGGTGTCGGGCGCGGCCGACGAGGCGATCGAGATCGAGCGGTTCAGCGCGCTGACGATGCCCTCCGTGACGGAGTTGGCCAGGCCCAGGGGCGCGCCCACGGCGACCGTGGTGTCACCGACGTTGAGCTTGCTCGAATCGGCGAACGAGATCGGGGTGAGGTCCTTCGCGTCCTTCAGCTTGATGACCGCGAGGTCGTACGTGGGGTCGGTCCCGACGACCTCGGCGTCGTAGACGCGGCCGTCCGACGTGGTCACGCGGATCGTGGCGTCACCGGTCGCACCGTCGAGGGTCACGACATGGGTGTTCGTGACGACGTAGCCGTCCTTGGTGAGCACGACGCCCGAGCCGGTGCCGGCCCCCGACGAGCTCGTCGCCTCGATGGTCACGACGCTCGGCACGACCTTCGCCGCGATCGCGGTGGTCTGGTTGACCGACTCGGTGTCGTTGACGGTGACCGTGGTGGGACCCGCGGCCGGCGAGTTGCTCGCCGGCGAGAACCAGTTGACGCCGGCGTAGGCGCCACCCAGGCCCGCGGCGCCGCCGACGATGGCAGCGGCCACGATGAGACCGACGATCTTGCCGGCGCCCGAGGACTTCTTCGGCGCCGCAGCCGTCGCCGGCGCAGCACCGCCGATCGGCTGGGTGGGCTGCGCGTCGGCCGGGTTGACGCCGAAGGCGGCGCCCGGCGTGCCCGGCGCGGGCTGACCGGCGTACGACTGGGGGTACGGCGCGGGCTGCCCCGCGTAACCCTGCGGCCGTGCGTAGGCGTGGGCGGCGGTCGGGTACCCGGCCGGCGGAACCGGCTGCGTCGGCAGCGGCGGCTGCGCCGCGGCGGGCTGAGCTGCCGTCGGCTGCGCCGCGGCCGGCTGTGCCGCCGGCGGGACGGGGGGTGCCGCGGGCTGCGCCGGCGGGACGGGTGCGGCGGGCTGAGCCGCGACAGCGGGATCCGCTGCGGCGGGCGCGGCCGGGGCGGGCGCCGGGGCCTCGGGCTGAGCCGGGGCCTGCGCGGCGGGCTGAGCCGCAGCCTCCGCGGCCGGCTGGGTCGGTACGGCGGGGGTCTGGTCTTCCGGGCGATCGCCCTGGATGTCGCTCATGGTTGCTCCTTCTGCCAAGCACTCACCACTGTGCCCACCGATGCTGTGCGTTTCTTATGTCGCGAGTGGGACTCGCCTATGCAACCGGGATGAGCCCGCCCGGTACGGTGAAGCGATGCGACAGATCCCCGGAGCGTGGCACCGCGCGGCCGCCGGTGCTGGACTCGTCGGTGCCGACGGATCCATCCACCCCACCATCTTCGCCGACATGTCCGCCCTCGCGGCACGAACGGGCGCGATCAACCTCGGGCAGGGGTTCCCCGACGAGGACGGCCCCGCCGAGGTGCTCGAGGCGGCCCGCGCCGCCATCGCCGACGGCGTGAACCAGTACCCGCCGGGGCGCGGCATCCCGGACCTGCTCGCCGCGGTCTGCGAGCACCAGGAGCGGTTCTACGGACTGCGGCTCGATCCGGCCCGCGAGGTGCTGGTGACCGCCGGCGCGACCGAGGCGCTCGCCGCGGCGCTGCTGGCGCTCCTGGACGGCCCCGACGACGAGGTGGTCGTGTTCGAGCCCTACTACGACTCCTACGCCGCGGTCGTCGCGCTGGCCGGCGCGAAGCTCGTGACGGTGCCGCTGCGGTGGCCCGACTTCCAGCCCGATCTGGACGAACTGCGCGCGGCCGTCAGCGACAGCACCCGCGTCATCCTGGTGAACGACCCCCACAACCCCACCGGCGCGGTGTTCGGCGCCGACGTGCGCGACGAGGTGGTGCGGCTCGCCGAACGCCACGACGCGATCATCGTGACCGACGAGGTCTACGAGCACCTCGTGTTCGACGAGCCGCACGTGCCCATCGCGACGCTCCCCGGCGCGTGGGAGCGCACCCTGACGATCTCGTCGGGCGGGAAGACGTTCTCGACCACCGGATGGAAGATCGGCTGGATCTCGGGCCCCGCCGCGCTCATCGACGCCGTGCTGGCCGTCAAGCAGTTCCTCACGTACGTCAACGGCAGCCCGTTCCAGCCGGCGATCGCGACGGGGCTGCGCCTGGGCGACGACTTCTTCCGCGGCATCGCCGACACCCTGCGCGCCAAGCGCGACCTGCTGGGCGCGGGCCTGCGCACGGCGGGCTTCGACGTGTCCGCGCCGGCGGGGTCGTACTTCACCGTCGCCGACGCCGGCCCCCTCGGGGCGACGGATGCCGCGACCTTCTGCCGCGGACTCCCCGACCGCGCCGGGGTGGTGGCGATCCCGCTCACCGCGTTCGCGACGCCAGCGCGCCGCGCGGAGTACGCGAAGCTGGTGCGGTTTGCGGCGTGCAAACGGGTCGACGTGCTCGAGGAGGCGGCATCCCGTCTGGCCGGCATGCGGTGACCGCGACGTCGCGGATGCCGCTCACCCGGCGAGCGCCGCGCGCTGCTCCCACTCGGGCCGCAGGATCGACATGAGGATCGCGTCGACGAAGCTGCCGTCGTAGCGGAGCGCTCCGCGGCGGACGCCCTCGACGACGAAGCCCGCCTTCTCGTACACCCGCTGTGCACGCGGGTTGAAGACGAACACCTCGAGCTCGAGGCGATACAGGGGCGTTGCGGAGAACGCGTGGTCGACGGTGAGGCGGGTGGCCTCGGAGCCGATCCCCCGGTCCCGCCCGTCGGGCCCGATCAGGATGCGGAAGTTGCAGGCGAGGTTTCCGGCGTCCCACTCGTTCAGCACCGTCTCGCCGACGCACACGCCGGTCGCGGGATCGACCACCGCCAGATCCAGTCGATCGACCTGCGCGTTGCGCGTGGAGTACCAGTCGCGCGTTCGCGCGTCGAGCTCGGGGGTCTCGTTCTCGGCCTCGTCGCTGGTGTGCACGCTGCCGGTGAGCCTCAGGACGTCGGGATCGGCGAGGATCGAACCCATCGCCTCGAGATCCGCGGTCTCGAACGGGCGCAGCAGCGTGCGCTCGCCGCGGAGGGTCGGCTTGATCGCGAACGGGCGTTCCGGGTCGAAGGGCATGCGGCCCAGTATGCCGCCGTCAGCGCGGCTCGACGCGGAAGCGGCGCAGCGCGAGCGCGGGGTTGACCCGGCGCACGCGTTCGACGGCGCCGAGATCGAGGTGCGCGACCGCGACATCGGTCGACGTACCCACCGCGGCGAGCTCCACGCCCTGCGGGTCGACGACGAGCGAGTTGCCCACGCCCAGGGGCGGCGGATGGTCGGCCGCAGCGACGAACACGGTGTTCTCGATCGCCCGCGCGTGCAGCAGGGTGCGCCAGTGCTGCTCTTTGAGCGGACCGCGCACCCACTCGGCCGGCACGAGGAAGGCCTCCGCGCCCGCGTCTACCAGGACGCGGCCCACCTCCGGGAAGCGCAGGTCGTAGCAGGTCATCAGTCCGAAGCGCAGCCCTTCGACCTCGAACGTCTGCGGCTCGCCCGGTGCGCCCGGTTCGACCCAGTCCGATTCGCGCTGTCCGAACGCGTCGTAGAGGTGGAGCTTGCGGTAGTGCGCATGCAGCCCCTCGCCGTCGACCGCGACGACGGTGTTGCGCACGCGCCGCCCGTCGCCCGCCCGTTCGAGCAGGCCCGCCACCACCGTCACGTCGTGCGCGGCGGCGATCCGTGTGAGCTCCCGCACGAAGGGGCCGTCGAGCTCCTGCGCATTCTCGGCCAGCGAGGCGTCGAAGGGGTCGACGAAGTAGCTCGAGTACTCGGGGAAGACCACGACCCGCGCCCCGCGGGCGGATGCCGTCGCCACCAGCTGCGCGATGGTCTCGAGGTTCGCGGCGGCATCGGCGGTCGGTGCGAACTGCGCCACGCCGACGGCGAGCGTACGTGCGGTCACGACTCCCCCTTGCTCCGGAGGCGCGCACGGATGACCGCGGGCGCCACGATCCACAGTGCCACGATCGCGCATGTCAGCGCGATGAGCGCCCACGCGGCAGCCGACCCGCCCACCACGACGTCGAACACGAAGGCCACCACACCCACCATCAGCACCGAGACGATGAGGAGGGCGGTCACCAGCGCCACGTGGCCGTAGGCGACCACCACGCTCTTCGCGTGCCGCCGGAACAGCACTCGGTGAAGGGCGACCGGCGCCAGGGCGATGATCGAGCTCAGCGCCGACACGACGACGAGCCCGAGGTACACCCCGCGCTGGAACTCGGTGAGATCGGCGAACGCAGGCTGGAAGGCGAGCGCCAGCAGGAAGCCGGTCAGGATCTGTGTGCCGGTCTGCAGCACCCGCAGCTCCTGCAGCACCTCGTTCCAGTTGCGGTCTGCACGCTCCGTCGGCGTCTCGTCTCGTCCGTCGACGATGTCGTCCCCGGGTCCGGCGTCCCGCGGCGCGCGTGCGCCTGAGTCCCGTGACATGCCGTCATCCTCCCCCGCCGCACCGTGCACGGACAAGCGCAGCGCCGTGTCATGAGCCGCCGAAAAGCCGTGCTAGGCTATCTCTTGTGCCGCGGGGTGGAGCAGCTCGGTAGCTCGCTGGGCTCATAACCCAGAGGTCGCAGGTTCAAATCCTGTCCCCGCAACAGAAAACGAAGAAGAGGGCGTCGCGCAAGCGGCGCCCTCTTCTTCGTTTTTGTCTTACGAGACCGGCGCCGCGAACCTGCTTCAGGGGGTCCCGCGCCGCCAGAGGCTCCGCGCGACGCGCCAGCGGCGCGTGGAGGGGCGGCGTGGCCAAATCCTGTCCCCGCAACAGAAAACGAAGAAGAGGGCGTCGCGCAAGCGGCGCCCTCTTCTTCGTTTTGTCTTACGAGACCGGCGCCGCGAACCTGCGGAGGGTCAGTCCTCGGGGTCCATGGCCCCGCAGAGGTCGTCGAGGAATCGGGCGATGACGTCGAGTTCGGCGCCCTCGTACCGCATCGCGACCTCACGCATCGCGAGCAGGCGTCCACCGAAGATACGGAAGAACGCGCGGCGCGCCTCGTCGGTCAGCACCACCACGAGCGCGCGGCGATCGGAAGGGTGCGGCAGTCGCTCGACGTGCCCCGAGTCGACCAGGCGATCCAGGAGTTTCGTCGTCGACGCGGTCGAGATCCGCAGGTGCTGAGCGATGTCGCGCGGACTCACCGTCCGCCCGTGCTGCTCACGGATGATCAGCAACCGCAGCGCCGCCACGTCGGTGGCGTTCATGTCCATGTCGCCCTTGAGGCCGCTGTGCATCCGCTCCATGGCGTCGCTGACGGCGCGGATCGAGGTGAGCACGCGCATCACGGAGTGCTCATACTCGGTCTGCGGCAGCCATCGCTCCGACATCATGGACGTTCCCTCCAACCCGTTGTAGCATCGCACACGAAGGATCGCTAGTTTAGCTAGCGACTTGAGGAGGTTCTGAGATGCCCGACACCGACCACGTCGTGCTGCTCGACGACGAGGGCCGCGCCATCGGCACGGCACCGAAGGCGAGCGTCCACGGCCCGGACACGGCGCTGCACCTGGCGTTCTCGTGCCACGTCCACAACAGCGACGGCCAGGTGCTCATCACCCGCCGTTCACTGACCAAGCGCACCTGGCCGGGCGTCTGGACCAATTCGTTCTGCGGGCACCCGCGGCCCGCCGAACCCGTCCTGACCGCGGTGCGGCGCCACGCGGACTTCGAGCTCGGCCTCACCCTCCGCGACCTCGAGGTCGCCCTCCCCCTGTTCCGCTATCGCGCGACCGACGCCAACGGCATCGTGGAGCACGAGGTGTGCCCGGTCTACATCGCACGCACCGACGACGAGCCGGTGCTCAACCCGCTCGAGGTGGCCGATGCGCGCTGGGCCGACCCGGTCGACCTCGCCGCGTCGCTCGAGGCGACCCCGTGGGCGTTCAGCCCCTGGCTGGTGCTCCAGGCGCAGCAGCTCCACCTCTTCGACGCGCCGGAACGTCGGAGACGAGCATCGTGATCCCGGGCGGGGAGCACCCCGAGGTGCGGATCGCGATCGACGGCGCGCTCGCGCGCATCCGCGAGCGTGCCGCCGACCTCGGCCCCGACTTCGTCGCGCTGAGCGAATCCCTCACCCGCGCCGCACAGGGAGGAAAGCGCCTGCGCCCGACACTGGTGACGGCATCGTTCGACGCGTTCCGCACCGATGACGCGGACGCCTCCGCCGCGCTCTCGGTCGCCGCCGCGTTCGAGCTGCTGCACACCGCCTTCGTGGTGCATGACGACGTCATCGATCGCGACACGGTGCGTCGGGGCGTGCTCAACGTCGGGGGCGAGTTCCGGCAGCGGGCGCAGGAACACGGAGCGGATGCCGCAGAAGCGGCCCACGTGGGCGATGCCGCCGCGATCATCGCCGGGGACATCCTGCTGCACGAGGCCTTCCGGCTCGTGGCGATGGCGCACACCGAAGACGCCACGCGCGAGCGCCTGCTCGCCCTGCTGGACGACGCGGTCCTGGTGTCGGCCGCGGGCGAGCTGACGGATGTCGAGAGCAGCGTCATGGCGCGGTATCCGTCGCGCGTCGCGACCCTCGACACGGCGTTCAACAAGACGGCGGTCTACTCGTTCCGGGCTCCCCTGCAGGCGGGCGCGCTGCTGGGCGGGGCGGATGCCGAGGCGCTGCGTGTGCTCGGAGACGCCGGCGGACGACTCGGGCTCGCCTTCCAGCTGGTCGACGACCTCATCGGCGCGTTCGGGACGACCTCGCAGACCGGGCGCGACAGCGGCCCGGACCTCCGTGAGAACAAGCGCACCCCGCTCGTCGCGCTCGCGCGCGAATCGGGTGCCGCCCCCGGTCTCGATCACGCCCTCGCCCGCGCGCGCACCGGCCCGGTCGCGGTCCGCGAGGCGCAGCAGGTGCTCGAGCAGAGCGGTGCGCGCGAACGCCTCGCGGGGCTCGTCGACGACATCGTCGCGGCGGTGCGCGAGCAGTCCCACGACCCGGCGCTGCCCGAGCGCGCCGGTGCACTCCTGCGCGCACTGGCCGACGGCATCCTGGAGCGGATCCCGTGAGCGCGACGCGGGTCGGCACGGCGACAGGCCTCGCCCTCTACGATCAGGCGGCAGCGGATGCCGCTGCCACCGTCATCGCGCGCTACTCCACGTCGTTCGGCCTCGCGTGCCGCCTCCTCGGCCCACGGCCCCGGCCGCATGTGCGGAACGTGTACGCGCTCGCACGCGTCGCGGACGAGGTGGTCGACGGACCGGCCGAGGAGGCGGGGCTCACCGCTGAGGCCACCGGTGACGTGCTCGACGACCTCGAGCGGGAGGTGCTGGCCGCAATAGACCGAGGCTTCAGCTCGAACCTCGTCGTGCACGCCTTCGCCAGCACCGCGCGCGAGTGCGGGATCGGCCCGGACCTCGTCGCCCCCTTCTTCGCCTCGATGCGCACCGACCTGCACACCCGACGGCACGATGCGGCCTCCCACGACGACTACGTCTACGGGTCGGCCGAGGTGGTCGGGCTGATGTGCCTGCAGGTGTTCGTCAACGCGGGGGCGCCGCATCCGGTCACCCCCTCGCCGGAACTGGTCGATGGCGCGCGACGGCTCGGAGCCGCGTTCCAGGACGTCAACTTCCTCCGGGATCTGCACCACGACGGCACCGTGCTCGGTCGCGACTATCTCGGGCTCTCCTCGGGCGAGGGCACACGTGCGGCGATCCTCGATCGCATCGACGGCGACCTCGCGGCCGCGGCGAGCGTCATCCCGGCGCTCCCCTCCGACTGCCGACGCGCGGTGACCGCGGCGCACGATCTCTTCGCCGAGCTCGCCGCCCGCCTGCGCACGTGCGACGCCGACAGCGACGTACGGGTCCGCGTGCCCGACGCCGTCAAGGCGCGCCTCGCGGCGCGTGCGCTGCTCGGCTTCGCGCCGAGGGAGGTGCGCGCATGACCCGCGCCGACGGCCCTGGGCGCGCCGTCGTGATCGGCGGCGGCATCGGCGGACTGGGCGCGGCGGCACTGCTGGCGACCGAGGGGTGGGACACGACCCTGTTCGAGGCGCGCGACGAGCTCGGCGGGCGCGCCGGCTCGTGGGAGCACGCCGGATTCCGCTTCGACACCGGCCCGAGCTGGTACCTCATGCCCGAGGTGTTCGACCACTTCTTCCGGCTGCTCGGAACGACCGCCGAGCGCGAACTCGACCTCGTCCCGCTCGATCCCGCTTACCGCGTCTACTCCGACCCTGCGACCGGCCTCGACCCCCTCGACGTCCGATCCGGACGTACCGCGGCGACCGCGCTGTTCGAGAGCGTGGAACCTGGCGCGGGAGCCCGCCTGGACGCCTACCTCGACTCCGCCGCCGACGCCTACGACCTCGCCGTCTCCCGATTCCTCTACGACACGTACGAGACGACCGCCGGCGTGCGCGATCCTGCTCTGCTGCGACGGATGCCGCGGCTCGCGGCCCTGCTGACCCGTAGCCTCGCCCGCCATGTCGAGAGCCGGTTCACCGATCCGCGGCTGCGGCAGATCCTCGAGTACCCCGCCGTCTTCCTGGGCGGGTCTCCCTACGGCGTGCCGAGCCTCTACCACCTGATGAGCCACCTCGATCTCGACGACCGGGTGCTGTACCCGCGCGGCGGCTTCACAGCGCTCGTGCGCGCCGTCGCGGCGCGGGCGGAGGCAGCCGGAGCCGCCATCGAGACGGGCGCGCGCGTCACCGCGATCACGACCGCGGCCGGAGCCGCGACCGGTGTGGAGCTCGCCGACGGGCGCCGCGTGCCTGCGGACCTCGTCGTGTCGGGTGCCGACCTGCATCACACCGAGACACGTCTGCTCCCTCGTGAAGCGCAGACGTACCCCGAGAAGTGGTGGCGCTCCCGCACCCCCAGCCCCGGTGCCCTGCTGCTCATGCTCGGCGTGGAGGGCCCGCTCCCGCAGCTCGCCCACCACACTCTGCTGTTCGCGCGGGAATGGCGCGAGAACTTCGCCGCGATCTTCGGGACGGATCCTCGTATCCCGGATCCCGCCTCCCTGTACATCTGCCGACCCAGCGCCACGGACCCCAGCGTGGCGCCGCCGGAGCACGAGAATCTCTTCGTGCTCGTCCCCGTGCCCGCAGATCCCCTGCTCGGGCACGGGGGCTTCGACCGGGGCGGCGACCCTCGCATCGAGGCCGCCGCCGACCGTGTCATCGACCAGATCTCGCAGTGGTGCGGCATCCCGGATCTGGCCGAACGCATCGTGGTGCGGCGCACGGTCGCGCCCGGGGATTTCGCCGACGACTTCGGCGCGTGGCGGGGGAACGCGCTCGGCCTCGCGCACACCCTCGGGCAGAGCGCCGTCTTCCGGCCGCGCAACGCCTCGCGCGTCGTCGATGGGCTGTCGTACGTCGGCGCCTCGACGCTGCCGGGCATCGGCCTGCCGATGTGCCTCATCTCGGCCGAGCTCGTCGTCAAGCGTCTGCGAGGGGATCGCTCCCCCGGTCCCCTCGCAGAGCCGGCGAGGGTGTGACGGTGCCCGGCGTCTACCTCGCGGCGATTCTCGGCTCCGCCGTCGGCGTCGCGCTGCTCGATCGGCGATGGCGGCTCGCCGCGTGGCGGTCACCCCGTCGCACGGCGCTCGCGGTCGGCATCGGCACCGCATTCCTCCTCGTGTGGGATGCGGTCGGCATCGCCGCCGGCGTCTTCGTCAAGGGCGACAGCACGCTGCTGATCGGCATCGACCTCGCCCCGCACCTGCCGCTGGAGGAGCCCGTCTTCCTGGCGTTCTTGAGCTACCTGGCGCTCATCTCGTGGTCCGGCGCGCAGCGTCTGATCGCGCGTAGAGGAGCGGATGCCGCGACGCGGCGATCGGAGGCGGTCCGGTGACGTACTCCCTCATCGTCCTGCCCTTCGCGGCCGTCACCGCCGTGGTGGTGCTGCTCACGGCGCGCCGGCCCGGGTTCGGGCGCCGGGTCGCGGCATCCGCCATCGCCGCCGGCACCCTCTGCGTCCTGACCGCGGTGTTCGACAACGTGATGATCGCCGTCGGGCTGTTCGCCTACCCGGAGGCCCTCATCTCGGGCGCGCGGATCGGCTTGGCGCCGATCGAGGACCTCGCGTACCCCGTATGCGCCGCGTTTCTGGTGCCCGCCGTGTTCACGCTGCTCTCGCCGGCCCGTCCACGACGCGAGGAGGCACGCTCGTGACCGCGGCACCGCCCCTGCGCACGGCGGGCATCGCCCGGCAGCTGCTGATCTCCTCACGACCGGTCAGCTGGATCAACACCGCCTATCCCTTCGCGGCCGGGTACCTCATGACGACACGGCAGATCGACGCGACCGCGGTGATCGGCACGCTGTTCTTCCTCGTGCCGTACAACCTCGCGATGTACGGCATCAACGACGTGTTCGACTACGAGTCCGACCTGCGCAACCCGCGCAAGGGCGGCGCTCACGGCGCTGTCCTCGACCGGCGCATGCATCGGGTGACGCTGTGGGCCGCGGGGCTGCTGTGCCTTCCGTTCGTCGCGTACCTCGTGGTGGTCGGCTCGCCGGTGTCGTGGCTCGTGCTGGCCACCAGCCTCTTCTTCGTCGTCTTCTACAGCGCGCCGCCGCTGCGTCTGAAGGAACGTCCCTTCCTGGACTCCGCGACCAGCAGCATCCACTTCTTCTCCCCCGCCGTCTACGGACTCGTGCTCGCCGGGGCGGCCTGGACGATGCCGCTGATCGCACTCGTCGTCGCGTTCGCGCTGTGGGGCGTCGCCTCCCACGCGTTCGGGGCGGTGCAGGACGTCGTAGCCGACCGCGAGGCGGGGATCGCCTCCATCGCGACGGCGCGCGGCGCACGCTGGACGGTGCGCTTCGCGCTCGTCTGCTATGCCGCAGCCGGCGTGGCGATGCTCGCGACCACCTGGCCCGGACCGCTCGCGGGTCTGCTCGTCATCCCCTATCTCGTGACCGTGTGGCCGTATCGCTCGATCACCGACGCGGATGCCGCGGCCGCCACGACGGGATGGCGCCGGTTCCTGTGGCTGAACCAGTTCTCGGGCTTCGTCGTGACGCTGCTGCTCATCTGGTTCGCGTTCCTCACCGCGTGAACGCCGGCGGCGTCCGGTGCGATGCGAAAGGGCCGCCCATCCTCGGATGGGCGGCCCTTCTCACGTCAGCGGGTCACTGCTTGCCGAGCTCGATGAGCTTCTCGACAGCGGCCGTCAGTCGCGCGTCGGCCTCGCCGTACGCGGTCCAGTCGCCCTTCTCGAGGGCCGCCTGCCGGTCCAGCATCGCCTTCTGGGCGTCCTGCAGCGCGGCCTGGTACGCGTCCGTCGGCTCGGTCGTCGGCGGCGTCTGCTCCGTGGGAGTCGGCGACGGCTCAGGCGCTGGCGAGGCCCCCGGAGTCGGCTGCACGTCGGTGTCGCCGGCATCCGCTCCCGAATCGCCGCCGAACAGCGTGTCGAGCGCCTCGTTCAGGGTGTCCTCGAAGGCGATGTCGTCACCGAACGAGACCAGCACCTTCTGCAGCTTCGGCAGCTTCGTCGCACCGGACGATTGCACGAACACCGGCTGCACGTACAGCAGGCCGCCACCGACCGGGAGGGTCAGAAGGTTGCCGTTGAGCACCTCGGACTGCCCTTGTTTCAGCAGGTTGATCTGCGAGGACACCTGTGGGTCGGAGTTGAACGTGTTCTGCACCTGACCGGGACCGGGCACCGTCGTCGCGGCGTCGATCACGAGCATTCGCAGCTTCCCGTAGTCCTTGCTCTTGACCCCCGCCTCGCTGCCGGCGTTCGAGTCCACCGCGAGGTAGCCCATCAGCACGTTGCGCGCGTTGCCCCCCGTCGACGACGGGATGAACGACGTGAACATCGAGTACGTCGGCTCCTCCTGGCCGGGCATCTGCATCGTCAGGTAGTACGGCGGCTGCAGCAGCGTGTCTTCCTGCGGGTCGTTCGGCGTCTGCCAGCGGTTGTCGCTCTGGTAGAACGACCGCGCGTCGTCGACGTGGTACGTGCCGAGGATCGTGCGCTGCACCTTGAACAGATCGGTCGGGTAGCGCACGTGGCTGATCAGGTCGGCCGACATGTCGCTGATCGGCTTGATCGTCGACGGGTACACCTTCTGCCAGGACTGCAGCACCGGGTCGCTCTCGTCCCACGCGTAGAGCGTGACCGAGCCGTCGTAGGCGTCGACGGTGGCCTTGACCGAGTTGCGGATGTAGTTGATGTCGTCCAGCGCGAACCGCGGAGCGGGGTTCGACGAGTCCGAGATCGCCGAGGTGAGGCTCACCGTCGAGGAGTACGGGTAGTTCGCGCTCAGCGTGTAGCCGTCGACGATCCAGACGATGCGGCCGTCCACGACGCTCGGGTACGCGTCGTTGTCGAGCGTGAGGTACGGCGCCACCTTCTGCACGCGATCGCGCGGGTTGCGGTCGTAGAGGATCTGCGAGTCCTCGTTCACGTAATCCGAGAACAGGATCTGCTCGGCCTGGAACTTCAGCGCGTAGATGAGGCGGTTGAAGACGTTGCCGAGGCTCGGTCCGCCGTCGCCCTCGAACGTCGTCTTGGTCTCGCCCGAGGCGCCGTCCTGACCCGACGGGTAGTCCAGCTCGATCGGGTCCGCATCCTTCGGCGCTCCCACGATCGAGTACGTCGGCGAGTACTCGCCGAAGTACACGCGCGGCTGGAAGTCCTCCTGGTCGGAGAGGAAGCCGCTGGCGGGGATGCCGCGCTCGAGGAACACCGGGTCGCCCTCGGTGGTGCGGTCGTTGCCCTTCGCGGCGACGATGCCGTAGCCGTGCGTGTAGACGACGGCCGAGTTCTGCCAGTCGGCGGCCGCGCCCAGCTGCGCGAGGTTGAGCTCACGGACCGAGACCACCGTGTCCTGCGAGACGCCGTCGATGTCGTAGCGGTCGACGTCCAGCGGGTCGGCGAACTGGTAGTAGGAGCGGTACTGCTCGAGCTGACGCACGTTCGGCGAGATGATGGCCGGGTCCATGATGCGCACCTGCGCGGTCGTCGCCGCGTCGTCGCGCAGCTGGCCCGCCTCGACATCGGTCACCGCCGTGAAGTCCTGCTGGTCCAGGCCGTCGACGCCGTACGCCTCATGGGTCATGTCGACGTTGCGCTGGTAGTAGTCCTCTTCCAGGGCGAACCGGTTCGGCTGCACCTGGAAGGTGTTGACCACCCACGGGTACCCGATGCCGACCACGATCGCCGAGACGACCAGCAGGGCCGTCGCGATGAGCGGGTAGCGCCATCGGCCGATCACCGCGGTGACGAAGAACAGGATCGCGACGATGACGGCCGCGAAGGCGAGGATCGTCTGCCCGGGGATGATCGCGTGCACGCCGGTGTAGCCGGGGCCGGTGATGCGGTCGCCCGGTTCGATGAGCGTCTTGTAGCGGTCCAGCCACAGGCTCGCGCCCTGAACCAGCAGGTACAGTCCCGCGATGACCGCGAGCTGGATGCGCGCGGACTTGGAGATCCGCAGCTCGCGCTGGCCGATCCGCACGGAGCCGTACAGGTACGACACGAGTGCCGTGACGAGCAGGCAGATGAGCAGCACCGCCGAGACGAAGCCGATGAGCGAACTCCAGAACGGCATCGCGAACATGTAGAAGCCGGTGTCGAGACCGAACTCGGGGTCGGTCTGCTTCGTGGCGACGCCGTTGAACCACAGCCAGGTGGTCTCCCACTGGGCGGATGCCGCGAAGCCGGCGAAGAAGCCGAAGAAGACCGGGATGCCCCACATCGCCAGGCGCCGCAGCGGCTCGACGACCTCCTGGTATCGGTCCAGCTGCGAGCTCAGCCGCGCGTACACCGGGCGCAGTCGGTAGGCGAGCTGGATCGACAGCCACACCGGCACCGCCATGCCGAGGAAGCCGATGACGAACATCACGACGCGCGCGACCCACTGGGTCACCAGCACCTCCTGGAACCCGAGCTGGTCGAACCAGAGCCAGTCGGCGTAGAGGCTGGCGAACACGAAGAACGCGACCACGAGCGCGGCGATGACCGCAAGGGTGATGGCGATGACGCGTCGGGTGCGGGAGGGTGTGGCCGGGGGCGGCGACGAGGTCGTGGTCACCGTCCCATCCTAGGCGGCTGGTTCCGGGCGGCGACCGTGTCCTCGCTGGGCGAACTCTAGGAAACCGGCAACGTTTCGGGAACGATCAGCTCGCCCGGCAGGTGGGCAGTTCGTCGAGTCCGTCACCGGTGCGGACGGCGTCGAGGACGTCGAGCGCGTCATCCAGGTCCTTCACCGAGTACACGCGCAGGTCACCCGGGATGTGCCCGACGACCTCGTCGCAGTTGTCGGCCGGGGCCAGGAACCAGTCCGCGCCCGCGTCGAGCGCGCCCCACATCTTCTGGCGGATGCCGCCGATCGGCCCGACGTCGCCTTCGGCGTTGATGGTGCCGGTCCCGGCGACCTGTTCGCCGCCGTTGAGCTCGCCCGGGGTGAGGGTGTCGATGATGCCCAGCGCGAACATCATGCCGGCGCTCGGGCCCCCGACGTTGTTGAGCTGGATGGTCACGTCGATCGGGAAGTCGTAGTCGGTGATCAGGTTGACGCCGATGAGCCACGTCGTCTCGCCGTCGGCGGTGGACTCCTTGGGAGTCACCTCGACGGTCTGCTGCTTCCCGTCGCGCTCGATGAGCAGTTCGACAGGCGCCCCGGCGCCGTCGTTGATGACCGCGCGCAGGGAGGAGGCATCCGTCACCGCCTGGCCGTTCGCCTCGAGGATGACATCGCCCTCCTGCAGGACGCCCTCGGCGGCCGCGTCCTTGATCACCGAGTGCACCGAGAGCTTCGCGCCGACGTCGTAGCCGACCTCGGTGAGCGCGGCGGCGGTCGCCTCCTGCTGGGAGTCGACCATCATCTGCGCGCTCTCCTCGTTGCGCTGCTCGGTGGTCTGCCCCTCGGGGAAGATCGCGTCGATGGGCATGACCGCCTTGCTCGGGTCGAACCACGCCCTCGCGAGCTCGAACCACGACGGGGTGTGCTCGCGGTTGCCCTGGACCTGCACGGTGAGGAGGTCGAGCGAGCCGTCGGTCGGATAGGTCTCGGCGCCGTCGACCGAGATCAGCGGCACCTCGTCGCCGTCGGCGTTCTGCGCGGTGCCGAGCGTGTTGTACACCGGGCCGGGCTGCTGGATGACGTACGACGTCGGCAGGAACGTGATGACCAGGAGCACGACCATGGCCACGGCCAGCGCCCACACCCCCGCGAGTGTGCGACGCGACATCCGCTGCCGCGGGGCGGGCTCGATGGTGGTGTTCTCGTCGAACAGGGCCACGCGGGACCTCTCTTCCGTGCCTTGTCGTCAGCTGCCTGGTCGTTCGCGACCGGCGTAAGGCGTTCGGGTCCCTGCCGGGGAGTGCGATGGATGCTGCGACTAGCGTAGAGCGCAACGTCATGGACCGGCTGAAAGGCGACCGAAGTGGCAGACGAAGACACTCCTGCAGGCGGACCGAGTCCCGAGGACGAGTTCCAGGAGCTCATCCGGCAGCTCTTCGGCGGCGGCGTGGGCGACCTCGACCCCGAACAGCTCTCGCGCCTGTCGGGCATGAACATCGATCCGGCCATGATGCAGGCGGTCATGCGCCAGCTGCAGGGCGCGTTCGCCAATGCCGATGAGAGCGGCATCTCGTGGGACATGGCCGAGCGCCAGGCGCTGCACATCGCCAACCAGGAGGGCCTGGGCGTGACCGCCGGGCAGCGCACCGACCTCGACCAGGCGTTCGCCCTGGCGACGCTGTGGCTGAGCGAGGCCACCACGATCTCGGAGCTGCCCGCTCCCCCGCAGACCCTCACCCGCGGCGGGTGGGTGGAGGCGACCCTGCCGGTGTGGCAGGAGCTGGCCACTCCCGTCGCCACGAGCATCGCCGACGCCCTCACCGCCGCGCTGCGCGAGCAGGCGCCGGACGACATGCAGGGGCTCATCCAGGGCGCCGGGCGCCTCATGCGCACCGTCGGCGGATCGCTGTTCGCCTCGCAGCTCGGCCAGGTGGTCGGCAACCTCTCCAAGGAGGTCGTCAGCGGCGGCGATGTCGGCATCCCCCTCATGCCCGACGGGCAGGCTGCGATCCTGCCGCAGAACTTCGCCGACTTCGGGCGCGACCTCGAGGTGCCCGAGGACCAGCTGGCGCTCTA
Organism: Microbacterium sp. 05T445; assembly: GCF_056395865.1. Classification (NCBI taxonomy): domain Bacteria; kingdom Bacillati; phylum Actinomycetota; class Actinomycetes; order Micrococcales; family Microbacteriaceae; genus Microbacterium; species Microbacterium sp. 05T445. Next base: position 1,057,591 of record NZ_JBFTKJ010000002.1, on the reverse strand, counting down.
CGTCGCGACGCGCGAGCTCGCCCACGCCCGCTTGTTCCGGCATGCGCGCTGGCTTCGCCTGCACGTCATCTCGCAGGTCACGGACTTCGCGCGGGGCGTGCACGTCGACACCGACGCGCTGGAGGACCTCGCGTCGCGGTTCGATCCGTCCGAGCCCGAGGAGCTCCGCCGTGCGATCGAGAGCGGCGCCCTGCTGCCGGCGCGCTCGGAGGCGCAGGATGCCGCGCTCGCCCGCCTCGAGAATCTCCTCGCCACCATCGAGGGCTGGGTCGAGGTCGTCACCGCCGAGGCGACGAACCGCCTGCCCTCCGCCCAGCGCATCGCCGAGGCGGTGCGTCGCCGCCGTGCGGTCGGCGGTCCCGCCGAGCGCGCACTCGGTTCGCTCGTGGGCCTCGAGATCCGCCCGCGGCGCATGCGCGAGGCGGCCGCGATGTGGCGTGCGGTGACGGATGCCGTCGGCCCGGCCGCCCGCGACGCCCTCTGGGACTACCCCGACCTGATGCCGAGCGCGACCGACATCGACGACCCGGCGGCCCTGGTCGCCCGGCTCGAGGCGAGGGCGCGCGGCGAGGAGCCGGCCCGCGACGAGATGGACGATGCGCTGGCCCGCCTGCTCGCGGGTGAGGAGCCCCGGGCTCAGGGTCCGCAGGACGACGACGGTCCGCAGGACGACGACGCCGACGGCGGCGACGGGAGCGGCGCGCCGGACGATCACCGGCCGGTCTAGTCCGGCTCCGCGCCGATCGTGCCCGCTCCTCCCCAGGAAGGAGCCGCGGGCGCCCGGGTGCGGTGACGCCTGTGGATACCGTCCGCCCGCGTGAGGGCTCGGGCAGGATCAGGGCATGCTGCGCCTCGATCCCTCGTATCCGCCTGTCTGGCGCTCCGCCACGGTGCTGCAGTTCGGCGCCGAGCGGATCGCGGTCCTCGACGATCCGCCGGCGTGGCAGCTGCGGCTGCTGCGCGAGCTCGAGCGCGGCATCCCCGACGGCGCCCTCGTCCCCTTCGCCCAGGCGATGGGCGCACCCGACGCCGAGTCGGCGAGGCGGTTCCTCGTGCACATCCGCCGCGCGCTGATGACGGATGCCGGTCCTCGGCGCATGGTGACCCTGCACGCCGCCGACGGTGTCCCCGACGAGCAGCGGGATGCGGTGGGCGCCGGCCTGCGCGCCACCGGGCTCGATGTCGAGACCGCGCACCGCTTCGACCCGATCGGCACCGCGCACCCGGACGCCGCCGCCGTCGTCCTCGTGGTGCACCGGGTGATCGACCCGGGCGCGGTCGCCGCGCTGATGAGCGCGGACCGCGCGCACGTGCCCGTGGCCCTCACGGGATCCGGCGCCGAGATCGGGCCGTTCGTCGAGCCGGGGGTGACCGCGTGCCTCGCCTGCGTGGCGGCTCACCGCCGCGACGACGACCCGGCCTGGCCCGCCGTGGCCGCGCAGCTGCTCGGCCGGCCGGTCGACAGCGAACCCGCCGTGATGTGGGAGGCCGGCATCATCGCGGCGAGGCTCATCGCTGAGCGCGCGAAGAGCCCGTCGTCGACCCGGACGGCGTCGATCGCGGTGCGCGCCGGGTCGCTCCACCGGAGCGTGCGACCGCAGCGCCCGCACGCAGAGTGCCGCTGCCGATCTCTCGCAGGAACCGCGACGGCTGCCGCTCCCGTGTCCCTCGGGACCACGACAGCGAGAGCGTTCGCCCGGCCCGCGTGATGCCGACGTACGCGAGGCGGCGCTCCTCGTCCACCTGCTCGAACGTCGACGCGTACGAGATCGGCAGCAGCCCCTCCGCCACCCCGACCAGGTGGACGTGCTCCCACTCCAGACCCTTGGCGGCATGCAGCGTCGCCAGGGTGACGGTGCGCATCGCCGGCTCGTCGTGCACCTTCGCGCGGGCGGTGAGCTCGTCCGCGAAGGCGCGCAGCGTGGTGCCGGCGGGCGCCTCCTGTGCGAGCCGGAGGATCGCCGCGCGGGCCTCCCACGCGTCGCGGAGCGCTCCGCCCGCCTCGGGGGGCTCATCGGTCAGCCCGCGGGACCGCAGGATGTCGCGCACGGTGTCGACGAAGCCGCTCTCGATGGGCGCGACGGACGCCGCGCGCAGCTCCATCACGGCCTGCCGCACCTCGGGCATGTCGAAGAACCGGCGACCGCCGAGCACCGTCGTCGCGATGCCGGCGTCGGCCAGAGCCGCGACGATCTCGGCGGACTGCGCATGCGCCCGGTAGAGCACGGCGATGTCACGCGGGTCCGCCCCGGCCGCGACCTGCGACGCGATCCGAGCCGCGACCGCGCGCGCCTCGGCGCGGTCGTCCTCGAACGCGGTGACCGTCGGGATCGGCACGGAGGCATCCTCCGCGCTCTCCAGGGCGGAGGGCCGCTCGGCCGCCGTCAGCTGCAGCGCCCCGGGCCTGCCGCGCATGAGCTCGTTCGCGACGGCCAGGATGGCGGCATCCGATCGGTAGTTCGTTTCCAGCCGCACCACCCGCGCACCCTCGTACCGCGTCTGGAAGTCCAGCAGGAACCGGGCGTCGGCGCCCGCGAACGAGTACACCGTCTGGCTCGCATCGCCGACGACGCAGAGGTCGCGCCGATCGCCGAGCCACAGCTCGAGCAGCCTGTTCTGCAGCGGAGAGACGTCCTGGAACTCGTCGACGGTGAAATGCCGGTACTGCTCGCGCACCGCCTTGGCCACCTGCGGCTCCGCCTCGAGCATGCCCGCACAGGCCAGCAGCACGTCCTCGAAGTCGAGCTGGCGGCGTTCGTCCTTGAGCTTCTCGTACGCCTGCTGCAAGGCGATCACGCGATCCACGCCCAGACGTCCGACGCCACCAGGCCGGGCCGCGGCGTAGTCGTCGATCCCGAGCATCGACACCTTGCGCCATTCGATCTCCGAGGCCACGTCGCGCAGCGTCGCGACGTCGGGAGACAGGCCCACGCCGTCGGCGGCGTGGGCGAGCATGCGCACCTTGTTGTCGATGATGCCCGGAGCCGAGTCGCCTGCGAGGGTCGGCCAGAAGAAGTTGAGCTGTGCGAGCGCCGCCGCGTGGAACGTGCGCGCCGCGACCCCGCCGACACCCATCGCCCGCAGGCGGCCGCGCATCTCGCCCGCGGCCTTCGTCGTGAAGGTGACCGCCATGACGCGGCCGGGCGAGTACGCCCCGGTGTCGACGCCGTGGGCGATCCGATGCGTGATGACACGGGTCTTCCCCGTCCCGGCACCGGCGAGCACGACGACCGGCCCGCGCAGTGCGGTCGCCGCCTCGCGCTGCCGTTCGTCCAGTCCCGCGAGGGCGTCGCCGATCACAGCCCCGCTCCGTGCCAGTCGGCGATGAGCCGGTGGGCGATCGACGCGGGGCCCGGCAGCACCACATCGCCCTCGCCCGCCAGCGCCCGGCCGATCTCGTCGCGCGTGAACCACCGAACCGCGGCGATCTCCTCGCCGTCGGCGCGGGCCGCGGCATCGTCGAGCGCGACCGCGAGGAACCCGACCATGAGCGAGCGCGGGTAGGGCCAGGCCTGCGAGCCCCGATATGTCACCGCTCCGACCTCGACGCCCGACTCCTCGGCGACCTCACGACGCACCGCCGCCTCCAGCGCCTCGCCGGCCTCGACGAATCCGGCGAAGCACGAGAAGCGGTCGGCGCCCCACAGTGCGTTGGAGCCCAGCAGCAGCCGATCCGGATCCTCGGCGCTGGTGATCGCCACGATCACGGCCGGATCGGTGCGCGGGAAGTGCTGTCGTCCGCACGACGGGCAACGCCGCGACCACCCCGCGTCCTCGACCACGGTGAGGGCGCCGCAGGCCGGGCAGAACGCGGCATCCAGCAGCCATCGCCCGAGGCTGAGCGCTTCGACGAACGCCGACGAGTCCTCGGCGGACAGCTGGGCACCGGCCGCGCGCAGCCCCGCCCACCCGGCCGGGGCGGAGAAGAGCTCGTCGTCGCCCGAGGGGAACACCGCGGCCAGCAGCGCCGTGCCGTCCGCGTCGCGTCCGAGGAACGCCCACTGCCCGCCGGCGGGGACCCGCGACGGTGTCGTCCAGTGCAGCGCATCCGGCGTCGACAGCGGCGCCGCGTCGCCGGAGACCACCAGCACGCGGGTGGCGGCATCCGCTCGGGACGCCTCGATGAGGTCCGGGACGAGCCGCTCCTCGGCCGCGCGGTCCAGGCCTACGCGTGCCAGCGGCGGAAGGCCGGGACTGTCAGGAGCCGCCATCGAACATGCTCCGCTTCGTCGTTCTGGGCCGGGCGTGGCGCGGGGACGGACGAGCGCGACCGACCTACCCTGGGCACATGGCACGCTCACCCCTCACTCTAGCCGCGTCCGTCACGTCGGCTCTGCCGCGGGCAGGGGTCGTCGGAGTCGGTGCCCTCACCGAGGGCGCCACCGGGCGGTACGACGCCGCGCTGGCGGAACTGGACGACGGCCGCCGCGTCGTCGTCCGCGTGCCCGCGGACCCCTCGGCCACCCCGGAACTGGCCGCCGAGGTGAGGGCGCTGCAGGCGCTCACCCCCGGCGTCCGCTCGCTGCTTCCCTTCCGTGCACCCGAACTACTGGGCGAGGCGGGCCTGGGCGATACGCGCGTGGTCGTCGTCGACTTCCTCCCCGGGTACCGGGTCGATGCCGCCCACCTTCCGCCCGGCCGGGGCGCCGCCACGTCGCTCGGTGCGGCCCTCGCAGCGCTGCACGCACTCCCCCTGTCGGTGGTCAAGGGCGAGGGTCTCCCCGCGCGCACCCCCCAGCAGGTGCGCGCCGACGTCGTGCGCCTCATCGACCGCGCCATCGCCACCCGACGCCTGCCGATGACCCTCGCCGAGCGGTGGCATCGCGCCGCCGACACCGAGGAGCTGTGGCGTTTCGAGCCCGCGGTCGTCCTCGGCGGCGCGGGCGCCGCGTCGTTCTTCTTCGAAGATGTGGAGGACGTGCCGACCGTCACCGGCCTCCTGGAGTGGCACGGACTGTCCATCGGCGACCCCGCCGTCGACCTGCAGTGGCTCGCGTCGGCGCCGGAGGCGGCCGACGACGTGTTCGCCGCGTACGTCGCCGAGAGCGAGCGCGCCCCCGACGCCCGCGCCCGTGAGCGCTCGCGGCTGTACGCCGAGCTCGAGTTCGCGAAATGGCTGGTGCACGGGCACGACGAGGCGCGCGAGGACATCGTCGCCGACGCCGTCGAGCTGCTCGAATCGCTCGCCGCGGGAGTGGCCGGCGACGAGATCGTGTCGGATGCCGCGCTCGACGTCGACGACGCGATCGCCCTGCTCGATCGGATGCCGGGCGCGTCCGCCGCACCGACGATCGACACGTCGATGCAGACCGATGCGTACGACCCCGACGAGCTCGCGCAGTGGATCTCGGACGAGCTCGAGCCGGAACCGGCCGACGAGGCCGCGGACCCCGCGGGCGCCCGGTCCTTCGACCTCCTGGTCGACGAGGCATCCGAAGACGCTCCCCCGGCCGCCGCCGACGACCTGTCGACCGCGCCGATCACCATCGTGCCCGCCACGCCGTCGTTCGACCGGGCGCACGCCGCAGACGGCTCGGATGCCGCGGCGGACGCGGAGCGGGCCTCCGAGGCGGCGCTGCGGCGGTGGCTCGCCGACTGAGCTCCGTCGCCGACCCGCGGTGGAACCTCAGCCGCGGAGGATCACGTCCTCGGCGACGTAGTACAGCGCGACGTCGATCTCATCCACCGGGACGCCGTGCTTGGCGTGGTATGCCTTGCGGTACAGCTCGAGCTGCAGCATCCGCTCGTCCTTCTCCGTCGCCGTGCGCGGGGCGGCGCCCGTCTTCCAGTCGACGATCTCGATGCGGCCGCCACGGTCCTCACGGCGGTACACGGCGTCGAGCTTGCAGATGACGATGTGCGGCAGTCCGTCGGGGCCGACGGTGGTGAAGTCGATCTCGGTCTCCACCTCGATCGGCTGCAGCGAGGCCCACTCCGAGGCGAGGAAGCGCTCGCGCAGGGCGCCGAGAGCGGCGGCGTCCTCGACGGAGGCCTCCGTCCCGGCGTCGTCGTCGCTCTCCCACAGCGCGTCGTCGAGCGAGCCCCCGAGTCCGGCGCGTCCGGAGCGCTGCTCCACCCAGGCGTGGAAGAGCGTGCCCAGACGCGTCTGCCGGAACGGCCGCTCGGGCATCGGCCGCGCGATGCTCGCCAGCGTGCCCTCGAGGTCTGCCGCATACTCCTTGTACCGCGACGCGGCGATGCGGGTCGGCGCGGTGTGCACCGGTCGGGCTCGTCGCGCGTCCCGCTCAGCGAGCAGCAGCTCGGTCTGACGATCGATCGCCGCGCGAGGCGAGCCCAGCGCCGCCTCGACCGCGGCCGCCGCGTCCGCGACGGCGTCGCGGCGGGAGCCGAGCGGATCGATGGGCCACTGCAGCACCCGGCGCTCACCCTGGTACGGGTCGTCCCCGGGTTCGTCCTCGGCCAGCGGCACCTCCAGCGCCTCGGCGATCTCGGCGAAGAAGGTGCTGCGTGCCCGCGGTCGCTTCGTGCCTGACCAGCTCGCCCCGGTGAGCAGCAGATGGTCACGGGCGCGGGTCACCGCGACGTACGCGAGGCGGCGGTCCTCCTCGAGCTGCCGGGCGCGGTTGGCCTCGATGAACGCGTCGAAGGCTTCCTTCAGCTCCTGCTGGGTCTGCGCGGCCTGCCAGCCGAGTGCCGGCAGCCAGGCGGAGTCACCGCGGAACGCGTACGGGAGCACACCGAAACCGAGCCATGCCTTGGTGTCACGCGGAGCGCTGGGCAGCTCGTCCTTGACCAGGCGGACCACCGCCACGGCATCCCATTCCAGGCCCTTCGAGCCGTGGATCGTCAGCAGCTGCACCACGTCGTCCTCGGGCGGCTCGGTGCGCGGCGCGAACTCGTCGAGCTGCTCGGCATGGTCCAGCCATGCGAGCAGGCTCGACAGCGAGCCGGTCTCGTCGGCGGCGAGGAACGCGTGCACCTCATCGACGAACGCGCGCAGCTGCGCGGAAGCGATCCGCGCCGGTCCGCGCGACTCGTTGGCGGCCAGCTCGATGTCCAGGCGCAGCTCGAGTTCGATGAGGCGGACGAGTTCGGGGATCGGCATCCCGGCGGCCTGCCGGAGTCCGGCGAACACGGACGCCGCCTCCCGCAGCCGCTCTCGCGCCTCGGGCGTGAAGCCGGCCAGCCAGCCGTGATCGGGCTTCTGCCGCAGCACGAAGTCGAGGGCGTCCACGAGCGAGCCGTCGTCGTCACCGGCGCTCCCCCGGATCCGCTCGACGATCTCGGGTGCCAGCGGCTGCAGCGCGGCGTCGTGCCGTGCGAGGCGGCGGGCGAGCGCGGCGAGCTCCCGCAGATCCGGCAGACCGATCGACCAGCGCGGCCCCGACAGCAGGCGGATCAACGACGAGCCCGCCGAGGGGTCGCTGATCACGCGCAGCGTGGAGACCACGTCGACGACCTCGGGCGTGGACAGCAGTCCGCCCAGACCCAGGATCCGGTGCGGGATGCCACGCCTGCCCAGGGCGTCGCCGAAGCGCACCATGTGCTTCTTGCTGCGGAACAGGATCGCTCCCGTCGTGGAGCGACCTTCGCCCGCCCGCTCTGCGCGCACCTGCGCGAACCATGCCGCCACGCGGTCTGCTTCGGAATCGAGATCCGCGTCGAAGCCGAGCTCGACCCGGCCGTCGGGCGCACCGGGACGCGCGCGCAGCTCCTGCACGGGCACCGAGGCCGATGCCGCGAGCGGGGCCAGCACCGCGTTGGCCGCGGTCAGCACCGAGGCGCTGTTGCGCCAGCTCGTCAGCAGCGCGTACTGGGCGCACGGGGCCCCGGGGGCGAAGGCGGCGGGAAACCCGCCGAGGTTGCCGGCGCTCGCACCCCGCCAGCCGTAGATCGCCTGGTGCGGGTCGCCCACGGCCATGACGCCGGTGCCGGCGAACAGCGTGGCCAGCAGGTCGGTCTGCACGACGGAGGTGTCCTGGTACTCGTCCAGCAGCACCACTCGGTAGCGGTCGCGCAGCTCGTCGGCGACAGCCCTGTGACCGGCCACGACCTGGAGCGCTCCGGCGACCTGGTCCGAGAAGTCGATCACGCCCAGCCGCAGCTTCTCGGCGGCGTACTCGCGGGCGAGATCGGCCAGCAGGGCGAGGGCGGCGACCTTGTCGACGGCGTCTGCGACGTCCGCGTAGACCACGGTGCGCTTGTTGGTGGACGGCAGGTCCCGCACCGTCTGGAAGCGGGCGGGGAAGGCGGCGAGCGCGTCGAAGTCCACGAGGTTGTCGACGCCGTCGCGCGCGATGCGCAGGGCCGCGTCCACGATGCTGCGCACCGCCTCGCCGCGCAGCTCCAGACGGGCGTCGTCGGAGGCGAACACGACACGGCGCATGAGCAGCCACGCGGCGGATTCGGACAGCACCGCGGCCTCGGCATCCCGTCCGATGCGCACCGCGTGCTCGCGCACGATCTGGTCGGCGAAGCTGTTGTAGGTGGCCACGGTCGGGCGGTGCAGCAGCGCGTCGTCGGCGGAGGTCTGGGCGACCGCGCCGACTTCGCGCGCCAGCTCGTCGAGGATGCGGTGGCGTTCGGCGGTCGCCCGCGCGCCGTCGACGCCGGAGCGCTCCAGCTCGCCGAACACCGCCAGCCGGCCCTCCGCCGCCAGGTCAGGCAGCGCGGGCAGAAGTCCGCGGCGCTCGAACTCGGCGAGGCGGGCGAGCCGCTTCTGGATGCGCTCGGCGAGCTCGCCCGCGGCCTTGCGCGTGAAGGTGAGTCCGAGCACCTCGTCGCGGCGCACGATGCCGTTGGCGACCAGCCACACCACACGTGCCGACATCGTCTCGGTCTTGCCGCTGCCGGCGCCGGCCACGACCAGAGCCGGTGCGAGGGGCGCCTCGATCACGGCGGTCTGCTCATCGGTGGGCGGGAACTGGCCGAGCGCTGCGGCGATGACGCGGGCGGGCAGCAGCGGCGTCGCGGCGGCCGGCACGACCGGGGCGATCCCGTCGACGACCGTCACGAGGCGCTCACCGCGCCGACCGTGTGGATGCGGCAGAGGCCGTAGGAGTGCTCGTCCCGGCAATGCTCCTCGTAGGGGGCGGTGAACGACTCGCCCCGCATCACGGCGACCGCGGCGCGGATGCGACCCAGGAACACGTCGCGCCGTTCGTCGTCGAACGGCGGCTGCCACGGGGTGACGTAGTCCGACTTCGCCGCCGTCGGACGCAGCACGAGCAGCTTCGCCCCGCCGGGGGCGTGCCCGTTCGCCTCGGGGATCGCGCCCGACTCGAACGCCAGCTGGTAGGCGCCCAGCTGCGGGTTGTCCAGCACCTTGGCGTCGGTCTGCGGCTCGCGCTTGCCGGTCTTGAGGTCCATGATGACGACCGTCCCCTCCGGGGTGAGCTCGACACGGTCGATGTAGCCCGAGAGGATCACGCGGTGCTCGCCACCCTCGCCGCCCTCGCCGGATTCGCCGTTCGTCGTGGCCGACGCGACCTCCGCCGAATCATCGAGCGGGATCACCACCTCGAAGTGCGGCTCCGCCCCGATGAGCGTGCCGCCGGCGTCGTCGAAGCGGCGCAGGTACAGATGCAGTCGGCGGACGAGGTCGCGCGCCCGGGTCTGCTCGGCGCGATCCCGCCATGCCGCCTCGAACGTCAGCTCGCCCCAGCGCGCCTCGACCTCGGCCCACAGGGCGGACTCGTCGTGCCCCGCGGCGTGTTCGAGTGCGGCGTGGATGATCGTGCCGAGGCCCGCCGTCGTGCCGCCGGGGTCGCCGCCCAGGTCGCCGATCACCCAGTTCAGCTCGCATTCCTCGAGGGCGTGCAGACGCGAGGGCGAGACGCGGACGTCTTCGCGCGCGAGATCGCGCAACGGTCCGGCCGACGTCGGTGCCGCCACGCCGTACCACTCGCCGGGCGCAGCGCCCGGGACGCCGGCGTCGGCCAGCAGCGCGAGCTGCTCGGCCGCCCGCCGTGTGCCTGCGGGAGCCGATCCGGCCGCGACCGACGTGAGGGTGCGGCGGTGCCGCGCGACCAGGCCGCGCAGCGACACCGGGTGGTCGAGCTCGAACGGCTCGGGGTCCGGCAGGAGCTCGAAGAACACGCTCGGACCGGTGTCGTCGTCATCCACGGCGGTCACCACCGCCAGCTCGCCCGCGCGCGAGAGCGCCCGCACCAGCAGCCGCAGCTCATCGTGCATCGCCGCGCGGCGCCGGTCGAACGCGCCCGCGGCCTCACCATCGGCACGGGTGGCGGCATCCGCGAGTCGCCACGTGTCGAGGAGGCTCCCCCGCAGCCTCGTGTTGGGCCACACCGCGTCCTGCATGCCCGCGATCACGACCGTGTCGAACTCGAGGCCGAGGGCGCCTGCCGGCGTCATGATCCGCACGCTGTCGTCGCGCGTCGGCGCGTCGAGCCGGTCCTCGGCCACGCCGCTGTCGAGGATCGACCTCACGAAGACGCGGGGGTCGGCATCCAGCGACCGCTCGACGAACCGCTTGGCCGCCTGGAACAGGGCGACCAGCGCGTCCAGATCGCGGTTCGCCTGCTCGGCGAGGGGTCCGTTGCCCCGGGCGAGCTCCGACCACGCGCGCTGGAGGCCGCTGCGGTCCCAGGCCGTCCAGAGCAGCTCATGCGCGGTGGCGCCGCGCGCGAGGTCGTCGCGCAGCACTTCCAGCGTGCGCGCGAGCGAGGCCGCCCGCCGCGCCTCGCGCGTGTCGATGAGGTCGAACTCCAGCGGCCGGCCCATCGCCGACAGCACGAGGTCGCGACCCGACCGCTCGGGCGCGTCGCGCAGCGGGCCACCGCTGTCACCGGCATCGGGGTCCGAATCGGCATCGGGATCGAGGGCGCGGCGCAGCTCGACATGCCGCAGCGCGGAGCGCAGACGTCGCAGCTCGATGACGTCCAGACGTCCGTAGGTGCCGACGAGCGCGGCCGACACGTCGTCGAAGGTCCAGTCGTCGCGCGCGGCGAGCTCGATCAGGCGCAGCAGGTCGGCGACCGGACGCACGGCACCCAGCGCGCGGCCGGGTCCGCTCGAGCGCGCCGGAACCTCCCTGGCCGACAGCTCGGCCTCGAGCGCCGCGACCTGACGCGTGTCGTGCGCGATCACGGCGCAGGAATGCCACGGCACCCCGTCGTGCACGTGCCGTTCGCGCAGCAGCCGCGCGATCGCGTCGTACTCCTCCGCCGGCGAACGCAGCGTGAGCACCCGCACCGAGGCGTCGGGTTCGGCCCCGGTCCCCGCGCCGCGGTGCGCCACGACGCCCACGGCCCCGATGCGCTGCGTCACCCTGCCCACGAGCTCGCGCTGCCACGGTGTGCCGCGATGCCCCTCCGACAGCACGTGCACCGTTCCGAGCGAGGCCGCGAGGCGCGCGAAGTTCTCGGGCGTGGCGCCGCGGAACGATCCCGATCCGACGTCGGGGTCCCCGAACGCGAGCACCGCAGCTCCCCGGTCGCGCACCGCCTCCAGCAGCTCCACGCCGCCGAGGGTGAGCTCCTGGGCATCGTCGACGAGCACGATCCGCACCCGGTCGACGGCCGGGATGCCGGCGGGCGCGGTCCGCAGCAGCCCCACCGCCTCGCGCACCAGGCCGGCGGCGTCGCGGTGTGCGCCGCGCATGGCGCCGCGCACCTGCAGGTATTCGGCGAAGAACGACGACAGCGCCACCCATGCCGGCTGCTCGCCGCGCTCCCCCAGCACCCGCAGCCGCGCAGGCTCGATGCCGAGCGTGGTGCATTCGGCGAGGAAGGTGCGCACCTCGGTGCGGAAGCCCGCCGTCCCGCGGATGGCCGGCCCCAGCCACTCGGGCCATCGCCCTGCTCCCGCGGCCTCGTCCTCGTCGTCGCCGGCGAGCAGGTCGCGGATGATCTGGTCCTCGTCGCCGCCGGTCAGCAGCTGCGGCGGGTCGGCGTCGACGGCGACGGCGTGGGCGCGCACGATCTGGAACGCGTACGAGGCGACCGAACGCGCCAGGGGCCCGGTCGTCGCGACGCGCACCGCCAGCCCGAGGCGGTCGCGCAGCGCGGTCGCGGTCTGGCGGGACGGCGTGAGCACCAGCACGGAGTCGGGGTCGGCGCCGGCGGCGACCAGGGCCGCGACGCGCCCGACCAGGGTCGTCGTCTTGCCGGTCCCCGGCGCGCCCACGACGACCCCCGAGGCGTCGACCGGAAGCGCCAGCACGGCCCGCTGCGCGGCATCCGGCGCGGGCATCGCGTCGTCCTGGCTCCCCGATCTCACCCTTCGACGCTAGCGCGGCCGGCCGACATCGGCCGTTCGCCCAGAGCGTTCCCGCGGCGGGCGGATGCCTCTTCCCGGTGTCGTAGAGTTGCCATGCGTCCGGGGAGCCTCAGCCTCTCGGCGAGTACACCGTCGCCCCGCGCAGGAGGTCAGTCACGTGGAGATCCGCATCGGCATCGCGAACACCGGCCGCGAGCTCAACTTCGAGACGAACGAGGCGGCTGCCGACGTGAAGCAGTCCGTCGCCGCGGCACTGGATGCCGGCGCCACGCACGTGACGTTCGCCGACGCGAAGGGCAACTCGTACATCGTCCCCACCGCGGGACTGGCCTACATCGAGCTCGGCTCCGAGGAGTCGCGCCGCGTCGGCTTCGTCGCCTGAGCGAGCACGACGTGCAGATCCTCATCGCTTTCATCGTCGGCGCGGTCGTCGGCATCGGCATCCACTTCCTGCTGCACCAGCGGCTGACGCGCGGTGTCGTGCTGGCGCCGATGATCGGCGCGGTGTCGGCGGGCGCCGCCTGGGCGATCCTCACCTGGCTCGGCGTGGGCATCGACACCCCGTGGCCGTGGCTGGCGGCGCTGGTCGTGCCGATCGCGGTGACCTACCCGGCGATCATGATCCTCTCGCGCGTGCGCGTCGCCCACGACGCCCGCGAGAAGGCGCGGCTCGGCCTGAGCTGAGGGGCTCGAACGCCCCGACGCCGGCGCCCCTCAGGCCGCGAGGCCCATGGCGTCCATGCGCCGCGAGTGCGCGGCCATCAGCTCGGTGAAGACCGGCTCCACCTTCTCCTGCTCGGCGAGCCCGAGCGTGGGCGATCGCAGCGCGGCGCGCGCGATGAGCAGGGTGTCGCCGACGAGCCGGCGGCCCCACATCGCCAGCAGCGACTTCCACTCGGGGTCGCTCGCGATGGTGTCGGAGATGATCTGCACGATCGCCTGCCGGTCCGAGTCGGCCAGCAGGATGCGGGCGACCCGGTCGCCGGTGTCGCCGTAGCTGGCAGAGAGGGCGAGGTAGAAGTCGTCGAGCATGCCCGCGGTGATGTGCACCGAGAGCATCGTCTCCTGCGGGCGCACGCCGTGCGTGGCCGCACGGAAGGCGTCCAGCGGCTCGCGGAAGGGCAGCATGATCTCGGTCGGCTCGTCGCCGCGCTCGCGGATGAGGGCGACGAGCGCCTCGTGCTTGGTCAGCGCAGCGCCGGCAGCACGCGACACGGCCTCCTTGTCGGAGAGCTCGGGCGTGGTCTGGATCAGCTCGCTGAGCGTCTCGAAGAAGCCCAGCTGCAGGTACGCCGCCTGCCCGAGGAACGTGTCGATGTCGGGAGCGAGCTCTTCGAAATCGACGCGATGCGCATCACTCAGCTCGTCCCGCGAGCGGAGCTGTAGCTTGCGCCCCGTATCGCGCCGCTGCCAGAACCACTTCACCACGCACACAGCCTAAGTGTTCGCGCAGGAGACCTCCGGTATCGTTGACGTCGGCCCCGGCGTCGGATCGGGGCGCCCGCGCCTGTGGGAAAGAAGGGCGTGGATCGCTTTTCCGCCCGCGCGGCGACCTCGAAGAGGCCGCATCCGCGCCAGGGCACGAACCCAGGCAGCATCCCACTGCCGGACAGGCACACATCGTGACGACCTTCGCCGAACTCGGCGTTGATCAGGACATCGTCGACGCGCTCACCGCAAAGGGCATCGTCGACGCGTTCCCCATCCAGGAGCAGACCATCCCCCTCGGCCTTCCCGGCCAGGACATCATCGGACAGGCCAAGACGGGAACCGGCAAGACGTTCGGCTTCGGCATCCCCGTCGTCCAGCGCCTCGGTCCCGACCCGGCGCACGGGGTGAAGGCGCTGATCGTCGTCCCCACCCGCGAGCTCGCGGTCCAGGTGTACGAAGACATGGACATGCTCACCTCGAACCGCTCCACGAGCGTCGTCGCCATCTACGGCGGCAAGGCGTACGAGGGCCAGATCGACCAGCTCAAGGCCGGTGCGCAGATCGTCGTCGGCACCCCCGGCCGTCTCATCGACCTCAACAACCAGCGTCTGCTCGACCTGTCGAACGCGACCGAGGTCGTGCTCGACGAGGCCGACAAGATGCTCGACCTCGGGTTCCTCCCCGACATCGAGAAGATCTTCTCCAAGGTCCCCGCGGTCCGGCACACGCAGCTGTTCTCGGCGACGATGCCCGGCCCGATCGTCGCCCTCGCGCGCCGGTTCATGTCGAACCCGATCCACATCCGTGCGACCGACCCCGACGAGGGCCTCACCCAGGCGAACATCCGCCACCTGGTGTACCGCGCGCACTCGCTCGACAAGGACGAGGTCATCGCGCGCATCCTGCAGGCCGACGGCCGCGGCAAGACCGTGATCTTCACGCGCACCAAGCGCGCCGCTCAGCGCCTCGTCGACGAGCTGAACGACCGCGGCTTCAACGCCGGCGCCGTCCACGGCGACATGAGCCAGGAGGCGCGCGAGCGCTCGATGGCGGGCTTCAAGGCCGGCAAGAAGGACGTCCTCATCGCCACCGACGTCGCCGCGCGCGGCATCGACGTCGACGACGTCACGCACGTCATCAACCACACCATCCCCGACGACGAGAAGACCTACCTGCACCGCGCCGGCCGCACCGGGCGCGCGGGCAAGACGGGCATCGCCGTGACGTTCGTGGACTGGGAGGACCTGCACAAGTGGGCCCTCATCAACCGCGCCCTCGAGTTCGGCCAGCCCGAGCCCGTCGAGACGTATTCGTCGAGCCCGCACCTGTTCGCCGACCTCGACATCCCCGCCGGGACGAAGGGCCGCATCGTGACGGCCCCCAAGACCCAGGCGGTGCGCGTGCAGCCCGAGAAGGCGGCGGATGCCGCGGCCGCGGCCGAGGTGGACGGCCAGGGTCCGACCCGCCGTCGCCGCCGGCGTCGCAGCGGCTCGGCCGAACGCGTCGGCTCGACGTTCGCAGAGGGCGCGGCCGCGTCCGAGCCGGAGCCCGTCGCTGCCGGGAGCACCGAGGTGCGCGCCGTCGACGGCGCCGGCACCCACGACGGCGGCGGCAAGGAGCATCACGACGGAAAGCCGGCTCCCGCGCGACGTCGTCGCCGCCGGCGCGGCGGCTCGGGCGGTGGGGGCACGGCCCCCGCGACCGGCGCCTGAGAGTCCTTCGGAGGGGCGGATGCTGCGGCATCCGCCCCTTCGGCGAATTCGGGCGCGCGCAGCGGGACCTGCGGCGGGTACACCCACGTGACCATCACCACGGAGATGATCATGAGCAGGAACCACGAGCTCAGCTTGCTGGGCGACACCGGCTGCCAGGCGACGACCTGGTCGGGGTAGACCCAGGCTCCGGCCCACGTCCCGATGTTCTCCGCCAGGTAGATGAACACGGCGACGCCGGCGAACGCCGCGAGCAGCGGCACCCGGATGGTCCGCCGCCACACCCGCGCATGCATGACCGTCGGCAGCCACAGCGCGACGACGCCCGCCACGAGCAGCCACCTCGCATCCCAGATCCAATGGTGGGTGAAGAAGTTCGCGTAGATGGCGACCGCGAGCACGGTGGTCATCCAGCGTCGCGGATACCGCGTGAAACCCAGATCGAACAGCCGGTACACGCGCACCATGTACGAGCCCACGGCCGCATACATGAAGCCGCTGAACAGCGGGACACCGCCGATGCGGAGGACGCCGTCGGCGGCATACGACCACGACCCGGCATCGGTCTTGAACAGCTCCATCCCGGTGCCGGTCACGTGGAAGAGCACGATGACCCAGAGCTCTCGTCCCGTCTCGAGCCGAAGGACGAGCATGGCGATCTGGATCAGGATCGCCGCGACGGTCAGTGCATCGTTCCGCGCCAGCAGTGCGTCGTCGGGGTACCAGAGCCGCGCGACGATGATCACCAGGAGCAGCGCAGCCCCGAAGATGCACGCCCACGCCTGCTTGAGCACGAACACGCCGGCTTCCACCAGCCAAGCCCTGGCGCCGTGGGCGGGAGCGTCGCGCAGGACGCGATGAGCGGCCGCATCGATGCGCTGCTCGAGTGATGTCGCCCGCTGCATGTTCGAACGGTAGTCGCCGCGCACGAGAGGGCGCTGATTCGCGGCACGTCGTCGCGGCGCTCACAGACAACATCCAGACAGCGCTAATGTGAGCGCAGTCGGTGCTTTTCTTGCCGGCACCTCGCACTCACGAAAGGCATACCGTGCGCCTCATCGAAGCCGTGTCCGCGGCATACGAGTACCAGGGTTTCTGGGGCTCGTTCTGGGACATCATCTGGTGGTTCCTCTGGATCTTCTTCTTCGTCGTCTACCTGTTCGCGCTGTTCGCCGTCATCGGCGACCTGTTCCGCGACCACAAGCTGAACGGCTGGTGGAAGGCCGTCTGGATCATCTTCCTGATCTTCGTGCCCTTCCTCACGCTGCTCGTCTACGTCATCGCCCGCGGCAAGGGCATGGCCGAGCGCAGCGCCCGGGAGGCCACCGACATCCAGCAGGCGCAGGACGCGTACATCAAGTCCGTCGCCGGCACGTCGGCGAGCCCGGCTGACGAGATCGCGAAGGCGAAGACGCTGCTCGACGCCGGCACGATCACGCAGGCCGAGTACGACGCGCTGAAGGCCAAGGCCCTCGGCTGATCGCCTGAACCGACGCGACCGCGTCCGCGAAGCGCCCTCGTCCGCCCTCAGGGGTAGACGGGGGCGCTTCCCGTTGCGCGCCGGATGATGCGGGCGACCATCTCGTCCGTCGTGGTGTTCTCGCCCGGCACATTGGGCTTGCCGAGGCCGTGGTAGTCGCTGGAGCCGGTGACGATGAGATCGCGGTCGCGGCACAGCTCGCGCAGGGCGCCGAGTGCGGGCTCGCGGTTCTCGCGGTGACCGAGTTCGAAGCCTGCGAGGCCGGCGTCCAGCATCCGCTCGGTCAGCTTCTGCGGGAGCAGGCCCGCGCGTCCTGCCGGGTGCGCGACGATCGGGACGCCGCCGGCCCCCACGACGAGCTCCACCGCCGTGACGGGGTCGGGCGCGTACAGCGCGATGTAGTAGTCGCCCCGCGGGCTCAGGATGCCCGAGAACGCCTCGGCGCGATCGCGCACCACCCCCCGCGCCACGAGCGCGTCGGCGATATGCGGCCGGCCCACGGTGGCGCCGTCGGAGGTCTGCGCGAGGATGTCGTCCCACACCAGGTCGTAGTCGCGCGAGATGCGATCTGCCATGAGTCGTGCGCGGTCCAGCCGAGATGAGCGGATGCGGGCGGTCTCGGCGTGCAGCGCCGGCTCGTCGGGGTCGGGAAGGTACGCCAGCACGTGGACGCTGCGCCATTCATGACGCGCGGACAGCTCCATGCCGGGAAGGAACGTCATGCCGAGCGATGCCGCCGCCTCGGCCGCCTCGGCCCAGCCGGACGTCGTGTCGTGGTCGGTGAGGGCGGCGGTGCGCACCCCGTGCCGGTGGGCGGAGGCCATCACCTCCGCAGGCGGCTGGGTGCCGTCGGAGTTCGCCGAGTGCAGGTGCAGGTCGCTCGGCCCTTCGAACCGTAGGAGGCCGGGCATCCTCCGAGCGTAGCGCGGCGGATACCACGCGCCACGCCCCGGCCGCTTACGTATCTCCCAGCCTGCTCGCATAGAGTCGCGGACGTGCTTCGCCTGCTCGGGATCCTCGTGACCGTGCTCTGTGCGATCGCTGCAGCCGTGCTCACGTGGCCCGGATTCTTCCACATGGAGCGCATCTATCCGGTCGCGCAGATCGTGTCGTTCCGCGGGCTCGTCGCCCTGGGGTTCGCGGCCGCGGCGGTGCTGGCGCTCCTCCTGTCGATCGCGCGGCCGATCCGGGGGTTCGCGTTCGCGATCGCCATCGTCGCGGGAGCGGCGACCATCGCCAACGCGGCCGTGCTCGCCTCCCGCGGCGGCCCCGGCTCGGACCCGCTCCCCGAGAAGACCGAGTCCAGCATCCGCGTGATGACGTGGAACACGGCCGGTCCCGCCACCCCGCCCGAGACGATCGCGAAGATCGCGGTCGCCATGGACGCCGACATCGTCGCCCTCCCCGAGACGACCATCGAGACCGGCGAGCGCGTCGCGATCGCGATGCGCGACCTGGGACACCGCATGTGGGCGCACCACGCCTCGGATCCGTCGACGGAGTGGGATGCCGGTTCCACGACGCTGCTGATCTCCCCCGAGCTCGGCGACTACTCCGTGATCGAGTCCTCGCTCGACGGCAGCAGCAACACCTCGACGGTGCCCAGCGCCGTCGCGATGCCGGTGTCGGGCGACGGGCCGATCGTCGTCGCCGTCCACGCCGTCGCACCGCGCCCGGCGTACATGCAGTCCTGGCGCGACGATCTGCAGTGGCTGGCCGATCAGTGCGTCGACGGCAACGTGATCATGGCCGGCGACTTCAACGCGACGGTCGACCACATGTCGGGCCTGGGCATGGACGGCGCGACCCTGGGGCACTGCAACGACGCGGCAGTCGAGACCGGCAACGGCGCGCTGGGCACGTGGTCCTCCGACATGCCCGCGATCCTGGGCGCACCGATCGACCACATCATGGCGACCTCGCAGTGGCGCCCGACGGGCTCCCTCGTGCTGCGGTCGCTCGACGACTCCGGCTCGGATCACCGCCCGCTGATCGTCCAGTACGAGCCGGTCGGCTGAAGCGGCCGGCCGAGCAGGTCTCGGCGTCGTCGGTGCGTGGGAGACTGGACGCATGAGCAGCGCAGCCAACGAGACGTCCGCCGGCGCCACGAGCACCGCCGAGACCGAGAAGCCCTCGACCAGCACCAACCGTCGCCAGCCCTACGGGCAGGGATTCCTCGACACCATCTCGAAGGGGTGGGCCGAGCGGCCCGAACACACGCCCCCGGCGCGCGCGCAGGCGCCCTTCGCGGCCGCTCGCCGCGACGCCGTGTCGGCCGCGTTCCCCGGCAAGCGCCTGGTCGTGCCGGCAGGCGAGCTCAAGCAGCGCAGCAACGACACCGACTACGCCTTCCGCGCCCATTCCGCCTTCTCCCACCTGACCGGGTGGGCCTCTGACGCCGAGCCGGGCGCCGTGCTCGTGTTCGAGCCGCTCCCGGACGGCGGCCACGACGTCGCGCTGTACTTCCGCGAGCGCGCCGACCGCACCACGAGCGAGTTCTACTCGGATGCCTCGATCGGCGAGTTCTGGATCGGCCCCCGGCCCGCGCTGGCAGGCGTCGCGGCCGACCTGGGGGTCGCCACCGCCCACATCGACGACTTCGAGCAGGGCGAGGGCGATGTCGTGCTCGACGAGGACGAGGACCTCACCCGCTTCGTCTCGGAGCTGCGACTCGTCAAGGACGCCTACGAGGTCGGGCAGATGGAGCTCGCCGTGCAGGTCACCGCCGACGGCTTCGACGACATCGTGGCGAACCTGCCCGCGATCGTCGAGCACCCCCGCGGCGAGCGCATCGTCGAGGGCGTGTTCCACCGGCGGGCGCGCAGCGACGGCAACACGGTCGGCTACGACACGATCGCGGCATCCGGCCCTCACGCCTGCTACCTGCACTGGACGCGCAACGACGGCGCCGTGGTGCCGGGCGACCTGATCCTCATCGACGCCGGCGTCGAGGTCGACAGCCTCTACACCGCAGACATCACCCGTACGCTGCCGGTCAGCGGCCGCTT
This sequence comes from Microbacterium sp. 05T445, assembly GCF_056395865.1. NCBI lineage: Bacteria > Bacillati > Actinomycetota > Actinomycetes > Micrococcales > Microbacteriaceae > Microbacterium > Microbacterium sp. 05T445. Next base: position 1,037,759 of record NZ_JBFTKJ010000002.1, on the reverse strand, counting down.
CACCGACATCCAGCGCAAGGTGTACGAGACCGTCCGCGAGGCCGCCGACGCCGCGTTCGCCGCCGCGAAGCCGGGTGTGAAGTTCCGGTCGGTCCACGAGGCCGCGATGCAGGTCATCGCGACGCGCGTGGCCGAATGGGGCCTCCTGCCGGTGACCGCCGCGGAGGCGCTCGACGCCGACAACGGCGGCCACCACCGCCGGTACATGGTGCACGGCACGAGCCACCACCTCGGCATCGACGTGCACGACTGCGCGCAGGCCCGCCGCGACATGTACTACGACGGCGCGCTGGAACCCGGCATGGTCTTCACGATCGAGCCCGGCCTCTACTTCCAGATCGACGACATCACCGTTCCCGAGGAGTACCGCGGCATCGGCGTGCGCATCGAGGACGACATCCTGATGACCGCCGACGGCCCGGTCAACCTGTCCGCGGCGATCCCGCGCACCGCGGACGACGTCGAGGCGTGGATCGCTCGCGGCCGGCGCTGACCACGGTGACGTACACGGCCCCGTCGTCGTTCACGACGCGCCCGACGCTGACCGGCACGTTCGGCATGTCGGCATCGACCCACTGGCTCGCGACGGCGACCGCGCAGGCGGTGCTCGAGCGGGGCGGCAACGCGTTCGACGCGTCCGTCGCGGCGGCGTTCGTGCTGCACGTGGTCGAGCCGCACCTGAACGGCCCGGGCGGCGATCTCGTCGGGATCTTCCAGCCGGCCGATGCCGCGACCCCGACGGTCCTCATGGGCCAGGGGCCGGCGCCGGCGGGCGCGTCGATCGAGCACTACCGCGCCGAGGGCCTCGACCTCGTCCCCGGCGCGGGCGGCCTCGCGGCGGCGGTCCCCGGCGCCGTGGACGCGTGGCTGCTGCTGCTGCGCGACCACGGGACGTGGGAGCTGGAGGACGTGCTGGCGTACGCCATCGGCTACGCACGCGACGGGCATCCGCTCGTGGCGGGCGCCGCCGCGACCATCGCCCGTGTCGCCGCGCTGTTCCGCGACGACTGGACGACGTCGGCGGCGCTGTGGATGCCGGACGGCGCACCGCCGGCGGCCGGTGAGGTCGTGCGCAACCCGGCGTACGCCTCGGTGCTCGACGGACTCGTCCACGCCTCGTGCACGGTGCGCGACGACGGGCCGGTGGGGCGCGCCGCGCGCATCGACGCCGCTCGTGCCGAGTGGCGCACCGGGATCGTCGCGCACGAGGCATCCGCCTTCCTCGCGCAGCCGCATCGCCACTCCGGCGGCGGCGTGCATGCGGCCGTGATCACACCCGACGACTTCGCCGCGTTCGAGGCCGGCTACGAGGCTCCGGTGTCGCGCGAGTTCCGCGGCCGCACGATCGCCAAGGCGGGCGCCTGGACGCAGGGTCCCGCGCTGCTGCAGACGCTCGGAATGCTCGAGCCCCTCGCCGACGACCTGCTCGACCCGTCGCAGGAGGCCGGCGCCCACACGATCCTCGAGGCGCAGAAGCTCGCCTACGCCGACCGCGACGCGTGGTTCGGCGACGACGACGTCGACCTCGACGCGCTGCTGGCCGCCGACTACCTCGACGAGCGTCGTGCCCTCATCTCCGCCACGGCGTCCGCCGAGTTCCGGCCGGGCACGCCGTCGGGCGGCGTGGCGTTCCGGCCGCCGCTGCGTACGACCTACGACGCGCCCGCGGTCGGCACCGGCGAGCCCACGGTCGCCAAGACCGGCGAGACCCGTGGCGACACGTGCCACCTCGACGTGATCGACCGCTGGGGCAACATCGTCTCGGCGACGCCGTCCGGCGGCTGGCTGCAGTCCTCGCCCACGATCCCCGCCCTCGGGTTCTGCCTCGGCACGCGCCTGCAGATGACGTGGCTCGAGCCGGGGCATCCGTCCTCGCTCGTCCCCGGCAGGCGTCCGCGCACGACCCTCACGCCGACGCTGGTGCTCCGCGCCGGCGCGCCGGAGTTCGCGATCGGCTCCCCCGGTGGCGATCAGCAGGACCAGTGGCAGCTCCTCGCCCTGCTGCGCATCATCGTGGGCGGCTACACACCGCAGCAGGCGATCGACGCGCCCGCGCTGCACACCTCGTCGCTGCCGGAGTCGTTCTGGCCGCGCACGTGGACGCCCGCGGGCGCCGTCGTCGAGGACCGCCTCGGCGACGGAGTGATCGAGGGCCTCGCGCGACGCGGTCACGTGGTCACGCGCGCCGGCGACTGGACGCTGGGCCGCGTATCGGCGGTCGGGAAGGATGCCGCGACCGGCGTGCTGTGGAGCGCGGCGAACCCGCGGGGCATGCAGGGCTACGCCGCGGGGCGCTGAGCCTCTACGCGGTGGGCACCTGGATGGGCGCGCCGACGTAGCGCGCCGAAGGACGGATGATCTTGGGGTCGCGCGCCTGCTCCAGGATGTGCGCCGTCCATCCGATCGTGCGCGCGACGGCGAACGTCGGCGTGAACAGCGTCCGCGGCACGCCGCACTGCTCCATCACGATCGCCGCCCAGAACTCCACGTTCGCGTGGAGGTCGCGCCCGGGCTTCGCCGCGGCGAGCTGCCGCTCGGCGGATGCCTCGAACCGCCGCGCGAGCTCGACGCGCGCACCGCCGCGGCGCAGTGCGACGCGCTTCATCAGCTCCGCGCGCGGATCCGCGGTACGGTACACCGCGTGCCCGAAGCCCATCAGCCGACGCCCCGCGGCGAGCTCGCCGGCGATCCACTCGTCGATGCGATCGGGCGTGCCCACCGCGTCGAGTCCGTCCAACGCCCGTGACGGGGCGCCGCCGTGCAGCGGGCCCGTGAGCGCCCCGAGGGCTCCGACGAGGCACGCGGCGACGTCGGCGCCGGTGGAGGCGATCACCCTCGCCGTGAAGGTGGAGGCGTTGAAGCCGTGGTCCATCACGGCGATGAGATAGGCGGTGAGCGCGCGCTCGGTGTCGTGATCGGGGATCGTTCCGGTCACCTGGTGCAGGTAGTTCGCAACGAGGCCGCGGCCCTCGAGCGGCGCCAGATCCTGCTCGCCATGGCCCCGACGCCACAGCGCGCCGACGATGACCGGCGTCGACGCCGCCAGCGCGATCGCGTCGGCGAGGCGCTCCTGTTCATCGAGGTCGTACAGCGGACGGATGCCGCGACGCGCGGCCAGCAGCGGCCACGACGCTGCGAGCCCGGCGAGCACGTCAGGGGCGACACCGGTGACCGCATCGGCCACGAGCGCGATGTCGGCGCGCTGGCCCCTGGCGGTGTCGGCGACTCTTGCTGCGAACGTCGCAGCGGCGGCGGCGCTCAGGGGCGCCTCCCCCGTCACGAGCAGCTGCCATGCCTCCTCGAAGGTCGCCGACTCCGCCAGCGCGATGGCGGGACGGTCGCGGTACTGGTAGAAGCCTTCGGCACCGCGCACGTCGCTGACCTCGGTGTCGGCGACGATCACGCCGGCGAGGCCTCGCGGTGCGTCCGCCGGGACCTGCGATGTCGTGGTGCTCATGTCGTCCTCCGCTTTCTCCGAGCGCCGCTGAGGCGATCTCGCTACAGTCAGTGTGAGAACTTGATCATGCGTTCGTCAATCTTGATCGGATCAATATCATGGACGATCTGCCTCGCCTCACCGCTGCCCAGACGGCCGCCCGGCTCGGCATCAAACCGGAGTCGCTCTACGCGTACGTCTCGCGCGGCCTGCTCTCCCGCGAGCGCGACGCGGCCGGCTCGACGTTCGATCCCCTCGAAGTCGAGGCGTTCGCCCAGCGGCGTCGACGCAGCCCCGGCCCCGGCGCCGCCGCCGCGGCCGCACCCGGCACCCCGCTCATGGTGCTCGACACGGCGCTCGCACACGTCGACGACGACGAGCTCTACTACCGGGAGCGGTCCGCAGCGCGCCTCGCGCGCGAGCAGTCGTTCGAGGAGGTGCTGACGTGGCTGTGGGACATCCCGTCGCTGCGGTCTCCCGAGCCCGACGACCTCGCGGTCGCACGGCGCACCGTCGGCGCGCTCGGCGCCGCAGCCACGCCACTGGATCGCCTCCAGGTCGCCGTCACCGCGTTCGCGGCGACCGACCCGCTGCGGGACGACCCTGCGCCCGAGCAGCTCCCGCGCGTCGGAGCGCGCCTGGTGACCGGGCTTCCTGCGGCCCTCGCCGCCCCCGGAATGCCGCCGGACTCCGTCGCCGCGACTCTGTGGCGGGCGCTCGGGGGTGACGCCCGGCCCGACGGCGTGCGCCTGCTCGACGCGGCGCTCGTCCTCGTCATCGACCACGACCTCGCGGTGTCCACGCTCGCCGCCCGTGTGGCCGCTTCGGCCCGCGCCACCGGGTACGCCGTGGTGACCGCCGCGCTGGGTGCGTTCGACGCACCGCTTCACGGAACCGCGAGCCGCGCGGCGGCGCGCATGCTGCAGCACGTCCTGGAGGGCACGGCGCCGTCGGCGGCGATCGCGCAGGCGATCCGCGACGGCGGACGCGGCATCCCCGGCTTCGGCCAGCCGCTGTACGCCGACGGCGACGTGCGCGCACGGGTCCTCCTGGATCTGCTGCGCGAGACGCCGGGCAGCGCCGACGTGCTCAACGCCGTCGACGCGGTGGCCGCGGAGGTGGCCCGGCGTGCGGACACACGCCCCAACCTCGACCTGGCTCTCGCGGCGCTCACACGGTGGGCAGGGATGCCCGACGACGCGGGCGCGGTCGTCTTCGCGATCGGGCGCATCGGAGGCTGGATCGCACACGCGATCGACGAGTACGCCGAGCGTCCGATGCGGCTGCGCCCGAACGGCCGCTACGTGGGTCCTGCCGCCGAGTGAGCGCGCAGCCAGCCGGCGACCAGCGGGGCGAGGTCGGCGCCGATCTCGGCCGCCGCGCGCTTGCGACCCTTGACCTCGAACGAATGGCCGCCGCCGTCGATCCATGAGATCTCCGCCGTCCGACAGGACGCGACGGCCGCTTCGAGCTGCTCGTGGGGGTCGACGAACGGGTCGTTCGTCCCCTCGACGAACAGCTGCGGCTGCGGCACGTCCGGCAGGTGCGCCGTCCGCGGCTTGTCGGGGCGGCCGGGCGGGTGCAGCGGATAACCGAGGTACACCAGCGCGGCCGGGTCCATCGCGCCCTCAGCGGCGGCCATCGACGCCATGCGCCCGCCGTACGACTTGCCCATCGCGAAGACGGGCGCCGTTCCCGCGCGCGCCACGAGGTCGGCGTGGACCGCCGCCCAGGTCGCGACGGCGTGCGCCGCAGGCCCCGGCATCCGTCGTCCGGCGTCGGCGTAAGGGAAGTTGAAGCGCAGTGTCGCGACCCCCTCGCGTGCCAGCGCCTGCGCGAACCCGAGGAGGAACGGATGCCGGTACCCGGCGCCCGCTCCGTGCGCGACGGCGGCGAAGGCCCACGGGGCTTCGGGGGCCACGAAGTCGGCCGACACCTCGACCGCACCGCTCGGGAGCGAGACGGCGATCCGCGCGGGATCCCCGTCAGGGCTCACGCGCGATCGCCTCGTTCGGATCCGAACTCCTCCGGCGCGACCGCGGCGGGCGTGTCGACCGAGGCGGGAGCGTCGTCGTCGTCCGGCACCGCGTCGGTCCCGCCGGCAGCGGCGGGCTGGTCCTGCTCGGTCTCCGGCGTCGCGTCGGGCACGGCGTCCGCCGGCGGCACCACGCGCTCCCCGTACTTCGGCGGTTCGGCGGCGGGATCGGGCGTCGGCGCGGGAACGGCGGCAGCAGGCGCCGGCGCCGGCGTCGCCGGGCTCACCGACGACTGCGGTCCGAGGACCTGGCGGGCGCGTCCGACGCTGGAGTCTGTCACGGTGACCTCGTAGTGGTCGGCGACCACTTGCATCACCGAGGCGTAGTCACGACGCCGACGCACGAACGAGTACGCCACGATGCTCAGCAGCATCCCGATCGCGATGCCCACGAAAAGGACGCCGACGAAGGCCTGGATCGGCACCGACGGAGAGCCGATCACGAGGATCGCCGAGAACAGCAGTCCCAGCAGCAGTCCGTTCACGGCGCCCGACCGCGCCGCGGAGGCGTAGCCGAGTCGTCCCGTGATGCGCTCGATCGAGCGCAGCCCCTGGCCGACGATCGCGATGTCGCGCGCGGGGATGTCGGCCGCGATCAGCGACGACACCGCCTTCTGGGCCGCCTCGTACGTGGGGAAGCTCGCGACCGTCTGACCGACGGCATCCGAGCCCTGCGGGGCACGCCCTCCCATCATGGTCATCTCCCCATCCTCCCACGGCGCGCGGACTACGCTGGGACGTGTGAGCACGCAGAGGGTTTTCGTCGCGCGCCTTTCCGGGTGCTCGGTCTTCGACCCCGCCGGCGACCGTCTCGGCAAGGTCCGCGACGTCGTCGTCATCTACCGCAAAGACGATCCCCCTCGCGTGATCGGCCTCGTCGTCGAGATCCCCGGCCGTCGCCACGTGTTCGTGTCGATCGGACGCGTCACCTCGATCGCCACCGGCCAGGTGATCACCACCGGCCTCATCAACGTGCGCCGCTTCCAGCAGCGCGGCGGCGAGGTGCGAGTGATGGCCGAGATGCTCGGCCGCAAGGTGTTCTTCGCCGACGGCTCGGGCACGGCCGTCATCGAGGACGTCGCGATCGAGCGCAACCGCCTGGGCGAATGGGATGTCGGACAGCTCTTCCTGCGCAAGCCCAAGACGAGCGCATCGCCCTTCGCGAAGGGTCCGACGACGTTCGCCAACTGGGATGCCGTGCGCGAGAGCCAGGCACCCGGCGAGGCGCAGTCGGCCGAGCAGCTGGTCGCCACCTACTCCGAGCTGCGCCCGGCCGATCTCGCGAACACGCTCCTGGACCTCCCCGAGGACCGTCTGCTCGAGGTCGTCGAGGAGCTCCCCGACGACCGGCTCGCCGACGCCCTCGAGGAGATGCCCGAGGACGAGCAGGTGCACATCCTCGAGGCCCTCGACGACGAGCGCGCCGCCGACATCCTCGACGCGATGGAGCCGGACGACGCCGCCGACGTGCTCGGGCAGCTGCCGGAGGACCAGCGCGAGGAGCTCCTCGAGCTGATGGAGCCCGAAGAGGCCGAGGACGTCCGCGCCCTCCTGAAGTACGGCCCCGACACGGCGGGCGGCCTCATGACGAGCGAGCCCATCGTGCTGTCCGCGGACGCCACGATCGCCGAGGCGCTCGCCCTCATCCGCCGTCATGAGCTGCACCCCGCCCTCGCCGCGGCGGTCTTCGTGACGCTGCCCCCGTACGAGACCCCGACCGGGCGCCTGCTGGGGACGGTGCACTTCCAGCGGATGCTGCGCTACCCGCCGCACGAGCGGCTCGGCGCGATCATCGACGACACGCTCGACCCGGTGCCGGCGACGGCGTCGGCCGCCGAGGTGGCGCGTCTGCTCGCGTCGTACAACCTCGTCTCGCTTCCGGTCGTCGACCCGGCTCACCGCCTCGTCGGCGCCGTGAGCGTCGATGACGTGCTCGACTACCTCCTCCCCGAAGACTGGAGATCCCACGATGCCGAGGAGGGTGAACGCCCGGCATCCGAACCCGTCCCGACCACGACCGCGAGCATTCCGAGGAGGCGCTGATGGCCCGCTCCACCCGCCAGCCGTCGCTCGATGCGCCTCGCGGCCGCGGAGGCATGCTGCAGCGCACGCCGCAGCAGTCCAGTGACCGGTTCGGGCGCTTCTCCGAGGCCTTCGCCCGCGCGATGGGCACCTCCGGGTTCCTGATCGGCATGACGATCTTCGTCGCCGTATGGCTGACGTGGAACATCTTCATGCCGCCGCAGCTGCAGTTCGACCCCGCGGCGACGAACTTCACGCTGTTGACGCTCATCCTCTCGCTGCAGGCCTCGTACGCCGCGCCCCTCATCCTGTTGGCGCAGAACCGGCAGGACGACCGCGACCGCGTGCAGATCGAGCAGGACCGGCAGCGCGCCGAGCGCAATCTGGCCGACACCGAGTACCTCGCGCGCGAAGTGGTCGCGCTGCGGATGGCGGTCAACGACTTCGCCGAGCAGGTCGTGACGCGCGATGTGCTGCGTGCCGAGCTGCGCATGCTCCTCGACAAGCTCGACACCACCGAGCTCGAGGACGGCGCCGCGCGATGACGTCCACCAGCGCGGACGCCGTCCGCACCGCCGTCGCCGCCGTCTCCGACCCGGAACTGCGCCGCCCGATCGGCGAGCTCGACATGGTGCGCGACATCACAGTGGACGACGGTGTGGCGAACGTGCGGATCGCGCTGACGATCGTCGGCTGCCCGGCCGCGGATCGCATCGCCGCCGACGTGCGTGCGGCCGCGGCATCCGTTCCGGGGATCGCCGAGGTCGCGCTCGAGGTGGGCGTCATGACGCCGGCCGAGCGGCACGCGCTCACCGAGCGGCTGCGGGGCGGGCGCAGCCGCGAGATGCCGTTCGGCCCGGGCACGCTCACGCGCGTCATCGCCGTCACCAGCGGCAAGGGCGGCGTCGGCAAGTCGACGGTGACCGCCAACCTCGCGGTCGCCCTCGCGGCGCGCGGGCTCGCCGTCGGCCTCATCGACGCCGACGTGCACGGGTTCTCGATCCCCGGCCAGCTCGGCCTGGTCGGGCCCGACGGCGCCGCACCTCAGCCGACCCGCGTCGACGACCTCATGCTTCCGCCCGTGGCCCACGGGGTGAAGGTCATCTCGATCGGCATGTTCCTGCGCCGCGGCGACGGCGATGCACCCGTCGGCGCCGTCGCGTGGCGGGGCCCGATGCTGCACCGCACGGTGCAGCAGTTCCTCACCGACGTGTACTTCGGCGACCTCGACGTGCTGCTGCTCGACATGCCGCCCGGCACGGGCGACGTCGCGATCACGGTCGGGCAGCTGCTCCCCAACGCCGAGGTGCTCGTCGTCACGACGCCGCAGGCGGCCGCATCCGATGTCGCCGTCCGGAGCGGACACGTCGCGCGGCAGACCGGGCAGCGCGTCATCGGCGTGATCGAGAACATGGCCGCGATGACCCTTCCCGACGGCACGACGCTCGACCTGTTCGGGTCGGGGGGCGGCGCCGCCGTCGCCGCGGCCCTGTCTGACGACGACACCGAGGTGCCGCTGCTGGCCTCGGTGCCGCTCAGCCCGACGCTGCGGACGGATGCGGATGCCGGCATCCCCGCCGTCCTGGCTCATCCCGACGATCCTGCGGCTCGCGCGATCGCGGACGTCGCGACGACGCTCGCGGGTACGCCACGCGGCCTGTCGGGCCGGTCGCTCCCGTTCCGCCCGCGCTGAGACTCAGGTCGCCTCGGTGTCGTAGGGCGGCGGGCCGTCGGTCGGGCCGCGAAACGGCGAGCTCACCGGGGCCGTGGACGGCGTCGGTGCCGTCGCCGTCGCCGGTCGTGCCGCCGCGATGCTCGCGACGGGGGCGTCGTCGAGCAGAGCCTCGCGGATGATGCGGCGCGGGTCGTACTGCCGCGGGTCGAGCGTGCGCCAATCGACGTCGTCGAAGTCTTCGCCCATCTCGTCGCGCACGCGCGTCTTCGCCGTCGTCACCCACTCCCGTGCCCGCTTGGTCAATCCGGCCAGCGACTCCGCATAGCGCGGCAGGCGCTCGGGTCCGAGGATGAGTGCGGCGACGAGTCCGATCAGCAGAAGCTTCTCGATCGTGAGGCCGAAGATCATGCATTCAGGTTACCGCCGCGCCTGTGCGGCCGGTGCCGCGGGGCCGCGTAGGCTGGCGGACGGAGGGTTTCGGATGGGAGAGCAGAACGCGAACCAGCGGTTCGTCGACGAGGCCACGAATGAGCCGGAGCACATCGCCCGTGCCCGTGCGCACGCACTCGAGCTCGGCGCCGCGCCGGTCAGCCCGGCCGTCGGCGCGCAGTGCGCCGTCATCGCCGCAGCATCGCAGGCGCTGAACATCGTCGAGATCGGCACCGGCGCGGGTGTCTCGGGGCTGTGGCTGCTCCACGGCTCGCCGCGCGCGACCCTCACCACGATCGACAAGGAGCCCGAGCACCTCGGCGCCGCTCGGCAGGCGTTCGCCGACGCGCGGATCCCGCCCGCCCGGGCCCGTTTCATCACCGGGCGTGCATCGGAGGTGCTGCCGCGCATGAACGAGGCGTCATACGACATCGTGCTCGTCGACGCCGATCCAGAGGGCGTCATCGAATACGTCGAGCACGGGCTGCGCCTGGTGCGTGCGGGCGGCACCGTCCTGGTCCCCCGCGTGCTGGCCGGCGGCGCCGTCGCCGATCCGGTGCGACGCGACCCGGTGACGACCGCGTTCCGTTCTCTCATCCAGGAGACGCAGGCTTCGCCGGCCGTGATCGGCGCGCTGTCGATCACGGGCGAGGGGCTCCTGCAGCTGACCACTGTCGCGGCATCCTGAAGCAGGTACGCGAACGCGAACGGCCGGTCCTTCCGGACCGGCCGTTCGCGCAATGCTGCGTCTACGCGGCGTTGACGACGCCACCCAGAACGTCGTAGAGCTCCTTGGCCTCAGCGTCGTTCACAGAGACGACGAGGCGCCCGCCGCCCTCGAGCGGCACGCGAACGATGATCAGTCGACCCTCCTTCACGGCCTCCATCGGCCCGTCTCCGGTTCTCGGCTTCATGGCTGCCATTGCGGCTCCTTTTCATCGATGGTCTGCATTTACAGTTTATCGTGAGGCCGCCGACGCCGGGCGCAGCCTGGGGAAAGCGGATCACGGCGTCCGGTCACGGCACCTGCCAGGCGGTGTTCCCCAACGCGTACATGTTGTAGATCCACCACCACTGGCCGATGAGGCATGCCACGAGCACACCGATCCGCCATCCCCGGGAGCGGGGCACGGCGACGGCTCCCCACAGCGGCGAGAGCGGGACGAGGAGCCGGAAGATGCTCGACTGCGGGAAGAACACCAGCAGCAGGTAGACGAGGTAGCTCGCGCTCCACAGCCGGATCTCCATCCCGAGCCGGCGCACCGCGGGCAGGAACACCAGCCCGGCACCGATGAGCAGCACCCCGGCGCCCACGGCCACGTAGCCGACCACCGGCGGCAGATGCCACATCGTCCCGAACCAGAAGTCGATCCCCGACACGAATGCCTCGAAGGGGAAGAAGCTGGCGTCCCCGGCGATCCAGTTCCGCCGCCAGGCGAGCTCGGTCGCCAGGTACGCGTCGGGTACGCCCGTGACCGCCCCTGCGATCACCTGCCACGCGAAGCCTGCGACGGCGGCGAGCAGCCCCAGCGCGATGATGTGGGCGATCTCCGGCGCACGCAGCGGCTCGCGCGACCTCGTGACCCAGCGCCAGATGCCGAAGAGCGCGAGGAACAACGCGAACGCGAGCACGCCCGGACGCGTGAAGGCCATCAGCGGGATGAGCGCGTAGAGCCACACGTATCGACGGCGCACGACGCACCACAGCGCGCAGAACAGCCAGAAGAGGTTCAGCGACTCGGCGTAGCCGATGTGGAAGAGCGCGGCGAGCGGACCACTGGCGAAGAACACCACCGCCCACGTCGCCGCGGACTCGTCGAGCCGCGTGCGCAGCAGCTGGAAGAGGACGAAGGATGCCCCGTACCCGGCGACCAGCGAGACGATGAGCGCGCCGCTCCCCCAGTGGCCGAAAGGCAGCGAGATCCACTGGACGAGGTACGGGTAGATCGGCAGGAAGGCCCAGGCGTTCTCGACCACCTGACCGGTGTCGGAGAGCGGAAGCTCCGGCGGGTACCCGGAGTAGCCGATCAGCCAGTACCAGGCGCCGTCCCACGCCACGACGACGTCCATCAGGCCGGCATCCGGTCCCATCCGCGAGCCGAATCCGCTCAACTCCGACGCGAGCAGGAGGAACAGCGTCGTGACCAGACGTGCGGCGACGTAGATGACCGCGATCCGCAGAGCGGTGCGTCCCACCGACGCCCGTGCTCGGGGCGGCGCCGTCAGCTGGTCGCCAGCCACGCGCGCAGGCCCTGCTCGACCGCCTCGATCTGCGCGATCGCCACGCGCTCCTCGTCATGATGGGCCAGGTGCGGGTCACCAGGACCGTAGTTGACGGCGGGCACGCCGAGCGCGCTGAAGCGGGCGACATCCGTCCAGCCGTACTTGGGCCGGGGCTCCGCGCCCACAGCCGACAGGAACTCCTGTGCCAGCGGCGCGTCCAGCCCAGGGCGTGCGCCGGCTGCGGCGTCGACGACGTCCACCTCGAACCCCGAGAACACCTCGCGCACGTGCGCCTCCGCCTCGGCGAGGTCACGGCTCGGCGCGAAGCGATAGTTGACCTCGACCTCGCACAGGTCGGGGATCACGTTGCCGGCGACGCCGCCCCGGATCCGGACGGCGTTGAGGCCCTCTCGGTAGACGAGGCCCTCCACCGGGACGCTCTGCGGTTCGTAGGCCGCGAGACGCTCGAGGATCGGCGCCGCCTTGTGGATCGCGTTCTCACCGATCCAGGCCCTGGCGCTGTGTGCGCGCACGCCGTGCGTGCGCACCAGCGCGCGCAGGTTGCCGTTGCAGCCGCCCTCGACCTCGCCGCCCGACGGCTCGCCGAGGATCGCGAAGTCGCCGGCGAACAGGTCCGGCCGCGTCCGAGAGAGGCGCGTCAGGCCGTTGAGGTCGGCGTCGACTTCCTCATGGTCGTACCACATCCACGTGATGTCGGCGCGGGGGGCGACGAGCTCGGCGGCCAGCTTCAGCTGGACCGCGACACCGGCCTTCATGTCGACCGTGCCGCGGCCCCAGATGAAGGGCTCGCCGTCGATCGAGACGTCCCTGGTCGGGACGTTGCCGTTGATGGGCACAGTATCGATATGACCGGCGATCACGACGCGCTGGGAGCGGCCGAGATTCGTCCGCGCCACGATCGTGTCGCCGTCGCGGTACAGATCGAGGTTGTTAACGCGGAATGGCCACCCTGCGTTGGGTGGCCATTCCGTGTAATGGGTGTCCGGCGGTGTCCTACTCTCCCACAGGGTCCCCCCTGCAGTACCATCGGCGCTGAGAGGCTTAGCTTCCGGGTTCGGAATGTGACCGGGCGTTTCCCTCTCGCTATGGCCGCCGAAACTCTTTTGATGTTTCAGTCTGCACAACTCAAGTCGATATGTTGTTGTGTTCCCGACCGTACATCGGGAACCACTCAGTGGACGCAAGCACCATGGAACGGTGTGTTATCAAGTCATCGGCTTATTAGTACCAGTCAGCTGCACACATTGCTGTGCTTCCACATCTGGCCTATCAACCCAGTAGTCTTTAATGGGCGAACAGCCCAACCCTTGGGACCTACTCCAGCCCCAGGATGCGACGAGCCGACATCGAGGTGCCAAACCATGCCGTCGATATGGACTCTTGGGCAAGATCAGCCTGTTATCCCCGAGGTACCTTTTATCCGTTGAGCGACAGCGCTTCCACAAGCCACTGCCGGATCACTAGTCCCGACTTTCGTCCCTGCTCGACCTGTCAGTCTCACAGTCAAGCTCCCTTGTGCACTTACACTCGCCACCTGATTGCCAACCAGGTTGAGGGAACCTTTGGGCGCCTCCGTTACTTTTTGGGAGGCAACCGCCCCAGTTAAACTACCCACCAGGCACTGTCCCTGAACCGGATTACGGTTCGAAGTTAGATATCCAGAGTGACCAGAGTGGTATTTCAACAACGACTCCACGAATACTGGCGTATCCGCTTCACAGTCTCCCACCTATCCTACACAAGCCACACCGAACACCAATACCAAGCTGTAGTAAAGGTCACGGGGTCTTTCCGTCCTGCTGCGCGTAACGAGCATCTTTACTCGTAATGCAATTTCGCCGAGTTCGCGGTTGAGACAGTTGGGAAGTCGTTACGCCATTCGTGCAGGTCGGAACTTACCCGACAAGGAATTTCGCTACCTTAGGATGGTTATAGTTACCACCGCCGTTTACTGGGGCTTAAATTCTCAGCTTCGCCTTGCGGCTAACCGGTCCTCTTAACCTTCCAGCACCGGGCAGGCGTCAGTCCGTATACATCGTCTTGCGACTTGGCACGGACCTGTGTTTTTAGTAAACAGTCGCTACCCACTAGTCTCTGCGGCCACCACACCCTTTTCGGAGCAAGTCCGTATAAGTGGATGGCCCCCCTTCTCCCGAAGTTACGGGGGCATTTTGCCGAGTTCCTTAACCACGATTCTCTCGATCTCCTTGGTATTCTCTACCTGACCACCTGAGTCGGTTTGGGGTACGGGCGGCTAGAACCTCGCGTCGATGCTTTTCTTGGCAGCATAGGATCACCCACTTTTCATCCGCATCGTGTCTCAGCCTGTATGAGTCGCGGATTTGCCTACGACTCGGCCTACGCACTTGCCCCGGGACAACCATCGCCCGGGTTGGGCTACCTTCCTGCGTCACACCTGTTAATACGCTAACCGCACCAGCATGGGGTCGTACGCTAGGCCCCACGCCATCGCCCGAAGGCTCCGGTCATGGGGATTCAGATACTTAGCACTACTGGGTTAGTTTGGGCGGTTCTTCGCCGGTACGGGAATATCAACCCGTTGTCCATCGACTACGCCTGTCGGCCTCGCCTTAGGTCCCGACTTACCCAGGGAAGATTAGCTTGACCCTGGAACCCTTGGTCTTTCGGAGGACGTGTTTCTCACACGTCTTTCGCTACTCATGCCTGCATTCTCACTCGTGTAGCGTCCACGGCTGGGTCACCCCGCCGCTTCACTCGCCACACGACGCTCTCCTACCCATCAACACGGCTGGACCACGAAGGCCTACCAATAATGTCAATGCCACAACTTCGGTGGCGTGCTTGAGCCCCGTTACATTGTCGGCGCGGAATCACTTGACCAGTGAGCTATTACGCACTCTTTCAAGGGTGGCTGCTTCTAAGCCAACCTCCTGGTTGTCTAAGCAACTCCACATCCTTTCCCACTTAGCACGCGCTTAGGGACCTTAGATGGTGGTCTGGGTTGTTTCCCTCTCGACTATGAAGCTTATCCCCCACAGTCTCACTGCTGCGCTCTCACTTACCGGCATTCGGAGTTTGGCTGACGTCAGTAACCTTGTAGGGCCCATCGGCCATCCAGTAGCTCTACCTCCGGCAAGAAACACGCAACGCTGCACCTAAATGCATTTCGGAGAGAACCAGCTATCACGAAGTTTGATTGGCCTTTCACCCCTATCCACAGCTCATCCCCTCAGTTTTCAACCTAAGTGGGTTCGGCCCTCCACGACGTCTTACCGTCGCTTCAGCCTGGCCATGGATAGATCACTTCGCTTCGGGTCTAGGACATGCGACTGAATCGCCCTATTCAGACTCGCTTTCGCTACGGCTACCCCACCCGGGTTAACCTCGCCACATATCGCTAACTCGCAGGCTCATTCTTCAAAAGGCACGCTGTCACACCTACCAGGGGTGCTCCAACGGTTTGTAAGCAAACGGTTTCAGGTACTATTTCACTCCCCTCCCGGGGTACTTTTCACCTTTCCCTCACGGTACTTGTCCGCTATCGGTCATCTGGGAGTATTTAGGCTTATCAGGTGGTCCTGACAGATTCACACGGGATTTCTCGGGCCCCGTGCTACTTGGGATACTCTCCACGTCAGAACACGCATTTCGACTACGGGGCTGGCACCCACTCTGGCCCGCCTTTCAAGACGGTTCGTCTATACGCTTCTGTCACGTCGACCACTCGGCAGAATGGTCCGGAAAGTCCCGCAACCCCCCACATGCAACTCCTGCCGGATATCACACACATGAGGTTTAGCCTGATCCGATTTCGCTCGCCACTACTCACGGAATCACGGTTGTTTTCTCTTCCTGTGGGTACTGAGATGTTTCACTTCCCCACGTTCCCTCTACCCGCCCTATATATTCAGGCGGGAGTCACTAGGTCGGCACGCCGCCCAGCGGGGTTTCCCCATTCGGACACCCTCGGATCAAAACTTGCTTATCAGTTCCCCGAGGCTTATCGCAGATTGCTACGTCCTTCTTCGGCTCCAGATGCCAAGGCATCCACCGTTTGCTCTTAAAGACTTGAAATCACATGAGTTCATCAAGAATCGACACCAGACCCCAAAGGGCCCGGCGCAGAAAAATTGACTAATGATCTTTAAGATCATCTACACAAAACAACCCCGAAGGGTCATCTTGAAGATGCTCGCGTCCACTGTGTAGTTCTCAAAGTACGGGCGGCACCCCCCGACCACGTCGACCACAGCCGACAATCAGGAGGCCCAGAGAGTTGCACACCACTCCGAAGAGCAGCGTCCGGTCCCTCAGGACCCAACAGCGTGCAGGCACCCCGCTCCCCGACCCCCACCTTCCAACCCCACCCCGAAGGATGTGGCGTACTAGCAGGAATCAGCCGCGCTGATGCCATGTCAAATGTTCCACCCACGAGCCCCCGCAGAGACGTTCGCTCTGCTGAGGTTCCTACGACCCCGAAGGGTCGAGGTGCTCCTTAGAAAGGAGGTGATCCAGCCGCACCTTCCGGTACGGCTACCTTGTTACGACTTAGTCCTAATTACCGATCCCACCTTCGACAGCTCCCTCCACAAGGGTTAGGCCACCGGCTTCAGGTGTTACCGACTTTCATGACTTGACGGGCGGTGTGTACAAGACCCGGGAACGTATTCACCGCAGCGTTGCTGATCTGCGATTACTAGCGACTCCGACTTCATGAGGTCGAGTTGCAGACCTCAATCCGAACTGGGACCGGCTTTTTGGGATTCGCTCCACCTCACGGTATTGCAGCCCTTTGTACCGGCCATTGTAGCATGCGTGAAGCCCAAGACATAAGGGGCATGATGATTTGACGTCATCCCCACCTTCCTCCGAGTTGACCCCGGCAGTATCCCATGAGTTCCCACCATTACGTGCTGGCAACATAGAACGAGGGTTGCGCTCGTTGCGGGACTTAACCCAACATCTCACGACACGAGCTGACGACAACCATGCACCACCTGTTCACGAGTGTCCAAAGAGTCCCCTATTTCTAGGGTGTTCTCGTGTATGTCAAGCCTTGGTAAGGTTCTTCGCGTTGCATCGAATTAATCCGCATGCTCCGCCGCTTGTGCGGGTCCCCGTCAATTCCTTTGAGTTTTAGCCTTGCGGCCGTACTCCCCAGGCGGGGAACTTAATGCGTTAGCTGCGTCACGGAATCCGTGGAAAGGACCCCACAACTAGTTCCCAACGTTTACGGGGTGGACTACCAGGGTATCTAAGCCTGTTTGCTCCCCACCCTTTCGCTCCTCAGCGTCAGTTACGGCCCAGAGATCTGCCTTCGCCATCGGTGTTCCTCCTGATATCTGCGCATTCCACCGCTACACCAGGAATTCCAATCTCCCCTACCGCACTCTAGTCTGCCCGTACCCACTGCAGGCCCGAGGTTGAGCCTCGGGATTTCACAGCAGACGCGACAAACCGCCTACGAGCTCTTTACGCCCAATAATTCCGGATAACGCTTGCGCCCTACGTATTACCGCGGCTGCTGGCACGTAGTTAGCCGGCGCTTTTTCTGCAAGTACCGTCACTTTCGCTTCTTCCTTGCTAAAAGAGGTTTACAACCCGAAGGCCGTCATCCCTCACGCGGCGTTGCTGCATCAGGCTTCCGCCCATTGTGCAATATTCCCCACTGCTGCCTCCCGTAGGAGTCTGGGCCGTGTCTCAGTCCCAGTGTGGCCGGTCACCCTCTCAGGCCGGCTACCCGTCGACGCCTTGGTGAGCCATTACCTCACCAACAAGCTGATAGGCCGCGAGCCCATCCCAGACCGAAAAATCTTTCCAACCCCCACCATGCGGTGAAAGCTCATATCCAGTATTAGACGCCGTTTCCAGCGCTTATCCCAGAGTCCAGGGCAGGTTGCTCACGTGTTACTCACCCGTTCGCCACTAAGTTCAACCATGACCAAAAACGAATATCAAACTGACATCCATGAATTGATCCAAAAAAGACCCCCACCAACCAGCAAAACTGGTCGACAGAGAAATAAATTTGGCATTTGACAAGTGCACGCTGTTGAGTTCTCAAAGATCGGACGCACCAACCCGCAACGAATCTCACGACCCGCTACCCCGGCTGGGCAACTTCACTATCTTACCTCGCCGTCAAGTTCCCGTCAAATCGACCGGAACCCTCCGAGCAAGATACCCACCGCTCCCGAGCCGCATGGCGGATCTCGGTGTGATGGGCCTGTTCACTGCTTGAGGGGAGCCAGACCTTCCGGTCTTCCGCTCTACCCTTTGGGGCGAACTTCAAATACATTACGCCGATCCGACCGCTCCGTCGAATCCACCGCGCACCCCGGGCGTGTCGCTACCCCGACGCCCGGAATTGCGCGGAAGCAGGCGTCCGCGCGGCGGTCAGCGCACGACGGACGCACGGCGGCGCGCCACCTGCACGACGACGCACAGCACGAGGGTGAGAGCGGCCCACACCGCGCACGCCGGCGGGAGCACCCGGTAGGCGAGGTGGGCGACGGTGAACTCGTCGTCCAGCGGACCGAACACGCCAAGACCCCACACCCACGCCGCCACCAGGACGACGGGCAGCGAGAGCCACCACACCCAACGCACCCTGTTCGAAAGCACGCGCGAGACGGATGCCTCCGACGGTCGCCGGACGAGCCACCGCAGCATCCAGACGACGATGATCGCAAGGCCGACCACGCTCGAGCCGTGCTGGAGCCACTTGAACCCCGGGAGCGGTCCCCACTCGGCGTCGAGCAGCGGGATCACGGTCGAGCCCCATCGTCCTTCGTGTGTGAACAGATCCCACACGATGTGGCTGGCCACACCGATGGCGAGCGAGAGCACGAGCAGCAGCATCCCGACCCACGACACGCGCGCCGCAGCACCCGAGCCGCCGGCGAAGGTCTCGCGCAACGCGGGGAGCGCGCCGGCATCCCACTCCCCCGGCAACCGGCCCGCGAGCCATCGCGGCGACAGCTCACGCGCCGCCGGTCGCAGCACGCTGCGCCACACGACCAGCAGGGCGAGCGCGATCACCATCGTCACAGGGAGCCACGCGAACGAGTGCGTCACTCCGTAGTGCAACGGCAGACCACGCACGAACAGCGGCAGATCCGGGGTCATCGCGCCCACGGCGATCGCCGCGGGGATCAATGGAGTCCGGACGAACGGCAACGCGACCACGGCGTGGCTCGGTGTGAACGGCATCCCGTCACTCCCCCACCGTGGTCGCGTTGATCACTGCTGCGATTCAGCCGACGAACACACCCGCGAGCGTCTTCTTGCCGCGCCGGAGCACCGACACGCCGCCGGGAAGGGTCCCCGACACGACCGTGGCGTCGTCGTCGACCTTCACGCCGTCCAGCGACACACCGCCCTGGGCGATCGCGCGACGGCCCTCGGACAGGCTCGAGACCAGTCCGGTCTCGACGAGCGCCTGCACGACAGGGGTCCCGCCGGCGACGGATGCGTTGGGCAGCTCCTCGAGAGCATGACGCAGCGTGGTCGCGTCGAGCGTGGCGAGGTCGCCTTGCCCGAAGAGGGCCTCGGATGCCGCGATCACCGCGGCGGCGGCATCCGTCCCGTGCACGAACGCGGTGACCTCGAGGGCCAGACGCTTCTGGGCGGCGCGGCGGAACGGCTCGTCGGCGACCAGGCGCTCGTACTCCTCGATCTCGGCGCGGGTGAGGAACGTGAAGATCTTCAGACGCTGGATCACGTCCGCGTCGTCGGTGTTGAGCCAGAACTGGTACATCCGGTACGGGCTGCACATCGCGGCGTCGAGCCAGATCGCGTTGCCCTCGCTCTTGCCGAACTTGGTGCCGTCGCTGTTGGTGATCAGCGGCGTGCCGATCGCGTGCACCGAGACGCCCTCGACGCGGTGGATGAGATCCGTCCCGCTGGTGAGGTTGCCCCACTGGTCGCTGCCGCCGGTCTGCAGCACGCAGCCGTACTGGCGGTGGAGCTCCAGGTAGTCCATGCCCTGCAGGATCTGGTAGCTGAACTCGGTGTAGCTGATGCCGGCCTCGGAGTTCAGCCGCGCCGCCACCGCGTCCTTCTTGAGCATGGTGCCCACGCGGTAGTGCTTGCCGATCTCACGCAGGAAGTCGATCGCGCTCATGGGCGCGGTCCAGTCGAGGTTGTTCACCATGCGCGCGGCGTTGTCGCCCTCGAAGCTCAGGAAGCGCTCCACCTGCGAGCGCAGGTAGCCGACCCATTCGCCGACGGTCTCCTTGGTGTTCAGCGTGCGCTCGGCCGACGGACGCGGGTCGCCGATGAGACCGGTCGAGCCGCCGACGAGACCGAGCGGGTTGTGACCGGCCAGCTGCAGGCGGCGCATGAGCAGCAGCTGCACGAGGTTGCCGAGGTGCAGACTCGGCGCGGTCGGGTCGAAGCCGCAGTAATACGTGATCGGATCCCCGGCGAGAAGGGCGCGCAGCGCCTCCTGATCGGTGGACACATGCACGAGCCCACGCCACACGATCTCGTCCCACACGTTCTCGAACGTGGGGTCGATCGCGGGCGCGGTCGCGCTCACGACGGTTTCTGACACGCGAGCCAGGCTATCAGCGCGGGACGGTCCGCCCCGCCGCCACAGACTCTGCGCGGCTCGCGTCCGCCGCAGGCTGGAAAGGATGCCGCGGCCCGTCGCCGTCGATGCGCGCCCTGCGCATGCCAGACTTTCGCGCATGCCGGTGATCTCCGACGCGATCCTCGTCGCGATGCTGTCGATCTTCCTGTTCCTCGTGCTGTGCGGGGCTCTCGTGGTGATCGTGGTGAGCCTGCGCCGCCCGGCCACCGTGCCCCTGGTGATCGCAGGCTCCCTCGTGGCGCTCGGTCTCGTCGTCGTCGCGATCGCGCCGGTGAACATCCCCGTGCTGATCGGACTCGTGCTCTCACTGCTGGGCATCGCCGTCGGCGTGCTCGGCGGCAACCCGGTCACCCGACGTGTACTGGAGGTCGCCACGGGGGGCCGAGTACACGAGACCGCTGACGGCGGCATCGTCGTCGCCGTGACCGATTCCGACGACTCCGGGGATGCCGAGACCCGCACGCTGCTGCGCGGCGGAACGGTGATCGGATACCTCGAGCGGATCGCGGTGGTGATCTCGATCATCGCGGGCTATCCCGAGGCGATCGCCGTGGTGGTCGCCGTCAAGGGCATCGGTCGATTCTCAGAGCTGGCCGAAGCCGAGGCGCGCGAGCGGTTCATCATCGGCACCCTGGCGAGCCTGCTGTGGGCCGCGGTCGTCGGGGGGCTCGTCCGGTTGGCGATCTTCTGAGTCTCAGGGCTCGAGCAGCCGGAAGCCCTCCACCACCGCCGCCGCGCCAGAGGCCGCCAGCAGCTGCGAGACAGCGGACTGCGTGATGCCCTCCTGCTGCGCGAGCACCCGCTGCGTCGCGCCGAAGCAGCGGCCGTATGTCAGACGGCGCACGCGCTCCGACATCGCACCGACCACCTGATCGCGCGCCAGCAGGTAGGCGTTGGCGCCGCGGGCGGCGGCGTGCGCGGCATCCGCCTCCCCTTCGTGGGCGACCACCCACGTGCGCGAGCTGGGAACCGTCCGCTGCTGCAGCGCGTGCACGTGCTCGATCGCGGCGCGCGCAGCCCACCAGCCCGGACCGTCGGGGATGCCGCCGGCCGTCGACTGCACCACGCCCGTCGCCCCGATGCCCAGGCCGAATCGGCACTGGACGGCGTCGGGCAGCGCGAGCTGCAGCAGCAGCGTGGTCGCCGACGCCGCGTCGAGCGTCGGATAGACGCCCTGCAGTTCGTCGCCGACAGTGGGGTGCAGCGAGGTCTCGGCGACCGGCAGGTCGCGCTCGACACGTGCGATGGCGTCATCCAGCACCCGCTGGGCCGCGTCGCGGTCGGGCAGGCGACGCGAGCCGACGATGTCGACGGTCACGGCGACGGGCATGCGATCAGAGTATCACTGATATTGCAGAGATATCAGTGAAATACTGATCTTCTCGATCGATCAGTCACAGTCCCAGCTGGTGCGCGACCGCCTGGACGCGCTCGATCAGCTCGCCACGCTGCTCCGCGACGCGGACGGGCGCCGTCCCTCCGGCGCCGGTGCGGCTGGCGACCGATCCCTCGACGCTCAGCACCTCGCGCACATCCGGCGTGAGATGCGCGGACACGGCCTGCAACTGCTCGTCGGTGACCTCGTGCAGTTCGAGACCGTTCTCCTCGCACACCCGCACCAGGTGGCCCGAGATCTCGTGCGCGTCCCGGAACGGCACCCCGCGCTTGACCAGCCACTCGGCGACGTCGGTGGCCAGCGAGAATCCCTGCGGCGCGAGCGCGGCCATGCGGTCTGTGTGGAAGCGCATCGTGGCGACCATGCCTGCGAAGGCGGGAAGCAGCGTCTCGAGGGTGCGCACGGCGTCGAAGACCGGCTCCTTGTCCTCCTGCAGGTCGCGGTTGTACGCGAGCGGAAGCGCCTTGAGCGTCGCCAGCAGCCCGGTGAGGTTGCCGATCAGGCGGCCGGCCTTGCCGCGCGCGAGCTCGGCGATGTCGGGATTCTTCTTCTGCGGCATGATGCTCGAGCCGGTCGAGTACCCGTCGTCGAGGGTCACGAATCCGAACTCGCGCGTATTCCAGAGGATGATCTCCTCGGCGAAGCGCGACACGTCGACGCCGATCATGGCGGTGACGAACGCGAACTCGGCGACGACATCGCGGGAGGCCGTGCCGTCGAGCGAGTTCTCCGCCGGACGGGCGAGGCCGAGCTCTCGCGCCACCAGCTGCGGGTCGAGCCCCAGCGTCGATCCGGCGAGGGCGCCGCCGCCGTAGGGCGACACCGAGGCCCGGGCGGACCAGTCGCGCAGACGTTCGAGGTCGCGCACGAGCGGCCAGGCGTGCGCCTGCAGGTGGTGCGCCAGGAGCACGGGCTGCGCGTGCTGCAAGTGCGTACGGCCCGGCATGATCGCGTCGGGATGCGCTTCGGCCTGCGCAACCAGCGCGTCGACCAGGCGGAGGATCTCGCGGGCGATCGTGCGCGAGTGGTCGAGCAGGTACATCCGCACCAGCGTCGCGATCTGGTCGTTGCGGCTGCGTCCGGCGCGCAGCTTGCCGCCGAGCTCGGCGCCGACGACGCCGATCAGCGCCTGCTCGAGCGCGCCGTGCACGTCTTCGTCGGATGCCGCCGGCCGGAGGGTGCCGTCCGCCACGCCTCGCGCGAGCTCGTCGAGCCCGTCATGCATCGCGCGCTCCTCGTCGCCGGTCAGGTACCCCGCCGCGGCGAGCGCCTTCGCGTGCGCGTGCGAGCCTGCGATGTCGTAGAGCGCGAGGTCCCAGTCGAAATGCGTCGACCGGCTGAGCTCCGCCAGCTCGGGTGACGGTCCCGTCGCGAAACGGGCGCCCCACAGCGCGCCCTCGTTGGTGCCGTCGCCCTTCGAATCACTCACCCGACCAGCCTACCGACGCGCCGCGGCGGCCACCGCCGCCATGACGGCGGCGTCGGCGCGTCACCCGATCGCGGGGCGGGCGTCCGCCGTGCGCGCCGGCACGGCGAACCGCGCCGCGGCGTCGAACGCCCCCTCGAGCGGGCCGCGTCCGACCAGCAGCGCCCACGCCGTGCACAGGACGATCGTGCCGATCGTCAGCGGCCAGAACGGCTCAAGCTCCCGGAAGCCCGCGAGGTCGCCGACGCGGTCCAGTACGGATGCCGCGATGCCCGCCCACACCGTGAGCTGCAGCGTGTAGGCGGTCAGCGGCATCGCACCGACGGCTCGCAGCGGCAGCACGACCCATCGCAGCGCCGTACGGCAGGCCAGCAGGCACGCGCCGAGCACGGCGAGGGCGAACCCTCCCGTCCCGACGACCTCGAGCAGGCCCGTGGAGTGCGGCCGCGCGGTCCACAGCGCTCCGACGAACGAGACGGACTCCGCGGCACGGTCGGCGCCCGTCGCGGCATCCGCTCCGTAGGCGATCACCGCGAGGACGCCGCCGGCGGCCACGAGCCACACCTGCACCCGCAGCCGCGTGATGCCCGCCCGGGCGACGCCGAGCCCGGCGACCACGAACGCGATCCACGTCGTGAACGGGTAATGCCATCCCAGCGCGAGCGAGACGCCGTCGCCGAGCGGTGTGCTCCACCACGGCAGTGCGTCCAGGAGCACCTGCACGAAGGGCATCACGACCGCCAGCACCGCGGCCAGCGGCAGCAGGACGCCCGCCGGGAGAGAGGTGAGCGGCAGCGCGAGCAGGAACATCACCGCGTACGCGGGCAGGATCACGTATACCGGCACCCCGGTCGCGATCAGCAGGATGCCGAGCACCCACAGCAGCCCCGCCCGCACCGCCAGCCGTCGACGCGCCGTCGACATGCGCGGGGCGGGAAGGGGTGATCTCCCGCCCGTCACTAGACCGATCGAAACGCCCGCGAGCGTCGCGAACAGGATGGACGAGCGCCCCTCGACCACGGCGACCCACGTTCCCGGGTCGGCCCAGTCGAACGGCTCGGTGATCCACAGCAGATGCGCCGCGAACATCCCGAGCACCGCGAGTCCGCGGGCGAGGTCGACCCCGCCGATGCGGACGGGGCCGTTCAGGCGCTCCCATCGCGACGCGAGCCAGTTCACCGACGTGGCCCCGTCAGCCGATCAGTCCTGACGCAGCAGCCAGACCAGGAGCGCCTTCTGGGCATGGAGCCGATTCTCGGCCTCATCCCACACGACGCTCTGCGGACCGTCGATCACCTCGGCGTCGACCTCGTAGCCGCGGTCGGCGGGCAGGCAGTGGATGAAGATCGCGTCGTCCTCGGCCAGCGACATCAGCTCCTGGGTCACCTTGTACCCGCCGAGGTCGCGCAGGCGCTCGAGCTTCTCCTCCTCCTTGCCCATCGACACCCATGTGTCGGTGACGATCACGTCGGCACCGGCCGCGGCCTCGTTCGGGTCGGTGTAGAGCGCGACCGAGCCGCCGGTCTCGGCGGCGCGACGGTCGGCGTCGGCGATCACGTCGTCGCGGGGCGCGTACGACTCGGGCGACGCGACGCGCACGTGCATGCCGGCGGTGACGCCGGCCAGCACGTACGAATGGGCCATGTTCGACTTGCCGTCACCGAAGAACGCCAGCGTGAGCCCGGCGAGCTCCCCCTTGTGCTCCTTGATGGTGAGCAGATCGGCCAGCAGCTGGCACGGGTGGAAGTCGTCGCTGAGCGCGTTGACGACGGGCACCCGCGTGCCCTCCGCCATCTGCTCGAGCCCGGCCTGCGCATAGGTGCGCCAGACGATCGCGGCCACCTGGCGCTCGAGGACGCGTGCCGTGTCGGCCGGCGTCTCCTTGCCGCCGAGCTGGCTGTTCGCGGTCGAGATGATCAGCGGAGAGCCGCCGAGGTCGGCGATGCCCACCGCGAACGACACCCGCGTGCGGGTCGAGGACTTGTCGAAGATCACCGCGACCGTCTGCGGCCCCTCGAGGGGCTTCAGCTTCCAGCGATCCTTCTTGAGCGAGACCGCGAGGTCGAGGATCTCGTTCTGCTCGGACTGCGTCAGGTCGTCGTCGCGCAGCAGGTGGCGGGTCATGCGGGAACCTCCGTCGGGGTCTCGAGCACGAGGGCGTCCTCGACCGTGCGCAGTGACGCGGTGAACAGCTCGACGAACTCGTCGATCTCGACGTCGCCGATCGTGAGCGCGGGCACGAGGCGGATCGTGTCGTCGTTCGGGGCGTTGATGACGAGGCCGTGCTCCTGCGCGGCCGCGACGAGCGCCTTGGCGACAGGATGCCGCAGCCCCACGCCGATCAGCAGCCCGGTGCCGCGGCATCCGGCGATCAGCTCGGAGTCGATGCCCTCGATCGCCGCGCGCAGCTGCCCGCCGCGCTCGGCGGCGTTGCGGACCAGGTCGGCGCGCTCGATCTCGCCGAGGACCGCGCCGGCGACGGCGGTGCCCAGGGCGTTGCCGCCGAAGGTCGAGCCGTGGGTGCCCGGGTAGAACAGCTCGCTGGCGACGCCGAACGTGATGAGCGCTCCGATCGGGAAGCCGCCGCCGATGCCCTTGGCGACGGTGATGGCGTCGGGGGTGATGCCCTCGTGCTGGAAGGCGAACCACTCCCCCGTGCGGCCGGCGCCGGTCTGGATCTCGTCGATGATGAGGAGCGCACCGTGGCGCTCGGTGATCTCGCGCGCGGCGGCGAGGTACCCCTCGGGCAGCGGCAGCACGCCGGCCTCGCCCTTGACGGGCTCGACGAACAGCGCGGCGACGCGGTCGTCGATCGCCGCCTCGAGCGCCTCGACGGTGGAGTCGATGAACTCGACGCCGGGCGTCATCGGGAGGAACGGCTCCTGCATGTACGGCTTGCCGGTGAGGGCGAGGGTGCCCATCGTGCGGCCGTGGAACGCGTCGGTGAGCGCGAGGATGCGCGGCCGCTCGGCGCCGCCGTGCAGGCGGGCGAGCTTGAAGGCCGCCTCGTTGGCCTCGGCGCCGGAGTTGCCGAAGTACACGCGACCCTCATCGCCCGTGCCGGCCAGACGCTTCAGCGTCGCCGCCAAGGCGAGCTGCGGCGGCGTCGCGAAGTAGTTCGACACGTGCGCCAGCGTCGCGGCCTGCGTCGCGATCGCATCGACGAAGACGGGGTGGGCGTGACCGAGCGAGTCGACCGCGATCCCCGCGAGGAAGTCGAGGTACCGCTTGCCGTCGGCATCCCAGAGGTATGAGCCCTCACCGCGCACGAACATCTGCATGCGAGCACCGAAGCTCTTGACGAGGTCGCGCCCCGCATCGTCCTGCCACGTCATCCGAGCACCACCTCTGTTCCGATTCCCTTACTGGTGAAGATCTCCACGAGCACCGAATGCGGCACCCGCCCGTCGATGATGGCAGCGGTCTCCACGCCGCCCTCGACGGCCTCCAGGCACGCCGTCATCTTCGGGATCATGCCCGACTCGAGCGTCGGCAGCATTTCGCGCAGCTGCGTCGAGTCCAGGTGCGATACGAGCGAGTCGCGGTTGGGCCAGTCGGCGTAGAGCCCGGCGACGTCGGTGAGCACGACGAGCTTCGCGGCGCCGAGCGCGACGGCCAGAGCGGATGCCGCGGCATCCGCGTTGACGTTCAGCGAGTGTCCCGGGTGGTCGAGGTCGGGGGCGATGCTCGAGACCACCGGGATGCGGCCGGCCTCGATCTGGTCGAGCACCGGCTGCGGGTCGACCTGGACGACGTCGCCGACACGGCCGAGGT
The DNA here is from genome assembly GCF_056395865.1 of Microbacterium sp. 05T445. Taxonomy (NCBI): domain Bacteria; kingdom Bacillati; phylum Actinomycetota; class Actinomycetes; order Micrococcales; family Microbacteriaceae; genus Microbacterium; species Microbacterium sp. 05T445. Next base: position 1,010,744 of record NZ_JBFTKJ010000002.1, on the reverse strand, counting down.
CGTGCTCCACACCCTCGATCACGACCCCACGGCGGCGCCCGCCGAACAGGCCGGCGTCCTCGCCGCTGAGCCCGGTCGCGACCGGGCCGTGGGCGTTGATCTTCGACACCAGCTGCGGGTTGATCTGGCCGGTCAGGACCATGCGCACGACCGAGATCGCCTCGGTCGAGGTGACGCGATAGCCGCCCTTGAACTCGCTCGGGATCGCGAGGCGGTCGAGCATCGAGGAGATCTGCGGTCCTCCGCCGTGCACGACGACGGGCTTGACCCCGACATAGCGGAGGTAGGCGATGTCCGCGGCGAAGGCATCCTGCAGTTCCTCCGACACCATGGCGTTGCCGCCGTACTTCACCACCACGATCTGGTCGCGGAAGCGCTTGAGCCACGGCAGCGATTCGATGAGGGTCACCGCCCGCGCGCTGGCCTCGCCGGGATCGGTATCTTGCAGGTCGGTCATGAGGAGTACGCGCTGTTCTCGTGGACGTAGTCGTGGGTGAGGTCGTTGGTGAGGATCGTCGCGGCGTCCGCGCCGACCTTCAGGTCGATGACGAGGTGCGTCGCGCGCGGCGTCAGGTCGACGGCCTCGCGCGGCGCGTCGGGACCGCCCGCCGTGCACACGCGCACGCCGTTCATCCAGACGTCGACGTCGTAGGGGTCGAAGGCGGCCTGGGTCGTGCCGATCGCGGCCAGCACACGGCCCCAGTTCGGGTCGTTGCCGAAGATCGCTGCCTTGAAGAGGTTGTTGCGGGCGACCGAGCGGCCGACCTCCACGGCGTCGGCTTCCGACGCCGCGTTGATCACCTCGATCGTGATGTCGTGGCTCGCGCCCTCGGCATCGCCCTGCAGCTGCTGCGCGAGGTCCTGGCAGACCTGGGCGAGCGCCACGGCGAACGCGTCGGGGTCGGGGGTGACGCCGGAGGCACCGCTGACCATGAGGGTGACCTGGTCGTTCGTCGACATGCAGCCGTCCGAGTCGAGCCGGTCGAAGGTGCGGCCGGTGGCGGCGCGCAGCGCCGCGTCGGCCTGCGCCGCGTCCAGCACGGCGTCGGTCGTGATCACCACGAGCATCGTCGCCAGGCCGGGCGCCAGCATCCCGGCACCCTTCGCCATGCCGCCGACCGTCCACCCGTCGCCCGTCGCGACAGCGCGCTTCGGCTTCGAGTCGGTCGTCATGATGGCCAGGGATGCCGCCTCCCCGCCGTCGCCGGAGAGCTCGGAGATGCCCTGCTCCGTCCCGGAGAGCACCTTGGCTCGGAAGACCTCGTCGCCGGTGCCGATGAGGCCGGTCGAGCACACCAGGATGTCGCCGGCGCTCACCTCGAGCAGCTGCGCGGCCTTCTCGGCGGTCTGGTGCGTGGTCTGGAAGCCGAATGACCCCGTGAAGCAGTTCGCCCCGCCGGAGTTGAGGACGATCGCCTCGACCACGCCGTCGCGGATGACCTCCTGCGACCACATGATCGGGTTCGCCTTGGCACGGTTGCTCGTGAAGACGGCCGCGCCGACCTTGAGCGGTCCGCGGTTGACGACCACCGCCACGTCGGGCTTGCCGGTCGACTTCAACCCTGCGGCGACGCCGGCCGCCTCGAATCCCTGGGGCGCGGTGACGCTCACGGGGCTACTCCGTTCACGGTGAGCGCGGTGCCCTCGGCGAGGCCCAGCGCGATGTTCATGGACTGCACGGCGGCTCCGGCCGTGCCCTTGACGAGGTTGTCGACGGCCGTCACGACGGTGACGCGGTTCGCCGCGCGGTCGATCGCGAGGCCCATCAGCGCGGTGTTCGCGCCGATCACGTCGGCCGTGCGCGGGAAGTCCCCCGCCGGCAGCAGCTGCACGAAGGTCTCGTCGCCGTATGCGGCCTCCCACGCGGCGCGGATCTCGTCGTCGGACGTGCCCGGCGCGATGCGCGCCGTCGAGGTCGCGAGGATGCCCCGCGCCATCGGCACCAGGACAGGGGTGAACGAGATGCGGATGCCCTCGTCCGGCGTGGCCTCGCCGGTCTGCGCGCCGCGGGCCGCGGCGAGCGCCTGTCGGATCTCGGGGATGTGCCGGTGGGTGCCGCCCACCGCGTAGGGGTTGACGGACCCGAGGATCTCGCTGGCGAGGAGGTTCGGCTTGAGGCTCTTGCCGGCGCCGGACGGACCGACGGCGAGCACCGTCACGATGTCTGACGGGTCGATGACCCCGGCGGCCACCCCCGGGGCGAGCGACAGCGACACGGTCGACGCGTTGCAGCCGGGCGCGGCGATGCGGGATGCCCCCACCAGCCGTTCACGCTGCTTCGCACCGGCGACGGGGAGCTCGGGGACCCCGTAGACCCACGGCTCGTGGAAGTCGCCCCCGTAGAAGGCGTCCCAGTCGGCGATCGACTCGAGCCGGTGGTCGGCGCCGGCGTCGATCACCAGCGGCGTGTCGCCGAGGGCGTCGGTGTACTGCCCGGACTGCCCGTGCGGCAGGGCGAGGAACACGATGTCGTGACCCGCGAGGATCTCGGGGGTCGTCTCCTGCAGGGTCAGATGCGAGAGCGAGCGGAGGTGGGGCTGGTGCTGGATGAGCGGCTGTCCCGCGTTGGAGTGCGCGGTCACGGTGCGGATCTCGACGTCGGGATGCGCGGCGAGGATCCGCAGGATCTCGCCGCCCGCATAGCCGGATGCGCCGGAGACGGCGACCGAATATGTCATGGATTCCACCTTAGAGTCTGGGTGCGTGGGCCGGAGACGGCGACGCCCGCTCGCAGCGGTCCATGACAGGACGGCGTGCGGGGTCGCCTAGAGTCGGCGCTCGCCCAGACGGCGTCGGCGCGCGGGAGCGGCGCTCGGAACGAGCGTCGAGAGTCCCTGGGTCGCCGAAGGCATGCGCCGACGATAGCGGCTGCCGTGGGACGTTGCCAAATCGCCGGGGCGAGGCATCCGATCTCCGACGACGGATATTGCCGCTTGACGCAAAGCACTTTGTATTGCAAAGTACTTTGCATGACCACCGAGGATCCGGATGCGCCCACTGACGCGGCGCACATGTTCGAGCTGATGCAGTCGCAGCGCCGGAGCACCCAGCGCAAGCTTCTGCGCGGCTACACGATCCTGCTCCTGGTGTGGGCGGCGGCCTGGGCCGTCGGCTTCGGCGCCCTCTGGTTCGGACAGGGCGTCGGCGGCGCCGACGTGCTCCCCGCGCCCGTCGCCTGGTCGGTGTTCGGCGCGTGCATCCTCGGGGCGATCATCTGGTCGATCGTGACCGGCGTCCGCAGCGGCGCGTCCGGGATCCGCGGCCGGTCGCAGCTGCAGGGGATGCTCTACGGCTGGTCATGGACGATCTCGATGGTCGGCACCTGGCTGCTGCTCATGGGCGTCCAGCGCGCGGGGTTGAGCACCGAAGCGGCCGCGCTGCTCTACCCCGGGGCCTTCGTGCTCATGGTGGGCGTCCTGTATCTCGCCGGCGGAGCGCTGTGGCGCTCCCCCGTGCAGTACGTCCTGGGCATCGTCATGATCGCGCTCGTGGCGATCGCGACCTTCGTCGGCGCGCCGTACCACTACCTCGTCTACGCGATCGCGGGACCGATCGCGATGATCGTCGTCGCCGTGCTGCTGGCGCGCGGTGTGCTGCCTGTCGAGCCGCGGCGGGAGAGCGCACATGACTGAGCTGGACCCCGTCATCCACGCGCCGGCGCGCCTGCGCATCGTGACGACGCTCTACGAGGCGCTCGAGGACGGCGACGAGATCACCTTCCCGGCGCTCCAGAAGCTCCTCGACATGACCCCGGGCAACCTCACCACGCACCTGGCGAAGCTCGAGACCGCGGGCTACGTCGAGAGCACCAAGACCTTCTCGGGGCGCAAGCCCACCACCCTCGTGACCATCACCCCCGCCGGGCGCGCGGCATTCCGCGCGTACCGCACGCAACTGCTCGAACTCCTCGGAGGTTCGCGATGAACACCACCCTCTCCCCCGCCACCGGGGCCGGCACCCGCACACAGGTGCGCACCGACGTCCTCGTTCACACGGATGCCGTCGTCAAGCGATTCGGCGACGTCACGGCCCTCGACGGGGTCTCGCTCGACATCCGGGCCGGCGAATGCGTCGGGCTGCTCGGACCCAACGGTGCCGGCAAGACCACCCTGCTCACCCTCGTCGAGGGGCTGCGCATGCCCACCTCGGGCTCGGTCGCCCTCTTCGGCGGCGATCCCCGCTCGGCCGCCTCGCGCACCCGCCTGGGCACGACGCCGCAGGCCACGGCCCTGCCGGAGGCGCTGAAGGTGCGGGAGGTGCTCGACTTCGTCGCCGCCCACTACCCCGCACCTGCGGACCGCTCGCGCATCGTCGACGAGTTCGGTCTCGGCGACCTCCTCAACAAGCAGTGCGGCGCCCTCTCCGGCGGGCAGCAGCGACGGGTGGCGGTCGCGCTGGCATTCGTCGGCGACCCCGACCTCGTCCTGCTGGACGAGCCGACGACCGGCCTGGATGTCGACGGCCGGCGCGCATTGTGGGATGCGGTGCGCTCGCGCAACGCGCAGGGGTGCGCCGTGGTCGTCACCAGCCACCACCTCGAGGAGATCGAGCAGCTCGCACAGCGTGTCGTCGTCATCGACGAAGGCGTCGTGCGCGCGGACGACTCGATCGCCGCCATCGTGTCGGGCGTCGCACGTCAGCGGGTCACGCTGCGCGGCGTCCCCGCCGAGGCGATCCGCGCGATCGCGCCGGAGGCCGCCGTCACCGAGGACGCCGATGCGGCCACCGTGACCGCGGTGCTCGCCGACTCGGATGCATTCGTGCGCCGGCTGGTGGCATCCGATCTCCCTTTCTCGGGTCTCACCGTGCGCGGCGCGACCCTCGAGGAGGCCTTCCTCTCCATCACGAAGGGAGCCGCGTGATGTCCACGCTGAGCCTTGCCGCCGTCCACACGAAGTACAACCTGCTCGAGACGGCACGCGTGCCGATCGCCGTCATCGGGTCGCTCGCGTTCCCCACGCTCGCGTTCTGCCTGTTCGTGCTCCCGCAGCGCATGGTGGTCGAGAACCCCGCGTTCGCGACCGCGGCGATCGCGTCGATGGTGGTGTTCGCGTTCATGTCGGCCGGATTGTTCTCCATCGGGCTCGACCTCGCCGAGCAGCGGGCGAAGCCGTGGGCGCCGTACCTCCGCACCCTCCCCGGTGCCCCGGCCGCCCGCATCGTCGGGCTCATGACGGCGACGCTCGTGGTCGCGACACTCGCGATGGTGCCGCTCCTGGTCATCGGAGCGGTGTTCACCGCCGCCGACCCGCAGCCGCTGGACGCGCTCGCAGCGATCGGCCTGGTCATCGTGACCGCGGTCCCGTCCGCACTCATCGGCGTCATCATCGGCACCACGTGCGGACCCAAGGCTGCCATCGCGGTGACGCAGGTCGCGATGTTCCTCCTCGCCTTCGGCGGCGGCCTGTTCCTGCCGCCGGTGATGTTCCCGGACTGGCTCGACGCCGTGTCGAAGACCCTCCCGGTGCGTCAGGCGCGCGAGATCGTCGTCGGCACTGCCACCGGCACCGGAGCGCCGCTGTGGGCAGTGATCGGCATCCTCATCTGGACCGTCGTGCTCGGCGTCGTCGCGGTCTGGCTGTACCGCCGCGACGAGGGGCGCCGCTATCGCTGAAGCTCGGCGATCAGCGCGAGCTCGTCGTCCCGCGTGAGTCCGGCGCGCCGCTCGCGGTCGAGGCCCCGCGAGCGCTCGTCGGCGAGCGTGCGCTCGAGCGTGGCGCGCAGCGACCGCAGCGTTCCGCCCGCCGCTCGGTAGACGTCGTTGCGATGGGTCATGAACCCCGGCATGTCGTCGGGCAGCCACAGCGGCAGTGACCGTGGGCCCGCCCAGTACCCGACCTCGTGCTCGACGAGGAAGGGGGCGGATGCCGCGACTTCGGCGCCGGTGTGCCCGGCGACCTCGCGTGCCAGACCGAGCACATCGCGCAACGGCAGCACGTCGCCGATCGCGTTCGCGGTGCCGTCCCACCGGGCCCGGCCGATCTCGACGGCGAACGCCGCGAGGTCGTCGACGTCGATGACCTCCGCGGGCTCCCCGTCGATCTCCGGCACGAGTACCGGTCCGTCTCCCGCGAGCGCGAACCGCGACACCCAGTAGCCGAAGCGGTCGGACGGATCGCCCGGCCCGACGATCAGTCCCGGCCGCACCACCGCCGCCCGGTCGCCCAGCGCATCGCGCACCGTCGCCTCCGCGGCGGACTTGTCGCGGCCGTAGTCGGATTCCTCACCCGGCTGCGTGGGCACCTGCACCTCCGCGCTCTCGTCCTGGCCGAGGACGTCGACGCGCGCATAGGCCGACAGGCTCGACACGTAGGTCCAGTGCGCCGCGCGGTCCGCCAGCGCCGCGACGGCCGCCGCGACATGGGCCGGGTTCGACGACACGTCGACGATCTCGTCCCATTCGCGATCGGCGACGGCGTCGTACGCGTCGACGGCCTCACGGTCGGCGATCACGAGCGTCGTCCCTGCCGGCGCGGGGCGGCCGCCGCGGGCGACACAGGTCACGGATGCTCCGGCATCCGCCCACGCCCGGGCGATCCGCCCGCTCAGCCATCCCGTTCCGCCCAGCACCAGTACGTCGGTCATGGCTACAGCCAATCAGACGCATCGGGATGCGGCATCCGCCTCTGCCGGCGGCAGAACGGTGCTCGGCTGGGTGCGCGGACTACTCCCGAAGGCTCGCGCCGAACCGCTCGGTCGCGACAGCGACGCCCGCGAGCTTCGCCTCGGTCGCCTCGGCCGCGGTGAGCGTGCGGTCGGGCGCGCGGAAGCGCAGCGCGAACGTCAGGCTCTTCTCGCCCGAGGGAACGCCGTCGCCGCGGTAGTCGTCCACCAGGCGCAGCGACTCGAGCAGCTCCCCCGCGCCGGTGGCGAGCGCGTCGCGCACCTCCGCGGCAGGAACGTCGGCACCGAGCACGAGCGAGACGTCCTGCGTCGCAGCGGGGAAGCCCGACAGCGACGCCGCGACGACCTTCTCGCCGGCGAGCGAGAGCACGAGGTCGAGGTCGAGTTCGGCGACGATCACGCGACCCGGAAGGTCGGATGCCGCCGCCACGGCGGGCAGGAGCTCTCCGACGTACCCGACCTCGGTGCCGTCGACCGACAGCACACCGGTGCGCCCGGGGTGCAGCGCGGCCCGCTGCCCCTGCGCGACGTCGATCGAGACTCCCGCTGCGGCGGCGATCGTGCGCACCGCGTCGAGGGCGTCGGTGAGCTCCGCCGTCACCGGCGTCACACCGGGCTGCTTCGCGACGAGGCTGCCGGTCAGCAGCACCGCGACGTGGCGGTGCTGCGGCGGGATCGACGCGTCCAGCTCGGCGAGCGTGGCGGCATCCGGTCGCACCGCCAGCGGCGGCACGAAGGACGTGCCGTACTGCACGCCCGGCTTCGGGAGGAAGACGGCGCCGGTCTCGAACAGCGACAGGTCGGTGAAGCCGCGCGAGACGTTGCGGTGGGCGACCTGCAGGAGCCCGGGCACGAGCGAGCGGCGCAGGAACGGCGCCTGGCCGTCGAGCGGGTTCGCGAGCTTCACGCTCGGCAGGTGCTCCCCCGACGGCGAACCGTGGAGGTCGTTCTGCTCCTCGGTGGTGAACCCGAACGACGGCGTCTCGACGAAGCCCGCCGCAGCGAGCGCGTTCGCGACGCGGCGACGCCCCTGCTGGGCGGCGGTGAGCCCGCGGCCCGACGGCGGCAGCGGCAGGACCGACGGGATGCGGTCGTAGCCCTCGATGCGGGCGACCTCCTCGGCGAGCGTCCACTTGTCGGTGAGGTCGGGGCGCCACGACGGCGGGATGACCTGCCATCCTTCGCTGCCCTCGGCTCCCACGACGTCGCAGCCGATCAGCCGCAGCGCGGCCTCGATCTGGCCAGGCGTGTAGTCGACGCCGATGAGCCGCTGCACGAACGTCGGCGGCAGCTCGATGCCCGCGATGAACACCTCGGCGAACAGCGCCGCCCCGTACTCGTCGTCGCTGGTGCCGCCGGCGTACTCGACCATGAGGTCGGCCACGCGCCGTGCGGCGACGAACGGCACGAGCGGGTCGACGCCGCGCTCGAAGCGACGGGACGCCTCGCTGGGCAGCTTGTGGCGGCGCGCCGTGCGGGCGATCGACACCGTGTCGAAGGTGGCCGCCTCGATCAGCACGTTGCGGGTGGTCTCGCCCATCTCGGTGGTGCCGCCGCCCATGACGCCGGCCAGGCCGATCGGACCCGACTCGTCCGTGATCAGCAGGTCTTCGGGGTCGAGCGTGCGGACCTTGCCGTCGAGCGTCTCGAGCTTCTCGCCCGCGGTCGCGCGGCGCACCGTGATGCCGCCCTGCAGCTTGTCGAGGTCGTAGCCGTGGATCGGCTGGCCGAGCTCGAGCATCACGTAGTTCGTGATGTCGATGAGGATGCCGAGGGAGCGGATGCCGGCCAGCGACAGGCGCGAGATCATCCACGCGGGCGTGGGCTTGGTCGGGTCCACGTCGCGCACCACGCGCGCCACGAACTCGGTCACGCCGGCGCGCCCGCGGATCGGGGCGAGGTCGTCGGCGCTGACCGGGAACCCGGCACCGGGGGCCACCTCTTCCCACGGCCGGTCGGCCGGGTCGCGGAACGGGGCGCCGGTCGAGTGCGAGTACTCGCGGGCGACACCTCGGATCGACAGCGCGTAGCCGCGGTCGGGCGTCACGTTGATCTCGACGGCGACGTCGTCCAGGCCCAGCAGCGCGATCGCGTCGGTGCCCACCGGGGCGTCGATGCCGAGCTCGACGAGCCGCAGGATGCCGTTGTGCTCGTCGCCGAGGCCGAGTTCGCGCGCCGAGGCGATCATGCCGTCCGACACGTGGCCGTACGTCTTGCGGGCGGCGATCGGGAACGGGCCGGGCAGCACCGCGCCCGGGAGCGTCACCACGACCTTGTCGCCGACGAAGAAGTTGCGGGCGCCGCAGACGATGCCGTGCACCGCGTCGCCGCCGTCCGCCGCGGTCTCGCCGTCGGGCGCGACGCGCACCTGGCACCACCGGATGGTCTTGCCGTTGGACTGCGGCTCCTCGACGAACTCGAGCACCTCGCCGACGACGATCGGACCCTGCAGGTCGAACCGGTGGACGTCCTCCTCCTCGAACCCGACGCGCACCAGCGCCGCGAGGACGTCCTCGGGCGAGGCATCCGCCGGGACGTCGACGTACTCACGAAGCCATGAGAGCGGGACGCGCATCAGACCACCATTCCGAACTGCTCGCTGAAGCGGACATCGCCTTCGGCCATGTCGCGCATGTCCTGGACGTCGCTGCGGAACATCAGCGTCCGCTCGATGCCCATGCCGAACGCGAAGCCCGAGTACTCCTCGGGGTCGATCCCCGCCGCGCGCAGCACGTTGGGGTTGATCATGCCGCAGCCGCCCCACTCGATCCATCGCGCACCGCCCTTGAAGGTCGGATGCCACAGGTCGAGCTCGGCCGACGGCTCGGTGAAGGGGAAGAAGTTCGCGCGGAACCGCGTCTTCGCCTCGGCACCGAACAGCACCTTCGCGGCGTGGTCGAGCGTGCCCTTGAGGTGGGCCATCGTGATCCCCTTGTCGACGACGATGCCCTCGAACTGGGTGAACACGGGCAGGTGCGTCGCGTCGAACTCGTCGGTGCGGTACACCCGGCCCGGGCACAGCACGTACAGCGGCAGATCGCGCTCGAGCATCGAGCGCACCTGCACCGGGCTGGTGTGGGTGCGCATCACGAGGTGGCGCTCCACCGGGTCGACGAAGAACGTGTCCTGCATCTGACGTGCGGGGTGATCGACGTCGAAGTTCAGCGCGTCGAAGTTGAACCACTCGTGCTCGAGCTCGGGACCTTCCGCGATCTCCCACCCCATGCCGACGAAGATGTCGGCGATCTGCTCCTGCAGGAGGGAGATCGGATGCCGCGCCCCGACGCGCGCGCGGGCCGCGAGGGCAGTGATGTCGACGCGCTCGGCCTCGAGCCTCGCGGCCGTCTCGGCGGCGGCGAGCTCCTCCTCGCGGGCGGCGAACGCCTGGTTCACCCGACCGCGGGCCTGACCGACGAGCTTGCCGAACTCGGCCTTCTTGTCGTTGGGCACATCGCGCAGCCGCGCGTTGAGTCTCGCCAGCGGCGAGCCCTCGGCGGAGTGCGCGGACCGTGCGGCCTTCAGCGCAGCGGTGTCGGCCGCGGCGGCGACGGCCTCGAGGGCGTCGTCGACGGCGGCGTTCACCGCCTCGGGGGTGATTTCGGCAACGTCAGACACGAAACACGAGTCTACCGACGGCGGGGCGGGCCACCGGCCGGAAGTCCCGGCAGGCGGCCTGCGGGCTCACAGCCCGCTGGCGTCGTACCTGCCGAGACCGCGACCGGCGGCGATCGCCTCGGTGGCGGTCGTCAGCTCATCGGGTCCGCCGGGCTCGGCGACCTGCACCTTGGGCGAGCGCCGTGTCTGCTTCTCCACCAGGTACGCGATGTACGACAGCGCGAGGCAGAGCGCGACGTAGATCGAGCCGCCGATGATCGCCGACGGGATGAGCGGCGAGTGGTACAGCGCCTGGGAGCCGAGGAGCTTCACCACGTAGAGCAGTTCGGGGTAGGTGATGATGAAGCCGAGGGCGGTGTCCTTGAGCGTCACCACGAGCTGCGAGATGATCACCGGCAGCATCGCCCGGACCGCCTGCGGCAGCAGCACCAGGCGCATCACACCGGACTTGCGCAGACCGATCGCATACCCGGCCTCGCTCTGCCCGCGCGGCAAGGACTCGACGCCGGCGCGGAACACCTCCGCGAGCACCGAGCCGTTGTAGGCGATCAGCGCGATGACCACGGCCCAGTAGGGCGACATCTTGACGCCGGCTACCGGCAGGCCGTAGTACAGCAGCATCATGAAGACCAGTACCGGGATCGCGCGCAGGATCTCGACGATCCAGCCGACCGGCACCCGCAGCCACGCGTGATCGGACATGCGGCCGAGCGCGAGGATGAAGCCGAGGATGATCGCCCCCACGGCCGCGACGCCGAACGCGGCGAGCGTGTTCCAGGTCGCCTCGAGGAACAGCATCCAGATGGCGGTGTAGGTGAACAGCTCCCACTTCTCGGGGCTGAACTGACCGGTCTCTGCCATGCGCCAGATCACCCAGCCGGCCACCAGCAGCACGACGAGGATCGTCGCCGCGCCGATGATGCGGTTGCGTACGACCGCGCGCGGGCCGGGGACGTCGTAGAGGACCGAGCCGCTCATCGTGCGATCCTCCATCGGCGCTCGAGCGTGCGCTGCAGCCAGGCGAGCAGCAGCACCAGCACGACGAAGACCACCATCACCCACAGCAGCACGACGAGCTGGTTCTCGCCGCGTTCGCTGAGATTCGAGCGGACCGAGCCCAGGTTCAGCACGGAGAAGCCCGCGGCCACCGTCGTGTTCTTCAGCAGTGCGATGAACACGCTCATCATCGGCGGGATCACCGAGCGCGTCGCCTGCGGGAGCACGATGAGCGTCATCACCTGACCGAACGTCAGGCCGAGCGCACGGGCGGCCTCGGCCTGCCCGACCGGCACCGTGTTCACGCCCGACCGGATCGTCTCGGCGACGTAGGTGGCCGTGTAGATGCCGAGCGCCACGGTCGCGAGCAGGATCGCGGAGACCCGCTGCTGCAGCAGGATCGGCAGGCAGAACGCGAAGAAGAACATCACGAGCGTCAGCGGGGTGTTGCGGATCCAGTTGACGTAGACCCCGCCCACGGCGCGCGCGATCGGCACCGGCGACACCCGCATGGCGCCCACGATGAAGCCGAGAACGAGGGCGATCAGCCCGCCGCCGAAGAACAGCACCAGCGTGCCGACGATGGCCACGCCCCACAGATCGGCGTTGTCGGTGATGACTCCCATGGCACCTCCTTCCCTTCTCCGCGACTTCCGTCTCGTGGCGGCGCCGATGCGGCGCCGCCACGAGAACGCGATCAGTCGGCCGGGTCGACCTCGGGCTGCTCCGCCTTCACGCCGGATGCGCCGAGGTTGTTGTCGAAGATCTGCTGCCAGATGTCGCCGCCGTCGGTGAACATCGTGTTGATGAACTCCTGCATGGCGGTGTCGCCCTTCTGCAGGCCCACGCCGTAGCGCTCCTCGCTGAAGACGTCGCCGACGACCTTCAGGTTGTCGGGGTCCTGTGCGGCGTAGCCGATGAGGATCGCCTCATCGGTGGTGACCGCGTCGACCTGACCGTTCTTCAGGTCCTCGACGCACGACGAGTACGTGTCGTACTCCTTCGTCTGCGCGGTGCCGAGATCCTTGATCCGCTGGATCGAGGTGGATCCGGTCGCCGAGCACACCACCATGTCGGCGGTGAGCGAGTCGGGCCCGGTGATCGTGTCGTTGTCGGCGGCGACGAGCAGACCCTGCCCCGTGACGAAGTAGGGGCCGGCGAAGGAGATCTGCTCCTTGCGCTTGTCGGTGATCGAGTAGGTGCCGACGTAGTAGTCGATGTCGCCGTTCACGATCGCCTGCTCGCGGTTGGCCGAGGCGATCGGGGTGAACTCGATCTTGTCCTCGTCGTAGCCGAGGGATGCCGCGATCCACCGCGCGATGTCGATGTCGAAGCCGGTGCGCTCACCCGTCGTCGGGTCCAGGTAGCCGAGGCCGGGCTGGTCCTCCTTGACGCCGACCTTGACGCTGCCGCGCTCGGAGATCGCGTCGAAGGTGGGGCTGCCCTCGAGGGTGACGTCGGTCGCCACGGTCCACGGCGTGCTCGAGGTCTCCTCGCCGCCGCCCCCGGTCGCGCTGGGTTCTGCACCGGGCGTGCCGCTGTTGCATGCCGTCAGTGCGAGCAGTGCGGCGGCGGCCAGGCCGACGCCGGCGATGAACTTCGTCTTGCGCATGTGTTCCTCCTGTTGCGTGTGTTTCCACGGGTTCCGTATATCCGACGTCGGGTTCGTGCGGAGTCGAAGTCTGCTGTCTCGTGCCCGGTGGTCGTCCTTTCGATGGCCGAGCGGCTGGTCAGTGGGTCAGGAGCTTGGACAGGAAGTCCTTCGCCCTGTTGCTCTGCGGGTTGGTGAAGAACTGCTCGGGGGTCGCCTCCTCGACGATCTGCCCGTCGGCCATGAAGACGACCCGATCCGCCGCCTTGCGGGCGAACCCCATCTCGTGGGTGACGACGATCATCGTCATGCCGTCCTGGGCGAGGCCGACCATGACGTCGAGCACCTCGTTGATCATCTCGGGATCCAGGGCGCTGGTCGGCTCGTCGAAGAGCATGACCTTCGGCTGCATCGCGAGGGCGCGGGCGATCGCGACGCGCTGCTGCTGCCCGCCGGAGAGCTGCGCGGGGAGCTTGGATGCCTGATGCCCCACTCCGACGCGGTCCAGGAGCTGCTTGGCCAGGGCCTCGGCATCCGCCTTCTTCATCTTCTTCACCCTGATCGGCCCGAGGGTGACGTTCTCGAGGATCGTGAGGTGGGAGAACAGGTTGAAGGACTGGAACACCATGCCGACGTCCGCGCGGAGCCCTGCGAGCGCCTTGCCCTCTTTCGGCAGCTCCTTGCCGTCGATCGTGATGGTGCCGCTGGTGATGGTCTCGAGCCGGTTGATCGTGCGGCAGAGTGTCGACTTGCCCGAACCGGACGGCCCGATCACCACCACCACCTCGCCGCGGTTGACGGTGAGGTCGATGTCCTTCAGCGCCTGGAAGTCGCCGTAGTGCTTCTGCACATTCGTGATCTGGACGAGGGGATCCCCTCGGCGCACCGAGATGTTGCTCGTCGGTGGGGCCTGCGGATCCGGCGCACTGTCGTCGGGCGTCGTCATAGCGCCACCCTAGAGCCGTGCTCCGACACGATGCCAGGGGCCCGGTGCGACCTTAACCGTCTTGTAACAGGCGGTGCCGAGCGTCTCAGCGGACGGCGCGCTGCGCGAACGCGGTCTCGTAGAGGCAGACGCTCGCGGCCGTCGCAAGGTTGAGCGACTCGGCGGCACCGTAGATCGGAAGCCGCAGCGACAGGTCTGTCAGGGCGAGCGCGTCGTCGTCGAGCCCGCGCGCCTCGTTGCCGAAGAGCCACGCCGTGGGCTCGGCGAGGAGGTCGCGCGAGGCGAGGAAGTCGCCTCCCCCGACGTCCGCGGCGATGACGCGCACCCCGGCGGCGTGGGCCTTCTGCACGGCCGTCGCGAGATCGACCCCGACGGCGACCGGAACGTGGAACAGCGACCCGGTGGTCGCGCGCACCACCTTCGGGTTGTACGGGTCGACGGTGCGTCCCGTGAGGATCACGGCGTCGGCGCCGGCAGCGTCGGCCGCGCGGATGATGGTGCCGAGGTTGCCCGGATCGCGCACTTCCTCGCAGATCGCAACCAGGCGGGGCGAGGACGCGAAGACGTCCCGCAGCGAGGTCGGCGACTGCCGGGCGACCGCGACGATGCCCTGCGGGGTCACCGTGTCGGCCATCGCGTCGAGCACGGCCTCGGTGGTGTAAACGACCTCGAGGCCGGCATCCTTCGCGGCGTCGCGCACATCGGTGTGCTTGTCGAGCGCCGTCGGCGTCGCGAAGATCTCGACGAGCGTGTCCGGACGGTACGCCAGCGCCTCACGGGCGGCCTGCGGACCCTCCAGCAGGAAGAGCCCCGTCTCCTGGCGGGCGCTGCGCTTGGTCAGCTTGGCGACGGCACGCACACGCGGTGAGCGGGGGTTCTCGAGCACGGCATCAGTCTATGGGCGTGGCTGGGCCACGCGCCGTCATGCGGTACGCGAAAGGGGCGCCCTCCGTGAGGAGGACGCCCCTTTCGAACGAGGGATGCCGGTGTCAGGCGCTCTTGGGAGCGTTGACGTTCTCGGGCAGCGCCTTCTTGGCCGTCTCGACGAGCGACGTGAACGTCTTGGGCTCGTTCACCGCGAGCTCGGCGAGCATGCGGCGGTCGACCTGCACACCCGCGAGGCCGAGGCCCTGGATGAAGCGGTTGTACGTGATGCCGTTCTGACGGGCAGCGGCGTTGATGCGCTGGATCCACAGGCGGCGGAAGTCGCCCTTGCGCTTGCGACGGTCGCGGTACGCGTAGACGAGCGAGTGGGTGACCTGCTCCTTCGCCTTGCGGTACAGGCGCGAACGCTGACCACGGTAACCCGAGGCGCGCTCGAGGATGACGCGACGCTTCTTGTGGGCGTTGACGGCCCGCTTGACTCTAGCCATTTCGATTGATTCCTATTCCTGCGTCGGCGCTCAGAGGCCGAGGAGCTTCTTGGCGACCTTGGCGTCGCCCTTCGCGAGGACCTGGTCCTGCGACAGGCGGCGGGTACGGCGCGTGGGCTTGCCCTCGAAGTTGTGGCGAAGGTTCGCCTGCTGCTTCATGAGCTTCCCGCTGCCCGTGACCTTGAAGCGCTTCTTGGCGCCCGAGTGGGTCTTCTGCTTCGGCATCTCTTCTTCCTTCGTTTCACTTCCCGCACAGGCGGGAGTCGGTATCCCGCGGTGCGGGAGTCTGTGGGGCCTATTCGGCCGGAGCGGTCTCGGCCGCGGCGGTCTGCGCCTCGGCCTCGGTCTCAGCCTGGGGTGCCGGTGCGCCGCCGGTGCGGGCGGAACGAGCCGCCTCCTTGTTCGCGGCGCGCTGAGCGTTCTGCTCGGTCTTCACCTCGGACTTGTTCTTGTGCGGGGCGATCACCATCACCATGTTGCGGCCGTCGATCGTGGGGTTCGACTCGACGGTGCCGAACTCGGCCACGTCCTCCGCGAACTTGCGGAGAAGTCGCACACCCTGCTCGGGGCGCGACTGCTCGCGACCGCGGAACAGGATCATGGCCTTCACCTTGTCGCCGGACTGGAGGAAGCCCTCGGCGCGCTTGAGCTTGGTGATGTAGTCGTGAGCCTCGATCTTCAGACGGAACCGGACCTCCTTGAGGACGGTGTTCGCCTGGTTGCGACGCGCTTCCTTGGCCTTCTGCGCGGCCTCGTACTTGAACTTGCCGTAGTCCATGATCTTGACCACAGGCGGCTTCGAGTTGGGGGCCACCTCGACGAGATCGAGGTCGGCCTCCTGGGCCAGGCGCAGCGCCACCTCGATGCGGACGACGCCGACCTGCTCTCCGTTCGGGCCGACGAGGCGGACCTCGGGCACCCGGATGCGGTCGTTGGTGCGGGGATCGCTGATGCGGAACTCCTTGGGTAAGAGGGCTGGACCACCGCGACACACGTTCATGTCGCGGGCGGAAGAGGATCCACTCCACCCGTCAGGACGCTTCAGCGCCGACTTCCTGCACCCTCTCCTCTGACGGAGCTCCCGCCCGGTCGCCCTGGCGGCTACCCCTGACCATGACGGTCCGAGGCGGAGTGCATGACCCGGTAGCCTGGAACGGCAAGCGCGGGTGGGATGTGATCCACTTTCCGATCCGGTACAGAACGCACCGGAGACCGCAGCAGTCTATCAGAGAGAACGGCGTGGACACGATTCGAGACCAGGACGGCCAGACAGCGGACCCGACGGCGGTGGACGCCGAACGTCAGGCGCGCTGGGAGGAGCAGGAGCGGGCGGCGGCTGCGGCATCCCGCGACATCGCCGACGTGCCGGCCGTCGAGGTCATCACGACGGCGGCCGTCCACCTGATGAGCGCGGCCGCGGTCAAGGTCGGCCTCGCCGACGACCCCGAGACGCAGACCGACCTCGACGAGGCGCGCAAGCTCATCAACGCCCTCGCCGGACTCATCACGGCAGGAGCCCCCGAGATCAGCGACATGCACGCCCGGTCGCTGCGCGACGGCCTGCGCTCGGTGCAGCTCGCCTTCCGCGAGGCCTCCGTCATCCCCGACCCCATCGGCAAGGGCCCCGGCGAGAAGTGGACCGGCCCGGTCACCTGATCCGGCGCTGATCAGCCCGCGCGCAGGAGAGCGGATGCCGCCGCCTCCAGCGTGCGCGCCACCTGCGCGTCGTCGGTGCCCCAGTTGCTCACCGAGAACCGCAGCACCGCGCGGCCGCGCCACTGCGAGGACGACGCGAACGCGACGCCGTCCGCGCGCAGCGCGTCCGCCCAGGCGTCCGTCCCCTCGTCGTCGATGCGCGCCACGCACACCTGCGTGAACGCGACGTCGTTGAGCACCTCGACCCCGGGAAGACGCGAGAGCCCCGCCGCGAGGCCGGTCGCGGCATCCGTCAGTCGTTCCACGAGCGCCGCGACGCCCTCGCGCCCCATCGCGCGCAACGCGGCGTACGTGGGCACGCCGCGCGCGCGGCGCGACAGCTCGGGCACGCGATCGTGCGGGTCGCCGTGGTCGGCGCTGGCGGTGCGGCTGAGGTAGCTCGCCGACATCCCCATCGCCGCACGCAGCGCCGCCGGATCGGCGACGATCGCGATGCCGCAGTCGTACGGCACGCTGAGCGTCTTGTGCGCATCGGTCGCCCACGAGTCCGCCCGCTCCACGTGCGCCACGAGTGGGCGGGTGCGGGCGGATGCCGCCGCCCACAGCCCGAACGCGCCGTCGACGTGCACCCACGCCCCGTGCAGGTGGGCGGCGTCGATCGCGGGGCCGAAGTCGTCGAACGCGCCGGAGTGGAGGTTCCCCGCCTGCAGCACGACGATCGTCGGCGCATGGTCGAGCGCGAGCTCGGCCTCCAGGGCGGCGACGTCGATGCGTCCCTCGGCGTCGGCAGGGACGACGACAGGGGCACCCAGGCCCAGCATCCGCACGGCGTGGTCCACCGTGTCATGACGCTCGGCGCCGACGATGACCCGCACGCGGGGCCCGCCGGCGAGTCCCTGCAGCGATGCATCCCACCCGACATCGCGCAGCACCGCATCGCGGGCGGCCGCCAGGCAGGTGAAGTTCGCGACCGTCGCGCCGGTGACGAAGCCGACGTCCGACCCGGCGGGAAGGCCCAGCAGGTCGAGGATCCACTCCCCCGCGAGCTCCTCCGCGGCCACCACGCCAGGCGTCACGGCCCGCAGCGCGGTGTTCTGGTCCCACGTCGAGACGAGCCAGTCCGCCGCGAGAGCCGCCGGCTGCGTACCCCCGATCACCCAGCCGTAGAACCGCGCGCTCGGCATCCCCATGAGGCCGGGCTCCACCGCCGTGGCGAGGTGACGGACGACGGCCTCGGCATCCTGCCCGGCATCGTCCAGGCGGCGGCCGAGGGCGTCCTTGACGTCCTCGATGTCGACACGGGGCGGGATCGGCCTCTCGTCGAGGGCGGCGAGCCAGGCCTTCGCGGACTCGGACGCGGCGCTGAGCGCGCGCGCAGAGGCGGTGGACTCGGGATGCTCCATTGCGACCTCCTGCGGCTGGTTCGCGCCGTCGAGAGACAGGAGGACTCTACGCCCGAGGGGATACCTCTGTCGCCGGTCAGGTGCGGACGAGCTTCACCGTGAGCGAGTCGACGAGCACCGCGATGCGGTCGTCGGCGGCCCACCGCTTCGCCAGCCGGCCGAGCACGGCATCCAGCTCCGCCTTGTCGAGGCCGTTCATGAGCTGCAGCTTCACGATGAGCTCCGGTCCGCGCAGACGCGCGTCGGGGTCGCCCGCGTCGACGGCGAGGTCGATCACGGCGAGCTCGCCGCCGATGCTGTCGTGCAGCCCGGCGAACACCTCGGGCGAGAGGAAGCTCGGCTCCCACGCATGCTGCTGGCCGATCGCCCAGACCGCCGGGCGGCGCAGGACGAACTCGGTCTCGGACCCGGGATCGACCACGATGAGGTCGGTGTCGTCCGCCGCGGCCGCCAGCGCGGTGCGCACGCCGTCCGCAGGGACGGGCCGGGCCGCGGCATCCCATCGCTGCATCGCCGCGACGGACGTGAACACCGGCAGCACCCGCCGTCCGTCGGGCGCGGCCACCGTGACGATCGAGAGCTCCTGCGTCTTGTCGACCTCGAGCCCGTGCGGGCCGATGCCGTGATCGCCCTTCTCGGCGACCAGCGGGATCAGCAGGCGCGCGTGACGGTAGGCGTCGACCACGGCGCGCTGATCGCCCGCGCCGGCACGGAACGCGGTGAGCGCCGCGAGCAGCGCCGGATCGGCCGAGCCGTCGTCGGCCGCGTGCGGGTTCGCCTGGAAGCTGCGGCCCTCCCACGGGACGCCGGCGGAGTCGCCGCCGTGCCCGTGCGCGGCGTCGCGCCCGTGCGCGGCGTCGCGCCCGTGGGCGGCGTCGTGCCCGTGGGCGGCGTCGCGCCCGTGGGCGGCGTCGTGCGGGTCAGTATCCGGCGACATCCAGCGCCTCGGCGAGCGTGAAGGCGCCGGCGTACAGCGCCTTGCCGACGATCGCACCTTCCACGCCCAGCGGAACCAGGTCGCGCAGCGCCGCGATGTCATCGAGGCTCGACACGCCGCCGGAGGCGACGATCGGCTTGGGGGTGCGCGTGGTCAGCTCACGCAGCAGGTCGAGGTTGGGGCCCTGAAGGGTGCCGTCCTTGGTGACGTCGGTGACGACGTACCGGCTGCAGCCGGCCGACTCGAGGCGGTCCAGGACCGTCCACAGGTCCCCGCCTTCGCGCGTCCAGCCGCGGGCGGCGAGCGTCGTGCCGCGCACGTCGAGGCCGACGGCGATCGCGTCGCCGTAGCGGCCGATCACGTCGGCCGCCCACTCGGGGTTCTCGAGGGCCGCCGTGCCGAGGTTGATGCGCGAGGCGCCGCTCTCGAGCGCGGCCTCGAGGGTGCGGTCGTCGCGGATGCCGCCCGACAGCTCGACCTGCACGCCCTTGACCTGCTTGATCACCTTGCGCATCACGCCCGCGTTGGACCCGCGGCCGAAGGCGGCGTCGAGGTCGACGAGGTGGATCCACTCCGCGCCCTGGCGCGCGAAGTCCAGCGCCGCGTCGACGGGGTCGCCGTAGCTCGTCTCGGTGCCGGCCTCACCTTGGGTGAGACGGACGGCCTTGCCGTCGGCGACATCGACCGCGGGCAGCAGGACGAGCTTGGGTGTGGACGCGAAATCGTTCATGGTTCCCTGACAGAAGAGTCGGCAGTTGTGCGAGATGGTAGGCCGGGCATGCGCCCCGGCAGACGGCACGGTCTCAGAGGGTAGCCCCGCCGAGGCCGTCGATCCAATTCGCGAGGAGTCGGATGCCGGCATCCCCCGACTTCTCGGGGTGGAACTGGGTGGCCGAGAGCGGTCCGTTCTCGACCGCGGCGAGGAACGGGGTGCCGTACTCGCACCACGTCAGCACCGGCTCCGGGAACGGCGGCTGCACATCGAGGAGCCACTTCTGCGCGCCGAAGGAGTGGACGAAGTAGAACCGCTCGTGCTCGATGCCGCGGAACAGTCGCGAGCCCGCACCGACCTCGACGGTGTTCCAGCCCATGTGGGGCAGCACCGGCGCATCGAGCTCGGTCACGACGCCGGGCCACTCCCCCATGCCTTCGGTGTCGATGCCGCGCTCGACGCCGCGCTCGAAGAAGATCTGCATGCCCACGCAGATGCCGATGACGGGGCGCCCGCCGGCGAGGCGGCGCTCGATGAGCTCGTCGCCGCGGCTCGCACGCAGCGCCTCGGCGACCGCGCGGAACGCACCGACGCCCGGTACGAAGAGGCCGTCGGCATCCATCACCAGGCCGCGGTCCGACGTCAGGCGGGCGTCGGCGCCCGCGGCGATGAGTGCTTTGACCGCGGAGTGGACGTTGCCCGAGCCGTAGTCGAGGACCGCTACCAGCGGCTTGTCCGCCGGGGCGAGGTCGCTCACAGGGCGCCCTTCGTGCTGGGGATGCCCTCGACGAGGGGGTCCAGGGCCTTCGCCTGGCGGAACGCGCGCGCGAAGGCCTTGTACTCGGCCTCGGCGATGTGGTGCGGGTCACGACCCGAGATCACGCGGACGTGGACCGTGAGCGCGGCGTTGAACGAGATCGCCTCGAAGGTGTGGCGCACCAGCGACCCGGTGAAGTGCCCGCCGATGAGGTGGTGCTCGAAGCCCTCGGGCTCGCCCGTGTGCACGAGGTAGGGGCGCCCGCTGATGTCGACCACGGCCTGCGCCAGCGCCTCGTCGAGGGGCACGAGGGCGTCGCCGTAGCGCGAGATGCCGGACTTGTCGCCGAGCGCCTCGCGGATCGCCTGACCGAGCACGATCGAGATGTCCTCCACGGTGTGGTGGGCGTCGATGTCGGTGTCGCCGGAGGCGCGCACGGTGAGATCGGTGAGCGAGTGCTTCGCGAAGGCGGTCAGCATGTGGTCGAAGAACGGCACCGTGGTGTCGATCCGGCTGCGGCCGGTGCCGTCCAGATCGAGTTCGAGTTCGACCGTGGACTCGCTCGTCGCCCGACGGAGCGAGGCGGTGCGGGGTGCGGCGCTCATGCGGCCGATCCTACCGAGGCCAGGGCGTCGAGGAACGCGGTCGTCTCGTCCTCGGTGCCCGCCGTCACGCGCAGGTGGTGCGGGATGCCGACATCGCGGATCAGCACACCCTCGTCGTACAGCGCCTGCCAGGTGGCCGCGGGATCGGGGACGCCGCCGAACAGCACGAAGTTCGTCCACGACGTGTGCGGGGCGTACCCGAGGGCCTCGACCGTCGCAGAGATGCGGTCGCGCTGGGCGACGATCTCGTCCACCATCCGCAGCATGACCGGGGCGTGCCGCAGCGCCGCGCTCGCGGCCGCCTGCGTCAGGGCGCTCAGGTGGTACGGCAGGCGCACCAGGCGCAGCGCGTCGATGAGGGCGGGGTCGGCCGCGAGGTAACCCACGCGGGCACCGGCGAAGGCGAATGCCTTGCTCATGGTGCGCGAGACCACCAGCCGCTCACGGCCGGGGAGCAGCGTCAGCGCAGAGCGCTCCTCGCGGGGGGCGAACTCGAAGTACGCCTCGTCGACGATCACGATGCCGTCGGTGGCCTCGTACACGGCCTCGACCACGTCGAGGCCGAGCGGCGTACCGGTGGGGTTGTTCGGCGAGCACAGGAAGACGACGTCGGGCGCGGCGTCGGCGACCTGGGAGGCGGCATCCTGAGCATCGACGGTGTAGTCGTCGGCGCGTGTGCCGGAGATCCACTCGGCACCCGTACCGCGCGACAGGAGCGGGTACATCGAGTAGGTCGGCGAGAACCCGAACGCGGTGCGCCCGGGACCGGCGAAGGCCTGCAGCAGGTGCTGGAGCACCTCGTTCGAGCCGTTCGCCGCCCAGATCTGATCGCGGGTCAGCCCGTGGCCGAGGTAGTCCGCGAACCCTTCGCGCAGCGCCGTGAACTCACGGTCGGGGTAGCGATTGACGTCCCGCAGCGCCAGAGCGATCGAGTCGAGGATGTCGTCCGCGACCTCCTGCGGCACGGGATGCGTGTTCTCGTTGACGTTGAGGGCGACCGGGAGCGGTGCCTGCGGAGCACCGTAGGGCTTCAACCCCCGGAGATCGGCGCGGAGAGGGAGGTCTTCGAGGCGTACGCTCACCCCTCCCATGGTAGAGCGGGATGCCGTCGCCCCGAGCCGCGTGACGTCACACCCGCCGCCGGGATCAGCGACCGGCGGCGTACTCCGCCGGAATGGCGAGCTGCTGCCCGACCTCCACCGCCACGGTGTCGAGGGCGTTCAGGCGAACGAGCTCATCGACGACATCGCGGGGATCGCGATCGGGGGCGACCTCCTCGGCGATGGTCCAGAGCGATTCGCCGGCCGAGACGGTGATCGTGGGGAACGTGCCCGCCGGTGCGCCGGCGTCGCGCGATGCGAGGGCCGCACCCCCACCCAGGATGGCGGCGCACAGCGCGATCACCGCGGGCAGAGCTGCGAGCAGCGCCAGCACGCGGCGCCCGCGGACGGTCAGTCGGAGTCGCGTTGCACGCCGGGCGGCGGTGCCGACGGCGCGAGCAGGCGAAGGGACGGACGTCGTGTAGCCGATCGCAGTCATGCTGTTCTCCTCCTGGTGGGGAGAGATTCGCATTCCCCACTCGGCCGGGAGTGGAGAATGCGAACCTCTCTTCCGAAGTTATCTTCGAGTCTCTACGATGTCAATACCGGATCCCGACGGCGATCTCTCGAACGCGACACGCGGCGAGGTTGTTCCCCAGACGCATCGGATCCGGATACGGTTTCGATACGGGAACCCCACCACGGGCCTCCGACATTCGAAGAAACAGCGCTCGACGGCGGAGCGCAGAACGGGAGCCGGAAGATGAGCGACGCGGCCGGGCGCGAGAAGCCCCAGACTCGTCGGCGCAAGAGCCTCAGCGACAAGCAGCTCGCGATCCTCGAGGTGATCCAGCGCTCCATCGCGCGCCACGGCTACCCGCCGAGCATGCGCGAGATCGGCGACGCCGTCGGCCTCAAGTCGCTCTCGAGCGTCACCCATCAGCTCAACCAGCTCGAACTGAGCGGCTATCTGCGCCGCGACGCAGGGAAGACGCGCGCGATGGAGGTGCTCATCGACCTGCCCGGCACGTCGACCGAGAGCCCCGCCGACACCGCGCCCTCCGTGGGCGACGCCGCACTCGTGCCGCTGGTCGGGCGCATCGCGGCCGGGGTCCCCATCACGGCCGAGCAGCAGGTGGAGGAGATCTTCCCGCTCCCCCGTCAGCTGGTGGGCAAGGGCGACCTGTTCATGCTGAAGGTGTCCGGCGAGTCGATGATCGACGCCGCGATCTGCGACGGCGACTGGGTCGTGGTCCGCTCGCAGGCGACCGCCGACAACGGCGAGATCGTCGCCGCCATGCTCGACGGCGAAGCCACCGTCAAGACATTCCGCCAGCGCGACGGGCACACCTGGCTGCTGCCCCGCAACTCCGCATTCGAACCCATCCTCGGCGACGAGGCGGTCGTGCTCGGCAAGGTCGTCGCGGTGCTGCGCGCGGTCTGACGCCGTTCTCCCCCGTTCGTCCGCGACGAGCCGTTCGGCTCGCGCGGAGCGGCGACTGGCGGGGGTCCGCCCCAGACGCTATAAGGGGGGGATGACCGACGTGACCAGCGCTGCAGCGACCGACGACCTGCGCGCGCGCCTCGAGGCGCTCGAAGCCGAGAACGCCCGCCTGCGTGCGGAGGCCGCGCCGGCGCCCGCCGCGCCCGCGGCCAAGACGCAGGGCAGCCGGTGGCGGGCCTTCCTGTCCGCGCTGTGCATCGTCATCGCGACGGTCCTCGTGCCCGTCTCGATCGTGGCGGCCTGGGCGCGCGTAGAGCTCGTCGACGAGACGCGCTTCGTCGAGACCTTCGCCCCGCTCGCCGACGATCCGCAGGTGCAGGCGCTCGTCGCCGACCAGGCGACGACGGCGATCGAGGACTCCCTCGACCTCGAGGGCCTCACGAACGATCTGTTCGACGGCATCCAGCAGCTCGACCTGCCCCCGCGTGCGCTCGCGGCACTCGACCTGCTGCGGGCACCCGCCGTACAGGGCCTGGAGAACCTCGTCGACACGACCGTCACGAAGCTCGTGCAGTCGGATGCCTTCGCCGACGTGTGGGAGACCGCGCTGCGCGCGAGCCACAAGTCGCTGGCCGCGGTCGCCGCGGGCGGCACCTCGAGCGGGGCCGTCGTGATCAGCGACACCGGCGAGGTCGGCATCCAGCTCGGCCCGATCGTCGACGAGGTCAAGAAGCGCCTGGTGGATCGCGGCATCGGCTTCGCCGCGTCGATCCCCCCGATCGACAAGACGATCGTCGTCGCCCAGAGCGACGCGCTCACGGTCGTCGGCACCGTGTACAACCTGGCGGTCGCCGCCGGCTGGTGGACGCCGATCATCGCGCTGGTGCTCTTCCTCGCGGGCATCCTCATCGCCCGGCGCCGCTCCACCGCGGTCCTCGGCACCGGCGTGGGCATCGCCGTCGGCGCCGGCACCCTTGCGATCGCGCTCGGTGTCGCGGGCTCCGTGCTGGCGCTGAGCGCTCCCCAGCTCGGTCTGCCGGCCGGCGCGCTCGCCTCGATGTACGAGCAGATCACGCGCGCCATGCGCGACACCGCGGTCGTCCTGATGCTGCTGGGCGTGGTGATCGCGGTCATCGCGTGGATGTCGGGGCGCTGGCGCGGCGCGGTGGCGGTGCGGCGCGGACTCGCGTCGGTCAACGCCGGTCTGCGCGGGGCCGCGCTCTCGCACAACGTCGACACCGGCCGCTTCGGTGCCTGGCTGTACGCGCAGCGAGTGCTCGTGCGGATCGTGCTGGGCGCCCTCGCCGTCCTCTGGATGATGCTGCTGCGGCCGCTGTCGGTGGGCGAGGTCTTCCTCGTGCTGATCGTCTGGCTCGTGGTGTGGTGGGTGTTCGAGCTGCTGCAGCGCCGCCCCGACGAGGCCGCGGCTGTCGAGGCCGCAGCGGCCGAGGCCGCCGAGGTCGCAGCCGCCGAGGCCGCAGCCGCCGACGCCGCCGCGGAAGCGGACGCAGCCGCAGCCGCAGCCGCAGCCGCAGCCGCAGCCGCAGACGACGCGGACACGCTCGTCATCGACGCGGACGCGAACGACACCGAGGTGATCGACGGTGGGGACGCCGCGACCGGCGAGGCCGCGGCATCCGCACCGAAGAAGGGGTCCTAGCCCGCGATCCCCGCGCGCACTCCCTGCGTCGCCTCGACGAGGTTGCGCAGGGAGGCGACGGTCTCGTCGTAGCCGCGCGTCTTCAGGCCGCAGTCGGGGTTGACCCAGACGCGCCGCAGCGGAAGCTCGGCGACCGCCCGGTCGAGCAGGTCCGTGATCTCGTCGACCGACGGCACGCGCGGCGAATGGATGTCGTAGACGCCCGGCCCGATGCCGGCGGCGAAGCCGGACGTCGCGATGTCGCCGATCACCTCGCCGCGACTGCGGGCGGCCTCGATCGACGTGACATCCGCGTCCAGCGCGGCGATCGCGTCGATCACGACGTCGAACTCCGAGTAGCAGAGGTGCGTGTGCACCTGCGTCGCGGCCGCAGCTCCCGCCGTCGCGAGCCGGAACGAACCGACCGACCACGCGAGGTACGCCGGCTGATCGGCCTGCTTCAACGGCAGCAGCTCGCGCAGCGCCGGCTCGTCGACCTGGATGACGCCGATGCCCGCCTGCTCGAGATCGGCGATCTCGTCGCGCAGCGCCAGCGCGACCTGGTTCGCCGTCTCGCCGAGCGGCTGGTCGTCGCGCACGAACGACCACGCGAGGATCGTCACCGGGCCGGTCAGCATCCCCTTCATCGGCTTGTCGGTGAGCGACTGCGCGAACCTCGACCAGTCCACCGTGATGGGGGCGGGACGCGACACGTCGCCCCACAGGATCGACGGGCGCGTCGCGCGCGAGCCGTACGACTGCACCCAGCCGTGCTCGGTGACCGCGAAGCCGTCGAGGTGCTCGGCGAAGTACTGCACCATGTCGTTGCGCTCCGCCTCGCCGTGCACGAGGACGTCGAGGCCAATGTCCTCCTGCAGCGTCACGACGCGGGCGATCTCGTCGCGCAGGAACCGCTCGTACTCGCCCGCCGCCAGCTCACCGCGGCCGTGGCGCGCACGCGCGCGGCGGATGTCGCCGGTCTGCGGGAACGACCCGATCGTCGTCGTCGGCAGCACCGGCAGTCCGAGCGCGGCATCCTGTGCGGCCACGCGGTCGTCGTAGTCGCCGCGGTCGAAGTCGCCCTCGACGAGCACGGACGCCCGCTCGCGCACCGCGCCGTCGCGCACGCCGGGGGCGCTGCGGCGGTCGGCGAGGGCGGCGGATGCCTCCGCCAGCGCGGTGCCGATGGCATCCGGCCCGTCGGTCAGACCGGTGGCGAGGGTGACGACCTGCGCGACCTTCTGGTCGGCGAAGGCGAGCCACGACGTCAGCCGCGGGTCGAGGGCGGTCTCGTCCTCGACGTCGTGCGGCACGTGCTGGAGCGAGGTGGACGTGCCCGCGGCGACGGCGGCGGCACCGAGTCCCCGCAGCCGTACCAGCGCATCCCAGGCTCCGGCGAGGTCCCCGCGCCACACGTTGCGGCCGTCGACCACGCCTCCCACCAGCGTCTTGCCGGCGAGTCCCTCGACGGCGGCGGGCACCGCACCGCGGGTGAGGTCGACCGCGATCGCTTCGATGGGCGCTGCGGAGAGCGCGGTCCATGCCTCAGCCGACAGCTGCGCGTAGCCGGCTGCGACGAGGATCGCGGGGCGGTCGGCGGCCTCGCCGAGCACGGCGTAGGCGCGGGCGGCCGCGTCCGCCAGCGCGACAGGAGAGGAGGGAAGGCTCTCGCTGACGAGAGCGGGCTCATCCAGCTGCACCCATTCGGCGCCGGCGGCGCGCAGGGTCGCCAGCAGCTCCACGTACACCGGGAGCAGGTCGTCCAGCCGCTCGAGCGGGTCGAAGCCGGCGGGTGCGGCGTCCGTCGCCTTGGCGAGCGCGAGGAGCGTCACGGGACCGACGACGACCGGGCGCACCGTGAACCCCTCCGCCTTGGCCTCGGCCACCTGGCGGGCGAAGCGATCGCTCGACAGGGCGAACGCCGTCTCGGGGCCGATCTCGGGAACGAGGTAGTGGTAGTTGGTGTCGAACCACTTCGTCATCTCGAGCGGGGCGTCCTCGCCCGCACCGCGCGCGGCGGTGAAGTACGCGTCGAGGCCCGCCTCGCCGCCCGCGCCGCGCAGGGCGGCGAAGCGCTCCGGCAGTGCGCCGACGGCGACCGCGGCGTCGTGCACCTGGTCGTAGAACGAGAAGGACTCGGGGATCGACGAGTCGTCGCGCCCGAGGCCGAGCGCGGCCAGACGCTCGCGCGTCGCGCGACGCAGGCCGGCGGCGGTGCCCTCGAGCGTCTCGGCGTCGATCGCGCCGGACCAGTACGCCTCGACGGCGCGCTTGAGCTCGCGGCGGCGGCCGATGCGCGGGTAGCCGAGGATCGTGCCGTGCGGGAAGGCAGTGCGGTGGTCGTTCATCGTTCTGTCTCTCTCTTTCGCTTGCGGTGGGTGGTACGGAAGTCGGTCGGCGGGCGCGCCGAACAGACCCGTCGGACTCCGACGGATCGCTGGGCCGCGCGTAGGTCAGACGGCGGTGAGGACACCCGCCTCACGGAGCACGGCGAGCACCATGTCGTGGTTGTTGAAGGCGTAGAGGTGGATGCCGGGGGCACCGCCGTCGAGCACCGCCCGGGTGAGGGCCGCCGCGTGCGCGATGCCGACGGCGCGCTGGCCTTCGGTGGTGGGTTCGACCTCGAGGGCGATCGCGAGCTCTCCGGGCAGCTCCTCACCGGTGAGCTCGAGCACGCGCCGCAGCCGCGACGGCGACGTGATCGGCATGATGCCCGGCAGGATCGGGATCGTCACGCCGGCCTCGCGGGAGCGCTGCACGAACGCGAGGTAGTCGTCGGCGTGGAAGAACAGCTGGGTGATGGCGAGCGTCGCCCCCGCCGCCTGCTTGGCCAGCAGCGCGTCGATGTCGTCGGACGCGTGGCGCGACCGCGGATGGCCGGTGGGAAAGGCCGCGACCGCGATGTCGACCTTCGGACGCTTCTCGACCCGCACGGCACCGGGGACGCCGGGGATCGGCACCTCGGCGTACGGCTCGCGCTCGGCCTGCACCCGGTCGATGAGCTGCACGAGCTGCGCCGCGCTCTCGAGGTCGCCGAGGAACGGGTCGCCTTCCGACGCCCCGACGGGCGGGTCGCCGCGGAGGGCGAGGAAGCTCGTGATCCCGGCATCCAGGAACTCCCGGATCAGCGCGTTCGCGCCGCCGTAGGTGTTGCCGACGCACGTGAGGTGCGCGAGCGGCTCGACGTGGGTCTCGCGCTTGATGTGCGTCAGCAGCTCGAGCGAGCGGCCGCCGGTGGAGCCGCCCGCGCCGTACGTCACCGAGATGAACCTCGGGTCGACCGACGCCAGGTGGCGGATCGTCTCGTGCAGCGCAGCGAACCCCGCCTCGGTGCGGGGCGGGTACACCTCGAACGAGATCGGCACGGGAGGGGTGCTCAGGTCGATGGACATGGCCTGCTTCTCAGGAGTCGGACAGGGCTGAGCCGAACGGGAAGCCCGGGCGGCCGCGGCACCTCGCCTCCGCCGGCAGGCGGAAGGGGTGTCATCACGGGCGGGTGCCGGGCTCGGCTGTCGCTCCTGCCCGGTGCCCCGAGGGTTCGGGGCGTCCGTGAGGACGACCGGGCGACGATGGCTCCACGGTAGCGGACTCGGATGGATGCCGTGATCCTGTGACCTTCTGTTTCGTCCCGGCGCTGCATGCTTTGGCCGTACCGTGGTGGGGGTGACGACACACGACGTGCTCCCCTACGGCAGCTGGCCCTCCCCCATCACCGCCGCCGAGGTGTCCGCCGCCTCGCCGCGCCTGGAGGGCGCACGGTTCGTCGGCGCGGATGCCGACGTGTGGTGGGGCGAGTCGGTGCCCGAGGAGGCCGGGCGCTCCGCGGTGCGCCGGAGGACGGCATCCGGAACCGTCGAAGACGTGCTCCCTGCACCGTGGAGCGCCCGCTCGCGCGTGCACGAATACGGCGGCGGCTCGTGGACCGCCGCCGACGACGGAGTGCTGTTCTTCGTCGAGAAGGGCGACCAGCGCGTGTGGCGCCGGGATCCGGGTGCGGAGCCCCGTCCGCTCACGCCCGATGCGGGCGACGTCCGCTACGGCGGCCTGACGCTGCAGCACGGCCGCCTGCTCGCGGTGCGCGAGGATCACACCGCCGGCGGTACGGTGCCGGCGCGCGACATCGTCGAGATCCCGGTCGACGGTGCGGCGGCGACGGATGCCGCGCGCCTCGCCGCGCTCGTCGGCGGCAGCGACTTCGTCGCCCATCCCGCGCTCTCCCCCGACGGCACGCGGCTCGCGTGGATCGCGTGGGACCACCCGCACATGGCGTGGGACCGCGCCGAGCTGCGCGTGGGCCGCATCGCGCACGGCGAGGTCGTGGAGTGGACGACCGCGGCGGGCGGAGACTCTTCGCCGCTGCAGCCGGTCTGGGCGGGCGATGACGGCCTCGTGTACGCCGACGATCCCACCGGCCGTTGGAACCTCTGGCGCCTACGGCCGCCCGCCGACGCCCCGCCGGAGCCCGTCGCCCCGGCGGACGCCGACACCGGCGGGCCGCTGTGGGTGCTGGGCACCCGCTGGTTCGCTGTGCTCGACGACGGGCGCACCGTCGCCGTGCGCACCGACGGCGCCGACGAGGTCGTGGTGATCGATCCGACGGGGCAGGTGCGCCCCGTCCCGGTCGACCCCATGACGCGGCTGTCGATCGAGGACGTCCACGGCACGCGGGTGCTGCTGTCCGGCGCCGGATCCCGCGGACCGGGTCTCTGGCTGGTCGACGTCGATCAGCCCGACGCTTCGCGCCCGCTCGTGGGCGGCGCATCGCCCTGGGACGACGAATGGATGCCGCGCTCCCGCGCCATCACCGTGTCGGGCCCGCACGGGCCCGTGCACGCGTTCGCGTACCCGCCGACGAATCCGGGGGTCGTCGGACCCGACGAGGAGCGGCCACCGTACGTGGTGTTCGTGCACGGCGGGCCGACCGACCACGTCGGCGGCGCGGCATCCGGCAAGATCGCCTACCTCACCAGCCGCGGGATCGGGGTGCTCGACGTCAATTACGGCGGCTCCAGCGGATACGGGCGGGCCTACCGCGAGCGACTTCTCGGCCAGTGGGGCGTCGTCGACGTCGACGACGTCGTGGCCGCCGCGCGCGGGATGGCGGCGGCGGGGCTCGCCGATGCGGACCGGCTCGCGATCGCCGGGGGCTCGGCAGGCGGATGGACCGTGCTGTGCGCGTTGACGAACACCGACGCGTTCGGCGCCGGCATCAGCCGCTACGGCGTGGCCGATCTGCGGCGCCTCGCCGAGGACACCCACGACTTCGAGGCCCGCTACCTCGACGGGATGGTGGGTCCGCTCCCCGACGCCGAGGAGCTGTACATCCAGCGGTCGCCGCTGTCGCACCTCGACCGCCTGCGCACGCCACTGCTCATCGAGCAGGGGCTCGACGACCTCGTGGTGCCGCCGTCGCAGTCGGAGGCGGTGCGCGACGCTCTCGCCGCCAACGGCGTCCCGCACGCGTACCTCGCGTTCGAGGGCGAGGGGCACGGCTTCCGCGGCGCGGAGACCCTCATCCGGACGATGGAGGCCGAGCTGGCCTTCCTCGGTCAGGTCTTCGGGTTCGACACCCCCGGCGTGGCGCCCCTCGAGCTGGACTGACGCGGCGCCCCGCGCATACGCGAAGGCCCCGACTCCGGTGGGAGTCGGGGCCTTCGCGATCGCGTTCAGACCGAGAACGGTGCCAGGCGCGCGGCGAGGTGCTCGCCCACGCGCGCGTGCACGGCGGTGCCGCCCTCCTCGTGCTCCTGCGACAGGATCGTGCCCTGCTCGTGGATCGCGGAGACCAGGTCGCCGCGGTCGTACGGCACGAGTGCGCGCACCTCGACGGCGGGAAGCGGAAGCGCGTCCTCGATCGCCGCCCGCAGCTCGTCGATGCCCTCGCCGGTGCGGGAGGACGCGAAGATCGCCTTCGGCTCGAGGCCGCGCAGCACCAGGCGGGTGTCGGGGTCGATGAGGTCGGCCTTGTTGAAGACCACGAGCTCCGGGATGTCGCGGCCCCCGACGTCGCCGATCACGTCGCGCACCGTCGCCAGCTGCGCGGCGGGGTCGGGGTGCGAGCCGTCGACCACGTGCAGGATGACGTCGGCGTCGCCGACCTCCTCCAGCGTCGAGCGGAACGCCTCCACGAGCTGGTGCGGAAGGTTGCGCACGAACCCGACGGTGTCGGTCAGCGTGTAGACGCGTCCGTCCACCGTCTCGGAACGCCTCACGGTGGCATCCAGCGTCGCGAACAGGGCGTTCTCGACCAGCACGCCGGCGCTCGTGAGCCGGTTGAGCAGGCTCGACTTGCCGGCGTTGGTGTAACCGGCGATCGCGACGGAGGGGATCGTGTGGCGCTTGCGCTCGGCACGCTTGGCATCGCGCGCGGGGGCGAAGTCGCGGATCTGCTTGCGCAGCTGCGCCATGCGCGTGCGGATGCGCCGGCGGTCCAGCTCGATCTTCGTCTCGCCGGGACCGCGCGAGCCCATGCCCGCGCCGCCGGCGCCCACCTGGCCACCGGCCTGGCGGCTCATGGAGTCACCCCATCCGCGCAGGCGCGGAAGCAGGTACTCGAGCTGTGCGAGCTCGACCTGGGCCTTGCCCTCGCGGCTCTTCGCGTGCTGGCTGAAGATGTCGAGGATCACGGTGGTGCGGTCGATCACCTTGACCTTGACGACGTCCTCGAGGGCGCGCCGCTGGCTCGGGGCCAGCTCGGTGTCGGCGATCACGGTGTCGGCGCCGACGGCGGCGACGATGTCACGCAGCTCCTCGGCCTTGCCGCGCCCGACGTACGTGGCGGGGTCCGGGTGCGGGCGCCGCTGCAGCACGCCGTCGAGGACGACGGCGCCGGCGGTCTCGGCCAGGGCCGACAGCTCGCGCAGCGAGTTCTCGGCATCCGCCGTCTCGCCCTGAGCGTGCACACCGACCAGCACGACGTTCTCCAGTCGCAGCTGCCGGTACTCGACCTCGGTGACGTCCTCGAGTTCGGTGGACAGGCCGGGAACGCGGCGCAGTGCGGCGCGCTCCTCGCGGTCCCACTGGTCGCCATCGGTGTCGGCGCGCCCGATCGTGGCCTCGTCCTGGAGCGCCTGAGCGGCTCCGAAGACGTGCACCCCCGAACGCGCCTCAGCGCGCGCCAGCACGCGATCCACCGGGTCCACCGGCGTCTCGTCGGTGCTCTGGGGTGTCGTCGTATCCGTCATGTGTTCCTTTCGGGATGCCTTTTCCGGCCTCATCGGCCGGTTCCCGGCATCCGTGAATTCTAGTCCTGCTCGGTGCATCCGCGCCCCGAACCGCGGTCATCGGCGAGGTGCTCCCGCCGTGGTGACCGCCTCCGCTAGGCTCGTCAGCCATGGAGAGCGACCACTACTTCAGTGCGACGCCCGCCAGCCCCGAGAATCTGCGCCGCATCCGTGTGACCCTTGCCGGTCGCGCTCTCGAGGTCACGACAGCCGGGGGTGTGTTCAGCCCCGATCATGTGGACTCGGGAACCGCGGTGCTGCTGTCGAACACTCCCCCGCCTCCGGCAGGGGGGCACTTCCTCGACCTCGGGTGCGGGTGGGGGCCGATCGCGCTCAGCCTCGCGCTCGACGCGCCCCACGCCACCGTCTGGGCCGTCGATGTCAACGAGCGCGCGCTCGACCTCGTGCGACGCAACGCCGCCGACCTCGGTCTGCAGAATGTCAACGCGGTGCTGCCCGACGATGTTCCCGACGACGTCGTCTTCCGCACGATCCGGTCGAATCCGCCGATCCGCGTCGGCAAGAACGAGCTGCACGGGCTGCTGGAGCGGTGGATCCCTCGACTGGACGAGCGGGCCGATGCCTGGCTCGTCGTCCAGCGCAACCTCGGGTCCGACTCGCTCCAGCGCTGGCTGGCGGCGACCCTGGACCGGCGGTTCAGCGTCTACCGGGCGGCGACGGCGCGCGGCTTCCGGGTGCTGAAGGTGCGTCGACATGGTTCGCCGCCGAGCGAACCGATCGATCTCCCTGAGCTCTGAACGTCCGACACGCGGACGAACGCCCGCGTCAGGCCAGCGTGACCTCGCCGGAGTAGACGAGCGTCGCCGGGCCCGACAGCAGCACGTGGCGCTCGCCGTCGACCTCCGGGATCCGCACTCCCAGCGTGCCCCCGGGGACGTCGACGACCCAGTGATCCGGCGCCGCAGGACCTGCCCAGTGCCGCACGGCGAGAGCGGCAGCGGCGACACCGGTGCCGCAGCTCAGCGTCTCGCCGACGCCGCGCTCGAACACGCGCATGCGGATCGCGCCCACGCCGTCGCGGACCAGCGGGTCGCTCGGGACGACGAACTCGACGTTGGCGCCATGGGGCGGCTCCGGGTGCAGCAGCGGCTGCGCGGCGAGGTCGAGCCCTTCCAGCTCCGCCTCGTCGGGGAGCGCCACGACCACGTGCGGGTTGCCCACGTCGATCCCGACCCCCGGCCGCGGCGTGCCGCCACCGCGGGTGCGCACCAGCACCTCGGCCTCGTCGACCGCGTACCGGCCGAGATCGACCTCGTAGCCGCGGTCGCTGCGGGTCACCGTCTTCACGCCGGCGCGGGTACCGACCAGCAGCGGCGCGCCGTCGACGTCGGCCCAGCCCACGTCGACGAGGTAGCGCACGAAGACACGCACGCCGTTGCCGCACATCTCGGCCTTCGAGCCGTCAGCGTTGCGGTAGTCCATGAACCATTCGGCGCCGGATGCCGCGGCCTCCGCGCCCTCAGCGATCGCAGACGCGCGGACCACGCGCAGGATCCCGTCCCCACCGATGCCGAAGCGTCGGTCGCACAGCACGGCGACCTGATCGTCACTGAGGTCGAGCGCGCCGTCGGGATCGGGGACGATCACGAAGTCGTTGCCGGTGCCGTGGCCCTTGGTGAACGTGATCGTCTGCGGCATCGCACCAGTCTACGTTCGCGATCCGGTGCGCCCGCCGTGCTCAGTCTGCGATGAGACGCTTGCCGGTGGTCCACGTCTCGAACGGCTCGTAGTCCAGCGAGTCGTAGAACCCGCGGGCCACGCCGTTCTCGGGGCGCACCATGAGCTGCACCTTCGGGCACCCCATCGCCAGGAGCCGCGCCTCGGCCTCGGCGACCAGCCGCCGGCCGATCCCCTCGCCGCGCCGCTCGGGCGCGCTGGCGAGGTAGTACAGCCAGCCACGATGGCCGTCGTACCCGGCCATCACCGAGCCGACGACGACCGCGCCGTCGACGGCGACGAGGAACAGCTCGGGCTGCACGGTCAGCTTACGGTTGATGTCCTGGTAGGGGTTGTTCCACGGCCGCGTGAGACCTGCCGCCTGCCACAGCGAGACGACGGCCTCGGTGTCGACGACGTCGAAGGGACGGATGCCGATGCTCATGCCCACGAGTCTGCCAGGGACTCGGGGGCCGTCCCCGCTTCGAGCCACCGCACCCCGTCGTAGCGTTTGAACCACGACACCTGCCGGCGCGCATACCGGCGGGTGAGCGCCTGGGTCTCGGCGATCGCCTCGGCCTCGCTCTTCTCCCCCGCCAGCTGCGCGAGCGCCTGCGCGTACCCGATGGCCCGACGGGCGGTGACGCCCTTTCCGAGCCCGTGCTCGCGCAGGGCGCGCACCTCGTCGACGATGCCGTCGCGCCACATCGCCTCGACGCGGGCGTCGAGGCGGCTCACGAGCTGGTCGCGCGGCACCGCGACGCCGACGATCCTCGTCGGCCGGTGCCACAGCGTCGGGGCCTCGGGAAGCGCTGCGCCGTGCGTGCGCTCCCCCAGCTCGAGCACCTCGAGCGCGCGGACGATCCGCCGGCCGTTGCGGGGGTCGATCCTGGCCGCCGTCGCGGGGTCCCTCTCGCGCAGTCGCGCGAACAGCACGCCCGGCCCGTCGGCCTCGAGCTGCGACTCCAGCCGCGCCCGCACGTCCTGGTCGCGCGGCGGGAACCGGAAGTCGAACAGCACGCTCGACACGTACAGACCCGACCCGCCCACCAGCACCGCGTCGGCGCCGCGGGCGTGGATCTCGGCGATCACGGTGCGCGCGGCATCCTGATACCACGCGACGGCCGCCTCCTGCGTGACGTCGAGCACGTCGAAGAGGTGATGAGGGATGCCGCGGCGCTCGGTGGCGGGGATCTTCGCCGTGCCGATGTCCATGCCGCGGTACAGCTGCATGGCGTCGGCGTTGACGACCTCGGCCTCACGGCCGCGCGCGATCAGCGCCTCGGCGAGATCGAGCGACAGCGCCGTCTTGCCGGTGCCGGTGGCGCCGACCACGGCCCACAGGCACGGGCCGGCGTCCGCGGACGCGTCCGGTGCGACGGTGCTCACCGGCCGGTCAGACGCCGATGCGGAGCGTGGGCAGTCCCAGCGACACGGCGCGCGGGGCCCCGGCCTCGCCGGCGGGCGCCGGGATGCCGCACGACTCGGCCTGCGAACGGTCCCAGGCGTCGCCGGAACGCGTACGGCGGATGCGCAGCGGCGCGCCGTCGGGTGCATCGGCGAGCAGGTGGAAGGGCGCGGCGTGCGTCACGACGACCGACACGACATCGCCGGGACGCGGCGTCTCGGAGCCGGCAGGCACCTCGAAGTGCACGAGGCGGTTGTCTTCGGCGCGGCCGGTGAGACGGTGGGTCTCGGCATCCTTCTTGCCCTCGCCGGTCGACACGAGCACCTGCAGCTCGCGGCCGACCTGCTTCTGGTTCTCCTCCAGCGAGATGCGCTCCTGCAGCGCGATGAGTCGCTCGTAGCGCTCCTGCACGACCTCCTTGGGCACCTGGTCGGCCATCGTGGCCGCCGGGGTGCCCTCGCGGATCGAGTACTGGAACGTGAAGGCGCTTGCGAACCGCGCCTGCTCCACGACCCGCATGGTGTCTTCGAAGTCCTCGTCGGTCTCGCCGGGGAAGCCGACGATGATGTCGGTCGAGATCGCCGCGTCGGGCATCTTGGCACGGACGCGGTCGAGGATGCCGAGGAACCGCTCGCTGCGGTACGAGCGGCGCATCGCCTTGAGGATGCGGTCGCTGCCGGACTGCAGCGGCATGTGCAGTTGCGGCATGACGGCGGGCGTCTCGGCCATCGCGTCGATGACGTCGTCGGTGAAGGCGGCCGGGTGGGGGCTCGTGAAGCGGATGCGCTCGAGTCCGTCGATCTCGCCGGCGGCGCGGAGCAGCTTGCCGAACGCCTGTCGGTCGCCGAATTCGACGCCGTACGAGTTCACGTTCTGGCCGAGGAGGGTGACCTCCATCGCACCGTCGTCGACGAGCAGGCGGATCTCGTTGAGGATGTCGCCGGGACGGCGGTCCTTCTCCTTGCCGCGCAGGCTCGGGACGATGCAGAACGTGCAGGTGTTGTTGCAGCCGACCGAGATCGACACCCAGCCGCTGTAGACGCTGTCGCGCTTGGTAGGGAGGGTGGAGGGGAAGATCTCGAGGGACTCGAGGATCTCGAGCTCCGCCTCGCCGTTGTGGCGGGCGCGCTCCAGCAGGCTCGGGAGCGACCCCATGTTGTGCGTGCCGAACACGACGTCGACCCATGGCGCCTTCTGCTGGACGACGTCCTTGTCCATCTGCGCGAGGCAGCCGCCGACGGCGATCTGCATGCCCTCGTGCTTGTCTTTGCGGGACTTGAGGTGGCCGAGCGTGCCGTACAGCTTGCCGGCGGCGTTGTCACGGACGGCGCACGTGTTGATGACGACCACGTCGGCTTCTTCGCCGACCTCCGCACGGACGTAGCCGGCGCTCTCGAGCGAGCCCGAGAGCCGCTCGGAGTCGTGGACGTTCATCTGGCAGCCGAACGTGCGCACCTCGTACGTGCGGGCGCGGCCGTCGACGTCGTGCGCGGCCGGAGACGGCGCGATGAGAGTCGGGTGTGCGGAGGGCGAAGACATGATCCCGCCATTCTACGAGCCGTGCGCCCCGACGGAGCCCGTAGCGGGTACCGTGCCCGGCCGCGTCGCGCCGGCGCACCTCTCGTCGATCCTGTGGGCGTCGGCGACTCGGATCGGGTCAGCCCTCTTCGAACCGGACGCGGCCGACCGGACGAGCCGCCTCGTCGAGTGCGGCACGGGCCGCGGTGAGCGCGAGCGACCCGCCGTAGCCCCGGCGGGCGAGCTGCCCGGCGAGTCGTCGGAGGGCGACATCGCGCTCGAGGGAGCGCATCGAGCCCGCCTTCGAGCGGGCGAACTCGAGCGCGCGCTCGAAATCGTCGTCGGGGAGTTCGGCGAGGGCGGCGTCGGCGATGTGTCGCGGGATGCCGCGCTTCGCGAGGGTCTGCGCGATCGCCTGACGCCCCTGCCCCTTGCGGTCGGAGCCCGCGTGCACGATCTGCTCAGCCGCGCGTGCGTCGTCGAGGTAGCCCCGATCGACGAACGCATCGAGGATCCCCTGGAGCGCGTCGGCGTCGAGATCCTGCTGTGCGAGGTAGGTCTTCGCCTCCGAGACCGAGAGCTCGCGCGCCCTCAGCTTCTTGAGCAGGCCGCGCTCGGCGGCCTCCGCCACCTCAGCCACCGACGCCTCGCCCGATCGATCGTCGCGGTCCGAGCGTGCGCGGCCGCGCCCCGAAGATCGTGACCCGCCGGGCTCGGCGTCCGCGGTCCATGCGGATCCGCTGGGCTCAGGCTCGTCGGCCCACTGCTGCGGGCCGGGTGCGTCTGCGTCGGCCCATCGGGACCGGCCGGGGGCGGTCCGCGGGAACCCCTCGCCCTCCGCCGCCGGCGTCCGCCTCGCCGCAGGAACGCGTTCGTCCAACGACTGCCGCACCTCGTCGGCCGTCCTCGGATACGCCCGTGCAGCCCGATCTCCGAAGAGAGGGATCACGGGGGCGAGCCCGTCGCCGGTCTCGGCGTCGGACTCACCCCCGCTGTCGACGAAACGGACCATCAGGCCGGGCGGCGAGCCGCCAGCTCGTCGGCGGCCGGCGCCTCGACGGCGCCCTTGGGCACGCCGATGCCGAGCTTCGTCTTGATCTTCGACTCGATCTCTGCCGCGACGTCCTCGTTCTTGAGGAGGAAGTTGCGCGCGTTCTCCTTGCCCTGGCCGAGCTGCTCGCCGTCGTAGGTGTACCACGCACCCGACTTCTTGACGATGCCGTGCTCCACGCCGAAGTCGATGAGGCTGCCCTCGCGCGAGATGCCGACGCCGTACAGGATGTCGAACTCCGCCTGCTTGAACGGCGGCGCCATCTTGTTCTTGACCACCTTGACGCGCGTGCGGTTTCCGACCGCCTCGGCGCCGTCCTTCAGGGTCTCGATGCGGCGGATGTCGAGACGCACCGACGCGTAGAACTTCAGCGCCTTACCGCCCGCGGTGGTCTCGGGCGAGCCGAAGAACACACCGATCTTCTCGCGCAGCTGGTTGATGAAGATCATCGTGGTGTTGGTCTGGTTGAGGCCACCGGTGAGCTTGCGGAGCGCCTGCGACATGAGTCGTGCCTGCAGACCCACGTGGGAGTCGCCCATCTCGCCCTCGATCTCGGCCTTGGGCACGAGCGCGGCGACGGAGTCGATCACGATGAGGTCGATCGCACCGGAACGCACGAGCATGTCGGCGATCTCGAGCGCCTGCTCACCGGTGTCGGGCTGCGAGACGAGGAGGGCGTCGATGTCGACGCCGAGCTTCTGCGCGTAGTCGGGGTCGAGCGCGTGCTCGGCGTCGATGAACGCGGCAATGCCGCCGGCGCGCTGCGCGTTGGCGATCGCGT
This sequence comes from Microbacterium sp. 05T445, assembly GCF_056395865.1. Lineage (NCBI taxonomy): Bacteria > Bacillati > Actinomycetota > Actinomycetes > Micrococcales > Microbacteriaceae > Microbacterium > Microbacterium sp. 05T445. The sequence goes on along the minus strand of NZ_JBFTKJ010000002.1, from coordinate 971,748 downwards.
GCAGGGTCAGCGTCGTCTTACCCGACGACTCCGGGCCGTAGATCTCGATGATGCGGCCGCGCGGGAGCCCGCCGATGCCGAGGGCGACGTCGAGGGCGATCGATCCGGTGGGGACGACCTCGACGGGGGCGCGCTCGTCGCTGCCGAGGCGCATGACCGAGCCCTTTCCGAACTGCCGGTCGATCTGGGCGAGTGCCGATTCCAGGGCCTTCTCGCGGTCGGCGGGTGATGGCATGACGTGCTCCTTATGCTCGCGTTCCGTCGCCTGTAGGCTGTCGCGTTCCGGCCCGGGCGGGACGGATGCTGCGACAAGGCGTGTGGTGTCGTTCGACGTGGATCACGCTAGGGGTGGGCTCCGACATTCGTCTTCGCCCATCGCCCGGCTGTGGAAGACACGTCCTCGACACCTGCTGTGCAGGAGCCTACGCGGATCTCGAACACTTCTTCGATGACACGCCGTGACGACACACCGCGAGGGGTGCTTCAGCGGCGTCGCGGTTCGAGCCGGCCGACGCCGTACCGCCGCTCGACGGGGACGTCGAGCTCTTCGCACAGCGCGAGCCACACCGCGCGCGGGTCGACGCCCGCGGCGATCGCGTCGGCGGCGGTGCGCCCGCCGACCTGCGACAGGACCAGATCGGTCACGACGGCGTTCGCGCGCACGCCGAACTCGTCGTTCACGGCGCGGGTGAACTCGCTACGCCGCATGGCGCCGCCGGGCGATCGTGCTCACGCCGAGGGCAGGGCGATGCATCGACATCGAGGTTCCGCGGCTCAACGCAGCGACAGCTCGGCGTCGACGGACGCCACCAGGTCGTCCGGAACGACATCGGGGAAGGACTGCAGACCCTCCAGCACCGAGATGCGGTCGCCGACCTCGCGCATGATGGTCGAGATCGGGACGTCCAGCGCCTCGGCGACCGAGGCGAGGATCTCGCTCGAGGCCTCCTTCTGGCCCCGCTCGACCTCGCTGAGGTAGCCCAGGGCGACGCTCGCACGGCTGGCGACCTGACGGAGGGTGCGCCCCTTCTGCTGGCGGAAATCACGAAGCACTTCGCCGATCTCTTGACGTACCAGGATCATCGGGGCCCCTCCTTACTTCCGATTCCGCCGCCGTCCGGGTGGACAACAGTACAGCACCTGCTGTTGCCAATCTAATCCCGACAACTGGGCAATGGGTGGGAATCACCGAATGTAACCGACACGAAACCCGCTCTGTTCCCGAGCGCGGGGGTGGACAGCGGATGCCTCACAGCTGCGTGCGGGCGAGCTCCAGCACGCTCTGCACGGTCCGCGTGCGGATCTCGTCGCGGGTCCCCGACAGCGCCAAGGACGACGCCGCGACCCCGTCGGGCGTCACGACGGCGATGTGCACGGTGCCCACCGGCATCCCGTCCTGCGGGTCCGGCCCCGCCACGCCCGTGGTCGCAAGGCCCACGTCGGCGCCGAGCGCGCGCCGGACGCCCTGCGCCATGGCGACGGCCACGTCAGGGTCGACGGGACCCCGTTCGGCGAGGAGACCGGGGTCGACCCCCAGAGCCGTCGCCTTGAGGTCGGTGGCGTACGCGACGATCCCGCCGCGCACGTGAGCGGAGGCGCCGGGCACGTCGACGAGCGTCGCCGTGACGCGCCCCCCGGTGAGCGACTCGGCCGCGGCGATCGACCACCCGCGGCGGCCCAGCGCCTCGAGGACCGCGACCGCCGCGCGGGTGCCCGGCATCGCGGCATCCGTCATTCGCCGGCCTTCTTCGCGCGTGCTGCGCGCACCTCGGTGATCACGTAGTCGATGCCGCTCGCGATCGTGAGGATGACGGCGATCGTCATCGTGACGCCGTTGACCCAGAAGATCCAGTCCCCGACCAGCGTCCACAGCGGCAGCAGGGCCAGCGAGAGCGCGACGCCCTGGGCGAGCGTCTTGAGCTTGCCCATCCAGGCGGCGGCGAGCACGTGGTCGCTGACGACCATGAAGCGGTAGACCGTGATGCCGATCTCCCGGATGAGCACGACGATCGTGACCCACCAGGGCAGCTCCCCGAGGATCGACAGCCCGATGAAGGCGAACCCGGTGAGCACCTTGTCGGCGATGGGGTCGAGCAGCTTGCCGAGATCGGTGACGATGTGGTGCTTGCGCGCGAGATAGCCGTCGATCCCGTCGGTCGCGATCGCGACGATGAACAGCGCCGCCGCCCACCAGCGCAGCGCGCCGTCCGCACCCCCGTCGGCCAGGAGCAGCCACAGGAAGACCGGCGCGCACAGGATGCGCACGATCGTGATCGTGTTGGGCAGCTGCCGCGGGATCGCCATGCGCCGAGCCTATCGGCGCGACCGGCCGCACCGGACCAGCCTGCCGGCGTCAGTCGCGGCCGGTGAGCCCCCAGGCGTCCTCGGAGCCGTCGTCGTCACTCTCCACGACCGGGTAGCCGTCGTACTGCGAGGCGACGGCATCCGTGCCGTACCGGTCGTCGGCGACGGGTGCCGCCGCTGCGGGAGCCGGGGCCGCCGGAGCCGCGTCGGGTACGTCCTCGCCGCGCAGGCGGGCGAGCACAGCCGGCAGCTGGTCGGGGGTGACCAGCACGTCGCGTGCCTTCGAGCCCTCGCTGGGACCGACGATCTCGCGCGACTCGAGGAGGTCCATGAGGCGACCGGCCTTGGCGAAGCCGACGCGCAGCTTTCGCTGCAGCATCGAGGTCGAGCCGAACTGCGTCGAGATGATCTGCTCGGCCGCTGCCAGCAGCAGCTCGAGGTCGTCTCCGATGTCGGCGTCGATCTCCTTCTTCTCGGCCACCGCCGCCACGTCGGCGCGGTACTCCGGCCGCGCCTGGTGGGTGACGTGCTTGACGACCTGCTCGATCTCCTTCTCGCTGACCCACGCGCCCTGCACGCGCAGGGCCTTGGAGGCGCCCATCGGCAGGAACAGGCCGTCGCCCTGGCCGATCAGGCGGTCGGCGCCGGGCTGATCGAGGATGACGCGGGAGTCGGTGACGCTGGTGACCGCGAACGCGAGACGGGACGGCACGTTGGCCTTGATGAGGCCCGTGACGACGTCGACCGACGGGCGCTGGGTCGCCAGCACGAGGTGGATGCCGCTGGCACGCGCGAGCTGGGTGATGCGGACGATGGAGTCCTCGACGTCGCGCGGAGCGACCATCATGAGGTCGGCGAGCTCGTCGACCACGACCAGCAGGTACGGGTAGGGCTTGAGGACGCGCTCGCTGCCCGGCGGGAGCGTGATCTCGCCCGCGACGACGGCCTTGTTGAAGTCGTCGATGTGGCGGAATCCGAAGGACGCGAGGTCGTCGTACCTCATGTCCATCTCCTTCACGACCCACTGCAGCGCCTCGGCCGCCTTCTTGGGGTTCGTGATGATGGGCGTGATGAGATGCGGCACCCCGGCGTACGAGGTCAGCTCGACGCGCTTGGGGTCGATGAGCACCATGCGCACGTCGGCCGGCTTGGCCCGCATCAGCAGGCTCGTGATCATCGAGTTCACGAAGCTCGACTTGCCCGAGCCGGTCGAGCCGGCCACGAGCAGGTGGGGCATCTTCGCGAGGTTGGCCACGACGTAGCCGCCGCCGACGTCCTTGCCGACGCCGATCGTCATGGGGTGGGTCTGGTTGGTCGCCGCCTGCGAGCGCAGCACGTCGCCGAGCGTCACGATCTCGCGGTCGGTGTTGGGGATCTCGACGCCGATCGCGCTCTTGCCGGGGATCGGGGCGAGGATGCGCACCTCGTTCGACGCGACCGCGTAGGCGATGTTGTTCGTGAGCGCGGTGATGCGCTCGACCTTGACGCCCGGACCGAGCTCGATCTCGTACTGCGTGACGGTCGGGCCGCGCGAGAAGCCGGTGACGCGCGCGTCGACCGAGAACTGGTCGAGCACGCTCGTGATGGCGCGCACGGTGTCGTCGTTGGCCTGGGAGCGGGCGACGTGCGGCGAGCCCGCCGCCAGCGCGTTGACGGACGGGAGCCGGTACGGCGCCGACGGCGAGTCGACGGCCGCGGCCGAGCCGATCCCGTCGAGACCCGGGAGCAGTCCGTCGTCCTCGATGACCTCGTGGTCGTCGCGCAGCGACGTGCGTGACGAGGTCGCCGCCTTGGCGGCGGACAGCACCGCCGGGTCGATGACCTCGGTGAGCGCATCGGCCGCGATCGGCGGCGGCGGCACCGGTGGCGCGATGGCCTGGTCGAACCCGCCCTGCGTCGAGCCGACGGGCAGCAGCTCGGTGAGGTCCTGCGAGCCGATGCCGCCCTCCGGGTCCTTCTCGCGACCGGTCTTGTTGCGGCGCCAGAACGGCAGCGACGAGTCGGCCTCGTCCTCGGCGGCCGTCTCGGCGGCGGCATCCTTCGCCGGCTTGGGCTCGCGCGGCTCGTCGCCGAACATCCACGCGTACAGCTCGCCGAGCCGGCGGCCGATGCGGTTGGGCGGCGTCTTGGTGATGATGAGGATGCTGAGCACCGCCAGCAGCGACAGCACGATGTAGGCGCCGACGTCGGTGAGCACGAGGGCGAGGGGCTCCCCCAGCATCCAGCCGAACAGACCACCCGCCTTGCTCAGCGCCGGGAGTCCTTCGTTGGGCTGGGGCCGGCCACCGGCGACGTGGCAGAACCCGGCGATCGTGACGATGAGCAGGCCGAAGCCGATGCCGACGCGCCCGTTGTCGTGCACCGACGAGGGGTGGCGGAACATCCAGCCCGCGAGCATCAGCAGCAGCACCGGGAGCACGAACGCCTCGCGCCCGAGCAGACCGCCCACCGTGTAGGCGCTGATGTTCTGAGCGACGTCGTTGCCGATGAAGAACCACTCGTTGACGGCACCGGCGACCGCCAGCAGCACGAGCAGGAACGGGAATCCGTCGCGGCGCTGCTCCTTCTCGAGCGACTCCGGACCGAACGCGCGGAAGAGCCCGCCGACGGCGTGCGCGAGACCGAGCCACGCGCGCGCGACGACCGGCGGCCGGTCGGGCTCGTTCACGTACCGCTTGGGTGCGGGGGCGGGCTTCGTGGCCGCGGGCTTGCGCGCGCTCGACGACGCGCTCGAACGCGCGTTCGTCGACGCGCTCGAAGACGCGCGCGACCCCTTGGTCGGGCTTGAGCTCCTGGCCATCTCTCCACGGTACGGCTGTGCCCCGACATTTCCGCGGAACCACGCCGCCGCGCGCCCAGCGCGCAGGACGACGGATGCCTCAGCGCAGGCGCTTGACCATGGTGTCGCGGCCCACCCCGCTCTGGGTCACCGCGAACCCCTCGCTGCGATACAGGGTGGCGGCGAAGTTCCCGCGCTCGACGCTCAAGCTGATCCGCGCATACCCCTGGGACTGCGCCCGTTCGCACAGGCGCTGCAGCAGCGCACGGCCGACGCCGTGCGCGCGCCAGATGGGTCGCACGCCGATGATGAGCTCCGGGACGCCCGTGCCGACGTAGCCGAATCCGGGGTCGCTGCGGGGCAGCATCCGGTACCAGGCTGCGCCCACGGGCTCGCCGTTGGCGTCCTCCGCGACGAAGCCGGCGTCTCCCGGACGCATCCATCCTGTGACGTACCGCCGGTGATCGGCGCCCGCCATCACCTCGTGCCGCGGGCGCGCGCCGCCCTGCCGCCAGTTGGCGGCTTCGACGACCATGTCGCCGAGGAACGCGCCGTCGGCGGGCACGGCGTCGCGGATGCGGAAGGTGGAGGCCACGACGCGATCGTACGGCCCGCGTGTTACGGCGCGATGACGGCCGGCGCGACCCCGCCCGCGCCGAGGCGCCGTCAGGGTCGCTCACCCGGCCGACGCCGACGCCGACGCGATGCGCGGCGTCGGCGACCCGGGCTAGGCCTCGATGACGAGCGGGACGATCATCGGCCGCCGGCGCAGCGACTGGTTGACCCAGCGGCCGATGGTGCGGCGCACCACCTGCGACAGCGCGTGCTGGTCGCGCACACCCGACTTCGCCGCCTCGGCGAGCGCCGCCGCGATCTTGGGCTTGACGTCCTCGAAGACGGCGTCGTCCTCGGCGAAGCCGCGGGCGTGCACCTCGGGTCCCGAGATGATCTTGCCCGTCGAGGCGTCCACGACGACGATCACCGAGATGAACCCCTCTTCGCCGAGGATGCGGCGATCCTTGAGGTCGGCATCCGTGATCTCGCCGACGGTCGAGCCGTCGACGTACACGAAGCCGAGGTCCAGCTGGCCGACGACGCGCGCGTCACCGTCCTTGAGGTCGATGACGGTGCCGTTCTCGGCGAGGATCGTCCGCTCCGGCGCGATGCCGGTGTCCTGCGCGAGGCGCGCGTTCGCCATCAGGTGGCGGTACTCGCCGTGCACGGGAAGCACGTTCTTCGGCTTCAGGATGTTGTAGCAGTACAGCAGCTCGCCGGCGGCGGCGTGGCCCGACACGTGCACCTTGGCGTTGCCCTTGTGCACCACGTTCGCGCCGAGCTTGGTGAGCCCGTCGATCACGCGGTAGACCGCGTTCTCGTTGCCCGGGATGAGGCTCGAAGCGAGGATGACGGTGTCGCCGGGGCCCGGCTCGATCGCGTGGTCGAGGTTCGCCATGCGGCTGAGCACGGCCATCGGCTCCCCCTGCGACCCCGTCGACATGTAGACGATCTGGTCGTCGGGCAGGTCGCGCGCCTTCTTGTAGTCGATGAGCACGCCCTCGGGGACGTTCAGGTACCCGAGGTCGTCGGCGATGGTCATGTTGCGCACCATGCTGCGACCGAGGAACGCCACCCGCCGGCCGTGGGCGGCCGCGGCATCGAGCACCTGCTGCACGCGGTGCACGTGGCTGGAGAAGCTCGCGACGACCACCCGGCGCGGCGCCTTGGCGATCACCTGGTCGAGCACGGGTCCGATCGAGCGCTCGGTGGGCGTGAAGCCCGGCACGTCGGCATTGGTGGAGTCCACGAGGAACAGGTCGACGCCCTCTTCGCCCAGCCGCGCGAACGACCGCAGGTCGGTGATGCGGCCGTCCAGCGGCAGCTGGTCCATCTTGAAGTCGCCGGTCGCGAGCACGAGCCCCGCGGGCGTGCGGATCGCGACCGCGAGCGCGTCGGGGATCGAGTGGTTGACCGCGACGAACTCGAGCTCGAACGGCCCGAGGTTCTCCCGCTGCCCCTCGGTGACCGTCATGCTGAACGGCTTGATCCGGTGCTCCTTGAGCTTCGCCTCGGTCAGCGCCAGCGTCAGACCGCTGCCGATGATGGGGATGTCGCCCTTGAGCTTGAGCAGATACGGCACCGCGCCGATGTGGTCCTCGTGACCGTGCGTGAGCACGACGGCGACGATGTCGTTCAGCCGGTGCTTGATGGGCTCGAAGTCGGGCAGGATCAGGTCGACGCCGGGCTGGTGCTCTTCAGGGAACAGCACGCCGCAGTCCACGACGAGCAGCTTCCCGCCGTACTCGAACACTGTCATGTTGCGTCCTACCTCGCCGAGCCCGCCGAGGGGGACGATGCGCAGGGTGCCGGCTTCCAGCTCAGGCGGATCGTAGGGAGTGGTGGGCATTATGGGGCCTCCTCGGGAGGATCTCGGTTCACCGCCTCCGGGCGGCCTGTTTCAACGTCTTGTGTGCACGGGCCCGGGGGCGGCCGGTGCGGCGGGGTACGGCATCCGCTCGCTTGTCGCGGCGGCGCCCCGGCACAGCACCGGCACTGCGGTCACCTCGTGGTGCCCGAGACCTTCGGCAGCGCGCCGCCGGCGGCGGCGTTGCGGTCGGGGCGGAAGTTCGAGAAGTCGGCACCGGGCACATCCGTCACCAGGGCCAGTTCGTCCTCGATCTTCGCGGCCTCCCACTCCTCCGGGCCCACCAGCGGCAGGCGCACCCGCGGGCTCGAGATGCGGCCGAGGCCGTGCAGGATGTACTTCGCCGACACCGTGCCGGGCACGTGCGTCATGACGGCGCGCACGAGCGGCTCCAGCTGCTGGTGCGCGGCGGTGGCGGTCTTGAGGTCGCCGGCGTTGACGGCGTCGACGATCGCGCGGTACGGCGCGGGGGCGATGTTCGCCGTGACGCCGATGAGCCCCGTCGCGCCGATCGCCAGGTGCGGCAGCACGTTGGCGTCGTCGCCCGAGAAGTACATCAGGTCGGTCTGGTTGAGCACGCGGCTCACCTCGCTGAAGTCGCCCTTGGCGTCCTTGATGGCGAGGATGTTCGGGTGCTTGGCGAGACGGAGGATCGTCTCGTACTTGATGGGCACACCGGTGCGACCGGGGATGTCGTAGAGGATGACCGGCAGGTCGGTGGCGTCCGCGACGAGGCGGAAGTGCGTGAGGATGCCGGCCTGCGTGGGCTTGTTGTAGTACGGCGTGACGATCATGATGCCGTCGGCGCCGACCTTCTCGCTGGCCTTGTAGAGCTCGATCGCGTGCGCGGTCTCGTTGGACCCGCCGCCGGTGATGATCTTGGCGCGGCCGGCCGCGACATCCTTGCCCACCTCGACCAGGCGGATCTTCTCCGCGTCGGTGAGGGTCGACGTCTCGCCCGTGGTGCCGGTCACGACGATGCCGTCGGCTCCCGCGGTGATGACGTCGTCGATGTGCTTCTCGACAGCGGGCCAGTCGACCTCGCCGTCGGCCGTCATGGGGGTGACGAGCGCGACGAGCACCTGTCCGAAGGGGTTGCCCGTATGCGTCATGCCTTCAGATTATCGGGATGCCGAGCCCTGCGCGTGCCGCCGTGTCAGCCGATGACCGCAGCGGGCCGTTTGTGTCAGCGCCCCCGCTCGCCGATGCGCGCCGCCACGGAGGGCGGCGCCAGGCGCGCGAGCGTAGCGAGCGCCTTGTACCGCAGCGACGGGATCGACACCGCCGCGCCCCGCGAGACGTCGCGCAGCGACTCGGCCACGACGTCGCGCGCATCGAGCCACATCGTCGCCGGGACGCCCTCGCTGCCGGGCGCCAGCCCCATCCGCTCGTGGAAGCTGGTGTGCGTGTAGCCCGGGCAGACCGCGGTGACCGTCACGCCGCGCGGGCGGTAGCGGCCGTTGGCCCAGCGGCTGAAGCTCACCAGCCATCCCTTGCACGCCCCGTACGTGGAGCGAGGGATGAACGCGGCGACGGAGGCGACGTTGACGATGCGGCCGTGCCCGCGGGCCAGCATCGCGCCCAGCGCCGTGTGCGTGAGGCGCATCGGCACCTCGACGTGCAGCTGCAGGTGGCGAACCTCGTCGTCGATGTCGTTGCGCTCGAACGCGAGCGGCAGCCCGAAGCCGGCGTTGTTGACGAGGATCTCGATCGGCCGCTCGGCGTCGGTGATGCGCGCCTCGACCTTCTCGCGCTGGCGGGGCTTGAGCAGATCCGCCGCCAGCACGTCGACCTTGACGCCGTATGTCGCCCGGAGCCTTGTCGCGATCTCGTCGAGCGCCGCCTTGTCGCGTGCGACGAGCACCAGGTCGGCCCCTTTGGACGCGAGCTGCCGTGCGTACTCCGCGCCGAGTCCCGAGCTCGCGCCGGTGATGAGTGCCGTCTTCGCCATGCGCGCCAGCCTACGCGGCGGCGTCAGGCGCGTACGAGCGTCAGGAAGCGATAGCGGATGCCGGAGCCCGAGGTCGCCCAGCCCTCGGCCGGTGCGGCCGCCACGGTCCGCCAGGACGTGCGGTCGGGGGCGGTGGTGTCGCCGGTCACCGAGACGTCGAGCTCGGTGACCTCCAGCAGATCCGCCAGCGCGATGGCCTCGCGGTAGAGCTGACCGCCGCCGATGACCCAGATCCGCTCGGGCTCCCCCTCGGAGGCCGTCACCAGAGCGGCCTCGAGCGATCCGGCACGCTCGGCGCCGGCATCCGACCAGTCCTCCTGCCGGGTGATCACGATGTTGCGCCGCCCGGGAAGCGGGCGGAACCGCGCAGGGAAGGACTCCCACGTGCGCCGGCCCATCACCACCGGCGCGCCGAGCGTCACCGCCTTGAAGTGGGCGAGGTCCTCGGGCACATGCCACGGCATGCCGCCGTCCGCCCCGATCACCCCGTCGTGCGCCTCGGCCCAGATGAGGCCGACGGGAGCGGTCATACCGCGACCGCGCCGCGGATCGCCGGGTGGTGCTGATAGTCCTCGACGACGAAGTCGTCGTACTCGTAGTCGAAGATCGACGCCGGCTTCCGCGCGAAGCGCAGGGTGGGGTACGGGTAGGGCTCGCGCGTCAGCTGCTCGCGCACCTGCTCCAGGTGGTTGTCGTAGATGTGGCAGTCGCCGCCGGTCCACACGAAGTCGCCGGGCTCGAGCCCGGCCTGCTGCGCCACCATGAGCGTCAGCAGCGCGTACGAGGCGATGTTGAAGGGCACACCGAGGAAGAGGTCGGCGCTGCGCTGATAGAGCTGGCAGGACAGCTTTCCGTCGGCCACATAGAACTGGAACAGCGCGTGGCACGGGGCCAACGCCATGTCGGGGATGTCGGCCGGGTTCCACGCCGACACGATCAGGCGCCGCGAGTCGGGGTTGGCACGGATCTGGTCGAGTACGAGTGCGATCTGGTCGATGTGCTCCCCCGACGGCGTCGGCCAGGAGCGCCACTGCACGCCATACACCGGACCGAGCTCGCCGTGGGCGTCCGCCCACTCGTCCCAGATGGTCACGCCGTTGTCCTGCAGCCACCCGACGTTCGACTCGCCGCGCAGGAACCACAGCAGTTCGTAGGCGATCGACTTGAAGTGGACGCGCTTGGTCGTGATGAGGGGGAACCCCTGCGACAGGTCGAACCGGATCTGCCGGCCGAAGGCGCTGGTCGTACCGGTGCCGGTGCGGTCGTCCTTGTGCGTGCCGTGCTCGAGCACGTCGCGCAGCAGGTCCTCGTACGGGGTCGGGATCGTCGGGCTCGTCACGGCTGCCACGATACCCGCGGGTCGCGCAGTGAGGCCGTGCGCACGCCGAGACGACACCGTCGCGCACCGCCCCGTGTTACGCCGGAATCGTCATATTGCGGCATCCGGTCCCCACACAGCCGAAAGGGGTTAGCCTGATCTGCTGTGACCCTGGTCGGAGCCCTCATCGCGATCGCCGCGCTCCTCGCGGCGACGCTGGTCGCTGGCATCGTGCTCAACGCGCGGACCGGGCGGGCCCGCCACGACGTCCAGCACGAGGTCATCGAGCCGCACCGGCTGGGCGCCGACGGCCTCGGCGAGGTCGCCACGCTGCTGCAGTTCAGCACCGAGATGTGCGCCCGTTGCCCTGGCGTGCACCGCACCCTCTCGGCGATCGCCGATGACCACGTCGGCGTGCGGCACCTCGATGTCGACCTCACGCACCGCCCCGACATCGCGAAGCACTTCCGCGTGCTGCAGACGCCGACGACGCTCATGCTCGACCGCAACGGCGTCGTGCAGACACGGTTCGGCGGCACCCCCGGCCGGGACGTGCTCGAGCTCGAGCTCAACCGCCTGATCGCGGAGGACGCCAGTGTCTGAGAAGGCGGATGCCGCCCCCCGCGGCATCGATCCCCGCGGTCCCCGCTTCGTCGCCGCCATCACATCGGTGCTGCTGCTGATCGACGTGTTCCTCGGCCTCACGGGGCTCTCGACCGCCCAGGTCCCCGAGGGCACGGTGGCTTCCTTCGGCTGGTTCGCGTACCAGCCGCTCGCCGGCGCCGTGTTCGCCCCCGAGGCCAGCCCGTGGCTCATCTCGTACGCCACGGTCGCGCAGCGCTTCCTCGACCCGGCGTTCCTGCTGCTGCTGGTCATCGCGCTGCTGTTCCTGTGGGCGGTGCTGTCCCCCCGCACGGCGCCGTGGGGCGTGCTGTACCGCAAGGCGGTCGCACCGCGCCTGGCGCCGCCGAGCGAGTTCGAAGACCCGCGCCCGCCGCGCTTCGCGCAGGGCGTCGGACTGTTCGTCTCCGCGATCGGTCTCGTCCTCCAGCTGGCCGGCGTTCCGTGGGGGCTGACGATCGCCGCTGCGGCCGCGTTCGTGGCCGCCTTCCTGAACGCCGTGTTCGGGCTGTGCCTGGGCTGCCAGCTCTACCTGCTGCTGCAGCGCGCCGGCATCGTCGGGCGCGCCCGTCCCGCGGCGGCCTGAACACGCGGCGAACGGCCGTCAACCCGTCGCGTCGCGGCATCCCGCGCCGTTAGGCTGGCGCTCGACGCCCGGGACACGGGCGCGACGAGCGAGGAGGCCCCCCATGACCGTCACGAGCGAAGCCACCACCGCCTGGAAGGGCGGACTCATCGACGGCTCGGGCGAGGTCGCGTTCGTCTCCTCGGGCATCGGCGCCTTCCCCGTGAACTGGAAGGCGCGCAGCGAGGGCTCGACCTCGGTGACGACGCCGGAGGAGCTCATCGCCGCGGCCCACTCGTCCTGCTTCAGCATGGCGCTGTCCAGCGCGCTCGCCGAGAACGGCACCCCGCCGGAGTCGGTCGAGACGACCGCATCCGTCACCTTCAAGCCGGGCACCGGCATCACCGGCAGCCACCTCAACGTCAACGCCGTCGTACCGGGGCTGGAGCCCGAGGACTTCGAGCGCATCGCGCAGAGCGCCAAGGTCGGCTGCCCGGTCTCGCAGGCGCTCGCGGGCATCGAGATCACGCTCGAGGCGACGCTTGCCTGAACGCCGTGCGGCCGGTGACAGCGGCGGACGCGTCGTCGTCGCCGGCGCGTCGGGGCTGATCGGCGGGGCGCTGGTGGAGAGCCTGCGCGCCGACGGCGTCGAGGTGACGACGCTCGTGCGCCGGCCCGCCGAGGCCGCGCACGAGGTGGAGTGGCTCACCACCGACGAGCCTCTGGACCCCAGCGTGCTCGCCGGCGCCGACGCCGTCGTCGGGCTCAACGGCGCCAGCATCGGTAGGTTCCCCTGGACCCCGTCGTACAAGAGCACGCTGCTGTGGTCGCGCGTCACCCCGACCCGTGCCCTGGCCCGCGCCGTACGCGAGCTGGGAGCGGATGCACCGCATCTCGTCTCGGCGTCGGCCGTCGGCTACTACGGCACGGCGCCGGGCGTGCGCCTGACCGAGGACGCCCCACGCGGCGAGTCGTTCCTGGCGGACCTGTGCGGCGAGTGGGAGGGGGCCGCCTTCGGCGCCGGAGCGGATGCCGCGGTCGCCGTGCTGCGCACCGCCCCGATCGTGCACGCGGAGGGGGTCCTCAAGCCGCTCCTCCTCCTGACGCGCCTGGGGGTCAGCGGCCCCATCGGCCGTGGGACGCAGGTGTGGCCGTGGATCTCGCTGGACGACGAGGTACGCGCCATCCGCCATGTCTTGGACGCGAAGCTCACCGGACCGGTGAACCTCACCGGACCGACGCGCGCCACCGCGAACGACCTCGGCTTCGCCCTCGCCGTGCGCATGAATCGGCCGTTCCTGCTGCGCGCGCCGGTGTGGGGCATGAAGCTGGTGCTCGGCGCCGACGCGACCGAGGCCATCCTCACCGCCGATATGGACGTCGTCCCGGACGCGCTCACGGCCTCGGGCTTCACGTTCTCGCACGCGACGGTCGAAGACGCCGTCGCGGCCGCGGTGCCGGCGGCATCCTGAGCCCCGGCGTCGGCGATCCGCGTCAGCGCGGGCGGTCGGCGGTCTCGAGGCGGATGGCGGTGCGCACGGCCTCGCGAGCCCGGCGGCGATCGCCGGCGGCGTCGTAGGCGAGACCCAGGCGGTACCACGCGCGCCAGTCGTCGGGGTGCTCCTCGACGTCGGCGCGGTACGCCGGGAAGACGGCATCCGCATCCTCCCGGATGACGCGGCCGCTGGGCCGCACGGTGACCTCCTCCTGCGGGAGGGCGTCCTCGGCTTCGAGCCGGCGACCGAGCTGCTGCGCGCGCACGCCGAACCACAGCTCGCGACCGAGCGCCCAGGCCGCGATCAGCGGCAGCACGATGAGCCCCAGGCCCATCGCGATGCCGATGCCGTCACCGCTGGCGATGAGCAGCCACGCGCGCTGGCCGACGAGGGCGATGTACAGCGCGAGGAGCACCGCCATGACGGCGACGCCGATGCGCGCGCTCATGCGCCGGTGGTGCGCGCGACCTGACCGGGCACGCCGCCCTCGTCGACCGGGCGGTCGGCGCGTGCGGCGGGACGACCGATGCCGATGTCGATGAGGCTGTCCAGGCCGACGATCACCCCGCGCGCGTCGCGGGCGGCCGCGAGGGCGATGCGGATGCCGGGGGCGTACGCCTGCGCCGGCTCGACCGTGTCGTGGACGATCGTGAGCGACTCCCCCGCGCCGGAGAGGATCGTCTCCTGACGGGCGACGACGCCGGGGCGGCGGAGCGAGTGGATCGGCACGCTCGCGACCTGCTGGCCGCGGGCGCGTTGGTCGATGTGGGGCGACTCGACCGGTCCGACGTCCTCGCGGGCGGCGGCGATGAGCTCGGCCGTGCGCACCGCGGTGCCGCTGGGCGAGTCGATCTTGGTCTCGCGGTGCGACTCGACGATCTCGATCGACGGGAAGAACGGCGCCGCCGCGGCGGCGAGGGCCGATCCGAGCACGGAGCCGAGCGAGAAGTTCGGGATGAACACGACGCCGGTGCCTGCGGCCTCGACGAGCGGGCGCACCAGCGCGATGCGCTCGGCGGACCAGCCCGACGTGCCGACGAGCACGTTGATGCCGCGTTCGATCGCCGCGCGGACGACGTCGACCGACACGGCCGGAGTGGAGGCATCGACGACGAGGTCGGCGCCCTCGAGCTCCGACAGCTCCGAGCGCGACGACAGCACGGCGGCCACCTCGAACCCGGGCTCGGCCTCGACCGCGTCGCGGATGATGCCGCCGAGCTTTCCGGTACCGCCGACGATGGCCACGCGAGTCGTCATGGCTCCATCCTAGGCGGGGCCCTGTGGCCGGCCGGCCGGAGCGGGCCGGTATGACGCCTACGCTGAAGAGGTGGTGACATTGCGCCCCTCCCCCGTCGACGCCCCCGACGCGCACGAGCTCCTCGCCGAGTACTTCCGGTCGCGCACCGACGGCTTCGCCCTCCAGGGGGTCTCCTACCGCACGACGTTCCCCGACCCCGCTGCGTTCGTCCCGCCCGCCGGGGTCTTCGTGGTGGTCGACGACGACGAGGGCGTCGCCCAGGGCTGCGGCGGCATCCGCCTCATCGCCCCGGGACCGCTCGGCACCCGCTACGAGCTCAAGCACCTGTACCTGCGTCCCATCACGCGCGGGCGCGGCTGGGGGCGCCTGCTCGTCGAGGACCTCGTCGAGCGCGCCCGCGCGTTCGGCGCCGCCGAGCTCGTGCTCGACACCCATCACTCGCTCGGGGCCGCCGGCGCGCTGTACGCCCGTATGGGCTTCACGGCGATCGAGCCGTACAACGACAACCCCAACGCGACCCGCTGGTACGCCCTGGCGCTCTGACCGCCCCGCGGGCCGCCGTTCAGGTCGAGCGCAGCGCGGTGACCGGCTCGATGCGTGCCGCGCGGCGTGCGGGGATGCCGCCGGCGACGAGGCCGACCACCGCGCCCAGGAGCGCGCCGCCGACCGCGACCCACGGATCCACGATCGGCGTCCACTGCTGCACGAGTGAGACGGCCACGACGGCGATCACGCCGACCGAGGCGCCGATGAGGCCGCCGAGCAGGCCGATCACGACGGACTCCACCATGAACTGTCCTGCGATCTGGCGCCCCGTCGCGCCGAGGGCGCGTCGCAGGCCGATCTCGGGAGTGCGCTCCATGACGGTCAGCATCGTCACGTTCGCGATGCCCAGCCCTCCGGCCAGCAGCACGATGCCGCCCAGGATGAGGAACACCACGTTCACGTCGGCCTGCACGTTCTCGCTGAGATCCGAGCGCGTGGTCGGCGCCGAGATCTCGAACGCGTCGGGGACGTCGGGGGCGAGCACGACGGCCGCCTGCTCGCCGACCTGCGGGCCGGCGCCGGGGACGATGCGGATCACCAGCTGCTCCGCGGCGCCGAGCGCGACATCCGCTCTCGCGGTCGACATCGGCACCACCACCGCGTCGAGCAGGTCCGCCCGGCGCTCGGAGTCGTCGAAGATGCCGATGACGGCGTATGCCAGCCCCGCGATGAAGATCGAGGGCTGACTGTCGACGCGGTTGATGCCGAGGCGCTCCGCGGCGCGAGCGCCGAGCACCGCCACACGGTCGCCGCGGACGTCGTGGCCCTCATCGAACATGCGTCCCGTCACCAGTCGCGCACCGGTCACCGTGAGCAGATCCGCCGTCGCGCCGAACAGCGGCGGCGACGCCGTCGCGGGCGCCGACGGGTCGTTCACCGGCACCGCGGTGATGGTCTCGTCGCCGAGGTCGACCTCGCCCACGAGCGCGGCCGACTCGACGCCGACCAGACGCGCCACGCGATCGGCGGCATCCCATGGGAGCATGGACGTCGCGACGGTCTTGCCGGTGGCAGTGCGGGCGGATGCCGGTTCCACGACGACCTGCGTCGCCGCGACCGCGTCGAACTGACGGGCGATCTGTCCTGCCGCCGTCTGAGCGAATCCCAGCGTGGCCACGAGCGCGCCGATGCCGAGGACCGTGCCCAGCAGCGTCATGACCAGCCGGGCCGGGCGGGTGCCGATGTCGGCCGTGGACTCGGCGAGCAGATCGCCGAACCGGAAGCGGTCGGCGCGCGGCACCTTGGGCACGAGGACGGCGTCGTCGGGCGCGGCATCCGTCACGCCCTCCTCCAGGAGCGTGCTCACGCGACCTCCTGCAGGCGTCCGTCGGAGATGCGCAGGGTGCGCCCCGCCCGGGCGGCGACGTTCGGGTCGTGCGTGATGACGACCAGCGTCAGGCCGTCGGCGTTCAGCTCGTCGAAGACGTCGAGCACGCCGCCGGTGGTGTTCGCGTCGAGGTTGCCGGTCGGCTCGTCGGCCAGTACCAGGCTCGGCCGGCTGACCACCGCGCGCGCCACCGCGACCCGCTGCCGCTCGCCGCCGGAAAGCGTCCCCGGGAGGAATTCGACGCGATGACCCAGGCCGACGCGGTCGAGCACCTCTCGGGCTCGCGGCTCGCGCTCGGCGCGCGGCACGCCGCTGTAGAGCATCGGCATGAGCACGTTGTCGAGCACCGTGCGCCGCGCCATGAGGTGGAACGACTGGAACACGAAGCCGATGCGGTGCGCCCTCACCGTCGCGCGCTGGTCCTCGGTCAGCGCACCGGTGAGGTGCCCCTCGATGCGATACTCGCCGACGCTCGGCCGGTCCAGCAGGCCCAGGATGTTGAGCATCGTGGACTTGCCCGATCCGCTCGGTCCGACGATCGAGACGTAGTCGCCCGCGTCGATGCGCAGCGACGCGCCCTTCAGCGCCTGCACCTCGGGCGGTCCCGGGAAGGATCGCGTGACGTCCCGCAGCTCGATCAGCGGCGCCGTCATCGGCCCACCACGACCAGGTCGCCCTCCTCGAGGCCGCCGTCGACGGCGCGCACTTCCACCGCACCATCGGCCGCGAGGCCCGTCTCGACCACCACGAGCCGGGTCTCGGCGCGATCGCCGTCGCGCGGATCGCCCTCGACGACCTCCACGCGGCTCTCGCCGCCTGGCCCCGCGGTCACCGCCGCGAGCGGCACGTGGAGCACCTCGCCCTCGGTGGCCCCGACGGGGATCGACACCCGGACGTTCGCCCCCTGCAGTTGCTGGACCTGCTCGGGTGCCAGCGGATCCGGCGTGAAGCCGATGCTCCACCGGGCGCTCGACTCCTTCCCCGGGGCGACCTCGGCGATCACGGCACGATGACGCGATCCGTCCGGAAGCTCGAAAGATGCCTCTCCCCCGACCTCGAGCAGCTTCGCGTCGGCTTCGGCGGCCGATCCCGTCAGTTCGAGCGACGCGCCCGACACGGTCATCGCGACACCCTGCAGGAGCGCCCCGCGCGTCGCCTTTACCTCGTCCACGCGGCGCGGCAGCGCACCCAGGTAGAGGATCTCGCTCGACGGCAGCGACGGCAGCGTCTCCTCGCGCGCTCGCGTGAGTGCCTCCTGCGCCTGCGTGAGCTGCGCGCGGGCCGAATCGACCGCGGCGCGCTGCGAACGCACGTCCGGCGGCGTCGCGACCTCCGCGCGCTGCAGCTTGGCGAGGGCGAGCGCATCCTCGAGGTCGGCCACCTGCAGGGGATCCACCGGATCCTCCGCCCGCGCGGCGTCGAGCTGCCGCTGCGCGCGGGCGACCTGGTTGTCGGCCTCCCGCAGCGCGACCGCCGACGCCCCGGCGCCGGCGCGCACGAGCTCGTCGTTCGCCGCGGCGAGCGCCTGCTGCGCGGCCGTCACGCCGTCCTGCGCCCCGCGCAGCGCCTCCGCGCTCCCCTCCACCGCGGCCGGCGGCAGGTAGCCGACGCGTTCGTACAGCGCGGTCACCGCCCGCGCCGCCGCCGCATCGAAGACATCGGATGCCGGATCCCCCACGTCGATGCCGAGCCCCGCCATCGCCTGCTTGAACTGCGCGACGTCGGGCCCCGACATCCCGATCCGGATCGTGCGGTACGCGGGCAGGTCGCCCGGCAGCACGATGACCGGCCGCCCGGCGATCTCCAGTGCGATCGACAGCGGCCCGAACTCGGCACCGGCCTCCGGCACGCGACCGGTGACGATCGCCGGCCCCGACAGCGACGAGGTGTCGAGGGTCACATCCGTCGCGTCGGCGTACCCGACCTCGCCGCGGATGGTGACGTCGTTGCTGAGCTCGCCGAACTCCACGGGCACCGTGACGAGGCCGGGCTCGGGCGGTTCCGCGTGAGCGGCCGCATCCGCCGGCGAGACGACGAACCTGCCGACGAGCAGACCGGCGACGAGGCTCACCACGGCGATGCCGGCGACGATCCACAGCGCGCGGTTGCCGTCGAAGACGCGCCGCCAGCGCGCGCGGATTCCCTCCCGCGCAGCGGGTGCGGCCCCCGTGTCGGCGTCGGGTTCGGGGGCGATCAGCTGGGCGAACCCGTCGGGTGCAGCATCCGCCCCCTCCGATGCGGCGGGCGCGCCACCCGGGTCGAGATCGAGGGCCGGGCCTTCGTCTCCCCGCGGAGGGCCGGCGACGTCGGCACGGTCACCGTCGGGCGCGGAGTCGGTCGTACGCTCCACGTCAGCGGCCCTGCTCCGCCGCCGCCTTCAGCGCGTCGAGCTCGGCCTTGTGGTCGGCGATGAACTCCTCCTCCAGCGCGTACTGCAGCTTGGTCTGCGCGGCGCGGAAGTCGGTCTTCTTGCGGCAGTCGAGGTCGGCCAGCGCCACCTCGATCTCCTTCTCACCGAGCTCGGCGAGCTCGGGGTCGTCCTCCACCCACTCGGTCTGCTTCTCGTAGTAGGCGTTGAGCTCCTCGCTGAACTGCGTCTGCGCGTCGGCCTGCGCCTTGTAGCCGGTGTGCCCCGCGTCGGCCATGCAGGAGGCCCAGGCCTGGTCGATGTCGCCGTACGCGTCGGACTTCTGCATCTTCGTCCAGAACTCCTCGAGGTCCTTCATGAGCGGCTTGAACTCGTCCGACATCGCCGGGTTCTTCTGGTCGAGTTCGTGCTGCGCGTAGCCCGAGCAGCCCGCCTGCTCCCAGTCGTACTCGTAGGAGCCGTCCTCGTTGAGCTGGTCCTCCGGGATGGGCGGTCCGCTCAGCGTCTCGTAGAAGGCCTGCTGCTCGGACTCCGACAGGCTCATGACGTAGTCCTGGTTCGGGTCGACGTACGAGCCCTCGTCGGAGACGGGCTCATCGCGACCGGGTGAGTTCACCATCCCGTACCCGTACTGTGCGACCCAGGTGCGGTCGTCGGGCTTCCACTCCTCCCCCGAGGACATCACGACGCTGCCGTTGCCGACGTTGGGGATGTACTCGAAGCCCTCTTCTGCCATGCACTCGGCGATGAGCTCTTCTCGCTGCTTGTTCTCCTTGTCGAACCGCGCCTGCTGCTCGTCCTCGGACAGGTCCCCGCCCCACACGGCCATCATGTACTTGTTCAGCGGCGAGTCGGCCGGGTCGGGCGTGCCGTCGTCGGACGGCGAGGAGCACGCAGCGAGCGCGACGGCGAGGGCGGCGGTGGCGAACAGGGCGAGGGGGGCGGTACGGCGCATGGCGACTCCGTCTGGGGAGGGCGAGAACGGCGGACGCGCAGCGATCGTCACCCGAGGACGGCGACCGCTGTCGCAACGGCGCGCATCGTCGCCAGGCACGATCCGGCACAGCGATCGAGCACTCCGTCACTGAGAAATGTCCGCAACGGGCCGCATCCTGACATCCGGCGGCGAACCGTTGCCCAACCGTTACCGAAGCGTCAGACGGGGTAGACCTCGGGCAGCCCGGTGCGCAGTTCGACCGGCAGGTGGGCCATGTCGTTGTGCGACAGCAGGGTCCACGGCCGACCCTGCTTCTGCGCGATGACCGACAGCCCGCAGTGCGCCTGGTTGAGCGTCATCCACCGCCAGTCCGGCGCCTGCAGCACCTCGCGCACGAACCACGCGATCACGAAGTTGTGGGTGATCAGGAGCTCGTGCACCTCACCGCGCTTGCGCACCAGGAACTCGCTGACGGCGTCCGACATCTGGGCGCTGCCCGCCTCGATCTCGGCCTCGGTCACCGAGCCGAAGAACGGCTCGAACGCCGCCGGCGTCTGATCGGTCATCCCGGTCGGCACGCAGTCGAACAGCAGCGCGGAGGGCTCCGGCTTCAGCGACGGCATCCGCTCGGCCACCGCACGTGCGGTCTGGCTCGCCCGCTCGAGCGGGGAGTGCCACACCGCGTCGAAGGGCACGCCCGAGAGGCGATCGGCCAGCAGGGCGGCCTGACGTCGACCGCGCGGGGACAGGGGCCCGTCGACGAGTCCGTGCTCGGCATCCTGATGCTCACCATGCCGCACGAGGTAGATGTAGTGCGTCACGCAGCTCACTCCGTCGGGGTTGCGTGCCCTGGGGAAGGCACGACCTCCACCCTATGCCACGACCGGATGCCGCCTCCCTGACCTGTGGACAGCGTCGGCCGCGTCGGGCCTACTCGGCGGCGCGGGCGATGTCTGCCAGCTGCGAACGGCTCAGCCGCACACCCACGCCCTGCGCGAGCTCCTCGACATGCTGCGGCGCGTACGCGTTCACGATCGGGGCCGTGACGAGCTTCTGCGCGAGCAGCCACGCGACCGCGACCGCTGCGTCCGGCACGCCCAGCTCGCCTCCGACCGAGTCCAGCGCGCGCAGCGTGCGGCTGCCGCGCCGGTTGAGGTTGGCTGCCAGCTGCGCGCCGCGCACCGACAGGGCGCCGCGCAGCTTCGACCGCTGGCGTCCGGCCAGGAAGCCGTGCTCGAGCGCGTGGGAGGGCGTCACCGCCATCCCCTGCGCGCCGGCGACCAGGCGCAGGTCGGCGTCGAACTCGTGACGTCTCAGCACATTGAACGGAACGTCCAGCACGGTGATGCGCGGGTACCCCGCCGAGGCGAAGATGCGCGCCTCGACCAGCTGCGCCGCGGTGTACCCGATCGCGCCCAGCGCGCGGGCCTTGCCGGTCTCCACCAGCCACTCGGCCGTCGCGAGCGTGTCCTCCAGCGCCGAGGCCGAGTCGGTCGTGGCGTCGAGGTACAGCACGTCGATGCGGTCGGTGCCCAGGCGCGTCAGCGACGCCTCGACGGCGCGGATGAGGTTGACCGGGCCCAGCCCCGGGTTGTCGGCGTGGCCGCCGACGCGCACCCCGAGGACGACGTCGTCGCGCAGGCCGCGTGAACGCAGCCACTGGCCGATGATGTGCTCGCTGCGCCCGCTGGAGTAGCTGTCTGCGGTGTGCACCGCGTTGCCGCCCAGCTCGACGTAGGCGTCGAGGATGGCGTGGCTCGATTCGAGGTCGACGTTCCAGCCGAACTCCGCGGCTCCGAGGATCAGCGGGAAGACGTCTGGCCCGCCCTCGCCGAGCGCGACGCGCACGTTGCTGCCGACCGCGGGACCCTGCACCGGGATCGGTGCGGACGGGTGCGGAGCGCGCGCGACAGAGGCATCGGCATCCGCGCTCATCGCGGGAAGCGTCGAGTCAACGCCGAAATAAGCCATGTGCCACCCCCTCACGTCGGTCCTTGCGGAACCTTCGTGATCACTGTCACGCACCCCCCGGCGCGTACTTAGAGGGTAGGACACTCCGGACAAGACACCGCGCGCACAGGCGAACTGTCGATAAACATTACATAACGCTTCGGTCACGAACCGCCTATCGCCGGTGTTTTGTCCTCCGTTCGGAGGACACAACATGCAAAAAGCTCACCGGACGACGGATGCCCGCCCCTCGATGAGGGACGGGCATCCGTGCGGAACCGGGCGGATCAGCCTTCGGCGGGAGCCTCCGGGCCCTCGCTGGCCGCGGCGCGACCTTCCTGGTCGGCGGCCTCCTCGAGCACCGGCTCGAGCGAGAGCTTGCCGCGGTCGTCGATCTTCGTGATCTTCACGAGCAGCTTCTGGCCCACGTTGAGCACGTCCTCGACGTTCTCCACGCGCTTGCCGCCGGCGAGCTTGCGGACCTCGCTGACGTGCAGCAGGCCGTCCTTGCCGGGCAGGAGCGAGATGAACGCGCCGAACGTCGCGATCTTCACGACAGTTCCGAGGAACTGCTCGCCGACCTCAGGGTTGGTGGGGTTGGCGATGGCGTTCACCTGGGCACGGGCGGCCTCGGCCGACGGGCCGTCGACGGCGCCGATGTAGACGGTGCCGTCCTCCTCGATGGAGATGTCGGCGCCGGTCTCGTCCTGGATCGCGTTGATCGTCTTGCCCTTGGGCCCGATGAGCTCGCCGATCTTGTCGACCGGGATCTGCACGCTGATCACGCGCGGCGCCGTCGGAGCCATCTCGTCCGGGCCGTCGATCGCGGCGTTGAGCACACCGAGGATCGTCAGGCGCGCCTCCTTGGCCTGCGTCAGCGCGGCCGAGAGCACCGACGACGGGATGCCGTCGAGCTTCGTGTCGAGCTGGATCGCGGTGACGAACTCGCTCGTGCCGGCGACCTTGAAGTCCATGTCGCCGAGCGCGTCCTCGGCGCCCAGGATGTCGGTCAGCGCGGCGTAGCGCGTCTGGCCGTCGACCTGGTCCGACACGAGGCCCATGGCGATGCCGGCGACGGGGGCGCGCAGCGGCACACCCGCGTTCAGCAGCGACAGGGTCGAGGCGCACACCGAGCCCATCGACGTCGAGCCGTTGGAGCCGAGGGCCTCGGACACCTGACGGATCGCGTAGGGGAACTCCTCGCGGCTGGGCAGCACCGGCACGAGCGCGCGCTCTGCCAGGAAGCCGTGGCCGATCTCGCGGCGCTTCGGGCTGCCCACACGACCGGTCTCACCCGTCGAGTAGGGCGGGAAGTTGTAGTGGTGCATGTAGCGCTTGTGCGTGACGGGCGACAGCGAGTCGATCTGCTGCTCCATCTTGAGCATGTTCAGCGTGGTGACGCCCAGGATCTGGGTCTCGCCGCGCTGGAAGATCGCCGAGCCGTGGACGCGCGGGATGACCTGCACCTCCGCGTCGAGCGGACGGATGTCGGCCAGGCCGCGACCGTCGATGCGGACGCCCTCGCTGAGGATCCGGCCGCGGACGATCTTCTTGGTGACCGACTTGTAGGCGGCGGAGAACTCCAGCGTCGCCACGGCGGGCAGCTCGTTCGCCTCGACGGCGGCGATCAGCTCGGCCTTGACGCGGTCCTTGACGGCGTCGTCGGCGTTCTGGCGCTCCTGCTTGTCGGCGATCTGGTAGATGCCCACCAGCTCGTCGTATGCGCGGCCGGCGACGAAGTCGTAGGTCTCCTGGCCGTACGCCGGGAACACCGGGTACTCCTGGATCTCCTTCGCGGCGGTGTTGGCCACGACGTTCTGCGCGGCGACGAGCTCCTTGATGAACGGCTTGGACGCCTCAAGGCCCTGCGCGACGATCTCTTCGCTGGGCTTGGTGGCGCCGCCCTTGATGAGGTTCCAGGAACCCTCCGTGGCCTCGGCCTCGACCATCATGATCGCGACGTCGCCGTCTTCGAGCACGCGGCCCGCGACGATGAGGTCGAAGACGGCCTCTTCGAGCTGCTTGACGTTCGGGAACGCGACCCACTGGTCTGCGTGGTCGCCGTGGCCGGGGATGAGCGCGAGGCGCACACCGGCGATCGGGCCCGAGAACGGCAGGCCCGAGATCTGGGTCGACAGCGAGGCGGCGTTGATCGCCAGCGCGTCGTAGAACTCGCCCGGAGCGATCGACAGGACGGTGACGACGATCTGGACCTCGTTGCGCAGGCCGTCGACGAACGACGGACGCAGCGGACGGTCGATCAGACGGCAGACGAGGATCGCCTCGGTGGAGGGGCGTCCTTCGCGGCGGAAGAACGATCCGGGGATCTTTCCGGCGGCGTACGAGCGCTCTTCGACGTCGACGGTCAGCGGGAAGAAGTCGAAGCCCTCACGAGGGTGCTTCCCGGCGCTGGTGGCCGAGAGGAGCATCGTCTCCTCGTCGAGGTAGGCGGCGACGGCACCCTGTGCCTGCTGCGCCAGTCGTCCGGTCTCGAACCGGACGGTGCGGGTGCCGAAGCGGCCGTTGTCGAGGACGGCTTCGGCGGCGGTGATTTCAGGACCTTCCAAGAGGTCTCTCCTTCTTTGTTTAGCCTCGCGCGGCCGTGTGCCGGGCGAGGGTCAATCGAAGGAGCAGGAACAGGCAGATCTCGGCGCGCGGCGATGCCGCGGGACTCGCCAGCGCTGGTCACCAGTCGAAGATCACCCGCCACGAGATGTCGGGGAACCCACCACAGGGGACCAGCTTCCTGCCGGCCTGCTCCGTGCAGCTCATATGTAATTTGAGCGGATGCCGCAAGGCAACCTGCACAAGCCTATCAGCGGGCCGCCGGAATGCCCCCACTCTGGCGGGCGTCGGAGGCCGCCCGTAGGGTGGTGGGCATGAGCACCGACGAGAAGCCGGCGTCTTCGGCATCCGATGAGATGAAGCGCAAGTTCAAGGAGGCCCTCGAGAAGAAGAACGCTCACCAGCGCTCGGGAGAGTCGCACATGAACGCCGATTCGGCGATCCACAACACCCACGGGGCGATGACCAAGCGCGAGTTCCGCCGCAAGAGCGGCTAGGAGGACGACATGGTCTTCGACCCGACGTTCCACGAGATCTCGGACGAGGCCGACGAGCTGCCCGACCTGGACGGCTCTGCGGACGCCGCTCCGCTGGAGGGCGACATCGAAGAGGACGAACTGCCGCCGTACGGCGAGGAGTGATCGCGAGACCGACATGAGCGACTTCCGCGAACGCATCCCCGACGACGAGCGGGACGTGCCCATCGACGACGAGGTGGAGCTCGAACTCCCGCCTCCGACGATCGATCCGCTCGAGGCGGTCGAGGCGGAGGTCGACGAGCTCGCCCTCGAGGAGCACGAGTCGGCCATCGAGGCCGGCGAGATCGACCCGGGCGACTGAACGACGGGTGCGGGACGCATCGTCCCGCACCCGTCGTCGTCCGGCTCAGCGCGAGAGCACCTCGCGGTGGTCGCGTGCCCGCTGCTCCTTGGCCTCGGCTTCGGCCACCGCGGCCTCTTCGAGCCCCTGCACCCCGACCGCGTCGTTCGCGGCCGACATGCCGTCGTGGTCGTCGCCCGACAGCGTGGTCTCGTCGAACGGCAGCTCTCCGGCGAGCACGCGGCGGGCGCGCGCTGCGTCGAACTGCTTCGTCCAGGTGCCGATGAGCACCGTGGCGACGGCGTTGCCGGTGAAGTTCGTGAGCGCGCGGCCCTCCGACATGAACCGGTCGATCCCGACGATCACCCCGACGCCGTTGACGAGGTCTGGACGGTAGGCCTGCAGCCCGCCGGCGAGCGTTGCCAGGCCCGCGCCGGTCACGCCCGCCGCGCCCTTGGACGCGATGATCATGAACACGAGCAGTCCGATCTGCTGGCCGATCGACATCGGCGCGCCCATGCCGCTGGCGATGAACAGCGACGCCATCGTCAGGTAGATCGCGGTGCCGTCGAGGTTGAAGGAGTACCCGGTCGGGACCGTGATGCCGACGACCGGCTTCGACACGCCCAGGTGCTCGAGCTTGGCGATCAGCCGCGGCAGCGCGGACTCGGACGACGAGGTCCCGACGATCAGCAGGTACTCGCGTGCTAGGTACTTCATGAGGCGGAAGACGTTCACGCGGGTGACGACGTACAGCAGGGTGCCGAGGACGCCCACGATGAACAGCACGCACGTGATGTAGAAGGCGACCATCAGGGTGCCCAGCGCCCAGATCGCCGCGACCCCGGTGGTGCCCACGACAGCGGCGATCGCGCCGAACGCCCCGATCGGCGCGAGCCACAGGATCATGCCGAGGATGCGGAAGACGAGCGCCTGCAGGTGCTTGACCGCGCTCATGATGGGCGCGCCCCTGTCCCCCATCTGCTGCAGCGCGAATCCGACGAGCAGCGCGATGAACAGCACCTGCAGCACGCTCTCGCCGGTGAACGCCGAGAAGAACGTGGCAGGGATGATCCCGAGGACGAACTCCTGCGTGATCTTGGCCTCGGCGGTGGCGGCCTCGTAGGTCGCGTTCGCCATGTTCAGGCCCTCGCCCGGGTGGAGGAGGTTGCCGACCACGAGCCCGATCGCGAGTGCGAAGGTCGACATCACCATGAAGTACAGCAGCGCGAGGCCGCCGATCTTGCCGACGGTCGCGGCCTTGGCGATCGAGCCGACACCCACGACGATCGTGCAGAAGATGATCGGCGCGATCATCATCTTGATGAGCGCGACGAACCCCTCGCCGAGAGGTTTGAGGGCGACGCCGACCTCCGGCCAGACGAGGCCGACGATCGCGCCGAGTGCCACCGCGACGATCACGGCGACGTAGAGCCAGGTGTGCTTGTCCCACGAGTGCTTGCCGCGCCGCCAGTTGAAGGCGGGGAGCGTGAACGAAGTGGTGCGGGTCGAGAGAGCCATCATTGCCTCCTGCGGAGCGGAACGGCGTCGTGTCCGTGCGCCGCACGGTCGAGCGGCGTGACCACAGCGTGCGCGCGCCGGGCGTCGGGAGCCATTTGTGGTCGTATTGGTCGCGCTCCGGGTCTCGCCGATCCCGCCGTGCACGGACGAGGATGGATGCGGCGGCATCGACGAGGAGAGCCAATGTCATCGCGGACGGAGCAGGGCAGCGCGGCAGCCCGCGTGTTCGCGGTCGTCGCCGTGTCGGCCGCGGTGATCGTCGCGGCCCTGGCCGCCGTGCTCGTCCTCGACGCGGAGCGGTCCGAGCGCAGCGAGGCCGAGGAGGTGACGCGCGCCGTGGCGACGTCGCTTGCGGCGCTCCCGGAGGTCGCCGATGCGCTGGGCGGGTCCGACCCCTCGCAGCGGCTGCAGCCGCTGGCCGAGGAGGTCATGAGGGGCACCGGCCTCGACTTCGTCACGATCATGACGCCGGACGGCATCCGTGTCACCCATCGCGATCCCGCCGAGATCGGCCGCCACTATCTGGGCACGATCCCCGCGACGCCGACCGTCGTCACCGAGGAGTTCACCGGGACGCTCGGACCGTCGGTGCGCACGATCGTCCCGGTGACGGTGGGCGGCCGGACGGCGGGGTGGGTGTCGGTCGGCGTGACGCTCGGGAGCATCTGGGGCAAGATCCTGCCGCGGCTGCCCTTCGTGGTGTCGATCGCCCTCGCGCTGCTCGCGGCGGGACTGGTGGGCGCGTGGCTGGCTCGCCGCACGACGCGACGTGTCGCCGGCGACCTGCCCGCCGGGACGATCCGCGACGCGGTCGCGTCGTACGAGTCGGTGCGCACGCTGGGCGAGGCGCTGCGCGCGCAGACGCACGAGCACGGCAATCGCATGCACACGGCGGTGTCGCTGCTCGAGCTGGGGCGCACGCGCGAGGCGATCGAGATCCTCACCGAGACGTCGCGGCAGAGCCAGGAGCTCGTCGACCAGGTGTCAGCCCGCCGGGGTGGCGATCCCACGGTCGGTGCACTGCTGCTCGGCAAGGCGGCGCAGGCCCGCGAACGCGGCATCGAGTGGACGGCCGAGATCTCTCCCGACGCTCCGCGCAGCGTGCTCTCCCCCGTCGACGCGGTGTCGGTGGTCGGCAACCTCATCGACAACGCGATGGATGCCGCGGCCTCCGCCCGAGCGCCGCGGTGGGTCCGCGTGGTGTTCGCCGCGACGGATGCCTCCCCCGCGGCGCTGCGCATCGAGGTCTCGGACAGCGGGACCGGGGTTGCCGCTGCGCTGCGGGAGCGGATCTACGAGCACGGCTTCTCGACGAAGCCCTCCGGCTCCGAAGGGCGCGGCGTGGGTCTCGCGCTGGTCCGCTTGATCGTGGCCAGCGCGGACGGCGACATCGAGCTGCGGGACGACCCGACGGTGTTCGTGGTGACCCTGCCCGCGAGGCCGGCATGATCCGCGTGCTCCTCGTCGACGACGACGCCCTCACCCTCGAGCTGCACCGCGACTACCTCGACCGGCTCGACGGGTTCGTTGCGGTCGCCGAGTGCACCGGGGCACGGGCGGCCATCGACGCGGTGCTCGACCGCGGCGACGAGATCGACCTGATGCTGCTGGACGTCACGATGCCCGACGGGACGGGCCTGGACGTGCTGCGGCACGTGCGGGCGCGCGGTGCGGCGGTGGACGTCATCGCGATCACGGGGGTGCGCGACGCCGACGTGGTGCGGCAGATGGTCTCGCTCGGCGTGGCGCAGTACCTTGTGAAGCCGTTCACGTTCGCGGTGTTCCGCGATCGGCTCGAGCAGTACCGCGAGTTCCGCCGGCGCGCGGCCGAGGCGGCCGGTGCGCCGACGCAGGCCGAGATCGACGCCCTCCTGGGCGCGCTGCGACCCGCGGCGCCGGTCGCGCTGCCGAAGGGGCTCTCGCCCGACACGCTCGCCCGCATCAGCGACGAGGTGCGGGAGCGAGGGCCCGTCTCGGCGGCCGAGGCCGCGGACCGGCTGGGGATGTCGCGGGTCGCCGCGCGGCGTTACCTCGAGCACCTGGTGGCCGCCGGGCGCGTCCAGCGCACCGCCCGCTACGGCACGCGCGGACGCCCGGAGTCCGAGTACGGCTGGGGCTCGCAGTCCGGCCGGCTCTGACGCGGGCGCGGGACGCGGCATCCGTCCTCGCCCCGGCGGCGGACTCGGCGCGCGAGGGTGACGAGTCCGACCCCGAGGGAATAGTGTCGCGCCTACGGGATCTGCCGGAGCGGCCGGTCCGCAGTGCCCCACCGACGACGGACCTGCAACGGAGGACGCATGCCCCCTCACCCGGCGATCGATGCGGACGTCGTCCGATGACCGCGCACGGCCCGGCGGATCCCGCGACCACACGGGTGCGGCGGCTGCGGCGCGAGTCGTGGGGGTTCGCGGTCGGCTCGGTGCTGTTCTTCGTCGGTGCCCTGCCGTCGTACGCGGAGTGGACCGGCGCGGTCGTCACGAATCTGACCTTCTTCGTCGGCTCGCTGTTCTTCACCGCCGCGGGATTCATCCAGCTCGCGCTCAGCGGGCGGCGCACGCCGCATGCGCGCATGAACCGTCCGGACCGCGTCGACTGGTGGGCCGCGGCGATCCAGTTCGCCGGCACGCTCCTGTTCAACCTCTCGACCGGGTTCGCCCTCGCGGCCGCGATCGCCGCGCCCGACAAGGTGGGGGTCGGCTGGCGCCCCGACGCCTGGGGATCGGCCGCCTTCCTCGTCTCGAGCG
Source organism: Microbacterium sp. 05T445 (assembly GCF_056395865.1). NCBI lineage: Bacteria > Bacillati > Actinomycetota > Actinomycetes > Micrococcales > Microbacteriaceae > Microbacterium > Microbacterium sp. 05T445. The sequence continues at coordinate 942,257 of NZ_JBFTKJ010000002.1, read as the reverse complement.
TCCTCGCGGTGCTGGCGACGAAGGACCGCGGGCAGCTGTGGGACCGGGATGCCCGCACGTGGCACGGGACCGGGCTGAACCTGCTGGGATCGATCGCCTTCGGCATCTCGGCCGTCGGCGCCTACGTGCTGCCGTCGACGGGCGACCTCGCCAACGAGCGCTGGGCGAACCTCGGCACGGCGCTGGGCGCGCTGTGCTTCTTCGTGGCGGCGCTGCTCGCTCGGCGCACCATCACCGCCGACGACTGAGCGGATGCCTCAGCCGGCGTCGACCGCTGTGCGCACGTCGCCGTGGCCGCCGATGAGCACGTAGTCGACGTGCTTGGCGGCCAGGCCGTCGCCGGCGGTGCGTCCGCGCAGCCGCCGCCACACCCACGGGAGCGCGTCGCGGCGCAGCCACGAGCCCGACGCGACCGGATCTCCGTCGGCGTGGAGGGAGGCGTCCAGGTCGCCGACCGCTTCGGCGTCCGGCACGCCCAGGGCCTCGGCGGCGCGGTAGGCCAGGAACCGGTGGCCGCGGGGGCGCAGGTGCACCTTGTCGTCGGCCCACAGGTCCAGGTCGCCGATCGCGGGCAGCGCCTCGAGGTCCAGCAGCACGGCGTCCGTCTGCGCCGCGATCCGTCGCAGCTCCGAGGCGAACGCGGCGAAGCGCCGGGCGAACAGCATCGCCGCCCGCCGGCGCGGCAGGAACGGCGTCACCAGCAGCACGTCGATGCCGGCATGCCGCAGCGTGCGGACGGCCCCCTCGACGTCGCCGGCGAGCGCGAACGGATCCGCAGCGCGGCCCACGAGGTCGTTGGCGCCGATGAGGATCGACACCAGCTGCGGACGCAGGGCGAGCGCCCGGGGCACCTGCTCCTCGACGAGGTGCCGGACCCGGCGGCTGCGCTCAGCGAGGTTCGCGTACCGGAACGTCGAGCCCGTGCCGCCGGCATGGGCGAGCAGCGACGCGAGCCGGTCCGCCCACCCCCGGTACTCCCCCGACGGCATGCGCGACGCGTCGCAGAGTCCCTCGGTGATCGAGTCCCCCAGCGCGACGTAGCGCGACCACCCCCGCCGCGGCGCTGCCGCAGGCACGGCCGGCCGGGTCGCAGCGCGCTGCAGCAGCGCGTCGTCGATGGGGCGCAGCATCCGCGCCTCCTCGTAGTGGCCGACCAGCCGCCGGCACACCGCATCCCACGTGCGATCGCGCACCGACTCGCGTGCGGCGGCGGCGAAGGCACGCCGCTTGCCGTCGTCGCCGACGAGATCCGCGACACGGGCGCGCAGGTCGCGCAGGTCGCCGGGGCGGTAGAGCCAGCCGTCGATGCTCGAGCGCACCAGGTCGACCGGGCCGCCCGTACCCGTCGCGACGACCGGCACGCCGCTGGCCAGCGCCTCCTGGATCGTCTGCCCGAACGTCTCGCTCTCGCCGGGGTGGACGAACACGTCGAAGCTCGCCAGCGCCTCGGCGAGCGCCGGGCCGCTGAGATGGCCTGTGAACACGGCGTCCGGGAGCGCCTTCTGGAGCGCGGGACGCGCCGGTCCGTCGCCGACGATCACGAGGCGGGTGCCGTCGAGCCCGGCGAGCGCACCCAGATCCTCGACCTGCTTCTCTGGAGCGAGCCGGCCGACGTACCCGACGACCTTCTCCCCCGGGGCGATGTCGGCCCGCCACGCCTCGCTGCGCCGCTCCGGGCCGAAGCGGGCCGTGTCGACGCCTCGGCCCCAGCGGCGCAGGCGGTCCACGCCGAGCTCGTCGAGCTGGCGCAGCGACGCCGTCGACGGCGCGAGGGTCAGCGTGGCACGTCGGTGCAGGCGGGCGACGTGGCGCCCGACGAGGGCGGAGGCCTGCGGCATCCCGTACTTCTCGGCATACGCGATGACGTCGGTCTGGTACACGGCCACCGTCGGGGTGTGCAGCGCGTCGGCGGCGGCGAGCCCCTTCCAGCCGAGCACGAACGGCGAGGCGAGGTGCACGACGTCCGGACGGAAGTCGCGCAGGATCGCGGTCAGGCGCGCCGCACGGGCGAACACGACGCGCACGTCGGGGTACGACGGCAGCGGCACCGAGCGCAGCAGCTCGGTGCGGGCGCCGTGCAGGTCCGCCGTGATCTCCCCCGCGCGCGGGGCGATCACGAGGGTCTCGTGACCTTCGGCGGCGAGGTGACGCAGGACGTGGAGGACCGACCCCGTCACCCCGTTCATGTGGGGCAGGAACGATTCGGCGAGCAGCGCGACTCTCACCCTCCCAGCGTGACGGGCCGGGAGCGACCGGATGCCGCGAATCGGCCGGTCGCCGGAAGAGTTCACCCGATGCACGACGTCAGGTCACCGGACGTGCCCCGTTCCGTCGCCGTTCACCGCCGGTCGCTACCAAGGAGAGCGTGGTCGAGGACCTGCTCACCGCAGTGGCGCAGAGCGCATGGGCACTGCCGCTGCTGTTCGCGCTCGTGCTGGGCGACGCGTTCCTCGTGGTGCTGCCCGGCGAGGCGGCCGTGACCGCGCTGGGCGCGCTCGCGGTCTCGCAGGGCGAGCCTTCGCTCGCGGCGATCGTGCTCGTCGCCGCGGCCGCCGCACTGTCCGGCGATGCCGCCTGCTACCTGCTCGGCCGCACCATCGGCCTGCAGCGGTGGCGGTGGATGCGGGCGCAGCGCGCGCAGGCCGCGTTCACGTGGGCGCGGCTGCGGCTGGAGCGCCGGGCCGCGCTGGTGCTGTTCACGGCCCGCTTCATCCCGTTCGCCCGCCTCGCCGTGAACCTCACCGCGGGCGCCACCCGGCTCGCCGCACCGCGCTACCTCGCGGTCGCTGGGCTCGCCGCCCTCGCGTGGGCGCTCTACCAGGCGCTCATCGGTGCGCTCGTGGCCGCCCTCCTTCCCGGCGGCCCGGTGGTGGCGGTGGTGGTGTCGGTCGCGCTCGCGATCGGCCTGGGGCTGGCGGTCGACGCGGTGCTCGCCCGCCGGCTGGGCGATCCGCGATCGACGGGCGGCCGGTGACGACACCTGCGCGATGTCGCCGACGAGCGCCAGGATGGACGCGTGACAGAGGCGACAGCGGGCGGATACGACGACGGCTTCCTCGGCATCCCGCTCCCCCTTCCGGGGCCGGCGGAAGGGCAGCCGGTGCACAGGCTCGCCTACCCGCGGTTCTCGGTGCTGCTGCAGCCGCAGCGCAGGCTCGCCCTCATGACCGGCGTCAACATCGACGGCGCCGCGCTGCTCGACCTGCCCCGCACCGGACGATGGCGCCTGGATGCGCGCGTCCCGGCCGCGGAGCAGGCCGGTCCGGTCGTCTACGCCGACAACGACCTCGACCGCGGGCATCTCGTGCGTCGCCGCGATCCCGGGTGGGGCACCGAGGCACAGGCGCGGCGTGGCAGCGAGGCGACCTTCGTCTACCCCAACGCGGCACCGCAGGCGAGCGGGTTCAACCAGTCCCCGCAGCTGTGGCTCGGGCTGGAGGACCACGTTCTCGCCTACGCGGACGCGACGGACCAGCGCATCAGCGTGTTCACCGCACCCGTCCTGGCCGACGACGATCCGCCGTATCGCGGCATCCAGGTCCCCCGCCGCTTCTTCAAGGTCGCCGCGTGGGCGAGGGAGGACAACAGGATGCCGCCGCCCGCGCCGGGCGACCCGTCACCCGCGCGGCCGCCCGTGCTCGCGGCAGCCGGCTTCGTGCTGGACCAGTCGTCCCTCATCGACGTGAGCGACGGCTCCCTCGCCGTGCCGCCGCTCGGGGGCTTCCGCACGTTCCAGGTGCCCATCGGCGACATCGAGACGATCGCGGGGGTCGACCTCGGCGCACTGGTCGAGGCCGACGTGCTGCCGCAGCCGACAGTGCGCGGAGAGGGCGCCTGGCGCCCCCTCCGCGCACCGGAGGACGTATATCTCGGGTGAGGTGCGGGGCTACTCCCCCGCGAGCCCGCCGAGCAGATGACCGAAGGAGCGGCCCTCGCCGAGGTAGTTGGCCGGATCGAACGGGTCGCTGTCCTTCGCCGGCTCGCGCCGTGCGATCGCCTCCGCCAGCTCGCGGGCGCCGCGCTCGACGCGCTCCCCGAGCGGGGCCACGCTGTCGGCGGTGGCACCCCAGTCGCTGGACGCCGCGAACACCCCGGTCGAGACCGGCTCGGCGTGCAGGTAGGTGAACAGCGGCCGGATCGCGTAGTCGATCGCCAACGAGTGGCGGGCGGTCCCCGCGTTCGCGCCGATCAGCACCGGCTTGCCGGTGAGCGCGTCGGGGTCGAGCACGTCGATGAACGACTTGAACAGCCCGGAGTAGCTCGTGGAGAAGATCGGGGTCACCGCGATGATCGCGTCGGCCGAGACGACCGCGTTCACCATCGACTCGAGCGCCGGCGGCGCGAACCCGGTGAGCAGGTTGTTGGTGATGTCGTGCGCGTAGTCGCGCAGCTCGAACACGTCGACCTCGATCTCGATGCCGCGTTCGGAGAGCTGCTTCGCGGTCGCGGCGGCCAGCCTGTCGGCGAGCATGCGCGTCGAGGACGGATTGGACAGTCCGGACGAGATCACCGCGATGCGGCGGGGCGATGCCGTGGTCATCTCAGGCCTCCTTCCGGCCCAGGCCGAACGCCGCACCCGCGGGTGCGGGCGCATCCTGGTAAGGCGACCCGGCGGTCAGGTTGTCGCCGCGGTTCGCACCGGGCACGGCCTGACGGGCGGGGCCGTCGCCGTACGCCGCCTTCACGAGACCGGCGTGGGTGGGGGCATCCGGCACCTCGGCCGGGCGGTTCTTCTGCAGCTCCTTGCGGAGCACGGGCACGACCTCGCCGCCCAGGATGTCGAGCTGCTCGAGCACGGTCTTCAGCGGCAGGCCGGCGTGGTCGATGAGGAACAGCTGGCGCTGGTAGTCGCCGAAGGTCTCGCGCATCGCGGCATACCGGTCGATGACCTGCTGCGGCGAGCCGACGGTCAGCGGGGTCATCTCGCTGAAGTCCTCCAGCGACGGCCCGTGGCCGTAGACCGGCGCGTTGTCGAAGTACGGCCGGAACCGGTTCACGGCATCCTGCGACTTCGCGGCCATGAACACCTGGCCGCCGAGGCCGACGATCGCCTGCTCGGGCGTGCCGTGGCCGTAGTGCGCGTACCGCTGGCGGTACAGCTGGATCAGGCGCTGGTAGTGCTCCTTGGGCCAGAAGATGTTGTTCGCGAAGAAGCCGTCGCCGTAGTAGGCCGCCTGCTCGGCGATCTCGGGAGTGCGGATCGAGCCGTGCCACACGAACGGCGCGACGCCGTCCAGGGGACGCGGGGTCGACGTGAAGCCCTGCAGCGGGGTGCGGAACTGTCCCTCCCAGTCGACGACGTCCTCACGCCACAGGCGGTGCAGCAGGTTGTAGCTCTCGATCGACAGCGGCAGGCCCTGACGGATGTCCTTGCCGAACCACGGGTACACGGGGCCGGTGTTGCCGCGGCCCAGCATGAGGTCCATGCGACCGCCGGACACGTGCTGCAGCATCGCGTAGTCCTCGGCGATCTTCACCGGGTCGTTCGTGGTGATGAGCGTGGTGGCGGTCGAGAGGATGAGCCGCTCGGTCTGACCGGCGATGTAGGCGAGCGTCGTCGTCGGCGACGACGACCAGAACGGCGGGTTGTGGTGCTCCCCGATCGCGAAGACGTCGAGCCCGACCTCTTCGGCGTGCTTGGCGATGGTCACGGCATTGCGGATCTTCTCCGCCTCACTGGGCGTGGTGCCGTTCGTCGGGTCCTCGGTGATGTCGCTCACCGTGAAGATGCCGAACTGCATTCCCGACCACGTGGTGCTCTCGCTCACGATCCTTCTCCGCTTCCCCTGGTTGAGGGCTCCGTTCGCCGTGCGGGTTCTCCGTCGCGGACGAATCTATGCAAATGAATGTATCTCGTGCAACGCGTGCGCACCAAGACTATTCCCGGGTCGCGTGCACGGATGACGGAACGGATGCCGTTGGCCTCGGCATCCGCTCATCGCCGTGCGTCGGCGAACAGCGCCAGCATGTCGCGCGCGAGCTGGTGCGGCGCGGTCTCGCACGGGGCATGCCCGGTGGGATACGTCGCGACGCGGGCGCCGATGCGGACGGCGTAGGCGTCGTGCTGCGGCTGCGGCCAGAGGTCCTGGTCGCCGACGGCGATGAGCTTGGGGATGTCGACGGCCGCCACCGCGTCGGCGAAGTCGGGCGTGGTCATCATGAGCCCGACGACGTCGTCGATGCAGGCACGCCCGGTCACGCCGAGCCGTTCGCGCACGAAGGCGATGCGGCCCGGCGGGGTGCGGTTGAGGTTGTAGCGGATGCCCCACAGGATGAGACCTGCCGCGCGGTGCGGTGACATGTCGGAGATCGGCCCGATGTGCTTGACGCCGCGGAACACCTGGCCTGTCGCCGGCGGCGCCGACATGAGCGTGAGGCTCAGGAACAGATCGGGGCGGGCGACCAGGGCCAGCTCGGTGACCAGCGCCGCGAAGCTGTAGCCGAGCACGTGCGCCGGACCGCCGTCCTCGAGCACGGCGACCAGATCGTCCACGAACAGGTCGTAGTCGTAGTGCTCACGCGGCGGATCCAGGTGCTGCGGGCCCGCGTCGACCGACTCGTAGTGCCCCGAGATGTCGAACGCCTCCACGCGGTACCCGGCCGCCGCCAGCAGAGGCAGCAGTAGGACGAAGTCCTCCTTCGAACCCGCGACACCGGGCACCAGCACGACCCGCGGCGCAGCGGGGTCGCCCAGACGCACGCGGGCGAGTCCACCGCTGGGGGCCGGGAACACATCGTGCTCGGTGCCGTCCGGGAAGACGTGCCAGTCGAAGTCGGGGATGGCCTGGTCGCGCTCCAGCGCGTCGTCGATCGTCGTCATCGCGCCTGCGAGACTACCCCTCCGGAAGGCCGGCGAGCTCGTCCTGACGCGGCGCGTAGTCGATGTGGCCGCCGTCCGCGTCGAAGGCCTGCACCGGGCGCCGGGAGGACCACGGCTCCCATCCCGGATCGCCGTCGATCACGAACGACACCCATGCGCCATGCATCGCGTCGGCGAGGCGCTGCGGCCCGTCCGGTCCGCCGAGGGCCACCGAATCGGCCGAGGTCAGATCGTCGAAGACGAAGCCCAGTTCCATCGCGTGCGCGGCGCCGAGCCCGCCTACGGGGCTCCGCCAGCGGAACTCGTACACCCACGTCGGCGATGCGGCATCCGTCCGCGCGTCCGCGAAGCGGGTGATCGGGGCGCGCAGCAGTATGTCGCCGACGATCTCGCCGAGCACCTCGCCCGGCAGCGCGTCGGGGCGCCGTGCGCGGTGGGCGCGCACGATGCGGGCAGGGACGCGGGCGGCCAGGCGCGCCACGGCGACCGTGGACCAGCGGATCTTCGCGATCGCCCCGGTCGGCACGAACCACAGCCGGTACTCCTCGCTCGTCGAGCCGATCAGCACCGGGATGCCGCGCCCGGCGTCGTCCAGGAGCGCGTCGAGCGGATTGCGGGGCACCGCGTCTCCCCCGATCGCGAGGGCGACCGACGGCCCGCCGCCGAGCGGCGACCCACCCGCGGCGACGGCGGTCTGCGTCGCGACGAGGTCGGCCGCGGCGACCCCCGCGAAGCCGTCCCCGGTCGCGGCGACGCCCCGCCGCTTGGCGATCTCGCGCGTCATCCGGCCGGCCTTCTTCGGAGGCTGGGCCACCAGCGGACCGCTCTGCAGGATCGCGCGATCGAACAGCTCGCGGGCATGCGGGAGTGCGAGCAGTGCGGTCAGCGTGTTGGCGCCCGCCGAGTGACCCATCGCCGTCACCCGCTGCGGGTCGCCGCCGAACGCGGCGATCTCGCGACGCACCCACCGCAGCGCCGCCTCCTGGTCGAGCACGCCGAGGTTGTGCGGCACACCGTCGAGCACGCCGAAGCCCTCCTGCCCGAGCCGGTACTGCACCGAGACGTAGACGATGCCGTGACGGGCGAATGCGGCCCCGTCGTACGCCGGCAGCGCCGCGGAGCCTCGCGCCAGCGCGCCGCCGTGCACGAACACCAGCACCGGCAGCGCGGTGTCCGGCGTGCGGTCCGCGGGCGTCCAGACGTTGACGGTGAGGATGTCGTCGCCGGGGATCGAGACGGTCGGCAGGTACTTCTCGAGGCCGCCCCCGTAGGGCGCCTGCGGCGCCGTCGCCCCGAAGGCGGAGGCAGCTCGCACGCCCGTCCACGGCGCGGCCGGCTGCGGCGCGCGGAAGCGGCGCTCGCCCACCGGCGGCGCCGCGTACGGGATGCCGAGGAAGCGGTCGATCCCGTTCTCGCGCACACCCTGCACGACGCCGGAACCCACCGTCGCGCGGGGCGCATCTGCGGCCGGGTCACCCGGGCGATGCTCGGTCGCGGCATCCGTCATCGTGCGTCTCCTCCTGCGTGCATCTTCGCCCGCTCGTACTCAGACTCAGCCACCGTGGGACTCAGTGTCAAGGCGGGGGCGTCGCGCCGTGTCCGGATAGTCTGGTCATCGCTCCCGGGAGGAGAAGGACATGACCGGAAGCCCCGCCGCACCCACGCGCGCGCCCCGGACGGGATCGATCCCCCGTCCGCCGCGCCGCACCCCGTTCTGGGACAACGCGCGCTTCGCGTGCATCGTGTTCGTCGTGCTCGGGCACGCGGTGCAGCGACTGACGTACGACTCCGACATCGCACTCAGCCTGTATCTCGTCGTCTACGCGTTCCACATGCCGGCGTTCGCCGTGATCTCGGGATACTTCTCCAAGTCCGATGCGCCGACCAAGACTCAGATGGCGCGCGTGATCACGGACATCCTGGTGCCGTACGTCATCTTCGAAGGGCTGTGGACGCTCACGAAGTGGCTCGTCGAGGGCAGCGCGAACCCGAACCTCACCGAGCCGTCGTGGACGCTGTGGTTCCTGCTCGCCCTCGGCATCTTCCGCCTCGTGCTCCCCTACCTCGCGCTGCTGCGCTGGCCGCTGCTGTGGACGATCGCGATCTCGATCGGCGCCGGGTACCTGCCCAACATCGACTCGACCTTCTCGCTGTCGCGCACCCTGGGCCTGCTGCCGTTCTTCACGCTGGGCTGGTGGCTGCGCCAGCACGACGTGGTGGCGCGCCTGCGCCTGCTCGACCGTCGCCCCTGGTGGGTGACCGCGGGAGGCGTCGGCCTGTTCGCCGTGGCCGCCTGGGCGGCGTGGTTCTTCGTCGACGACTGGCGCGCCATGAACCTGCGCGAGTGGCTGTTCTACGACGAGAACTACGCGGCGATCGGCGGAACGCAGTGGTGGGCGGGCGGGGTGCGCCTGGCGCTCATGCTGGTGGCCGTGGTGCTGTCGGCGGCCTTCTTCGCGCTCGTTCCGCGCGGCTCCCACTGGTGGACGCACTTCGGGCGCTACACGATGTACGTCTACCTGCTGCACTCGTTCGTGCTCTACCCGTTCCGCGAGAACGGCCTGCTGCGCAACGCGGAGCCGACCTGGTTCTGGCTGCCGCTGGTGATCGTGCTGTCGGTGGTCATCGCGCTGGGGCTTGCGACCAGGCCGGTGCGGTGGCTGTTCCGCCCGCTGGTCGAACCGCGCCCGGCCTGGCTGTTCGCCGACCCCACGCTCGCCGGCCGCGAGGGGCGCCGGAGCGACCCCACCGGTTCGCGGCGGCCGCGGGAGAAGCCGCGCACGCCGCGCCCCGATCCGCGCCAGAACGGCTGAGCCGCGGCCGGCTCAGGCGAACAGCGGCGCGCCGACGTACGAGCCCGGTGCGGCGCCGGCGGGCACGGCCCACAGGCCCGATCCGACGTGGCGGATGTACTCGTTCATGGTGTCGGTCGAGAGCGACCGCTGCAGCGTCACGAACTGCTCGGGCGAGCGCTGGTACGACAGGAAGAACAGTCCGGCGTCCATGCGTCCGAGGTCGTTGTTGCCGTCGACGTAGTTGTAGCCGCGGCGGAGGATCCGGATGCCGCCGTTGAGCTCGGGATGCGCCAGGCGCACGTGGCTGGTGACCGGGATCGCCGGTTCGCCGCCCTTGCCGGTCGCGTCGAAGTCGGGCTCGGCGAACTCGTCCCCGCCGGACAGCGGTGCGCCCTCCCCCTTGGAGCGGCCGATGATCGACTCCTGCTCCGACAGGCGCACGCGGTCCCACGTCTCGATCAGCATGGCGATCTTGCGCGCGACCAGGTACGACCCGCCGGCCATCCACGCGGGCTCGTCGGAGGCCCCCACCCACACGTTCTCGTCGAGGGCCGCGGTGTCGGTGGCCAGGATGTTCGCCGTGCCGTCCTTGAACCCGAAGAGGTTTCGGGGGGTGGCCTGCGCGGCTGTGGTGCGCGAGGTGCGCCCGAACCCGAGCTGCGACCACCGCAGCCGCGCCCGGCCGAACGCGATGCGGCTGAGGTTGCGCACCGCGTGGACGGCGACCTGCGGGTCGTCGGCGCACGCCTGCACGAACAGGTCGCCGCCCGAGCGCGCGGGGTCGAGGTCGTCGCCCAGGAACGCCGGCAGCTTCTCGAGCCGAGCCGGCCGCCGGGCGGCGATGCCGTAGCGGTCGCCGTCCTCGTTCTCGAACAGGGTCGGGCCGAAGCCGATGGTGATCGTCAGGCCGCTGGCGGGGAGCCCGAGGGCCTCGCCGGTGTCGTCCGGCGGCGCCTCGGGCGATCCGCCGACGGCGCCGGTGGCGCTGACGTCGAGGCCTCGCGTCATGCGCGCCGCCGCGTAGCTCCAGTCCTGCAGCAGCGTCATGAGGTCGTCGCGATCGGTGCGGGCCATCATGTCGAACGACGCGAAGTGCAGGTGGTCCTGCACCGGGGTCGTGATGCCCGCCTGATGTGTGCCGTAGAAGTCGAAGGCGGATGCCACGGCATCCCGCTCACGCGCGCGCCCGACCGCCACGCCTGCCGCCGCGCCCGCGCCGGCGCCGAGTGCGAGACCCGCCGCCCCTGCCCCGAGCGCCAGCCCGAGCACGCCGCGGCGCGACAGCCCCGCCGCGGCTGCGGGAGCCTCGACGTTCGCGGGCGCCCCGCCGTCCTCCGTTCCGGTCACGCGAGGACGGTGTCCGTGAGCTGCGCGAGCGGCTCGGCCAGGGCGTTGATGAGGTCGGTGAGCTCGCGCTTCTGGGCGTCGTCGAGATCGGTGTACGGCACGAAGCCCGCCTCGAGCGAACCGTACTGGGCGAGGGCCGCTTCGAGGTCCGCGTACCCGGCGTCGATCCGATCGGCCAGGGCCTCGCCCTCGTCGCCCTGCGCCACCGCGAAGTCGCGCACCAGCGAAGCGGCCATCTTCGAGCCCTCGACGTTGGCGGCGAAGTCGGAGAGGTCGGTGTGCGACCACCAGTCCTCCTCGCCCTGGATCTTGCCGGTGGCGACCTCGTCCAGCAGCGCGATGGCGCCGTTGGAGATCCCGGCGATGCCCTGCGCGTCGAGGTTCTCCTGGAACTCGTCCGAGTGGACGTAGTCGTACAGCTCCTGCACGTCGGCGATCAGCTGGTCGCCGTAGGCGGCGCGCTCGTCGGTCGTGGACGGCGCCCAGTCCTGCCAGGCCGGAGTCTCGCCGTCGGCGTTGAGCGCGTCCGCGGCGGGGACCCACAGGTCCTTCTCGATGCGGTGGAACCCGGTCCAGTCCAGTCCGTCGGCCACCGCGTCGACCTCGCGGAAGTCGATGCGCGGGTCGAGGTCGCCCAGCGCCTCGGCCACCGGCTCGATGCGCTCGTAGTAGGCGCGCACCTGCGGGAACTGCGTGCGCGCGGTCTCGTCGTCTCCCGACTCGTACGCGGCGACGAAGCCGGAGACGGCAGGGACCAGCTGGCCGACCTGGTCCTTCACGAACGCGGCGTACAGGTCGACGGCCTGCTGCTTCTGCTCGGCGTCCTCACCGGTCAGCTCCACGGCATCGCCGGTCACGGTGAAGGCCGCGCGGCCGATCCCGTCACCGACCATGCCCGGCTTGCAGACCGTGAAGTAGTCGCCCGGCTGCGCGACGACGGTGAGGGTGCGCGACGCGCCCGGCGCGATGTTCTCGACCTCGCCCACGATCCGCAGGCCGTCGTCGGCGAGCAGGTAGAACTCGGTCACGTCGTCACCGTCGTTGCTCACCGAGAACGTCAGCGTGCCGCTGGCGGCCGAGTCGCCCGAGACCTCGCAGGCCGAGCCCGTCGACGAGACGGTGAGCGCGTCCGACGTGGCGACGTCGCTCTTGGCGACGCAACCGGACAGGACGAGGGCGCCGAGGCCGGCGACAGCGAGAGCCGGGATGAGGCGGCGGACGGTCATGCTTCTCCTTGCGAGGGCGTGGTGGACGTACGGGGCGAGGCAGCGGCGACCGCCGCCTCGACATCGGAGGGGGTGGAGACGGCGGGAGCAGCGGATGCCGCGGACGCGGGCTTGCGCGGCGCGAACTGTCCGCGCGCCCACACGATGCCGACGATCACGACGTAGAGCACCCACGCGACGACCTGGATCCACGACATGCGGGGCATGAAGCCGACGGTGGCCTGCAGGACGGTCGCGAGCACGGACCCGGGCGGGATGGCGGCGGTGACGTCGAAGGCCCACCCGAAGGGGAACGCAGCCCAGCCGACGGCGACGGCGCCGGTGACGGGGTCGATGGGGGCGGCGTCGGTGAACGGGCCGGGGAGGACGCCCGCCTCCTGCAGGTCGAGGATGCCGTAGGCGAGCACGCCGGCCGCGACGATGATCAGGAACGCACCGGTCCACGTGAAGAAGCGACGCAGGTCGAGCCGCAGCATCCCGCGGGCGAGCAGCCAGCCGAGCACGACGGCGGCTCCGAGACCGAGCAGGGCACCGGCCAGCGCGGCGGGCGCATCGCCGAAGGACTGCACCATCGACCACAGCAGGAGCGTCGTCTCGACGCCTTCGCGGGCGACCGAGACGAACCCGATCGCGACGAGCGCCCACAGGCTGCCGGCGGCGAGCGCGCGGTCGAGGCCCCCTTCGAGCGAGCGCTTGAGGGTGCGCGCGGTGCGCTGCATCCAGAAGATCATCCAGGTAACCATCGCGACGGTCACCAGCGACAGCGTGCCGCCGAGGATCTCCTGCCCCTCGAAGGTCATCGTGTACGAGCCGAAGGTGAGGATCGCGCCGATCGCGACCGCGAGGGCGACGGCCAGGCCGATGCCGGCCCACAGGCGCGGCAGGACATCGCGTCTGCCGAGGCGGGTGACGTAGGCGACGAGGATGCCGACGACGAGCGCGGCTTCGAGGCCTTCACGCAGGCCGATGAGGAAGGTGGCGAGCAACGGGGTTCCCAAGTTCGTGCGGATGACACGGCGCTTCGTTGCACCTCGGCTTCCCGCCGCCCGTCAGGCACGGTCCAACGTAAGGTGAGCCTTACCTTCGAAGTTACCCACCCGACGGCGGATTGTCCATTCGAACGGGCCGGAGAAAACCGGACAGCCGGGGCCGCGGCATCCCCTCTCCGCCGGGGTCAGGGTGCGATCGCGCGACCGTATCGCTCGGCGAGCAGCTGCAGGTGCGGGATCAGTTCGACGGGCGAGTCGACGGTGAAGTCCATGCCGAGCATGCCGATGTAGGCCGCGATCGTCTCGAGGCTGTCGGCGCCGGTGACGAGCACCGAGGTGTCGTGGTCGACCGCCTCGACCACCCCGACGGTCGGGTTGATGCGCGCGATCACCCGCTCGGCCGGCGCGGCGATGCGCAGCCGGGCGTGGACGTTCCAGCCGCCCGCCGCGATCGAGCGCAGCGCGAACGCCGTGAAGTCGCCGCCCGGCACCTGCTGCGGCTCGAAACGGCGCCGGGTGGGCATGCGCGGCTGGATCCAGTCCAGCCGGAAGGTCTCCCATTCCTCGCTGTCGGCATCACGGGCGACGAGGTACCAGCGACGCTGCCAGCTGAGCAGCCGGTACGGCTCGACGCGGCGCGGGACTCCGCGGTCGTCGAAGCGCAGCCACTCGCCGGCGTGCACGGCCTGCGCCACGGCGCTGAGCACGCGCGGATCGACCTCGGGGTCGGGGGCGTCGGTGCCGATGTTCTCCGGCCCGCTGTCGATCGTCGCGGCGACCGCGTCGACGGTGGGGCGCAGCCGCTCCGGCAGCACCTGCAGCAGCTTCGCGAGCGCGCGTGCGCCGGCCTCGTCGACGCCGGCGACACCGCGCGTGACGCGCAGGCCGATCGCCACCGCCACCGCCTCCTCGTCGTCGAGCAGCAGCGGCGGGAGTTTGCCACCGGCCGCGAGCCGGTACGACCCTGCACGCCCCCGCTCCGCCTCCACCGGATAGCCCAGCGATCGCAGGCGCTCGATGTCGGTGCGGATGGTGCGCACCGAAACGTCCAGGCGGGCCGCCAGCTCCGGCCCGGGCCATCGCGGGCGCGACTGCAGCAGAGCCAGGAGCGCCAGCATCCGCGCCGAGGTGTCCGCCATCTCGCGCTTTCGTGAAGAGTTCGTTTATCAGGAAGAAAACCTGCCTGTTTAGACCGTAGCGTCGAAGACATGAACACCGCAACCGCAGACACCGCCGTCATCCGTCCGTTCCGCGTCGACGTCCCCCAGTCCGCCCTCGACGACCTCGCCGACCGTCTCGCCCGCACCCGCCTCCCCCAGCCCGCGCCGTCCGAAGACTGGGAGTCGGGCACCCCGAACACCTACCTCGCCGAGGCGGTCGCCCGCTGGCGCGACGGCTTCGACTGGCGCGCCGCCGAGGCGCGGATGAACGAGCACCCGCACTTCACGACCGAGATCGACGGGCAGACGATCCACTTCCTGCACGTCCGCTCGCCACACGAGGGCGCGACGCCGCTGCTCCTGGCCCACACCTACCCGGGCTCGTTCGTCGACTACCTCGACATGATCGGCCCGCTCGTGGACCCGGTCGCCCACGGCGGGCGGGCCGAGGACGCGTTCGACGTGGTCGTGCCAGACGCGCCCGGCTTCGGGTTCAGCCAGCCGGTCGCCGAGTCCGGGTGGACCACCGCCCGCGTCGCCGCCGCGTACGACGCGCTGATGCGCCGGCTCGGCTACGACTCCTACGGGATCCACGGCAGCGACAACGGCGCGATGGTCGCGCGCGAGCTGGGGCTGCTCGCCCCCGAGGGCTTCCTCGGGCTGCACGTGCTGCAGCTGTTCTCGTTCCCCTCGGGCGACCCCGCCGAGTTCGAGAAGCTCGAGCCGCAGGACTACGCCGGCCTCGAGCACATGCAGTGGTTCCAGTCGGTGGGCGCGTACAACACGATGAACGCGTCGCGTCCGCAGACGATCGCCGCCGCCCTGTCGGACTCCCCCGTCGGCCACCTCGCGTACGCCGAGCTGTTCAACTCGTTCGGCAACGGCACCTCGCTGGTGCCGCTGGACACGATCCTCACCGAGGTCAGCGTCGCGTGGTTCGCCAACGCGTCTGCCGGCATGAGCCGCGCGTACCGCGAGAACGCGCTGGCGGATGCCGAGCCCCGCGTGAGCGACGCCCGCACCGGCGTCGCGGTGTTCAAGGACGACTTCCAGACCATCAAGGTCTTCGCCGAGCGCGACAACTCGAACATCGTGCACTGGAGCCGCTTCGAGCGGGGCGGGCACTTCGCCGCGCTCGAGGTCCCCGAGCTCGTCGTCGGCGACATCCGCGCGTTCTTCGCCCGGTCATGACGGCCACGGGGGTCGCGCGGCAGCGTCCGCGCGGCCCCCGCTTAACCGTTCGCAACAAACGGGCGGATGCCGCGGCATCCGCCTACCCTCGCCTCATGACCGACCTGAACCTGCCGATCCTCGACCTCTCCCGGCTCGACGCGGGGCCGGCGGCGGCCGCGCGGTTCCGCGACGACCTGCGCGCCGCGACGCACGACGTCGGGTTCTTCTACCTGACCGGCACGGGCGTCTCGCCCGAGCTCGAAGCCCGGCTGCACCAGGCCGCACGCGACTTCTTCGCCCTCCCCGAGGCCGACAAGCTCGCCATCGAGAACGTCAACAGCCCTCACTTCCGCGGCTACACGCGCGTGGGCGGCGAGCGCACGCAGGGCAAGGTCGACTGGCGCGAGCAGATCGACATCGGTCCCGAGCGCGACGCGGTCACCGACCCGCAGGCACCGGACTTCGCGCGCCTGGTGGGGCCGAACCTGTGGCCGCAGGCGCAGCCTGAGCTGCGCGAGGTCGTCTCGGAGTGGCACGACCACCTGTCGGGTGTCGCGCGCAAGCTGCTGCGCGCCTGGGCGCTCTCGCTCGGCGCACCCGAGAACTACTTCGACGAGCACTTCGGCGAGCCGTCGACGCTCATCAAGATCGTCCGGTACCCCGGCAAGGAGGATCCGACGCCCCAGCAGGGAGTCGGCGCCCACAAGGACTCGGGCGTCCTGACACTGCTGTGGGTCGAGCCCGGCAAGGGGGGCCTCCAGGTCGAGCGCGACGGGGAATGGGTCGACGCTCCCCCGGTGCCCGGAGCGTTCGTCGTGAACATCGGCGAGCTCCTCGAGTACGCGACGCAGGGCTACCTCATCGCGACGAAGCACCGCGTGATCTCGCCGCGCTACCCCGACGACCGCATCTCGGTGCCGTTCTTCTTCAACCCGGCGCTCGACAAGCGCCTGCCGCTCATCGAGCTGCCCGACGAGCTCGCGGCGCAGGCGCGCGGAGTCACACAGGATCCGTCGAACCCGATCCACGCCCTCTACGGCGAGAACGCGCTGAAGTCCCGGCTGCGCGCGCACCCCGACGTCGCAGCCATCCATCACGCGGATCTCGTCGCGGCGCGAGCGGCGGCATCAGCCTGACGTCCGGCGCACGGCGGAATGGATGAAGGCCTCCCCACACCGTGGGGAGGCCTTCCAAGAATGTTTTGCGCGATTGAACGCTGGCTGCGATTAGCGGCGGAGTCCGAGACGCTCGATCAGCGACCGGTAACGGTTGATGTCGATGTCCTGGAGGTAGCCGAGCAGACGACGGCGCTGACCGACGAGCAGGAACAGCCCACGACGCGAGTGGTGGTCGTGCTTGTGCTCCTTGAGGTGCTCGGTGAGGTCCTTGATGCGCTGCGTCAGCATCGCGACCTGCACCTCGGGGGATCCGGTGTCACCGGGGTGCGTCGCGTACTCTTCGATGATCGCCTTCTTGACGTCTGCTTCCAGTGCCATAGGTGATCCCCTCTCTGCTTGTTGCGCGGTGCTCGTCACCCGATGTGCGAGCTCTCTTTCTCCGCGGCCGATCCAACGGCAACCTGAAGAGTCTACCAGCCGCAGGATGCCGCGGCGAACCGGCACCGTCGGGCCCGGGTACGCTCGGATCCGTGCAGTACACCGTCCGCGTCAAGCCCGGGAGCCGGCGCGGACCGCTGGTCGAAGAGAGCGCTGACGGCCTCGTCGTCTTCGTGGAGGAGCGCGCCGTGGACGGCGCCGCGAACGAGGGCGTGATCCGCGCGCTCGCCGACCACTTCGAGGTGCCGCCCAGCCGCGTGCGCATCCTCCGCGGGCACACCGCGCGCATCAAGCGCGTCGAGGTCGAGGAGTGAGCGCCGGGGAGCATCGCAGCCACTTCATCGACCTGCGTCCCTTCCGCACCAGTCCCGCCTTCACTCGCATGTGGATCGGATCCACGCTCGCCGGCCTCGGCGGGCAGCTCACGATCGTCGCGATCATGCTGCAGATGTACGACCTCACCGGGTCGACGTTCGCGGTGTCGATGATCGCGGTCGCGGGCCTCGTGCCGATGATCGTCGCCGGCATCTACGGGGGCATGCTCGCCGACGCCTTCGACCGCCGGGCGGTCGCGCTCATCGCCGCGACCGTGACCTTCGGCTCGACGGCGCTGCTCGCGGTGCTCGCGTGGGCCCAGCTCGAGACGGTGTGGTGGCTGTACGCCCTCAGCATCGTCAATTCCGCCGCGAACTCCATCGTGCTGGCGACGCGGCAGGCGATCGTGCCCCGCCTCCTCCCCCGCGACCTGCTTCCCGCGGCCTCCGCGCTGGGCGGCATCACGGTCGGGATCATGGTGATGGCCGGGCCGGCCCTGGCCGGCGTGCTGGTGGCGCTCACCGGCTACGCGTGGACGTACACGCTCGACGTGATCCTGATGACGTCGCTGTTCCTCGGTCTGTGGACGCTCCCGCGGCTGCGCCCCGAGGGTGAGACGGTCCGGCCAGGGCTGGAGTCCCTCCGCGACGGCTGGCGGTTCCTGAAGCGGGCCTCGAACATCCGGCTGCAGTTCATCCTCGACATCATCGCGATGACCTTCGGGCAGCCGCTGTCGCTGTTCCCCGCGATCGGGGCGGTGCTCCTGGGCGGCGGTCCCATCACGACCGGTGTGCTCACCGCATCGGTCGCCGCCGGAGCGTTCGCCTCGAGCCTGTTCTCCGGCCGCGTCGGCGCGGTCCGGCGCCAGGGGCGGGGCATCGAGCGCGCGATCCTCGTGTACGGCGGGACGATCGCCGTGCTCGGGCTCGTACTGGGCGCCGCGGCGCTCGGCTGGTTCGCCCCCGCCGGCAGCGAGCCCGGCACCCCCAACCTCGTCCTCATCGCCCTGGCCTGCCTGGTGCTGGCCGTATCGGGGGCGGCCGACAACATCAGCTCGATCTTCCGCAACACGATGGTGCAGGCCGCCGTGCCCGACGCGATCCGCGGGCGACTGCAGGGCATCTTCATCGTCGTGGTGGCCGGCGGCCCGCGACTGGGGGCGCTGTACGCCGGCACCCTCGCGACGCTCACCGCGCTGTGGTTCCCGCCGCTGCTCGGCGGCTTCGTCATCATCGCCCTGGTCGCGACGCTGGTGCGGTTCAGTCCGCGCTTCCGCGCCTACGACGCCGAGAACCCCGCGCCGTAGCCTGACCGCCGCACATCGGCGGATTTCGGACGTCGCAGCCGCTCGCGGACGTCGGCGTCGGCAGGCGCGCGTACCGTGGGGCCGTGACCTCGACTCGGACGACCGCACCGGTGCGCGCAGACCGTCTGCCCGCACCGCGCTGGATCACGGTCCAGTTCGTGCTGGCCGGCATCGTCTGGGGGTCGAGCTTCCTGTTCATGAAGGTGTCGCTCACCGGCATCTCGCCCGCCCAGGTCGCGTGGACGCGCATCCTGCTGGGCACCCTCACGCTCGGCATCCTGGTGCTGCTGCGCCGCGAGCACTTGTCGCGGAGTCTGCGCGTGTGGGCCCACCTGCTGGTGCTGGGACTCACCTTCTGCGTCATCCCGTTCCTGCTGTTCTCGTGGGCGCAGCAGCACGTCAGCTCCGGCGTGGCCAGCATCTTCAACGCCACCACCCCGATCATGACCGCGATCATGGCGTGGCTCGTGTTCCGCGTCGAGCGGCTCAAGGCGCTGCAGGTCGTCGGCATCGGCGTCGGCATCCTCGGCGTCATCGTGATCATCGCACCCTGGCAGGGCGTCGCGCTGGACGGCAGCCTCGTCGCCGAGCTCGCCATCCTGGGCGCGACCGCGAGCTACGGCTTCAGCTTCGCGTACATGCGGCGCTTCGTCTCGAACACCGGGATGTCGGCCCTGGCCTTCACCTTCGGCTACATCGCCATGGCGGGCCTCGTGATGGCGATCCTCACACCGTTCCTGGTGCTCACGCCCGTGCGCCTGGACGTCCCGATCGTGATCAGTCTCGTGCTGCTGGGCTGCCTCGGGACCGGCATCGCCTACGTGTGGAACCAGAACACGGTCCGCGCGTGGGGGCCGACCCGCGCATCGACGGTGACCTACATCACGCCCGTCGTCGGCGTCGTGCTCGGCATCCTCATCCTCGGCGAGACCATCACGTGGAACGAACCGGCCGGCGCGCTCATCGTGTTCCTCGGCATCCTGCTCGCTCAGGACCGCCTGCGCCCGCGCCGCCGCACCTGACTCTCGCCCGCGCGAGCAATGCGAAGAGCGGATGCCGTGGAGGCATCCGCTCTTCGCCCGACGGTGCGGGTCAGTCCTGCTGCAGCGCACCCTGCAGGTCGAGCGTGATCGTGACGTCCTTGCCGACGAGCACGCCACCGGTCTCGAGGGCGGCGTTCCAGGTGAGGCCGAACTCCTCGCGGTTCACGACCGTCTTGGCCGTCGCGCCGGCCTTGTAGTTGCCCCACGGGTCGGTGCCGAAGCCGCCGAACTCGAACTCGAAGGTGACCGGCTTGGTGACGCCGCGGATGGTGAGGTCACCGTCGACGAGGAAGTCGCCGTCCTGGACGCGCGCACCGGTCGAGCGGAACTCCATCGTGGGGTGGTTCTCGATGTCGAAGAAGTCGACCGAGCGCAGGTGGTTGTCGCGGCCTTCGTCCTTGGTGTCGAGCGAGGTGACGTCCACGCTCGCCTCGACGCGCGCCTCGAGCGGGTTCTCCGGCGCGATGAGCGTCGCGCTCTTCATCCCGAACGTGCCGCGCACCTTCGAGATCATCATGTGGCGCACGCTGAAGGTGACCTCGCTGTGCGCGGGGTCGAGCACCCAGGTGCCCGCCTTGTAGCCGGGAACGTCGATCGTGGTGGTGTCGGTCATTGTCGTCCTTCTGATGGGGGGTGGTCGTCGCGGGTGCGACGACAGGCTCGATGGGTGACAACGCGTGCACAGGTCATGTCTATTCCCGTGAATGCAAAATTCCTCGCGCGGGACATGACGAAGGGAGCGGATGCCGCAGCACCCGCTCCCTTGGATCGATCGGTCTCTGTCAGCCGACCTTGATGAGGTCGATGACGAAGATGAGGGTCTTTCCGCCCAGGAAGTGGCCGCCGGCCGGACCGTAGGCGAGCGCGGGCGGGATGACGAGCTCGCGACGGCCGCCCTCCTTCATGCCCGGGATGCCGTCCTGCCAGCCCTGGATGAGGCCGCGCAGCGGGAACTGGATGCTCTCGCCACGGTTCCACGACGAGTCGAACTCCTCGCCGGTCTCGTACTCGACGCCCACGTAGTGGACGGTCACGGTGTCGCCGGGCTTCGCCTCGGCGCCCTCGCCCACGACGATGTCGCGGACGACGAGCTCGGCCGGAGCCGGGCCGGCGGGTGCGTCGATCTCAGGCTTGGTGCGGTCGTCAGTCATGCCACCATCCAACCATCTGCAGCCGTCCGGGATCATGTGAGTTCGCCGTCAGGGGAACCGGCGCGGCTCCCTTGACACTCGCGCGAGGCACCCGGCATCCTGGTCTCAGGTCAACTCAGCGCTCGGTAGACACGCAGGCATCGCCGCGGCACCGAGCGCTGAGTCTTTGTACGGGGGCGTCCCGCCCGGACTACGGCGCGAACATCGCAGCGCGTGTCGCCGTGGTCCGTGCGAGCAGTTCGCTCTCCTCACCGGCCGCCTGCGGGTCCCGCCCGGTGAGGGCGCGCTGCCGTGTCGCGGCCAGCGCCGTGGCGTCGGCGATGAAGCTCTTCATGAGGGCCGTGCGGTCGCCGCGGAGGGTCCGCGCCCACGCCAGCGCGGCCTTGCGGCCGGACGACGTGGCGAGCATGTCGACCTCCTGCGGCGTGAACCAGCCGGCGGCGGCGTAGTCGCCGAGTCGCCGCTTCGTCAGCCGCGACTCCTCGCGCCGCAGCGCCACGACCCCGAGGATGAACCCGATGAACAGCGGCACCTGCAGCGTCAGGTAGAGGAAGAAGAAGTCGCCGAACATGGCGGAGCCGTTCCAGAACGCGTGAAGGGCGATGGCGCCGGCGAGGCCGAGCAGCCACGGGCCGATCGCCTGCCCGGTCGTCAGGCCGCGGCGCGCCGCGAGTCCGAGCGCGAACCCGGTGACGCTGGTGAACATGACGTGCGCGAACGGCGACAGGATGCCGCGCAGGAAGAAGGTGGACGTCGTCTCGGCCGCGCCGCCCTCGATGAAGCTGAGCGCGAAGTACTGGATGTTCTCGGTGAACGCGAACCCGGCACCCACGAGGGCGCCGTACACGATGCCGTCGACCGGGCCGTCGAACGCGCGGCGCGCGGTGGCGAAGATGAGCAGCACGCCGAGACCCTTCGCGAACTCCTCCACCACGGGGGCCTGGACGACGGTCTGCAGCACCTCGCGTGCGCCGACCGCCGGGCCGAACAGCGATGCGAGCACCCAGTCGACGCCCAGCGCGATGCCGACCGCGGCGATCGCCCCCCACGCGACGGCGAGGACCAGCAGCCCGCGGGGCTCGGGCTCCCAGCGGTCCACGATGCGCACGGCGAACACCACGCCCACCAGCGGCACGACGGCCAGCAGCATCCCCACGAACGACGCGCCCGGGCCCATCGCGTTGAGGAAGTATGCGACGAGCACGACGAGGACGAGCACCAGGATGCCGACGATCCACACCGACGCCGCCACTCCCCGGCGCGGTGCCGCGACCGCGGCGGGCACCTGCACCGGTGCCGGCGACGTCGCCGGCGGCACGATGGCCGCGGGCGAGGCGAGGCGGGGCTGCGCGAGAGCGGAGGCGAACTCCGGCGGAGTGAGCGAGGGCCGCTGTGGTGCGGCGCCGGGATCGACCGTCATGCGCACAGCCTAGAGCCGTCGTCCGACCCCGGATGCCCGCGCTGTGGACAGCACGTCGCGGTGCACCCCCGACTAGGTTGGGAGCATGCGCTTCGCCCACGTCGTGCCGCCCGGATCGGACGAGCCGCGGCTCGCGGTGATCGACGGCGACGAGGCGGTCCTGGTGGAGCGCCTCTTCGACGGGGCGCCGCGCACGCTCGAGGCGCTCATCGCCGGCGGCGACGAACTGCTCGCGCGCGTGCGCGAGACGGCGCCGCTCGGGCAGCGGCATCCGCTCGAGGGCATGGGCTTCGCCTCGGCGGTGCTCGCTCCTCCGGTGATCCTCGCGATCGGGCTGAACTACGCGGCGCACTCCAGCGAGCTCGGGCTCAAGACCGACTCGACGCCGACGGTGTTCGTGCTCTGGCCGAACTCCCTCGCGGGGCACGACGGCACCACGGTCTGGCCTCGCGCGCTCAGCCAATCCGTCGACTACGAGGCCGAGCTCGGCGTCATCATCGGCACGCCTGCGAAGGACGTCTCCCCCGAGGACGCCCTCGACCACGTGTGGGGGTACACCGTGGTCAACGACATCACCGCGCGTGACATCCAGTACTCGGAGGCGCAGTGGTCGCGCTGCAAGTCGTTCGACGGATTCACCCCGACCGGGCCGTTCGTGGTGACCGCCGACGAGGTGCCCGATCCGCAGGCCCTCCACATCTGGACCGTGCTGGACGGCACGACCCTGCAGGATGCCACGACCGCGCAGATGGTGCGGCCGGTGTCCACGCTCATCTCGCACCTGTCGCGCTCGGCGACGCTGCTGCCCGGCACGCTCATCTCCACCGGCAGCCCCGGCGGGGCGGGGTACTCGCGAGACCCGCAGGTCTTCCTGCGCGACCGCTCGACGGTCACCGTGGGCATCGACGGCATCGGGGCGCTCACGACGCACTGCCGCATCCTCGACTGAGCCCGCCACCCCCCGCGTGGACACGCGAAGGGCGGGCCCGCGATGCGGACCCGCCCTTCGACGATGAGATCTGCGTCAGCTGCAGGTGATGGTGGCGCCGTTCTCCAGCACCCAGACACCGGTCCCGAGCTCGCTGCACGCCGCGGCGAGACCGCCGACGACGACCGAGACGATGATGATCGTGACGATGATCGCCACCACCATGAGCACTGCCGAGATGATGATCGCGGCGAGGGCGAAACCGTTCTTCACGCCCGCCTTGCGGCTCTGCACGAGCGCGACGATGCCGAGGATCAGCGCGACCAGCTGCACGAAGAACGACAGGATGAACGCCACGATGCCGAGCGTCTTTCCCGGGACCGGCGCATCCGCGGCCGGGGCGCCATATGCGGCCGGCGGTGCGGCGGGGTACGCGGGCGGGGCCGCGGCGTACGCGGGGGCGGCCGGAGCGGCGGCAGCCGCGGCGGCGTACTCGGGCTGGGCCGGAGCGGGAGCCACCGGCTCGGCGGCGGCCGGGACCACCGGTTCGGCGGCGGCCGGGGCCACCGGCTCCGCGGCGGCGGGAGCCACCGGCTGGGGCTCGGCCGGTGCGGCCGGAGCCTCGGCGGGCGCGGGGGCCGCGACGGGCTCCTGAGGCGCAGACGGCTGCGACGCGGGCTGCTCGGGCTGCTCGGGTGCGGCCGGGTTCTGCGGATCGGTCATTTCTCGCCTTTCGTTCGAGTCCCCCCGACGCTATCGATCCGGAGCGGGCCGCGGCAACCGCGTCAGTGCGTGTCGGCGGTGGCGTCCGCGACGACGTCCTCCGCGGCCTGCACGATCGGGATCGCGGCGGTGACGGTCTCCAGCCCAGACAGACGAGCGGGCGAGAGCTGCTTCATGACCTCGTCGCGCGACATCAGGCCCGCCTCGACGACGAGGTCGGCGACGTTGCGGTTGGTGAGCAGGGCGGTCTTCGCGAGGGCTGCCGACGCGGCGTACCCGATGAACGGGGTGAGGGCGGTGACCACTCCGACGGAGGCGCCGACCATCGCGCCGAGGCGTTCGCGGTTCGCCGTGATGCCGTCGACGCAGTTGACGCGCAGCGTGTACATCGCCTGGCGCAGCCACGTGATCGACTGGAAGATGGAGTGCGCGATCACCGGCTCGAACGCGTTCAGCTGCAGCTGCCCGCCCTCGACGGCCATCGTCACCGTGAGGTCGGCGCCGGCGATCGAGAACGCCACCTGGTTCACGACCTCGGGGATCACCGGGTTCACCTTGCCCGGCATGATGCTCGAGCCGGCCTGGCGCGCCGGGAGGTTGATCTCGCCGAGGCCCGCCTGCGGACCGGACGACAGCAGTCGCAGGTCGTTGCAGATCTTGGAGAGCTTGATCGCGTTGCGCTTGAGCGACGCCGAGAACGACATGAACGAACCGGTGTCGCTCGTCGCCTCGACCAGGTCGTTCGCCGTGGCCAGGTCCAGGCCCGAGATCGCACGGAGGTGCCGCAGCACGGCGGGCGCGTACGAGGGGTGGGTCGTGATCCCGGTGCCGATCGCCGTGGCGCCCATGTTGATCTCGTACAGCAGGTACGCGTTCTCGTTCAGGCGCTGGTAGTCGTAGCCGAGCGTGGTCGCGAAGCCGTGGAACTCCTGCCCGAGGGTCATGGGCACGGCATCCTGCAGCTGCGTGCGACCGACCTTCAGCACGTCGTGGAATTCGACGGCCTTGGCGAGGAACGACTGACGCAGCAGGTCCAGCTCCTCCAGGAGGGTGCGCAGGTCGAGTCCCAGACCCACCTTGATGGCGGTCGGGTACACGTCGTTGGTCGACTGGCTGCGGTTGGTGTCGTCGATCGGCGACAGGAAGGCGTAGTCGCCCTTCTCGCGGCCGGCGAGCTCGAGCGCGATGTTGGTGATGACCTCGTTCGCGTTCATGTTGGTCGACGTGCCGGCGCCGCCCTGGATGACGCCCACGACGAACTCGTCGTGGTACTGGCCGTCGATCACCAGCTGCGAGGCGCGATCGATGAGGTCGGCCTTGACCGGGTCGAGGACGCCGATCTCCTTGTTGGCGCGGGCGGAGGCCTGCTTGACCATGGCGAGCGCGCGCACCAGATCGGGGTAGACCCAGATCGGTCGCTTCGAGATCGGGAAGTTCTCCAGCGCGCGGGCGGTGTGGATGCCCCAGTACGCGTCGGCGGGGATCTCCATGGATCCCAGGGAGTCGGTCTCGGTGCGGGTTCGCATCTTTGCGTCCAGAGCCATGTCTGCAGTCCTCGTGGGTAGTTCACAGCGGTGTGGGGATGCCTTCGACCCTACCCGCGCCTCGGGTGCACCGGCCTGTACGCGGCGTACATCCCACCCCCCTCCGTCATACACCGGGGAGGTCGACGACGCACCCGGTGACGGTGCTCACGCGCGCTTGCGGGAGAACGCCTCGAGGCGCTCCTCGGGCGTCAGGCGCGACATCCGCTCCACCCACTCCGCGGAGAACAGGTCGGCCGTCGGCGCCTCGACCACCGGCACCACGGCGTGGGTGATGGTGTCGTCGTACACGTGCACGAGATGGAACGACTGCCCCGCGTCCATGCCGTTCACCTCGGCCGCGGGCCGGGCGAGGTTCATCGTGTAGCAGGTCGCGGCGGCCACGCTGACGGGCACGCCCGCGAACGTCCCGCTGGTCGAGTAGTGCAGGTGCCCGGCGAGGATGGCGCGCACATCGGTGCCCGCGATCGCCTCGGCCAGTCGCCCCTGATCGCGCAGCTCGAGGATGTCGAAGAAGGGGACGTGACTGGGCAGCGGCGGGTGGTGCAGGGCGAGGATCGTGCCCAGCGGGGCCGGGGTCGCCAGCATCGCGCGCAGCCAGTCGAGCTGGGCGGTGTCGAGGTCGCCGTGATGCCACCCCGGAACCGTCGAGTCCAGGGCGATCAGCCGCAGCCCGCCGAGGTCCCACACGCCGGTGATCGGCTCCTGTGTGGGCGCGAGACCGAGCAGGTCGCGCCGCAGCGCGGGACGTTCGTCGTGGTTGCCCGCGACCCACACCACCGGTGCCCCCAGCCGCTCGGCGACCGGCTCCACCGCCTCACGCAGCGCCAGGTACGCCTCGGGCTCGCCGAGATCGGTCAGGTCGCCGGTGAACACGATCGCATCGGGACGGATGCCGGTGGCCTCGGCCGCCGCAAGCGTGCGGGTGAGGTTCGCCGCGGTGTCGAAGCGCCCGCCCAGCGGCGGGTTGCCGGCGAGCAGATGCGTGTCGCTGATGTGCAGCAGCGTGCGTCGCGCGGGCGGATGGTGACCGAACTGGACAGGCGCAGGGGGCATGGCGACCATGCGCTCAGCCTAGGCGCTGGCGGCGACAGCGCTCTTGCGGCGCGGGGACGTCAGTGGTTGAAGACGATGAGGAGCAGTCCGCCCAGCACCGCCGCACCGCAGACGGCGAACGACAGGTACGCACCGGCGAGCGCGAGACGCTTCTGCCCGTCGGTGAGCGGGTTGCGCTTGGCCGCCTTGGCCGCGGCCTTCTCCGCCCGACGCGCCTCCTTCTCGGAGATCACCGTGATCGCGTCGGTGAACTCGGCAGGGGCGACCACGGGCGGGCGCCCTGCCCGCACCAGCAGCCGGAGTCCGAGTGCGTAGAACCCGACGACCAGCACGGCCGACGCGAAGGCGGCGATGAACACCTGAACGAATGCGAGCCAGTTGATCGTCATCGCGAGCCACCGTCCTTCGGTCCGCGCGAAGGTCGTTCTGCCGCTTTCGCCGCCTTGGCCGCCTTCTTCTCCGCCGCCTGCGCCGCGGCCACGCGACGCGCCTCGTCACGCGCGATCGCACGCTGCCGGCGGGTGGGGGGCGGGTTGCGCTTGACCTTGACCGCCCGGCCGGAGTCGGCGACCTCGCTCATCGCGTTCGACGCGGTGACCTCATCGCGACGCGAGCGCATGAAGAGGAAGAGGATGATCACGACCGCGAGCACGGCGTCGATGATGACGCCCCACACCGGGAGCCACACCACGATGAGCGCGGCCGCCGCACCCACCGCACCCGCGGCGGGGAGCGTGAGCACCCAGCCCACCATGATGCGCCCGGCGGTGCGCCAGCGCACCTGCGAGCCGCGGCGCCCGAGGCCCGAGCCGATGACCGACCCGGAGGCGACCTGCGTGGTCGACAGCGCGAAGCCGAGGGCGCTGGAGGCGAGGATCGTGGATGCCGTCGACGCTTCCGCCGCGAAGCCCTGCGCGGGCTTGACCTCGGTCAGCCCCTTGCCGAGCGTGCGGATGATGCGCCAGCCGCCCATGTAGGTGCCGAGCGCGATCGTGATCGCACAGGCGAACACCACCCAGGTCTGCGGCTCGGGGTCCGAGGCGGACTGCACCCCGGCGGTGATGAGCAGGAGCGTGATGATGCCCATCGTCTTCTGCGCGTCGTTGGTGCCGTGGGCGAGGGCGACCAGCGACGACGTGAAGATCTGGCCGAACCGGAAGCCGTCGCGTCCGTCGGGCTTGCTGTCGTAGCGACGCGTCAGCGCGTAGGCGAGCTTGGTGGCGGTGAAGGCGATGATCCCTGCCGTGACCGGCGCGATGAACGCGGGGAGGATCACCTTCGACATCACCACGCCGAAGTTGACGGCGCTGACCCCGACGCCCACGATCGTGGCGCCGATGAGCCCGCCGAACAGGGCGTGCGAAGACGAGGAGGGAAGGCCCAGCAGCCACGTGAGCATGTTCCACGTGATGGCGCCGATCAGGCCCGCCAGGATGATCTCGGGGAAGATGTCGTGCGAGATCTGGTCCTCGTTGATGATCCCGCCCGAGATCGTCTGCGCGACCTCGGTGGACAGGAACGCGCCGACGAGGTTGAGGCTCGCGGCGAGCAGCACCGCGGTCTTGGGCTTGAGCGCACCGGTGGCGATGGGCGTGGCCATCGCGTTCGCCGTGTCGTGGAAGCCGTTCGTGAAGTCGAAGAACAGCGCCAGCGCGATCACCAGAACGATGATGAGGGTTGCGGTTTCCACCGTTCGCTTTCGGTGAGGGGTGTGAAAGGAGAGGTGCCGACGGGATCGGCGCGACGAACGAACAGTTCACCAAGGATTCAGGAACCGGCAACCGGCCAGGAAGAATCCTACATCGGCGACCCTGACGGTCAACTCCAGGGCGACTAGCGTGGAACGGTGACTCTCAGCGACTCCGTCCCCGTCCCTTCCGCCCCTGTCGCCGGCATCCGTCCGACCGTCCGCTCCCACCACGGCGACGACGTCGAGGACCGGTACGAGTGGTTCCGCGAGAAGGAGGATGCCGCGGTCATCGCCCATCTCGAGGCGGAGAACGCGTACACCCGGCAGCGGACCGAGCACCTCGAGACACTGCGCACCCGGATCTTCGACGAGATCAAGCGACGCACGCTCGAGACCGACCTCTCGGTGCCCACCCGTCGCGGTGACTGGTGGTACTACGGCCGCACCCTCGAAGGCAAGCAGTACGGCATCCAGTGCCGCGCGCCGCTCGCCTCGCCCGACGACTGGACGCCGCCCGAGCTCTCGCCCGACGTCGAGGTGGCCGGCGAGCAGATCCTCCTCGACGGCAACGTCGAGGCGGAGGGGCACGAGTTCTTCTCGCTCGGCAGCTTCGAGGTCTCCAACGACGGCACCCTGATGCTCTACGGCGTCGACGTCGCCGGCGACGAGCGGTACACGGTGCGCGTGCGCGACCTGGCGACGGGCGAGCAACTCGCCGACGAGATCCCCGACACGTTCGCCGGCGCGACCTTCTCCCCCGACGGCCGGTTCATCGTCTACACGACCGTCGACGACGCATGGCGCCCCGACACGGTGTGGCTGCACGAGCTCGGCACGCCCGTGGCCGACGATGCGAAGCTCTTCCACGAGCCCGACGAGAAGTTCTGGGTCGGCGCCGGGTTCACCCGCAGCGACCGCTTCCTCATGATCGGCCTCGGCTCGTCGATCACGTCGGAGGAATGGCTGCTGGATGCCGACGACCTGCGCGGCGAGCCGCGCGTGGTGTGGCCGCGCACCGAGGGGGTCGAGTACGACTCCGAGCACGCCGTCGTCGACGGCGAGGACGTGCTGTTCATCCTCCACAACGACGGCGCGCTCGATTTCGAGCTCGTCCGGGTGGCGGCATCCGATCCGTCCGGCGAGCGCTCGGTCGTGATCCCCCACCGTCCCGGCGAGCGCCTGCTGGGCGTGTCGACCTTCCGCGACTGGGGCGTCGTCGGGTACCGCCGCGGCGGCCTCGCCCGGCTCGGCATGCTCGACTACGCCACCGGCGCGGTGGACGAGATCTCCTTCGACGAGCCCCTGTACTCGGTCGGCACCGGCGGCAACCCCGAGTGGGCTCCCCCGCTGCTGCGCCTCGGGTACGGCTCGTTCGTCACCCCCGGCACGGTGTACGACCTGGATGTCGCCACCGGCGAGCTGCACCTGCGCAAGCGCCAGCCCGTGCTAGGCGGCTACGAGCCCGACGACTACGCCCAGGCGCGCGTGTGGGCGACCGCGCAGGACGGCACGCAGATCCCCGTCTCCCTGGTCTGGAAGCGCTCCTTCGGCGACGCCGGTGCGGCGCCTCGCCCGGTGCACCTCTACGGGTACGGCTCGTACGAGCACTCGATCGAGCCCGGCTTCTCGGTGCCGCGCCTGTCGGAGCTGGACCGCGGCGTCGTCTTCGCCGTCGCCCACGTGCGCGGCGGCGGCGAGATGGGCCGCCAGTGGTACGAGGACGGCAAGCTGCTCCACAAGCGCAACACCTTCACCGACTTCGTCGACAGCGCGCTGCACCTCATCGACAACGGCTACACGACGCCCTCGCAGCTGGTGGCCGAGGGCGGCTCCGCGGGCGGACTGCTCATGGGCGCCGTCGCGAACCTCGCGCCGGAGCTGTTCGCGGGTGTCCTCGCCGACGTCCCGTTCGTCGACGCGCTCACGACGATCCTCGACCCGTCGTTGCCGCTGACGGTGATCGAATGGGACGAGTGGGGCGACCCGCTGCACGACGCCGACGTCTACGCCTACATGAAGTCGTACTCGCCGTACGAGAACGTGCGCGCCGACGTGGAGTACCCGCGGATCCTCGCGGTCACCTCGCTGAACGACACGCGCGTGCTGTACGTCGAGCCCGCGAAGTGGGTCGCGCGTCTGCGCGAGGTGGGCGCCGACGCGCTGCTCAAGTGCGAGATGGTGGCCGGCCACGGCGGCGTCAGCGGCCGGTACAACGCGTGGCGCGAGCGCGCGTTCGAACTGGCGTGGCTGCTGGACGTGCTGGGCGTCGCGGACGCCTGAGAAAGGGCATCCCGAGCGGATGCCGCGACGCGACGCCATCGATGATGGCGGCGGCCGTCGCAGCATCCGCTCGGATCACATCGCCGCGACGTACCCGGCGAGCCAGCTGCGCAGGTCGGGACCGAGGTCGTCGCGGTCGGCGGCGAGCTGGATGACGGCCTTGATGTATTCGAGCTTGTCGCCGGTGTCGTAGCGGCGCCCGCGGAAGACCACGCCGTACACCCCTCCGGTGCCCGCGACGTCCTCGGCCATCGTCATCAGCGCATCGGTGAGCTGGATCTCACCGCCGCGGCCGGGCGGCGTGTGCTCCAGCACCTCGAAGACCTCTGGCCGGAGGACGTACCGCCCGATGACGGCGTAGTTCGATGGCGCCGTACCCGGAGCGGGCTTCTCAACCAGCCCGGTGATGCGCACCACCTCGGGGTCGTCCGTCGGCTCGACCGCGGCCGCCCCGTACAGATGGATCTGGTCGGGGTCCACCTCCATGAGGGCGACGATCGACGCGTCGCGCCGCACCTGCTCGGCGAGCATGCGGACCAGGAGCGCGTCGCGGGCATCGATGAGATCGTCGCCGAGCAGCACGGCGAACGGCTCGTCGCCGACATGCATGCGCGCGCGGTGCACGGCGTGGCCGAGCCCCTTCGGGTCGCCCTGCCGGGCGTAGTGCATGGCAGCGAGCCCCGTCGACTCGTTCACCTGCCGCAGCTTCGCGTCGTCGCCCTTCTCCTTCAGCGTCGCCTCGAGCTCGGCGACCCGGTCGAAGTGGTTCTCCAAGGCCGTCTTGTTGCGTCCGGTGACCATCAGCACGTCGACGAGGCCGGCCGCCACCGCCTCCTCGACGACGTACTGGATCGCCGGCTTGTCGACCACCGGCAGCATCTCCTTGGGCATCGCCTTGGTCGCAGGGAGGAACCGCGTCCCCAGTCCCGCGGCCGGGATGACCGCCTTCGTGATCCGGTCGTGCGTCATCGTCCGCTCCTCCGCTGTCAGGCCTGTCTGCACGACGGTTCTCACGCCGGCCGGAAGCCGCTGGTCTCGGGCGGAGCGGCGTGCCGGATCATCAGGTGACGGGTCACCGAGTAGTCCAGCAGCGGCTCGATCGACATGTCCTTGCCGAATCCCGAACCCTTCACGCCGCCGTGCGGCGCCTCCGAGGCGATGGGCAGGTGATCGTTGACCCACGTCACACCGACGTCCAGCGACTGGCTCACCCGCAGCGCGCGGGCGACGTCGGAGGTCCACACCGACGAGGCCAGCCCGTAGGCGTTGTCGTTGGCCAGCGCGATGCCCTCCGTCTCGCCGTCGAACGGCAGCACGACGAGCACGGGGCCGAACACCTCGCCCTGCACGATCTCTGCCGACTGCGCGGCCCCCACCAGCAGAGTCGGCGCGAAGTAGGAGCCGGTGCGGTCGATCGCGTGACCGCCGACGAGTGCCTCGGCACCCTCGGCGACCGCGCGCGAGACGAATCCCTCCACGCGCGAGCGGTGCGCCTTCGAGATGAGCGGTCCGATGTGGGTCTCGGGATCCATGGGGTCGCCGGCCACCACCTGCGACAGCGCGGTGCGCAGCGCCGCGACGCCGTCGTCGTAGATCGAACGCTCGAGGTAGACGCGGGTCGCAGCCGTGCAGTCCTGGCCGGTGTTGTAGGTCGCGCCGAGGGCGACGGCGTGCGCCATCGCGCCGAGATCCGCGTCGCGGAACACGATGACCGGCGCCTTGCCGCCGAGTTCGAGGTGCACGCGCTTGACGCCGTCGACGGCGCCGCGCATGACGGCCTTGCCCGTCTCGGTGGATCCGGTGACGCTGACCATGTCGACCTCCCGGTGCGTGACCAGCGCCTGGCCGACCTCGGCGTCGCCCGTCACCACGCTGAACAGCCCTGCCGGCAGCCCCGCCGCCATGGCGAGCTCGGCGAACCGCAGGGTGGTGCGCGGAGTCGCCGGCGCCGGCTTCACGATGACGGCGTTGCCGGCGGCCAGCGCCGGGCCCGCCTTCCAGATCGCCATGATGAGCGGGAAGTTCCACGGCGTGATCCCCGCGACGACACCCACCGGGCGCCGCGTCAGGATCGACGTGTAGCCGTTGGAGAACGACCCCGCACCGGTGCCGTCGAGCGACCGCGCCGCCCCGGCGAAGAAGCGCAGGTTGTCGACGCCGAACGGCAGCTCGCCGTCGAAGGCGGTGGTCCACGGCTTGCCGGAATCCTCGACCTCGAGCTTCGCGAGGTTCTCGGCGTCGGCCTCGAGGGCGTCGGCGAGACGGAGCAGCGCGAGGGAACGCTCGCCGGGCGTCTTCGCGGCCCACTCGGGCTGGGCGGCGCGCGCCGCTGCGGCCGCCTCGTCGACGTCGGCGATGCCCGACGACGCGAAGGCCGCGACCTGCTCCTCGGTGGCGGGGTTGGTGATGACGCTGTCGGCGCCGGTGCCGGGGCGGTAGTCGCCGATGAAGGTTCCGGTGGTGGTCATGGTCTGCCTTTCAGGAGTTGAAGCCGAGGCCGAAGCGGTCGAGGGTGCGCAGCCAGAGGTTGCGCCGGCCCTGGTGCGCGTCGGCGGCCAGGATCGAACGGCGGGTGAACTGGATGATCGAGTTGCGGAAGGGCTCCGGCGGGATCGGGAACGGCCGTCGCCGCACGATGTCGTAGCGCAGCCGCGAGGTCGGCTCCCCGGCGAGCAGGTCGAGGGCGACATCCGCGGAGAACCGCGAGGCGCCCACACCGAGGCCGGTGTGCCCGACCGCGTACGCCGCACGGCCGCCCAGGGCCGTGCCGTAAGCGGCCGTGAACCGCGTCGTGGAGTCGATCGGGCCCGCCCAGCGGTGCGTGAAGCGCAGTCCCTCGAGCTGCGGGAAGGTCTCGAAGAAATGCCGCGCGAGCAGCTGGTGGGAGCTGTCGCGCTGCTCGAGGCTCGCGTCGACCCGTCCGCCGCGGTAGTACACGGCATCCCATCCCCCGAACAGGATCCGTCCGTCCGCGGTCGGCCGGTAGTAGTGGAACTGGTTGCCGGCGTCGGTGAGCCCCTGTCCCTCGGCCCACCCGATCGCCTCCTGCTGCGCAGGCGTGAGCGGCTCGGTCATGAGCACGTGGTCGTACAGCGGCATGATGTAGCCGCCGAGCCGCCGCAGCGGTGCCGGGTAGGCGGCCGTCGCGATGACGACGTCGCGCGCGCGGACGACGCCGCGTCCCGTGGTGACCCGCACGCCGCCTGTGTCGCGCGCCAGGCTCGCGACCGCCGAGTCCTCGAAGATGCGCGCGCCGCGGCGTTCGAGCTCTGCGGCCATGCCCCAGGCCAGCCGTGCCGGGTCGACGAGCACCGTGCCGCTGCGGTCGCGGAGCCCGCCGAGGTACGTCGGCGAATGGACGTCGGCGCGCACCTCGTCCTGCGACTGCAGCTCGAGAGCGACCCCGTGCGACGCGGCCAGCGCATGGGCCTCGCGGAGGCCGGCGAGCTGCCACGGCTCCACCGCGAGGGTCGTCTTGCCCGCGCGTCGCAGCGCGCAGTCGATGCCGGCGGCCTCGATGTCGCGCACCAGGTCCGACAGGTTCTGCTCGCCCTCTTCGTGCAGCGCACCCACCTGATCGGGCCAGATCGCGGTGCCGTGCGTCAGTCCGTGCGTCAGGGAACTCGAGACGAATCCTCCGTTGCGCCCGGTGGCCCCGTGCGCCACCCGCTCCGCCTCGAGCACGACCACCGAGCGATCCGGGTTCCGCTCCAGCGCGCGCCACGCCGTCCACAGTCCGGTGAATCCCGCACCCACGATCACGAGGTCCGCCTCCTGCGCGCCCTCCAGCGCGGCGCGCCGATCAGGTGCGTCGGCCCGATCGAGCCAGTACGCGACGGGGGCCGCGTCGCGCAACGCCGCGGTGGCGGCATCCGTCATCGCCGCATCCGTGCTCACACGCGCTCCCGCGCGCCGACGCGCTCGATCACGGTGGCCGCGGCCGCGACGCCGTCGGAGGCGCGGATGCCGGCACCCACCGCGGCGACCCGCTCCCGCAGAACCGTGTCGTCCAGCAGCGTGCGCACAGCGTCCTGGAACTGCTCGTGCGTGAAGCCGTAGGTGTCCAGTCGGATGCCGAAGCCGCGCTCGTGGACGCGCTGAGCGTTGTCGTACTGGTCCCAGAACAGCGGCAGCACGATCATCGGCTTGCCGAAGTGCAGCGCCTCGGTCGTGGTGTTGTTGCCGCCGTGCGTGATCACGAGGTCGACGAGCGGCAGGATCGTCGTCTGCGGCAGGAACTGCGCACCCCACATGTTCGCGGCGAGCTCGAGCTCGTCGTGGAGCGGTCCCTTGGAGACGATCACATTGACCGGCAGCTGCGCCAGCTCCGCGATGACGCGGCGCATCAGCTCGACGTCGGCCGACCCCAGCGATCCGAGGCTGAAGTACACGAGCGGACGGGTGCCGTCGGTGAACGACGCAGGCAGACCCGCCGGCGCGTCCTCGGTCTCGCGCACCGACGACTCGAGGCGGTGCCAGGTGTCGTCGAGGGGACGCTCGTCGACGTAGTCGAGCACGCTCGGGTACACGTAGAGGTTCTCGGTGCCGCGATGGATGAACTCGAGGTCGGGCAGCGGCGGGGCGCCCTGCTCCTGCACCCAGGCGTCGTACGCGGTCCACAACGCACGGTGGGTGCGGTCGTACTCGGCGCGGAACCGGTCCCAGCCGCTGCGGTCGTCCTCGGCGAGTCCCGAGAAGACGGGCGCGACGTCGTCGCCGGGCATCTCGAGGGGGTTGCAGCTGACGATGCGCACGAAGGGCACGCCCGCGGTGACGAGGGCGGGGAACGCGATGACGTTGTCCTCGATGACGACGTCGGGTCGCACGCGCTCGATGATGGCCTTCAACTGCGGCTCGCAGTACTTCGCGCCGGCCGCGAGCTCTTCCCAGATCGGGAGCGTCACCGTCTCGAGCTGTTCGAGCGTCGTGCGGCGGAACTGGGGCGAGACCTCCTTGATGTAGTCCTTCCAGAACTGCCCGGCATCCTGCTCGACCTCCCCCTCGGGCGCGGGGGCGAGGTCGACGAGATCCTCCTCGAACCCCAGCGCGGCGAGCTTGCCCTGCCAGGACCGCTCCGCTGCGAACACGACGCGGTGTCCGCGGTTGCGCAGCACGTCGGCGATGCCGATGCAGTTGTTGGTCGGGCCGTAGGCGCTCTCGGGCATGAACAGGAAGGTGCGGCGCGCTGCGGTCATGATGGCTCCGTTCATCTGCGTTCTTTTAGTAGTTGTTGAAAGAATTGTGTCGGCTGTGAATCAACGATGATCAGGTCAGTTCGACCTATAATTGGCGGTGGATGCAGACAATCTGTCCGATCCGGAGGGAGCGCCATGGCCAGGCCGAAGCGGCAGGAGGAGCGGCGCAGCCAGCTTGTGGCGGCGGCGCAGCGGGCGATCGCGGCGCACGGACCGGACGGGGCGCGGCTGAACCGCGTCGCCGAGGAAGCGGGCCTCACCTCGGGCGCGGTGCTCTACTACTACCCCGACATCGAGGAGCTCACCTTCGAGGCCAACCGCGCCGGCATGGAGCGGTTCTACGAGGGCCGCGTGCGCATGCTCGAGCAGTTGCCCGACGACCCCGTGACGCGTCTGATGGCGCTGGCCGAGTCGGGACTGCCCCGCAATCCCGCCGACACCGAGGTGCGGCTGCTCTGCGAGCTGGGCGGATCCGCCGGCCGCAACCCGCTGATGGCGTCGCTGCTGACGACGCTCTACGACCGCCAGGTGGGCATGTACCAGGTGGTCCTCGAGCAGGGCGCGGCCCGCGGCATCTTCACCCTCGCCCAGTCGTCCCTCGTGATCGCACGCAACCTCGTCGCGCTCGAGGACGCGTACGGCTACCGCATCATCGCCCAGCACCCGACGATCGACCACGACGCCGCCCTCGAGCTCATCGTGGCCTACGCGCGGCTGGCCACCGGTCACGCGCTCACGCCCTGAGCGCCCGAACCCGCCGCCTCGGGCGTGAGCTCGGCGGGTGCGGCCTCCGCGGCCGCGTGCGCGTCGGATGCCGCGCCACCCGGTTCGCCCGGAACCACCGCCACGCGGGTGAATCGGAGCCCGACCACGTCGCCGCGCGCGATGCGCGTCGCGCCGTGCACGGTCGCGAGGACAGGTCCGGCGATTCCCGGCACGTCGAGGGAGATCGTCGATGCTCCGCCGAGGAAGTACGTGTCGACGACGGTTCCGCGCAGGCCGGCGGTCGCGGCATCCTCCGACAGTTCGACGTCTTCCGGCCTGACCACCGCCGTCACCGGCGCTCCCGTCGGAGCCGAGTGCGCGGCGGGGACCTCGCCGAGCCCGGCGATCTCGACGCCGCTCGGGGTCGAGACGCCGTCCAGCAGGTTCGCCGTGCCGATGAAGGACGCCACGAATCGGGTCGCCGGGGCGGCGTACAGCGTCTGCGGTGTGGCGAGCTGCTCGAGCCGTCCGTCGCGGAGGACCGCGATGCGGTCGGCCATCGACATGGCCTCCTCCTGGTCGTGGGTGACGACGACGAACGTGAGGCCGACCTCGTGCTGGAGCCGCTTGAGCTCGAGCTGCATCGAGGCCCGCACCTGACGGTCCAGCGCCGACAGCGGCTCGTCGAGCAGCAGCAGCCGCGGGCGCTTGACGATCGCGCGTGCCAGCGCGACACGCTGGCGCTGGCCGCCCGACAGCTGCGCGGGACGCCGCTTGGAGAGGTGCCCGAGCCCCACGACGTCCATGACCTCGTTCACGCGACTGCGCACCTCGGCGCGGCCGACGCCCTCCGAGACCAGGCCGTAGCCGATGTTCGCCTCGACGCTCATGTGCGGGAACAGCGCGTAGCTCTGGAACATCATGTTCACCGGGCGCTTGTGGGCGGGCATCGCCAGCAGGTCCCGGCCGTCGACCTCGATGCGGCCGGCCGCAGGCGTCTCGAAGCCCGCGATGGAGCGAAGAAGGGTCGTCTTGCCGCAGCCGGAGGGCCCGAGCAGGGCGAAGAAC
Source organism: Microbacterium sp. 05T445 (assembly GCF_056395865.1). Classification (NCBI taxonomy): domain Bacteria; kingdom Bacillati; phylum Actinomycetota; class Actinomycetes; order Micrococcales; family Microbacteriaceae; genus Microbacterium; species Microbacterium sp. 05T445. Next base: position 904,767 of record NZ_JBFTKJ010000002.1, on the reverse strand, counting down.
TCGTTGTCGGCGATCTCGAGCGAGATGTCGTGCAGCGCGACGGTGTCGCCGTAGACGGCGTGCACGCCGTCGACGCGGAGCAGGGGGACGTGGGTCACTTCGGGGTTCCTGTCAGTCGGGTCAGTCGCTGCGCCGCGATCACCGTGACGATGCTCACGAGCAGCAGCACGCTGGCGAGGGCGTTCACCTCGGGGGTGACGCCGAAACGGACCATGGAGTAGATGACGATGGGCAGCGTCGGCTGCGTGGGCGCGGTGGTGAAGAACGCGATCACGAACTCGTCGAGCGAGAGGGTGAACGCCAGCAGCGCACCGGCCACGATGCCCGGAGCCAGCTGCGGCAGCGTGACCCGCAGGAACGTGCGCGCCGCGCCCGCGCCGAGATCGCGCGACGCCTCCTCCAGGCTCGGGTCCAGGCTCGCCATCCGCGCGAGCACGATCGCGGTGACGAACGCGGTGGCGAACACCCCGTGCGCGAGGATCACGGAGTGCAACCCCAGAGTCACCGACAGCAGCGAGAAGAAGGTGAGCAGGCCGATCCCGAGGAGGAGATCCGGCAGGATCGCCGGCGCGATCGCGAACGCCCGCACGAGGCCGCCCCGGGTGTAGTGCTGGATGCCGTACGCCAGCAGCGTGCCGAGCACGGTGGCGATCGCGGTCGCACCGGTGGCAACGATGAGCGTGTTCCCGAGCCCCTGCATGATCTGCGCGTTCTGGAGCATCTCCGGGTACCAGCGCAGCGAGAAGCCACGCCACACGAAGAGGTTCTCGGAGTCGTTGAAGCTCATGATGACGACCACGAGGATCGGCAGGTACAGGAACGCGTACCCCAGCCACAGCGGGATCAGGATGCCGCGTCCCTTGCGCACCGCGCGCGGTCGCGCCGAGGGCTCCTGCGCACGCAGCGCCGTGGTCGACGGGCTCGATGCCCGCTCGACAGTCGTGTCAGCCACGCCGGCCCCCTTCGGTGAAACGCCGCGAGACGGCGGACTGCGCGAGGATCACGAGCACCAGCAGGATCGTCAGCACGAGCGCGAGGGTCGCGCCGAACGGCCAGTCGCGCGCCTCGAAGAACTGGTCGCGGACCAGGTTTCCGATCATGATCGTCTTGCCGCCGCCGATGAGCTCGGGGATCACGAAGTTCGACATCGCGGGCACGAACACGAACACGCAGCCGGTGAGCGCGCCCGGGAGCGACAACGGCAGCGTCACGGTGCGGAAGGCGCGCCAGCCGGTCGCACCGAGGTTGGTGGCCGCCTCGCGCAGCGACGGATCGAGCTGCTGCAGCGACGCGTACAGCGGAAGCACCATGAGCGGCAGGTACATGTACAGCAGCCCGACGACGATCGCCTGCGGTGTGTACAGCATGCTGATCGGCTCATCGATGAGGCCGAGGCCCTGCAGCCAGCTGTTGATCCAGCCGGCGTTGTTGAGCAGCAGGATCCAGGCATAGGTGCGGATGAGGAAGTTCGTCCAGAACGGCAGCACGACGGCGACCAGGGCCACGGTGCGCCATTTCGGCGACAGACCGGCGATCGCGTACGCCATCGGATAGCCGATGAGCAGGGCGAGCGCCGTGACCACGAGGGCCATCCCGATCGACTGGGCGATCACCCCGAGGTAGAGCGGTTCGAACAGCTTGATCCAGTTGTCGAGCGTGAACTCGAACACGATCCCGCCGAAGCGCCCGCGCTGGAAGAACGTGTAGAAGGCGAGCAGCCCCACCGGGATCGCCATGAACACGATCAGGTAGATCGTGCCCGGGGCCAGGAACGGGAGCGCCGCGATCCCCCGCCGCACGCGCGGGGCGCGCGCGGCGGGGTTCGCGGGTCGAGTCGTCGAAGTCACTGCGGCGCGGCGGTTCAGTTCGTCGCGAGCACTTCGGCGTTGAGGTCGACGTACTTGAGCGAGTCCTCGCCGAGGTCGACGATGACCTCCTGGTCGAACAGCTCGTCGACGGTGATGCCGAGGGTCGGGTAGGACTCGATGAGGGCAGGGTCCAGCGCCTCCATGGCGGTCTGGTTCGGCACCTTGTAGAGGATGTTCTCGGCGACCCACGTCTGCACCTCGGGGTCGAGGATGTAGTTCAGGAACGCCATCGCCGCCTCCTTGTTCTTGGAGGACTCCAGGACGGTCATGGTGTCGACCCAGAGGTCGGCGCCCTCGTCGGGGACGACGAACGTGATGCTCGGGTCCTCGGCGATGCCGTAGTTGCACCAGCCGTCCCAGGCCTCGACCATCGCCGCCTCGCCGGAGACGAGCTTCGAGTAGAAGGTGGTGTCGTCGTACGCGAGGAGTGTGGGCTTGGTCTCCAGCAGCTGGGCCTTCGCCTCGTCGAGTTCGGCGTCATCGGTCGTGTTGACCGAGTAACCGAGCGCCTTGAGCGCCGGCATCGCGAGCCAGCGGTCGGTCGAGAGCATCGTGGTCTTGCCCGCCAGCTCAGGCTTCGGGTTCAGCAGGTCGTTCCACGAGGTGGGGGCGAAACCGGTGAGGTCGGGGCGGTAGCAGAGGCCGGTCGTCCCCCAGGCGTACGGCTCGGAGTACACGTTGCCCTTGTCGTAGGGCAGCTCCAGCGCCTCGGAGTACAGGTTCTCCTCGTTGGGGATGAGCGACTTGTCGAGCTTCGCGAGGATGCCCTGCTCGGCGAGCGCCTGGGCGTACTGGCCGGACACGAACGCGACGTCGATGCCGGGGTCGGCGCTGGCGGTCAGCTTCGCCACGATGTCTTCGTTCGTGGTGTGGTTCACGATCGTGGTCTTCACCCCGGTGGCTGCCTCGAACTTCTCGGCGAGGTCTTCGGGGTAGTAGTCGGCCCAGATCGACACGGTGAGGGTCTGCTTGCTGAGATCCGCCTCGGGATCGAGCGTCTCCCCACCACCGCCTCCCCCGCCGCCGGCGCAGGCGGTCGCGGTGAGGGTGAGGGCGAAGACGCCGGCCGCTGCCGCGGCGATGCGACGCTTGCTGGGCATGTGATACCTCCTGGGACGTCGGAAAGGTTGAGCGATTGTTGCATCGCCACTGAAGAAACCGCAATGGATTCCCACGATTGCTGGCGCCGAGTTTTCATGATTGTTACAATCCGGATTCAATGAACTCGATCGATGGCGACCTGCCCGTCGTCGGCGGACGCGTGCTGTCCGTCGCCGAAGACGGACGCGTGCTGGTGGACGGCCTGCGGCCCGTCGCCGGCGACGGCATTGCCCGCGCGCTGGCACGACTCGTCGTCGAGGACGTGCCCGGCGATGCGGCGGAGACCGCCATCGCGGTCGACCAGACGAACACGTCGTTGATCGTCGACGGGCGTCTCGTGGTGAAGGTGGTCGGCCGCTGGGCGGCCGCGGATCGGGCGGGCGAGCTGCTCGCGATGCTCGCGGCGGCCGGTTCGGCGGACGTCGCCCCGGTGCACGGCCGCATCGCGTGGCGCCACCCGACGCTCGGCGAGTCGACGCTCGCCGTCGTGACCGGATACCTCCCCGGTGCCGCGGACGGCTGGACGTGGGCCGTCGACGACGTCGTGGCGACCCTCGAGGGCGCCGCCGAACCCGACTGGCCCGGCACGCTCGGGCAGATCGTGGCGCGTGTCCACGACGTGCTCGCCGCGGCCGCGCAGCCCGCCGAGCCGGACGCACCCGCCCTGCGACGGCAGCGGGCCGAAGCGACGCTCGCGGCCGCGCTCGCGGCGACCGCAGGCCCGACCCGCAACCGGCTCCGCAATCGGCGCAGCGCGCTGGAGCACGGCATCCGCTCTCTCGTCGCCACCTCCCCCGGCCTCGAGTTCCCGATCCACGGCGATCTGCACGTGGGGCAGGTGCTGGCGAGTCCCGACGCTGCCGGCGGGCGGCGTTACACCGTGATCGACTTCGACGGCGATCCCCAACTCGCCGCATCGGATCGTGAGCGACCGGATGCCGCGGCCCGCGATGTCGCGCACCTCCTGGTCTCGTTCGACCTCGTCGCCGCCGTCGCGCAGCGGCGCCTCGGACGCGCCGACGCCGCCGCCTGGCGATGGGCCGACCGCGCACGAGCCGCGTTCCTCGGGGCGTATCTCGAGGGACTTCAGCGCGACGGCCTCTTCGACGCCGCCCTTCTTCCTGCCTTCGAGGCCGAGCAGCTCACCGCCGAGCTGTTGTACGCCGACCGGTTCCTGCCGGTGTGGCGCTATGCGCCCGACGCGGCGATCACCCACCGCTACCCGTCGACGAACGAACTCCCGGAGGTCCCGTGGACACCGCCGCCTTCCGATCCGACCTCGAACTGATCCCCGGCGCGCTCGACGCGCTGGCCGACGCACTGGACGCGGGACTCCCGGGCCTCGAACGGCTGCCCGCACTGCGGGCGAGCCGCGTGCTCGTGCTCGGGATGGGGTCGAGCCGGTACGCCGCCGAGGTCGTGGCACGCCGTCACCGCGAGGTCGGAACCGCCGTGACGGTCGAGTGGGCCTCGGCAGAGCAGCTGCCTCCGCCGGCCGCGGATCTCGTCGTGGTCGCCGTGTCGGCCACCGGTGGGAGCGTCGAGGTGCTGCACGCGATCGAGCGCTACCGCGGCACGGGCCGCCTGGTCGCCGTCACCAACCGCCCAGAGTCCGAGCTCGGACGCCGCAGCGACGTCGTGGTGCCCCTGCTGGCTGGGACCGAGGCATCCGGGGTCGCGTGCCGGACGTTCCGCGCCACGTTCGCCGTGCTGGACGCCGTGCTCGAAGCGCTGGTCGGCCGGACCCCGGTACAGCGCTTCGATGCGGCGATCCTGCGCCGCGCCGCCGCCGCCAACGCCGGGCTCCTGGAGCGCTCGCGCTCGTGGCTGGACGCGGCCGCCGCGCTCGTCGGCGGACCCGACGGCGCGTGGATGCTCGCCCCCGTCGAACGACTCTCCAGCGCGCAGCAGTCCGCGCTGATGGTGCGGGAGGTCCCGCGGCGAACCGCCTTCGCCTCCGAGTCGGGCGACTGGTCGCACGTCGACGTCTATCTCACGAAGACCACCGACTACCGCGCGGTCGTCTTCGCAGGGTCGCGCTGGGACGAACAGGCCCTGGAGTGGATGGGCTCGCGCGGGTCGCGGTACGCCGCGGTCGGCGCCCCGCTTCCGGGCGCAGAGCTGCACATCCCGTTCGACGACCACGCCGATCCGCGCGTCGCACTGCTCACCGAGCCGCTCGTCGGCGAGCTCGTCGCCGACCGCCTGCTGACCTGAGGCATCCGGAGCGGAAGCGGAGAGCGGATGCCTCGAGCCGAGGCATCCGCTCTCCGTCTGCGCGCGTCCTGCTCAGCCGAAGAGCGCCGCGGCCTCGTCGTAGCGGTAGCGCGGGACGGTGTTGAGCTCGCCGAGCGCCTCGGCGAAGGGCACGCGGACGATGTCGGTGCCGCGCATGGCCACCATCTGGCCCCACGCGCCTTCGACGACGGCGTCGGCGGCGTGCAGTCCCAGGCGCGTCGCGAGCACGCGGTCGAAGCCCGACGGCGAACCGCCGCGCTGGATGTGCCCGAGCACCGTGGAACGGGTCTCGATGCCGGTGAGGCGCTCGATCTCGGGCGCCAGGACCTCGCCGATGCCACCCAGGCGCGGGCGGTTGAAGGCGTCCAGCCCCTTGTCGCTGTAGGCCTCGTCCATGCCTTCGAGAGTGAAGCCCTCGGAGACGACGACCAGTGGCGCACGGCCGCGGTCGTGGGCCTTGGTGACGAGGGCGGCGATCTCGCCGATCGACATCGGCACCTCGGGGATGCAGATGGCGTGGGCGCCCGCCGCCATGCCGGCGTGCAGCGCGATCCAGCCGACGTGCCGGCCCATCACCTCGGCGACCATGCACCGCTGGTGCGAGTCGCCGGTCGTGCGCAGGCGGTCCATCGCGTCGGTGGCGATGTTGACGGCGGTGTCGAAGCCGAACGAGTAGTCGGTGGCGCGCAGGTCGTTGTCGATCGTCTTCGGGACGCCGAGCACGTTGATGCCGTCATTGGACAGGCGGTTGGCGGCTGCCAGGGTGCCCTCTCCGCCGATGGCGACGATGCCGTCGATGCGGTGGCCGTACAGCGTCTTGGCGATGTTCTCGGCGCCACCGCGCGGACCCTCGTACGGGTTGGTGCGGCTGGTGCCGAGGATCGTGCCGCCGACCTTCGACAGCCCCTTCACCTCGTGGCGGGTCAGCGGGAAGAAGTCGGCGTCGACGACACCGCGCCAGCCGTCACGGATGCCGACGAACTCGAGGTCGTAGCTCGTCGTGCCCTTGAGCACCATGCCGCGGATGACCGCGTTGAGTCCGGGGCAATCGCCGCCGCTCGTCAGGATGCCGATCTTCATGCTGTGTTCCTCGCTGTCGGGAGAAGAGGGACGGCGACGCTGCCTTCTCCCGACACTAGTGCCGGAGGACACCGCCCTGCCACACGCGTCGAGGCGCGGCATCTGCGTCGCGGGTACGACGAAGGGGCGGCGCGAACCCGCACCGCCCCTTCACGTGTGGAGGACCTACGCGGCGCCGAGCGCCTGACGCAGCACGTGCATGAGCGCCGACAGCTGCACCGAGTCGCTCGACTGCGGGTCGACGGCCTCGCCGTCGAGCGCGCGGGCGGCGAGCCCCTGCTTGGAGTCGATCAGCTCGGCGATCTTCGTGTCGATCGTGTGCGCCGCGATGATGCGCCACGCGGTGACAGGCTCGTCCTGGCCGATGCGGTGCACGCGGTCGATCGCCTGCATCTGCTCGGCAGCCGTCCACGACAGTTCGGCGAGGACGACGTTCGAGGACGCCTGCATGTTCACGCCGACACCGGCCGCGGTCAGCGAGCAGACCGCGATGCCGACCTCGGGGTCGTTGTTGAACGCGTCGATCGCCTGCTGGCGTGCCGCGGTGGCCTGGTCGCCGCGCAGCGACACCGTCTTCAGGCCCGCGGCTGCGAAGTGCGCCTCGGCGGTGTCCATGACGTCGATGTGCTTGGCGAAGAAGACGACCTTGCCGACCGAGCGCTGCAGCTGCACGGCGTAGTCGGCGGCGAGCACGGCCTTGGCCTGACCGATCTTGCGCACCATGGTGAAGACGTTCTCCGACCCGGTGCCCGCGGCCTTCGACTCCTCGAGCTCGTTGTGCGCGACGAGACGCACGATGTCCTCGTCGATGTGACCCGGGCCGTGGCCGCGGTCGCCGCGCGCCTCGATGATGCGGCGGTACTTCGCGGCCAGGCGCTCGCCCAGCTCGCGCTCGGCCTGGCGGATCGAGCGGCCGAACTCGTCGTCCAGCTCCACGGGGAGGTCGGCGATCAGCTTGTCGGGCAGGTCGGCGGCGACATCCTTCTTCTTGCGCCGCACGATGCCCATGGAGATGACCGCGTCGCGCGCCTCCGGGTAGAACGCCTTGTCCGCCGGCGTCAGACCGGTCTCGTCGAGCTTCTCCATGAGGACCGGACCCGGCTTCTCACCCGTGGTCCAGCCGAGGAAGCGCCAGATCGCGTCGAAGTCCTCGACGTCGTTGATCAGCGGCGTACCGGTGAGGGCCAGCAGCAGCGGGTTGTGGACCTGCTCGCGGATGCGGGTCGCCAGCGCGAGCACGTTCTGCGACCGCTGCGACGTGAGGTTCTTGATGAAGTGGGCCTCGTCGACGACCATGCCCTTCAGCCCGATCGAGCTGAGCCACGAGAGGTGTCGGTCGAGGATCTCGTAGTTGACGATGAACACGTCGGCGAACGCGTCGATGTCCTCACCGTCGCCCTGGATCACCGTCGCGCGACGGTGGGGCGTCCAGCGCTCGACCTCGCGCGCCCAGTTCATCTTCACGACGTTGGGAACGACCGCCAGGAGCGGATACGCGTTCGCGACGGATGCCGCCAGCACCGACTCCGCCGTCTTGCCGAGGCCCGGCTCGTCGGCGAGGAGGAAGGTGCGGTGACCCGCGCGAACCGACTCGAGGAACCGCGACTGGTGCGGCATGACCTCGAGGCCCTTCGGCGAGAGCCGATCGAACTCGGGCACCGGCGGAAGGTCCATCGACGCGGTCGCGCCGCCTGCGCCGGTCTCGAACGCCTTGTACAGCGGGCCCATGAGCTCCCAGCTGTCCAGGCGCCGACGCGGGGTCTCCTTCGGCGCGCGCGCCGTGAGGTCGGGGGCGAGGAACGGGTTGGCCTCGCGGCGGGCCTCCACCTGCTGCGGAACGACCTGTCGCTCGGCGAGCGCGGCGGGCACGACAGGGGCCGAGACCGGCGCCACGTCCGTGATGATGAGCTCGTCCGGCGCGAGCTCCGCGCCCGACTCGAGCAGCCAGTCGCGGCGCATCCGGCGCGCCACCGGCGAGGTGGCCTGATCGACCTCGAGCAGCTGGATGAGCGAGGTGTCGCGGGCGGCGGTCTTCGCGAGGATGGTCGCGACGCCGTCGAGCCGCTTCAGCAGCTCGGCGCGCGCGGCATCCGTCAGCTCGGCGTCTCCCTTCACCCGTGCGCGCTCCTCGCGCACCAGGAACGCGATGACCTGGAACTTGACGCGGTTGGTCGGCCCGAGCTTCCCGCGCTGGGCCTTGGCCTCGACCTCGCGCACCTTGCGGGCGAGGATCGGGATGATGGGGGCCTCGTCGTCGCGGCGTGCGGACGAGGTCTTGCGGCGACGCTGCGCCGTCTGGGCGGGTGCCGTGGTCGGCATGCTCCTCCTGAGCGTGAGTGCCGGGAACGGGCCCGGCGAGGATCGGCTTGCACCGATGGTTGAGCGTGCTCCCGCGGGCGGCGCGTGCGCCGTCACGAACGCGGGATCGGGGTTGCGCCACCGGCGGTCGCGGGCACTCGCTTCTGCGAGCTGCGACATCGTCAGCGGATTCCCCTCGCCCCAGTCTAGCGGCCCATGCGGCCGAACGGGGGAACGCCGTGTCGGCGGGCGCGGCGGCTCAGCCCCACAGCGTCGCGACGACGTCCTCGGTGTACCCCTCGGGGGCGAAGTTGATCCACGCCGTCGTCACGAGCCCGCCGCCGCCGACGTAGTGCGTCTCGCCGCGCGTGTACTCCTTGTCGTCGAGCGTGACGCCCTTCTGCTCGATGCGGCACACGGTGCCCTCGCCCATCGCCTCGCACCCGAAGCCGGCGGCGGGGAGCGCCGCCAGGATCGCCGACGCCTGCTCCGCGTCGATGCCGGTGACGTTGGTCGCCAGGCCGTACTCGCTGGGCTTGCCCCACGAGCAGCGCAGCGTGGGCGCGCCACCGTGGATGATCTCCAGGAGATCGGCGTTCTGGGTGGAGAGCATCGTCACGCCGGGGTCGTTCAGCGGCGGGTTCGCCGTCTGCAGCTGCGCCAGCATCGCGGCGGAGTAGATCTGCGTGCAGTCCGCGGGGACGTCGAAGTCCGCCTGCGGCTTCTGCGTCTCGATCGGAGAGAGCGACGGGTCGGGCGTCGGCTCCTTCATCGTGATGGAGGGACTGCTCGACGGGGTCGCACCGGGCTCGGGACGGCATCCCACGGCGACGACCGCGACTGCCACCAGCGCGAGGCATCCGATCGCGATCCGTCCCATCGGCAACTGCCCGGCCATCTGCACGCACCCCCATCGATCGCCCGCGAGGCGCGCGGGACGATTCGACACTAACGACCAGAACGGCAGGATGCCGCGGGCCACGCCGCGGCGGCGGCTCAACAGGCGCGCGATGCCGCCGTCACTGCCCGGCGAACGCGCTCTGCCACTCCGACAGGGTGTGCGGGTCGTCGGTGACGATGCCGTCGACGCCCAGCGCGGTCACCGCGTCCCACTGGGTGTCGCTGTTGAGCGTGTAGACGACCACCCTCGCACCGGCGGCGTGCAGCTCCTCGACGATGCCCGGTCGTGCCAGCACCGCCTTGCGACTGACCACGACGCCGCGCGCCCCGGCCTCGGCGACCGCGCTCACCACGTCCGACGGCAGCTGCTTGAGGATGAGCAGCCGCGACAGCACGTCCGACCGGTCCGCGGCGAGCGCCAGCGTGCGGGCGTCGAAGCTCGCGAACACGATGCGGCGCTGGAGGCCGCGCGCGGCGACCGCGTCGACCGCGGCGCCCACGGTCGCGGCATCCCACCCGCCCTTCAGCTCGACGATCGCGCGGCCGTCGGCGTCGACCAGCACGTCGAGGAACTCGTCGAAGGTGGGGACGAGGGTGCCCGCGTAGGCCGACCCGAACCACGCGCCCGCGTCGAGGGCGCGCACCTGGGCCAGCGTGAGCGTCGCCAGCCTGCCATGGCCGTTCGTGGTGCGGTCCACCGTCGCGTCGTGCATGAGCACGGGCTGCCGGTCGGCGGTGAGGGCGACGTCGACCTCGACGTATTCGAAGCCTCCGGCGAGCGCGGCGGTGATGGCCGGCAGCGTGTTCTCGGGCGCCGTCGCCGCTCCCCCGCGATGGCTCGCGATGAACGCGGCCTCGCCGGGTGTTCGTTCGGCGCCCATGAGCTCGTGGGAGCTGACGCGCGCCGGCGTCGCGCCGAGGAACGCGATCACGATGCTGGCGGTGGCGAGCAGGCACATCACAGACAGGGCGTGGATCCGGTCGCGCGGGCGATCGGATGCCGCGGAGTAGGGCATCGGGCATGTCCTCCGGGTCGTGCGCCACGTCCTCGTCGACGTGGTGCGGACCACTCTACATGCGCCGTTACTCTTTCGTTACTTAAGATCCGCGCTGGTTTCGCGCACCGCGAGAACCGCGTTCCACAGCGCCTCCGCCACGTCCTGCTTGCTGCCCCGCCGGGCCGCGACCACCTCGCCGCCGGCGTCGATGATCGTCACCGCGTTGTCGGCGGACTCGAACCCCTTCGACCAGCCCACCTCGTTGACCGCCAGCAGATCGGTGCCCTTGCGGGCCGCCTTGCGCCGGCCGCGATCGAGGAGCGTCTCCCCCTCGCCCGGCGTCTCGGCGGCGAAACCCACGATGGTCTGCCCGGGGAGCCGGTGCGCGACCAGGCCCGCCAGGATGTCGGCGTTCTCGACCAGGTCGAGCGTGATGGCGCCGTCCGGCGCGGACTCCTTGGAGCGCTTGTGGGTCGAGACCTCCGCGACGCGGTAGTCGGCGACGGCGGCCGCCATCACGACGACATCGGCGACACGCGCTTCCGTCTCGACCGCCGCACCGAGTTCGTCGGCGGTGCCGACGTGCACCACGCGCAGGCGCGCGCCGCCGGGCGTCGCCGTCAGTACACCGTCGTCGGTGTGGGCGGCGATCAGCACCACCTCGGCGCCGCGCTCGACCGCCGCGAGCGCGACGGCCACGCCCTGCCGTCCGCTGGAGCGGTTGCCGATGTAGCGCACCGGGTCGATCGGCTCGCGGGTGCCTCCCGCGCTCACCACGACGCGAAGTCCCTCGAGGTCGCCGCGGCCACGGTCGACTGCCGACAGCGCGACCTCGAGGATCGCCTCGGGCTCCGACATCCGTCCGGGCCCGCTGTCGCCGCCGGTGAGCTCGCCGTCTTCGGGCCCCACCACGATGACTCCGCGCTCGCGCAGGGTCGCCATGTTGTGGGCCGTCGCGGGATGCCGCCACATCTCGGTGTGCATCGCCGGCGCCACGACGACCGGCGCCGTGGTGGCGAGTAGGGTCGTTCCGAGGAGGTCGTCCGCGAGTCCCGCGGTCATCTTCGCCAGGGTGTTCGCCGTCGCGGGCGCCACGATCACGAGGTCGGCCGCCCGGCCGAGCGCGACGTGACGGACCCGTGCGACGTCATCGTGGACGGAGGTGGTGACGGGGTGGCGGCTGATCGCCTCCCACGTCGGCATCCCCACGAAGCGCAGCGCGTCCTCGGTCGGGACGACATGCACCTCGTGCCCCGCCTTGACCAGCAGGCGCACGAGCTGAACCGTCTTGTAAGCGGCGATGCCACCGGTGACCCCGACTACGACGAACACCCTCCGATCTTGGCACGATCGCCCGACACACGGCCCGCGTCGCGGGCCGAGGAAGCGAGCAGTCCGCAAATGTGCACCGTCGTCATCCGCGTCCCCGAATCGGCGGACGAGCCGACGCGCGTCCTCGCGATCCGCGACGAGGACCCGGAACGGCCGTGGAATCCGCTGGGCCGCTGGTGGCCGGAGGCCCACGACGGCGTCGTGGGGGTGCGCGATGTGCGCGCGGGCGGCGCGTGGCTGGCCGCCGACCCGGATGCCGGCCGGCTGGCGGTGCTGCTGAACCGCGCCGACGAGTCCACCCGCCCCGAATCCGAGCTGCAGTCGCGGGGCGGCATCGTGCTCGCCGCGGTCGCCGGCCACTCCCCCGCCGGGCAGCCGCCGACGCACGGCTTCAACCTCGTCGAGGTCGAAGGCCCGCACGCGCGGGTGCTGACATGGGACGGCGTGACGCTGCGCACGACCGAGCTCGCCCCCGGGACGCACATGGTCGCTCACGACGACGTCGACGACCCCGGCACGCCGCGCATCGTCCGGTGGCTGGGCGAGTTCCGCGACACCTCGATCGCGGACGACGCGCGATGGTGGATGCCGTGGGTCGAGGTGCTCGAGCGCTCCGCCGAGCTGCCGCCCACCGACGACGCCGCCATCATCCGCGACAACCGCCCGTACGGCTACCCGACGCTGTCGCTGCTCGCATGCGTCGCCTCCGTCTCAGCGCACGACGTCGACGTGCACTACGGCGAGCTGCGTGAACCCGGGCAGTGGGGCGGCCTCGAGCTGGCGTGAAGGGGTCTGAACGCCCGCGGGTTCCGGGACGTCTCGTCTCGCTCGTTCCTCACTCGCTCAACGACCGGTTCCTTTGCCCCGGTCGTTGAGCGAGGGAGCGCCGGCGACCGAGACGAAACGCCTCAAGCGTCCGGCGAACCTCCGCGCCGCTACACGAGCGACTTCGGGTGCCAGACGGTCTTGGTCTCGGTGAACGCGGTGATGCGGGCCAGGCTCGGGGCCGCGGCATCCGGTCCGTTCTCGGGCGGCAGCACGCGGGTGAGCGTCTCGGCGGCGGCGATCTGCAGACCGATCCAGTCGAGTTCTCCGGCGCCGACGAGGTCGAGCGCGTGCACGTCGGGGTGCGACGCCAGCCACGGCGCGATCTCGGCAGGCGAGCCGGTCAGCACGTTCACGACTCCCCCGGGCACGTCGCTCGTGGCCAGCACCTCGGCGAGCGAGATCGCCGACAGCGGGTAACGCTGCGACGCGATGACGACGACGGAGTTGCCCGTGACCAGCGCGGGTGCGATCGCCGACACCAGGCCGACGAGCGCGGTGTCCTGCGGGGCGATGACGCCCACGACCCCGGTGGGCTCGGGCACCGAGATGTTGAAGTACGGACCGGCGACGGGGTTGCCGTTGCCTGCGACCTGGCCGAACTTGTCGCACCAGCCGGCGTACCAGACCCAGCGGTCGATCGCCTCGTCGACTTCGGCGCCCGCGGCGGCCGTGGACACACCGGTCTGCTGCACGATCTCGTCCACAAACTGCGCACGGCGGCCCTCGAGGATCTCGGCGACCCGGTACAGCACCTGCCCGCGGTTGTAGGCGGTGGCCCCCGACCAGCCCTTGCCGGCGCCGCGAGCTGCGACGACGGCATCCCGTGCGTCCTTGCGGGACGCGAGCGCGGCGTTCGCGAGGAAGTCGCCCTTCGGCGTGGCCACCTCGTACGTGCGGCCAGACTCGCTGCGCGGGAAGGCGCCGCCGATGTACAGCTTGTACGTCTTGGGAACGGTCAGTCGCTTGCTCATGCCGAGACCTCCTTCTTCGCAGCGCGGGCTTCGACGGCGCGAGCCGCCGCCGACGCACCCTTCAGGTAGGCGGCGAGGCCGTGGCGGCCGCCCTCGCGGCCGTAGCCGGACTCCTTGTAGCCGCCGAACGGCGACGACGGGTCGAACCGGTTGAACGTGTTCGCCCACACCACGCCCGCACGCAGCTTGTCGGCGACGGCGAGGATGCGCGACCCCTTCTCGGTCCACACTCCCGCCGACAGGCCGTACGGCGTGTTGTTCGCCTTCGCGATCGCTTCGTCGGGCGTGCGGAAGGTCAGAACCGACAGCACGGGCCCGAAGATCTCGTCGCGCGCGATGCGGTGGCTCGACTGCACGTTCGTGAAGATCGTCGGCGCGAACCAGAACCCCTTGTCAGGGATCACGCAGTCCGCCGTCCAGCGTTCGGCGCCCTCCTCATCGCCGATCCGCGACAGCTCGCGCACCCGGTTGAGCTGCTCGAGCGAGTTGATCGCGCCGATGTCCGTGTTCTTGTCGAGCGGGTCGCCCAGGCGCAGGGTGGACAGACGCGCCTTGAGCCGGTCGACGACCTCGTCATGGATCGACTCCTGCACCACAAGACGGCTGCCCGCGCAGCACACCTGACCCTGGTTGAAGAAGATCCCCGTCACGATGCCGTCGATGGCCTGCTCGATCGGGGCGTCCTCGAAGATGATGTTCGCGGCCTTGCCGCCGAGCTCGAGCGTCACCTTCTTGTCGGTGCCGGCGACCGCCTTCGCGATCTCCCGCCCGACGGCGGTGGAGCCCGTGAACGCCACCTTGTCGACATCGGGATGCCGCACCAGCGCCGCCCCCGTCGCGCCGGCACCCGTCACGATGTTGACGACGCCCGGCGGCAGGTCGGCCTGCTGCAGGATCTCGGCGAAGAGGAGCGCGGTGAGCGGAGTGGTCTCGGCGGGCTTGAGCACGACCGTGTTGCCTGCCGCGAGCGCCGGGGCGATCTTCCACGCGAGCATGAGGAGCGGGAAGTTCCAGGGGATCACCTGGCCGGCGACGCCGAGCGGCTTCGGGTCGGCACCGAGGCCCGCGTAATCGAGCTTGTCGGCCCACCCCGCGTAGTAGAAGAACCACGCGGCCACCAGCGGCACGTCGACGTCGCGGCTCTCCTTGATGGGCTTGCCGTTGTCGAGGCTCTCGGCCACGGCGAGCTCGCGGGCCCGCTCCTGCACGAGGCGGGCGATGCGGAACAGGTACTTGCCGCGGTCGCGGCCGCTCATCTTCGACCACGTCTTGTCGTAGGCGCGTCGCGCGGCGGCGACGGCGGCATCGACATCCGCCTCACTCGCCGAGGCGATCGTCGCGATGTGCTGCTCGTCGGAGGGCGAGATCGTGGCGAACGACTCGCCCGTGCCCGGGCGGAAGTCGCCGTCGATGAACAGCCCGTACTCGTCGCGCAGATTGAGGATGGCGCGGGACTCGGGCGCCGGTGCGTACTCGAGGAAACTCATGAGTGCATCTCTTTCGGTTGCTGAGCCTGACGAAGCATCAGTCGATGGTCACGTAGTCGGCGCCGGAGTAGTGCCCGGTCTTGAGCTTCTGCCGCTGCAGGAGCACGTCGTTGAGAAGGCTGGACGCCCCGTACCGGAACAGGTGCGGCTGCAGCCACTCCTCTCCGGCGATCTCGGCGACGGTGACGAGGTACTTGATGGCGTCCTTCGAGGTGCGGATGCCGCCGGCCGGCTTCACACCGACCTTCTCGCCGGTGGCCCGGTACCAGTCGCGCACGACCTCCAGCATCAGGAGGGTCGTCGGCAGCGTCGCCGCCGGCTGCACCTTCCCGGTCGACGTCTTGATGAAATCGCCGCCGGCGAGGATCGCCAGCCACGACGCGCGCTTGATGTTGTCGTATGTGGTGAGCTCACCGGTCTCGAGGATCACCTTGAGCGAGGCGTACGTGCCGTCCGCACGGCGGCAGGCCTGCTTGACGCGCGCGATCTGGTCGAAGACGAGCCCGTAGCGGCCGGCGAGGAACGCCCCGCGGTCGATCACCATGTCGACCTCGTCGGCGCCGTGGGCGACCGCCTCGGCGGTGTCGGCGAGCTTGATCTCCAGCGATGCCCGGCCGCTCGGGAAGGCCGTGGCGACCGCGGCGACGCTCACTCCCCCGTCGTCGGGGTCGCCGTGCGCGGCGCCCAGCGCCTCGACGGCGTAGGGCACCATGTCGCCGTAGACGCAGACCGCCGCCACGCGGGGGCACGTCGGGTCGGAGGCATCCGGGTTCAGCGCCTTCGCGACCAGCGAGCGCACCTTGCCGGGGGTGTCAGCGCCCTCGAGCGTGGTGAGGTCGATGAGCTGGATGATCTTGTCGAGGGCCCACGCCTTCGACGTCGTCTTGATGGAGCGGGTTCCGAGGTCGGCGGCGCGCTGCTCGAGCCCGACGGCGTCGACTCCGGGGAGCCCGTGGAGGTAGCGCCGCAGCGTGGTGTCGTCGGGCTGCCCGCCGAGCAGCTCGACGGCCCGCTCGGGCAGCGTCACGATGGAGGTGCCTGACATGTCATGACCTGTCTTTCGTGGGATGGGATGTGGGAGTGCGGCAGACCGCGGTCAGCCGTCGAGCACGTGTCGTGCGGTGGACTCGTCAGTGACCAGCACCGTGCACAGACCGGATGCCACGACCGCGGCGGCGACGGGCCGTTTCGCCTCGCCTGCGATCGCGGCGATCGCGGTGCCGGCGCCCCGCAGGTCGTCGAGCGAGAGGCCGATGGTGCGGGCGTCGAGATCGGGGTCGACGGTGCGTCCGTCGGCGTCGATGTAGCGCCCCACGACATCGCCCACCGCGCCGGCGGCGACCAGGCGATCGATGTCGGCCGGTGTGAGATACCCGCTGTCGACGTGGACCGACCGATGGTCGGCCGCACCGGCGCTGAACAGGTAGGCATCGGCGGAGCGGGCCGTCTCCAGGATGCGCGCGACGACACGATCGGCCTCGATCGCCTCCTTCGTCGCCCGCTGCTCGAGGATGGCGGGGCTCGGCAGCAGCGCGGCGCTGCCGCCGCCCTTCTGCGCGATGCTGACCGCGGTGGCCGCGGCGGTGCCCGGCCGCTGGCTCATGCTGACGCCGCCGTTGATCTGCACCACGTCGGTGCGCGACGACCAGCCGTCGCGCAGGTGGTGGGCGACGTCCGAGAGCGTGCGGCCCCAGCTGACGCCGAGCACACGCGGGCTCGGGCGGAGGGCGGCCAGGTGGTCGGCGGCGGCCTGGGCGACGCGCTCCTGCAGCTCGTCCTCGTTGCGCACGCCGGCGCGCGAGACCACGACGGCATCGGCCAGTCCGCGCTCGACGCGGAGGCGACGCTCCAGCTGCGGACGGCGTGCGCGGGAGTGGAGGATCTCGATGCGCACGAAGCCCTCCTCCTTCGCCTGCGTGAGGAGGCGCCCCACCTTCCAGCGGGTGATCTGGAGGCTGCGGCCGATCTCCTCCTGCGTGAGGTTCTCCTCGTAGTAGAGCTCGGCGGCGCGGATCGAGAGGAGTTCGTCGACGGCGTCCACGATCCTCCCTTCGTCGTCCTTTCCAGGCTGGCACACGCGAGCGCGTCCCGCCAACATCTGCTGAGACTTTGCTCAGATGAGCAGCACCGGCGAGCAACGGCTTCGCACTGGTCGGCACGTTCGAGCTGGGTCGGACGGCCCGTGCACCCGGACTATCCTTGGAGATTGGCACCGACAACAGGAGATCCCGTGATCCTCAGCTTCCTCATCTTCATGATCCCCTTCCTCGGAGGCTTCTGGCTGATGGGCACCTCTTTCGGTCTGCCCGACTACAACGCCCTCGCGTTCTGCGGCGGCCTCCTGCTGGTCACGCTGGCCATCGCCTTCATGCTGCGCGAGCGCGGCTCGGCCACCCGCCGCTCCAAGAACTGGTCGGGCAACGCCACCGAGTGACCCCTCGCGGTCCCGACGTCGCCCGACGACGAGGACCGCTCCGCGCCGTCCGGCGTCGCTTCGAGGTGTGCCCCTGCGGGTGCCGCCGATCTACGGGGCGGGTGTCGGCGCGGTCGTCCCGTGCGGCGCCGGCGGCTCGTACGGGGGCGGCGGCGAGAAGGCGGTCTCGCGCAGCAGGGAGTCCACGAGCTCGTCGGGCGTGACGCCACGCCGCGCGGCCTCTGCCCGCAGCAGCGACACCGAGGCCGCCGACAACGGCACATCCGTCCCTCCGGGAACCGCGCGGTCGCGCAGCAGCAGCGACAGCACGGGGACGACGATGGCGCCGAGCGCCGCGAGGATCGAGACGATGCCCAGCAGTCGGGAGTAGAGCTCACCGCCGTACTCGTCGGTCCAGATCGGGACGACCACCATGAGGAAGACGATCGCGAAGAGCGCCAGCGTCACCATCAGCCCGACACGCACGGCCGTGCGGCGCCGGTCGGCCAGCAGCAGAAGCAGCGAGGCGAACGAGAACGCGACGGAGGCAGCGACAGCCGTCCACAGCGAGTCCCAGAAACCCTCCGCGTCCCAGGCAGGCTGGGCCCAGACCGCGACGAGCACCAGGACGGCGGCGAGCACCGACACGCCGGCACCGACGTAGCCGACCGTCTGCAGCCGTCGTCCCGCGAGGGACACGCAGCACAGCACGGCGACGCTGAACGCCCCCACCACGGACGTCGTGCTGAGCACGCGCCACGCCGTCGGCCCGAGCTCCGCGCCGAGCAGGACCACGATGCCGCTGATCGCGGCGGCGCTGAACGAGACGACGATGACGGCGACGATGATGCGGCGAGCGAGCGACACCGGAGTGCGCGGCTTGCTCGCCGGATCTGTCATGTCAGCTCCTCACGCACCTTCGCGACGTCGGCGGTCATCGTCTCGATGAGCGGTGCGATGCCCTCGAACGCGACCATACCGCGGATCCGGGCCACGAACTCGATCTCCACGACGTGGTCGTACAGGTCGAGCTCGGTCTCGTCCAGCACGTACGCCTCGACCTGGCGCACGTGGACGTCGTCGAACGTCGGGTTCGTGCCGACGCTGATCGCCGCGGGGTAGCGCACGCTGCTGCGCGGCTCGGATGCCCCGTCCCCCGGCGCGCCCTCGTCCACGAGCCAACCGGCGTACACGCCCTCGGCCGGCACGAAGCCCTCGAGGTCATGCGACAGGTTCGCCGTCGGGAAGCCGAGCTCGCGCCCGCGCTTGAGCCCGTGCACCACTTCGCCGCGCACGGCGTGCGAGCGGCCGAGCAGCCGGGCGGCCCCGGCGACGTCGCCGGCGTCCAGGAGCTCGCGCACCCACGTCGACGACACGCGGCGCCCCGCGTCGATGGCGCGCACGTCGTCGACGACGTCGACGTCGAAGCCGAACTCCGCGCCCAGTTCGCGCAGCAGCTCGGGGTTGCCGGCGCCGCCGCGGCCGAAGCGGAAGTCGGCGCCGACCATCACGATCCGCACGCCCAGCGCGCCGACGAGGACGTGCTCGACGAACTCGCGCGCGCCGAGGTCGGCGAGCGCACGGTCGAAGGTGAGCATGAGTGTGGCGTCGACACCCGCGTCGGCGAGCAGGCGCAGCTTCTGCTCCACGCCGACCAGGCTGTCGGGGCAGATCTCGGGGCGCAGCAGGGCCAGCGGGTTGCGGTCGAACGTCACCGCGACGACCCGCGCCCCGGCGGCCGCGGCATCCACCCGCGCCCGATCGATCACCGCGCGGTGACCCGAGTGCACGCCGTCGAACTTGCCGATGGCCACGACCGACGGGCCGAACCCGGCGGGGACCTCGCTCGGATCGCGGAAGACGATCACGACGCGACCGCCGCCGGTGCGGGTGCCGCGGCCTCGGCGACGGGGCGATGGGTCGCGAGCCACCACAGGCCGAGGAAGGGCAGCACGAGGGGAACGAAGAGGTAGCCCATGCCGAACCACGACCACACCGTGGGGTGGGCGAACAGCTCGGGCATCACGAGGCTCAGCGTGCCGATGACCAGCACACCGACGAGCTCGAACACGATCGCCACCCACGCGACGACGTACCAGCCGCGCCGGCCGGCGAAGACGAGCGCGAGGGTCGCGACGATGTACACGACCGCCGAGAGGGCGGACAGGGTGTAGGCGAGGGGTGCCTCGTCGAAACGCTCGACGATCTGCACGAAGGACCGACCGGTGGCGCCGAGCGCCATGATCGCGTAGACGATCACGAGCACACGACCGATGCCGGTCATACGGGGGCGGGCGGGCGACGACATAACCCCACGATTTTAGTTCGGATGCCGGGGCCTTCGGCCCACCCCAGGATCGGAGGCATCCCTCAGGCGCCCTGGACGGTCCAGATCAGGTACATGCGCCACACCATCACCGCGATCGACAACGCCGCGATCCCCATGATGACGGTGCTCCACCGGCTGCGTTCGAGCAGCGCCCAGGCCACCGCCGCGAACGGCAGCAGCACGGCCGAGACGAGGTAGACCCAGAACTCCAGCAGGCTGCCCGACGGCGGGTTGCCGGCGAACGGCGCCACGATCGCGATGACGACCTGCGCCAGCAGCAGTAGTTCGACCAGCGCGAGCGAGCCCACCGTCCAGTCGCTCGGACGTCGGCCGGCGAGTCCGGCGATGACGCAGAACAGTCCCGCCGCGACGGCGACGACGACCTGCGCGATCGTGAACCACAGGATCATGGGGCTGCCTCCTCGGGCATGTTCATCGCGCTCTTCACATCCGCGCCGCGGCGTTCGACGATCCCGACCAGGGTGCCGTCGGGGTCGATCGCCGCCATCGGGCCGGATCCGAGCCGCTCCGCGGCACCGCCCAGCCGCTTGCCGTGGCGCAGGTCGCGGGCCTCGTCGGCGGTCACATCGAACCGCCCGAGCACGGCGGTCGCGGCAGCGGCGGGCTCCAGCAGCCGGGAATCCGCGAGCGCGTCGAGCGGTGCGGCATCGGCGACGTCGAACGGGCCGATGCGCGTGCGCCGCAACGCCGTCAGGTGGCCGCCGACGCCGAGTGCGGCGCCGAGGTCGCGGGCGAGGGAGCGGATGTAGGTGCCGCTGGAGCAGTCCACGACGACGTCCAGGTCGACCACTCCCGCACCGGCATCGGTGGGACGCCGTTCGGCGAGCACGTCGAACCGCGAGACCGTGACCTCGCGCGCCTTCAGCTGCACGTCCTCCCCCGCGCGGGCGAGGTCGTAGGCGCGACGCCCGTCGACCTTGATGGCGGAGTAGGTGCTGGGCACCTGCGAGATCCGCCCCGTCAGCGGCGCGATCGCGTCGAGGATCACGTCGGAGGCGAGGAAGGAGGCATCCGTCGTCGCCACCGCCTGGCCGTCGGCGTCGTCGGTGTCGGTCGCCACGCCGAGACGGATGGTCGCCTCGTAGGTCTTGTCGAGCCCCACGATGAACGTCAGCAGCCGCGTCGCGCCCTCGACGCCCAGCACGAGCAGGCCCGTCGCCATCGGGTCGAGCGTGCCGGCGTGGCCGATCTTGCGCGTGCCGAGCGCACGACGCGCGCGGGCCACGACGTCGTGCGAGGTGATGCCGCCCGGCTTGTCGACGAGCAGGAGTCCGGATGCCGCCATCAGCCGCGCCCCACGATGCGCGGGTGCGCGAGGTCGGAGTTGTCGACGACGACGGATGCCGCTTCCCGCGGCTGCGACTCGTTCAGGTAGATCTCCTGCCCCTGGCGATAGCGGACGTTCGAGGGCGCGTCGGGGTCCGGGTCGGACCCGTCGCGCAGCGCCATGCGTCCGTACGAGATCTCGAACGGCACGTCGAGCCACACCGACCAGTCCCACAGGTCCCGCAGCTCGGGACGGTGCAGGAAGATGCCGTCCACGACGAGCACGGCATCCAGCGGCGCGGTCACCCACTGCGACTCGACCGGTGCGTCGCGTGCGACGTCGAACGCCGAGAGCTGGAACCCGGTCGTCCCGGCGGTCTGGGCGCCGTCGCGGAACGGGTCGATGAGCACGCGGCGGAAGGTCGCGTAGTCGTAGGAGTCGAGGTAGAACCCTTCAGGGCTGCGGCGTCCTCGCGCATAGCGCTCGGTGCGCGGGCGGTGGAACCCGTCGATGCCGGCGCGGAACACCGCGTCGCCCGTCTCGGCGAACACCTCGGCCAGCCCGTCGGCGAACACCGACTTGCCCGCCCCATCGAGTCCGTCGACCGCGACGATCACGCGCCCCGCGGAGTATCGCCGCCGCACGCGATCGCGAAGCTCGCGCCACAGCGTCGTCGTCGGGGTGACAGGAAGGCGCATGCTCCCAGCCTACGGCGCCGCCGCCGCAGCCCCGGCGCCCGGGTCAGCCGCAGAACTCGTACGGAATCCCTCCTGCCGTGACACCGACCTCGGTGATCTCCTCGGGATCGCCCTCAGGATCCAGGTACGGCTCGGGGGCGTCGTAGTCGGACGCGCTGTGGAAGCCGAAGATCATGTTCCCCGCTCTCAGATAGCGGGAATTGCGAAACTCCAGGGTCGCGTCAGGGAAGGCTGCGAGCACGTCGGTCGTCGTCGAGCCGACTCCGAGCCCCTCCACCGTGCGCGGGCCATTCGGAGAATTCGTCGTCAGGTACCCCAGAGTCCCGTCGGACTCCGCCATCCAGACATCGACATCGTCCTGCCCGGACGGATCAAACTCGCGCAGGAACGCACCCTCGCACACCTGCTCGTAACCCGGGGCGACATCCAGAGCGTCCGCCAACGGCATGCCGAGCCGGTAAGGTCCGACACCGTCATCGCTGAGGACCCATGTCGACGGGTCGTCCGGGTCGGGCGCAGAAGGCTGGTCGGGCTTCGGCGTGGCGGTCGCTTCCGGCTCGGAGACGACCGGCCCCGCCTCCGACTGCGTGGCTGCCGGACTCGCCGTGGTTCCCGCCGAACTGCACGCCGTCGCAGCGAACGTGCAGACGGCGAGCACGGCAGCCGATGCCAACAGACGCATATGACTCCTTCAGGATCGCCTCGCTGAACGATATGCGAGTTCCCTTCGCGGGAGTTCTCGATCGCGTCGTTCGTGACGAGGTCGTTGCTGAACAGCACCGCCCCCGGCCACTTAGGCTGGAGCGCATGCCCGAACTCGCCGCTCCCCTGGTCGAGTGGTACCGGCACAGCGCCCGCGACCTGCCGTGGCGGCGGCCCGGTTTCGGGGCGTGGGGCGTGCTCGTCAGCGAGTTCATGCTGCAGCAGACGCCCGTGAACCGGGTCATCCCGCATCTGGAGGCGTGGCTCGCGCGCTGGCCGACACCTGCCGACCTCGCGGCAGCCGCTCCCGCCGACGCCGTGCGGCAGTGGGCGAACCTCGGATACCCGCGTCGTGCGCTGTGGCTCCACCGCGCCGCCGTCCAGATCCGCGACCGCCACGACGGCATCGTCCCGCGCGACGTCGACGCGCTCCTCGCGCTCTCGGGCATCGGCGACTACACGGCGCGCGCGGTCGCGGTGTTCGCGTACGGCGACCGGCATCCCGTCGTCGACACCAACACCCGGCGGGTGCTGGCACGTGCCGTCGACGGCAGGGCTCAGCCCGGGCCGCCGGCACGACGCGACCTCGACGCGATGACCGCGGTCCTCCCGCCGGATCGGGAGACGGCGGCCGTCGTCGATGCTGCGGCCATGGAGCTCGGCGCGACCGTGTGCACGGCCCGCACGCCCCGCTGCGATCAGTGCCCGCTCGCCGACCGCTGCGCCTGGCGCGCCGCCGGCTACCCCGACACCGGAGACGACCGCCGCAAGCAGGCGCGCTACGAGGGCAGCGACCGGCAGGCGAGGGGCGCGGTGCTCAAGACGCTGCGGGATGCCGCAGCCCACGCCGTTCCGCTCGCCGAGGTGGTGCCGGACTGGCCCGACCCGCTGCAACGCGATCGCGCGATCGACTCGCTCATCGCGGACGGGCTGGCCGAGGCATCCGACGGGGTCCTGCGCCTGCCGTCCTGATCACCGGCCGGGAAACCGGACACGCCGCGACCGGTGGAACCGGGCACGGCGTGTCGTGAGTGACGTGGGACTCAGTCCGCTTCGTCGAACTCTTTCGGCTTGAGGTACGGGTCGGACTCACCGGCGTACGTCGCGCTCGAGGCGATGCCCGCCACGGCCTCGTCGCGCTCACGAGCCTCGCGCAGCAGGTCCTCGATGTGACCGGCGTTCTCGGGGATCGCGTCGGGGATGAACTCCAGCGACGGGGTGAGACGGATGTTGAGGTGCTTGCCCACCTCGGAGCGCAGCATCCCGGTCGCCGACTTCAGCGCGGCGGCGGATGCCTCGCGCTCCTCCGGCGAGCCGAGCACCGTGTAGAACACGGACGCGTGCTGCAGATCGCCGGTCACGCGGACGTCGGTGATCGTGACGAACCCGAGTCGCGGGTCGCGAAGGCCCTTCTCGAGCCGCTCGGCCAGGATCACGCGGATGCGGTCGCCCAGGCGGGCCTGACGTTCCGAAGACATGATGATGCTCCTTCCGAAGCGTGAGGGACGCCCCGTGGACCGGGGCGCCCCTCACGTGCGCGATTACGCGCGGGGCTTCTCGACCATCTCGGTGGTCTCGATCTCGTCGCCCACCTGGATGTCGTTGTACTTGCCGAGGCCGATACCGGCTTCGTAGTCCGTGCGCACCTCGGTGACGTCGTCCTTGAAGCGGCGCAGCGACTCGATCGCCAGGCCGTCGGCGATGACCACGCCGTCGCGGATGACGCGCGCCTTGGCGTTGCGCGTGATCGTGCCCGAGCGGACGATGACACCGGCGATGTTGCCGAACTTCGAGGAGCGGAACACCTCGCGGATCTCGGCCACGCCCGACTGGACCTCTTCGTACTCCGGCTTGAGCAGGCCCTTGAGCGACTGCTCGACGTCGTCGATCGCGTTGTAGATGACCGAGTAGAACCGGACATCCACACCTTCACGTGCCGCGCGCTCGCGCGCCTTCGTGTCGGGACGGACGTTGAAGCCGATGACGATCGCGTTGTCGATCGTCGCCAGGTTGATGTCGGACTCGGTGATCGCACCCACACCGCGGTGGATGATCCGCAGCTGGACGGAGTCGTCGACCTCGATCTTGAGCAGCGACTCCTCGAGCGCCTCGACGGCACCCGACACGTCACCCTTGATGATGAGGTTGAGCGACTCGACCTTGCCCTCTTCGAGAGCACGGGTGAAGTCCTCGAGCGAGATGCGCTTGCGGGCCTTGGCCAGCTGGGCGTTGCGCTCGGCCGCTTCACGCTTCTCGGCGATCTGGCGGGCCGTGCGGTCCTCCTCGGTCACGATGAACGTGTCGCCGGCTCGCGGCACCGAGTTCAGACCCTGCACCTGCACCGGACGCGAGGGGTAGGCCTCTTCGACCGGGTCGCCGTTCTCGTCGATCATGGCGCGCACGCGGCCGTAGGCCGTGCCCGCCACGATCGCGTCGCCGACGCGCAGCGTTCCGGACTGGATCAGCACCGTGGCCACCGAACCGCGACCCTTGTCGAGCTTCGCCTCGATGGCGACACCGCGGGCGTCCTTGTTCGGGTTGGCCGTGAGGTCCAGGCCCGCGTCGGCGGTGAGCAGCACCGCGTCCAGGAGCTCCTGGATGCCGGTGTTCTGACGCGCCGAGACGTCGACGAACATGACGTCGCCGCCGTACTCCTCGGCGACCAGGCCGTACTCGGTGAGCTGCTGACGCACCTTGGCCGGGTTGGCCTCGGGCTTGTCGACCTTGTTCACCGCGACCACGATCGGCACGTTCGCCGCCTGGGCGTGGTTGAGCGCCTCCACCGTCTGCGGCATGATGCCGTCGTCGGCGGCGACCACGAGGATCGCGATGTCGGTCACCTGCGCACCACGGGCACGCATGGCGGTGAACGCCTCGTGACCCGGGGTGTCGATGAAGGTGATCGCACGCTCGATGCCGTCGTGCTCGGTCCAGACCTGGTACGCACCGATGTGCTGCGTGATGCCGCCGGCCTCGCCCGCGACCACGTTGGTCTGGCGGATGGCGTCGAGCAGTCGCGTCTTACCGTGGTCGACGTGACCCATGACGGTCACGACCGGAGGACGGATCTCGAGGTCATCCTCGCTCTCCGCCTCCAGCTCGGCCTCGAGGTCGAGACCGAAGCCCTCCAGGAGCTCCTTGTCCTCGTCCTCGGGCGAGACCATCTGGATCTTGTAGCCGAGCTCGGCGCCGAGCACCTCGAACGTCGCCTCGTCCAGCGACTCGGTGGCCGTGGCCATCTCGCCGAGGTTGAAGAGGATCGTCACCAGCGTGCCGGGCTGCACGGTGTACCCGCGCAGGGCCTCGAGCTTGTCGGCGAAGTCCGCGATCGATGCGCCGCGGCGCATGCGGATGATCTCGCCGTTGCCCTTCTGGACGTTGACGCCGCCGACGACCGGCGCCGACCGCATCTCGAATTCCTGCCGCTTCGCGCGACGCGACTTGCGCTGCTTCGACTTGCCGCCGCCCTTGCCGAAGGCACCGGCGGTACCACCGCCGGGGCCGCGACCGCGACCGCCGCCGCCACCCGGGCGACCGGCGAAGCCGCCGGGCGCACCCGCACCGGGCGCGCCGCCAGGACGCTGGAAGCCGCCGGCGCCGCCGGGACGACCGGGGCCGCCGGGACGCTGCTGGAAGGGGGCGCCGGGACGACCGCCACCACCGGGACGGCCCGCACCACCGGGGCGCGGAGCGCCCGGACGCGGGGCGCCGGGACGCGGAGCCTGCGGACGCGGGATGTTGCCGGGCGTCGGGCGCTGGCCCATGCCCTGCGCCGAAGCGAAGGGGTTGTTGCCCGGACGCGGGCCGGCGGGACGCTGGCCCATGCCCTGCGACGAGGCGAAGGGGTTGTTGCCGGGGCGCGGCGTGCCACCCGGACGCGGCGGCTGCGGAGTCGCAGCAGCGGGACCGGGCTTGGGTGCGCCGGGCGCAGCCGGCGCGGAGGCCGGAGCCTCGGGAGCAGCCTCCGCGGCGGGCGCGGCGGCAGCAACCGCGGGAGCCTTCGCCGCCGGAGCCTTCGCCGCCGGGGCAGCGGGAGCCGCCTGCGCAGCCGGAGCTGCGGGCGCGGCCGGACGGGCCGGACCGGGCTTGGCGGCGGGACCGGGCTTGGCGGCCGGTGCACCGGGCTTGGCCGCGGGCGCGGCCGGCGTCGACGCAGCCGGAACCGCGGCACCGGACTGGCCGGCGCCGTCGGCCTCGAGGGCAGCGCGAAGCTTTCGCGCCACCGGGGGTTCGATGGTGGACGAGGGGCTCTTGACGTATTCGCCGAGCGCCTTCAGCTTCTCCAGCGCGACCTTGCTGTCGACGCCGAGCTCAGAAGCGATCTCGTGCACGCGTGGTTTGGCAGCCACAAATTCTCCTGTCTGGGTCCACCCAGGCAGGGCAGACCGTTAGTCGCGGACGGGTCTCATTTCGAGCCGTTCACTTTGTTTCCATAGCCGTTCAGCCGTTTCTCGATGGTCTGCGTGTCAAGCGGGCCCGACACACGCAATGCCCGCACGAAGGCGCGGCGCCGGATCGCGGCATCCACGCACTCCGTCGCCTCATGCACCCACGCGCCTCGCCCGGGCATCGACGCGCGCTCGTCGGGGACGAGGACGGATTCGATGGAAACCACCCTGAGAAGGGTGGATCGGGGAGCACGCGTGCGGCATCCGACGCACGTTCGTACAGGTTCCATGTTACACCTCGGCGGTGGGGCCGAGCGCCGTGTGGCGCCGGGCTCAGCTCTCTTCGAGGATGCTGTCGGGCTGGATGTCGATCTTCGCGCCCGTGAGCTTGGCGGCCAGGCGGGCGTTCTGGCCCTCCTTGCCGATCGCGAGCGACAGCTGGTAGTCGGGCACGAGGGCCCGCACGGCCTTGTTGGAGGCATCCAGCACGAAGCTCGAGGTGACCTTCGCCGGCGACAGCGCGTTCGCCACGAACTTCGCCAGCTCGGGGTCGTAGTCGACGATGTCGATCTTCTCGCCGCCGAGCTCCTCGGTGACGGCGCGCACGCGACGGCCCAGTTCGCCGATGCAGGCGCCCTTGGCGTTGATCGACGGGTCGTTGGCCTTCACGGCGATCTTGGTGCGGTGGCCGGCCTCGCGGGCGAGCGACACGATCTCGACGAGGCCCGCGGGGATCTCGGGGACCTCGAGCGCGAACAGCTTGCGGACGAGTCCGGGGTGAGTGCGCGAGACCGTGATCTGCGGGCCCTTCTGGCCCTTCGCGACCGAGGTCACGTACACGCGCAGGCGCGAGCCGTGGGCGTAGTCCTCGCCCGGGACCTGCTCCTCGGGAGGCAGGATCGCCTCGACCGAGCCGAGGTCGACGTGCACCATGCGCGGGTTCGGACCCTGCTGCACGATGCCGGCGACGATGTCGCCCTCCTTGCCGCGGAACTCCCCCAGCACCGCGTCGTCGGCGATGTCGCGCAGACGCTGGCTGATGACCTGCTTGGCGGCGAACGCGGCGATACGGCCGAAGTCCTCGGGAGTCGACTCCTCCTCGCCGATCACGGCGCCCTCGTCATCGAGGAGCGGGATGTAGACGGCGACGTGGCCGGTCTTGCGGTCCAGCTCCGAGCGGGCGCCTTCCGGCAGCTCTCCGGTGGGCGAGGTGTGCTTGGCGTAGGCGGTCAGGATCGCCTGCTCGATGATGTGCACGAGTTCGTCGAAGGGGATCTCCTTCTCGCGCTCGACGGTCCGCAGCAGTCCGAGATCGATGTCCACGGGAGCCCTCCATTTTCAGGTCTGTATTCAGTTCGCGTTGTTCGATTGTCCGCGGGTGACCCCGCGACTCTCCAGATTATCGGATGCCGCGCCGATCGATGCCCTGGTCCCCCTGCTGCTGCGGCCCGCGTCCTGCCAGACTGAGCCCCGTGACCTCCAGCGCGATCGTCCGCCGGACCGCGGACCCCGGACTCATCGGCCTGCTCGGCTTCGTCATCGCGACCGTCACCGCACAGCTGGAGCATCTCGGGCTGCAGGACGAGAGCTCGGTGTTCTGGGTGGGGGCGGTCTTCGGTGGCGTCGTCCAGGTCACGGCGGGGATGCTGTCGTACTTCAGCGGCGACGACTTCCACTTCCTCGTCTACAACACCTTCGGGTGGTACTGGATCGTCGTGCCCGGCTTCCTCCTGGGCGAGGAGCTCGGCTTCTTCGAGGTCACCCAGACCGCCCGGGGACTGTTCGCGCTCTCGTTCGCGGTGCTCGCGCTCGCGTACGCACCCGCCGGCGCGACGCACAACACCGTCCTGCCCGTGACGCTGCTGGCGGTCTCGGGCGGCCTCGCGCTGCAGGGCGCGGCGGTGCTCAGCGGCTACGCCGGGGTGGGGATCGCCGGCTCCGTGCTGCTGCTGGTGGCCTCGGCCCTGGCCGCCTACATGGGCATCGAGAAGTTCTACTGGCTCACCCTGGGGCGTCATGTGGTGCCGCTGGGGCGGCCGTGGATCGCGGGCAGCGCGGACCGCGAATCCTGAGGGCCGCCTACGGCGGGCAGTCGTCGATGCGGGTGTCGGCGTGGCGGAAGCGGGCATCCGTCCAGTCGATGAGGACCGGAACGAAATGCGAGCCCGGCAGCAGCGTCCGCAGGTGGTCGTAGCCGCGGTACTCGAGGCTGCGGACCTGGTTGCCGTCCGCGCAGAGCCGATCGACGAACTCGCGCTGCAGATGCGGCGGGATGACCTCGTCCTGGTCTCCCCAGGCGATGAGGATGGGCTGGCTCCACGGACCGGTGGGGGTGTTGTCGGCCAGGCGCCGGCCCAGGGCACCGGTGGTGAGGTCGCCGACGTACAGCGGGCGGTCCTCCGAGACGCCCAGCGCCGCGGCCACCGAAACCAGCACGCCGGGCTCGGACGGGCAGCGCTGCGTCATCTCGCGGACGATCGCCTCCGATCCCGGCGCGATGTAGCGCGCCAGGTCGACGTCGTCGTACGTGTCGGCGTACGGGACCAGCACCCACGAGATGAGGATCGACAGCAGGGCGTTGGCGTCGCCGTGGGTGAGCTCCTCGGCGAGTTTTACCGGCTCGGCCGCCGGGGCGAGCAGAGCCGTCCCCCGCACGTCGAGCTGCGGCGCGTACTCGTCGGCGATCTGCGTCGTCCACAGCGCCGCGTGCCCGCCCTGCGAATGCCCCCACACGACCGTGCGCGCCGACAGCGTCAGGTCCTCAAGCTCGCGCGCCGCGATGACGGCATCCAGTGACGATCGCGCCTCGCCGCGACCGATGAGGTACGGGAACACGCCCGGCGCACCCTGCCCGGAGTAGTCGGAGGCGACCACGACCCAGCCGCGGGCGAGCGCGTCGTCGAGGCCGGGGATCGCCCATTTCGTCGCGGACGCGTCGCGCAGGCTCGGGGCGCAGCCTCGGGCGACGCCGGTGGTGCCGTGGTTCCACACGACGACGGGGCGGGGTCCGGGCGGCGGATCCTGCGGCACGATCACCAGGGCGCTCGCGACGGCGGGCTGACCGACCGCGTCGCGGGTCGTGTAGAGGATGCGGTGCACGTCCGCCCCGGGCGGCTTCTGCCCCGAGAACTCGTCGGAGCGGATGAGGCGTCCGTGCTCGTAGGGCACCACCGTCGGCGGATCGTAGAAGGCGTCCACCACCTGCGCGCCGTCCTCGAACCACGAGTTCGCCCACCAGCCCCCGACCGCGAGCACCACCAGCAGGGCCGACAGCGCGTATCGCCCCGCCGCGAGCCACGCCGAGCGCGCGCGGCTGCGGGGGCGGGCGGCGAGGGGGTGCGGCGCGGGCGGCACCGTGCGTCCCTGGAAAGCACCCGGTCGGGGCGCGGCATCCGTCCCCTCCCCCGAGCCGGTCGCCGGGACGGACCGCCTCCCCTCCACGAACGCTCGCACCGCTCGCACGAGCAGCGTCGCTCCGAACACGATCGTGCGGATTCCGAACACCACGGCGACGACGAGCACCGTCACATCGGGCCACGCGACCGACAGGATGCCGAAGGCGATCTGCGCGCCGCCCCAGACGCCTGCGAGCACCCGCTGGCTCACGCTGCCGCGGGTGACGGCGTCGTAGAGGGACGCGAGTCCGCCGAGCACCAGCAGCACCGCGATGATCTCGGGCAGGAGCTCGAGCGTGCGGCCGAGGCCGAGCAGGATCAGCAGTCCCAGCACCATCCACACCGCGCCGAATCCGATGCGCGACCACAGCGGCGTCTCGGGAGCCGCGAACACCCGAGCCAGGCCGGCGAAGATCGCGCTGAGTCCGACGTACACGGTGAGCAGCAGCAGCGACGTGAGCGGCCTCGTCACGATCAGCAGTCCGACCAGCAGCGACAGGGCGCCCACGGCCGCCAGCACGACCGGAGGGGCGCCGCGCACCAGCCGCGGCACCACACTCCACCCGGTCCTGGGTGGCCGGCTGCCCTCGCGGATCATCCGAACCATGCTAGATCGGCTTCCCGGGCGGGCGGTCCGAGCGGGCATTCGACCGAGCGCCGGCGCACGGCCTCATCGCGACGCAAACCCCCCGGCGCGCCGAGACCAGACGACGGCGGCGGCCTCCGGCATCCACCCGGTGCCGCCGCCTCGTGCGCGATCAGGCGCGGTAGACCTGCACCACCGCGGGGCGCGGCGCCGTCGCCACGTCGCCGGGCGCCGTAGAGCCGTAGTCGGGGAACAGCGACGTCGGCGCGGCGAACGAACCGCCTTCACCCGGATGCTGCACCGCGACGAACACCAGTCCGTCGTTGTCGTGGATCACCGGGCCGCAGGTCTCGGCCTCGCGGGGCACGGACAGGAACTGCTGCACGTGGCCGCGCTCGGCGCCCTCCAGCGGCACCAGGAAGAGCCCGTCATTGAACCCGATCGTGCTGGGCGCGCCGTCGGTGGAGATCCAGAGGTTGCCCGCCGAGTCGAACGCGAGGTTGTCGGGGCACGAGATCGGCGACACGAGCTCCTTCGGGAACCCGGCGAAGTACGAGTTCGCTAAGACGGCGGGGTCGCCGCACAGGAGCAGGATGCTCCAGCCGAAGGTCGTGCCGGACTGCCCGGCGGTCTCGGTGAGCTCGACGACGTGGCCGTAGCGGTTGCCGGTGACCGGGTTGGTCTCGTCCACCGTGGCCGCCGAGCGCGCCGAGTTGTTGGTGAGCGCCACGTAGACCTTGCCGGTCCTGGGGCTGGGCTGCACGTCCTCGGGGCGGTCCATCTTCGTCGCGCCCACGGCATCCGCCGCCAGTCGTGTGTGCACCAGCACCTGCTCGGTCGTGAAGCCGGGCACCGCGCTCACGCCGTTCTGCGTGAGCGGGATCCAGCGACCGGAGCCGTCGAAGAGGCCGTCGCTCGGCAGCGTGCCGGTGCCGGTGATCTCGCCGGCCGGCGAGTTGCCCGAGAACTTCGCGACGAACAGGTCGCCCTCGCTCAGCAGCTGCAGGTTCTTCTTGCGCGAGCCCGAGATGCGGTTCTTCGAGACGAACTTGTACAGGTAGTCGTTGCGCTCGTCGTCGCCCATGTAGGCGACCACGCGGCCGTCCTCCGCGACGATGACGTTCGCGCCCTCGTGCTTGAAGCGGCCCATGGCGGTGTGCTTGCGCGGGGTGGACGTCGGGTCCTGCGGGTCGATCTCGACGATGTACCCGAAGCGGTTGGGCTCGTTGACGTAGTCGGGATCGTGCGCGTCGAAGCGCGGGTCGTACTTCTCCCACCCGGTCGACGTCGACGTCGATGACGACGACTGGTATCGCTTCTGCGCGGCGGTGTCGGCCGCCCATGCGAAGTAGCCGTTGAAGTTCTCCTCGCCCGAGAGGATGGTGCCCCACGGCGTGGTGCCCCCGGCGCAGTTGCCGAGCGTGCCGTGCACCCAGCGGCCCTCGGGGTCGGCGGCGGTCTTGACGAGGTCGCTGCCGGCCGCGGGGCCGGTGAGCTCGAACACCGTCTCGACGGTGATGCGGCGGTTGCGCTTGCCGTCGACGACGTACGACCACGGCTCGCCGGTGCGCCTGCGACGGAGCTCGACCACCGACATCCCCTGCGCAGCCTTGTAGACGTCGCCGCGGCGCCGCAGCTCGACGGGGTCGGCGGACGGCGGGAACATGATCTCGGGGTTGACGTACTCGTGGTTGTTGACCAGCACGCCGGTCTTGCCGCTCTGGTCGGCGACGATGTCGAGGTAGTCGCTGTTGTAGCCGAACTGCAGGGACTGGGCGGCGGGGGTCTGCCCGGCGATGTCGAACACCGGGGCGTTCGAGAACAGCGGGTCGCCCCACCGGATGATCGGCCGCCACGTGTATCCCGACGGGACGGTGAGCTCGTCGACGAGCCGGTTCACCGGCGCGATCGGATCGAACGACAGGCTGCCGTTCGCAGGGCGGCCGAACGCCGCGCCCGCTCCCCCGACACCGGCTGAGCCCGGGCCCGACAGCGGCGCCTGAGCCCGCAGGCCGCCCACGGCGATCGCGAGGGCGCCGGCGGCGCCCAGGCCGAGCAGTGCCCGGCGCGACAGCGCGGCCGAGGCCACCTCCTGGAAGGTCTCGTTGTGAGACGAGTTGCATTCCGGACCCAGGCAGGCATTGGCGCACTTGTACTGGCAGGTCGCTGCGAGGCGCTTGCCCTGCACGTGGCCGGCCATGGGAAGGGAGCGGCGGAATCCTTCGACGATGCTCACGGGCGTCCTCTCGGCGAGTCGGGGGCTTCGAACGCCGCCCAGCCTCTCCGCCCTCGGCGAAGGCCGGCGGAACCCTCGGTGAACGCTCGGCGACGTCGCGATGAGAACGGCCTCATCCAGAGGCGGATGCCGTCACCTGCCGGCCGCCCTCCCCTCGAGGCGGGCACGGATCACGCGGCGGGGGCGGACTCCAGCGCGTCGAGGGCGCGAATGATCCGGTGGAGCTCGCCCACGCGGAACTGGTCGAGCCGGAGCACCAGGCGCGGCAGCTCGAGTTCGTCGTCGTCCTCGATCTCGACGGGAAGCGGCGCGCTGCGCTCGATACGGCCATCGGTGAGCAGAGCACCGAAGCGCGCGTTCAGCATCTCGACCTCGGCATCCGTCGGCTCGGCCTTCAGCCGCAGCACCAGGCGCTTGCCCACCCAGCGCAGCGAGTCGTAGTTGCGGTAGAAGCCCGTGATCTCGTCGACCGCGGCCTCGACGGAGTCGGTGACGAGCACACGGTCGAAGTCGTGGGCCGAGATGACTCCGGACGGGATGAGGTGGTCGTCGACGAAGCGTTGCAGGCCCGCCCAGAACGTCCCGCCCGGGGCGTCCAGGAGCACGACGGGCGTCGGATCCGCCTTGCCGGTCTGCTGCAGGGTGAGCAGCTCGAACATCTCGTCGAGCGTGCCGAAGCCGCCGGGCACGCACACGAAGCCGCGGGACTCCTTCACGAGCATGAGCTTGCGGGTGAAGAAGTACTTCATCGCGACATTGCGCGCGTTGTCGCCGACCACGGCGTTGGGCTTCTCCTCGAACGGCAGCCGGATCGAGACGCCGAGGGAGTTGTGGGGGCCCGCACCCTCGGCTGCGGCCTGCATGATGCCGGGGCCGGCACCGGTCACCACCATCCAGCCGCGCGCGGCGAGCGCGGACGCGGTCTGGGACGCCTGCCGGTACAGCGCGTCCTCCTCCCGCGTGCGGGCGGAGCCGAAGATCGTGACCTTCGGGATGTCTTCGTACGGCGCGAACAGCCGGTACGCCGCCCGCATCTCGGTCAGGGCGGCGCTGACGATCTTCAGATCCAGCCGGTCGCCGCCGTCCATTCCCAGGCCGATCCCCGTCGCGAGGATGCGGGCGACGAGATCGACGTTCTCCGTGATGCCGGCAGCGGCGATCGTGGCGCGCAGCTCCTCGGTGACGGTGTGCGGGATGGTTCCGGTGTCGGTCGGGCGCATGAGGCCAGCGTGCCACGCCGGGCGGATCGACGGGAGCGGTGTGGTGGCCGGGACGTGAACAGCGGATGCCGCGGCCCGGCGTGCGCGCGTCAGAGCATGCCCTCGAGCAGCTCCGCGGCGCGGGCCGGGCCGCCCAGGGACCGCAGCTGGGCCGCGACGCGCCCAGCCGCCGCGGCGATGGCCGGTTCGCCGAGCACACGGTCGACGCCCGCGGCGACGGCGGCGGCTTTCGGCGTGCCGGTGCGGAGGTTCACCCCGGCGCCGCTGTGCGCCACGCGCGCGGCCACCTCGGGCTTGTCCAGATCTCCGCCGGCGACCACGAGCGGGATCCCCTCGCCGAGGGCCGCGAGCGTGCCACCCCATCCGCCGTTGGTGATCGCGAGATCGACGCGCGGCAGCAGCGCGCCGAACGGGGCGAAGCCGATCACCCGGGTGTTGGACGGCACGGGGATCGGCAGCGTGTCGCGCCCTGCCACGCCGGTGGTCGCGACCACGAGCAGGTCGCGGCCCGCCAGGGCGGCCAGCGCCGGGTGCAGCAGGTCGTCGGGGTCGATGTTCTGCGTTCCCTGGGTCACCAGCACCACGCGGCGCCCATCGAGGTCGCGCCACCACTCCGGCAGCTCGCCGGGCGACGGCGCTGTCTGCGCCGCCAGCTCACCGACGAACCTGAGGTGTTCGGGGCGGTCGGTGCGACCGTAGTCCAGCAGCGGCGAGCCGCTGGCGACGATCAGCGTCTGCGAGAACACCAGGCGGTCCATCGTGAGCCCGCTGGGCGCCATGCCCACCGCGCGCTCCGCCTCGCCGATCGCACGCACCAGTGACCGGGAGATGAGCGGTACGGCCCGCCGCAGCGCGGCGTCCCGCAGCCGCGTGACGGGGTTCGTGCCCGGCCGCAGGCCCATGCCGCTCGGCGGTCCTGCCGGGCCTGGCAGATTCAGCGGGAGCAGCGCGACCGTGGCCCACGGCATCCGATTCCGCTCGCTGAACAGCACCGCGCCGATCGAGGTCTCATCGGCGGCGAGCGCGTCCCACGGCTCGCGCTCCCACTCCGCGGTCAGGTCGGCGACCTGCGCCGCCGCCGTGCCGATGAAGCAGTCGACCACGTTGACGAGCAGCTGCCGCATGCCCTTCTTGCCGACCAGGCGCGGGAACGTGGCCGTCATGTCGTTCTCGTCGAAGTCGGGGGCGACCTGCCACGGCACCAGTCGCGCGCCGCTCGCCTCGACCCGTGCGCGGAAGCGAGGCCCGGTGTAGAACCGTACGTCATGACCGCGCTGCACCAGGTGCCGCGCGATCGCCGTCATCGGCGCGACGTGACCGGTGAACGGCATCGTCGTCAGCAGGAACCGCCCCATGCGCGTCATCCTGACCCACCGGAGTCCGCGACACCAGGGCGGCGGGCGCGGGTCGGATGCCGGCCCGCCCCGGTTCCCGGCGACGGGAGTCGGGGCGCCGAGCGTGCCGCGCGACCGCGGCGAACGGCGAGAGCCGCGAGGACGCCACGGATCGGGCGTGCTCGC
The DNA here is from genome assembly GCF_056395865.1 of Microbacterium sp. 05T445. Lineage (NCBI taxonomy): Bacteria > Bacillati > Actinomycetota > Actinomycetes > Micrococcales > Microbacteriaceae > Microbacterium > Microbacterium sp. 05T445. Next base: position 868,891 of record NZ_JBFTKJ010000002.1, on the reverse strand, counting down.
GGCTCTCGCGAAGCGGGCGGACTCAGCCGCGCAGGCGCGCGACGACCTCGGCGACCGGAACGACCTCACGGTCGCCGGTGCGGCGGTCCCAGAGCTCGACCTGACCCTCGGCGGCGCCGCGGCCGACGATCACGATCTGCGGCACCCCGATGAGCTCGGCGTCGCCGAACTTCACACCCGGGGAGGTCTTGGGGCGGTCGTCGTAGAGCACGTCGAGTCCGGATGCCTCGAGCTCGGCCGACAGCTGCTCGGCGACGTCGAACGCGACCTGGTCGCGACCGGCCGCGACCACCTGCACGTCGAACGGCGCGACCGAGGCCGGCCAGATGAGTCCCTTGTCGTCGTTGTTGAGCTCGGCGATGATCGCGAGGATGCGGGTGACGCCGATGCCGTACGAGCCCATCGTGACGGTCACGAGCTTGCCGTTCTCGTCGAGGACCTTCAGTCCCAGCGCTTCGGCGTACTTGCGTCCGAGCTGGAAGACGTGCCCGATCTCCATGCCGCGCGCGAGCTCGACAGGACCGGAACCGTCGGGAGCCGGGTCGCCTTCGCGCACCGTGGCCACCTCGACGTATCCGTCGCCGACGAAGTCGCGGCCGGCGACGAGGGTGTGCACGTGCTTCTGGTCGATGTTGGCGCCGGTGACCCATGCGGTGCCGTCCACGACGCGGGGGTCCAGCAGGTACCGGATGCCGGTGGCCGACTCCTCGCCGAGCACCGCCCCGGTCTCGGACCACGGACCGATGTAGCCCTTGACCAGCAGAGGGTTCTTCTCGAAGTCCTCGGGCGTCGCCGCCTCGACCTCGGCGGGGGCGAACGCCACCTCGACACGCTTGTCGTCGACGTCGCGGTCACCGGGAACACCGACGATCACGAGTTCGCGCGTGCCGTCGAGGTGCGTGAGCGCGAGCACGACGTTCTTGAGCGTGTGGGCGGCGAGCCACTCCTGGGCGTCCGCCGTGGCGGGGCCGGCGATCCCCGGCGAAGGAGCGTCGAGGTGGGCGTTGGCGTGGTCGACGAGCGTCTGGATCGTCGGGGTGTTCGGCGAGTCGAAGATCACCGGGGCGCCGAGGCCATCCAGGGCGATGGGCTCGGGCGCGGTCGTGGTGTACGCCTCGACGTTCGCCGCATAGCCGCCGGCCGACCGCACGAAGGTGTCTTCGCCGACCGCGGTCGGGTGCAGGAACTCCTCGGAACGCGAACCGCCCATTGCTCCGGCATCCGCCTGGACGATCACGTACTCGAGACCGAGCCGCTGGAAGATGCGCTCGTACGCGTCGCGCTGCGCCATGTAGCTGGCGTCGAGCCCGGCGTCGGAGGCGTCGAACGAGTACGCGTCCTTCATGGTGAACTCACGGCCGCGCAGCAGGCCCGCGCGGGGGCGCGCCTCGTCGCGGTACTTGTCCTGGATCTGGTAGATCGTCAGCGGCAGGTCCTTGTACGACGAGTACAGGTCCTTCACGAGCAGCGTGAAGGCCTCTTCGTGCGTCGGCGCGAGCAGGTAGTCGCCGCCCTTGCGGTCCTGCAGGCGGAACAGCAGGTCGCCGTACTCGTCCCAACGGCCGGTCGCCTCGTACGGCTCGCGCGGCATCAGCGCCGGGAAGTGCACCTCCTGGGCGCCCGCGGTCGTCATCTCCTCGCGGATGATCTGCTCGATCTTCGCCTTCACCCGCAGGCCCAGCGGCAGCCAGGCGAAGATGCCTGCTGCCTGCCGGCGGATGTAGCCGGCGCGCACGAGCAGCTTGTGGCTCGCGACCTCGGCATCGGCGGGGTCTTCACGGAGGGTGCGGAGGAAGAAGTTCGACAGACGGGTGACCACGAGGACCAAGTCTAGAGCGAGCGGATGCCGCGCCTCAGCCGAGCTCCGCCAGCACCGCTTCGGCGATCGAGACGAGAAGCTCGACTCCGTCGACGGACCCGTCGCCCGAGAGCATGAGGACGTTCACGCCGTCGGAGACCGCAAGGATGTTCGCGGATCCCTCGTAACGATCCAGGCCGGGCACCCACCTGGCCGAGACCGCCCCCGTGACCTCGACAGGTTCCGAGTACTCGGCCGCTTCGACCGTCGCGAAGCTCACCGCTCCCCCGGGCACGGTCGCGACCCCTACGCCGGCGCCGTCGGCGTACTCCGGCCCCGTCCCCGACGTCAGGTGCAGGTCGCAGCTGGATGCCCTGCTGTCCGGCGAGGCGATCTGATTCGGATGCGGCGTCGTCTGCTGGGGTGCCTCAGGCGAGTAGTCGAGCACTGTGACCCGCTCGAATCCGTAGGTTCTCGGGTCGAGATCCCCAGCCAAGTCGTCGCAGTTCAGGGCACCCCACCAGAGCTCCGTCGGATCGGCTGTCTCGGGAGCGCGGAAGTCAGCCAACCGCGCGGCTGCTGCGGCGAAGGCGGCCCGCGTGCCCTCAGCCGATACAGCCTGGGCGTAGCCTGTCGTCCTGACGAGCAGCCAGACGCCATCCCGGACCCCGCTCGCATCGCAGATCATGCGCTCGCCGTCTTCGGTCGGCTCGCATCCGGTGCGCGTGACCGCGCGCACATCAGCGGGGACGATGCCATCGGGATAGGCGTACACGTTGACCAATGCCCCGAGGTACTCGCCGGTCGAGAGCCACAGGCAGTCGATCCCACCTGAGACCGCGAGCCCGCCCGTTTGCCAGGGGTAGTCGGAACGTGACATGTCCTGGCCCGCCGCGTCGGCCGCCTCGTTGTCGGTCAGAACGTTCGAGCAGTCACCGCCGAATGGCATGACGCCGAGGGAGGCGGCCGCACCCGGCCCGATCGGCTCCGTGGTCGGGGTAGCCGTCGGCGTCGGGCTCGGACTCGCCGAAGGAGTCGGCGCGTCCGTGCTCACCGGGGCCGGCTGGTCGGCTCCGAGCAAGGTCGAGACCCCGAAGACCCCGCCGGCGAGAACCGCCACCATCGCAACAGCGACGGTGCCCGAGATCCACGCCGCGCGGTGATGCCCGACGGGTTTGATCGTCCGCGCCCCCGACAGCAGGCGTTCGCGCAGCGCGCCGCGCTCCAGGGGGGTCAGCTCGTCTTCGTTCAGGCCCATGATGCCTCCAGTGCCGAGATCTCGTCGCGGAGTTTCGCCTTCGCTCGTGAGAGGCGGGACTTCACCGTCCCGACCGGGATGCCGAGCGCTTCTGCGGCGGCGTTCGCGGGGTACCCCTCGAGCACTGTGAGGACGATCACGCTCTGGTCACGCGGCGAGAGCCGCTTGAGCGCGGCCAGCACTCCGCTCTCGTCGTGGAGGATGGGATGACCGTGCTCGTCACGGACCGGCGCTCGTTCGACCAGCGTCCGGTAGCGCCGCCCCGACCGTTCCAGGTTGCGCGCACAGTTCGCGACTGCGTTGAGCAGCCACGGAAGCGGTGACCCGTCCACGAGGCGCACGTTCTCGCGCTTGCGCCAGAGCTCGAAGAACGCGATGGTGACGGCATCCTTCGCGTCCTCCCGCGAAGTGAGCAGACGACACGCATGCCGGAACAGCCGTGCCTCGTGCCGGTCGAACAGGATGCCCAGCGCGGACTCGTCGCCCGTGCGCACCCGGCCCCAGAGGGCGGCGTCTTGGTCGTCGCTCATATCCAGTAGTGTCCGCGAACGCGGAGATGGTTCCCGACCAGTCCGAACAGCCTGTGGAGGACCGCGTGGTGGTGCTCTGCACGCCCAAGATGCCCGACGCGAGTCGGGCGCCGATGCCTACACTGAGCGGGTGCCCGCACGCCGACCTCGACTCGTCCCCAGTCGTGTGCACGACGAGCTCGTCGAGTCGCTGGCGCAGCTGCGCGACGAGCTCGACCTGCCCGACGGCTTCACCGTGGAGGCGGAGGCGGAGGCGCGACGGGCCGCGCAGGAGGTCGCTCTCGATCCGGCGCGCGCACAGCTGGATGACCTGCGCGACATCGCGTTCCTGACGATCGATCCCGCCGGGTCGCAGGATCTGGATCAGGCGATGCACCTCGAGCGCACCGCGCACGGGGCCGTGCTCCACTACGCGATCGCCGATGTGCCCGCGTTCGTGGCGCCGGACGGACCGATCGACGCCGAGGCGCGGCTGCGGGGACAGACCCTGTACGCAGCGGACGGCAGGATTCCGCTGCATCCGCCCGCGATCAGCGAGGACGCGGCATCCCTCCTGCCGGGGCGCGACCGTCGCGCATACGTGTGGCGGTTCGATCTCGACGAGGGCGCGCGTGCGGTGCGCACGACGCTGCGCCGGGCCGTCATCCGCTCGCGGCGCCAATGGGACTACGCCGGCGCGCAGGCCGCGATCGACACGGGGACCGCACCGCCCGAGCTGCAGACGCTCGCCTGGTTCGGTCCGCTCCGCCTCGAACGGGAGGCCGAGCGCGGAGGCGCGAGCCTGAACGTGCCGGAGACCCGCATCGTCGGCGACGACGCCGGCTACCGCCTGGAGCGCGACGCACCGCTGCCGGTCGAGGACTGGAACGCCCAGGTGTCGCTGCTGACCGGGATGGCCGCCGCCGAGATCATGCTGCGCGGCGGCGTGGGAGTCCTCCGCACGATGCCGGCGGCCGACGCCGACGACATCGCTGCTTTCCGCGCACAGACCGCGGCGCTCGGCATCCCCTGGCGCCCGGAGGTCCGCTACGGCGACTACCTCCGCGGCCTGGATCGGGCAGCGCCCGCGGCGCTGGCGATCCTCGAAGCCGCCTCCGGCCTGTTCCGGGGCGCCGGCTACGTCGCGTTCGACGGGACGCCGCCCGAAGACCCGGCGCAGGCGGCGATCGGCGCGCCGTACGCCCACACCACGGCGCCGCTGCGCCGGCTCGTCGACCGGTGGTCGCTCGTGGTGTGCGAAGCGCTCGGGAACGACCGCCACGTGCCCGCATGGGTGCGCGAGAGCCTCCCCGCGCTGCCGAAGCTCATGGGGCGCAGCGACGGTATCGCCGGACGCCTCGGCGCGGCGACGCTGGACCGGGTGGAGGCGGCGCTGCTCTCGGGCAGGGAGGAGCGCACGTTCGAGGCGGTGGTGCTGGGCCGGCGCAACGGCGACGCCCGCGTGCAGCTGACCGAGCCGCCCGTGACGGCCAAGGTCGACGGCCTCGATGCGCCGGCGGGAACGACGGTGCGCGTGCGGCTGGTGACCGCGGACATCGCGACCGGCACCGTCGTGTTCGCGCCGACCGCCTAGCCTGGTCCGATGACCACCGTGCTCCTCACCGGATTCGAGCCGTTCGGCGGCGACACAGCGAACCCCTCGGGAGAGGCGGTCCACCTGGTCGCCGAGCAGTGGGCAGGGCCTGAGCGGCTCGTCACCGCCGTGTTGCCGGTGACCTTCGACAGCGCGGCCGCGCGCCTGCGAGGGCTCATCGCCGAGCATCGGCCGGACGCCGTGATCGCGGTCGGGCTGGCGGGTGGACGTGCCGCGATCGCTGTCGAGCGCGTCGCGGTGAACCTCGTCGACGCGCGCATCCCCGACAACGACGGCGCACAGCCGATCGAAGTGCCGAGCGTCCCGGGTGCCCCTGCCGCGCACTTCGCGACGCTTCCGGTCAAGGAGATCACGCGTCGCATCGCCGACGCCGGCGTTCCGGCGGAGCTTTCGTACTCGGCGGGGACGTTCGTGTGCAACCACGTCTTCTTCACGGCGATCGAGGCTGCGGCATCCGCGACCCGCGCCGGATTCGTGCACGTTCCGTGGTCTGCCGAGCACGCACCGTCGCCGGATGCCGCCACCCTTCCGATCGCCGACATCGCCCGCGCGCTCGAGATCGCGGTGCGGACGACCCTCGACGTCGCGACGGATGCGACGGTGCCCGGGGGCACGCTGCACTGACGGCATCCGGGCCGCCGGAATACACCGCGGCCCGCCGCGCTTGCATGACTCCATCGCCTCGCCGCCATCGCAAGGAGTCTCATGAGCGACACCGCCACCGACACGACCTCCGTCGATGACACTCCCGCGGCGCCGGTGCCCGCGACCGCTCCCCCGTCGGTGCACGTGCGGGCGGTCGTGACGTGGCTCGCCATCTTCCCCCTCGTCTCGATCGGCATGCTGCTGCTGGCCCCCGTGTCGGAGTCGTGGCACCCGATCCTGCGCGCGCTGGTGCTGACGGCCGTGGTCGTGCCGCTGGCCGTGTACGTCGTCGTGCCACGCCTCCTCGGCGCATACGGCGCGCTCGCCCGGCGGCGAGCCGCTCGCCGCTGAGACGGCGCCTCCCCCTCAGCGCGTGCGGCGCCCGGCGTGCAGCACTTCACGCACCACCAGGCCCGCGACGAGCGCCCAGAACGCGGCGCTGACGCCGGCGATCGCGACACCCGACGCCGCAACGAGGAACGTGACGACTGCGGGCAGCCGCTCCCCTGGGTCGTCGATGGCCTGCTGCACGGCGCCGCCGAACGCCCCGAACAGCGCGATGCCGGCGACCGCCGGGATGACGGCATCCGGCGCGACGACGACCAACGCCACCAGCGCCGCCGAGAGGCCGCCCAACACGATGCCGCTCGCTCCGGTCGACACGCCGGCCACCCAGCGGCGCCGAGGATCGGGGTCGGCGTCGGGCGCCGCGGCGAGCGCCGCACTGATCGCCGCGAGGTTGATCGCGTGGCCCCCGGCGGTCGCCCCGAGGGCGGTGCCGACACCGGTCACGAGCATCGCCGGGCGCCACGGCACGTCGTACCCGAAGCTGCGCATGATCGCGACGCCCGGCACGTTCTGCGACGCCATCGTCACGAGGAAGAGCGGCAGCGCCAAGCCGACGACGGCGCCGACGGTCAGCGTCGGCGCGGTGAACTCGAGCCGCGGCACGAGCGCCGCAGGATCGATGGTCGCCCCGGTCGTCGCGAGATGCACCCCGACGACGACGGATGCCGCGACGAACGCGAGCGGAACCGCCCATCGCGGAGCGACCCGCACGAAGACGAGCCAGGTCAGCAGGACCGGTACGACGCCCCATGGGTTGACCACCAGCCCCGTCACCGGTGCGAGGCACAGCGGCAGCAGGACCCCCGCGAGCATCGCCTGCGCGATCGAGGGCGGGATCCGCGCGATGAGTCCGCCCAGCTGCGGCCACAGCGCCGTCAGCAGGATCAGGCCCGCCGTCACGAGGAACGCGCCGACCGCTGCGCCCCATCCGCCCTCCACGGCACCGGTGGCGGCGAGCACTGCGGCGCCGGGCGTCGACCAGGCGACCGTGATCGGCATGCGGTACCGCCACGCAAGGAGGATCGCTGATACTCCCATCGTGAGGCACAGCACGAGCAGTCCGCTCGCCGCCTGCGCGCGCGACGCGCCCACGGCGTCGAGACCGGTGAGCACGACGGCGAACGAGCTCGTGACGCCGACGAGCGCCGTCACGACCCCGGCGACGATCGGCCGCGACAACGGCGCGGCGGGCCCCGGCGGTGTCGTCGCCGCCGTTGCGCTCACCGCTGCCGTCCGCGGTAGACGGCGGTACGGAGTTCGATCTCCCACACGTCGCTCAGCGGCATCAGCGCGCGATGCGCCTCGGCGACCTCGGCGTCGACGTCGTACGGCACGCGCACGAAGCGGACCTCGAACGGGGCGGCGTCGGGCGCGTCGAGGACGCCTTCGAGGATCACATAGGCGGCGTTCGGCTCGTCGAGCGGGTTCCCCACGCTCCCGACGTTGAAGAGCGTGCGTCCGTCACGCGCCGAAAGGTACGTGTGGTGGATGTCGCCGTAGCCGACGACGGTGGGCTCGGGCCCGTCGCCGGTCATCGGCGTCCTGCGGAACATCCCGTCGAACTCAGCGTCGGTGTGCCGGTGCCCGACGCGCACGTGCGGACTCTGCGCCGAGGCGTGGAAGAGGCGGACGCGGCGCCCGCTCATGACGAGGTCGTGACTGAGCGGCAGCTGCTCGAGCCATGCGAGCTGCGCCGGTGTGAGCTCGTCGCGCCACCAGCGGAACTCTGCGGGCTCTTCGTCGAAGACGTGCCCGATGAGATCGTCCCAGTTGCCGCGGAGGTTCACCTCGCAGACGTCGCGCAGACGCTCGGTCACGGCGCTGCCTCGCGGGCCCTTGCCGACGTTGTCGCCGAGATTGAAGATCCGGGTGATGCCACGGCCCGCGATGTCGGCGAGCACGGCCTCGAGCGCGGTCAGGTTGCCGTGGACGTCGGCGATGAGGGCGATCCGGTCGAGGGGCACCCTCGGATCATGCCATGCCGGCACCCGGCGCTCGCGCGGGGTTGCGGGTCGCGGATCCGAGGCCGCGACGCGTGAATCCGCCCTTGTGCGGGCCGCGACCGGCATGGTGGGATGGCCCCCGGGGAAGGGCCGCCCAGGGAGGTGTCCGGTACGCCAGGCCGGACGGATCGGAGGAACGGATGCCGCTCTCGGCCCCGCGCGCCCGCCTGACCATCTGCGCCCTCGCCCTCGCGGGGTTCCTCGCGGCGGTCCCGGCCTCCGCGCAGGCCGTCGCCGCCGGAGAGGTGGGCGTCTTCCCGACGTGGAGCGTATCCGGTTCGTCGGGCGCCTTCGCCGCGACGCCGACCTTCGCCGCCTCGGCCGGTTTCCCTGGCACCACGGTGACCTCGACGGGGTCGACCCTGGCTGCGCCCTCCGGTGTGACCGCGTTCCTCGGCGCAGGGACCGATTTCGGCGCCGAGTACGGCTCCACCCGGTCGCAGCCGTACCTCACCCTGGCGCCGGCAGGCACCGGCAACTCGACCACGACCATCTCGTTCGACGCCGCGCCTCCGGCGGGCTGGGGGTTCGCCCTCGGCGACATCGACGCCGACTGGGCGTTCATCGAGGCGTTCTCGGGCCCTGGGCTGACCGGGCCGCTCCCTTTCACCGCGCTCGGGTTCCAGTCGGCCGGCAACTACTGCGCAACGACCCCTCGGCCCGGCGCGTGCGCGAGCGGCCCGTACACGGATGCGCCGGTCTGGGTCACCGCGAACGAGACCTTCGACGGGATCAACTACGTCCCCGGCACGCTCCGGGGCAACAGCCTTCCCGGCGCGCCTGCCGCGGGGCGCGACACGGCGGGAGCGTACGGGTGGTTCCAGCCCGACGCCGCGGTGCGCAGCATCCGCATCACCTTCGGCATCCGCGACGGATTCCCCACCGCGCAGCTGTGGCTCGCGAGCCCGGCGCCGAAGGTGATCATCACGGGGACGGTCACCACGCCCGACCCGCCTGCCGGGACCGTCGCGCCGCCGGGTACCGTCGTCCAGATCGAGCAGCCCAACGGCGAGCCCGTGCTCGGCATCGACGACACGCCCCTCACCATCCCCGTCGACCCCACCACCGGCACGTACACCGTCGAGCTGGAACAGTCCGACGCCGGGTATCAGGCGGTCGTGATCGTTCCACCGGGGTACGTCGAGCCCGCGCCGATCGCCCTTCCAGGTCTCCCCGACGATCCCCAGACGCTCACGGCGACCGCACCGACGGTCGTGGTCCAACCCGAAGCAGCCGTCCCGCCGGTCGCTCCCGGCCCCGCCGCGCCTCCCCTCCCGCCGGGGCCTCAGCTCGCCGCTTCGGGGCCCGACTCGGCTGCGTGGCCGCTCCTCGCCGCCGCCGGGGCTCTCATCGCGGGCGGGGCCGCGCTGAGCGTGGCCGCCCGGCGAGCATCGCGAACCGCGCTCGTCCGTCCGCGCCACTGAGACGCCGCGGCTCCCGAGTGCGGGGGCTCCGCTCGCGAATGCCGGGTCCGACCGGGGCGTACATCGTCTCTGCGCCTAGGGTCGAGGAGTGCGCCGCCTCGCCCTCCCCCTGACTCTCCTCGCCGTCGCCGGTGGCGTGCTCGCGTGGGCCGAGTACGTGGACTGGCGTGCATCCCGCCGCCGGCTCGGCGGACCCGCGCGCCCCGGCTGCTCCGAGGCGGTCGTGGTGCTGGGCTATCGCGATCACGGCGAGCGCGCCAACTTCGTCAACCGCTACCGCGTGCGCGTCGGCCTCCGATCGCGGAGCCCGCAGGCCCGTGAGAGCGTGCTCGTGCTGTGCGGGGGCACCGTCGCCGGCGACGTGCCGGAGGCGGAACTCATGGCCAGGTACGCCCGCGAACGCGGCTACGCCGGACCGATCCGGCTGGATCTCGACAGCACGACGACCGAGGAGAACATCCGCAACGCGATCCCGCTGATCGAGGATGCCGAGACCATCAAGATCGTCTCGCACTCCCCGCACGCCGAGGTGGGCCGCGAGTACCTGTGGGAGCTGCGCCCCGACCTCGCCGCGCGTCTCGTCCGCGCGGACGATCACCGATTCGGCGAGGCGCCGCTGCTCAAGGTGGCCGCGGCGATCAAGGCGACGCGCTACCGCGCCCGTCTTCGGCGAGCCTGAATCGCCCCGGCCCGTCAGGACGTGACGACCTGCGCGGTGCCGAGGGGGGCGTCCGGTCCCATCTCATCGGCGATGCGGTTCGCCTCTTCGATGAGCGTGGCCACGATCTCGGACTCGGGGACCGTCTTGATGACCTGCCCCTTCACGAAGATCTGGCCCTTGCCGTTGCCCGACGCGACGCCGAGGTCGGCTTCGCGGGCCTCGCCGGGGCCGTTCACGACGCAGCCCATGACCGCGACGCGCAGCGGCACGGTCATGTCCTTGAGTCCCTCGGTGACGTTGTCGGCGAGCGTGTAGACGTCGACCTGCGCACGGCCGCACGACGGGCAGGAGACGATCTCGAGTTTGCGCTCGCGCAGGTTCAGCGACTGCAGGATCTGGTGGCCCACCTTGACCTCTTCGGCCGGCGGCGCCGACAGCGACACGCGGATGGTGTCGCCGATGCCCTCGGCGAGCAGGATGCCGAAGGCCGTCGCCGACTTGATCGTGCCCTGGAAGGCTGGCCCGGCCTCGGTGACGCCGAGGTGCAGCGGCCAGTCGCCCCGCTCGGCGAGCAGCCGGTAGGCCTTCACCATGACGATCGGGTCGTTGTGCTTGACCGAGATCTTGAAGTCGTGGAAGTCGTGCTCCTCGAAGAGCGATGCCTCCCACACGGCGCTCTCGACGAGCGCCTCGGGCGTCGCCTTGCCGTACTTCTCGAGCAGCCGCTTGTCGAGCGAGCCGGCGTTGACGCCGATGCGCAGCGACACCCCGGCGGCCTTGGCCGCGGCGGCGATCGCGCCCACCTGGTCGTCGAACTTGCGGATGTTGCCCGGGTTCACGCGCACGGCGCCGCAGCCGGCGTCGATGGCCTGGAAGACGTACTTCGGCTGGAAGTGGATGTCGGCGATCACCGGGATCTGGCTCTTCGCGGCGATGATGTGCAGCACGTCGGCGTCGTCCTGCGAAGGAACAGCGACGCGCACGATCTCGCAGCCGGAGGCGGTGAGCTCGGCGATCTGCTGCAACGTCGCGTTGATGTTCGTCGTCGGCGTCGTCGTCATCGACTGGACGCTCACGGGAGCGTCGCCGCCCACCAGCACCTTGCCCACCTTGATCTGGCGGCTCTTGCGGCGGGGGGCGAGCGTTTCGGGGACCTTGGGCATCCCGAGATTCACGGCTGGCACGCCCCCAGCCTACGCGCGGCGGCGGGGGGCGGGCTGCGGGAAGGCCGAGCGGATGCCGAGGGCCGCGGCATCCGCTCTCCTTCCGGTGCACGCGAACCCCAGGCGCCGGCGCGTCATGGGGCCGGAGGCGGCCCGTGCGGTCTGCTATCGTGACCGCATGCTCGCGAACCGCTCCTGGTGGCCCGCCTTCTAGGCGGTGTGTTCGCGTTTCCTGCACAGACCGCCCCCGGGGCGGTCTTCTTGTCTGCGCGTGCATGACACCGGGGCCCCGCCCCGACAGACACGGAAGGCCCATCGATGACCGAGGTCGGTCCCCGAGCCGCTGATCTGCTCGCCTCGCTGCACGACGAGGCGACGCCCTCGTCCGGCATCCCCCCGTTCGCGCTCATCGCGCGCGACGAGAGCACCGTCGAGGTGCTCACCGGAGACGTCGTCGACGTCGACCTGCTCGCCGACATCCCGCTCGTCGACGAGGCGGGCGCGCCGCGCGAAGTGCTGGCGCTGGTGCCGTTCCGGCAGGTGCGCGAGCGTGGGTTCGAGTGCCACGACGACGCAGCGCCGCTGCGCTGCCTCATCGTCGCCGACCGTGCGACGCTCCCCCGCGACGAGGTGCTCGCCCTGCTGCCGACAGCGCCCGTCACCCTCGACGACGCCGGCTTCGACATCGCCGACGAGGACTACGCCGACATCGTGCGGCGCGTCATCGCCGACGAGATCGGACGCGGCGAGGGCGCCAACTTCGTCATCCGCCGCGACTTCACGGCGGGCGTGGCGACGGATGCCGTGACCGCCGCGCTCACCTGGTTCCGGGCGCTGCTGTCGCAGGAGCGCGGGGCGTACTGGACGTTCGCGGTGGTCACGCCCGGCCACGTCGCCGTCGGCGCGAGCCCCGAGGCGCACGTCAGCGCGCGCGACGGCGTGGTGACCATGAACCCGATCTCGGGCACGTTCCGCCACCCCGCCGGCGGCGCGACCGCCGAGACCCTCAGCGAGTTCCTGCGCTCCACCAAGGAGACCGAGGAGCTGTTCATGGTCGTCGACGAGGAGCTCAAGATGATGAGCGCCGTCTGCTCCGACGGCGGCCGCATCACCGGGCCGCACCTGAAGGAGATGTCGCGGCTCACCCACACCGAGTACGTGCTGCGGGGGCGCAGCAGGCTGGACCCGCGCGACATCCTGCGGGAGACGATGTTCGCGCCCACCGTGACCGGCTCGCCCATGCAGAACGCCTGCACCGTCATCTCGCGCCACGAGACGACGCCGCGCGGCTACTACTCGGGCGTCGCGGCACTCTTCACGCCTCGGGTGACGCTGTCGGCGGGCGAGGCGACGCACGACCTCGACGCGCCGATCCTCATCCGCACCGCCTACCTCCAGGACGGCCGGCTGCGCGTCCCGGTGGGCGCCACGCTCGTGCGCCACTCCGACCCGTACGGCGAGGTCGGCGAGACGCACGGCAAGGCCGCTGGCGTGCTCGGCGCGATCGGCGCCGTGCCGCGCGACGCGGCTGCCGAGTCGGCGAGGGACGCCATCGACGAGGACGCCCCGACCTCGGCCCCGCGCCTGCTCGCCGACGATCCCGAGATCGCCGCACTGCTGGCCTCGCGCAACTCCCGGCTGGCGGAGTTCTGGCTCAACCCGCAGGGCACCGGCGAGCCCGGACCGTTCGCGGGCCGTTCGGCACTCGTGGTCGACGCCGAGGACCGCTTCACCACGATGCTCGCCCACCAGCTGCGTCACCTCGGACTGGACGCCGAGATCGTGCCGTGGAGCGAGGTCACCGACGCGCAGATCGACGACGCCGAGCTGCTGGTGTCCGGCCCCGGCCCCGGCGACCCGCGGGATGCGGCGAGCCCGCGCATCCGCCGCATGCGCGAGGTCGTCGCGCGCCGCCGCGACGCCGGGCGCCCGATCCTCGCGGTGTGCCTCAGCCACCAGATCCTCGCCGACACCTTCGGCATCGGCCTGGCGCCGCTGGACGCGCCCCACCAGGGACTGCAGAAGTCGGTGGACGTGTTCGGGATGCTGGCATCCATCGGCTTCTACAACACCTTCACGGCCCGCGTCCCGGCGGGGACGACGCGCGTGGGCGAGGCGGAGGTCGCGGCCGATGCCGCCGGAGACGTGTACGCGCTGCGCGGACCGGGCTTCGCCTCGGTGCAGGGGCACCTGGAGTCGATCCTGTCGCGCGACGGCATGACGACGCTGGAGCGCCTGGTCACGCAGGCCCTCTCCCCCGTCCCCGCCTGATCCTCCGGCAGGACGGATGCCGCGGCTCAGCGTGCGGCGCGCGCAGCGAGCAGGCGCCGCTCGGCCTCGTTCGCGGTGAGCTCCAGCGCCCTCAGGTCGGCGGCGAGGGCTTCGTCATCGCGGCCGAGGTCGCGCAGCATCGCCGCGCGCACGGCGTGCCACAGGTGCGAGCGCGCCAGCGCCTGCTCGAGCGCGTCGACCTCGACGAGCGCCGCCGCGGCGCCGTCGATGCGGGCGAGCGCGACCGCGCGGTTGAGGCGCACCACGGGCGAGCGGTCGTACGCCAGCAGCATGTCGTAGAGCGTCAGCACCTGCAGCCAGTCCGTGGAGGCCGCGTCCGCGGCATCCGCGTGGCACGCCGCGATCGCCGCCTGCAGCTGCCACCGCCCGGGGCGGCGCAGACGTGCGGCCCGTCCCAGCGCGTCGCGTGCGCCGGCGAGGAGCGCGGCATCCCATCGTGACCGGTCCTGGTCGGCCAGCAGCACGAGTTCGCCGTCCACGGACCGTGCCGATTCGCGCGCGCGATGGAACCGCAGCAGCGCCAGCAGTCCCCACGCCTCGGCCTCCCGTGGCAGGGCGACCGCGATGACACGGGCCAGCCACAGCGCGTCATCGGCCAGGTCGCGGTCGGCGGCGGCGTCCGCCCCCGCCACGAAATGCGCCTCGCTGTACATGACCGACACGATCGTGAGCACCAGGTCCAGCCGCGCGGCGGCATCCGCGCCCTCCGGCACGCGCAGCGGGATGCCGCTGTCGGCGATCTTGCGCTTGGCTCGCGAGATCCGCTGCCCCGTCGCCGACTCGGTCGAGAACGTGGCCCGCGCGATCTGCGCCGTGGTCAGGCCGCACACCGCGCGAAGGGTCAGTGCGAGCTGGGACTCCGGCGCGAGCGCCGGGTGGCAGCACCCGAACAGCAGCGGAAGACGTTCGTCCGCCGCGGCGACGCCGTCCCCGGCGGACGGCGGGCCGAGCAGCGCCACCTTGTCGCGCAGCACGCGCTCGCGCCGGACCCGGTCGAGGGCATTGTGCCGCGCCGCCTGCGTGAGCCAGGCGCCGGGCTTGGGCGGGATGCCGCGCACCTGCCACTCGCGCAGCGCCTCCTCCACCGCCTGCGCGACGGCCTCCTCCGCGACGTCGAAGCTGCCGAACGACACGGTGAGCGCCGCCGTGATGCGGGCCGACTCCTCGCGCACGACGGCGGCGAGCAGGCGATCGGATGCCGTGCCCCCGGCGCGCCCGGAGCGGTCCGGGTCGGCCGGGGACACGGCATCCGGCTCTGTCACTGGTCGAACTGGCTGTAGTCGACGACCATCGGCCGGATCTCGACGGCGACGCCGGGGAACTCGAACGACGGCCAGGTCTTCACGAGCGCGATCGCCGCGTCGAGGTCGGGCACGTCGATGATGCTGAACCCGCCGACGACCTCCTTGGCCTCCGAGAACGGCCCGTCGGCGACGATCGGCCCGTCCTCGCCGGAGCGGACGGTCGTCGCGGTGCTGACCGGGTGCAGCTCCGCACCCGAGTCGTCGATCTGGTCGGCGTTGGTGCCGAACCACTCGTAGATGCGCCCGTAGACCTCCTGACGGCGCTCCTCGGGAACCGCGGCGTCGAGCTCAGGGGTCGAGGTGAACATGATCACGTACTTCACGGTGTCGTCCTTCCGTCAGTGGAACCGTTTCACCCCCTCAGCGAACGGGCAAGACCGATTTCGACAGGCCTGACGGAATTCCTCCCGCAGCGGCGCGGGAGCCCGCGATCAGAAGAGCTGGACGGGGTTGACGATGTCGGCGATCACCAGCACCGCTCCCATGGCGATGAGCGCGATCACGACGACGAAGGTCACCGGCACGAGCTTGGTCGCGTCGACCGGCTTCGGCGGCGGACGGCGGAACAGCTTCGCCCACGCCCGCTTCAGCCCGTCCCACAGCGCGACGGCGACGTGGCCGCCGTCCAACGGCAGCAGCGGGATCAGGTTGAAGACGAACAGCGCGATGTTCAGCGACGCCAGCAGCGAAAGGAAGCCGGCGACCCGGTTGAGCACGGGCGAGTCCGCGGCCGCGACCTCTCCCGACAACCGGCCCGCGCCCACGATGCTGAGCGGCCCGTTGGGGTCCCGCTCGCCGCCGGTCACGAGGCTCACCCCGGTGTCCCACACCTTCGCGGGCAGCTGCCAGATGATGCCGGCGACCGCGCCGACGTTCTGCAGCGCCAGCTGGGGGCCGGTCCAGATCGGCTGCGACACGAACTCCGAGGTCGGGCCGATGCCGACGAAGCCGACCTCCTGGGTCGTGGTCGTGCCGTCCGCCGAGGTCACTTCGGTCTTGATCGTCGCCGGGGTCACCGTGAGGGTCTGCTCCGCGCCGTCCCTCTCGATCACGAAGGTGAGCTGCTCGCCGGGCGAAGCGTGGATGATCGCCGACGCCTCGGCGAAGTCCGCGACCGGCTCGCCGTCGATAGACACGATGGTGTCGCCGGGCCGGATGCCGGCGGCTTCGGCAGGGGTCTGCGGGTCGGAGGGCGCGCACTGGCTCGTCGACGTCGACGGCACGCACTCCGACAGACGGGCGACGGTGGTGGTCGCCGTCTGCACGCCGATCCCGGTGGCGAGGATCGCGAACAGCACCACGGCGAACAGGAGGTTCATGAACGGCCCGCCGAGCATCACGACGATGCGCTTCCATACGGGCAGGCGGTAGAAGACGCGGGCGTCGTCGTCGCCCTCGAGCGTCTGGTCGTTCGCGTCGCGTGCGTCCTGCACCATCGTGGCGAAGAAACCGCCGCCGGCACGCCCGGCCCTGCTGCTCCTGCTCATCGCGGGCGAGGGCGGATACATTCCGGCCATGGAGATGTAGCCGCCGAGCGGGATCGCCTTGAACCCGTACTCGGTCTCGCCGATGCGGCGGGACCAGAGCGTCGGGCCGAACCCGATCATGTACTGACCGACGCGCACACCGAACTTCTTGGCCGGCCACAGGTGGCCGAGCTCGTGCAGCGCGATCGAGACGGCGAGGCCCACGACCATGAGCACGACGCCGATGACGAACGCGAGGACATCCACACGTTCACGGTACCCGCGCCAGGCTTTGAGTTGGGTGTGACCGCTCGTGCCGTCGTCCTGCGGGACGGGGTCCTCACCTCCCGTTACGCTCGACCCGAGGAGGAGCCGTGACCCCACGCCACGTGCGCGCGCTGCGCGGCACCGGTGCCGCGTGGATCGCGACCGTCGCCGCCGCCACGGCGCACACCCTCGCCGGCGGGGGCGCCCCGTCGCCCGCGTTCGTCGCGGCGGTCGGCATCCTCGCAGCGCCCTTCGCGGTCCTGCTCGTCGGGCGGCGGCTGTCCGCATGGCGCGTCGCCGCGACGGTGCTCGCGAGCCAGACGCTCTTCCACGCCGCCTTCGCGATCACGGCCGACGCCGACCCCGCCGCACAGCACGGGCACCACGTGACGGACCTCGGGGGCGCCGGCGGCGCTGTCGTCCTCCCCGACGCCCCCATGCTCGCCGGTCACCTGCTCGCCGCGATCGCCACGGTCGCCGCGCTGTACGGCGGAGAGCGGATGCTGCGCGCCCTGGGCCGCGGCATCCGTTCGCTGTTCACGCATGCACGCGACCTCGCTCCGCGCCCGCCGATGCCGCGGCTCGTCGTTCCCGACACCGCCCCCGTCCGTGCCGCGCTCGCCACGGCGCTGTCCGACCTGTCGAGGCGCGGACCGCCCGCAGTCGTCTGAGCGGCGCACCTCGCGCCGCGACCCTCGCCGGCCCCGCCCCAGACGCGGCCGGGTTCTCCTGCGTGCGCGCGCTCCGCGGCCACGCCTCGATCGGCGCTGCCCGCGCCGACGAACGACCACACAGACGAAAGACGATCATGACCTTCACCGCATCCCGCTCCTCCCGCGCCCGCCGCATCGCGATCGGCGCCACCGCCGGCATCGCCCTGGCGATCGGAGCACCGCTGGCGGCCTCCGCCCATGTCCACGTCGACCCCGGCACCGCATCGGCCGGCGGCACCAGCACGCTGACCTTCTCGTTCTCGCACGGCTGCGACGAATCCCCCACGTCCGCCCTCGCGATCGACATCCCGGAGGGGGTCGGCAACGCGACGCCCGTCGTGCAGGGCGGCTGGACGATCACCCGCGATCTCGGGGCCGACGGAGTGCCGACCCGCGTCGTGTTCACCCCCGACGCGCCGATCGAGAACGGGTTGAAGGCCGCCGTCTCGATGGACGTGCTGTTCACCGAGGCGACCGCCGACACGTCGGTCGCGTTCCCCGTGACGCAGACGTGCGTCGTCGGCGAGACGGCGTGGACCCAGATCGCCGAGAACGGCGAGGACGAGCACGACCTCGACAGCCCGGCCCCGGTCGTGGCGGTGGGCGCCATCGCCGACGAGGCCGCAGCAGACGACGACCACGCCGACCACGCCGGCGGAGAGGCCGACGCGGACGCCGAGGACACGGCATCCGCCCCCGCTGCCGACCCTGTCGCGCGCTGGCTCGCCGCCGGCGGCCTCGCTGCGGGGATCGCGGCACTGGTGGTCGTGCTCGTGCGCGGTCGGCGCAGGGCCTGATCCACCGATCCGGCACTCCCGACCGGACCGGCGCACGCGACGACACGTCACGGTGCGCCGGCCGAGCACGGAAGCGGACGGACGTCCTGGACCCGAGGGGTCGTCCAGGACGTCCGTCCTCCCGCGCCGCGGGCGCCTCGGGCCGCGGGCGACTGGTCGGGCGCCATGCGAAGATGGATGCGCCATGCCGACCGACGCGCCTTCGAACCTGCCCCCGGTACTCCGCCCCGACGCGCCGCCGACCCACTACCTCGCGGACCTCGCGGCGCGCTTCGCCGTCGACGTCCGCGGTGAGGTCGCGGGTGTCGCCCTGACGGGAGTCACCCTCGCCACCGCCGACCTGCGCCCTGGCGACGTCTTCGTCGCCGTGCAGGGCGTGAACCGCCACGGCGCGGAGTTCGCCGCGGCGGCCGCCGAGAAGGGCGCCGTCGCGGTGGTGACGGATGCCGCCGGAGCCGACGTCGCCGCCGCGAGCGGCCTGCCCGTGATCCTGGTGGACGACCCGCGCGGACTGCTGGGCGACCTGTCGGCCTGGGTGTACAGCACCGGCCGCGACGACCACCTGCCGACGCTCTTCGGCACCACCGGCACCAACGGCAAGACCAGTGTGTCGCACCTGCTCGAGGGCATCCTCGGCCAGCTCGGCGTGACCACCGGCCTGTCCTCCACGGCCGAGCGCCACATCGCCGGGCAGATCATCGTGTCGCGGCTGACGACGCCCGAGGCGTACGAGATGCACGCCCTTCTCGCCCTCATGCGCGAGCGCGGTGTGGAGGCCGTCGCGGTCGAGGTGAGCGCGCAGGCGCTGAGCCGCCGTCGCGTCGACGGCATCGTGTTCGACGTCGCGGGCTTCACGAACCTCACCCACGACCACCTCGACGACTACGCCGACATGCGCGAGTACTTCGAGGCGAAGCTGCCGCTGTTCCGCGCCGACCGCTCGCGCCGCGCCGTGGTGTGCATCGACTCCGAGAACGGCGCCGAGGTCGTCTCGCGCAGCGAGGTGCCGACCGTCACGGTCGGCACGCCCGCGCTCGCGTCCGATCCTGAGGCCGCGGCCGCCGCCGACTGGGTCGTCGAGATCCTGGACGAGCGCCCGGTGGGCACCGAGTTCCGCCTCACCGCCCGCGACGGCCGTACGCTCACGACCCTGGTCCCGGTGATCGGCCGGCACATGGCCGCCAACGCGGGCCTCGCGATCGTCATGATCCTCGAGGGCGGCTACTCCTGGGACCGCCTCGTCGCGGCGCTGGACGGCAGCCGCATCGACGCGTACCTGCCCGGCCGCACCGAGCTCGTCTCGGGCGAGACCGGCCCCGCCGTGTACGTCGACTTCGGTCACTCCCCCGACGCCTTCGAGAAGACGCTGGCGGCCGTCCGCCGCGTCACCCCCGGCAAGGTGGTGATGCTGTTCGGCGCGGACGGCGACCGCGACGCCACCAAGCGGCACGACATGGGCCGCACCGGTGTGGTCGGCAGCGACATCCTCGTCATCACCGACCACCACCCGCGCCACGAGGATCCCGATTCGATCCGCGCCACGCTCCTCGAGGGAGCCCGCCGCGAGCAGCCGGATGCCGAGATCCTCGAGTTCTCGCCGCCCGAGCGCGCCATCGTCGAGGCCGTGGCGCTCGTCGGCGACGGCGACGCGATCCTGTGGGCAGGACCGGGACACCAGGACTACCGCGACATCCGCGGCGTCCGCACGCCCTACTCGGCCCGGGAACTGGCGCGCCGGGCCCTGCGGGACGCGGGCTGGCCCGTGCCCGAGCCCCACTGGCCGGTGCCCTACCCGGAGGACGAGACTCCGGCATCCGATCCCCTGCGTCCGGCCTTCCCCGACGCCTGATCAGGCTTCGTCGGCGCGCGGCGCGACCGGAGGCGGCCATGTGGTCGCCCCGAGCTCGCGCGAGATGTTGCGTGCGGTCTCGCGCAGGTCGTTGAGCACGGTGTCACCCGGCGGATACTCCGACGAGGGCATCACGACGGCCACCGCGGCGACCACCTGACCCGACCGGTCGGCGACCGGGGCGGCGATCGACGATTCGCCGAGCACCGCTTCGTCCTCCTCGTGCGCGATGCCGCGCTCGACGACCTGCGCGAGCTGCACGGCCATGCTGGCGGCATCGGTGACCGTCGAGCCGGTGAGGCTGCGCAGCGGCGACGCGAGCAGCGGTTCGGCCAGATTGGGGTCGAAGGCCAGGAGCACCTTGCCGAGCGCCGAGGCGTGGGCCGGGATCGTCACGCCGATCTCGGGCATCTGCTCCGACCCGTCGGGACGCCGGTTGTGATGGATGACGATCACCTCGTCGAACAGCGGCACGCCCAGTCGCGTGGCCAGCCCCGTCCGGCGCGCGAGCTCGGCGGTCCAGCGCATGGCGCGGGCGCGCACGTCGAGCGTGTCGAGGTAGACGTTGGAGAGCTTCAGCAGTGCGGGACCGAGCATGTAGCGGTTCGTCCCGGGTTCCTTGGCGACGAGACCGTGCTGCTGCAGCGACTTGACGAGTCCGTGGACGGTCGACGGCGGAAGGTCGAGGATCGCCGACAGCTCGGTGATCCCGAGGTGTCGTGCGCCCTGCAGACTCGCGAGGATGCGAGCCGCCCGGTCGATGGACTGGATCATCCGCGCCCCCTTCACTGCGATCGCGTCGTGAGTGAACCCTACTGCATTCACGTATTGATGCTTGACACGACAGTTTTGTCGCGACATATTCGACATTATCGAATGCACTTCGATTCAGAGTCCCTTCAGTTCAAAGGAGAACGTCATGGACGACGAGAACAAGCTGTGGCAGAAACTGGCCGCGGAGTTCCTCGGCACCGCCTTCCTCGTGTTCGTCGGCGTCGGCTCGGTGCCGGCGCTGGCGCTCGCCCGCGGCGACGCGCCCTTCACCGGCGCCGATCTCGGGTTCATCTCGCTGTCGTTCGCGTTCATCGTCGTGGTGACGGTGTACGTCTTCGGCTACGTCTCGGGCAACCACATCAACCCGGCCGTCACGCTGGGCCTGGCGGTGACCCGCAAGTTCCCGTGGTCGATGGTGCTCCCCTACATCGCCGCGCAGGTGCTGGGAGCGATCGCCGGCGCAGGGCTCATCATCGCCGTCATGGGCCAGGCTGCGAGCGACCTCGGTCTCGGCGTGGCCGCATACGGACCAGACACCCCGTGGGGGCAGGCGTTCGTCGCCGAGTTCGTCGGCACGTTCCTGCTCGTGTTCGCGGTGTTCGGTGTCATCTACCGCAAGGCCGCCCCCGGCTGGGCGGGCCTGGCGATCGGCCTCGTGGTCTTCGCCGCGATCATCCCGGTCGCACCGGTCACCGGGGCGTCCATCAACCCCGCTCGCACGATCGGCCCGATGCTCGTGCAGCAGCTCGCCGGCGGCACGGTGGCGTGGGAGCAGCTGCCGGTCTACCTCACCGCCGAGATCCTCGGCGGCATCGTGGCCGCGCTCCTGTTCGGCGTGGTCGCCCACACCGCGGTCGACCGCGCGCTCGCGGCACCGGTGGCGGCCGCCGTCGAGACCCCGGCATCCTGAACCCGAGAAGGAGCGTGACATGAAGAAGTTCATCAACGACCCGGCCGACGTGCTCGCCGAGTCCCTCCGCGGCGTCGCCGCCGCGCACCCCGAGCTGCGCGTCGACCACGACCATCGCGTGATCTACCGCGGCGTCCCGACGCGCGGCGGCAAGGTCGCCTTGATCTCGGGAGGCGGGTCGGGTCACGAGCCCCTTCACGGCGGCTTCGTCGGCATGGGGATGCTGGACGCGGCGTGCGCGGGAGAGGTCTTCACCTCGCCCACCCCCGACCAGATGCTCGCCGCGACCGTCGCCGTCGACTCCGGCGCGGGAGTGCTCCACATCGTGAAGAACTACACCGGCGACGTGCTCAACTTCGAGATGGCGGCCGAACTCGCCGCCGCCGAAGGGGTGCGGGTCGCGTCGGTCGTCGTCAACGACGATGTCGCCGTCGAGGACTCGACGTGGACCGCCGGCCGGCGAGGCGTCGGCACGACCGTCGTGCTCGAGAAGGTCGTCGGCGCCGCCGCCGAGGCCGGCTACGACCTCGACGCCGTCGTCGCCCTCGCCGAGAAGGTGAACGCGGCCGGACGGTCGATGGGCGTCGCCCTCACCAGCTGCACCGTGCCCGCGGCCGGCAAGCCGACGTTCGACCTGCCGGAGGACGAGATGGAGGTCGGCGTCGGCATCCACGGCGAGCCGGGCCGTCACCGCGTCCCGCTGGCCTCGGCGCACGAGGTCGCCAAGATGCTCGTCGACCCGATCCTCCACGACGACCCGTCCACCGGGCCCGCCATCGTGATGTTGAACGGTCTCGGCGGCACCCCGCTCATCGAGCTGTACCTGCTCTACGGCGAGGTGGCACCGCTCCTGGAGGCCGCCGGCGTCTCGATCGCGCGCTCGCTCGTGGGGAACTACATCACGAGTCTCGACATGGCGGGGGCCTCTCTCACGGTCGTCCGCGCCGACGCCGAGATCCTCGGGCTGTGGGATGCTCCCGTCAGTACTCCCGGCCTGCGCTGGGGCATCTGACAGAGAGGTCGACGACAGCATGAGCGACATCACCACCGCACTCCTGGCCGACTGGCTGCGTCGATTCGGCGCCCTCGTCACCGAGCACCAGACCGAGCTCACCGAGCTGGACTCCGTCATCGGCGATGCCGATCACGGCGCCAACATGGTGCGCGGCATGAACGCGGTCGTCGCCGCGCTCGACGGCGCGGAGCCCGGGGGCGTGGCCGATCTCACCAAGTCCGCGGGGATGACGCTCGTCACGAGCGTCGGAGGGGCGAGCGGTCCGCTCTACGGCACGTTCTTCCTCCGCTTCGGCATGAGCGCGGGCAACGCCCCCGCGCTGGACGCCTCCCAGCTCGGCGCCGCGCTGCGTGCGGGCCTGGACGGCATCGTGGCCCGCGGCAGGGCCGAGCTGGGCGACAAGACCATGGTCGACGCGCTCTCGCCCGCGGTGGACGCGTGGGACGAGGCGGTCGCGCGTGGCGAAACCGTCTCCGGCACGGCGGAGGCTGCGGCCACGGCCGCCGTGGCGGGCCGCGACGCCACCATCCCGCTGGTCGCACGCAAGGGCAGGGCGAGCTACCTCGGCGAGCGCAGCGCCGGTCACCTCGACCCCGGGGCGGCGTCCACGGCGCTGCTGTTCCGGGCGCTCGCCGACGCGCTGGACGGTCTCACATGATCGGGATCGTCGTGGTGTCGCACTCCCCCGCGCTCGCGATCGCCGCCGTGGACCTGGCGTCCGAGATGGCCGGCGACGCACCGCCCCGCATCCGCGTCGCCGCCGGGGCGGCAGGCGGGGCGACGGGGACGGATGCCGTCGCCATCGCCGCGGCGATCGACGAGGCGGCATCCCCCGACGGCGTGCTGGTGGTCACCGACCTCGGGTCGGCGATCCTGAGCGCGGAGATGTCGCTCGAGTTCCGTTCCTCGACGGTCCCGGTGCGGCTGAGCGCCGGACCGTTCGTCGAGGGGCTCATCGCCGCCGTGGTGAGCGCAGGCTCCGGCGCGTCGCTCGAGGACGTCGAGACCGAGGCCCGTGGCGCCCTGGAGGCCAAGCTCACGCATGTCGAGGGGGTGGCGGGCGCCGCCCCCGCCGCGCCCGAGCCCGCCTCGAACGATCCGGCGCCGCGCGGGACCGCGTCCTTCGAGGCCGTGCTGCGCAACCCTTCGGGCCTGCACGCGCGGCCGGCCGCCCTGTTCGTGAAGACGGTGGCCCGCCACGACGCGCGGGTGCAGGTACGCGATCTGGACACCGGGAAGGGCCCGGTGTCGGCGAAGAGCCTCGTCGCACTCATGGCGCTCGGTGTCGGTCAGGGCGCGCATGTGCGCATCGATGCCGAGGGGACGGATGCCGCAGCCGTGCTCGATGAGCTTCGCTCGCTGATCGACGACGGTTTCGGCGAGACGTGACGACGGCGCCGCCGGAGGTTCAGCCGCCGGCGGCGATCGCCTTGTCGGCCTTGCGTCGGGCCCACTGCTCGGCCTCGGCGAGCGCCTCGCGCGTGAGCGTATCGGGCGCGTCGTGCGCATCGACGACGCGCGCGATGGTGTCGACGATGCCGAGGAATCCGAGGCGGCCCTCGTGGAAGGCGTCCACGGCCTGCTCGTTGGCGGCGTTGAACACCGCGGGATAGGTGCCGCCGGCGCGGCCGACCTGCTTGGCGAGGTGCACCGCGGGGAAGGCCGCGTCGTCCAGCGGCTCGAAGGTCCAGGCTGTCGCGGTCGTCCAGTCGAGGGGACGCCCCACGCCCGCGACCCGGTTGGGCCAGTCCAGGCCGAGCGAGATCGGCAGCCGCATGTCGGGGGGCGACGCCTGCGCGATCGTCGACCCGTCGACGAACTCGACCATCGAATGCACGATCGACTGCGGGTGCACGACGACCTCGATCTCGGCATACGGGATGCCGAACAGCAGGTGCGCCTCGATCACCTCGAGGCCCTTGTTGACGAGGGTCGCCGAGTTCGTCGTGACGACGCGGCCCATGTCCCATGTCGGGTGTGCGAGCGCCTCGGCGGGCGTGACGTCGGCGAGCGACTCGCGGGTGCGACCGCGGAACGGACCGCCGGATGCCGTCAGCACGAGCAGGCGCACCTCCTCGTGCTCTCCGGAACGCAGCGCCTGGGCGATCGCGGAGTGCTCGGAGTCGACCGGGACGATCTGGCCGGGCTTCGCGAGCGCCGTCACCAGGTCGCCGCCGACGATCAGCGACTCCTTGTTCGCGAGCGCGAGCGTGCGCCCGGTCTCGAGCGCCGCGAGCGTCGGCCCGAGTCCGACCGACCCGGTGATGCCGTTGAGCACGACGTCGGCCTCGACGTCGCGCACCAGCTGCTCGGCCTCCACGGCGCCCAGCGCCGTGTTCTCGACGCCGAACTCGGCGGCCTGCGCCTCGAGCCCGGCGCGGTCGGAGCCGGCCGCGAGACCGACCACTTCGAACCGTCGCGGGTTGGCCCGCACGACGTCGAGGGCCTGCGTGCCGATGGAACCGGTGGAACCGAGGATGAGGACGCGCCGCATCCGGCCAGCCTATCGACGCACCGGTCGCACGGCGGTCGGTGAGGTCACCGACGATGCGTCCCGTACGCGCGCGACGGCCCGGCCCGCCAGGAGGCAGGCCGGGCCGTTCCGCGTATCAGGGGCGCGCGGTCTCGATGATCTCGACGACGAAGACCAGGGTCTCGCCCTTGAGGTCGGTCGCGTTGATCTCGCCCTCGCCGTAGCCACAGGCCGGCGGGATGACGACCATCACGGTCGAGCCGACCTTCTGGCCCTCGAGCGCGCGCTGGAAGCCGGTCACGACGCCGGTGGTCGCGAACGTCGCCGGCTGGCCCTTCTCCCAGCTGGAGTCGAACACCGAGCCGTCGCTCCACTTGACGCCGGTGTAGTTCACGGTCACGTTGTCGCCGCTCTGGACGACGTCGCCGTCGCCCTCCTTCAGCACCTCGAGCTGCACGTCAGCGGGCGGGTTCGCCGCCGGCACCGTGATCGTCGGCGCGCCGTCGTCGCCGAAGGTCGCGGTCGGGAACTCGTCGCCCGGCTCGGTGACGGCGCACCAGTCGGCGGCCGGGATGACGTCCATCACGTCGATCACGTACACGTACGGTCCGCCGTTGCTGGCCGGCACGGTCATCACGATGCGCGAGCCCTCCGTGGCGCAGCCGAAGAACGAGTCCGCGCCGGAGCCGACCGTGATGGCCTGCGGCGGGACCGCGGTGCCGTCGTAGCCGACCTCCTGGCCGAGCTCGCCGGTGGTGGCGTCGTAGACGGCGAGCGCGAACGACACGTAGTCGCCCTCGGAGATCGCAGGGCCGTCGCCCTCGACGGCGACGGTGCGCTCGGCGCTGTTCACGGTGAGGGGCGCTGCGAACTCGACGGTCGGCGACTGGCCGACCTCGCCCGAGACCTTGATCGACGTCACGACGTCGCCGCTGGGAGCGGCGGACGAGCAGAGGTCGGCGCTCGTCGAGGTGGGCGTCGGCGTGGCGCCGCCGTCAGCGGAACCGGAGCAGCCGGCCAGAAGGAGCACCGACAGCGCGGCGACGGACAGGGCGGCGAGCGGGCGAATGCGCACGGAACAACCTCGAGTCGTGGGAAGGGAACCCCCATCCTTTCGCACATTTCCTCTGATCGCGCTGAGAATGGCCATGCCGATACCGGAATGCAACCGGGAGTACCCTCGATAGGTGACTTCCGACCTCGTGCCCGGCGCCGACGAGAACGTAGAAGCGCAGGAGCCCACGGCGCCCGCACGGCGGATGGGGCTCACCTACGCGGTCGGTCGCTCGATCATCACGCCGCTGGCCCGGCTGATCTACCGCCCGCACATCGAGGGCAAGGCGAACGTCCCGAAGACGGGGCCGGTCATCTTCGCGAGCAACCACCTGTCGTTCATCGACTCGATCGCGATCCCCGTCGCCGCGCCCCGGCCGGTGCACTTCCTCGCGAAGTCGAGCTACTTCGAGAAGCCGGCGTCCCGCTGGTTCTTCACGGCGATCGGCGCGATCCCGGTGCAGCGCGGTGCGGGCCAGGCCGCCCTCGACGCGCTCGACCAGCAGCGCGCGCTGCTGGAGGAGGGAAGCGCCGTCGCGCTGTACCCCGAGGGCACCCGGTCGCTGGACGGCCGTCTCTACAAGGGACGCACCGGGGTCGCGTTCCTCGCGCTGCAGACCGGCGCGCCGGTCGTCCCGGTCGGACTCATCGGCACCGACGACGTGATGCCGGTCGGCGCGAGGATGCCGTCGCTGAAGCACCGCATCACCGTGAAGTTCGGCGAGCCGCTGGATCTCGCCCACCACGGCCCCGCATCGTCGGGCAAGGCGCGCCGACTCGCCACCGACGAGATCATGGCGGCGATCCACGCCCTGTCGGGCCAGGAGCTCGCGAACGCCTACAACGAGGTCCCTGCGCAGAACACCATCGAGCGCATCAAGCAGGTGCTCCCCCACGAGCGCCGCTGACGCGGGCCGCGCCGAGGCTCAGACCGCAGCGGCGACCACGATCGTCGGCTCGTGCCGGACCGGGAAGTTCACCGAGTTCGCGATGAAGCACCACTCGTGCGCCTGCGCGTGCGCGGCGGTGGCGGCATCCGTCATCGACGCGTCCGCGACGGTCACTCGCGGCCGCAGCACCACCTCACGGAACGCACCGCCGCCGCGGCCGTCCTCGACCATGAGTCCGGTCGCCTCGTCCTCGTAGCCGGTGACGACCACGCCCGCCTGCACGCAGGCGTGCAGGTACGACAGGAGGTGGCATTCGCTGAGGGCGGCCAGCAGCATGTCCTCGGGGTTCCAGCGCGACGGATCGCCGCGGAACGGCTTGTCGGACGAGGCCAGGAGGGCCGGCTTCCCGTCGATCTCGAGCGTGACGGCCCGGTCGTAATCGCGGTAGCCCGAGGTGCCGGTGCCGCGGTCACCGGTCCACGTCGTCCGGACGGAGTATCGATGCTCGCCCCACATGAGCACAGTCTGTCATGCGGGCGGTACCCGGCCGCAGAGGTAGGCTTGCCGGGTGCCGCAGACCTTCGCCGCAGCCGACGCCGTCGAGCTCGCCGTCGTCGAACGCAGCGGTTTCGTCGAGTCGCGCCACACCGGCATCGCCATCGTCCTGGCAGCCGACGGGACGGTCGCGCAGAAGCTGGGCGACCCGACGTCGCTCATCCTGCCGCGGTCGAGTCTGAAGCCGCTGCAGGCGCTCGCCTGCCTCTCCGCCGGCACACCACTCGAGGGTGAGCAGCTCGGTCTGGCCACTGCGAGCCACTCGGGCACGGACCGGCACGTGGCGGTGGTGCGCAGCATCCTCGCAGCGGGAGAGATCAGCGAAGAGGCGCTGGGGTGTCCGGCGGCCTGGCCGGGAGACACCGCGACGCGCGACGAACTGGTCCGCGAGCTCGGTCAGCCCGAGCGCATCCGCATGAACTGCTCCGGCAAGCACGCCACCATGCTCCTCGCGAGCGTCGTGAACGGATGGGATCCGGCCGGCTACCTCTCCCCCGAGCACCCGGTGCAGATGCTCGTGCGCGACGTCGTCGAGCGCCTGATCGGCGAGAAGGTGTCGGCGACCGCCGTGGACGGCTGCGGCGCCCCCGTGTACGCGATGACCCTCTTCGGCCTCGCCCGCGCGATCCACCGGATCGGGAACTCGTCGACGACGTCGCCGTTCGCCCTGCACCGCAGCGCCGGTGCGCTCGTGGAGGCCGTCCGCGCGAACCCCTGGACGATCGACGGCCCCGGCCGCCCCGACACCATCGCGATCGAGCGGCTCGGCGTGTTCGCCAAGACCGGCGCCGAAGGCGTCCTCGTGATGGTCGCCCCCGACGGCACGACCGTCGCCCTCAAGATGCTCGACGGCAGCGGGCGTGCCGCCACCGCCGTCGCCCTGCGACTGCTCGAGCGCCACGGCGCGCTCGCTGCCACCGACGTCGCAGACACCATGTCGAGGCTTCCGCTGGCCGTCACCGGCGGCGGACAGGATGTCGGAGTCATCCGCCCGGCTTTCTAGACGTGCTCCTGCTGGGAGCCAGATACGCTCCAACGGCGGAGCGGAAAGGATCACGCGATGAGGATCAGCGTCCCCACCGAGGTCAAGAACAACGAGTATCGGGTCGCGCTCACGCCCGCCGGCGTGCACGACCTGGTGGCTTCCGGTCATGAGGTGTTCGTGCAGCGCGGCGCGGGCGAGGGATCGTCCATGCCGGATGCCGAGTACGAGGCGGCCGGCGCGGTGCTGCTCGACGATGCCGCCGAGGTGTGGGCACGGGCCGAGCTGCTGCTGAAGGTCAAGGAGCCGATCGCGAGCGAGTACGGGTACTTCCGCGACGACCTCGTGCTGTTCACCTATCTGCACCTGGCCGCGGACCGACCGCTCACCGACCGGCTCGTCGCCGACGGGGTGACCGCGATCGCCTACGAGACCGTGCAGCTGCCGGGCGGGGGCCTTCCGCTGCTCGCTCCGATGAGCGAGGTCGCGGGCCGGCTCGCCCCGATCGTCGGCGCCTCGACGCTGATGCGCTCCGCCGGCGGGCTGGGTCTGCTCATGTCGGGCGTGCCCGGCACACGGCAGGCCGTCGTCACCGTGATCGGCGGCGGCGTCGCCGGGGCCAACTCCGCCTACATCGCGGCCGGGATGGGCGCGGACGTCACCATCTTCGACACGAACATCCAGCGGCTGCGCTTCCTCGACGACCACTTCCAGGGTCGCGTCAAGACGGCGGCGTCCAACCCGCTCGATCTGGACCGGGCCGTGGTCGCCTCGGATCTCGTGATCGGCTCCGTGCTGATCCCGGGCGCCAAGGCGCCCAAGCTCGTCACGAACGACATGGTCTCGCGCATGCGCCCGGGCTCGGTGCTCGTCGACATCGCCGTCGACCAGGGCGGCTGCTTCGAGGACACGCACCCGACCACGCACGCCGACCCGACCTTCCCGGTGCACGGCAGCATCTTCTACTGCGTCGCGAACATGCCCGGCGCCGTGCCGAACACGTCGACGTCGGCCCTGACCAACGCGACGCTGCCCTACATCCGCCAGATCGCCCGTCGCGGGTGGCAGGAGGCGCTGCGCGCCGACGCAGCTTTGGCCGCCGGCCTGAACACCGTCGGCGGCCGCGTGGTCAACGAGGGCGTCGCGACGGCGCACGGCCTCGAGGCGGCCCCGCTGGACGCCGCGCTGGTCTGATCCGTCGCCCCGGCAGCGCCGGACACGCGAAAGCCCCGGACTCGAAGGAGTCCGGGGCTTTCGGCATCCGGTCGCCGCTCGCGCGGCCCGTCGCAGCGGTCTCAGACCAGGCCGCCGTCGATCGAGCGGGTGAAGTCGGCGGGGTCCTCCGGCACCAGGACGGGTGTGTCGCGGTTCAGGCTCTCGCCGCGGAAGAACGGCTTGGCGCCGGGGAACGCGAACCAGATCAGCATCAGCACGACGCCGAGGGCGAGCGATCCGATGCCCATGACGAACGTGCCGCCGATGCCGAAGAGCACGGTGTACCCGTAGTCGACGTCCCACATGTCGATCGCGGACTGGATGAACGCGTAGGTCAGCATCAGGGCGCCCAGCAGCGGCAGCAGACCCTTGTAGAAGAAGGCCCGCACCGACGTGAAGAGGTCCTTGCGGAAGTACCAGACGCACGCGAATCCGGTGATGGCGTAGTAGAACGCGATCGCGAGGCCCAGCGAGAGGATCGAGTCCTGCAGGATGTTGTCGCTGATCAGCGTCATGCCCACGTAGTAGACGCTCGCGACGATGCCCATCACGATCGTGGAGAACGACGGCGTCTTGTACTGCGGGTGTACGGTCATGAAGCGACGCGGCAGGGCGCGGTAGGCCGCCATCGCGAGGGTGCCGCGCGCGGTCGGCAGGATGGTGGTCTGCGTCGACGAGACCGCCGAGATGAGGACTGCCACGACCAGCACCCAGCCGAACGGGCCGAGCAGGCCGTCCTTGATGGCGAGGAAGAAGTCGTCGGCATTGGCCTCGTTGCCCAGGCCCGTGCCCGACTCCCCCAGCCCTGCGTACATCATGGCCGCGATCGTGACGCCGACGTAGGTCACCAGCAGGATGATCGTGGTCAGGAGCGCGGCGAGGCCCGGGATGCGCTTGGGGTCCTTGGTCTCCTCGTTCAGCGCCAGGCAGGTGTCCCAGCCCCAGTAGATGAACAGCGCCAGCAACGCCGCCTCGACGAAGCTGCTCCAGTCGGTGAGTCCCGCGGGGTTGAGCCACGACCAGTCGAAGGGCGTGGGGTCGGGGGCGGTGCCGTCGAAGAACTGCCACAGCGCCGCCACCACGAAGATCACCAGGGCGAGGTACTGGATGCCGAGCAGCACGTTCTGGATGCGCTCGCCGATCTCGACACCACGCCAGCTGACCCACGTCATCGCGATGATGAAGACGACGCCGGTGGCGGTGACGAGCGGGACGTTGTCGGAGAGCAGTGCGTCCTGCGGGCTTCCGACGATGCCGTCCACCAGGGCCCACAGGTAGATGCCGCCGATCTGGGCGAGATTGGCGAGCACGACCATGCCGGCCACCGCGACGCCCCAGCCGCCCATCCAGCCGACCCAGGGACCGAACGCCTTGGTGCCCCACGTGAAGGTGGTGCCGCAGTCGGGGATCTCGTTGTTGAGCTCGCGGTACGCGAAAGCGATGAAGAGCATCGGGATGAACGCGAGCACGAACACCACGGGCGCCTGCGCACCGACGGCGAGCACGACGAAGCCGAGTGTCGCCACCAGCGAGTAGACCGGAGCGGTGGATGCCAGGCCGATGACGGTGGACCCCCACAGCCCGAGCGTGCCCGCGGCGAGTCCTTTGCCCTCGGGGCGTTGCAGGTCGATCGGGGATGTAGCCACAGAGTGACGCTATGGCGTGCGGGAGGGGTCGGTCAACGCAGTGTCCTGACGATCCGCCTGGACATCGGCGGGCGGGAGGACGATGCGGACGGGATCGGCGCCGGCCGATACGAGCCACGCGCGCCCACCTGCGGGATCGCAGTACGGCGGCGTCGTGTGCACACCGCCGAGCACGCGCAGCTCTGCGGCGCAGGCAGCGTCCACGACGAGATCATGATCGCCGCGCACGTCGGCGAGGAGCCGCCAGTGGCGCTGCCAGTCGTCGGGTTCGCCCACGACCACGACCCGCGCGGTGGCGGCCGCGGCAGGGTCGGCCGCGTACGCGTCGACGCCCAGCACGCACGCACCCGCGCTCTCCCAGCAGGCGACGGCTGCACGCATCGCCGGAGAACGGCGCGCGATGAGACCCGTCAGCCGCGAGCCGGGCAGGAACGGTTCGGCTGCCACGGGTTGGGGCCGCGGTGCGGGCGTCGTCAGCGCCACCTGCACGGCGCGTCCCTCGAGCCGCCCGCGCCCGGGAGGCGCGGCCGGATCGAACCAGGACGGATCGCCCCCGGCGGCCGCATGGTCCAGGCGCGCGGCGTACGGCAGCACGAGCCTGCGCGGGAAGAGCTCGGCGAGCCGCGCGACCGCGCCGGTCATGCGGTGGGCCCCGGCGACCACGAGTACGCCGGCCGCGCCGGCACGCCGTACGAACCCCTCGATCCGTTCCAGGAGCTCCTGCGCGTACGCCGGCGGAAAGCGCAGTGCGATGCCGTCCAGATCGTCCACGACGACCGTCGCACCGCGAGGAGGGAGGTGATCGTGCACCGCGGCCACGGCATCCCACAGGCCTTCAGGATCGACGGGCAGCCGCACGAGCCCGCCGGAGGACTGGGCGGCGACCAGGTCGATCGCATTCGACACCCCCGAGCCGGGACCCCCCAGCACCAGGAGCGCCCGATCGGCCCCCGACGTCCACACCACCGGCTGCCGTTGCCGCTCGGGCTCATCCGAGAGCCCGATCAGCACGGCACCCTGCGGCAGGACCGCCGACTCGCCGGCCGCGCGTACCGCGAGCTCGTCCACCGTCAGGTGCCGCGGCAATTCGGGAAGCCACGGCCGCTCGGGCTCCGCGTGGCCGATGCGCATCGCCGCCGCCGCGACGTCGTCCGGGCCCGACAGGGCGATCCGCACCTGCTGCGGCAGCGCGTCGCCGGCGCGACGGACGAAGGCGTGCCCGCGTCCCGCGAGTCCCCCGGGAAGCCCGGCAGCGTCGTCGGCCCCCAGCAGCGCGCGGCTGTCGGCGGCATCCGTCACGCGAAGACTCACCCGCAGCGGGCAGTTCGCCAGCAGGTTCTCGCGGATCACGCCCAACGCTCGCTGCGTGCCCAGGACCAGGTGGATGCCGAGCGCCCGGCCGCGTGCGGCGATGTCGGCGAACAGCGCGTGCAGCTCCGGGTGGTCGGCGAGGAGCGCAGCGAACTCGTCGACCACCACCACGAGCCGCGGCAGCCGCACGCGGGGATCGAGGATATCGCGCGCGCCTGCCGCCGCGATCGTGGCTTCGCGGCGCCGCAGCTCGGCGCGGAGGCTCTCGATGGCGCGACGGGCACCCGAGCCGTCGAGGTCGGTGATCACCCCGGTCACGTGGGGAACGCCCGCGAGCGGGTCGAACGCGGTGCCGCCCTTGAAGTCGGCGAGGAGGAACGTCACCTCGTCCGTCGAGCGGGTCGCGCACAGCGCGAGGATCCAGGTCACCAGCAGCTCGCTCTTGCCCGATCCCGTCACGCCGGCGACGACGGCGTGCGGACCGTCGGTGACGAGATCGACGACCACGGGCTCCGCGCCGGCGAGGCCGATCACCGCCGGAAGCGCTCCGCGGTCGCCGCGCGGAGCCTCGACGAGCAGCGGAGCGAGCAGGATCGGCCCGGTGTCGCCGCGGGTCATGCCGAGGCTCTGCTCGGCTCGCGCCGCGAGACCCGCGGCGATCTCGTCGGCCTGCGCCCGCCCCACCGCCTCCGCCCGCACCTCGCACGTCTCCCCGCCGAACTGCAGACGGGCGGCGTCGGGTGCGGAGACGACGAGCACCGCCTGACAGCGCGGCGGAGGCGGATCGTCCGGGAGACAGCGGGCGATCACCAGCTCGGCATGGGCGGGCACCACGTCGCCTGGACCGGGGAGGGCGAGCGCCAGGCCCGACCGCGCATCGCGATGCGGGAGCGCGGAGGTCCACTCCGTGCCCGCGGCGAACGGTCCGACGAGACGCAGATCGCCCGGCGGCAGCGCCAGGCACAGCTGAAGCACGAGCGCGCGCTGCACGGCCGACGCCACGATCTCGTTCCCCACGACCGCGAGACCCGCCGTGAGCGGCACCGTCACCGGCACCCCGCCCACCCGCGAGGCACGGCGACGCAGGTCGGCGGCATCCGGATCGCCTTCTCCTCCGGTCACCCGCACCGTGCTCGCCCCCTCGCCCTCTCCGACGACGATCGACACCACACGTCCACCGCGCCAGATCTCGCCCCCGGACGCGACGAAGCGGATGACATCGGGATGCCGGGACCACAACCGCGATCGCTCGGCGCGGTGCCGTGCGTCCACCTGCGCGGCGACGGCGTCGCGTGCTCGTGCGGCCTCGGTCGCGGCGCGACGCCCGTCGCGCCGCGCCGCGCGTCGCGCGTCCAGCATCGTCGCCGCCGCGATCAGCGGGCCGAGGAGGGCGAACCACAGCGAGAAGAGCGATCCGGTCACCAGCCACAGCCCCACTGCGCCGACGACGGGGACGACCGCGGCGATGATGGGCAGGGGTGGGCGAGCGGGCGGCGTCCAGGCCGGGGGCAGCGTCAGCGGCTCGTCGTCGAAAGCGACATCGAGCGGCGAAGGAGCGGTCGGGCGCATGCGCCCAGTCCACCGCGAGGGGAAGCGGCGCGGTCGGTGACCGCGTGGATCCGGGGAGCGCTCGGGTCAGTCGGCGACTGTGGAGGAGTCGTCGTCCGCCGATGGGACGTGGACGTCCAGCACCACGATCGTGATGTTGTCGCGTCCGCCGTTCTCGAGCGCGGCCTCGAGCATCGCCGCGACGGCATCAGCCGGGTCGGCGTTCTCTTCCAGGAAGTGACGGATGCCGTAGTCCGTGAGTTCCTTCGTGAGCCCGTCGGAGCAGATCACGAAGCGGTCGCCGTCGACGACGTCGAGCCGCACGTAATCGGGGGTGACGCCGTCGCTCGGACCGACGGCGCGGGTGATCACGTTGCCGTACGGGTGGTTCTCGGCCTCTTCGGGGCTCAGCCGTCCTGCGGCCACGAGCTCCTGCACGACCGAGTGATCGGTGGTGATCTGCACGATCGCCCCGTCGCGCACCAGGTACACCCGCGAGTCGCCGATGTTCAGCGTCACCCAGTGCGGGGCCTCCCCCGCGGTGTCGAGGAATACGCCGGTCACCGTGGTGCCGGTGCCGTCGTCGGTGGCCTCCGGGTGCGACGCGATGTCTTTGACGGCGCGCGCGAGGGCCTTCTCGATCGTCTTCGGGTTGACCGTGCCGCTGTCGGCGACCGCACGCAGGCGTTCGATCGCGCTCGCGCTGGCGATCTCACCGCCGACGTGACCGCCCATCCCGTCCGCGACGACGAACAGCGGGTACGCGGCGAACACGGCGTCCTGATTGACCTCGCGGCGCCGTCCGGTGTCGGTGGCGGCGGCCCATGAGAGGTCGAGCACGCCCCCGGGGACCGGGACCGTCAGCGACTGGGTGGATACCTCGGGCACGCCCTGTCCTCCCCATCGCAGCCGTGGGAGCCCGTCGCCCCCGCGTCATCACATACTAGTGGGTTCGTCCGCCCCGTCCTCCGACTCGGCGAGCGCTTCGACGACGATCTGCGCCGTCGTCGGCGGCGGCGCGAGCGGCACGACGGGCACCGAGACGGTCTCCTCGTCCTCGATCGCGCCCTCGAACTGCGCGTTGTAGAGGCGCCAGTAGGCGCCCTTCGCGGCGAGCAGCTCGGTGTGCGAGCCCTGCTCCACGATCGACCCGTTCTCCATCACCAGGATGAGATCGGCATCCCGGATCGTCGACAGGCGATGGGCGATCACGAAGGCGGTCCGGTCCTCGCGCAGTCGCGACATCGCCCGCTGGATCAGCAGCTCGGTGCGCGTGTCCACCGATGAGGTCGCCTCGTCGAGGATGAGGATGCGCGGGTCGGCCAGGAATGCGCGCGCGATCGTCACGAGCTGCCGCTCGCCGACGCTGAGGTTCGTCGCCTCGTCGTCGAGCATGGTGTCGTAGCCGTCGGGCAGTGCGTGGACGAAGCGGTCGACGTAGGCGGCGGTGGCCGCAGCCACCAGCTCCTCCTCGGTGGCGTCCGGGCGTCCGTACGCGATGTTCTCGCGGATCGTCCCCGCGAACAGCCACGTGTCCTGCAGCACCATGCCGGTGCGCGCACGCAGGTCGTCCCGGGTCATGTGCAGCGTGTCGACGCCGTCGAGCGTGATGCGCCCCGAGTCGACGTCGTAGAACCTCATGATGAGGTTCACCAGAGTGGTCTTGCCCGCACCGGTCGGACCGACGATCGCCACGGTGCTGCCCGTGCGCGCCGCGAGGGTGAGCCCCTCGATGAGCGGCTTGTCCTCGGCGTAGCGGAACGAGACGTCCTCGAACTCCAGCCGGCTCGCCGTGTCGGGCGCCGTCTGGGCCGGGTCGTCGTCGGGTGTCTGCTCCTCCTCGTCGAGCAGCTCGAACACGCGCTCGGCACTGGCGACGCCGGACTGGAGCAGGTTCGCCATCGATCCGAGCTGGCTGAGGGGCTGGGTGAACTGCCGCGAGTACTGGATGAACGCCTGCACGTCGCCGATCGACATCAGTCCCGCGGCGACCTGCAGGCCGCCGACCACCGCGATGCCGACGTAGACCAGGTTTCCGACGAACATCATCGACGGCATGATCACGCCCGAGAGGAACTGCGCCCCGAAGCTCGCGCGGTACAGCTCCTGGTTCTCGGCGAGGAAGTCGGCTTCGACCTCCTTCTGGTGGCCGAAGACCTTCACGATCGAGTGTCCGGAGAAGGTCTCCTCCACGCGGGCGTTGAGCACGCCGGTCGACTTCCACTGCTGCACGAACAGCTTCTGCGAGCGCCGCGCCACCAGCACGGTGATGACGATCGTGAGCGGGATGGTGACCAGCGCGATCACCGCCAGCAGCGGCGAGATGATGAACATCATCGTGAGCACGCCGATCACCGTCAGCAGTGAGATGACCACCTGCGACAGTGTCTGCTGCATCGTCTGGCCGATGTTGTCGACGTCGTTCGTGACACGGCTGAGCAGCTCGCCGCGCTGCACCCGATCGAAGTACGACAGCGGGAGCCGCTGCACCTTGTCCTCG
This sequence comes from Microbacterium sp. 05T445, assembly GCF_056395865.1. Classification (NCBI taxonomy): domain Bacteria; kingdom Bacillati; phylum Actinomycetota; class Actinomycetes; order Micrococcales; family Microbacteriaceae; genus Microbacterium; species Microbacterium sp. 05T445. The sequence continues at coordinate 831,907 of NZ_JBFTKJ010000002.1, read as the reverse complement.
ACCTGCAGGCGCAGCCGGTGCATCGCCCGCTGCACCACGCCGTTCAGGATGCGTGCCTGCAGCCACCCGAAGATGCTCGCGAACACGTACACCGCGAGCACCATCGCGAGGATGCGCGCGAGCTGCTCGAAGTCGATGCCGGCCCCGGGGACGAAGTCCATCGCGCCGATCATGTTCGCCTGATCCTGGTTGCCGGAGGCCACCAGCTGGTCGATCACCTGCTGCTTGGTCACGCCCGCCGGCATCTGCAGCGAGATGAACCCCGCGAACACGACGTTGGTGCCCTCGCCGAGCAGCTTCGGCCCGATCACCGAGAGCGTGACCGACAGGATGCTGAACACCAGCACGACGATCAGCTGCGGTGTGTCGGAGCGCAGCGTGCCGAGCAGCCGCCTCGCGCTCGGCCCGAAGTTCTTGGCCTTCTCGCCGCCGGCGACCTGGCCCATCGGGCCGCGCTGCATGGGCATCCGGCGCTGCGTCTGAGCTCCCGCCCGTTCGCCGCTCATGCTGCCGCCTCCGCCGCGAGCTGGGATTCGACGATCTCCCGATACGTCTCGCAGGTTTCCACGAGCTCGTCATGCGCGCCGATGCCGACGATGCGCCCGTGGTCGAGCACGACGATCTGGTCGGCGTGCTGGATCGTCGAGACGCGCTGCGCCACGACCAGCCGGGTCGCATCGGGCAGGTGGGTGTCCAGCGCCCGCCGGAGCGCGGCATCCGTTCTCAGATCCAGCGCCGAGAACGAGTCGTCGAAGATGTAGACCTCGGGGCGTTTCACGAGCGCGCGGGCGATCGCGAGCCGCTGTCGCTGGCCGCCCGAGACGTTGGTGCCGCCCTGAGCGATCTGCGCCTGGAGGCCGTCGGCCATGCTGCGGACGAAGTCGGCCGCCTGGGCGAGCTCCAACGCGGTCCACAGCTGCTCGTCGGTGGCCTCGGCGTCGCCGTAGCGCAGGTTCGAGGCGATCGAGCCGGAGAACAGGAAAGCCCGCTGCGGCACGAGGCCGACGCGCGTCCACAGCTCATCGGGGTCGTACTCCCGCACGTCGACGCCGTCGATGCGGACGCTCCCGCCCGTCACGTCGAACAGGCGGGGCACGAGGCTCACCATCGTGGTCTTGCCCGAGCCCGTCGAGCCGATCACCGCCGTCGTCGTGCCCGGCTCCACGGTGAAGGTGAGGTCGTGCAGCACGGCGTCCTCGGCGCCCGGGTAGGCGAAGTCGACGTGATCGAACTCGATGCGGCCCAGCGGAGCGGGAGCGGATGCCGCCACCGCGGGCGCCGCCACCGACGGCTCGGTCTCGAGCACCTCGCCGATGCGGTTCGCGCACACCGCGGCGCGCGGGATCATGACGAACATGAACGTCGCCATCATCACGCCCATGAGGATCTGCATCAGGTAGGTGAGGAAGGCGAACAGCGTGCCGATCTGCACCCCGTTGTCCTGCACTTGGAACGCGCCGAACCAGATGACCGCGACGCTCGACAGGTTCATGACGAGCATCACGGCGGGGAACATCAGCGCCATCAGGTTGCCCGCGCGCAGGGCCGTCTGCTTGACGTCGTCGCTGGCCGCCTCGAACCGCGCGCGCTCCTCGCGCTCCCGCACGAACGCGCGCACCACGCGGATGCCGCTGAGCTGCTCCCGCATGATCTGGTTGACCCGGTCGATGCGCTTCTGCATCTGCGTGAAGGCGGGCACCATGCGCCACACGATGAGGCCGACGATGATCAGCAGTACCGGGATCGCCACCGCCATCAGCCACGACAGGCCGACGTCCTGGCTGATCGCCATGATGACGCCGCCGATGGCGAGCATGGGCGCCGAGATCATGAGCGTCGCCGACACCTGCACCAGCATCTGCACCTGCTGCACGTCGTTGGTGTTGCGGGTGATGAGCGACGGCGCGCCGAACTGGCCGACCTCGCGCTGCGAGAACGCGACGACGCGGTGGAACAGGTCGCCGCGGAGGTCGCGGCCCATCCCCATGGCCAGGCGCGAGCCGAAGTAGACCGCGATGATCGCGCACACCACCTGGACCAGGCTCACGATCAACATCACGCCGCCGGTGGACCAGATGTACGGGATGTCGCCGGTGACGACGCCGTTGTCGATGATGTCGGCGTTCAGCGTCGGCAGCCACAGCGATGCGATCGACTGCGCGAGCTGGAAGACGACCACGGCCAGGATCAGCGGCCAGGCGGGACTGAGGTAGCGCACCAGGAGCTTTCCGAGCACGGGGGTCCTTTCCTTCGCGCGGGGCGCCCGCTCTCGCGGACCGCGCACGGAAAGTGACGCTACGCCTGCCCGCGCCCCGCGCACAGTCCGACACGTACGCCCTCGGCGAACTCCCGACGGACGGGGCCGGCGGGCCTCAGGCGGCGGCCTCAGGCGGCGGGAACAGCCCGTCGATGACGTCGAGGTCGGCAGCGGTGGGCGTCCATGCGGTGGCCGCCGCCGCGTTGGCCCGCACCTGCTCCGGCGTGGTTGCGCCGGCGATCACGCTCGACAGCGCAGGGCGCGACAGCAGCCATCCGAACGTCGCCTCGAGCATCGTGATGCCGCGCTCGTCGCAGAAGGCCTGGTACGCCTCGAGCGCGTCCCACGGGGCGTCGTCGTAGATGTGCCTGCGCTGCCGGATGATGCGGGTGTCGGCGGGGGCGGCATCCCTCGTGAACTTGCCGGTGAGCAGCCCGTTGTGCAGCGGGAAGTACGGGAAGAACCCGAGTCCGTAGCGCTCGACCGCGCGCAGCACGTTGCGTTCGGCATCCCGCGACAACAGGCTGTACTGGTTCTGCGCCGACACGTACGGGACGCCGTGGCGCATCAGGGCAGTGAAGTGCGCCTCCGCGATCTGCCAGCCCGAGAAGTTCGAGTGGCCGATGTAGCGCACCTTGCCCTCGCGCACGAGGTCGCCGAGCGCGTCGAGGGTCTCCTCCATCGGGGTGTCGTTGTCGGGCACGTGCAGCTGGTACAGATCGATCCAGTCGGTCTGCAGCCGGGTGAGGGATGCCTCCACCGCGCGTCGCACGTAGGAGCGGGACGCCTTCGCCCCCGACGGCGGGTAGCCCATGTCGCGTCCCGGGTGCCCGAATTTGGTGGCGAGGATCACCTGGTCGCGGCGCCCCCGGAGCGCCTGACCCATGAGGGTCTCGGACTGGCCGGGCTCGCCGCCGTACATGTCGGCGGTGTCGAGGAAGGTCACCCCCGCCTCGATCGCCGCGTCCAGCACCTCGCGGGTGCCCTCCAGGGTCTCGGTGCGCGTGCCCTCTCGTCCGAAGTTGTTGCAGCCGAGGCCGACGGCGGAGACGAGGAGGCCGGACGCGCCCACGCGGCGCAGCGGAACGGTCGAAGTCATGCCTTTACGTTAGCCGCGACGGCTGCCTGCTCCGCGCACGCGACAGCCCCCCGCCGCGGGGCGAGGGGCTGTCGTGGCGTGCTACGGCCGGGGCTCTTCCGGTGCCGGCGGCTCGGCGGCCGGCGGCTCGGCGGCAGGCGGCGTCGCGGCCGGCGGCGTCGCGGCCGGCGGCGCCGGCGGTGTCACCGGCGGCTCGGCGGCGGGCGGCGTCGCGGCCGGCGGGGTCACCGGAGGCTGCGGAGCGGCCGCAGGCGGCACGGGAGCAGCAGGCGGCGCGGGCGGAGCCGAGTAGCCGGCGGGAGGCGCAGGCGGAGGGGCGTATCCGGCCGGGGGCTGGTAGCCCGCGGGGGCGCCGTAGCCGGGAGTGGTGGCAGGGTTGGCCGGGTATCCGCCGGCCGGCACCTGGCTGGGAACGCCCGCCCACACGGTCTTGTCGGCGAGGAAGTTGCCGGCCCACGGGGCGGCCGGGATCGCGGTGTTCCAGCGCGAGCGGTCGAAGGCGTTGATGCCGAGCCAGACGATCGCGAGGAAGAAGTAGAGGATGAGCCAGACGGCTTCCTTCTGCAGCTTCAGACCGACGCGCCAGGCGGCGGCCAGCGAATACAGGAACGCGGCGAGGCCGATGAGCCAGCCGATGACGGGGACCCAGCCGAGCACGGCCACGCCACCCCACAGCACGAGCAGCCACCACGGGTTGAGGTCGCCGAGCTTGACGAAGATCAGCGTGTTGTACACCGGGACCCACGCGCGCCAGCGGCCCTGCACTCCGGCCTTGTCGAACACCTTCATCAGGAACCACGAGCCGATGACGTAGCCGGCGATGGCGAGAAGGAAGAAGAAGGGTGCGAGCACGAGCCAGGCGATGAGCGCCCCAGCACCGCCGCCGTCGTTGTAGTCCATGTGCGACCTCCGAGAGAGTCGATCCGGGCGCATGCGGACGCGCCCACGGAGCCCCTGCTCCGCTCGTCACATGCTAGCGACGCTCTCAGCTTCCTGTCAGCATTGACGCCGGATTGGGGGGATGGCCCCCTCGGGCGCCGGTGGATAGCCTGAGCACAACCTCGACCGAAAGGCCGCCATGACCGATCAGACCCCGCCCGCCTTCACTCCCCCACCGGTACCCGCGCAGCCGGCGGCGGAGGCAGCCCGCGCCCCGCTCGGCGCATCGGCCGCCGACCCGGACGACACCGGCGTCCCCACCGTCGAGGGCGAGATCTCCGCCGTCGGCAAGGGGTTCTTCGCCGCGCTGTTCGACCTGTCGTTCCGCACCTTCATCACGCGTCGCCTCGCGAGCGTCTTCTACCTCGTCGGCCTGATCGCGATCGGGATCGGGTTCATCGTGTACTTCGTCGGGGGCATCCTCAGCGGCATCTCGGTGCTGTGGTTCAACCCCGGAGCCGGCATCAGCGCGTTGGTGGCGACGATCATCATCGTGCCGGTACTGACGTTCCTCGCGATCATCCTGCTGCGGTTCGTGATCGAGGCCGTCGTCGCGCTGATCGCCATCGCCGAGAACACCGAGCGCACCGCCCAGCACACCAAGCGCTGAACGCGCCGGGGATGCCGCGCTCAGGCGAAGAGCTCGAGCTCCCCGGCCGCGGACTCGCGCACGCGCAGGCCCGCGGCATCCGCCCATCGCACGAAGCCCGCCGCTGAGCCGATGCGCGGGCGGTCCTCGGCGAGCCGGCGCACGAGCGCACCCTTGGCGTGCTTGTTGAAGTGATTGAGCGCCCGCACGGCACCGTCCGAGCCCTCGCTCACGACGCGCACGTAGCGCGAGGCCGCCCCCGATGGGACGGGCCCGAGCGCGACGTACGCCTCCGAGCGCAGGTCGAGCACGAAGCGCGGCTCGCGCGACGCGAATGCGCCGGTGGCGGCATCCGCCCACAGCCGCCGCAGCGGCGGCACCCCGGGAAGGGACGTGCCGGCGCCCAGCCGGTACGCGGGGATCGCATCCAGCGCCGCCACCGGGCCGAACGGCGCGGAGTGGACGAGCACGTGCGCGCCGAGCCAGCGGCGCGCGACGGCGGGGAGGGACGCCGCGTCCAGCGCGTCGTAGAGCACGCCGGTGTAGCGGTCGATCGCGGCCATCGTCGGAGCCTCGGGCAGCGCCGCGTTCACGGCGACCTCGGCGCGCTGCTTCGGGCCGAGCTTCAGCACGCGGGCGGCGGCGTCCTCGTCGGCGGACAGCGCCACCAGGGCTTCGACGACCTGCCGACGCTGCGGGGCGAGCTCGGGCAGGGCGAGGCCGGCGACGTCCAGCGGCGCACCGCCCCCGCCGGCGCGCTTCGTCTCCGACGGCGGCAGAAGGATCAGCATGGCACTCCGGTGGGATAAACGACTCGGCCGGCCCCGCGAGGGACCGGCCGAGTGCGAATGGTGGTGGATCAGGAGATCAGCGCGGCGTTGCCGGCCACGATCGTGAGGTCGTCGCCCTCCATCGACAGGAACCCGTCCTGCGCGTTGGCGATGATCTTCGTGCCGGAGGTCTCGGTGATGCGCACCTGACCCTCGGCGAGGATCGCGAGCACCGGCTCGTGACCGGTCATGAAGCCGATCTCGCCCTCGACGGTCTTGGCGACGACGAGCGACGCCTCTCCCGACCAGACCTCCGCGTCCGCGGAGACGAGACTCACGTTGAGCGGCATGATCAGCCGTTCTCCTTCTGAATGCGCGCCCACGCCTCTTCGACGTCGGAGATGCCGCCGACGTTGAAGAACGCCTGCTCGGCGACGTGGTCGAAGTCACCCTTGACGATGGCGTCGAACGACTCGATGGTCTCCTTGATCGGAACCGTCGAGCCCTCGACACCGGTGAACTTCTTCGCCATGTAGGTGTTCTGCGAGAGGAACTGCTGGATGCGGCGCGCGCGGGCGACGACGATCTTGTCCTCTTCAGAGAGCTCGTCGACACCGAGGATCGCGATGATCTCCTGCAGCTCCTTGTTCTTCTGCAGGATCTGCTTCACGGCGGTGGCCACGCGGTAGTGGTCCTCACCGATGTAGCGCGGGTCCAGGATGCGGCTGGTCGACGTGAGCGGGTCGATGGCCGGGTACAGACCCTTCGACGCGATCTCACGCGAGAGCTCGGTGGTGGCGTCGAGGTGCGCGAACGTCGTCGCCGGCGCCGGGTCGGTGTAGTCGTCGGCGGGGACGTAGATCGCCTGGAGCGAGGTGATCGAGTGACCGCGCGTCGAGGTGATGCGCTCCTGCAGCACACCCATCTCGTCGGCGAGGTTCGGCTGGTAGCCCACCGCGGAGGGCATGCGGCCGAGCAGCGTCGAGACCTCGGAACCGGCCTGCGTGAAGCGGAAGATGTTGTCGATGAACAGCAGCACGTCCTGCTTCTGCACGTCGCGGAAGTACTCCGCCATCGTCAGGGCCGAGAGGGCCACGCGAAGACGCGTCCCCGGCGGCTCGTCCATCTGGCCGAAGACGAGGGCGGTCTTGTCGAAGACGCCCGCCTCCTCCATCTCGCCGATGAGGTCGTTGCCCTCACGGGTGCGCTCGCCGACACCGGCGAACACCGACACACCACCGTGGTCCTGCGCGACGCGCTGGATCATCTCCTGGATGAGGACCGTCTTGCCGACGCCCGCACCACCGAAGAGGCCGATCTTTCCACCCTGCACGTACGGGGTGAGCAGGTCGATGCTCTTGATGCCGGTCTCGAACATCTCGGTCTTCGACTCGAGCTGGTCGAACGACGGCGCCTGGCGGTGGATGCCCCAGCGCTCGGTGATCTCGACGGTCTCGCCCGGAGCGGCGTTCAGGATGTCACCCGTGACGTTGAACACCTTGCCCTTGGTGACGTCGCCGACGGGGACCGTGATCGGGCCGTGGGTGTCGCGCACCTCCTGGCCGCGGACCATGCCGTCGGTCGGCTTGAGCGAGATGGCGCGGACGAGGTCGTCACCGAGGTGCTGAGCGACCTCGAGCGTGATCTCGGTCGACTCGTCGCCGATCGTGATCGTCGTCTTCAGCGCGTTGTAGATGTCGGGGATCGAGTCGTGCGGGAACTCGATGTCGACGACGGGGCCGGTGACGCGGGCGACGCGCCCGACGACCGCCGTCTCGGTCTTGTCAGCGGTGAGGCTCATGGCTTCTTCTCTTTCGTGTGGTCTGGGTGCGCAGCATCACTTGCCGGACGACAGGGCGTCGGCGCCGCCCACGATCTCGGCGATCTGCTGCGTGATCTCGGCCTGACGCGCGTTGTTGCGCAGGCGCGTGTAGTCGGTGATGAGCTTGTCGGCGTTGTCGCTGGCGGACTTCATCGCCTTCTGGGTCGCGGCGTGCTTGGCGGCCGACGACTGCAGCAGGGCGTTGAAGACGCGGCTCTGGATGTACACCGGCAGGAGCGCGTCGAGCACGGTCTCGGCGTCCGGCTCGAACTCGTACAGCGGGTACACCTGCGCCGACGCGTCCTCCTCGGCCTCCACGACCTCCAGCGGAAGCAGGCGCACCGTCTCGGGCGTCTGCGTCATCATGCTGACGAAGCGGTTGTAGACGAGGTGGATCTCGTCGACGCCGTTCTCCTCGCCGCCGCGGTCGTACGCGTCCAGCAGCGTGGCCGCGATCTCTTCGGCGGTCGTGAAGTGCGGCGTGTCGGTGTCACCCGTCCACTCCGCGGCGGCCTCCATGCGGCGGAACTGGAAGTAGCCCACCGCCTTGCGACCGACCAGGTAGAACACCGGCTCGCGGCCCTCCTGGCGCAGCAGCTGCGCGAGCTCGAGGCCCTCGCGGAGGATCTGCGAGTTGAACGCGCCCGCGAGACCGCGGTCGGACGAGAAGATCACGACCGCGGAGCGGCGGATCGTCTCGCGTTCGACGGTCAGCGGGTGATCGATGTTCGAGTGCGTCGCCACGGCGGAGACGGCTCGCGTCACGGCCCGCGCGAAGGGCGACGACGCGCGCACACGCGCCATCGCCTTCTGGATGCGCGAAGCCGCGATGAGTTCCATCGCCTTCGTGATCTTCTTGGTCGTCTGAGCAGAGCTGATCTTCTGCTTGTAGACCCTGAGTTGTGCGCCCATGGTGTTGTCCCAGGCCCGCCTTAGCGGCGGCCCTTGACGATCTTCTCCTGGTTCACGTCGTCGGCCTCGGCGGCTGCGACCTCTTCGTGGCCGGGCTTGGCGATCGCCTGGCCCTTGCCCGCCTGGAACTCGAGGATGAACTCGTCGGTCTTCTTCGCCAGCTCGGCCACCGTGTCGTCGTCCAGGACGTTCGTGTCGCGGAGCGTGTCGAGGATGGTGGTGTTGCGACGCAGGTAGTCCAGCAGCTCGCGCTCGAACGCCAGCACGTCCTCGACCTCGATCGAGTCCAGCTTGCCGTTGGTGCCGGCCCAGATCGAGACGACCTGCTCCTCCACCGGGTACGGCGAGTACTGCGGCTGCTTGAGCAGCTCGGTCAGGCGCGCACCGCGGGCGAGCTGGCGACGCGAGGCCGCGTCGAGGTCCGAGGCGAACATCGCGAACGCCTCGAGCGAGCGGTACTGGGCCAGCTCGAGCTTGAGCGTGCCGGAGACCTTCTTGATCGACTTGACCTGGGCGTCACCGCCGACGCGCGAGACCGAGATGCCCACGTCGACCGCGGGACGCTGGTTGGCGTTGAACAGGTCGGACTGCAGGAAGATCTGGCCGTCGGTGATCGAGATCACGTTGGTCGGGATGTAGGCCGAGACGTCGTTGGCCTTGGTCTCGATGATCGGCAGACCCGTCATCGAGCCCGCGCCGAGCTCGTCCGAGAGCTTCGCGCAGCGCTCGAGCAGACGCGAGTGCAGGTAGAAGACGTCGCCGGGGTACGCCTCGCGGCCCGGCGGACGGCGCAGCAGCAGCGACACGGCGCGGTAGGCCTCGGCCTGCTTCGACAGGTCGTCGAAGATGATGAGGACGTGCTTGCCCTCGTACATCCAGTGCTGGCCGATGGCCGAACCGGTGTACGGCGCGAGGTACTTGAAGCCGGCGGGGTCGGATGCCGGGGCGGCGACGATGGTGGTGTACTCCAGCGCGCCGGCGTCCTCGAGCGCGCCCTTCACGGCCGCGATCGTCGAGCCCTTCTGGCCGATGGCGACGTAGATGCAGCGCACCTGCTTGTTGACGTCGCCCGACTCCCAGTTGGCCTTCTGGTTGATGATCGTGTCGATCGCGATGGCCGTCTTGCCGGTCTGGCGGTCGCCGATGATGAGCTGGCGCTGGCCGCGACCGACGGGGATCATGGCGTCGATGGCCTTGATGCCGGTCTGCAGCGGCTCGTGCACCGACTTGCGCTGCATGACGCCGGGCGCCTGCAGCTCGAGGGCGCGGCGGCCGACGGTGGCGATCTCGCCGAGTCCGTCGATCGGGTTGCCGAGCGGGTCGACCACGCGGCCGAGGTAGCCGTCGCCGACGGCGACCGACAGCACCTCACCCGTGCGGGTGACCTGCTTGCCGGCTTCGACGCCCGCGAAGTCGCCGAGCACGACGACACCGATCTCGTGCTCGTCCAGGTTGAGGGCGAGGCCCTGCGTGCCGTCCTCGAACGTCACCAGCTCGTTCGCCATGACACCGGGCAGGCCCTCGACGTGGGCGATGCCGTCCGCGGCGTCGACGACGGTGCCGACCTCGGTCGCCGCAGCGCCCGTGGGCTCGTAAGCGGCGACGAAGTCCTTCAGCGCGTCACGGATGACGTCGGGGCTGATAGAGAGATCTGCCATTGTTTTCCTTCGTTCATGGGGCCTCGGCCCCGAAATCTCCGCGGAGGCGGGAAGTCTGTGTCAGCCGGCGAGCCGCTGACGGAGGTCGGCCAGACGCGACGACACGCTGGCGTCGATCACGTCGTCTGCGATCTGCACGCGCATGCCGCCCACGACGGTCGGGTCGACGATGGTGTTCAGCGACACCTTCGTGCCGTACCGCTTGGTCAGCGCTGCGGTGAGCCGCTCGCTCTGCGCCGCGCTCAGCGGTGCCGCGGCGACGACCGTCGCGACGGCGCGGCCGCGCTGGTCGGCGACGACCTTCGTGGCGCGCGACAGCAGCTGACGCACGCGGCGCTCACGAGGCTGCTGGATGAGGGATGCCGCGATCAGCGTCGTCCCCGCGCTCGCGCGCCCCTTCAGCAGCTTCTCGACGAGCTCGCCCTTCGCGGCGGCGTCGCCCAGGCGGCTGCCCAGCGCGAGCTCCAGCTCGGGGTTGTCGGCGACCGCGCGCGAGAAGCCGAACAGCTCGGCCTCCACGTCGGCGTCCGTCTCGGCGATCGCCACGGCACGCACCGCGAGGTCCTCGATGCCGTCGACCAGGTCGTCGGACGAGGACCAGCGCTGCGCGACGGCCGTGGCCAGCAGCGAAGCCGTCGTGGGCTTCACGGCCGCGCCGAACACGTCGGCGACGACCTTGCGGCGGGCCTCGGTCGGCGCGGCGGAGTCGGCGAGCGCGCCGCTCAGCTGCGACGAGTCGCCCACGGCGCGCGCGACGGCGAACAGCTCGCCGGCGACGTCGAGGTCGACGCCCGACGCGGCGCTGAGCGCCGCCGTCGTCGCCGCCAGGGCCTGAGTGGTCGCGCTGCCCATTACGCCTTGGCCCCTTCGGACTCTTCGAGCTCGGCGAGGAAGCGGTCGACGACGGCCTGAGCCTTCTTGTCGTCGGACAGGGTCTCACCGATGACGCCGCCCGCGAGGTCGAGGGCGAGCGTGCCCACCTCGCTGCGCAGCGACACGAGTGCGCTCTGGCGCTCGGCCTCGATCTGCGCGTGCGCGGTCGAGGTCAGGCGAGCGGCCTCCGCCGAAGCGGTGTCCTTCGCCTCGGCGACGATCTTCTTGCCGTCCTCACGGGCGGCGTCGCGGATCTCACCGGCCTCCTTGCGCGCGTCTGCGAGCTGGGCGGTGTACTCCTCGAGGGCGGCCTCGGCCTTGCGCTGGGCCTCGTCGGCCTTCGCGATGTTGCCCTCGATAGCAGCCGAGCGCTCGTCGAGCAGCGTCTTCATCTTGGGAAGGGCGACCTTCCAGAAGATGACGAGGATGACGATGAAGCAGACCGACGACCAGATGATGTCGTACCAGGCGGGGATGAGGGGGTTGTGAGTCGTCCCCTCCTCCGCCGCGTACGCGACAAGAGCGTTCAGCATCCTGTCTCCTTAGGACTGTGGATCGGCGATTTACTGGAAGATGAAGTAGGTCGCGATGCCGATGAAGGCGAGCGCCTCGGTGAAGGCGATACCGATCCACATGAGCACCTGCAGGCGACCGGCGAGCTCGGGCTGGCGAGCGACGCCCTCGATCGTCTTGCCGACGACGATGCCCACGCCGATGGCCGGGCCGATGGCGGCGAGGCCGTAGCCCATCGTCGCGACGTTGCCTTCGACAGCTGCGAGAACCGTAGTTGCGTCCACGGGGGTGTTTCCTTTCGGTTGTGGGCGGCTGTCAAGCCGTCCCGTATCAGTGCTCTTCGGCGACCGCGAGCTGGATGTAGACCGCGGTGAGGAGAGCGAAGACGTACGCCTGGAGGACCGCCACCAGGATTTCGAACAGGGTGAAGACGAAGCCGAACGCGAGGCTGCCCGCGCCGAGGAGGCTCCACCAGCCGCCCATCTCGAAGATGAAGAACTGCGTGGCGGCGAAGAACAGCACCAGCAGCAGGTGGCCGACCATCATGTTCATCAGAAGTCGGAGGGTGAGCGTCACCGGCCGGATGATGAACGTCGAGATGAGCTCGATCGGCGTCACGATGATGTAGATCGGCCACGGCACGCCCGAGGGGAAGAGCGAGTTCTTGAAGAAGTTCTTCGGGCTCTTCTTGATGCCGGCGTAGATGAACGTCACGTAGCTCACGATCGCGAGCGTCAGCGGCACGGCGACGATGCTCGTTCCCGCGATGTTCAGGAACGGGATGATGCCCGTCAGGTTCATGAACAGGATCATGAAGAACATCGTCGTGAGGATCGGCAGGAAGCGCTGGGCGTCCTTCTTGCCGAGCAGGTCCTCGCCGATGTTGACGCGGACGAAGTCCAGGCCCATCTCGGTGAGGCTCTGGAACCGGCCGGGGACGACGCGCATGCGGCGCGTGCCGAGCCAGAAGATGACGATGACGGCGAGCGTCGCGAGGAACTGGATCAGGTGGATCCGGGTGACCGGGATCACTCCGAACGCATTGAAGAGGACCTCGGGGAAGAACTCGTCGATGGACGGACCGTGGAACACGGGCGGTTCATCCGTGGCAAAGGGGGCGATCAGGGTCGCAGCATGAATAGACAGCGCTGGCTCCAGCTTCGGGGCACCGGTGTAAAACCGTTGCGACGATGGTCGGTGAGCGTCACTCCGCAGGCGCTCACAAGGCGAGCGGGCGGGCGCTCGTCCAGCCTATCAAACTTGTGAGGTGGCTGAATCCGCCCGCAGGCGGAATCAGGAGGCTTCGGACGCTTCGTCCGTTCGCTCCCCCGCTTCCGGATCCGTCGGCAGTTCGACGTCCACGACCGGCACCCGCATGCGCAGCAGCACGATGACGTCGATCACGAGCGATGCGAGCACGCTCGCCACCAGCGCGAGGAAGAAGACCGGCCCCACGATCCAGGGCTGATCGCGTAGTACGAACAGCGCGACGAGGAAGACGACGAACTTCAGCAGCCATCCGCCCAGCACGATCCCGAAGAAGATCGGGACGTACAGCGCGTCGCCGAACCAGCGGTTGGCGATGAGGATGCTGGCCGCGGTGATCCCGAGGAACAGCGCTGCGATGAGGACGCCCGCCAGGGCGCTCCACAGGCCGTCGAGGCCGGCGACGAGGAAGCCGACGAGGCCGCCGACGATCAGTAGGCCGGCGGTGACCGCTCCCGACCACACCAGGACGGTGCGCAGGATCGGGGTGCTGGATACGGGACTGGGGCTCATCGGGCGTCCTCCTGTGCGGGCGCGGGATCGGGCTCGGAAGCGGTACGGGATGCGGCGGCGCGTTCGGCGAGCCGGCGGCGAGAGGGCATCAGCGTCACGACGAGGCACGCGGCGATGCCCACCGCGCCGTAGACGACGCCGAAGAGGTAGTCGCCCGGCCACTCGAGGGTCGTGCCGATGTACATCAGCAGCACCGACAGGCTCACCAGGGCGGTCCAGGCGTAGAAGATGAGCACGGCGTCGCGGTCGGAGTGCCCCATGTCGAGCATGCGGTGGTGCAGATGCTTGCGGTCGGGTGAGAACGGCGACTTGCCCCTGCTCATGCGGCGGACGACGGCCAGGCCGAAGTCCAGGAGCGGCAGCAGCACCACCACGACCGGCAGCAGGATCGGGATGAACGCACCGAGCAGCTGCGAGCGGCCGAACGAGTCGTTGTCGGCGAACATGGCGGGATTGAAGTTGCCGGTGAGCGAGATCGCGGAGCAGGCCATGAGCAGACCGAGCATGAGGGCGCCGGCATCCCCCATGAACAGCTTCGCCGGGCTCCAGTTCAGCGGCAGGAATCCGATGCACGCGCCGATCAGGACGGCGGCGATGAACGACGCGAGCGTGAAGAAGGTGCTCTGGCCGGTGTCGCGCACCACCATGTAGGAGTAGGCGAAGAACACGCCGTTGGCGATGAGGCAGACCCCCGCGACCAGGCCGTCCAGGCCGTCGATGAAGTTGACCGCGTTCATCACGACGACGATCGAGAACACGGTGAGGGTGAAGCTCACCCAGCTCGAGAAGATCGCCATGCCGCCCACGGGCAGCGTGTAGATCTGCAACTGTCCGAACCAGGCGATCACACCGGCCGCGAGGAACTGCGCGCCGAGCTTGATCATCCAGTCGAGGTCCCACAGGTCGTCCAGCACGCCGATCACCACGATGAGCGCGGTGGCGCCCAGGAGCGCGTAGATCTGCTGCGGGTGTGCCCACACGATCGAGAAGTACGGATGCTGCGACGAGACGGCGAACGCCGTCAGCACGCCGAGGAACATGGCTACGCCGCCCAATCGCGGCGTGGGCGTCTTGTGCACGTCCCGCTCGCGGATGCCCGGGTACAGCTTGTACTTCAGGCTCAGCCGCCACACGACCCAGGACAGGACGAACGTGACTGCCGCGGTCAGCAGGATGGTGAAGACGTACTGCTTCACGAGTCGCCGGGTTCGGGCTGCGCGTCCGCGTCGGGACCCGCCACCGAGACGTCCGCGGTCTCGTCCGCGGTGGCAACCGGCTCGGCGTCGGCCGCCGGCTCGGTGTCGGCCGCCGGCTCGGTGCCGGGATCCGGCTCGAGCAGGTCGCCCAGCACCTCGCGCAGCTGCTCGCGGCTGACGGCGCCCTCGCGCAGCACGCGCACCAGCGGCTCCTCACCGCCGACGAGGCTCGTCGCGTCGATGATCGTCGACGGGATGCCGGTCTTGGACGGGCCGTCGCCGAGGTACACCGAGACGCTGTCCTTCAGCATCCCCTGCGCGTCCTCGGCGGTGATGCCCGCCGCCATGCCGGTGAGGTTCGCACTGGAGACCGCCAGCGGGCCGGTCTCCTCGAGGAGCTCGAGGGCGATGCGGTGCGCGGGCATGCGCACCGCGACGGTGCCGCGGGTCTCGCCGAGATCCCACGACAGCGACGGCTGCGCGGGCAGCACGATCGTGAGTCCGCCCGGCCAGTACGCCTCGACGAGACGCTCGATGGGCTCCGGCACCTCGGCGACCAGCGCACGCAGCGTCGTGAGGCCTGCGACGAGGACCGGCGGCGGCGACTGGCGCCCGCGGCCCTTCGCGGCGAGCAGGCGCGCGACCGCCTGGTGGTCGAAGGCGTCGGCGGCCACGCCGTACACGGTGTCGGTGGGGATGACGACGAGCTCGCCGCGGCCGATGGCCTGGCGCGCCTGACGCATGCCGGTGAGCAGCTGCGCCTCGTCACGGCAGTCGAAGATGGGGGACATGTCGCCCGACAGTCTAGTTGCGCAGCCCTGGGCTTTCGCGGCGAGGACCGGGACGCCCCCTCAGGGCCGCAGCGCCGTGGTGGCGCGATCGCGCATCGTGAGGTCGGGATGGGTCGCGGCGGCGCGCCAGCCGTCGGCGGTGAGGATGCCGCGGATCGCCTCCCCCTGCCACTCCCCGTGCTCGATCACGATCGTGCCGCCGGGGTGCGCCAGCCGCAGGCCCACCTTGCTGAGCACCCGCACCACGTCCAGGCCGTCCTCTCCCCCGTACAGCGCGGCCGCCGGATCGAAGAAGCGCACCTCGGGGTCGCGCGGGATGGCGGCATCCGGAACATACGGAGGGTTGGACGCCACCACCGAGACCGTGCCGTCCAGCTCGGGGAAGGCGTGCGCCAGGTCGATGAACGCCAGACGGGCGTTGTCGGCGCCGACGGCGGCGAAGTTCTCCTTCGTCCACACGAACGCGTCGACCGAGTTCTCGGCGGCGAACACCTGCGCGTGCGGCACCTCGGTCGCCATGGCCAGCGCGATCGCGCCGCTGCCGGTGCCGAGATCCACGGCGATCGGAGAAGCGGATGCCGCGGCCCGGAGCGCGTCGATGGCCAGCTGTGCCACGACCTCGGTCTCGGGGCGGGGCACGAAGACGCCGGGACCGACGCGCAGCTCGAGGTGACGGAAGGGCGCCGTGCCCGTGATGTGCTGCAGCGGCTCGCGCGTGGCGCGGCGGGCCACGAGCTCGTCGAGCCGGACCGCGTCGGCGGCGGAAAGACGGTCGCCGCGGATCGCGGCGGCCTGGACTCCCCCGCGCTCGGCGCCCAGGACGAATCCGGCGAGCAGCTCGGCATCGACGGCGGGGTCGGCGATGCCCGCCTCGGCCAGGCGCGCGGCGGCGCGACCCAGGGCCTGGGACAGCGGAGGGGAATCGTCGGAAGGAGCCATGACCGCATCAACTCTAGGCCCGGCGGACGAGTGCCCCGGACGCAGCGAGGAGCGAGGAGGCGGGCAAGAGTACCCGCGCACCACCAGGCGTTCGTCACAGTAGGACTCACAGAAAACGGCTCGCCCTAGGCTGTTGCTCGATCCGTCGTGAACCCCGCGAAAGGCCCGACATGTCCGGCATCCACTCCGATATCACCGCTGCTTTCGGCAACACCCCGCTGGTCCGCCTCAACCGCGTGACGGACGGCGCCGGCGCCGAGGTCTACGCCAAGCTCGAGTTCTACAACCCCGGCTCGTCGGTCAAGGACCGTCTGGGCATCGCGATCGTCGACGCCGCAGAGGCGTCCGGTGCGCTCCAGCCCGGCGGGACCATCGTCGAGGGCACGAGCGGCAACACCGGCATCGCGCTGGCCCTGGTCGGCGCCGCGCGCGGCTACAAGGTCATCCTGACGATGCCGTCCTCGATGTCGGTCGAGCGCCGCCTGCTGCTGAAGGCCTTCGGCGCCGAGCTCGTCCTCACCGATCCCGCCGGCGGCATGAAGAACGCCGTCGCCGAGGCCGAGCGCATCGCGGCCGAGACGCCCGGAGCGATCCTGGCCAAGCAGTTCGAGAACGAGGCGAACCGCCTCATCCACCGCAAGACCACGGCCGAGGAGATCTGGCGCGACACCGAGGGCGACGTCGACATCTTCGTCGCCGGCGTCGGCACCGGCGGCACCATCACGGGCGTCGGCCAGGTGCTCAAGGAGCGCAAGCCCGACGTCAAGGTGGTCGCCGTCGAGCCGGCCGCCTCGCCGCTACTGTCGACGGGCACGCCCGGCCCCGCGAAGATCCAGGGCATCGGCCCGAACTTCGTGCCGCCGATCCTCGACACCACGGTGTACGACGAGGTGGTCACCGTCGAGTTCGAGGACGCCATCGCGACCTCGCGCGACCTCGCGGCGAAGGAGGGCATCCTCGTGGGCATCTCCAGCGGCGCCGCCGTCTGGGCAGCCCTGCAGGTCGCCGCGCGGCCCGAGAACGCCGGCAAGAAGATCGTCGTGGTCACCCCCGACACGGGAGAGCGCTACCTCTCGACAGCGCTCTTCGAGGATCTGCGCGAAGATTGACCCACACCACGGCGCGCCGGCTTCCCCGACCCGTTCGGGAGCCGGCGCGCCGTCTTCGCACCGACCGCAGAACGTCGCATCCAGGGAGCACCACGTGCCCGGCATCCATTCCGACATCACCACCGCCTTCGGCCAGACACCGCTGGTGCGTCTGAACGCCCTCACCGAGGGACTGGACGCCGAGGTGCTCGTCAAGCTCGAGTTCTACAACCCCGGCTCGTCGGTCAAGGACCGCCTGGGCTTCGCGCTCGTCGAAGCGGCCGAGGCGGCCGGCGAGCTGAAGCCGGGCGGCACGATCGTCGAGTCCACCAGCGGCAACACCGGCATCTCGCTGGCGCTGATCGGCGCGGCGCGCGGCTACCGCGTGATCCTCACGATGCCCGCCTCGATGTCGAAGGAGCGCCGCACGCTGCTGAAGGCCTACGGTGCCGAGCTCGTGCTCACCGACCCGTACAAGGGCATGACCGAGGCCGTCGAGACCGCCCAGCGCATCGCGGCCGAGACTCCGGGCGCCGTGCTCGCGCGGCAGTTCGAGCACGAGGCGAACGCCGCCATCCACCGCAGGACCACCGCCGAAGAGATCTGGCGCGACACCGACGGCCGCGTCGACGTCTTCGTCGCCGGGTCGGGCACGGGCGGCACGATCACCGGCGTCGGCCAGGTGCTCAAGCAGCGCAATCCCGACGTCAAGGTCGTGCTCGTCGAGCCGAAGGACTCCCCCGTGCTCACCGAGGGCCGGGCCGGCGGCCACCGCATCCAGGGCATCGGCCCCAACTTCGTGCCCGCCGTGCTCGACCGCTCGGTCGTCGACGAGGTCTTCGACGCGGAGTTCGACGACGCGATCCGCGTCGCACGCGACCTCGCCACCCGCGAGGGCATCCTCGCCGGCATGTCGGCCGGAGCGGCCGTGTCGGCGGCGCTCGAGGTCGCCGCCCGCCCCGAGTCCGCCGGAAAGCGGATCGTGGTGATCGTGCCCGACTCCGGCGAGCGGTACCTGTCGACCGCGCTGTACGAGCACCTGCGCGACCCGCAGGAGGGCACGAAGTGACAGACGAGCGCATCGGCTTCTTCGCGCGCCTTCGTGAGGACGTCGCGGCGGCGAAGCTGCGTGACCCCGCCGCCCGCAGCGGCGTCGAGATCGCGCTGCTGTACCCGGGACTGCACGCCATCTGGGCGCACCGGGTGTGGCACGCGCTGTGGACGCGCGACCTCCGCTTCGTCGCACGTGCCGGGTCGCAGATCACCCGTTGGCTCACCGGCATCGAGATCCACCCGGGCGCGACGATCGGCCGGCGCTTCTTCATCGACCACGGCATGGGCGTGGTGATCGGCGAGACGGCCGAGGTCGGCGACGACGTCATGCTCTACCACGGCGTCACGCTGGGCGGTCGTCAGCGCGAGGGCGGCAAGCGCCACCCCACCGTCGAGGACGGCGTCGCCGTCGGCGCGGGCGCGAAGATCCTCGGCCCGATCACGATCGGCGCGGGCTCCGTCGTCGGTGCGAACGCGGTGGTCACCAGGGACGCGCCTGCCGACAGCGTGCTGGTCGGTGTGCCCGCCAAGCCGCGCGCGCGGCGCGTGGGAGAGGACACGCGGGCGCTGCTGAGCACGCCCGAGTACTTCATCTGAACGATGACGAAGAGGGGGACGGATGCCGCGGCATCCGTCCCCCTCTGCTCTTCGTGCGGCGCGCTCAGAAGTGCGTGCCGCCGTCGATGCGCACCTCGGTGCCGGTGATGAAACTGCCGTCGTCGCTGGCGAGCATCGCCACGACCGACGCGACGGTCTCGGGACCGGCGAAGCCCTGGCCGAGCGCGGGCTGCAGCTTCATGAACAGCATCATGTCGGCGTCGTCGGGGAGCCCGGGGCCCTGGCTCTGCTGGGACTGGCCGGAGCCGTCGGTCATGCCCGACGAGATGGATCCGGGCTGTACGGCCGTGAAGCGGATGCCCTGCTTCGCGTACTCGGCGGCCAGCGCGTGGGTCATGGACTGCACGCCGCCCTTGCTGGCGGCGTAGGCCGCCATGTACGGGTGCGCGAACATCGCGGAGGTGGAGCTGAAGTTCACCACCGCGGCGCCGTCGCCCTCGAGCAGCGCCGGGATCGCCTCGCGGATCACCAGGAACGTGCCGACGAGGTTCACGCGCAGCACGGTCTCGAAGGCCTCGAGCGAGGTCTCGTGCGTGTGCGACGAGCGCAGGATGCCGGCGGCGTTGACGAGTGCGTCGAGCCCGCCGAGCTGCGCGACCGCCGCGGCCACTCCCGCCTTCACCGACGCCTCGTCGGAGATGTTCATGACGACCGTGGCGAGGCGGTCGGCGTCCGCACCGGCCTTGGCGACGGTGTCGGCCAGGCCCGCCTCGCTGACGTCGGCGGCGACCACGCGGCCGCCCTCGGCGAGCATGCGCAGCACGGTCGCCTGTCCGATGCCCGATCCACCGCCGGTGACGAGCACGCGGCGTCCTTCATAGCGATTCATCGCTCTCCCTCTCTGGTCCCGGGTGCGGGTGCGTCCGGCGTTCTTCAAAACGCCATACACGATACGCCTAGATGGCACACTGTGCCACTAACGCAGATCGCGCACGGATGACTACGCTCGAAGGGTGGACGACAGGGCACCCACTCTGACCGAACGCCGCAAGGCCGCGACGCAGCTCGACATCGCGCGCGCGGCGGCGCGACTGTTCACCGAGCACGGCGCGCAAGGCACCACGACCGAGGCGATCGCGGCCTCGGCCGGCGTCGCGCTGCGCACGTTCTACCGCTACTTCCGCAGCAAGGAGGATGCGGTCGCTCCCCTGCTCACCGTCGGCGCCGACGCATGGCGCGCGCACCTCGCGGGCGCCCCCGACGGAGCGCCGCTGCGCGAATCCGTGGCCGAGGCGATCCGCTCCACCCTCACCGACGCCGAGGAGGACGACGCGTTCCCGTACACACGGGGGCTGCTGCGCGCGGCATCCGACGATCCCGACCTCGCCGGCGTCTGGTACCGCGTGAACCGCGAATCGGAGCAGCAGCTGCTGCCCACCCTCGCCCGGCTCGCGCCGGAGGCCGACGATCTCTCACTGCGACTCGTGGCCGCCGCGGCGACCGACGCGATCCGCATCGCGCTCGAGACGTGGGCCGCCGGCGACGACGAACGCGCGCCGGTCGACCTCGCCGTGCGCTGCTTCCGCGCGCTCTCCGGTTCCGACCCCGTCTGACGCCCGCATCAGGAGTTGAGCGGATGCCGCGTCACGCGGCGCTGCGGCGATGGATGGCGGCCGCCGCCGTGCGCGAGGGCGCATCCAGCTTGCGCAGGATCGCCGACACGTGCACCGAGACCGTCTTGACGCTGATGTACAGGCGTGCGGCGATCTGCCCGTTGCTCAGCCCCTCGGCCACGAGTTCGAGCACCTGCTCCTCGCGGGCGGTGAGCGCCGAGCGCGACGGGTCGGCGGCCAGTCCGGCATCCGTCATCACCGCGCGGGCTCGTGCCGCCAGCCCGTCGGCACCGATCGCATCGGCCGCACGCTCCGCCGCGGTGAGCACCTCGCGCGCTGCGCCCCGGTCGCCCGCGGCGAGCACCTCCTCGCCGAGCCGGACCTGCGCGTAGGCCCGCACGTACGCCGGTCCGGCGGCGTCGGCCACCGCCGCCCAGGATCCTTCGCCGAGCTCGGCGGCGAACACCGCGGCCCACAGCGGCGTGACCGGCCATTCGCCCCACCGGCCGACGACCTCGCGGTACGGCTCGATGTCGGCTTCCTCCCCCTGCTCACGCAGCATCGCCGCCGCGCGGGCGGCGATCGACGTCAGCGCCAGTGCGAGCGAGGCCGAGCCGGGCGAGTCGAGGGCCAGCGCGGCGTGGGTGAGGGCCTCGCGCGCATCGCCGCGCGCCAGGGCGAGCAGACCGAGGTCGTACGCCACGCCGAGCCGCGTCTGGAACTCGTACGCGCCGAACGTGTCCAGTTCGAGGCGCGCGATCCGCAGCGCGGCCTCCGCGTCGTCGATGTGCCCGCGCCAGATCGCCAGGCACACCAGCCGCTCCCGCAGGAACGCGGAGTACAGCCCCGGCTCGATCAGCGGCACCAGCGCCGAACCGAGCTCGTCGGCCCGCTGCAACTGCCCCGCGTACATCAGGGCTTCGATCATGTTCGATTCGATGAGCACGAGCGGACCGCGGTCGGCGACGTGCGCGCTGCCGTACTCGATGCCCTCGCGCGCGACCGCGACGGCGTCGTCGTAGCGGGCGACGAGCATGAGCGCGTTGGAGTAGTTGATGAAGTACCGCATCATCGCCCGGACGTAGCCCTCCGCGTACGGGCGCGCCTGCACGAACAGCTCCGCCCCTGCGGGGTCCTCGCCGCTGGCGGCGCACGTCGCGGCGATGAGCAGCGCCTGCGCGACGAGCTCCCCCGCGACCGGGTCGCCGTCGGCCGCGGCGGGCTCGGCCAGCGCCTTGGCCGCCATCGCGAGCTCCCGCCCGGCGCGCTGCCGGTCGTTCAGCATGTGCACGCGCGCGGCATTGGCCATCAGGCCCGCCCGCTGCACGACGTGACGCGGATCGTCGCCGAGGATCTCCAGCGCCCGCTCGATGGTCGCGACGCCGTCCGACACTCCGGCGTGGAACTCGCTCGTCGCGAGCTCCCCGAGCATCGTGGCCCTGCCCGCCGGGTCGTCCTGCGGCCACGTCTCGGCGGCCTCCCGCGCGAAGGCGAGCGCCCGCTCCTGCCGGTTGGCCGACACCAGCGCCGCCGCCGTCCGGCGCAGCACCTCGACCCGCGGGGTGCCGCTGACGGTCTCGGGGTCCGCAACGGCATCCCACAGCTCCAGCGCCCGCTCGCCCGCCTCGGCGGCCGTCGACCAGGCCGACGCCGTACTCGCGCCCCGCTGCGCGGCCACCGCGGCTGCCAGTGCCCGATCGGGTACGTGGGCCGCGCGCCAGTGGTGCGCGATGTCGGCGAGCACACGCGGGGTCGCCGCCGCGGACTCCAGCGCCGTCGCGTAGGCCGTGTGCAGGCGGGTGCGCTCGGTCGGCAGCAGCTCGGCGTAGACGGCCTCCTGCATGAGCGCGTGCCGGAACGCGTACGTGGCGTCGCGCACCACGACGATCTGGGCGTCGATCGCGGCGCGCGCCGCGGTCTCGAGGGCGTCCACGCCGCCGTCGAACACGGCGCACAGCACCGTGTGCGGCACCTCGACGCCACCGGTGGCCAGCACCCGTGCGAACCGCTGGGCATCGGCATCCAGCTGCTCGTAGCGCAGCAGCAGCACGTCGCGCAGCGAGATGGGCAGCCGCTCCCCCGAGAAGCTCGCGAGCTCCTCCACATAGAACGGGATGCCGTCGCTGCGCGCCGCGATGTCGAGCAGGACGCCGGCGGCCAGGGCCGTGCCGTGCACGCCGTTGGCGAGGGCGCCGACTTCGGCCGGCGTGAGCCGCGCCAGCGGGCGCTGGGTCAGCAGCCGACCTCGCTCGAGCTCGGTGAGCACGGGGCGCAGCGGATGCCCGCGCCCCACGTCGTCGGTGCGGTACGACAGCAGCAGGAACAGCGGTACCGCCGCGGCGCGACGCACCAGCCGCGACACGATCTCGAGCGTGGTGCCGTCGGCCCAGTGCAGGTCCTCGACGATGACGACCAGGCGCCGGCTCCGCGCCAGCTGCGAGAACAGCTCCACGACGACGTCGGCGAGCCGCTCGGCGTCGCCGGGTGCCGCGGCCAGCGCGGGGACGAGCACGCCGAGCGCATCCGCGCCGGGTCCTGCGGCCTCGCGGACGGCGTCGACCCCGACCGCGTCGACCAGGTCGCGCAGCAGATCGGTCACCGCCGTCAGCGGTGCCGGGCCCGACCCCGAGTCCACGCACGAGCCGCGCACCACGACGGCGCCGTCGAGGCTCTCCGTGAAATCGCGCAGCAGCCGGGTCTTGCCCATGCCGGCGTCACCGGAGACCACGACGGCACGACCCGCGGGGCCGACGGCGGCGACCTCGTCGTGCAACGCTTCGAGGTCCGCCTGACGACCCACCAGCGGAACCCTGCCGACCTGCATATCGCCCATCATCCCACCCAGCCTGGCGCCTGAGGCGCCGCGTGCGGATCGGGAGGATTCCCTATCCTCGCGCGTCAGCCGTTGCGGTCCTGGACCTTGTTCTTGATGAACAGCGGCGGCAGCAGCCAGGTCGCGAGGGCCGTCACGAGCCACACGATGAGCGTGCCGATGATCCACGCGACGGCGCCGTCGATGCCGATGCCGGCCGCAGGGATCAGCACGGCGATGAGCAGCGCGACGAACGTCGACAGCAGGCCGATGCCGCCGATGAGGGCGTTGGCGTGGCGGCGCGTGATCTTCAGCAGCCACGGCGCCAGGATGCTCTGCAGCACCGCGAAGATCACCACGGCGAGCACGATCCCCCACCAGTCGTTCCAGTGCAGGTAGAAGCCCGGAAGGATCAGGTCGGCGACGATGAGGCCGAGCGCCGCCGACACGAGGAAGATCAGGGCGCGGATCAGGAGCGTGAGCACGCTCGAAGCCTAGCGGCGCGGCATCCCGTGATCGGTGCGCGTCCGGCCGTGTGTCACGCCGCGTCGCCGCCGAGGGCCGCCAGGCGTGCCTCCTCGTCGGCGGTGATCGCCGACTCGATGAGCGGCTCGAGCGCGCCGTCCATCACCTGGTCGAGGTTGTACGCCTTGTAGCCGGTGCGGTGGTCGGCGATCCGGTTCTCGGGGAAGTTGTAGGTGCGGATGCGCTCGGAGCGGTCCATGCCGCGGATCTGCGACCTGCGGGCGTCGGATGCCGCCGCCTCGAGTTCCTCCTGCTGCTTGGCGAGCAGGCGCGCACGCAGCACGCGCATGCCGGCCTCGCGGTTCTGCAGCTGCGACTTCTCGTTCTGCATCGACACCACGATGCCGGTGGGCACGTGGGTGATCCGCACCGCGGAGTCGGTGGTGTTGACCGACTGGCCGCCCGGTCCCGACGAGCGGAAGACGTCGATCTTCAGATCGTTCGGGTCGATGTGGATCTCTTCGGGCTCGTCGACCTCCGGGAACACCAGCACGCCGGTCGTGGAGGTGTGGATGCGCCCCTGCGACTCGGTCGCCGGCACACGCTGCACGCGGTGCACGCCGCCCTCGTACTTGAGGTGGGCCCAGACGCCCTGCGCCGGGTCCGACGAGGAGCCCTTGATCGCGACCTGGACGTCCTTGTAGCCGCCGAGGTCGGACTCGTTGCGCTCGAGGAGCTCGGTCTTCCAGCCCTTGGACGCCGCATACTGCAGGTACATGCGCAGCAGGTCGGCGGCGAACAGCGCCGACTCGGCACCGCCCTCGCCCTGCTTGATCTCCATGATCACGTCGCGCGCGTCGTCGGGGTCGCGCGGGATCAGCAGGCGGCGGAGCCGCTCCTGCGCCTGCGCGAGCCGCTCCTCGAGCTCAGGAACCTCATCGGCGAACGCGTCGTCCTCGCGGGCGAGCTCGCGCGCGGCATCCAGATCATCGGATGCCGCCACCCAGTCCTCGTGGGCCTTCACGATCCTCGACAGCTCGGCGTAGCGCCGGTTGACGCGCTTGGCGCGCGCCGCATCGGCGTGCACCGCGGGGTCCGAGAGTTCCTCCTGGACCGCGCGGTGCTCGTCGATCAGGCCCTGTACGGACTCGAACATCGAGGATCAGCGGATGCTGTTGTCGTGCGCGTGGCTGTGGCCACCGCCGTGCCCGTTCGCGGGCGCCGGGATCGACTTCTGCATCTGCACCAGGAACTCGACGTTCGACTGGGTCTCCTTGAGCTTGCCCAGCACGACCTCGAGGGCCTGCTGCGGGTCCAGGCCCGCCAGCGCACGGCGCAGCTTCCAGGTGATCTTGACCTCGTCGGCCGAGAGCAGCATCTCCTCACGGCGGGTGCTCGACGCGTTGACGTCGACGGCCGGGAAGATGCGCTTGTCGGCGAGCTGACGGCTCAGGCGCAGCTCGCTGTTGCCGGTGCCCTTGAACTCCTCGAAGATGACGTCGTCCATCTTGGAGCCGGTCTCCACGAGCGCGGTGGCGAGGATCGTGAGCGATCCGCCGTTCTCGATGTTGCGCGCGGCGCCGAAGAAGCGCTTCGGCGGGTACAGCGCCGACGCGTCGACGCCACCGGTGAGCACGCGGCCCGAGGTCGGCGCCGAGATGTTGTAGGCGCGACCGAGACGGGTGATCGAGTCCAGGAGCACGACGACGTCGCGGCCCAGCTCCACGAGGCGCTTGGCGCGCTCGATGGCGAGCTCGGCGACCGTGGTGTGGTCCTCGGCGGGACGGTCGAACGTCGAGGCGATGACCTCGCCCTTGACCGTGCGCTGCATGTCGGTGACCTCTTCGGGGCGCTCGTCGACGAGCACGACCATGAGGTGGACCTCGGGGTTGTTGATCGCGATGGCGTTGGCGATCTGCTGCAGCACGATCGTCTTGCCGGCCTTGGGGGGCGCGACGATGAGGCCGCGCTGACCCTTGCCGATCGGGGCGACGAGGTCGATGATGCGCTGCGTCAGCTTCTCGGGCGCGGTCTCCAGGCGCAGGCGCTCCTGCGGGTACAGCGGCGTGAGCTTGCCGAACTCGACACGCGTCGCGGCATCGTCGACCGACAGGCCGTTGACGGCGTCGACCTTGACCAGCGCGTTGTACTTCTGGCGGCTGGACTGCTCGCCCTCGCGCGGCTGCTTGATCGCGCCGACGACCGCGTCGCCCTTGCGCAGGTTGTACTTCTTGACCTGGCCGAGCGAGACGTAGACGTCGCTCGGGCCGGGCAGGTAGCCCGAGGTGCGGACGAACGCGTAGTTGTCGAGCACGTCGAGGATGCCGGCGATAGGGATGAGGACGTCGTCCTCGCCGATCTCGGTCTCGAACTCGTCACCGGCGGCCTGGGTGCCGCGGCGCTTGTTGCGCTGGCGGCCGCGACCGTTGCCCTGCGCGGGCTGCTCGTCGTCCGAGGCCTCGACCTTGGCGGGCTCGGCGGCCGGCTGCGCGTTCTGCGCCTGACCGCCCTGGGCGTTCTGCCCCTGCGCGGCCTGGCCCCCCTGGGCCGCGTTGCGGTTGCGGCTGCGGCTACGGCTGCGGCTGCGGCTGCGGCTGGGCGTTTCGGCGCCCTCGCCCTCGGCGGTCTCGCCCGACTCGGCGGGCGCATCTGCGGCCGGTGCGTCAGCGGCGGGCGCCTCGGTGGTGGCGTCGGATGCCGCCTGCTCGGTCTCGGCGGCGGCGTCGGCGGGTGCGGCCTCGGCCGGTGCGGCCTCGACGGCGGGCTCTTCGGCCGGAGCGGCCGGGGCCTCGACGGGCGCGGCGTCGGCGCTCTTGGCGCGACGCGGTGCGCGCTTGCGCGGCGCCTTCGCCGGCGCTGCAGGCGCCTCGGCGACGGCTTCTTCCGCCACGGCCTCGGCGACGACGGCCTCGACGACGGCCTCGTCGGCTGCGGCATCGGCAGCGACAGCCTCGGCCACCGCTTCTTCGGCCACGGCCTCGGCGATGACCGCCTCGGCGACGGCGTCGGCGGCCTGATCGTCGGCGGCGACCGCAGCTTCTGCGACCGCTTCCGCGACGACGGCCTCGACGACCGCCTCGGCCGCGACCTCGTCGGCCGCGGCGGCGTCGGCGACCGCCTCTTCGGCGTTCTCCTCTGCGGCGACGGCCTCGATGACGGCCTCCTGCGCCTCGGCGTCAGCCTCGGCCTGGACGGCGTCGACGTTCTCGGTGCCCTCGGGCGCTTCCGCGCGCTCGTCGGCCGGAACGTCGGCGTGGATCTCGGAGATGGACTCCACGAGTTCTCCCTTGTGAATACGAATGGGTTGTGCACGATCGCACGATGCATCCGGGGGCAGGAGCCCCGTCCGACCGGCTTGAGGGCCGGTCGAAACACCCGCCGACGGGGTGAAGGACCGCGAGGATGCGGAGCGGTCGTCGGCAGGTCAGAATGCCGTGCGGTGGTTTCGCAGATTTGCGACGGAGGCCAGATTCACGTCTTACGTGGAACCCTCCGCGTACTCCCTCACTGTACCACCCTTGAAGTCGACGGCGAGCATGAGCGCCTCCCACGGGGTGTCGGTCGCGGCCGCCGCGAGCGCGGCCGCTTCCAGCCGGCGACCGGGGCCGTCGGCGAGCACGAGCACGCTCGGACCCGCCCCCGACACAACGGCCGCGAAGCCCTCCGCACGCAGCCCACGCACGAGGCCATCGGTCTCGGGCATGGCGCTCGCACGGTAGTTCTGGTGCAGCTTGTCCTCAGTGGCCGCCTGCAGCAGTTCGGGGCTCTGAGTGAGCGCCGCGATCAGCAGCGCCGAGCGCGACACGTTGAACACGGCGTCCTCGCGCGGCACCTGCGTGGGCTGCAGGCTCCGCGCCAGCGAGGTCGACATCGTGAACTCGGGCACGAACACCAGCGGCGAGACGCCGCGGTGCACGAGCAGCTTCTTGTGCTGCGGGCCGCCCTCGTCGACCCACGCGATCGTGAGCCCGCCGAACAGCGCCGGCGCGACGTTGTCGGGGTGCCCCTCGAGTTCGGTGGCCAGGCGCAGCAGGGCGTCAGGTCCGAACTCGACATCGCCCTCGAGCAGACCCTTCGCGGCGAGCAGGCCCGACACGACCGCCGCGCCAGACGACCCGAGGCCGCGGCCGTGCGGTATCACGTTCTTCGCGTGGAGCCGGAGCCCCGGCATCCGCCGTCCGACCGACTCGTACGCGTACGCGATCGCCCGCACCACCAGGTGCGACGCGTCGCGCGGCACGTCCGCCGCGCCCGCGCCCTCGACCTCGATCTCGAGCTCGCCCTCGGGCAGCGCGGTGACGTCGAGCTCGTCGTAGACGCTCAGCGCGAGGCCGAGCGTGTCGAACCCCGGACCGAGGTTCGCGCTCGTCGCAGGAACCCGCACCACGACCCGACGGCCGGGTGCGGGGACGACGGCTGCGTTCACGCGGTCGCCGCCGCGGGCGTGAGCTCGAGAACGGACGCCACCTCCGACGTCGTCGCGTCGACCACGGTCGGCTCGACCTCGGAGCCGTCGGCGTTGCGCAGGGCCCAGTGCGGGTCCTTCAGCCCGTGCCCGGTGACCGTCAGCACGACGCGCGCGCCCTGGGGCACGACGCCGGCCTCGACGCGGTCGAGCAGGCCGGCGACGCTGATCGCCGACGCGGGCTCGACGAAGATGCCGACCTCGCCCGCGAGGAGCTTCTGCGCCGCGAGGATCCGGTCGTCGTCGATGGCGCCGAAGTAGCCGTCGGTCGCGGCCCGCGCCTCGAGCGCGAGGTCCCACGAGGCGGGGTTGCCGATGCGGATGGCGCTGGCGACCGTCTCCGGGTTCTTCACGACCTCGCCGCGCACGAGCGGTGCGGAGCCCTCGGCCTGGAAGCCGAACATACGGGGCACGCGGGTCGAGACGTTCGCCGCAGCCTCCTCGGTGTACCCGCGCGTGTAGGCGGTGTAGTTGCCCGCGTTGCCGACCGGGATGAAGTGGAAGTCGGGCGCGTCGCCGAGCTGCTCGACGATCTCGTACGCCGCGGTCTTCTGGCCGTCGATACGGTCGGGGTTGACCGAGTTGACCAGGTGCACGGGGTAGTTGTCGGCGAGCTCGCGGGCGATCTCGAGGCAGTCGTCGAAGTTGCCGCGGATCTGGATCAGTCGGCCGTTGTGCGCGACCGCCTGGCTGAGCTTGCCCATCGCGATCTTGCCCTCGGGCACCAGCACGGCGGCGGTGATGCCCGCGTGCGCGGCGTACGCCGCGGCGGAGGCCGACGTGTTGCCGGTCGATGCGCAGATGACGGCCTTCGCGCCGTGGTCGATCGCGCGGGACACCGCGACGGTCATGCCGCGGTCCTTGAACGACCCGGTCGGGTTCATGCCCTCGAACTTCACCCAGACGTCGGTGCCGGTGCGGCGCGACAGCGCCGGTGCCGGCAGCAGCGGCGTGCCGCCCTCGCCGAGGGTGACGACGGTCGAGGCAGCCGTGACACCCAGTCGATCTGCGTACTCGCGGAGGACTCCGCGCCAAACATGTGCCATCTCAGTCTCCTTCAGACCCTCGTTCGCCTTCGATCCTCATGCGCCTTCGACCCGCAGCACCGAGACGACGCGTTCCACCACGCCGCTCGCGGCCAGGCGTGCCACGGTGTCGCTGAGGTCGTGCTCCAGTGCCTTGTGCGTGCCGATCACCAGTCGCGCCACGCCCGGCTCGCCGTCGCCGGACTCGACGACCGTCTGCTCGACGGTCGCGATCGAGACGCGGCCCTCGCTCAGGATGCCGGCGACCGTGGCGAGCACGCCGGGCTGGTCGTCGACCTCGAGCGTGATCTGGTAGCGGGTGGTCACGCGTCCGATCGGCACGATGGGCAGGTTCGCGAGCGTCGACTCTCCGACGCCGACACCGCCGGCGATGTGGCGGCGGGCGGCCGACACGACGTCGCCCAGGACCGCGGAGGCCGTCTGCACGCCACCGGCACCGGCGCCGTAGAACATCAGGTTGCCGGCCGCCTCGGCCTGAACGAACACCGCGTTGTTGGCGCCGTGGACGCTCGCCAGCGGGTGGGCGCGGTCGATGAGCGCCGGGTAGACGCGCACCGAGATGGACTCCCCGGCCTCGTCGGTCAGGCGCTCGCACACCGCCAGCAGCTTGATGACGTAGCCGGCGTGGCGCGCGGCATCCATCATCGATTTGTCGATCGCGGTGATGCCCTCGCGGTGCACCGCCTCCAGCGGCACGGTCGTGTGGAACGCCAGGCTCGCGAGGATCGCGGCCTTCTGCGCGGCGTCGAAGCCCTCCACGTCGGCCGTCGGGTCGGCCTCGGCGTAACCGAGGCGCTGTGCGTCGGCGAGCACGTCGGCGAACTCCGCGCCCTCGGTGTCCATGCGGTCGAGGATGTAGTTGGTGGTGCCGTTGACGATGCCCATGATCCGCTGCACGCGGTCTCCGGCCAGCGAGTCGCGCAGCGGGCGGATGATCGGGATCGCGCCTGCGGCGGCGGCCTCGTAGTACACCTCGGCGCCGACCTGGTCGGCCGCGTCGAAGATCTCGGGGCCGTGCGTCGCGAGCAGCGCCTTGTTGGCGGTCACGATGTCGGCACCCGAGTTGATCGCGTGCAGCAGGTACGCCCGTGCCGGCTCGATGCCGCCCATCAGCTCGATGACGATGTCGGAACCGACGATGAGCGACTCCGCGTCGGTCGTGAACAGCTCCCGCGGCAGGTCGACGTCGCGCTTGGCGTCGAGATCGCGCACCGCGATGCCGACCAGCTCCAGACGCGCGCCCGCCCGGTCGGCGAGCTCGTCGGCGTGGCGGCGCAGCAGCGCGGCCACCTGCGAGCCGACGGCCCCTGCCCCCAGCAGCGCGACTCGGAGTCGGCGGTAGTCGGTCATGCGATCCCTTCCGTCAGTGCGTCCTCGGAGACACGCGCGGCATCCGGCGCGATCCCCGTGCCCATGTCGCGCGCGAGCAGATCGTCGATCGTCTCGCCGCGCACGATGACGCGGGCCTCTCCCCCGCGCAGCGCCACGACGGGCGGGCGGGGGACGTAGTTGTAGTTGTTCGACAGCGAGAAGCAGTACGCGCCGGTCGCCGGCACGGCCAGCAGATCCCCCGGTGCGACGTCGGACGGCAGGTACTCGGCATCCACCACGATGTCGCCCGACTCGCAATGGCGTCCGACGACACGGGAGAGCGCCGGATCGGCGTCGCTGGTGCGCGAGGCGATGCGTGCGGAGTACTGCGCGCCGTACAGCGCAGGCCGGGCGTTGTCGCTCATGCCGCCGTCGACGCTCACGTACAGCCGCGTCTGGCCGCCGTCGAGGGCGACCGGCTTGGTGGTGCCGACCTCGTACAGGGTGACCCCGGCGCGGCCGACGATGGCACGTCCCGGCTCGAAGGCGAGGTTCGGCATCGGGATGCCGCGCACCTCGCACTGCCGTGCCACCGATTCCACGATGCCCGCGGCCAGCGCCTCGATCGGGGTGGGGTCGTCGACGGAGGTGTAGGCGATCCCGAATCCGCCGCCGAGGTTCAGCACGGGCAGCTCGCCGCCGCGGCGCAGCTCGGCGTGGAGCTCGACCAGACGCGCCGCGGACTCCTCGAACCCGGCGGTTCCGAAGATCTGCGAGCCGATGTGGCAGTGCAGGCCGACGAACTCGAGGCCGTCCAGCTCGCGGATCCGCGCGACCGCTCCGGGCGCGTCGGCCAGCGTGAAGCCGAACTTCTGGTCCTCGTGGGCCGTCGCCAGGAAGTCGTGCGTCTCGGCGTGCACGCCGCTGTTGACCCGCAGCAGCACCGCCTGGGTCGTGCCACGGCGCTCGACGATCGCGCCGAGGCGCTCGATCTCGATGAGGCTGTCGATGACGATCGAGCCGATGCCCACGTCCACCGCGCGCTCGAGCTCGGCCACCGACTTGTTGTTGCCGTGGAAGCCGAGCCGGGCCGGGTCGGCGCCCGCGGCGAGGGCGACGGCGAGTTCGCCGCCGCTGCACACGTCGACCGCGAGGCCCTCTTCGCTCACCCAGCGCACCATCTCGGTGCTGAGGAACGCCTTGCCCGCGTAGTACACGCGCGCCTGGACCCCCCGCAGCGCTGCGGCCGCGCGGAACGCGTCGAGCGTGCGGCGCGCTGTCGCACGCACCTCGTCCTCGTCGAGGACGTACAGCGGCGTGCCGTAGCGGGCGCGCAGGGCGGTCACCGGGATGCCGCCGAGCTCGAGGACGCCGTCCGGGTCGCGCGTCGCGCTCCCCGGCCACACGGCCTCGGCCAGGCCGTTCGCGTCGGAGGGACGCTCGAGCCAGGCGGGAGCGACGGAGCGGTGGTGCGAGTCGGCGGACACAGTGGACCAATCGGTGGGAGCTTCGACGCTTGGCTTCCGGCTGCGGTCTGCAGACGTCGGCTGCGGCCGTCCGGACGACCGGAGCGGCCCGCTGCCGCGGCCGGAGGGGTCACGCGCCGGGCAGTACGAGCAGTCTAGGGCACGCGGCATCCCGCCCCTGCGCCGTGTGACGCGCGGCGACGGATCAGGCGCAGGTGCCCTTCTCGCGCAGCGCCGGGTCGGAGGCGATGCCGCCGTCGACGTCGAAGTCCGCGACGAGGTGATCCCCGTCGACCTCGACCCCGGTGAGCGTCACCGCCACGGGCAGGTACGTCGCGATGCACACGTTCCAGTCGCGCAGCACGGCGTCGGCCAGGCCGCCGAACTGGTCGCGCAGCGCGTCGGCCGTGACCGCGGACTCCCCCAGCTGCAGCGAGTCCGGCGACAGCACGATCTCACCCGCGGCCGCCGACGGCGTCAGCGCCACGCCGACAGGGATGTTCACGCCGAACAGCTGGAGGTCGACGGTCATCGTGACGTTCGGATCGTCGATGCCCACGGTCCCTGCGGGGAACCCCTCCACGGTCGACAGCAGCTGGCGCAGCTGCTCCTCGTCGAGCGACACCGTCGCGGTCGCGCCGCCGAGCGTCACGTCGCCGCGGATCGCCACGTCGTGGGCGACCACCGTCACGTCGCCGCTGACGCCGTCGAACGGGACGTCGTCGGACGAGATCGTGAGCTGCGTGAAC
Organism: Microbacterium sp. 05T445; assembly: GCF_056395865.1. Lineage (NCBI taxonomy): Bacteria > Bacillati > Actinomycetota > Actinomycetes > Micrococcales > Microbacteriaceae > Microbacterium > Microbacterium sp. 05T445. The sequence goes on along the minus strand of NZ_JBFTKJ010000002.1, from coordinate 799,144 downwards.
GTGCCGCCGATGAGCTGCGGGATGACGGCCCCGGCCACCTCGACGTCGACCTGCTGGTCGGCCGGCAGCGAGAGCTGCGTCTTGACCTGCTGCTGCACGACACCGGTCACGACCTGCCGCGCGATCGCCTCCGCGGCGAACCACGCTCCCACCGCGAGCACCGCGACGATCGCGAAGGCCACGATCCACGGCCACACGCGCCGGCGCCGCGGCGCGGGCGGCTCGGCTGCCACCAGCCCGTCGGGCAGCGGCTGGGTCGGCTGGGCGTCGGCGGCGTCGGTCATGGCTACATCCGTTCCGGCGCGCTCACGCCCAGCAGGTCGAGTCCGTTGCGCAGCACCTGGCCGGTGGCGTCGTTGAGCCACAGCCGGGTGCGGTGCACGGCCTCGACCGGCTCGTCGCCGAGCGGGATCACACGGCAGTTGTCGTACCAGCGGTGGTAGAGGCCGGCGAGCTCTTCGAGGTAGCGCGCGACGCGGTGCGGCTCACGCACCTCGGCGGCGAACGCCACGATGCGGGGGAACTCCTGCAGCGCGCCGAGGAGCGCCGACTCGGTCTCGTGCGTGAGCAGCTCGGGAGCGAACTCGGAGCGGTCCACGCCCGAGCCGTGCGCGTTGCGAGCCACGTTGTGCGTGCGTGCGTGGGCGTACTGCACGTAGAACACCGGGTTGTCGTTCGTGCGCTTGCGGAGGATCTCCGGGTCCAGCGTCAGCGGGGAATCGGCGGGGTAGCGCGCCAGCGAGTAGCGCAGCGCATCGGTGCCGAGCCACTCGCGCAGGTCGTCGAGCTCGATGATGTTGCCGGCGCGCTTGGACAGGCGCGCGCCGTTCACCGAGACGAGCTGGCCGATGAGCACCTCGATGTCCTTCTCGGGATCGTCGCCGGCCGCGCCCGCGAGCGCCTTGAGACGGTGCACGTAGCCGTGGTGGTCGGCGCCCAGGAGGTAGATCTTGTGCGCGAAGCCGCGGTCGCCCTTGTTGAGGTAGTACGCGGCGTCGGCGGCGAAGTACGTGTACTCGCCGTTGGAGCGGCGGATGACGCGGTCCTTGTCGTCGCCGAAGTCGGTGGTGCGCACCCACACCGCGCCCTCGTCGTCGAAGACGTGCCCCTGCTCGCGCAGGCGGTCGACCGCCTCGTCGACGAGGCTCGGCTCGCCGTCCGAGCCCTTCGCGTGGAGCGTCCGCTCGCTGAAGAAGACGTCGAAGTGCACGTTGAACTTCTCCAGCGACGCCTGGAGGTCGCCCAGCTGCAGCTCGTATGCGCGGTCGCGCGCGACGAGGAGCTGCTCGTCGTCGGGGAGCGTCAGCAGCTCCGGCACGGCGGAGAGGACGCGCTGCGCGAGATCGTCGATGTACGAGCCCGGGTAGCCGTCCTCCGGGGTGGGCTCGCCCTTGGCCGCGGCGAGCACGGAACGGCCGAAGCGCTCCATCTGGGCGCCGGCGTCGTTGACGTAGAACTCGCGCACGAGCGTCGCGCCGCTGGCCAGCAGCAGACGCGCCATGGAGTCGCCCAGGGCCGCCCACCGGGTGTGGCCGATGTGCATCGGCCCGGTCGGGTTCGCGCTCACGAACTCGAGGTTGATGGTGTTTCCGCGCTGCGACTGGTTGGTGCCGAACGCGGCGCCGGCGTCGACGACGATCTTGGCCAGCGCGCCGGCGGCAGCGGCATCCAGCCGGATGTTGATGAAGCCCGGCCCGGCGACCTCGACCTCGGCGACGCCGTCGACCTGCCCGAGCCCCTCGGCGATCTCGGCGGCGAACTCGCGCGGGTTGGCCCCGACCGCCTTGGCGAGCTTGAGCGCCGCGTTGGACGACCAGTCGCCGTGGTCGCGGTTCTTGGGCCGCTCCAGCGGCAGGTCCGCGGCGGTGAGCCCTTCGGCCGCACCGGGTCGTCGCGCCTCCGCGAGCGGGGCGACGACGGCGAGCAGGGCGGCGGAGAGGGCTTCAGGATCCATAGACGACCCAGTCTAATCGGCCGCCTTCGCGCGCCCGATCAGGCGATCTGGACGAGAGCCCCGAAATCGTCGAGCGAGGGATCGGCAAACGCCGGCAGGCCCGCGTCGGTCATGCCGGGCAGCATCTCCAGCCCGTCGAGGGTGACGGCGTCGGGAACGACGGACGCGTCCACGCGCAGGCGCTTGAGGCCGACGTAGCCGCCGTAGTAGCTGAGGAACGCGCAGTCGGCGGCATCCCTCCCCGTCGCGATCCGCACCAGCGCGCTGCGGTTGGCGAGCCGGGTGGCGTCGATGACGTACCACGCCCCGTCGAAGTAGGCCTCGGCGACGGCGTGGAAGTCCATCGGCCGCAGGCCCGGCGCATAGCAGGCGGCGTAGCGGGCGGGCATGTCCATCGCGCGCAGCAGCGCGATGACGACGTGCGCGTAGTCGCGGCACACGCCCTGGCCGGTCATCAGCGTGGTGACGGCGCTGTCGGTGCCGTGGCTGAGACCCGGGGTGTAGGTCGTGCTCGTCGAGACGAACTCCGACACCGCGGCGATGAGCTCGTGCCCCGACAGGCCCTTGAACTGCCGGCGTGCCTGCTGGAAGACCTCGTCGGACTGCGCGTAGCGGCTCGGGCGCAGGTAGGTGATGGTTTCCAGGTCGCTCGTGCGGCTCGTCGCGGCCTGGCCGTCGACGGTGGCCTGGTAGCGGATCTCGAGGCGTCCGGGCTCGCCGGTGAGGCGGTGCAGCCGGCTGCCGGACTGGTCGACGATCTCGGTCGGGGTGTACACGCGATCGCCCTGCGTGAACGTCAGCTGCTCGCTCGAGACCGGCACCGCCTGGGCGGCGGCGATCTGGAAGATGAGGTCGACGGATGCCCCCAGTTCGAGGTCCATCTCAGCGGTCACGAGGCGTTGCACCGAAGTATCCTCGCACGCCGCGACGGCCACTTCGTACGAGCCTCCACAAGGGTTGCTGCGAGACCGCTGGAAGCGCTCCCGAAGCTCAGGATCCACCCCGGATTCTCGCCAGTTCGCCGCCGCCGGCCGGAGCACGTCAGGACGTGACTTACCCTCTTCACATGCACGCGCACGGTCACTCCCGCGCACGGCGGCTGGGGCTCCCTCTCATCGGCGCCGCGCTCGCCGTGGCCGCGGTGTGCACGGTGGCCGTGCTGCGCCCCTGGGGCGCCCCCGAGACCGTCGCGCCGATCGCCGCCGACGAGCACGCGGCGGCGGCTCCGGCATCCGTCCCTCCGGCGCCGCTCGTGGTCGGCGACGAGACGCGCGTGCTGGTGTTCGGCGACTCGTGGGTCTACGGCTCGGCCGCGACCGTCCCGACGCAGGGGTTCGCGTACCTGCTCGCCGACGACCTCGGCGTCGAGACCATCGTCGACGGCGTGCGCGGCAGCGGCTATCTCAAGCCCGGGCTCGACGGCCCTGCCTACGGCGAGCGCATCGCCGCCCTCGACCCGGCGCTGGAACCCGACATCATCATCGTCGAGGGGTCGATCAACGACCGTCGGCTGTATCCCGACGGGTATCGGGATGCCGTCACCGCCGCCTGGGACGCCCTCGAGGCCCGCTACCCCGACGCCGAGATCGTGATCCTCGGGCCCTCCCCGCAGGTGCTGCCTGTGCAGAAGGCGACGCAGAGCATCGATGCGGACCTGCGCGAGCTCGCGGGCGCGCGCGGCTGGTGGTACATCTCCCCCATCGCCGAGGAGTGGATCACCGACGCCAACTACCTCGACGTGATCGACACCGGCCCGATCGGCCGCGACCACCCCTCGACGAACGGACACGCGTACCTCGCAGGACGCCTCGCCGACGCTCTCGAGCGCCTCGAGCAGCAGCCCGCGATCGTCGCCGACGCGCCCCACGAGGACGACCCCGTCGAGCCCTGAGGTGACAGGGCGGACCCCGCCGGGATGGTAACCTCGATCGGCACGCCTCCGTAGCTCAGGGGATAGAGCGTTGGTTTCCGGTACCAAAGGTCGCAGGTTCGATTCCTGTCGGGGGCACAAACGCCGAAGGCCGGCCCGAAGGGTCGGCCTTCGGCGTTTCTGGCGTTGACAGCAATCGAATCGCCGGCGCAGCCGGCTGTGCGTGGGCCCCGCCCGCTGGAGGCTCCGCGCGGCGCGCCACCGCCGTATGGAGGGGCGGGTGGGATCCTGTCGGGGGCACCAGTCGGGACAAGGGATCGAGAGTCTTCAGGACTCTCGATCCCTTTCTCGCGACAACACTTTGACAACACCTGCAGCGCGCTTGGCGCGATCGAGAGCGGCCGCAACGGCGTCCAGATCGTCGTCGAAAAGGTCCGCATAGACGTCGAGCGTCATCGCAGCCGACGCCTGTCCGAGCATCCGCTGCACCGCTTTGACGTGCGCACCGCTGCTGACGGCAAGCGACGCAGCCGCCGAGCAGAAGCTCCTCAGACGCTTTGCCTGCGGCTAATAGGTCAAGTGGCGTCGCCAGAAACTCGGGATACGGGACGGACCGCGACCGGTGCGTCTTCGGCGTACCGTTCCTGGACCGATCACGGTGCCTCACGAGCGAGGATGGCTCGCGCGATGTCGTCGCCCGCCGCTGTGTTGTTCAGCCACGTGATGGCACCAGGAGTGGGCGCTTTCGTCCCCCACTCGATGATCCACTCGCGAGAGATCCTTGCGGTCCACTCGTCCGGGTCTCCGTCCCAGGTGATGTGGACGCCGTCTTGGAGGTCACCGGGCACCATCAGCCCAGCTCTCATCACTCGGTCGATCAGCTCGATAGTCGCCTCGCGCAGGGCCGCCAGGTCAGTCTCGCCGGACAAGCGCACGGATTGCATGGCCCATCCACAGTCAGCCCAGTCGTCGAGGCCGCCGACCAACAAATCTTCTTCAGGCGTTCTCTGAGCCACACGGCATTCCTACAGCGCCCTCGCGTCTACCCGCAACGCAGGCCAACCTCTGCCTCGCGCAGTCGACGCGGATCACTGCTTTAGGCGGTTGCCGTTGGGCTGGAGCCGTAGACGTGCCAAGCCGCACCCGCAGAGAGGGACCGCCATACGCGCTGCGGTTCACTGGCGACAGCGTCTGCGCACGCGGCCTGGTGCGCGCACTGCGCCGCAACGAGGAGCCACGTGACGAAGGCCCCGTCATGATCTTCGTCCTCGACGAGACCGTCGTCCTCATGACGAGAGCGCTGTGATCGCTTCCTTCACGACGTTCGCAGCGTTCTGAGGCGTCGTCGTGATGACGCACTGATGTGCGAGCGACCCCTCCCAGTCACGCTCGCTTGGCACTTCGGCGAAGGAGATTCTCGAGAGGATCGTGTGTTGGCCGTAGCGGCAATAGAGCGCCGCGGCATCCTCGTTGATCCAGCCCCTCTCCGCCAGAGCCCAGAGGTCGTACAGGTCGCGTGGTGCGTGCCGGTCCTCCCAGGCGGCGAGCTTGGACGCGACGAACGCTGGCGGAGTGAGCACCTTGAGCCTCGCGGGCGGGGCGTCGCTATACCGCTGCTCGATGTCAAGGAGCTGCCACGGCCACGGCGGGTAACCCTCCGAGGTCAGCAGCTGCACCCGGATGCGCGTGCCCTTCACCTCAAGGATCGACGGCTGCGAGTGCGGCGCTTCACCGAGGGGCGGGATGAACGTCACAGTGCCCAGGCTGCGCCGGAACCGGCGCTGGACCTCCGCCTGGATCCGCGCGCCAACCTCACGCCGGTTGCCGAGGGCGATCAGGTCGATGTCCTCAGACAGCCGCAGGTGCGGCAGCAGCGTTCGAGAGAGCGCCGTCCCGCCGAAGAAGACGACGTCGCCCTGCGCGGCCGCCGCGATCGCGGCCAGCCCATGCGAGATGACGTGGTCGCGGACGACCTGCCGGGCGCCGACGCCGAACTGCTCCTCGACCGCGCGGCGCTCCTGCGGGTCGAGAACGCCGGGGATCGTCCGGTCAGGCAACGAAGAGTCCATTCCTGAGGTCGCGGACCATGTCTCGCACGGCGTCGTTAGCCCGGCCGTACCACTCGCAGATCTCTGCGAGATCATCGCCGCTTACCTGCCCGCGGAAATTCCGCGCGGCATCACGAGCCGCATCCGGCAGCTTGCCCTGGTTCGGCCTCATGAGCAGGTCGTACATCGTCTGACGCGGCGTGGTCACCAGGCCCTCGCCGAGCTCGGTGTCTTCGAGCTGCGCCTCCACCCGGTCGAGGTCGCGAGGGATCATGTGCACGGTACCTCCGCCGTCGAGCCTCACCGGCTGTCGGAGCTCGGGCACAGCAACCGTCGTGACCGCGATCGCGCGTGGGATCGCCGTCCAGTGGCGCGCAGCGCCGAGGCCCATGAGGATAGCGTTGCGCTCTCCGAAGCGAGCGGTTGCTACCGCCAGGCCAGCCGCCTCGATCGTCGGCTTCCAGGTGCGACCGTCCTCACCGGCAGGCGGCACCGTGTACACGCCCTTGGCGATCCGGGCGACCGCTCCCTGCTCGGCGAGCCGATCGAGGGCGCGCCAGACGTTGCTGCCGAGCTCCTCGAGGTCCGCATAGCGCGCCGTCCGCAGCGGAGCTCGCTCGATTCTGCGGAGCAGTTCGACGTCGGTCAGCATTCCACCACCTACCTTGTTTATCCCAGTATACGCGGGCGGTATACCTGTATAAAGTAAGTCACCAAGTTCACGGGCAGCGCTACAACTGGGGCTAGCCGCAAGTGAGGCCGCGGCCGCGTCTGATCCGCGAGGCTGGTCATCTGAGCTCCAGATCGAGCAACTAGCGCGGGCGGCGCCGCACCCTGACAACTTTCTGACGACATCTGGCGAAGAACGGGGTGGATCCGGCTGATCGAGCCAGGTCCATACCGCCCGGAATTCCGCGGTTTTCGGCGAGTAGGATGCGGCCGCGCGGCACGAATGAGGTTTCCGGTACCAAAGGTCGCAGGTTCGATTCCTGTCGGGGGCACCACCACCGCGAAAGGCCGGCCCGAAGGGTCGGCCTTTCGCGTGTCCGGCGTCTCATTCCGGCCGATCACGGCCGCCCGCTACGTTGATGCCATGCGACACCAGCGCGGAGCGCACACGGCACAGCGGCTGAGCGGCATGCTCGCCTTGGTCGTGCTCGTCGCACCGCTGGCCGGATGCGCGCAGTCGTACCCGATCCCCCGCGCGCCGAGCGGCGATCCGATCGTGGCTGCCGCGGCGTTGCCGGACGCGCCCGATGCGGTGCGCGACGGCGACCCCGAAACCAGCTGCGGGGCGTTCGTGCTGGGTCAGGGAGAAGTGGTCCCCGCCGACGCCGTCGAGTGCTTGATCGCGGCACAAGCTGCGGACGACGACGCCGAGCTCGCGTGGAGCTTCCCCACGACGGAGGGCGATCCGATCGTGCAGTTCGCGGTCGTCACCGCCGGCAGCGACGAGGTCACCGTGTACACGACGAACGCATTCGATTCGTACGGCGGCGATCCGCAGTGGACGAAGAGCTCCTGCAACGACCTCGTAGCCGCGACGAGTCTCACGGGATGCCCCGCGCCCGAGCCCACGGACTGATCGAACACGACGGCCGGGAACCGATCGAGCCGAGGCCCCTGAGAGTTCGCCTCCGGAGCCTCGCCATCACCACGCGCTGCGCAATAGGATCACAGCACTCTCACGCCACAGAGTCGCGAAGCGACCGGCCGGTCGCCTCGGAGATCAACCGAAGGAGAGATCGATGGGTACGCAGAACCTCGCACTGGTCGTCGGCTCGTACGACGACACGAACGCCGCGTCGCAGGACTACCAGGCCCTGCGCAGCGGCCAGGACGCCGGCGGATACGAGATCATCGGCGCCGTGGTGCTGGACCGCGACAAGGACGGCAAGGTCCAGGTCAAGGAGCACGGAGACAAGTCGGTCGGCAAGGGCGCCGCATGGGGCGCCGGCGCGGGTGTGGTCGTGGGCCTGTTCGCGCCCCCGCTGCTGGCGGCGACGGCGATCGGCGCCGGAATCGGCGCGATCCTCGGCAAGATCAAGAAGAACCACGAGGAGAAGCAGTTCGGCGTCGACGTCGACGAGTACCTCGCCCCCGGAACATCGGCGGTCGTCGCCGTCGTCGACGACAAGTGGGCCGACAAGGTCGAGAGGGCGCTCCAGCGCTCCGACAAGCGCATCAGCAAGGCGATCGAGTCGGACGACTACGAGAAGCTGCGCACCGCGATCGAGCAATCGGCCGACGACGTCATCGACCAGATCAACTCCTAGAAGCCAGGGCGGCGACGGCGGCCCGGTTCGTATCGAAGAACGCCTGATCGGAGACCAGCCCGAGCTTCTCGAGACGCTGCTTGGTCTCGGGGCGGACACGGCTGAACGCCAGCGCGATGTCCTGGTCGCCGAGCCACTCCTCGAGCGCCTGGAAGGCCTCCGCGCCGGTGACGTCGATGTCGGTGACCGCCTCCATGTCGATCACGACGTGGTGGACCGGCTCCTCGGCGCCCGTCACGGCCCGCTTCACCGCGGTCGTGAAGACGCTGCCGTTGGCGAAGAACAGGGGGGCGGCCAGCCGCACCACGACCATGCCGGGGGCCGTGACGGCACCGTTGGGGGCGTCCTCCAGGAGAGAGCGCTTGGCGTCGTCCTCGTCCGCCTCGAGCACGTCGATCGCCGGGTTGGCGGCGCGCTTGGCGAGGTTGATGAGGGCGAGGACGAACGCGACCACGATGCCGGGGATCGCGCCGACGAACAGGGTCACCAGGAAGCACACGGCGCCGACGGCGAACTCGAACCTGTCCTGACGCCACAGCTGAGCGAACTCGCGGATGCCGAGCAGCGGCAGGATCGCGACGCCCACGACCGCGCCGATCGCGGGCGACGGAATGTCGGCGAGCAGGACGGTGCCGAACAGGAGGAGCAGCAGCGTCCCCGCGGCGAGCACGAGTGAGGGCAGCTGGGTGCGGGAGCCCGCCTGGTCCATCGCCGCCGTGCGCGACGTCGACGAGCCCATCGCGAAGCTGCCCTGGGCGCCGGTGGCGATGTTGCCGAGCCCGAACGCGAGCAGGTCGCGGTTCGCGTGGAACGGGTAGCCGTGCTTCTCGGCGTACGACCGTGACACCAGCAGGCCCTCCGCCGTCGTGATGAGCGTGAGCGCGATCGCCGAAGGGATGAGGGCCAACCACATCGTCCAGTCGAGGATCGGCCACGTCAGCGTGGGCGGGCCCGAGGGCACCTCGCCGAGGACGTCGACGCCCTTCTGATCGAGGTCGGCGAGCACCACGACCACCGTCGAGACGATGAGCACGACCAGCGCCCACGGCACCACCGGCAGGAACCGACGACCGAGCAGCAGCACGGCGACCGACGCGGCCGAGACCGCCAGCGACCACGCGTTGAACGTGCTCATCCCGAGGATGAGCCCCGACACCTTGTCGACGAACTCGCCGCCGGAATCGATCTTGACCCCGAGCATCTTCGCGATCTGGCTGACCATGATGTCCAACGCCAGTCCGCCGACGAACCCGACGAGGATGGGCTTGGACAGGAAGTTGGCGAGGAAGCCGAGCTTGAACACCGCCATCAGCAGGAACAGGATGCCGCTGATGATCGCCTGAGCCAGCGCGAGCGTCGCGTAGTCCGCGCTGCCTGCAGCGGCCAGCCCACCGATCGAGGAGGCCACCAGCGCCGCGGCCGCGGCATCCGGCGACGCGACCAGCTGACGGGACGAGACCGTGAGCGCGTAGATGAGCGTCGGCACGATGAGGGCGTACAGGCCGGCGGTCGGAGGCAGCCCCGCGATCTGCGCGTAGCCGATGTTCAACGGGATGGCGATCGCGAGGAGCGTGACGCCCGCGGTGAGCTCGGTGACGAGGTTGCGCCGGGTCAATCCCGCGAGAGGTCGCTGCATTCCGGCTCCTGGTTGTGTGAGGGACGTCCCGTCCACCATGGCATGTGGGTTCGTCGTGCGGCGGATCACACGGGATCGCCGGGAACCAACGGCGGGACGACGGTTTCGCTCGTGACGGTGGCCGGCCATCGGCGCTGCGCGAGACCCGCCGTGAGCGCCGCGACGACCGCGGACGTGACGGACAGCCCCCGCAGCGGATCGTGCCAGAACTGCACGCGCGCGGTCAGGCGCGCGGTCGAGACCGCGGAGACCAGTACGACGACCCCCGGGTCGCCGTGCACGCCGTCGGCCGCGGCGGCGGCATCCGTCAGCACAGCGACGATGTCGTCGACCGCCGCACCGTCGCGCTCGACCCGCACCTGGACCTCGCTGCGGCGCGCACCGTGGCGCGAGTTGTTGACGAGGGTCTCGGCGAGCAGCTTCGAGTTCGGCACGTGCGCCGTGCGGCCGTCGGGGGTCGTGAACACCACGGCACGTGAGTTCAACTCGACGACGGTCCCCGTGATGGGGTTGCCGTCGGGGCCCTCCACCGTGATGTCCTCCCCCAACACGACGGGCTTGCGGGTGGCGATGAGCACGCTCGCCGCGAAGTTGTCGGCCACGCCGCGCAGCACCAGCGCCGAGACGACGATGAGGATCAGCACGACGGCCAGCACCGGCTGCACGTTCGCGCCGAGGAAGGCCAGCGCGATCCCCAGGCCGAGGAGCAGGATCGTGTACTGCGCGAACCGGGCGGCGAACCGCGTCACGGCGGGAGTCGCCGTCGGCACGTGGACCATGAGCCCGGTGACGGCCCGCTTGGCGATCCGCGAGAGGATCCATCCGGCCAGCACGGCCAGGACCGCCCAGAGCACCTGCCACCACGTGATGGGCGTCGTCAGGAACTGGCTGAAATCCACGTCGAAAGACTATGGGGGGCGGCGGCGGCGAAAGCTCCGCCTCGCCGGGGCCCCCGCATCGCGCGAAGCCCCGACGAGGCCGGGCGGAAATGATGATCCCCTCGGTGCCGAAGCGCCGGGGGGATCGTCAATGCGAGGTCTGGTTTCTGTGTCACGTTCCCTTGCGGGTTCTTCGTCTCCGTTGTCTGTTCGCAATACCGAATGTCCTCCTCGCCACCGATGCCGTCAAGAGTTCACGAGGAAGTCATCTCGACATCAGGTTGAGGGTGAGATCCGGCGCTCGATTCAGTCGGCGAAACGGTCCTTCATCGCGTCCGCGCTCTTGCCGGCACCGTGCGACTTGCCCGGTGCCCGCACGCCGTTCACGCTCGACGTGTCGAACGCGAACGTCATCACCGACGCCGCGACGGCGTCGGAGTTGATGTCCAGCGCGTGCGCGTTGAGGTTGGTGATCGTGTCGCAGGGCTGGTGGTAGCAGGAGTCGAAGGCCACGCCTGCCGTGCCGCCGTAGATCGCCGCCTGCTGCGCCGTCTTCACACCCTCGGCGCCGGTGAACAGGCCGCCGGCGGGGATGCCCACCTCGATGAACGGACCGTAGTCGCTGCGACCCGAGAACTCGGTGTCCTCGAACGGCTCGCCGCGGCTCGTGTAGAACGCCTCGAACACGTCCTCGATCTGCGCCGACCCCTCGGGGATGAACCCGGCCGGAGCGGTGCCGCTCGAGTTGTCGCCGTCGTACACGCCCTGGAAGTAGTTGGGCGAGCCGATCATGTCGAAGTTGAGGTACAGCGCGATGTCGCCCTTCTGCTCGTCGGTCAGCGTGCTGACATAGTGCTCGGAGCCGAGCAGGCCGCTCTCCTCCGCGCCCCACCACGCGAAGCGCACGGTGTTGTTGGGCTTCACCTTGGACATCTGGATCGCCGTCTCCAGCAGCGCGGCGCTGCCGGTGCCGTTGTCGTTGATGCCGGCGCCGTCCTGCACGCTGTCGAGGTGTGCGCCCGCCATGACGGTGTTGGCGTCGTTGCCTGCCGCGGTCTCGGCCGTCACGTTGTACGCGGTGCGCACGTCGGCCTCGTACGAGACGGTGACGGTGACGGTCGCTCCCGGGGTCGACGCGAGTTCCTCACCGGTGGCCGAGGTGGCGAACACGGCGGGGATCGTGAGCCCCGTCGCATCGCCGATCATGCCCACCAGGCCGGTGCGACCGGGCTGCCCCTCGTTCATGACGATGACGCCTGCCGCGCCCGCGGCCTGTGCGTTGAGCACCTTCACCGCGAAACCGCAGCTGCCGCGCTGCACGAGCGCGATTCCGCCTGCCGGGAACCCGGCGAAGTCGGCCGCCTCGCACCCGCTGGTGTTGCTGTTCGGCGGCAGCGACGCTGAGGGGACCACGATGCCCACGGGAACCAGCTGGCCGGTCGCCGTGCCCTCGGGGCTGCCCGAGTCGAAGGTGTTGCGGGTGAAGTCCCGTTCGTCGGCGTAGGTGGTGGGGTTCGGAGAGACGCGGACCAGTGCGTTGTTCTCGTCGAAGTAGTCGAACGAGAACTCCTGCACCTGGGGCGAGTAGCCCGCGGCCCGGAGCTGCCCGACGACGTAGTCGACCGACGCGCGGTGCCCAGGACGACCGGCGGCGCGGTCGCCGTTGGCGGTGGCGATCGCCTGCAGCGCCTGCAGGTGACGCATGACGCCCTCGAGGGTGACGGCCTTGGTGATCTTGGCCACGGAGTTGTTGTTCGGAGCCGCGTACGCGGGGCCCGCGAGTGCGACCGTCGCGGTGAGCGCCACCGCGGTGGCGATGGCCCACATGCGTCTGTTCCTGTTCGGCATGGTCGTGCCTTCCCGTCCGCGACATCGTCGTCACGGACTTATCGGTTGGCAGGATGCTGGCACACGCCCGCAGCCGTCACCAGACCCTTGCGCGGCGCCCGCCCGCCTCGTGCGGGCGCCGCGCCGCGAGGGACGGGACGGATGCCGCGGCATCCGTCCCGTCCGTCACTCGTGGCCGACGAGCTTCAGCCCGACGACGCAGCCGACGAGGCCGAGGATGAGGAGCATCTTGACGATCGAGAACGCCTCGTCGCCGGTGATCATCGCGTAGGCGACGGTGAGCGATGCGCCGATGCCGACCCACACCGCGTAGGCGGTGCCGGTCGAGATGTCGCGCATGGCCCAGGCCAGCCCGGCCATGCTCGCCACGAGCGAGACGCCGAAGATGACCGATGGCCAGAGCTTGGTGAAGCCCTCGGACTTGCCCAGCGCAGTGGCCCAGACGGCTTCGAGAACGCCGGACACGATGAGGATGACCCACGACATGACTGTTCCTCCTGGCCAGTCTTGTCGCACACCGGGTACTGATCCGTCGTCCGGGGATCCTGTGGGGATCCGTGTGACAGCCTACCGGTCCGTCCTGGGCAGGGCCTGGGCAGGACGGCTCACACCAGGAAGAGGCCGTCGAGCATTCCCGGGTTGTGGGCGTGCACCAGCACGAGGAACACCACCGCGTCGAACAGCAGGTGCACCGTCACGACGTAGGCCAGCGAGCGCGTCTTCATGAAGATGAAGCCCTGCAGCAGTGCGAACGGGATGGTGAGCAGCGGCCCCCACGCCTGGTAGCCGAGCTCCCACAGGAACGACACGAAGACGATCGCCTGCAGCACGTTGGCCTGCCAGAACGGGAAGTGCCGGCGCAGCAGCGCGAAGCAGGTGCAGATGAAGAACAGCTCGTCCCAGATCCCCACGGCCCCCACGCCGACGAACAGCCGCGCGATGAGTTCGGGGGTGTCCACGACCGGCCAGTTGAGGTAGACCCCCGAGGTGATGAAGTAGAACGGCAGGATCAGCCACCCGAGCCCGAGCACGGCCACCAGCCACACCCATTGGAACCGCGTCCAGCGGCCGCCGCCACGCCACGGGAACCGGATCGCCCGGTCGCGGTAGACCCACCGCGAGATCGCGTAGGGCACCGCGACGGCCCCGCCCAGGGCGAGCGCGAACCGCACCATCGCTGCATCGTCGAGCTCGGCCTTGAGGGCGATGGCGCTCACGATGAGCAGGCCGACGGCGATGAGCGACAGGTCGCGCACCAGGGAGGCTGGACGGATGCCGACGGTCATCGCCGTCTCGAGCGTCGTGCCCGCCCGGACCTCGCCGGCCACGGGCGCGGCACGCGGCGAGCGCCGGGTCGCGGCATCCGTCCGCTCCATCACCACGGCCACCGCGAGGCCCGCCGCCAGCAGCACCCAGCCGAGCCAGGGCACGCGGACGACGAAGAACGCCGGCGCCGCGAGGCACACCAGGAGGGCCGGCGCGAGGCGCCACGACCAGGCGGGAACGACCGGCGCGGGCGGGGCGTCGGGATGTGCGGGCATGCGCGGGGCTCCGAGACGGTGCGGACGGGTCAGTGGTCGAGCGGGTGGGCGATCTCATCCTTCGACATGCGCGCCACGAGATACGCGAGCACGCCGAGGAGGAGCGGAATCACTCCCGCGGCCAGGAAGATCACCTCGACGGGCACGACCTCGGCCAGGGGTCCTGCCAGCGCCATCGACAGCGGCATCAGCGCGAGCGAGACGAAGAAGTCGAGGCTCGAGATGCGGCCGAGCATGTGACGGGGCACGCGGCGCTGCAGGAGGGTGCCCCAGATCACGTTGCCGTAGCTGAAGCCGAAGCCGACGAGGAACAGGCACAGCGCCATCAGCCAGTACTGGTGGGTGATGCCGACGACGACGAACGGCAGCGTGCTGACGCCCCACACGCCCATCATCATGGTGAGGTAGCGGCGCGGCAGCTTCATCGACGACACCACGATCGACCCCAGCACGCCGCCGAGCCCGTAGACGGCCAGGAGGAAGCCGAACAGCCGTGGGTCCTCGCCGATGCGCTCACGCGTGACGAAGGGCAGCAGCACCTCCTCGGGGCCGACGAACACCAGGACCCACCCGGTGGCGAACAGCAGCGTCCACAGCAGCCACGGTGTGCGGATCGTGAAGCCCACGGCCTCGCGCAGGTCGTGGAGCACGCCGCGCACACCCGCGGGCGCCTCATGCTCCTCGCCGGGAGCGGCCGGCGGCTCCGGACGCACGAACAGCAGCAGCACCAGCGCGACCGCGTGCGCGGCGACGACGCCCCACGCCGCGTGGGCGGGCGCCAGCACCGCGGCGACGATGAGACCGGCGGCGGCCGGCCCCGCGGCCTGCTGGAGGGCCGGCCGGATCGCGCCCTCGAGCCCGTTGGCCGCGAGCAGCTGAGCCGGCGGCAGGATGCGGGGCAGGATCGCGCTGTACGCGGGGAAGAAGAACCCGGCGCCCGCCCCCAGCACGAAGGCGACGACCGCCAGATGCGGGATCGTCACGGCGCCGAAGACGCCGGCCACCGCGACCGAGGTGATCGCGAGGAGGTTCACCAGTTCGACCAGACGCAGCAGCAGCCGTCGCGGCACGCGGTCGGCGGCGATGCCGCCCGGGATCGCGCACACCAGCAGCCCGACGGCGTTCGCCGCCGCCACCGCCGAGAGCTCCACCGGGCCGCCGCCCGCGCCGATGACCGTGTAGACCATGACGACCGCCCACATGCCGGCGCCGAAGATCGACAGCACCACCGCGCCGAACAGCATCCGGAAGTCGCGGTGTCCGAGCGGGCGGACGAAGCGCCACGGATCGCGGCGGAGTGCCGTCTCGGTCGCCGCCGGGTCCGGCAACGGCACCGGACCGGTGAGGGGGCCGGATGATCCGCTCATGACCTCGCGACGCGGCGGTACGAGAGGTCTCGGATGTCGCGGCCCACGCGCGCGCCCTTGCGCTCGAACGCCGTCAGCACGCGCCCGTCGAAACGCGGCGCCCACTCCCCCTCGAAGGTCGCCTCGAAGTCGGCGGCGGCGCCCATGACCTCGCGCATCTGCAGCGCGTAGTCCTCCCAGTCGGTCGCCAGGCGCAGGATGCCGCCGTCTTTGAGGACTCCCGCGGCGAGCGCGGCGAAGCCGTCGGCTACCAGGCGGCGCTTGGTGTGCTTCTTCTTGTGCCACGGGTCGGGGAAGAACACCCACAGCTCGTCGGCGGATGCCGCCGGCAGCAGGTGCTGCAGCACCTCCGGCGCGTTCGCCTCGACCAGGCGCAGGTTGCGCGCCCCGGCGCGGTCGGCGTCGAGCATGGTGCGCGCCAGTCCCGCGCGGAAGACCTCGATCGCGAGGAAGTCCGTGTCGGGGCGCGACGATGCCGCGTGCACGATGGCGTGGCCCTGCCCGGAGCCGATCTCGACGACCAGCGGCGCTTGGCGACCCCACACCGCGGCGGGGTCGATCGCCGACCCCGGACGGATGCTGGTCGCCGCGACGTCGCGCGGCGCGGCGATCACGTACTGAGGGGCGAGCTCCGTCCAGGCGCGCTCCTGCGCCTCCGACATCCGGCCGCTGCGGCGTACGAACGACACCGGCCGTTCGCGGAACGTGCGGGACTCGGGGGAAGGCGTGGCAGGGTTCGTCACCCTCCCAGGCTACCGAGGGCGCCCGACGTGCAGTGGCCGGTCAGCGCTCGGGACCGACCGTGACGAAGTCGATGAGTTCCTCCACGCGGCCGAGGAAGGCGGGCTCCAGGTCGCGGTAGCTCTTCACCGAGGCGAGGATGCGCTGCCATGCGCGTGCGAGATCGGCCTGGTCGCGGGCGGGCCAGCCGAGTGCACGGCACACGCCGACCTTGAACTCGATGCCCCGCGGCACCTCGGGCCAGCGCTCGATGCCCATGGTCCTCGGCGTCACGCACTGCCACACGTCGATCCAGGGGTGTCCCACGATGAGCACGTGCGCGCCGTGCCGGCCCCGGGCGATGGCGTCGGCGATGCGGGACTCCTTGGAGCCGGGCACGAGGTGGTCCACGAGCACGCCGTACCGGCGATCGGCCGAGGGCGGCTCCTCGTCGAGCGCGGCATCCAGCAGGTCGATCCCCTGCAGGTACTCGACGACCACGCCCTCGCCGCGCAGGTCGTCGCCCCACACCTTCTCGACGAGTTCGGCGTCGTGACGCCCCTCGACGAGGATGCGGCTCGCCCGCGCCGTGCGCGCCCGCGTCTCGGGCGCTGCGAACGACCCCGAGGCGGTGCGCTGCGGGCCCTTCTGCGCCGGGGCCGCGACGGGCGGCCCGAGGACGACGTCCTTCCCGTCGATGAGGAAGCCCGGTCCGAGCGGGAACAGCCGCCGCCGGCCGAGACGGTCCTCGAGCTCGACCATGCCGCTGCCGACCCTGACGACCGCGCCGCAGAAGCCGTCGGCGGCGATCTCGACCACGAGATCGCGGGATGCCGCCACCCGCGGCAGCTCGCGCACCCCGTGGCCCTTCCAGCCCGTGGCCAGCACATCGGCGCCGTAGTGATCGTCCATCGTCCTCCTCCGGATCGGAAAGGCTACCCGTTGGATGCCGCGGGGCGCGGGAGCGACCCGCGTTCGCGCGCGGCCGGCGTCTCCTCCTTCGGTGGCCGACATGTCGGCCAGGCGCAGGCGCACGGCGCTCTCGGCGAACGCACAAGTGACGCCTGGGCCGTGGGCTATCGTCGTGTCACCGCGGCTCAATAGACTCGCCGCAGGGGAATCCGCGTCCCAGAGGGGGGATCGATGCGACTGCGATGGGCTGCAGCGATGATGTCTGCTGCGGTGGTCGCGGCCACGGCGATCGGCGGCACCGCCGCGCTCGCCACGCCCCCGGTCACGCTCGGCTCCGGATACGTGCTCGATGACGCCGACGTGCTGTCGCCGTCCGAGGAGTCCGAGGCGCAGAACCGGCTCGAGCAGCTCAAGTCCGACACCGGGCTGGACCTGTGGGTCGTCTACGTCGATCAGTTCACCGACCCGTCCGACCGGGTCGACTGGGCGAACCAGACCGCCGAGGACAACGGCCTCGGCACCACCCAGTACCTGCTGGCGATCTCGACAGAGGGCCGCCAGTACTACCTGTCGGGCGACTCGGCGGGGCCGCTCACGGGCGACCAGCTGGACGCCATCGAGCAGCAGCGCATCCAGCCCGCGCTCGCCCAGGACGACTGGCTCGGCGCGGTCGACGCGGCCGCCGACGGCATGACCGACGCCCACGGCGGCGGATCGGGTGCCGCTGCCTCCGGCGGCGGCAGCAGCTGGCTCACCTGGATCCTCGTGATCGCCGTCGTGGCGATCGGCATCGTGCTGCTGGTGATGTTCCTGCGCCGGCGCCGCAAGCCGGGCGCGGTCGCGGGTGGTCCTGCCGGCGCCCCGCAGCCGAGCCTCGAAGACCTCGAGCGCCGCGCCTCGTCGCTGCTGGTCGCCACCGACGACGCCCTCAAGACCAGTGCGCAGGAGCTCGGCTTCGCCAAGGCCCAGTTCGGGGATGCCGCCACCACCGAGTTCGAGGCGGCCCTCGCTACCGCGCAGCGCAGTCTCGACGAGGCCTTCGGGCTCAAGCAGAAGCTCGACGACGCCACCCCCGACTCCGAGCAGGACGCCCGTGCCTGGAACGAGCGCATCGTCGCGCTGTGCGAGGCATCCAACGCCCTCCTCGACGAGAAGGCGGCCGCGTTCGACGAGCTGCGCAAGCTCGAGCAGAACGCGCCCGAGGCCCTCGCCCGCGTGCAGGAGGAGCGTGCGAAGGCCGCGGCATCCCTCGATCAGGCGGCGGCGCGACTGCAGAGCCTGCAGGCGGCGTACGCGCCCGAGGCACTCGCGACGGTGGCCGACAACCCCGAGCAGGCGCGCCAGCGACTCGCCTTCGCCGACGAGCAGCTCACCGCCGCTCAGGCGTCGATCGGCTCCGGCGACGGCGGCGAGGCGGCCGTGGGGATCCGCGCCGCCGAGGAGGCCGTCGGCCAGGCGACGCTGCTCGAGAACGCCATCGACAAGCTCGCGACCGACCTGGCCGAAGGCGAGCGCAGCGCGGCCGCCCTGGTGACCGAGCTCGAGACCGACATCGCGACCGCATCCGCCCTCCCCGACCCCGACGGGCGGATCGCCGGCGTGATCGCCGCGACCCGTCAGCAGCTCGACGCCGCGCGCACCCAGCTCACCGGCACCGCCAAGCGCCCGCTGGTGGCGCTGCAGAGCCTCGAAGCGGCCAACACGCAGATCGACTCGCTCATGCAGGGCGTGCGGGATGCCGAGGCCCAGGCGCAGCGCGCACGCCAGATGGTGGGCCAGGTCATGCTGCAGGCGCAGGCGCAGGTGTCGGCAGCCGAGGACTACATCACGGCCCGCCGCGGCGCCGTCGGCGCCCAGGCCCGCACGCGGCTGGCCGAGGCCGGCGCCTCGCTCGCCCGCGCCCAGGCGCTGCAGGCGAGCGACCCGCAGCAGGCGATGCAGCAGGCGCAGCGCGCCGACCAGCTCGCCGGCCAGGCGATCCAGCTCGCCCAGAACGACGTCGGCGCCTTCGACGGCGGCATGGGCGGCGGGTTCGGCGCCCCACAGGGCGGCGGCCAGTCCGGCGGCGGCATGCTGGGCGCCGTGCTCGGCGGCATCGTGCTGAACTCCATGCTCAGCGGCGGCGGGCGGTCGTCCGGCGGCGGCCTCGGCGGCATGTTCGGCGGCGGCGGAGGCCGTCCGTCGGCGGGCGGTGGAATGCGTCCCGGCAGCTTCGGAGGCGGCGGCACCCGCGGCCGCCGAGGGGGTGGCCGCTTCTGACCCGTACCCGCGGAACCGGCGCGCGCCGCGCCCGGGACGACCGTCCTCCGCTCCAACCGACCCAGATCTGAAGTCCGATAGGAAGGAAATCCGATGGCCAAGCAGTCCATCTTCGGTCGTATCTCGACCCTCATGAAGGCGAACATCAACGCACTCCTCGACTCGGCCGAGGACCCGCAGAAGATGCTCGACCAGTTGGTGCGCGACTACACCAACTCGATCGCCGACGCCGAGTCGGCCATCGCCGAGACGATCGGCAACCTGCGGCTGCTCGAGCGCGACCACCAGGAAGACATCCAAGCCGCGTCGGAGTGGGGCAACAAGGCCCTCGCCGCCAGCCGCAAGGCCGACGAGCTGCGTCAGGTGGGCAACACCCCCGACGCCGACAAGTTCGACAACCTCGCCAAGATCGCGCTGCAGCGTCAGATCAGCGAGGAGAACGAGGCGAAGGCCATCGCACCGACCATCGCCGCGCAGAACGAGGTCGTCGACAAGCTCAAGGACGGCCTCAACGGCATGAAGCAGAAGCTGGAGCAGCTCAAGGCCAAGCGGGCCGAGCTGCTCTCGCGTGCCAAGGTCGCCGAGGCGCAGAACAAGGTGCACGACGCGGTCAAGTCGATCGACGTCCTCGACCCGACGAGCGAGCTCGGCCGGTTCGAAGACAAGGTCCGCCGCCAGGAGGCCCTCGCCACCGGCAAGCAGGAGCTGGCCGCGTCGACGCTCGACGCCCAGTTCAACGCACTCGACGATGTCGGAGAGCTCACCGAGGTCGAGGCGCGCTTGACCGCGCTGAAGGCCGGCACCCCGGTGCAGACCGCGATCGAGCAGTAACCCGCACCACGCCGAAGGGCGCCGGGCCGTCGACGGCCCGGCGCCCTTCGCCCGTTCTGGCGTCTGCCGGGAGCGAACGGAGGCCCAGACGGATGCTGCGCGCCCCCGTCTGCGCGAAGATGAGGGGATGACGCGATACCTCGTGGTCCCGCAGTGGCAGGGAAGCCCGTCCTCGCGCGCGATGCAGCTCATCGACGGAGCCCAGGCGATCGCCGGAGACCTGCCTCGCAGCGCCACCACGGTGCTGGACGTGCCGATGGAGGCCGGCGAGTCGCTGGGCACCGGCATCCACCGGCTCAGCGCCCTGCAGCGCGTGCGCGCGATGGTCGCCGACGCGCTCGACGCGCACGCCGCGGCAGCGCCCGACGAGCCCGTGCTCACGATCGGCGGCGACTGCGGCATCGCGCTCGCGCCGATCGCGCACGCCGCGCGCCGCTTCCCGGAGCTCGCGGTGGTGTGGATCGACGCCCACCCCGACCTCAACTCGCCCGATTCCTCGCCGTCCGGCGCGTTCGCCGGGATGGTGCTGCGCGCCGTGATCGGCGACGGCGCCCCCGGGCTGTCGCTGCCCGAGGGCACCGTCGCCGCGGGGCGCATCGTCGTGGGCGGCGCACGCTCGTTCGACGACCCCGAACTGGCCGCGGTGTCGGAGCTCGGCATCACCGCGCTCACCGTGGAGGCGCTGCGCGACGGCGAGGCTCTCGCCGAGGCGGTCCTCGCCACCGGCGCCGACGCGGTCTACGTCCACGTCGACATCGACGCGCTCGACCCGGCCGAGATCGCCGGCAACGCCCACCCGGAGCCCTTCGGCGTGACGGTGGCGGAGCTGACGGCGGCTCTCGCGCGCCTGCGCGCCCGGGTGCCGCTGGTCGGGGCATCCCTCGCGGGCTACTCCCCCGCTTCGCTCGCCGCCGCCGACGACGACCTCGGCGCGATCCTGCGCGTGATCGGGGCGCTCGCGTGAGCCCCATCCCTACGCCGCCGCCGGGATGGCGCGCCGCCGCCGAGCGCGCCGTCATCCGCGGTCGCCGGTTCGACGCGCGCATCCCGTCGTTCCTGCTCGACTCCCCCGTCAGCCGCGTCGGCTACTGGTACGGCTGCGCGGTCGGCTGGATCTGGGGGACGCTGTGGAGCACCGGACCGATCGAGAAGCAGCAGGGACTGTGGGTGTTCCGCGGGATGCCGCGCTGGACGTTCCCGCGCGGCGGATCGTGTGTCGGCGGATGCTTCCTCACCGGCGACGGGCGCCTCACCGAGGCGTTGCTGCGGCACGAGGCCGTGCACAAGCGTCAGTGGCAGCGCTACGGACTGCTGATGCCGCTGCTGTACCTGCTGGCCGGGCGCAATCCGCTGCGCAACCGGTTCGAGATCGAGGCGGGCCTGGTCGACGGCAACTACATCCCGCGCGGCGCCGCCTGAGCCGTCACGCGGTGCGCAGCGCGGCGGCGCGGCCCACGCGGTAGACCTGCCGGCCGAGCACGATCACGACCGCCAGCGGGAAGCCGATCCAGAACAGGTTCGGCAGCACGGCGACCATGAGGAACCCGACGAGGTCGCCCCGCTCGAGCGACTGCCGCGTCATCTCCAGGCCGCTGGATGCCTCGACCAGGAAGTAGATCACCGTCTTCCAGAACGTCGCGACCGTCACGAGCAGGCCCACCACGACCCCCGACCAGCGGCGGGCGTGGAACAGCGCCCACACGATGAAGACGACCTCGATGAGGTTCGCCCAGCTCTGGGCGCTCCCGAAGGCGTCGAACTGCCCGTAGCGGTGATCGAAGGTGCCGTAGAAGACGTGGCCCGGCCACAGGCCGGCCAGCGGCCCACCGGCGTGCGACAGGGGTCCGAGCAGCACGTAGCAGGCGTCGTAGGTCTGGATGATCGCCGAGGCGGTGAGCCAGACGATGACCCAGGTCGGCATGCGCAGGTCGCGCGGGTCGACCTCGGCGGCGGACGGAGCGGATGCGGCGGTGGTCTGCGTCATGCGCACGACTGTACAGATCGCCCGCGAGGCGCGCGCGAACCGCAGGGAGCGTCAGTGCGCGGTGGCCAGGCCGTACTGCTCGGGCGCGTGGATGGCCTCGGAGCGGATGCCGAGGGCGACGAGGTGGTCGACGATGTCGGCCGTACCCAGGTAGCCGCCGAGCAGGTGGATGCGGGTCTGGTCGTCCTCGGTGCAGAGCATCTCGTCGGCCCACGCGGTGACCGCGCGCGAGAGCGCCTCGCCCGAGGTGCAGCCGCGACCGGTGCCCGGTGCGCCGGAGCGCTGCGAGCGGTCGAGCCACGTCACGATCATCCGACTCGGGGCGGCGATGTCCGCCAGCCACGAGGCGTCCGGGATCTCGATGAAGACCCGGCCCGTCGAGCAGATCGGCAGCGTCGCGAGCACGGCCTCGAGCTCGGCCAGCGACGACTCGTCGGCCGTGATGAGGTGCTGCACGCGCGTGTGGCGCGACGAACGGCACGCCGACGCGCTGTGCGCGTCGCGGGGGTCGACGGCGCTGCGGGACGGGGAGGTGTAGGACATGACTCCTCCACTATACCCCGAACAAAGGGTTGCCTTACCTCACTGCCTGCCGCCGCGTGACGATGCTCAGTCGTCGCGCAGCAGGACGCGGCGCAGCTCCGCGATCTCGTCGTCGGCGAGACCATGAGCACGGAGATAGTCCGCCGCCGAACCGTACCGCGCACCCACGTCCTCGAGCAGGGCGTGCATGACCGGCGCCGGCGACTTCGTCGCGAGCTCCTCCAGGTGCACAGCCTCGGGATGCATCGCCTGCAGCGTCCGCAGGACCCGCCGGCTGCGCCGCGCCGGCAGCAGGGTCTCGGTGCGGGCGTAGTCGGCGATCACCTCGTCCGGATCGACGCCGACCGCCGCCAGGGTCAGCGCGACCGTCACCCCGGTGCGGTCCTTGCCGACGGTGCAGTGCACGAGCACGGGCTGGTCCTGCAGGATGCCCCTCACCACGTCGACGACGCCGGCCGACGAGTCGTCGACGATGCGGCGGTACATCTCCTCGAGGCTGAGGTCGTCGCGGAAGAAGGACTCCACCGACCCGAGGAAGAGCGGCACGCGCTGGGTCACGACCTCGATGCCGCCCAGACGGCTGGGGTCGCGCGCGATCTCGTCGTCGGCGCGCAGATCGATGATGCGGCGCAGCCGCAGGCCGGCGAGCGCGCGGGATCCCCCGGCATCCAGCCGCGCGAGGTTGCCTGAGCGGTACAGCACGCTGTGGCGCGTCGTCGTCGTACCGGCGCGCAGACCGCCGACGTCGCGCAGGTTCACCGCGCCCGGGATCACCGGGTCGCCGACGGCGGGGTCTGCGTGTCCGGCGGCTCCGCGCGACGGGCGGGCGTCGCGTGAGGGAGGTGTGGGGACGGTCACCACGCCGCGCCTGCGGCGGCGTCCTTGTCTTCGCCGACCAGGTCGTCGCGCGGCGGCACGCTGTAGCGCCCCGCGATCGCGATGCGGTTGAACGCGTTGATCGAGACCAGGATCCAGCTGAGCGCGACGTACTCCTTCTCGCTGAGCACGCCGCCGACGCGGTCGTAGACCTCGTCGGGGATGCCGTCCTCGTGGATGAAGACGTACGCCTCGGCCAGCTCGAGTCCGGCGCGCTCACGGTCGGTGAACACGCCCGATTCGCGCCACACCGGCAGCTGCGCGAGCACGTCGGCGGTCACTCCCGCGGCGGTCGCCCGCTCGACGTGCACACGCACGCAGTAGGCGCAGCCGTTGAGCTGCGACGCGTGGATCTGCACCAGCTCCTTGAGGCGGTCGTCGATGCCGTTCTCGGCCGCGATGCCGCCCACGGTCTTCGAGAAGGCCGAGAGCGCCTGGTAGGCGGGTCGCGCCGCTCGCGAGAGGTGCACGCGGTGTTCTGCCGTCATGACGCCAGACTACCGAGGACCCGGGGTCCCGCGGCCGGGCCGCCGCGGGGTGGGGCACAATGGCCGGGTGAGCGACCCCATCGACGAGTTCTCGTTCCTCCCCGAGCAGGCGGCGGAGGCCGGGATCGACCGGCCGATCCCCCACGGCGAGCGCGTCACCCTGACCCTCCCGGACGGCCGTGCGCTCAGTGCGCTGCGGTTCGCCCCCGCCGACGCGCCGGACGCGGCCCCCGTCGTGACGTTCCTGCACGGTGCGGGGCTCAACGCCCACACGTGGGACACCACCGTCCTCGCCCTGGGCCTGCCGGCGCTCGCCATCGACCTGCCCGGCCACGGCGACTCCTCATGGCGCGACGACGCCGCCTACGTCGCCCGCGTGCTCGCCCCCGATGTGGCGGCGGCGATGGATGCCTGGACCGCGGCGCCGCAGCTGCTCGTGGGGCAGTCGCTCGGCGGGCTCGTCGCGGCGGCGGTGGCGGCATCCCGTCCCGAGCTGGTGCGCGAGCTCGTCGTGATCGACATCACCCCCGGCGTGGACTCGGAGGCGGGACCCACGCAGATCCGCGACTTCTTCTCAGGACCGAGCGACTGGGCCGCTCGCGACGAGCTCGTCGACCGCGCGATCGCGTTCGGACTCGGCGGCGGCACACGGCGCAAGGCCGAGCGCGGCGTGTTCTTCAACTCCCGCATCCGCCCCGACGGCCGCGTCGAATGGAAGCACCACTTCGCCCACCTCGCCAACGCGATGGCGGCCTCCCCCGCGTCGGCTGCGCGTTCGCAGGACGCCCTCACCGCGGTGCTGGGCGAGGCCGGATGGGAGGACCTCGCCGCCGTGACGGCTCCCACGACGCTCATCCGCGGCGACCGCGGGTACGTCGCCGACGCGGACGCCGAGGAGTTCGCGCGACGTGTGCCTGCGGCATCCGTCGTCGTCGTGCCGTCCGGGCACAACGTGCAGGAGGAGCTTCCGCAGCCCCTCGGCGAGCGGCTCCGCGACCTCGCCACGACCGACTGATCACCGCCCGCCCGGCGCGCACGGAAGCATTAACGCTTCTGTTGCGTTCCGAGTAGCGGGTTGCCGTTCGCCACCGCGATATCCCTAGGCTGATACCCGCACCGCGCCGCCCCGATCCGGCGCCGGTGCCCGCACAGCACGCGGGACCCTCCCGAAAGGACCTTCATGCTCCGTCGCACCACCCTCGCCGCGGCCTCCCTGCTCACCGCAGGCCTCCTCGTCCTCACCGCCTGCAGCGGCGGGGGCGGCGACAACACGCCGACGTCGTCGGGCAAGCCCGACCCCGATGCGTCCGTCGCGGTGCGGCTCGTGCTGGAGCCGGGCAACCTCGACATCCGTGAGACCGCCGGTTCGGCGCTGGACCAGATCCTCGTCGACAACATCTACCAGGGACTGGTGGCGCGCACGCCCGAGCAGGACATCGTCCCCGCGCTCGCGAGCGACTGGACGGTCTCGCCGGACGGCCTCACCTACACGTTCACGCTCCGCGAGGGCGTGACCTTCCACGACGGCCAGGAGCTCACCCCGCAGGACGTGGTGTGGTCCCTCACCGCCCACAAGAGCACGCCGACGTGGGTCGACGCCGACGTCGTCGACCCGTCCGGCAAGGTCGTGGGCGGCGCGCTGTCGCACGTGTCGACCATCACCGCCGACGGCCAGGACATCGTCCTCACCCTCGCCACGCCCGATTCGAGCCTGCTGTGGAACCTCACCGGGCGCGCCGGCATCGTCTTCAAGGAGGGCGATACCGTCGACTACAAGACGAAGGCCAACGGCACCGGTCCGTTCGTCCTGAAGAGCTGGCGTCAGGGCGACAGCATCACCCTCGCGCGCAACGACGCCTACTGGGGCGACAAGGCGGCCGCCGCCGAGGTCGTGTTCGACTACATCCCCGACAACCAGGCCGCCCTCAACGCCGCCCTGGCCGGCGAGGTCGATGTGCTCACCGGCTTCGACGCGAACCTGAAGGACCAGGTCGAGGCGAACGGCGACTTCTCGCTGGTGCTCGGCCAGTCCACCGACAAGGGCACGCTGGCGTTCAACCAGACCACGGGTCCGCTGGCCGACAAGCGCGTGCGCCAGGCGATCCGCCAGGCGATCGACCACGACGCGATCATCGAGGCGCTCGCGTCGGGTCAGACCCAGTACGGCCCCATCCCGGAGCTCGACCCGGGCTACGAGGACCTCTCGGACGTCGCCCCGTACGACCCCGAGGCCGCGAAGAAGCTCCTGAAGGATGCCGGCTACGAGGACCTCGACCTGACGCTGACGATCCCCAACTTCTACGCGACCACGATCCCGCAGATCCTGGTGTCGGACCTCGACGAGGTCGGCATCACGCTGGAGGTCGAGTCGGTGGACTTCTCGACGTGGCTGACCGACGTGTACACCAACCACGACTACGAGCTGAGCTTCGTGCTGCACACCGAAGCCCGCGACTTCGAGAACTGGGCCGACCCGGACTACTACTTCACCTACGACAACCCCGAGGTGCAGAAGCTGTACGCGCAGTCGATCGCCGCGACCGACGAGACGAAGGCGGCCGACCTGCTGAAGCAGGCCGCGCGCATCGTCTCGGAGGACGCCGCGGCCGACTGGCTGTACAACGGG
Organism: Microbacterium sp. 05T445; assembly: GCF_056395865.1. Lineage (NCBI taxonomy): Bacteria > Bacillati > Actinomycetota > Actinomycetes > Micrococcales > Microbacteriaceae > Microbacterium > Microbacterium sp. 05T445. The sequence goes on along the minus strand of NZ_JBFTKJ010000002.1, from coordinate 772,487 downwards.
GCCTCCGTCGTGGCGGTCGGCACTAACATCTCGGGTATGCCGTCGATCAACGTGAACGAGCGTCTGAACGTCGCCGAGATCGCCAAGAGCAACGGGTGATCCGGTACACGCTGACCCGATTCGCCCTGCTCCTGCTCGGGCTTCTCGTCGCCAGCGTGCTGATCTTCGTCACCCTCCGGGTGCTCCCCGGCGACATCGCGCAGCTGATCGGCGGGGTCAACAGCTCCCCCGAACAGCTCGCCGCGATCCGGGAGCGCCTGGGTCTGGACCGTCCGCTGCCTGAGCAGTACCTGACGTGGATCGGAGGGCTGTTCCGCGGCGACCTGGGCACGTCGCTGCTCACGGGCACCAGCGTCGTGGACGAGCTCGCCCAGAAGGCGGAGGTGACGGTGCCGCTCGGCATCCTCTCGCTCCTGATCGCCGTGCTCATCAGCGTGCCGCTGGGCGTGCTGTCCGCCATGCGCCGCGGGCGCGCCGACGGGACGGCGCTCAGCGTCGGGGCGCAGACGCTCGCGGCGGTGCCGGTGGTGTGGGCGGGCATGATGCTCGTCGTCGTGTTCGCGGTCTGGCTCGGGTGGCTGCCGGCGCAGGGCTTCCCGCGCGCCGGATGGGACGACCCGTGGGCGGCGCTGCGCTCGCTGATCCTCCCCGCCCTCACGATCGGGATCGTCGAGGGCGCGATGCTGCTGCGGTTCGTGCGCAGCGCGACGCTGCAGGCGGTCGGCCAGGACTTCGTGCGCACCGCCGCGGCGAAGGGTCTCACGCGCGACCAGGCGCTCATCCGCCACGGGCTGCCGGTCGTCGGGCTCTCGGTGATCACGGTGCTCGGCCTGCAGGTCGCCGGCATCATCGTCGGAGCTGTCGTCATCGAGCAGCTGTTCTCGCTTCCCGGCATCGGACGGATGCTGGTGGCCGACGTCGCCGCGCGCGACCTGCCGAAGGTGCAGGGCGAGCTGCTCGCGCTCACCGGCTTCGTGCTGATCGTCGGCTTCGTCGTCGACCTGGTGCACCGGGTCATCGACCCACGGCAGCGGGAGGCATCGTGACCGATCCGACGACCCCTTCCGCGGCGATGACGGATGCCGCGACCGCCGCGCCGCGCGCGGCACGACGCCGATCGCGCTGGGCGTGGCTCGGGCGCCTGTGGGCGCTGTCGACCGGCCGGTTCGGGCTCATCGTCGTCGCGGTCGTCGCCCTGACGGCGCTCGTCGCCCGCTTCTGGACGCCGTTCGACCCGCAGAAGGTCGAGATCTCGAACCGCTGGGATCCCCCGGGGTGGCCCCACCTGCTGGGCACCGACGGGTCGGGGCGCGACATCCTGAGCCTGCTGATGGCGGGCGCGCGCACCACGGTGTTCGTCGCGGTGGGCGCCGGGATCGTCGCCACCGTGATCGGCATCGCGCTGGCAGCGCTCGGCGCCCTCACGGTGCGGTGGGTGCGCGAGTCGGTGGCGGTGCTCGTCGACATCCTCATCGCGTTCCCGGTGCTCATCATCGCGATGATGATCTCGGCGGTGTGGGGCGGGTCGCTGTGGGTCGTCATCTGGGCCGTCGGCATCGGCTTCGGCGTCAACATCGCCCGCGTCACGCGTCCCGAGCTGCGCGGCGTGCTGCACAGCGACTTCGTGCTGGCCGGACGCGCGTCCGGCCTCACCCCCGCGCAGAACCTGTGGCGGCACCTGCTGCCCAACGTCGCGCCGGTGTTCATCGTGCAGCTGTCGTGGGGCATGGCGGTCGCCGTGCTCGCCGAAGCCGGCCTGTCGTACCTCGGGTTCGGGGCGCCGGTCACCGAACCCTCGTGGGGCCTGCTGCTGGCCCAGTTGCAGCAGTTCATCCAGGTCTACCCGCTGTCGGTGGTGTGGCCGGGCCTGGCCATCACGTTCACCGTGCTGGGACTCAACCTCCTCGGTGACGGCCTCCGCGAGGCCACCGATCCGACGCTCTCGCGGAGCCCCTTCGCCACGCGTCGCGCCCGCCTGCACATCCCGGAGGTGGTCGCATGAGCCTCGAAGTGGACGGCCTCACGATCGAGATCGACGGGCGTCGCGTCGTCGACGGCGTCTCGTTCGCCGTGCCCGACGGCGCGCGCGTCGGGCTCATCGGGGAGTCGGGGTCGGGCAAGTCGCTCACCGCGCTGGCGATCCTGGGGCTCTTGCCCGACGGCGCGACCGCGTCGGGCAGCGTGCGCTGGAATGGGCGCGAGATCCTCGGGCTGGCCGACCGCGAGCTGGCGGAGCTGCGCGGCGACGAGATCGGCATCGTGTTCCAGGAGCCGCGCACGGCGCTGAACCCCATCCGCCCTGTCGGGCGGCAGATCGCCGAGTCGATCCGCATCCACGAGGGGATCTCGAAGCGGGATGCCGTCGCTCGCGCCGTGGCCGAGGCATCCCGTGTCGCCCTGCCCGACCCGGACCGCATCGTCGCCCGCTATCCGCACCAGCTGTCGGGCGGCCAGCGCCAGCGCGTGGCGATCGCGATGGCGCTGGCGTGCCGGCCGCGGCTGCTCATCGCCGACGAGCCGACGACGGCGCTGGACGTGACGATCCAGGCCGAGATCCTCGAGCTGCTGCTGTCGCTCGTGCGCGACGACGGCATGTCGCTGGTCTTCATCACGCACGACCTGGCGGTGCTCTCTCAGATCGCCACGCACGGCGTCGTGCTCGAGGACGGCCGCGTCGTCGAGGAGGCGCCGGTGTCGCGGCTGCTGTCGGCTCCGGCGTCCCCTGTCACACAGGGCCTGCTGCGCGACGCGACGGCCACGCTGTGGCGGCCGGGGGGTGCGCCGTGAGCGATGCATTGATCCGCGGCCGGAACCTGTCGCGTCGCTACCCGATGCCCAAGACCCACCTGTTCGAGCGCACGTCGTTCACGACGGGCCTCGAGGATGCCGACATCGACGTCCGCGAGGGGTCGTCGGTGGGCATCATCGGCGAGTCGGGGTCGGGCAAGTCCACCCTGGTGCGGCTGCTGCTGGCGCTGGATGCGCCGAGCACCGGGACCGTCGAGTTCGGCGGCCGCCCCGTCGACGCCAAGGCCTCCGCGCGGTCGCTGCACTGGCTGCGGGCCCAGACCGGGATCGTGTTCCAGGATCCGTACGCGTCGCTGGACCCCCGCATGAGCGTGGGGCGCATCGTCGGCGAGCCGCTGTGGGCGCTGGGCATCGACGGCGACCGCCGCGCGCGCGTGCGCGAGGTGCTCGAGGAGGTGGGCCTGGACGCCGGCATGGCCGAGCGGTTCCCGCACGAGTTCTCGGGCGGCCAGCGGCAGCGCATCGCCCTCGCCCGCGCCATCGTGCACCGGCCGCGGGTGCTGGTCGGCGACGAGCCGCTGTCGGCGCTCGACGTCACCGTGCGTGCGCAGATCCTCGAGCTGCTCGGCGAGCTGCGCGCGCGGGACGGGCTCACCCTCCTGCTGGTGTCGCACGACATCGGCGTCGTCCAGAACCTCTGCGACGAGGTCGTCGTCATGAAGGACGGCCGCATCGTGGAGGAGGGCCCGACCGAGAAGGTGCTGCTGCAGCCGCAGGTGTCGTACACGCGGCGGCTGCTGGCATCCATCCCCGTCATCGACGCCGACGCGTCCTGATCGCCGGCGTCGGCGGGCGGGGATAGGTTCAGAGCATGGCACCCGGAATCGTCCCGCCGTACCTCCTCGCCCGCATCGCCGCCGTGCAGGAGGAGAGCTGGGCGCGTGCCGCCGATGCCGCCCACCGCACGCTCGCGGCCCCCCGGGACTACGAGCCGGTGCGGTCGCGGCTGCGCCTGTCGATCCCGGAGCCCGGCACGCTCGTCGCCGAGACGTCGCCGGCTCCCGACCGCGAGATCTCGGACGCGCAGCACCGCGAGGCGGTGCCCGGAGTCCGGGCGCGGGGCGAGGACGACCCGCCCACCGGCGACGCGTCGGTCGACGAGGCCTTCGACGGGCTGGGTGCGACCTTCGACTTCTGGTGGGACGCGTTCGGCCGCGACAGCATCGACGGCTCCGGCAGCTCGCTGCTGGCGACGGTGCACTACGGCCGCGACTACGACAACGCGTTCTGGAACGGTGAGCGCATGGTGTTCGGCGACGGCGACGGCGAGGTGTTCCGCGGGTTCACGGGTTCGCTCAGCGTGATCGCCCATGAACTGGCGCACGGCGTCGTCGAGGACGAGGGCGGCCTGCTCTACCGCGACCAGTCCGGCGCGCTCAACGAGTCGATCGCCGACGTGTTCGGCGCCCTCGCCGAGCAGCACCAGGCCGGCCAGACCGCCGACGCCGCGTCGTGGCTGATCGGCGAGGGCATCTTCACGGATGCCGTGCAGGGACGTGCGCTGCGATCCCTGGCCGCCCCCGGCACGGCCTACGACGACGACGTGCTCGGCAAGGACCCGCAGCCGGCCCACATGCGCGACTACGTCCACACCTCCGACGACAACGGCGGCGTGCACATCAACTCCGGCATCCCGAACCACGCGTTCTACCTCGTCGCGACCGCACTGGGAGGTCACGCGTGGGAGCGCGCGGGGCTCATCTGGTACCGCGCCCTCACCTCGGGGACGCTCCCCAAGACGACCGACTTCACGACGTTCGCGCACGCCACCCTGGCCGCCGCGGCCGCGGAGTACGGTGAGAAGTCGGAGGAGGTCGACGCCGTCCGCGCCGGGTGGGCGGGCGTCGGCGTGATCCCGGATGACGCACACACCCGCACCGCGCAGCACTGACCCGTCCCCCGACGCACCCGCCGTCGAGGTCGACGTCGCGCGCACCGGCGGCATCGCCGGCCTCACCCGCCGGTGGTCGGCGCAGCCCGCAGGGGACGAGGCATCCGAGTGGATCCCGCTCATCGAAGGCTGCCCGTGGGATGAGGCCGGCCCCGTCGATCCGGACGCCGATCCGAGGCGCGAGCCGGTGCCCGACGGGTTCGTGTGGGTGATCCGCGCGGTGTGGTCGGGGACCGATCCCCGCCGGGCCGAACTGCCCGACGACGAGCTGGTCGGCGCGTGGCGCGACCTCGTCGACGCGGTGCGCGACTGGAACGCGCACGACGCCGGGGAGCGGCATCCGGCCCGCTGAGTCAGCGCCCGAACAGCGTCTTCTTCTTGACGGGGCTGAGCGACTTCTGCAGGTAGATCGTGCCGAGCCAGCGGCCGAACTTGTAGCCGACGCGGCCCATGCGCCCGACCTCGACGAAGCCGAGCCGCTCGTGCAGGGCGATCGACCCCTCGGCGCCCTTGTCGCTGATGACCGCCACCATCTGGCGGATGCCGGCCTCCTCGCTCGCCGCGATGAGCGCCTCCAGCAGCGCACGGCCGAGGCCCTTGCCGGTGGCGGCGTGGCCCAGGTAGATCGAGTTCTCGACCGAGAACCGGTACGCGGACTTGCTCGACATCGGCTGGACGAGGGCGTACCCGAGCACTTGTCCGCTCGGCGACTGGGCGACCAGGAACGGCAGGCCGAGCTTCGCGAGATGGTCGCGCTTGGTGCGCCACTGCGCGAGCGACCACGTGTCCTCGTCGAAGGTGACGACCGAGTTGGTCACGTAGTAGTTGTAGATCTCGCGGATGTCGGGGATATCGCGATCCTCGACGGGGCGGATCGTGAACGCGAAGGGCCGCTCGGGCTCGGGCTGACGCTGCAGGTGCCGCGGCAGGCGACGCCGGTCCTTCTCGTATTCCTCTTCGAGCATGCGGTTCCTCCGGACCGGTTCAGGCGGGCAGCGCCCAGTCGACGGGCTCCGCGCCCTGCTGCGCCAGCAGCTCGTTCGCGCGCGAGAACGGCTTCGAGCCGAAGAACCCCCGGCTCGCCGACAGCGGCGACGGGTGCGGCGACTCGATGATCGGGGTGGCGCCGAGGAGCGGACGCAGGTTCGCGGCATCCCTCCCCCACAGGATCGCCACGAGCGGCTCGTCACGGGCGACCAGCGTGCGGATGGCGTGCTCGGTGACCTTCTCCCAGCCCCAGCCGCGATGGGATGCCGGAGCCCCCGGCGCGACGGTGAGCACGCGGTTGAGCAGCATGACGCCCTGGTCGCTCCACGCCGACAGGTCACCGTGCGGGGCGCGCGGGACGCCGAGGTCGGACTCGAGCTCCTGGTAGATGTTCGACAGGCTCCGCGGGAGCGGCCGCACGTGCGCGTCGACGGCGAACGAGAGGCCGATCGGATGCCCCGGCGTCGGGTACGGGTCCTGCCCGACGATGAGCACCTTGACGCCGCGCAGCGGACGCTGGAACGCCCGCAGCACGCGGTCGCCGGCGGGGAGGTAGTGGCGACCGGCGGCGACCTCGGCGCGCAGGCGCTCGCCCAGTGCGGCGATGTCGGGTGCGACGGGGGTGAGGGCCTGCGACCAGTCCTGGTCGATCAGGCCCGCCTCGGCCAGTTCGGGGAGCGTCAGCGCCATGTCAGGCGGATGCCTCTGCGCCGGCGTCCTCTTCGACGACGGTCCCCTGCGCCGACCACGGGAAGTCGATCCACAGCCCGGTGTCGCGGAACGAGTAGTCCGGCTGCACGATGGTGGTCGGCTTCGTGTAGATCACCGCCGACCGCACCTCGGCCCCCTGGTCGCGCAGCAGCTTCACCGCGAGGGCGAGCGTGCGTCCGCTGTCGGCGACGTCGTCGACCAGCAGCACGCGACGGCCCTCGAGGTAGGACATGTCGAGTTCGGGCGGCAGCAGTTCCGGCGCATCGAGCACGGTGCCGATGCCGGTGTAGAACTCGACGTTGATCGCGCCGCAGTTCTTCACGCCCAGGCCGTATGCGATCGCCCCGGCCGGCAGCAGTCCGCCGCGTGCGATCGCGACGACCACCTCGGGGGCGAACCCGTCGGCGATGATCGCGCGGCTCAGCGTGCGGGTCGCCGCGCCGAAGCCGTCCCAGGTGAGCGTCTCGCGTGCCACGGGCGTCTCGTCCACGCCGTCCTCCTCGCCGCGGGCGCCGCGGGCGGGCGCCGTCACGTCCAGATTAGGCGTCCGTGCCGTACCCACGGGACGACGGGATGCCGCATCCCGCCGTCAGGCGCGGGTGGCGGTGGTCGTCATCACCAGTTCGAGACCTCCGTCGACGGCCGTCGTGGTGAAGGCGACCGTCGCGGTCGCGAGGGCGCTGAGCGAGGCGACATGCGTGCCGCCGCAGGGGATGCGGGCGGTGGCGCCGGGCAGTTCGCACACCCAGGAACGGCGATCGGCCAGGGTCTCGCCCTCCCGGTCGATGCGCACCTCTCCCCCTGCCGCGATCCAGGTGACCAGCTGCGCGTCCACCTGGGCCGCGAGGCCGTCGAGGTCGTCGAGCGCGATGGGGTCGAAGCCCTTGCGCCGCAGCGACTTGCCGATGCGGTAGACGTCGCGCGAGCCGTCGGGCAGGATCCGCGACTCCTGGATCGCCAGGGCGTCGAAGGCCGGTGCGCCCAGCGCGTCGGTGGGCGCCTCCTTGCGCCAGGCGCCTGCCAGCGCCGCGTCCAGCGCGAGCGAGGCGAGGTGGCACGCGGTGTGACCGGCCGACAGCGCTGCGCGGTAGCGGGCATCCGCCTCCACCTCCACGACATCGCCTTCCGCCGGAGCCGTGCCCTCGACGAGATGCGCGACGACGAAGGTCCAGCCGTCGGTGCCGGTGCGCACCGGCACGTCGGGGCCGAGCAGGAGCCCGTCGCCCTGCGTCGCGCCGACGACCGCGTCGACGACGACGAGCTCGTCGCCGCCCGCGCGCAGCACGCCGCGGTCGGCCGGCTGGTCGGGCCAGGCGGTGTCGATCGGGTGGAACGCGGTCTCGTCGAGCACGACGGCCGTGCGTCCGTCGCCGGCGTCGGCGACGTGCACGACCGTGCCCCGCGAGACGGTGGCTCCTGCCGGGTAGGTGACCACGGTGCCGCGCGCGGGGATCATCGCTCGTCCGTCCCGCGCGGACGCAGCGGCCCGCGAGCGAGGAGGAAGTGCGCCGACTGCGCGACCGGGCGCATGGTGATGAGGTCGAGGTTGACGTGGCCGGGGGCGTTCAGCGCGTACGCGATGACGTCGGCGACGTCGCCTGCGGTCAGCGGGTTCTCGACGCCCTCGTAGACCCGCTCGGCCGCGGTGGTGTCGCCGCCGAGACGGTTGAGGGTGAACTCCTCCGTGTGCACCATGCCCGGCGCCACCTCGATGACCCGGATGGGTTCGCCGTTGAGCTCGAGGCGCAGCGCGTGCGCGAGCATCGCCTCGCCGGCCTTGGCGGCGTTGTAGCCTGCTCCCCCGGCGTACGCGCTCTGCGCGGCGGTGGAGGTCAGGAAGAGGGTGTCGGCGTGGCCGTCGGATGCCGCCGCCCGCCGCAGCTGCGGAAGCAGAGCCGCCACGAGGCGCTGGGCCGACAGGACGTTCGCGTCGAACATCCACTGCCAGTCCGAGGTGCGTCCGTCCTCGACGCGGTCGGTGCCGCGGGCGCCGCCGGCGACGTGCACGAGCGCGTTCACCGGGCCCGATTCGGCCAGGAAGTCGGCGAGCGCCTCGACGTCGGCATCCGTCGTCAGATCGGCTGCGAAGGCGACCGCACCGGTCTCGGCCTCCACGGCCGCCAGTCGATCGGCGCGTCGCGCCACCGCCACCACGTCCCAGCCGGTCGCGCGCAGCGCGCGCACGGCCGCCTCGCCGATCCCCGAGCTCGCCCCGGTCACCACCGCACGTCTGTTCGCCATGCCTCCACGCTACCCACCTTCGCCCCGCATCCCGAGAGCGCGGCGGCCGCGGTCTCGGCGGCGCCGGCTGCGGGCCGCAGCGCGTTACGTCACATTTCCCGCGCTTTGTTGACAACCGGCCGATGTCCGTACTCTCGATCTCGGCTGGGGGCACGTCGTCCCCGGCGTCCGAACCCGCAGGAGAAGGCCATGTCCGCACCCGAGAACTGGCGTTTCGAGACCAAGCAGATCCACTCGGGGGCTCAGCCCGACCCGGTGACGAAGGCTCGTGCGACGCCGATCTACCAGACCACGTCGTATGTCTTCGACAACGCCGACCACGCGGCCAACCTCTTCGCGCTGGCGGAGTTCGGCAACATCTACACGCGCATCCAGAACCCGACCCAGGCGGTCGTCGAGGAGCGCCTGGCCGCACTCGAGGGCGGCACCGGCGCGCTGCTGCTGGCCAGCGGCCAGGCCGCGGCCACCTTCGCGGTGCTCAACATCGCCGAGGCCGGCGACCACATCGTCTCGTCGAGCTCGATCTACGGCGGCACCTACAACCTCTTCAAGTACACCCTCGCCAAGCTCGGCATCGAGACGACGTTCGTCGAGAACCAGGACGACGTCGAGGAGTGGCGCCGCGCGGTGCGCCCGAACACGAAGCTGTTCTTCGCCGAGACCATCGGCAACCCGAAGATCAACGTGCTCGACATCCGCTCGGTCGCCGACGTCGCGCACGAGAGCGGCGTGCCGCTCATCGTCGACAACACGATCGCGACCCCGTACCTCATCCGTCCGTTCGAGCACGGCGCCGACATCGTGGTGCACTCGGCCACCAAGTTCCTCGGCGGCCACGGCACCACCATCGGCGGCGTGATCGTCGACGGCGGGACCTTCGCCTGGTCCGAGAACGTCGAGAAGTTCCCGGGCCTGACCGTTCCGGACCCGTCGTACCACGGCGCCTCGTACACCGCGGCGGTCGGCGACGGCCTCGCCTACATCATCAAGGCCCGCGTGCAGCTGCTGCGCGACCTCGGCGCGGCCATCTCGCCCAACAGCGCCTGGCTGCTCATCCAGGGCATCGAGACGCTGTCGCTGCGCGTGGAGCGCCACGTGCAGAACGCGCAGGAGATCGCCGAGTGGCTCGAGAACCACGCCGACGTCGCCTCGGTGAACTACTCCGGTCTGCCGACCTCGCCGTGGTACGCCGCCGCGAACAACTACGCCCCCAAGGGCGTCGGCGCGGTGCTGTCGTTCGAGCTCAAGGGCGGCGTCGAGGCGGGTCGCGAGTTCGTCAACTCGCTGAGCCTGTTCAGCCACCTCGCCAACATCGGCGACGTGCGCTCGCTCGTCATCCACCCGGCCTCGACCACGCACTCGCAGCTCACGCCCGAGCAGCAGCTCACGACCGGCGTCACGCCGGGCCTCGTGCGCCTCTCTGTGGGCCTGGAGAACATCGAGGACCTCAAGGCCGACCTCGAGCAGGCCCTCGCCGCGGCACGCCGCGTATCGGAGGCCGCTCGCGCCTGATCCCCCTCCTCGGGACACGGATGCCCCGCCCCTGCGCACCGCGCGGGGGCGGGGCATCGTCATTCCGGCTCGCCGGGCTCGAGGTCGGCGGCCAGCTGCTCCGCGGTGAGGTGCGCACCCGGGACCGGGCGGGGAAGCGTCGGCGCGGTGGCGTCCGTGTGCCACGGCTCGCTCCCCGCCGCCTGCTCGTCCGACTCGTCTGCGACCTCGAGGATCACGTCGACGTCGTGGTCGATGTCGTGCTCCTGCGGCGGGACCGGCGCGGCGGGCTCGTGGGCGGGCATGAAGGGCTCGGCGCTGGACATGCGCGCATTCTGCCACGCGCGGGTGTCCGCGAAAGGCCCGCGCCGCGCCGAGGGGTGTAACAGACCGCCTCCGCACGCATGCGCAGGCGAGAATGGACGGATGGACTGGCAGACCTCCGAAGACACGGTGCCCAGCGCACCCGTGACGGAGGCCGACGCGCGCCTGCTGGGCGGTCGTCCTCCGGCGACCGGCGCATGGCGCGACGGCGATCCCGTCGGCGACCGGCAGTTCGCCGCGTTCGGCGCGTTCCGCACCGAGGGAGGGCGCGAGCTTCCGGCGTACCGTCTCGCGTACGAGACGTGGGGCGAGCTCAACGCCCGGCGCGACAACGCCGTGCTCGTGCTGCACGCACTGACCGGCGACAGCCACGTCCGCGGTCCGGCCGGGGCGGGGCATCCCACGTCCGGCTGGTGGGAGGACATCGTCGGACCGGGCGCCCCGATCGACACGGATCGCTGGTTCGTGATCGCCCCCAACATGCTGGGCGGATGCCAGGGCTCGACGGGTGCGGCATCCATCGGTCCCGACGGCTACGAGTGGGCCTCGCGGTTCCCGTACCTCACGATCCGCGATCAGGTCGCCGCGCAGGTGCGCCTGGCAGACGCGCTCGGCATCGACGTGTGGGCTGCGGTCGTGGGCGGCTCGATGGGCGGCATGCACGCCCTGGAGTGGGCGGTGGGGCTTCCCGACCGCGTGCAGCGTGTCGGCATCCTGTCGTCGCCGCCGGTCAACACCGCCGACCAGGTGGCGCTGAACTCGGTGCAGATCGAGGCGATCCAGATCGACCCGCGGTTCCAGGGCGGCGAGTACTACGACGCCGGCGACGGCGACGGCCCGACGCGCGGCCTCGCGCTGGCCCGCCGCATGGCCCTGCTGAACTACCGCTCCCCCACCGAGCTCAACCAGCGGTTCCAGCGGACGTGGCAGTCCGGCGTCAGCCCGCTCGGACACGGCGGGCGCTTCGCCGTGGAGTCGTACCTCGACTTCCACGGCAACAAGTTCACGCGCCGCTTCGACGCGAACGCGTACATCACGCTCGTCGAGGCGATGAACTCGCACGACGTCGGCCGCGAGCGCGGCGGCGTCGAAGACGCCCTCGCGCGCGTCACGGCGACCACGCTCGTCCTCGGCATCGACAGCGACCGGCTGTTCCCGATCGACGGTCAGCACCGCATCGCTCGCGGCATCCCGAACACGCTCGACGGCGACCGCGCGGTGGTGCTCTCCAGCGACTTCGGCCACGACGGCTTCCTCATCGAGACCGCCGCCGTCGGCGCGCACCTGCGCCGCCTGCTCTCGTCCTGACCGGCCGTCAGGCGGTGCGGGTGTAGATCCAGGGCAGCGCCCCGATCTCGAGGCGATGGCGAGCGGATGCCGCGGCCGCGGCATCCGGCTCGTACTCGGCATCCCCCTGCCACAGCAGCATGGGCCCCTCGCCGCCGCGACGAGCCACGGTCTCGAAGGTCTGGACGCCGCCGAGCCGCGCCGCGCCGAGGACGGACGCGGTGTCGGGATGCTCCAGGAGTCCGTGCAGCGTCACCCACGTCGGCGGGTAGAGCGTCACCGCGCCCTGCCCGTGACGCGCCAGCAGGTCGGCGGGGCGCGCCCACTCGGCGGCCACGACCTCGTCGGGTGAGAGCACGAGCTCGCCCGGCGGCTCGGGGGCGAGGAAGAACCAGGTGCGGATGCGCAGTGCGAGCCCCGGCGGCGGGTCCCAGCACGACAGCGTGACGAGGCCGGCGGGGTCGACGCCCAGTCCGGTCTCCTCGACGGTCTCGCGCACCCCGGCGCGCCGCGCCACCGCTTCCTCGGGCTCACGGCCGGGGGTGCCGTCGGCCTCCTCCAGCTTGCCGCCGGGGAAGACCCACGCTCCCGCGAACGACCCGCGGTCGGGCCGCTCGATCATCAGCACCTCGACGCCCTGCCCGTCCGCGGCATCCCGGAGCAGCACCACCGTCGCCGCGACCGGGATCGCCGGGTCGGCGGCATCCTCGGGCCGGCGGGCGCGGGCGCCGTCCAGCCCGTCCGTCAGGGTGCGCAGCACGCGGTCGGTCGGCGTCGAGTCGGGCATCCGCCCACGCTAGCCCTTCCGCGCGGTGTACGTCCGCGCTCAGGCGGCGACGAGCGCGCGGCGCCGCTCGGCGACGAGGCTCGCCCCGGCCAGTCCGAGGCCGCCGAGGGCGAGCGCGACACCGACCCACGCCGGCGCCGCGAAGCCGAGCCCGGCGGCGATGACGACTCCGCCGAGGAACGCGCCGAGGCTGTTGCCGATGTTGAGCGCGGAATGGTTGAGCGCGGCGGCGATCGACTGGTTGTCCTGCGCGACGTCCATCAGGCGTGTCTGGATCGTCGGGCTCAGCGCCGAGGCGACGAACCCGATCGCGAAAACGAAGAAGCCGAGCGCCCAGATCCATTGCGCGGTCACCGCCAGCAGCGCCAGCACGACGGCGAGTGCGACGAGTCCGCCCACCAGCGTGCGCTTGAGATCCACGTCGGCGAGGTGACCGCCGACGAGGTTGCCGATCGTCATGCCGAGGCCCATCAGCACCAGCACGATCGGCACGACCCACTCCGGCGACCCAGCCACCTCGGTCACCATCGGGGCGACGTAGCTGTACACCGCGAAGAACCCTCCGAAGCCGATCGCCCCGACGCCGAGCGCCAGCCACACCTGCCCGATGCGGAACACCTTGAGCTCGGCGCGCATCGTGCGGCTCGGATCGCCCGCGTGCTCGGGGACGAAGAGCGCGATGAGGATCGTCGCGAGAGCGAAGATCGCCGCGACGATCATGAACGCCGTGCGCCAGCCGAGCTGCTGTCCGAGGAAGGTGCCCAGCGGCACTCCCACCACGTTGGCCACGGTGAGGCCGGTGAGCACGAAGGCGACGCCCTTCGCGCGCATCCCTGGCCCGAGGACGTCGGCGGCCACCAGCGCCCCGATGCCGAAGTACGCGCCGTGCGGCAGGCCTGCGAGGAAACGGGATGCCGCCACCCACTCGAAGGTCGGCGCCAGGAAGGTCAGCGCGTTGAAGACCGTGAGGGCCAGCGCGAGCCCCACCATGACGTGGTGGCGCGGGTACTTCGCGACCGCGCCCGCGATCGTGGGTGCCCCGACCACGACGCCCAGCGCGTACAGCGAGATGAGCCAGCCCGCCTGGGCGATGGCGTCCTCCTGGCCGGTCGCCCACACCGTCGGGAGCAGGTCTTCGGCGATGTTCGGCAGCAGGCCCATGACGACGAACTCGGTCATGCCGATGCCGAAGCTGCCGACGGCGAGGGAGAGGAGCGCCCACGTCGCCGCACCCCTCCTCATGTTCGAGGAGGTCACGGCGCGATGCTACCGGCGGTCGCGGCATCCTGTCGAATCGATTCGGCGATGCGGCCCGCCAGATGTCGCCGGATGTCGTCAGGACGCCTCGGCGTCGCCTGTCTGCCGCTCGATGGCGGCCTCCAGGCGCTCGATCTTGCCGTCGAGCTCACCGGAGTACCCCGGGCGGATGTCGGCCTTCAGCACGAGCGAGACACGCGAGCCGTACGGTGCCACGGCCTCGGTGGCGCGCTTGACGACGTCGAACACGTCGTCCCACTCCCCCTCGATCTCGGTGAACATCGAGGTGGTGCGGTGCGGCAGCCCGCTGTCGCGGACCACCTGGACCGCCGCGGCCACCGCGTCATGCACCGAGCCGTCGGCACGGCCGGTTCCGCTGGGGGCGACGGAGAAGGCGACGAGCATGGGAACCTCCGGTTCGGGGGGCGGGACGACGACGGATGCCGCCGCCGACGTCTACTGTGACACGGGCGCCACGGCGGGTCGGTGCGTGCGCACCCGCGCGAGCCGCACCACGACCCACACGAACAGCGCCACCAGCAGCACGTTGCGCAGCACCAGGAGCCCGACCGCAGCCGGGACGAGGGTGAGGATCGCGTCGTACCAGAACGGGAAGATCAGCTGCGTGAGCGCCAGGATCACGACCGCGAGGACCGCCGGTCGCACCCAGCGCCGCCGATCCAAGGCGAGCCCCACCACGATCGGCGCCACGAGCCAGGTCATGTACTGCGGCGAGCCGACCTTGTTCAGCACGATGAACCCGAGCACGAGCGCCGCCGCCAACGGCGGGAACAGCGTCACGAACGCGGCGCCCCGCCACGCCTTGAGCGCGCCCACCACCACGATGGCCAGCATCCCGATCATGAGGACGGGGGTCATCACGGCGACCACCGCGTCGACGGAGGGCCCGGTGACCTGGAACGTGATGAGATCGCGGTCGTAGACGACGGCGGCACCCGGCACGCCGACAGCGGCGAGCAGCATGTACACCGTGCTGACGGGCGCCTCGATCTGCAGGCCCCGCGTCGTCTGGTCGCCGACGAAGCCGAACAGGTGCGCACCGCCGCCCGCCACGAGGACCACGGCGATCACGGCAGCCGAGACCGCGGCCGCCGCGACGAGCACCGCGCCGCGCCGGCGCACCGCGATGACGGCCGCCGCCAGCAGGGCCGCCGGCCACACCTTGATCCAGGTGGCCGCGGCCAGCAGCGCCGAGCCGAGCCAGGGACGGCCGACCAGCCACAGCGACCCCGCGACGGCCGGCGGCACCGTCACCGCGTCGAGCCGGAACATGCCCACCCCGCCCAGCGCG
Source organism: Microbacterium sp. 05T445 (assembly GCF_056395865.1). Taxonomy (NCBI): domain Bacteria; kingdom Bacillati; phylum Actinomycetota; class Actinomycetes; order Micrococcales; family Microbacteriaceae; genus Microbacterium; species Microbacterium sp. 05T445. The sequence continues at coordinate 757,391 of NZ_JBFTKJ010000002.1, read as the reverse complement.
AGGATCGCCGCCAGCCAGAACCAGGCCGCCAGCATCCGTCCCCGCGAACGGCCGCGTCCGACCAGCACCGCGAACGCGGCGGCGTCGAGCGCGGTCACGAGCAGGCCCCAGCCGAGCGTGTAGTCGATCAGCGGGCTGAACACGCCCACGAGGAGGATCGGCAGCTGGGCCACCACCGGGTAGATCCAGTTCTCTGTGATGCCCGGGAACGCCTCGCCGGTGAGCGCGCGCCCCGCCCACCAGCGGTAGAGCTGGTCGACGTCCCAGGAGGACGCGTGATCGCCGGTGAACCCCAGCCAGATCACGATCGCGTGCACCAGGGCGAACGCGACCCACACCACCGCCCGCCGAGACACCCCACCATCCTAGAGAGGCCCGGGTCGCCGGCCGCGCGAGCGCATGACGCCGGAGAACGTCGCAGACACGCCGGGTGCCGCAACCCGGCGTGTCGCCGAACCCGTCCGATTCCGTGCGCGACGCCGGGCGCCGCGTCAGGCGCGCAGCGTCTCGGCGACCGCCCGCGGGAGCGCCGCGGCCACGTCGAGTGCGGTGATCGGCCCGTCGCCGAACGGCGGGGAGCTCGGCGCGGCGGCCACGCTCGCGCCGGCGGCGGCGATCCGCCCCGCCCGGCCGTGGAGCCACGCACCGGAGGCGGCGAGCGCGGCGAGGGATGCGGCATCCGCGTGCTCCCCCCGCGCCATCGCGCCGGCCACGAGCGCCCCGATGACACCGGCCAGCACATCGCCGGTGCCGGCGGTGGCCAGCCACGGCGTGCCCGAGTCGACGGTGGCGGTCCATCCGTCGGGAGCCGCGACCACCGTCACCGCACCCTTGAGCAGGACGACGGCGCCGGTGGCCTCGGCCGTCTCGCGCGCGGCGGCGACGCGGTCGACGGGCGTGTGGCCGAGCCCGAGCGCCGCGCGCAGGCGGGCGTGCTCGCGATCGTGCGGCGTCAGGATGCGCGGTGCCGTGGCCTCCGCGGCGAGGTCGAGCGCCCCCGCATCGACGACGACGGGGTCGGTGTCGGAGAGCACCGCCCGCAGCGCCCCGGTGTCGGCCGGCGTGCGGACGGCGGCATCCGTTCCCGAGCCGATCACCCACGCCTGCACGCGGCCGTCGACCGTCACCGTCTCGGGGCGGCGGGCCAGCACGAGGGCCGTGGGCCGCTCGGGGCCGAGATAGCGCACCATGCCGAGGCCGGTGCGCCAGGCCGCTTCGACACCGAGGACGGCGGCGCCCGGATAGGCCGCCGACCCCGTGCGCATGCCCAGCACGCCTCGGGAATACTTGTCGTCGTCGGCGGTCGGCCGGCGCACGGCGCGGGCGGCATCGACGCGCGTCCACGTCCTCACCATGCGGCCACAGTACCGCGCACCCGATCCGATCCGGAGGCCCGATGAGCCGCTTGTTCACCCCTCTCACCCTGCGCGACGTGACGGTGCGCAACCGCCTGTGGGTGTCGCCGATGTGCCAGTACAGCGCCGTCGACGGCGTGCCCCAGGAGTGGCACCACACCCACCTCGCGCAGTTCGCGTCGGGCGGCGCCGGCCTGATCGTCGCCGAGGCGACGGCGGTGTCGCCGGAGGGACGGATCTCCCCCGAGGACACCGGGCTGTGGACGGACGCGCAGCGCGACGCGTGGGCGCCGATCGTCGCCGCGATCGGCAGCCGCGGCGCCGTCGCGGGGGTGCAGCTCGCCCACGCGGGGCGAAAGGCCTCGACGTGGTCGCCGTTCTCCGGCCGCCGCGGCTCGGTCGCCGCAACGGACGGAGGCTGGCAGACCGCCGCCCCTTCGGCGATCGCGTTCGACGGCTACGCCGAACCCGTAGCCCTCGACCACGCGGGCATCGAGCGCGTCGTCGAGGACTTCGCCGCGGCCGCGCGCCGCGCCGTCGAAGCCGGCTTCCAGGTGCTCGAACTGCACGGGGCTCACGGGTATCTGCTGCACCAATTCCTCTCGCCGCTGTCGAACCATCGCGACGACGAGTACGGCGGCTCGCTCGAGAACCGCGCGCGCCTGCTGCTGCGTGTGCTGGACGCCGTGACCGACGCCGCCCCCGGCATCCCCGTCATCGTGCGGTTCTCCGCCACCGACTGGGCCGACGGCGGCTGGAACCCCGACGAGACGGCGACGGTCGCCGGCTGGGCGGCAGGGCGCGGCGCGGACTTCTTCGACATCTCCAGCGGCGGCCTCGTCGCCCACCAGAAGCTCACGACCGGTCCCGGGTACCAGGTCGGGCTCGCGGCGCGCGTGCGGCGCGAGGCCGGCGTGCCCGTCAACGCCGTCGGCATGATCGACGACGCCGCCCACGCCGAGCGCGTGCTCGCCGAAGACCTCGCCGATGCGGTCATGGCCGGCCGCGAATGGCTGCGCGACCCGCACTACGCGCTGCGCGCCGCGACCGAGCTCGGCGTCGACATCGACTACTGGCCCGCGCAGTACCTCCGCGCCCGCCGCTGACCTCGAACGCGATGAGCGGATGCCGCAGCCCGGGGCCGCGGCATCCGCTCATCGTCGTTCGTCAGAAGGCGCGGCGACGGGTCGCGTCCTGCACCTCGCCGATGAGCTCCTCGATGATGTCCTCGAGGAACAGCACCGCGGTGGTCCGGCCGCTGTCGTCGCGCACCTGTGCGAGGTGGCGTCCGGCGCGGCGCATGACCGCCAAGGCGTCCTCGAGGTCGGTCGACTCGAGCACCGGAACCATGTGGTGGATGCGCTTGGTCGTGATGGGGCGCGCGACGTCGGTGGCGGCATCCGGTCCCTCCGCGGCCCGCAGGATGTCCTTGAGGTGCACGTAGCCGACCGGCACTCCCGCGCCGTCGACGATCACGTAACGCGAGAAGCCGTGCTTGGCGACGGCGCGCTCGATCTCGTCGGGGGTCGTGACCTCGGGGAGGGTCACCAGCTGCGACAGCGGCACCGCCACGTCGGCGGCCTTCTTGTCGGTGAACTCCACCGCGGCCGCCACCGTGCCGGCCGCATCGTCGAGCACGCCCTCGATGCGCGACTGGTTGACGATCGTCGCGACCTCCTCGAGCGTGAAGGTCGAGGCCGCCTCGTCCTTGGGCTCGACGCGGAACAGGCGCACCACGTGGTTGGCGATCCAGTTGAGGCTCACGATGATCGGGTGGAACACCTTCGACATCCACACCAGCGGCGTCGCGAGCATCAGCACGGCGCGGTCGGGCACCGAGAACGCGAGGTTCTTCGGGACCATCTCGCCGAACACCACGTGGAGGTACGACACCAGCACGAGCGCCACCGCGAACGCGATGCCGTCGACGACGGCCTCCGACCAGCCGGTGAGCCCCAGCGGCTCCGCCAGCAGGTGGTGGATGGCGGGCTCCGACACGTTCAGGATCAGCAGCGAACAGATCGTGATGCCGAGTTGGCTGGTCGCCAGCATCAGCGTCGCGTGCTCCATGGCGTACAGCGCGGTCTTGGCGGCGCGCGAGCCCTTCTCGGCGAGAGGCTCGATCTGGGAGCGGCGTGCGGAGATGACGGCGAACTCGGCGCCGACGAAGAAGGCGTTGGCGATGAGGAGCACCACCAGCCAGGCGATTCCGGCCCAGTCGCTCATCGGCGCTCACCCCCTTCGCTCGCGTCCTCGTGGGGCATCGGCGTGGGCGTGAAGCGGACGCGGTCGACGCGGCGGCTGTCCATCCGCTGCACCTCGAGGGTGCCGTCCTCGACCTCGACGGTGTCGCCGACGACGGGGATGCGCTCGAGCACACTCATGATGTAGCCCCCGACGGTGTCGTAGACGTCCCCTTCGGGGATGCGGATGCCGGTGCGATCGCGCACCTCGTCGGGTCGCAGCTCGCCGGGGAAGCTCACGGTGTCGTCCACGCGCACGATGCCCGCCTGGCGTCGGTCGTGCTCGTCGAGCACCTCGCCGACGATCTCTTCGACGAGGTCTTCGAGGGTGACGACACCGGCGGTGCCGCCGTACTCGTCGACGACGACGGCCATCTGGTACCCGCGGGCCCGCAGCTCGGCCACCAGCACGTCGAGGTGGACGGCCTCGGGGAAGCGCACCGGCTCGGTCGCCAGCGCGGCGGCGGGCACGTCGGCCCGGCGCTCTCGGGGCACGCCGACGGCGGCCTTCAGGTGCACGATGCCGGTGATGTCGTCCATGTCCTCGCCGTACACCGGGAACCGGCTGTGGCCGGTGCGGCGGGCGAGCTGGATGACATCCTCGGCCGAGTCGTCGGAGGCCAGCGCATGCACGCTCGGGCGCGGGGTCATGACATCGGCGGCGGTCAGGCGCGCGAAGGTGAGGCTGCGGTCCAGCAGCGAAGCGGTGTCCTCCTCGAGGAGCCCGGCGCTGGCCGAACGGCGCACCAGGCTCGACAGCTCCTCGGCCGTGCGGGCGCCCGACAGCTCCTCCTTGGGCTCGACGCCCACGGCCCGCAGCACGCCGTTCGCGCTGCCGTTGAGCACCACGATGGCCGGGCGGAACACCGTCGTGAACGCCACCTGGAACGGCATCACGAGCTTGGCGGTCTGACGCGGGATCGCCAGCGCGAAGTTCTTCGGCACCAGCTCGCCGAGGATCATCGAGAACACCGTCGCGATGGACACGCCGATGATCGCCGCGAGCGGTCGTGACACCGCGGTGGGCATGCCCCACGCGTCGAACACCGGCGCGAGCAGGCTGGAGATCGCGGGCTCCATCGTGTAACCGGTGAGGAGCGTCGTCAGCGTGATGCCCAGCTGCGCGCTGGAGAGGTGGGTCGAGGTGATCCGCAGTGCGCTGATCGTGAGCGCGAGCCGGGTCTCGCCCGCGGCCTGACGGGCTTCGAGATCGGCCCGGTCGAGGTTCACCAGCGCGAACTCGCTCGCGACGAACAGTCCGGTGCCGATGGTGAGCAGGAGCCCCACGCCCAACATGACGTATTCCATCACGCGTCACCCCCGTTCGTACGGGAGTCGGGTCGGTGGGGCGAACGTCTGCAACTAGGGGGGTCGTCCATCGTGCCGACCATTCTACGGCAGGCCTCCCCTGCACAGCCGAGACGGATCGGGGATGCCGCAGGCCCCGGCATCCGCGATCCATCACGCCGCTGGCGTGCCCGGCGGGGCCGCAGTGGGAGCATGTCGCCATGGCATTGGACAGGATCAGCCTCGTCGTCCCCCCGGTCGGCCCGTGGCGCGCGCAGGAGCGCTGGTACCGCTGGGCGGAGGATGTCGGCTACGACGTCGTCTACACGTACGACCACCTCACCCACGCGACGGCGCCGGGGCTCTGGCTGAGCGAGGCGTTCACCACCCTCACCGCGGCGGCGGCGGTCACCGGACGCGTGCGGCTGGGCACGCTCGTCGCTTCGGCGGCGTTCCGCACGCCGGTCGCGCTGGCACGCGTGGCGATGACCGTGCAGGACATCACCGGCGGCAGGCTCGTGCTCGGCCTCGGCATGGGCGCGGCGTCGTGCGCGCTGGCCGACCACGGCGCCCGGGAGCAGCCGGCCGAGATGTCGGCGCGGTTCGCCGACGTCGTCCGCGGGTACGGCGCGGTGCTCGACGGCGCGACCGAATGGCAGGGCGGGACGACGTCGTTCGCAGGCCTCGAGACCCTGCCCGCCCCCGAGTCGGTGGCGCGGCCGGAGCTGCTTCTGGCGGCGCACGGCCCGCGGGCGCTCGCGCTGGCCGCCGCGCACGCCGACACCTGGAACAGCTACGGCGGACCCGGGTCGACGACGCCGGAGCCCGAGGAGTACTGGGCGCTGCTGGGCCGCCAGGCCGAGGGCTTCGACGCGGCGTGCCGCACCGCCGGCCGTGAGCCCGGCGCGGTGCGCCGGTCGCTGCTGCTCGGGTTCGGCCGGGTGCGTCCCACCACGAGCGCCGAGGACTTCGTCGCGGCCGCAGAGCGCGCCGAGGCCCTCGGTTTCAGCGAGCTCGTCGTCTACGGGCCCGACTCCCCCGCCGGCATGGGGTCCGACCCCGCCGTCCACGAGCGCGCCCTCGCCCGGCTGCGCTGACGCGCCGAATGCTCCGGATGCCGCGGGCCGCGGCATCCGGGATTCCTCACCAGCTGACGGGGAGCGCCTTGCCCTCTTCGTAACCGGCGGCGGACTGCAGCCCCACGCGGGCACGGTCGTGGAACTCGGCGACCGTCGAGGCGCCCGCGTAGGTGAAGGAGGACCGCACGCCCGACGTGATCATGTCGAGGAGGTCTTCGAGGCCGGGACGCAGCGGGTCGAGGTAGATCCTGGACGACGAGATGCCCTCCGCGAACAGCTCCTTGCGTGCCAGCTCGTAGGGGTCGAGGCGCCCGAAGCGCTCGTGGACGGCCTTGGTCGAGGCCATGCCCCACGACTCCTTGTAGGCGCGGCCCGACTCGTCCAGCTGCAGCTCGCCGGGAGCCTCGATGGTTCCGGCGAACCACGAGCCGATCATGACGGATGCCGCTCCCGCCGCCAGGGCGAGCGCCACGTCGCGCGGATAGCGCACGCCGCCGTCGGCCCACACGTGGGCGCCCATCACCCGGGCCGCCTCCGCGGTCTCGAGCACGGCGGAGAACTGCGGACGGCCGACCGCGGTCATCATGCGGGTCGTGCACATCGCGCCGGGCCCGACGCCGACCTTCAGGATCGTCGCGCCGGCGGTGACGAGATCGTGCACGCCCTCGGCGCTGACGATGTTGCCGGCGGCGATCGGGATGCCGAGGTCGAGGTCGGCGACGGCGCGCAGCGCCCGCAGCATCCCCTCCTGGTGACCGTGCGCGGTGTCGACCACCAGCACGTCGACCCCTGCCCCGGCCAGGGCCTTCGCCTTGGCGGCGACGTCGCCGTTGATGCCGACGGCGGCCGCGACGATGAGGCGGCCCGACGCGTCGACGGCGGGACGGTACAGCGTCGAGCGCAGCGCACTGCGCTGGGAGAGGGTGCCGACGAGGTGTCCGTGGTGCAGCACGCACACGGTCTCGGCGCCGGCGGCGACCAGGACGTCGAACGCGTGGCGCGCGCTCTCGATGTCGTCCGCGTCGACGGATGCCGCCCTCCCGCGCGCCAGGTCGCCCAGGCGCGCATCGGGCAGGGCCGTGCCCAGGCGTGTCGCGGGCACGACGCCGAGGATGTCGTCGGCGTCGACGTGGCCCGTCGAGGCGTCGGCCACGACGATGCCGTGACCCTCGGTCGGAGGCAGCAGCCGCGCGGCGTCCGCCACCGTGGCATCGGCGGGGAGGACCAGCGGCGTGTCCCACGCCACCGGCTGCGCCTTGACCCAGCGGATCGCGGCGTCCAGCTCCTGCAGCGGCATGTCCTGGGGCAGCACGCCGAGCCCGCCGCGCCGGGCGAGGGTCGCCGCCAGACGGGCGCCGGTGACCGAGTTCATGTTCGACGAGACCAGCGGCAGCGTCGCCGTCGTGCCGTCGCCGGGGGCCAGGTCGACATCCAGCCGACTGGTGACCGCGGATCGTCGCGGAACCAGGAAGACGTCAGAGTAGGTCAGGTCGACGTCGGGTGCTTCGCCGTAGAACTCCATGTCCGCCAAGGGTAGTGACAGTTCCTGTGCGGCCGATCATGCGCGGACTCCCAGTTTCGACGCCGGTTGTCCGGAACGGCGCCGCCCAGACTGGGCTAGGCTTAACCGATGCGTGTGCAGGCGCCAGCAGCCGCGCGCGTATCCCAGAACTTCACCGATGAAAGCAGGCGATTCAGCGTGTCGAGCCAGGTGACGGGCGTCGGGGTTTCGAACGAGGGAGAGTTCGGAGCCAACGAGTGGCTCGTCGAGGAGCTGTACGAGCAGTTCAAGATCGACCGGAACTCCGTCGACAAGGTGTGGTGGCCCGTCCTCGAGGCCTACCACCCCGCCGACGGCGCGACACCGACGGGCGCTGCGGCACCCCCGCCGCCGGCCGCGCCAGTCTCGGAGGGCGCGCCGCCTGCGGCGACGCAGGCGCCGGGATCCGAGCCTCGTCCGGTCACGGCGCCGATCCCGGTGATCGGCGCGCAGCCGGTCGCCCGCACGACGGCTCGCCCCGCCGCCCCGCAGCCGATCCCGGCGCAGGCCCCGAAGGCCGAGCCGTCCTCGGCGGACGGCCAGGCCGAGGCCGACGTCGTCACGGCGCTGAAGGGCATGCCGAAGACCCTCGCCGCGAACATGGACGAGTCGCTGACCGTCCCCACCGCGACGAGCGTGCGCACGGTGCCCGCGAAGCTGATGATCGACAACCGCATCGTCATCAACAACCACATGGCCCGCACCCGCGGCGGCAAGGTGAGCTTCACCCACCTCATCGGCTGGGCGATCATCCAGGCGCTCAAGGAGTTCCCGAGCCAGAACGTGTTCTACGCGGAGGTCGAGGGCAAGCCCTCCGTCGTCGCGCCCGCGCACGTGAACCTCGGCATCGCGATCGACCTGCCCCGCCCCGACGGCACCCGGGCCCTGCTCGTGCCGAGCATCAAGCGCGCGGAGCAGCTCACGTTCAGCGAGTACCTCACCACGTACGAGGACCTCGTCACGCGCGCACGCGGCAACAAGCTGACCGCGGCCGACTTCCAGGGCACGACGATCTCGCTCACCAACCCCGGCGGCATCGGCACCGTGCACTCGGTGCCGCGCCTCATGAAGGGTCAGGGTTGCATCGTCGGCGCCGGCGCCCTCGAGTACCCGGCGGAATTCCAGGGCTCGAGCGACAAGACGCTCAACGGCCTCGCGATCGGCAAGACGATCACGCTCACCAGCACCTACGACCACCGTGTCATCCAGGGTGCCGGCTCGGGCGAGTTCCTCAAGAAGGTGCACGAGCTGCTCATCGGGCAGCGTCACTTCTACGAGGACATCTTCGCCGCGCTGCGCATCCCGTACGCCCCGATCCACTGGGCCGCCGACATCAACGTCGACCTGGCCGAGCGCGTCGACAAGCAGTCGCGCGTGCAGGAGCTCATCAACTCGTTCCGCGTCCGCGGTCACCTGATGGCCGACATCGACCCGCTCGAGTACGTGCAACGCACGCACCCCGACCTCGAGATCGAGAACCACGGCCTGACGTTCTGGGACCTCGACCGGGAGTTCGTCACCGGCGGCTTCGGCGGCAAGCGCCAGATGAAGCTGCGCGACATCCTCGGCGTGCTGCGCGACTCGTACTGCCGCACCATCGGCATCGAGTACATGCACATCCAGGACCCGGCGCAGCGCGCCTGGTTCCAGGAGAACGTCGAGGTCAAGTACCAGAAGCCCGGCCACGACGAGCAGCTGCGCATCCTCGACAAGCTGAACCAGGCCGAGGCGTTCGAGACCTTCCTTCAGACGAAGTACGTCGGACAGAAGCGCTTCAGCCTCGAGGGCGGCGAGTCGCTGATCCCGCTGCTGGACGAGATCCTGCAGGGCGCGTCGGAGGCCGGCCTGGACGGCGCCGCGATCGGCATGGCCCACCGCGGTCGCCTGAACGTGCTCACCAACATCGCCGGCAAGACCTACGGCCAGGTGTTCCGCGAGTTCGAGGGCTCGGTCGCGATCGGCTCGAAGAGCGGCTCGGGCGACGTGAAGTACCACCTCGGCACCGAGGGCACCTTCAGCGCCGACAACCAGGCCGAGCTGCCGGTGTACCTGGCGGCGAACCCCTCGCACCTCGAGACCGTCGACGGCGTGCTCGAGGGCATCGTCCGCGCCAAGCAGGACCGCAAGCCGATCGGCACGTTCACGTGGCTGCCGATCCTCGTCCACGGCGACGCCGCGTTCGCGGGCCAGGGCGTCGTGGTCGAGACGCTGCAGATGTCGCAGCTGCGCGGCTACCGCACCGGCGGCACCGTGCATGTCGTCGTCAACAACCAGGTCGGCTTCACGACGACCCCGGTCGACGCCCGCTCGTCGGTGTACTCGACCGACGTCGCCAAGACCATCCAGGCGCCGATCTTCCACGTCAACGGCGACGACCCCGAGGCGGTCACCCGCGTCGCGCAGCTCGCCTTCGCGTACCGTGAGCGGTTCCACCGCGACGTCGTCATCGACCTCGTCTGCTACCGTCGCCGCGGCCACAACGAGGGTGACGACCCGTCGATGACGCAGCCCCTCATGACGAACCTCATCGAGGCGAAGCGCTCGGTGCGCCGGCTGTACACCGAGGCGCTCGTCGGCCGCGGTGACATCACCGAGGAAGAGTACGACAAGGCCAAGCAGGACTTCCAGAACCGCCTGGAGATCGCGTTCGCCGAGACACATGCCGCCGAGACCGGCTCCTCGCCGGTGCTCGTCGCGGATGCCGCGGCCCAGCCCGCCGCCGGTGAGCCGGAGACGACCGGCGTCTCGCGGGAGGTCGTGAACCTCATCGGCGACACGTTCGTCAACAAGCCCGGCGGCTTCACCGTCCACGCCAAGCTGCAGCAGCTGCTCGACAAGCGCCTCGACATGAGCCGCAGCGGCTCGATCGACTGGGGCTTCGGCGAGCTGCTGGCCTTCGGCTCGCTGCTCCTCGAGAAGACGAACGTGCGCCTGGCAGGCCAGGATTCGCGTCGCGGCACCTTCGTGCAGCGTCACGCGGTGCTGCACGACCGCTCCAACGGCCAGGAGTGGATCCCGCTCACCAACCTCAGCGAGGACCAGGGTCGCTTCTACGTCTACGACTCGCTGCTCAGCGAGTACGCGGCCATGGCGTTCGAGTACGGCTACTCGGTCGAGCGCGCCGACTCGCTCGTGCTGTGGGAGGCGCAGTTCGGCGACTTCGCCAACGGCGCCCAGTCGGTGATCGACGAGTTCATCTCGTCGGCCGACCAGAAGTGGGGCCAGCAGTCGAGCGTCGTGCTGCTCCTCCCCCACGGCTACGAGGGCCAGGGACCCGACCACTCGTCGGCCCGCATCGAGCGGTACCTGCAGATGTGCGCGCAAGACAACATGACGGTCGCGCGCCCGTCGACCCCCGCGTCGTACTTCCATCTGCTGCGTCGTCAGGCCTACGCCCGCCCGCGCCGTCCGCTGATCGTCTTCACGCCGAAGGCGATGCTGCGCCTGCGCGGTGCGACCAGCCCGGTGGAGGACTTCCTCACCGGCCGGTTCGAGCCCGTGCTCGACGACAACCGCGGTGTCGACAAGGCGGCCGTCAAGCGCGTGCTGCTGCACGCCGGCAAGATCCACTGGGATCTGCGCGCCGAGCTCGACAAGAACCCGAACCCCGAGATCGCCCTCGTGCGCCTGGAGCAGTACTACCCGGCGCCGATCGACGAGCTCAACGCGATCATCGACTCCTACCCGAACGCCGAACTGGTGTGGGTGCAGGACGAGCCCGAGAACCAGGGCGCCTGGCCGTTCATCGCCCTCGAGGTCGTCAAGCACCTGAACGGTCGCACGATCCGCCGTGTGTCGCGGGCCGCCGCCGCGTCCACTGCGACCGGTTCACCCAAGGTGCACGCGGCCGAGCAGGCCGCGATCATGCAGGAGGCGCTGACCCTCTAGGCGTCGACGACGCCGTGCCCGTTCGGCCCTGGTTCGCCCTCAGCTCTGCGAGGGGGCGTCCAGGGCCGAACGGGTCTCGGCCGGGATCGCCGTCGTCTTCACCCCGACGGCGGACCCGGAATCTGCGTCTCTCGCTGCACCGCTGCCCTCGTCGGCGGGGGCGGGCGCAGCACCGCGCGGACGACGCAGTCGCCGCCACACCGTGACGAGGACGGCGGCGAGGGCGAGGACCGCCGCCGGCAGCAGGTTCGCCCCCGCGAGCAGCAGCAGCCCCACCGAGAGGACGGCCGCGAGGACGGCCATGAACCACCCGGCCGTGAACCTCGGGAGGATGAGGGTCGCGGCGATCATGCCTGCCGCGTAGATCGAGACCATGTTGCTGGTGTGGATCAGGATGAACGTCTGAAGGTCGCCGCCGGTGGCGATCGCGATCGAGCAGTACGTCATGGCGATCACGAATGTCAGCAGCAGGGCGCGGCGCGGGACTCCGCCGGCCTCGGCGCCGGGAGCGAGGAAGCGCGGCAGATCGCCCGAGGCCGCCAGCGACGCTCCGAGCTTGCCGAACGCGGCGAGGTAGGCGTTCATCACGCCGAGCACGACGATCGCGGCGACCGCGCCGACGGCGGTCGGCCCGAAGCCGGGGGCCACGGCCTCGGCGAGCGACAGCAGCGGCACCGCTCCGGCGCCGGCGTCGTCCCCCAGGACGCCGACGGTCACGACCTGCAGCAGCAGGTAGGCGAGCCCGGTGACGACGAGCGCGATGGCGGTGGCGATCGGGATGCTGCGCCGCGGGTCGCGGAACTCCCCCGAGATGTGCGTGCCCACCTCCCAGCCCGCGAAGGCCCATACGAACAGGCTCACCGCGGTGCCGACGCCCACCCACCCGTGCGGAAGGAAAGGCGTGAAGCTCGACGCCTCGACGGCCGGGAAGGCGGCGCCGACGACGAAGACGACGATGGCCACGAGCAGCCCGGTCAGGACGAACTGCACCCAGCCGGCGACCCGGACCCCCAGCATGTTGACCGCGAACGGCGGGATGAGGATCGCGAACGCGAGGATCGGCACCGCCGCGCGGTCGATGTGCAGGATCGCTGTCAGGTACTCGCCGCCGAGCACGGCCAGCACGGGGAATCCGGCGGCCACGCCGAAGTAGAACCAGTACCCGGTCGCGCGCGCCGCCGTGCCGCCGAGCGCGCGCCGCACATAGCTGGCCACTCCGCCGGGGTCGGGGTATCGGGCCGCCAGCGCCGCGAACGTGCCGGCGAGCGGGACCGCGAGCACGATGACCGCGAGCACCGAGACGATCGAGGCCGGGCCCGCCACATCCGCCGCGAGCCCGGGCAGCACGAGCAGTCCGGTACCCAGCACCGAGGCGATGTACAGCGCCGTGCCCTGCACGACACCCAGACCGCCGCGCGGATGGTTCGAAGTCACCGCTCCAGTCTGACGGCGGCAGCCGACATGCGCGGCCGGGTCACCCGACCATCACGGGCGGAATCCTGCCAATCGCGCGACGCTCAGGTCTCCAGCGGCGCGACGCCGGCGCGGGCGAACGCCGCGGCGGCGGCATCCGCCGACTCCTCGCGGTCGGACGCGACCATGCCCAGCCGCGTGCGCCGGTCGAGGAGGTCGCCGACGCTCAGGGCGCCCTCGACGCGCACACCCCACTCGAGCTCCTGCGCGGTGACGCCGCGCGCGGCGGCGGGGCCGTCCTGGAGCGAGGCGACGAACGGCGCCTCGGCGCCGAACCGGCGCACCAGGCGCGCTGCCGCGGCGATCTCGCCCAGCCGCTGACGCGGCCACGCGCCGGCGAGCGGGATCGTCCGGGTCGGCGACGGACGCGACGGCAGCGACGGATCGCGCCGGATGACGGCATCCACCGCGTCCTCCGCCATGCGCCGGTACGTCGTGAGCTTTCCGCCGACGATGCTGAGGACGCCCGTGGCGGACTCGATGATGGCGTGCCGGCGCGACAGGTCGCTGGTGTCGTCGTCGCCTGCGCCCGCCAGCAGCGGCCGCAGGCCCGCGAACGTCGCGAGCACGTCGGACCGTTCCAGCGGATCGGCGAGGACGGTGTTCACGGTGTCCAGGAGCATGTCGATCTCGGCGTCGGTCGCGTGGGCGACGTCGGGGATCGGCCCGTCGGCGGGGACGTCGGTGAGGCCGATGTAGGTGCGGCCGTGCTGCGCCGGCAGGGTGAACACGAAGCGGCTCGACGAGCCCGGGATCGGCACGGTGAGCGACACGTCCGACCCGCCCAGGCGCTCGGTCGCCACCACGAGGTGCGTGCCGCGGCTCGGGCGCAGCCGCACGCCCGGGTCGAGCTCGCCCGCCCAGACGCCGGTCGCACTGACGACGGCTCGGGCGCGCACGTTCAGCGTCGCGCCGGTGACGACGTCGCGCAGCGCGGCCTCACCGCCGCCGACGGAGGTCGCCTCGACGCGGGTGAGGATGGATGCCCCGTAGCCGGCGGCGGTGCGGGCCACCGCGACGACCAGGCGCGCATCGTCGATGAGCTGCCCGTCCCATCCGCGCACGCCGCCGCGCAGGTCGTCGGCGCGCACCGCCGGCGCCAGGCGCAGCGTCGCCTCACGGCCGATCGCGCCGGGCGGCGGCAGCACGGCCCCCGGAGTGCCGACGGCACGACGCAGGCCGTCGCCGAGCTCGTAGCCGAGCCCGATGTAGGCGCCGCGGGCGATCGCCCCGGGGTCGTGCAGCGGCACCACCTGGGCGAGCGCGCGCGTCAGGTGCGGCGCGGTGCGCGTCAGCAGGATGTGCCGCTCGAGGGCGCTCTCGCGCGCGATGCCGATCTGACCCGACGCGAGGTACCTCAGGCCGCCGTGCACCAGCTTCGAGCTGAAGCGGCTGGTGCCGTGGGCGAGATCGTGGCGCTCGACGAGGACGGTGCGCAGGCCGCGGGCCGCGGCATCCAACGCGATCCCCACCCCGGTGATGCCGCCTCCGATCACGAGGACGTCGATCTCACCGGCGGTGGCCAGCGCGTCCAGCTCGCGCGTTCGCCGGGCGGCCGACAGCGCCGAGGGGTGGGGCGTGCGCCCCGTGATGCGCGGGCTCATGCGTGGTGACTCCTGTCGATCGTGGGTCCCGTTCGCGCACCGCGCGGTCGCCGGATCATGCCGCTCCGGCCGTGCCCAGGTAGCCGCGCAGCGCGTGGGCGAGTTCCGCACGCCACGCGGGCTCCGGAAGCCACCCGGCCACCAGCGGCGCCGACTGCACGGCGGACTGGGCGATGAGCAGCACCATCGCCGCCAGCTGCGCGGGGTCGCTGGCGCGCACGAAGCCCGCGCGCTGGCCGGCCTCGATGCGCCGCGCGGTCTCGGCGTGGATCGCGAGCTGGCTGGTGCCCAGCCGGTCGAGGATGTAGCGGGCGAACAGCTCGGGGTCGGTGTCGCGCAGGCGGTCCACCAGCGGCAGCCGACGCACGCGGTCGGCCGTCTCGACGAGCAGCTCGACCAGACCGTCGAGGTCGGCGCACTCCCCGCTCTGGGCGGGAAGCGCCGCGACCAGCTCGCGGGTGACCAGCGCGGCGAACACGGCCTGCGCGTCGGGCCAGTAGCGGTACAGCGTCTGCCGCGCGATGCCGCAGCGTCGCGCGATGTCGGATGCCGTCGTCCGGCGGATCCCGTGTGCCAGCACCTCTGCGAGCGCGGCGTCGAGGATCGCCGTCTCGGTGTCGAGTGCGCCATCGGCCATGTGACAACCATACAGAATGTGTCATACTGTCGCCATGTCTGCGACGGCGCACACCGATGCCACGAGTGTTCCTGCGATCCCCCGCCCGCTCGCCGTTCCCGCGCCGCGCCCGCGCGGCGGCTGGGACGCCTGGGGCTCGGAGCCCGCCCGCCTCCCGGCCGCCGCGAAGGCGATCGTCGCGACGCTGATCCCCGGCAAGGCGCACCCGGTTCCGCACCGCGACGCCCCCACCCTCACCCCCTCCGTCGTCGAGGACGCCGACCTCGCTGCCCTCGCCGCGGTCGTCGGCGCCGACAACGCGACGCGTGACGACGCGGTGCGCGCGCTCCACCTCGGGGGGAAGAGCACGCCCGACCTGCTGCGCCGCCGCCTGGACGACCCGCAAGCGGCCCCCGATGCCGTGATCTCCCCTGCCGACCATGACGAGGTCGCGGCGATCCTGCGCGTGTGCGACGACCGCGGCATCGCGGTCGTGCCGTTCGGCGGCGGCACCTCGGTCGTCGGCGGCGTCGACCCGGTGCGCGGCGCGCACAACGCCGTGATCGCACTCGACCTCTCCCGCACCGCCGCGCTCATCGACCTCGACGAGGTGTCGCTGCTGGCGACCTTCGGCGCCGGCACGACGGGCCCGCAGGCCGAGGAGCTGCTCGGCGCCCGCGGGTACACCCTCGGGCACTTCCCGCAGAGCTTCATGTACGCCTCGCTCGGCGGCTACGCCGCGACGCGCTCCAGCGGCCAGGCCTCGCGCGGCTACGGCCGTTTCGACGACCTCGTGCACGCCCTGCGCGCGGCCACGCCCGCGGGCGATCTCGACCTGGGCCGCTCCCCCGCCAGCGCCGCGGGTCCCGACCTGCGCGAGCTCCTGCTCGGATCCGAGGGCGCGTTCGGCGTGCTCACCGAGGTCACGGTGCGGATCCGCCCGGTGCCCGCCGCGACGGCGTACCTGGCGTGGACGTTCCCCGACTTCGCCGCCGGCGCCGCGGCCTTCCGCGAAGCGACGCAGCGCGGCATCCGTCCCACCGTCCTGCGCATCAGCGACGAGACCGAGACGCGGGTGAACGCCGCGATGGGCGGGCATCTCACGCGGCTGCGCGGATGCCTCGCCGTGGCCACCTTCGAGGGCACCACCGCCGCCGAGGCCGAGGCCACGCGCGAGGCGCTCGACGCGGTCTTCCGCGCGCACGGCGCGAAGTCGCGCGGCGAGGACCCGGCCCGCTCGTGGGAGCGCGGCCGCTTCTCGGCCCCCGCGCTGCGCGACACCCTCATGGATGTCGGCGTCCTCGCCGAGACCCTCGAGACCGCCACCACCTGGTCGAACCTGGAGGGACTCAAGCGCGCCGTCACCGACGCGCTCACGGCCGACCTCGCCGCGGGCGGCACGAAGCCGATCGTGATGTGCCACATCTCGCACGTGTATCCGGCGGGGGCCTCGCTCTACTTCACCGTGGTCGCCGCCCTCACCGACGATCCGCAGGCCCAGTGGGCGGGGGCGAAGGATGCCGCCTCCCGCGCGATCGGCCGGGCCCACGGCACCATCACCCACCACCATGCCGTCGGCCGCGACCACCGCCCCTACCTCGAGACCGAGATCGGGCCGCTCGGCGTCGCCGTGCTGCACGCCGTGAAAGCGACCCTCGACCCGAACGGGATCATGAACCCCGGTGCCCTCGTGGCGCCCGCAGACGCGGCCGACCGGGCATGAGGGTCGCGCTGCTCGTCAACCCGGCTGCGCGCGCCGGGGCGCACACGGGGGCCGCGATGAACGCGGCCGAGCGGCTGCGAAGCCACGGCGTGCAGACGATCGTGGTCAGCGGCGGCAGCGCCGAGGAGTCCTCGGCTCTGCTGCGCACCGCGATCGAGGTGGGCGTGGACGCCGTGGCCGTGGCCGGCGGCGACGGCACCGTCAACCTCGCAATCCAGGAGGTCGCCGGCACCGGCATCCCGCTCGGCATCGTCCCCGCGGGCACCGGCAACGACTTCGCCGCGACGCTGGGACTGCGGGAGCTGGACGTCACCGCGGCCGCCGACGCCATCGCCGGCGGCGTCACCCGGAGCGTCGACCTGGCCCGTGTGACCCGCGGCGACGGATCCACCGCCCTCTTCGGGTCGGTGCTCGCGAGCGGGTTCGACTCAAAGGTCAACGACCGCGCCAACGCGATGCGCTGGCCGCGAGGCGGCTCGCGCTACAACATCGCGATCCTCGTCGAGTTCCTCACCCTCACCGGGATCCCGTACGAGGTGGAGCTGGAGCTCGCCGACGGCACCCGCGAAGAGTTCCGCGGCGACCTCGTGATGGCGACCGTGGGCAACGGCCGCACGTACGGCGGCGGCATCCCGATCTGTCCCGACGCCGATCCCGCCGACGGGCTGCTGGATGCCGTGCTGGTGCGACCGGCCGGACGACTGCGCCTGCTGCGGCTGCTGCCGCGGGTCTACAAGGGCACCCACGCCACCGTGCCGGAGGTGTCGATGCGGCGCGTGCGCTCCGTGCGGCTGTCGGCCCCCGGGGTCACCGCCTACGCGGACGGCGACCCGATCGGGGCGCTGCCGCTCACGGTCGATGTCGTGCCGGGCGCACTCGAGGTGTTCACCCCGTCAGGCTGAGCCCGGGCGCTTCTCCTCGGAGCAGGAGCGACGGCGTGAGAGACCACCGTCACCTGCGTCAGTGCGCGGCCGCCTGGACCGCGCGCAGCTTCGCCATCACCTGATCGCGCAGCTCTTCGGGCGCGCTCTCCTTGCAGGCCCGGGCGAGCACCTCGGTGAGGGTGCGTGCGACGAGCGCCTCGTCGCGGCATCCGGCGCAATGCTCCAGGTGCTCGGCGATGTCGGAGTGCTCGGTCTTGCAGACCTCGTTGCGCAGGTACTCCTCCAGGTCGCGCCGCGCCTTGTCACAGCCGCAGTCGGTCATTTCGTGCTCCTCGTGGCGGCGGTGGCGATGCCGCGCTCTTTCGCGTAGTCGGCCAGCAGTTCACGCAGCATCCGCCTGCCACGGTGCAGACGGCTCATGACCGTGCCGATGGGGGTCTTCATGATGTCGGCGATCTCCTGGTAGGCGAAGCCCTCGACGTCTGCGAGGTACACCGCCAGCCGGAAGTCCTCCGGAATGGACTGCAGCGCGTCCTTCACGACCGAAGCGGGCATGTGGTCGATGGCCTCGGCCTCGGCCGAGCGGGTGCTCGTCGCGGTGGTCGACTCGGCGCCGCCGAGCTGCCAGTCCTCGAGGTCGTCGATCGTGCCCTGATAGGGCTCGCGCTGCTTCTTGCGGTACGTGTTGATGTAGGTGTTCGTCAGGATCCGGTACAGCCACGCCTTGAGGTTCGTGCCCTGCGTGAAGGTCTTCCACGAGGCGAACGCCTTGACGAAGGTCTCCTGCACGAGGTCCGCGGCGTCCGCGGGATTGCGGGTCATGCGCATGGCCGCGGCGTACAGCTGGTCCATGAAGGGCAGCGCCTGCTCTTCGAACTGCGCGCGCGGATCCTGCGCCTGGTCCGTCGTGTCGATCGGGTCGCTCATCACGCGCCAGTCTACGGCGGCCGTTTCGGCGCCGCCTGTGACGGCGGTGACGGACATCGGGCGCATGGCGGCCTCGACATCCAGGCGATCGAGGGTGGCGAACATCCGGCTCCGCTCTCTGGGGGTGTTTCCGGCCGCTGTCGACCGGGTTCAGTAGGGTAGAACCCGATGACAGTCGACGGGTATTCCCCCACTTCCGCGCCGCGAGGGCGCGGCCCTTGGCACGCGCCCGTCGCGGACGGCGCGCTGCACGCGACGGTGACCGTTCCGGGCTCCAAATCGCTCACCAATCGGGAGCTCGTTCTCGCGTCTCTCGCCGAGGCCCCGAGCCGGCTGATCGCCCCGCTGCATTCCGACGACTCGGCCCGCATGATCGATGCGCTGCGCTCGCTCGGCATCGGCATCGAGTTCGTCGAAGGCACGGGCCGCTACGGCGACGACATCGAGGTCACCCCCATCTGGCCGCTGCGCGGCGACACCCAGGTCGACTGCGGCCAGGCGGGCACCGTCATGCGCTTCGTCGCGGGACTGGGCGGGTTCGCGCGCGGCGACGTCACGCTCACGGCGCACGAGAGCGCGCTGCACCGGCCGATGGGCGCCATGATCACCGCCCTGCGCGATGTCGGTGTCGACATCGACGACGGCGGCCACTGGGCGCTCCCCTTCATCGTCCGCGGGCACGGTCACGTGCGGGGCGGCGAGGTGACGATCGATGCCAGCGCGTCGAGCCAGTTCGTGTCGGGACTGCTGCTGGCGGCCCCGCGGTTCGACGTCGGGCTGCACCTCGTGCACGCCGGCGAGCGACTGCCCAGCATCCCCCACATCGACATGACGGTCGAGGCGCTCGCCCACCGCGGCGTGCACGTCGAGCGTCCCGGTGTGGGCGAGTGGATCGTGCCTGCGGGCGCGATCCGCGGCAAGGACGTCGCGATCGAGCCCGACCTGTCCAACGCGGCGCCCTTCTTGGCGGCGGCGATGGTCGCCGGCGGCTCGGTGTCGGTGACCGGCTGGCCGGCCCATTCGACGCAGCCCGGTGCGATGCTGACCGACATCCTGTCCCTCATGGGCGCGCGCGTGTCGCGGCGCGGCGGCGCGCTCACGGTGACGGCGGGAGCCGGCATCCAAGGGGTCGATCTCGACCTCTCGGCGGCGGGCGAGCTCACTCCGACGATCTTCGCGCTGGCCGCCTTCGCCGAGTCGCCGTCGACCCTGCACGGCATCGGCCACATCCGCGGGCACGAGACCGACCGCATCGCGGCGCTCGTCTCCGAGCTGCGGGCGCTCGGCGGTGAGGCCGAAGAGCTGGCCGACGGCATCCGCATCGTGCCCCGCCCGCTCCACGGCGACACCTGGCACGCGCACCACGACCACCGTATGGCCACCACCGGCGCCCTCATCGGACTGGCCGTGCCGGGGGTCAAGGTGGACGACATCGGCACCACCGCCAAGACGATGCCCGAGTTCCCGCAGATCTGGCAGCGCATGCTCGACGGCGACCACGCCGCCGACGGCGTCTCCGAGGAGACGATGCGCGCCTCGTGATGGATGCACGGCATCCTTCGCGACGCGCCTCGGCACGAACACGGTGAAGCGGACCACGGCATGAGCTGGCTCGAGGACTTCGACGACGACGAACTCGAGTTCGACGAGGCCGACATACGGATGCGGCCGAATCCGAAGGCGAACCGGCCGCGCACCAAGCGACGCCCTGCGCACAGCGACGCCGAGATCGCCCGGGTGCTCGGCGTCGACCGCGGCCGCTACACGGTCCTCGTGGACGAGGACCTCCCCGGCGAACGCACGGTGCTCGCCGTTCGTGCCCGCGAGCTGCGCAAGACGCCGATCGTCACCGGCGACCGCGCCCGCATCGTCGGCGACACCTCCGGCGGTGACGGCACGCTGTCACGCATCGTGGGCATCGAGGAGCGCACGTCGCTGCTGCGCCGCAGCGCCGACGACACCGACCAGGTCGAGCGCGTCGTCGTCGCCAACGCCGACCAGATGCTGGTGGTCGTCGCGGCGGCCGATCCCGAGCCGCGGCCCCGGCTCGTCGACCGGTATCTGGTCGCGGCGCTGGATGCCGGCATCCGTCCCCTCCTGGTGGTGACCAAGACCGACCTCGCCGACCCTGCGGAGTTCCTCGCGCACTTCGACGGCCTCGACCTCGAGGTCTTCACGAGCGGACGCGAAGACATGCCGCTGGAGCGGATCGGCGCCGCGCTGATCGGCCACTCGACGGTGTTCGTGGGCCACTCCGGCGTCGGCAAGTCCACGCTCGTCAACGCGCTCGTGCCCGACGCCCACCGCGCGACCGGCCACGTGAACGTCGTCACAGGACGCGGACGCCACACCTCCAGTTCCACCGTGTCGCTGCGCTACCGCGGCGCGGGCGGCAACGGCTGGGTCATCGACACCCCGGGCGTCCGGTCGTTCGGGCTCGGCCATGTCGACCCCGCGAACATCCTGCGCGCCTTCACCGACCTCGCCGAGATCGCCGAGGAGTGCCCGCGCGGCTGCACCCACCTGCCGGATGCCCCCGACTGCGCCATCGTCGAGGCGGTCGAGGCCGGCCGGCTCGGCCCCGGCGGACCCGCACGGCTGGACTCCCTGCAGCGGCTGCTGGAGACCTTCGCGAAGAAGGCCCACGACTCCGGCGCCTAGCCGTCGGGACCCGGCTCCTCGCGACGTCGCCGCCTAGAGTGGAACGGTGACCACGACGCGCCTCGAACCCGGATCCCTCGCCCCCGCCTTCACCCTGATCGATCAGGACGAGAAGGCCGTGTCGCTGAAGGACCTGCGCGGCGGGCGCGTGATCCTCTTCTTCTACCCCGAGGCGATGACGCCGGGGTGCACCAAGGAGGCGTGCGATTTCCGCGACAGCCTCGCGCCCCTGCAGGCCGCCGGCTACACGATCCTCGGCATCTCCCGCGACCTGCCCGAGAAGCTGCGCCGCTTCCGCGAGCGCGACGGCCTCACCTACGACCTGCTGAGCGACCCCGACCACAAGGTGCACGAGAAGTACGCCGTGTGGGGCGAGAAGGTCAACTACGGCAAGACGTTCATGGGGGTCATCCGCTCCACGTTCGTCATCGACGAGAAGGGCCGCATCGAGCACGCGCTGTACAACGTGCGTGCGACCGGCCACGTCGCGCGCGTGCGGACGCTGCTCGGCCTCTAGCGGCCGTCCCGCTGCGCTCCAAGACGGCGCGGCGGAGTCGCGTGCCGCCGGAGGCATGCGTCACGGCGAGGTCAGCGGGATGCCGCGCCTCGCCCGCCGTCGTCGCCCGCGGCGTCTTCGGCAGCTCGACGGGCCGCCCGGCCGGCGTCGCGCACGGCCAGCACGAGCAGCACCAGCACGATCACCGCAGGGAGCGCCAGCTCGAGGGCGACGCCGGGCACCGCGAACGCCCCCGTCGCCGCGCCGAGCGCGACCGCGAGGATCAGCAGCTGCGTCACGATGCCGCCGGAACGGCCCCACGACTGGCCGCGCCAGATCGCGACCGCGAAGGCGAGCACCGCCACCGCGCCCACGAGCGTCAGCACGACGAGCGCGATCGCGCTCTCCAACGAGTCGGTGTCACCGCGCACGATCGCGACGATCTGCCACACCACCAGCGCCACCAGGCCGAGACCCTCGAGCCCCACGAACACCGCGGCGATTCTTCCGGACAGGTTTGTCCGCATCCTCCGTCGACTCCCTCTCCCCGCCGTCAGCGGTTTGTGCGAACCCTCCATGCCGCACGGGGAACATTCAGCAAGTACCGCATGAACGCGCCGATCAACCCTTGATTCAGGTAAACCGCTATGGGACGATTGGTGAAGCCGTGTGCTCCCACACTGACGTGGGACGAGAGAACTCGTATATCCCACAGGGTACCGGACCCGAACCGGGCCGCCCTTCCCCACCCTCTGTAACAAGGAGCACCACCATGGACTGGCGCGACAAGGCCGCCTGCCTGACCGTCGACCCCGAACTGTTCTTCCCCGTGGGGAACACCGGACCGGCCGTCGATCAGATCGAGAAGGCCAAGTCGGTGTGCGCACGCTGCACCGTCACCGAGATCTGCCTGCAGTACGCCCTCGAGACCGGTCAGGACTCGGGCGTGTGGGGCGGTCTCTCCGAGGACGAACGCCGCGCCCTCAAGCGCCGCGCCGCTCGCGCGCGCCGCGCCTCCTGACATCTTCACGACGACACCCGGGCGCTTCGGCGCCCGGGTGTCGTCGCGTGTGCGGCTGACCCGTGCACAGGTGACCGCGGACGGAGGGATGCCGCGGCCCGCGGCATCCCGCCTCGTCAGTTCTTGGCCCGCTCGATGTAGCGCAGCGGGATGTCGATCGTGACCTCCGTGCCGCTGCCCATGATGGTGTGCCAGTCGATGGTGCCGCCGAGCTCGCCCTGGATGAGGGTCCGCACGATCTGCGTGCCGAGGCCCCGACCGACCTGACCCTCGGGAAGGCCCGAGCCGGTGTCGCGCACCCGCACCTCGAGGCGCTCGTCGCTGCGCTCGGCGATGATCTCCACGTCGCCCTCCTGGCCCGCCAGGCCATGCTCGACGGCGTTGGTGACCAGCTCGGTGAGGGCGAGCGCCAGCGGCGTGGCGTACTCGCTCGGCAGCGTGCCGAACCGCCCGGTCGAGTGCGTCTTGGCGCGCGTGTTGGGCGCCGCAGCCACCTCGGCGACGAGCTTCAGCACCCGCGCGAACACCTCGTCGAAGTCGACGTTCTGCGCCAGGCCCTCCGACAGCGTGTCGTGGACCACGGCGATCGCCGACACGCGCCGCATCGCCTGCGTGAGCGCGTCGCGCGCCTCCTCGGAGTGGGAGCGCCGCGCCTGGATGCGCAGCAGCGAGGCGACCGTCTGCAGGTTGTTCTTGACGCGGTGGTGGATCTCGCGGATCGTCGCGTCCTTGGTGATGAGCTCCTGCTCCTGGTGGCGGATCTCGGTGACGTCGCGGCACAGCACGATCGCGCCGATGCGCGTGCCGTGGTCGCGCAGCGGGATGGTGCGCAGCGACACGGTCACCCCGCGCGCCTCGAGGTCGGTGCGCCACGGCGCCCGGCCCGTGACGACCACGGGGAGCGACTCGTCGAACTGACGCTTGGCGGGGAGGATCTGGGTGACGACCTCGACCAGCGACTCCCCCTCGAGCTCGTCGTCGAAGCCCAGGCGGTTGAACGCCGACAGCGCGTTGGGGCTCGCGAACGTCGTGACGCCGTCGACGTCGAGCCGGATCAGTCCGTCGGACGCCCGCGGCGCGCCGCGGCGTGGCGACGTGGGGGCCGACAGGTCGGGGAAGTCACCCGACGCGACCATCCCGAAGATGTCGTCGGCGCAGTCGTTGAACGTGATCTGCTGCCGCGACGGTGTGCGCGCCTCGCCCAGGTTGGTGTGACGCGTCACCACGCCGATCACCGAGAGCTCGCCGCCCTGCACGCGCGCCACCGGGACCGCCCGCACGCGGGTCGGGGTCTCCTCGAACCAGTCCGGCGAGGCGGAGTCGACGATGCGACCGGTCTGGAACGCCTCGCGCACCTGGGTGCGCCACTGCGGCCGCACGCGGTCGCCCACGATGTCGCGGTAGAACAGCGTCGCCGCACCGCCCGGTCGCGTGTGCGCGACCGCGACGAACGAGTCGTCCGAGGTCGGCACCCACAGCACGATGTCGGCGAACGCGAGATCGGCGAGGAGCTGGCCGTCCCCTGCGAGACGATGCAACCACTCCACGTCTTCTGCGCTGGAGCGGCCCTGGGCGTAGACGAGATCGCTGAGGGTCGACACGGACCTAGCCTAGAGCGCGCCGGTCAGGCGGCCGGTGCGCCGACACGATCGGCACCGCCCGCGCCGGCGCGTCCGGACCGGCCGACGCGACCGGCTGCGCCCGCGGCGGTGCGGATGCCGCGGGCTCGACGCTTCGCGGACGGTCGGGGGTCGGGCGCCGGGACGAGGGCCTCGCCCACGAATCGGCGCAGCGCCAGCGTGAACGGCGACCGGGGAGCGACCTCGGCGATCGGCTGCGCGGCGAGGATGGCGGCATCCGCCGACCGCGGGTCCTGCGGAAGGAACCACACGTCCTGCACGCCGCCGAACCGGTCGAGCGTGCGTCGCACCTGTCCACGGGCGTCGACGCCGAGCGTGCCCGGACGCAGGCGGTTCGCGACGACGGCCACCGGCGTCGCCCCCACGGTGGCGTGCAGATCGGCGTGTCCGCGCAGGAACCGGGAGATCCCGACCGGGTCGGCGCCGACGACGGCCACGACGAGATCGGCGGCGCGCAGCACCGCGAGCGTGGCCGCGTTGCGACGCGGCCCGTCGAGGTCGCTCACGATCTCCTCGTCGCGCTCGAGCGACGAGGCGATGTCGACGACGGTGTAGTCCGCCCAGTCGCGGCATGCGGCCAGCGCGGCGGTCACGCGCGCTTGGCCCAGCTCAGGCCACCGCGAGGGACGGTTGATCCCCGTGAGCACGTCGACTCCGGTGCGCCCGAGCGGGACGGCGATCCGCGCGAGCTCTCGGGCATCGAGCCCGCCGAGCTCCGCCTGCCGGCACGCCGCGGCGAACCCGGGCCCCTCGTCGGCGAGCCCGAGGGCGAGCGCCAGCGATGGCGCGTGCGTGTCTGCGTCGACGAGGGCCACGTGTCGGCCGCCCCGCACGAGCTCGACGGCGAGCTCGATCGCGACGGTGGACCGTCCCGGCGCGCCCGCCGGACCCCACACCGCGATGACGCGCGGGGCCGCCGGACGAGCGCCGGACTCCGACGCCGTCACGGGCGCGCCACCCGTGAGCGCCTCGGCGATCCGCCACGGTTCGACCTCCCGTGCCAGCGGCGCCTCGAGGCCGTACGTCTGCGCCAGGCGCTCCCCCTCCGCATCCGCGACCAGCGGGACGATGCGGATGCCCGCGCGATCGCACAGCGCCACGACGGTCGGCGACATCGTGGATCGCGTCACCTCGATGACGATCGCGTCGGCCTCGGCGAGCGCCCGCAGCAGGTGCTCGGCGTCGTCGCCCAGCATGCCGTCCGCCGCGGCGAGCGCGGGGGCGGATGCCGGGACCCGCGCGATCACGTCGATCCCCTCGCGCCGCAGTCCCTCGACCAGCACGCCGGCGTCGTCGACGGCGACGACGATCCTCATGATCCGACGCCTGCCGTCGGGACGATCGAGAGCGCCGCCTCGTCGGCCATCGCGGCCAGCGTGGCCGAGACGTCCGCGCGCGGGATCACGAGTTCGAGCGCGGCCGCTCCCCCGCCGATCATCGAATCGTCCCGCGTGACCGACACGACGGTCGCGTCGGCCACCAGCACGCGGGGTTCGTCGTATGCACCCTTGTCGAGCAGCGGCGCCGACCACACCTCGACGACGCTGCCCGCCTCGACGGAGGCCGGGACGTCCACCGCGCTGCGCACGACCACGCTCGTGGTGCGCGCCGCGTCGGGATCGCCGACGGATGCCGCGGGCAGGAGCTCACCGGCCTCGATCGTGCGCGTGGCGACCACCGTGCCCTCGAGCTCGCCGGCGCCGAGGTAGGTGCCGGCGAGCGACCCGAGCGCGACCTCCACGACCTTGAGGTCTCCCGTGCCGATCACCTCGCCCGGCACGATCGTGTGTGCGGCCGCGTAGACGGGCACGGTCTGCCTCGCGGCCGAGACGACCAGCCAGACGCCGGCGACCGACGCCACCACCAGCAGCACGCCGAGGAAGAAGCGCGCATCGCCCCAGAAGGCGCGGCGCGGGTGGCGAAGAGGTTCGGCGGGGGCGGTCATGGGTCCATCGTCACCCAGGCGCAGAAAGGCCGTCGCTCGTTATCCACAGGACCTGGGGCTCCCGGCGGTACCCGGGTACCCAGGTCCATAATGGGGGCATGCCCGATGACCCGACGTCCGACGTGCGTCTGCTCGCCCCCGCGCAGGTGGGCGAAGTCCTCGGCGTCTCGGTCGACGAGGTGATGACGCTCGTCCTCGAAGGGCGGCTGCGGGGCCTGCGGGTCGGTGCTCCCGCGCGCTGGCGCGTCGATGCCGCCAGCGTCGGCGAGTACCTCGACGACCAGGCCGAGGAGGCACGGCGCATGGCGCTGTGGCAGCAGTCGCAGACGGCCAGCTTCCCCGAGCTGTGGGGCAGCGGCGCCGTGCGCAACCCGGACTGAGGAGCTTCCCGAGCCAGGCGCGCGCGGTCAGAGCAGGTTCGGCGTCTCGTCCGCACGGATCCACGCGATCGCCGCGAAAGGCACCAGGCGGTAGCCGGCGACGGCATCCGCCCGGCGCGGCGCCCCGGGTTCGTGCAGCGCGATGTCGAGGTGATCGGCGCCGGCGCGGTCGATCGTGCCGGTGAGCACGCGGCCGCCGATCTGGTGCACCGCGACGCCCGCGCGACGGCGCACCAGGTCGCGCAGCACGAACCCGAGAGTCAGCCGATCGGCCAGTGGTGACCGAGTGGGCGCAGGGCGCGCGGTGCGCAGCAGGTCGGCATGCGGCATCCCGATCGCCATCAGCGACCGCAACGGCACCACCAGCGCCCCGCTCGCCCCCTCCGCAGGCGCCAGCGCGACCCAGTCCGCCCCCACGCCGGTGACGCTCCCGCGCAGGGTCGTGCCGTCGGCCAGATCGAAGGACGCGACCGCGCCGGGCGCGGCATCCCGCGTCGCGAGCAGCGTCAGCCGCTCGGACAGCTGCACGCGGGAGAGCCGCAGCCGCTCGGCCTCGGTGTCCAGCGCCGCGCGCTCTGCCTCCCACTCGGAGGCGAGCTGATCCTCGAGGTCGTCGAAGAAGCGGTCCCAGCGCACTCCGCGAGCGTAGGGCACGGCGGCGGCCGCGCCCGCGAGTTATCCACAAGATGGACTAATGCGGTTTTCCTGTGAGTTCGCCGTATGTTGTACTGTCTCCACGACATTTCCCAGATGTCGCCGACATTCCCCCCTGTCGAGATAGGCACCCATGGCAATGACGCCCGCGGGCAGCGCCCGCATCTCCGCTGCGAGCCGTAGTACTGCGCTCGCAGAGTTCTTCGCGCCGCAACGCACCCCGTCCATCGCGCTCCCCGCGCCCGAGCCGTTCCTGCGCAACCTCGCGCTGGGTGTGCTCGAGGTGTTCGCGGGCGTGCGCGAGGTGGACCAGCTCGCCCGCTGGCTCACCGAGGATGCGTACCGCAAGCTGCTCACGAGAGCGAATCTCGCGGCTCGCGCACGCAGCGCTCGTGGCGTGCCGGCACGTCGCCCCGTGCACACGATCATCTCGGTGCACGAGTCCTCGCCCGCCGACGGCATCATCGAGGCCGTCGTGGTCGTGCGCGGCCCGGCGCGCACCCGCGCGCTCCCGATGCGCATCGAGGGCATGGACGGGCGCTGGCGCGCGACATCCCTCGCGCTGCTGTGAGTCTCACGCGCTGAGATCCGCGCGCGGCGGAACCGCCGCGCGCGCCCCGACCGACGGAGCCGGCCCCGACGATGCGACCGGCCCCGTCGTCAGTTCTTCGCGTCCTCGTCGATGAGGTCCAGGAGGGACTTCAGCGCGTCGCGGATCTCGTAGTGGTCATGCTGACCGGCGCGACTCTCCGCCGAGATCACCCCCGCGCGGTGCACCTTCTTGAAGTCCCCGATCGGGAACGAGTACGCCTGCTTGGTCTCCTCGTTCTCGCGGTGGTCGATCCCCAGGTGCCAGTGCGCGTACTGGGTCCACCCTTCCCGTTCGATGAAGGAGTTCTCCTCGTCGGCCGTCGGCGCCGCCTCCGACCAATCGTCGCGCTCGTCCCGCACGACCTTGCCCTCCCGGATGAGCGCGCGCGCGTTGCGCAGCGCCGGCTGGTTCAGTTCGATGGACATGCCGCGACGCTAGGCCGCGGCCCCAGCGCGCACGAGGGGGTTGACGGATGCCGCGGAATGCGGCATCCCGCTAGCCCTGCGTGTAGGACGAGAGGAAGTTCCCGAGGCGCTCGACGGCCTCCGACAGCACGCGCGCCTCGGGCAGCGTGACGATGCGCAGGTGATCGGGGGTCGGCCAGTTGAACCCGGTGCCCTGCACGAGCAGCACGTGCTCGGCCACGAGGAAGTCGTAGACGAGCTTGGCGTCGTCGCGGATCTCATAGACGTTCGGGTCGAGGCGCGGGAACGCGTACAGCGCGCCCTGCGGCTTCAGACAGGTGACGCCGGGAATGCGCTCGAGGCCTTCCCACGCGGCATCCCGCTGCTCGTGCAGACGGCCCTCCGGGGCGATGAGCGCATCGATGGACTGCACGCCCGACAGCGCGGCCTGCACGGCGTGCTGAGCGGGCACGTTGGGGCACAGGCGGGTCGAGGCGAGCAGCTGGATGCCCTCCAGGAATCCGGCGGCGTGCTTCTTGGGGCCCGTGATCGCCAGCCACCCGGAGCGGTATCCCGCGACCCGGTAGGTCTTGGACAGCCCGTTGAACGTCAGGCACAGCAGGTCGGGAGCGAGCGTGGCGAGCGGGATGTGCTGCGCCCCGTCGTACAGGATGCGGTCGTAGATCTCGTCGGAGAGCAGCAGCAGCGAGTTCTCTCGTGCGATCTCGACGATCCCTTCCAGCACCTCGCGTGTGTACACCGCGCCCGTCGGGTTGTTCGGGTTGATCACGACGATCGCCTTGGTCCGCGGCGTGATCTTCGCGCGGATGTCGTCGAGGCTCGGCTGCCAGCCGTCGTCGGGGTCGCAGCGGTAGTGCACCGGCGTGCCGCCGGCCAGGCTCGTCATCGCCGTCCACAGCGGGTAGTCCGGTGCGGGGATCAGCACCTCGTCGCCCTCGTCGAGCAGCGCCTGCATCGTCATCGTGATGAGCTCGGAGACGCCGTTGCCGAGGTACACGTCGTCGGGGTCCAGTGACGGGAAGCCGGGGACGTTCTCATACCGCGAGACGACGGCGCGACGGGCCGACATGATGCCCTTGCTGTCGCTGTAGCCGTGCGCGTGCGGGATGGCCTCGATCATGTCGCGCACGATCTGGAACGGCGCCTCGAAGCCGAACACCGCGGGGTTGCCGGTGTTGAGCTTGAGGATCGTGTGGCCCTCGTTCTCCAGCCGGTCGGCCTCTGCCAGTGCCTGCCCGCGGATCTCGTAGAGAACGTTCTGGAGCTTGCTCGACTGGTCGAGGGGGCGGAGGGGACTCATCGCATCAGGATATCCGCGGCCCGCGAGGGCCAATGAACGCCCGGTGGCCCGCGGCCGGCTCACGCCGGCTGCGGGACGGGATCACTTCTTGCGCTGCTCGGCCGCGCGTCGCTGCGCGCGGTTCAACGGCGCCTGCGGCGAAGCCGGGGCATCGCCGTCGGTGCGCTGACCGAACGCGCCGCGCTGGGGCTCGGCGGCGGGCGCCTGCTGCTGCGCCGGTGTCGCGGCGGCGGCCGCGGCGGCCTGACGCAGACGGGTCGCCGCCTGCTGCACCTGACCGCGCTCGTTGCGCACCTCGACCTCGCCGGCATCGTTGGATGCCGTGTACTGCAGGCGCTGGGCCTCGACCGGCTGAGCGCCCAGGCCCTTGGCCTCCACCTGCGTCACCTGCTCGGCTCCGGCCTCGCCCTGGCGGCGCACCTCGACCTCGAGGTTGTAGAGGTAGCCGACCGACTCCTCCTTGATCTGCCCCATCATCGCCTGGAACATCTGGTAGCCCTCGCGCTGGTACTCGATGAGCGGGTCGCGCTGGGCCATGGCACGCAGGCCGATGCCGTCCTTCAGGTAGTCCATCTCGTACAGGTGGTCGCGCCAGCGGCGGTCGAGCACCTGCAGCACCACGCGTCGCTCGAGCTCGCGCGTCGCGGCCTCGCCGAGGGCGTTCTGACGCTTCTCATACGCGATGCGGGCGTCGGAGAGGATCTCGCGCTTGAGTCCCTCTGCCGTGATGCCGCCCTTGCGGCCGGCCGCCTCGGCGACGACCTCGTCGATGGTCACGCCCACCGGGTAGAGCGTCTTCAGCTCGGTCCACAGCGAGTCGAAGTCCCAGCTCTCGTTGTGACCGGACCCGGTGTGGTCGTCGATGACGGCGTTGATGGCGTCCTCGATGAAGTGCTGGACGCGGTCGGCGATGTCGTCGCCCTGCAGGATGTGGCGGCGATCGGAGTAGATCGCCTCGCGCTGCCGGTTGAGGACGTCGTCGTACTTCAGGACGTTCTTGCGGATCTCGGCGTTGCGCCCCTCGACCTGGCTCTGCGCCGACTTGATGGCGCGGGTGACCATGCCCGACTCGATCGCGACGTCGTCCGGGAAGTTGGTGCGGGCGATGATCGCCTCGGCGGCGCCGGACTGGAACAGCCGCATCAGGTCGTCGGTGAGCGACAGGTAGAAGCGGCTCTCGCCGGGGTCTCCCTGACGGCCCGAGCGACCGCGCAGCTGGTTGTCGATGCGACGGGACTCGTGGCGCTCGGTGCCCAGCACGTAGAGGCCGCCGGCCTCGACGACCTTGGTGCCCTCGGTGGCGACGCGGTCGCGGACCGCCTCGTACACGGCATCCCACTCGGCCTCGTACTCGTCCGGCGTCTCCACGGGATCGAGCCCCTTGGCCTTCATCTCCTGCACGGCGAGGAACTCGGCGTTGCCGCCCAGCATGATGTCGGTGCCGCGGCCGGCCATGTTGGTGGCGACGGTGACGGCGCCCAGGCGCCCGGCACGGGCGACGATCTCGGCCTCGCGAGCGTGGTTCTTCGCGTTGAGGACCTCGTGCTTGATGCCCTTCTTGGCGAGCAGCCGCGAGAGGTACTCGCTCTTCTCGACGCTCACGGTGCCCACGAGGACGGGCTGGCCGTTCTCGTGGCGGCCCGCGATGTCCTCCACGACCTGTGCGAACTTCGCGGTCTCGTTCTTGTAGACGAGGTCGGACTGGTCCTTGCGGATCATCGGCTTGTTCGTCGGGATCGGCACCACGCCGAGCTTGTAGGTCGACATGAACTCGGCCGCCTCGGTCTCGGCGGTACCGGTCATGCCGGCGAGCTTGTCGTACAGGCGGAAGTAGTTCTGCAGCGTGACGGTGGCCAGCGTCTGGTTCTCGGCCTTGACCGGCACGGCCTCCTTGGCCTCGATGGCCTGGTGGATGCCCTCGTTGTAGCGGCGGCCGACCAGGATGCGCCCGGTGTGCTCGTCGACGATCATGACCTCGTCGTTCATCACGACGTAGTCGGTGTCGCGCTTGAAGAGGGCCAGCGCCTTGATCGAGTTGTTGAGGAACGAGATGAGCGGCGTGTTCGCCGACTCGTACAGGTTGTCGATGCCGAGGTAGTCCTCGACCTTCTCGATGCCGGGCTCGAGCACGCCGATCGTGCGCTTCTTCTCGTCGACCTCGTAGTCGACGCCCGCTTCGAGGGTCTTGGCGATCTTCGCGAATTCGACGAACCAGCGGTTCGCCTCGCCCGACGAGGGCCCCGAGATGATCAGCGGCGTGCGGGCCTCGTCGATGAGGATCGAGTCCACCTCGTCGACGATGGCGTAGAAGTGGCCGCGCTGCACGAGGTCTTCCTTGCGCCACGCCATGTTGTCGCGCAGGTAGTCGAAGCCGAACTCGTTGTTCGTGCCGTAGGTGATGTCGGCGTTGTACTGCTCGCGGCGGACCTCGGGCGTCTGGCCGGCGACGATCGTGCCGGTCGTCATGCCGAGGGCGCGGTAGATGCGGCCCATGAGCTCGGACTGGTACGACGCGAGGAAGTCGTTGACGGTGACCACGTGCACGCCCTCGCCCGCGATGGCGTTGAGGTACACGGGGAACGCGCCGGTGAGCGTCTTGCCTTCACCGGTCTTCATCTCGGCGATGTTGCCGAGGTGCAGGGCCGCGCCGCCCATGAGCTGGACGTCGTACGCACGCTGGCCGAGGGTGCGCTTGGCCGCCTCGCGCACCGCGGCGAACGCCTCGGGCATGAGCTGGTCGAGCGTCTCCCCCGCCTGGTAGCGGGCGCGCAGCTCGGCGGTCTCGCCTCGGAGCTCTTCGTCGGTGAGGTGCTCGTAGTCCTCTTCGAGGGCGCCGACGGCCTTCACGACCTGCTGGAGCCGCCGGAGGATGCGGCCCTCACCGGCACGAAGCAGTTTCTCGAGGGGGTTCGCCACGGAGTGTCTCCATCTTCAGGCTGTCGTATGCCGGCGCTATGGCGCCGGTGCCGCCTGGGTGCATGGCCCCAGGCATACCTGCCTATGTTATCCACCCGTGACCTTGGTGTGCGCTGGGTGTGGACTGTCGCGGCGGGCGGATGGGGGCGGTTTCTTCAACCTGTTTTGACAACGATCTGAGAACACCTGGACGCATCGGCTTGCAGATCGGGGATGTTGACGCAAACATGATCCGATCCCCGCACGAAGGAGTGTTCTTGATGCATGTCCGCCGACCCCTGGTCGCCGTAGGCTCCACCGCAGCCCTCGTGGTCCTGCAAGCGCTCATCGATCCGACGGGCCTGCTCGTCCTCGTCGGGTGGCCCGGCGGCACGCCGCAGGCACAGCTGTGGTGGCCACTCGCCCGCTACGTGGTGTTCCTGCCCGTGCTCCTCGGCATGGTGTGGTGGTGCGCGGTCCGGGCAGGGGCACGTTTCTGGACGATGACGGCCGGAGTGACCCTCGCCGTGCTGCTCGCGCAGGCCGCGACCGTGCTCGCGATGACGGGGAACGCGATGCTCGCCGGGTGGGCGGCGAGTTACGTCACGGCCAAGGCGGTGCCGACCGCGCTGATCATCGCGGGCGTGACGCGGCTGGCCGCAGGTCCGCGCACACTCGAGCTTCGCACCCCAGAGAACATCTGCCCCGACTGCGGGCGCCTTCACAAGCTCGACCGCGCGTCCCGCAGGCTCCCGCTGCACGCCGCGGGAACCGTGTGGCCGTACGCGGTCCTGTTCGGCGCGATCGCACCGCTGCTGGCCGGCATGTGGTGGACCACCGTGGCCTACACGCCGTGGGTCCCGGCCCCTCGCCTCGATCACGGCGCGTTCGCGCTCATCACCGGCACGCTGCTGCTCGCGGGAATCGCCTATCTCACGATGCGGTGGATGCGACGCCGTGTCGAGGGGGCACTGGCGATCTGGCTCGGCGCACTCGTCGCCGGCGGCATGCTCGGCGTCGTCCAGGGCGGCGTCGCCATCATCGTGGACAACGGCTTCGACGGCGATGTGTGGGGCGCGATGGCGACGTACACGTTCGTCGCGGAGGGGCTCTCCTTCGGCGCGGCCGTGGGCTGGATCCCGGCCGTGGCGCTGTGGGCGGCCGAACGCATCGCTGCTCGGCGGGCTGCGAAGGCGGAAGGAGCCGTCCAGGCTACCCGCCGGAGCGCCGCACGCGTGCCCGTGCTGACCTCGGCGGCCGCCCTCGTGGTCATCGCCCTCGTCTGCGGAGGCGTCGTCGCCGCACAGGCCGCGACGCGCTCGACGCCGGCGGATGTCGAGGTGCCCGACGCGTTCCTGCGCGCCGACGGGGACATCATCACCGACGGCGACGGCGACCAGGTGCTGCTGCGCGGGGTCAACGTGAACCAGCTGGTGGACTTCTATCAGCCGCGCGCCGAGGTGTCGGCGACGCGCCCGCTGACCGATGCGGACTTCGCGGCGATGGAGTCGTACGGCTTCAATGCCGTGCGGCTGGGCATCTCGTGGTCGGCTCTCGAGCCGGCGCGGGGGGAATACAACGAGACGTACCTGGACCGCATCGCCCGGGCTGTGGAGCAGGCGAAGGCCCACGGCATCCACGTCGTGATCGACATGCACCAGGACTCGTGGTCGAACATCGCCACCACCGATGCCGAGTCGTGCCGCCCCGGCACCGACCCGATGTGGGGGTACGACGGCGCACCGATGTGGGCGACGATCTCGGACGGCGCGCCGCGCTGCCAGTTCCAGGGGCGCGACATCTCCCCCGCGGGCGACCGCTCGTTCGAGCACTTCTACTTCGACACCGACGGCATCCAGACGGCCCTGGTGAAGGCGTGGGGGGTCATCGCGGAGCGGTTCCACGACGACCCCGCGGTCGCCGGCTACGACCTGCTCAACGAGCCTGGATTCGGTGAGACGGCGCCGGTGACGACGTCTTCCCAGCTCGGGCGGTTCTACGCGCGCGCGATCGCCGAGATCCGATCGGCCGGCTCGCCGCAGATCATCTTCCTCGAGCCGAGCATCATGTGGTCCGGGCTCGGCTTCGACACCGGCCCCCGACCCGGATTCACCTCCGACGGCAACCTCGTCTTCTCGCCCCACCTGTATGCCGAGTCGATCACGATGGATCGCGACCTGGGACTGCCGCCCTTCGTGAGCATCGAGCGCCAGTTCGAGCTCGCCACCCGCACCGCCGACCAGTACGGCGTGCCGCTGTGGTCCGGGGAGTACGGCTACTGGGGCGACGACATCCGCGGGCGCCTCGAACGCTACGCGGCCGAAGAGGACCGCTATGTGCTCGGCAGTGCGTACTGGGTGTGGAAGCAGGCGTGCGGCGACCCGCAGAACGGCATCGGCCCGGTGGGCAACGGCCTGATCCTGCAGAGCTGCACCACCGGCGACGACAAGGGTCCCAACCGGGAGGTCCTCGACATCCTCACACGGGCGTATCCGCAGTCCGCACCCGGACGGGTGCTGTCGCTGCACGCCGAATCCGCCGGCTCATATTCGGCGACCAGGACCTGGTCGAAGCTGTCGATGTCGGGCTCCACCAGCGAGCGATCGTGCGGGCTGGACGTGTGGATCCCCGGAGACGCCGAGCCCTCGATGAAGACCGAGGGAATCTCCGACGGGAGCCTCACGCAGGTGCCCGGCGGGTGGCGCTTCACGGGCTGTGCCGATGGGGAGTACAGCGTGGCGACCGACTGACCCGGCGGCCGCCGGACGGTGGCCCCATCGCCTCTCCGCGGGTGCATGCCAGGTATGCATATACTCGGTCACTACATACTCGGTATGCCCCCGACGGAGAGGTGCGACATGGTTGTCTGGCGTCGATGGATCTTCCCGATCCTCCTGGTGCTCGCGTTGGGGCTGGCCGCGGCCGCCCTCGTCAAGATCGCGTTCTTCCCGGACCAGGCGCCCGCCGCCGCGCTCCAGCCGAACGCCGAGATCGCCGACCCGGTCGTGGCCGTCGAGCGCGGCGAGGTCGTCAACGCGCTGAGCCTGACCGGCACGGTCGCCCGCGATGGCGCCTATCCGGTCCGCTCCGGCGTGGACGGCGTCGTCACGTCGGTCGACGTGTCGGAGGGGCAGTCGGTCGCCGCCGGCCAGAAGCTCTTCACGATCAAGCAGAACGACCCCGTCAAGAACGTCGACGTCGTCGCCCCGGAGGCCGGGGAGCTCAGCGAGCTCGAGGTCGTGAAGGGGCAGCCGGCGTCGATCGGTGGCGACCTCGTGAAGCTCACCCCTGCCCGCTACCACGTGCAGGCGACCGTCGAGCCGGTGCAGTTGTACCGCCTGCTGAACGCGCCGACCGAGGCGTCCGTCACGATCCAGGGCGGTCCCGCGCCGTTCACGTGCACGGGTCTGAAGGTCGAGGTCGCCGAGGACGGCACCACCACGGTGACGTGCGCCGTGCCCGCCGACCAGACCGTGTTCGCGGGGCTGCAGGCGCAGCTCGACATCGACCTCGGCACCGTGTCGGACGTGCTCGTCGTGCCGACCACCGCCGTCAAGGGCGGCGCGGGAACGGGTGTGGTGTGGGTGGATGCCGGCACCGGCGAGCTCGAAGAGCGCGACGTGACCCTCGGAGTCAGCGACGGCAGCATCGTCGAGGTCGCCGCCGGGCTCGAGGAGGGCGAGCAGGTGCGCCAGTACGTGCCCGGCGTCGCCACCGGGGACGAGCAGACCTGCACCGACGACGGCATGGGCGGACAGTACTGCGAGCCGGCGGGATGGAACTGGTGAGCCTCGTCCGCCTGGAGGGGGTCGCCAAGCACGTGATGCTGCCCGACGACACCCGCCTCGACATCCTTCGCGACATCGAGCTGGACATCGGCGCGGGCGACCACGTCGCGATCGTCGGTCGCAGCGGGTCGGGCAAGTCGACGCTTCTGAACCTCATGGGCATGCTCGACCGGCCGTCGGAGGGCGCCGTGTGGTTCCGCGGCGAGCCCGTGCGCGCGATGCGGCGAGCCAGACTCGATCGGCTGCGCGGGCGCAATGTCGGCTTCGTGTTCCAGCAGTTCAATCTGCTCGCCGGGCGCACGGCGCTCGAGAACGTCGCGATGCCCCTCGGCTACGCGTCGGGGAAGGCGTTCTGGAACCGGCGGCGCACCGCGACCGCGATGCTCGAGCGCGTCGGTCTCGGGCACCGCCTCGAGTCGCCGCCCGAGCAGCTGTCGGGCGGCGAGCAGCAGCGAGTGGCGATCGCGCGGGCGCTCGTGCGCCGTCCCGCGCTGATCCTCGCCGACGAGCCCACCGGTGCGCTCGACGTCGAGACCGGTGCCGGCGTGATGGCGCTGCTCGACGAGATCGCCTCGGAGGAGGATGCTGCCCTCGTGACGATCACACACGATCTGCACGTCGCCGCCCGCGCCCGTCGGCACTACCGGCTCGACGCCGGAGTCCTCACCCCGTTCGACCTCTCGGCGCCCGCGGCCGGCGCCGCGGCGGCGGCCGCCTACGACCGCATCACCGTCGCGCCGGAGCTCGCCGAGAGCGTCGCCGAACCCGCGGCGCCGGATCTGCCCGGCCCGGACGAACCGCGCCCTGGGGCCGACGCCGGGGAAGCGGCATCCGACCGTGCCGACGCACCCGACGACGCGGTGGAGGTGGTCTCGTGACAGGCCTCATCGGCGCACTGGGCGAAGCGTGGTCGGAGCTGCGGCACCACAAGCTGCGGGTGCTCCTGAGCCTCATCGGCATCGCGGTGTCGGTGGGCGCGCTCACCGCGGTCGTCGCGCTCAGCGAATACCAGCAGCAGCAGATGAAGGAGCAGTCCGACGTGAACGGCGGGCGGCCGGCGACCGTGTCGATCTCGGCCATGCGCTCCGACGGCTCCGCCATGGACTGGGCGGCGTTCGACGAGCACGTGCAGCAGGTGTCGGAGCGCTACGCGTTCTCGCACCGGTCGCGGCTGGTCAACTCCGCCGCCGTCGAGGTGCAGACGCCCGAGCAGGTGCGGTCGGTGGCGGCGTGGCTCGTCGACCCCGCGTACCCGGTGATCCACCGCACTCCCCTGCTGGAGGGGCGCTGGTTCCAGGACGCCGATGCCGAGCTGCTCGCACCGCCCGTCGTGATCACCGAGGCGCTGTGGGACGTCTACGGCCGCCCCGACCTCGGCACCGGATTCGCCCTGCGGCTGCAGGGCGAGGTCGGCGGGCTGTACACGGTGATCGGCGTGATCCCGAGGCAGTACGACGGCGACGGCGAGAAGCGCCTGATCATGCTGTTCGACTCGTACGCCGCGCGCGCCGATCAGCTGCCGGCGGAGACTCCCGTCGCCTGGGAGGTGTGGATGCCGGAGGCCCAGGTCGCCGACATCGGCCCCCTGCTCGCCGCCGACCTGCGGGCGGGACTGGACGACGGCATCGAGGTGACGGTGTCGCGCACCGACTGGGCATCGCGACCCGAGATGCAGAGCTCCGCCGCGGTGTTCGAGCTCGTCACCGGCGCCATCGCCGGCCTCGTGCTGCTCCTGGGCGGGCTGGGGCTGGTCAACATCCAGCTCGTGGCGATGCGGCAGCGCATCCGCGAGATCGGGGTGCGGCGCAGCTTCGGCGCCACCGGCGGCCGGATCTTCACGTCCGTGCTGCTGGAGAGCGTCGTCGCGACCGCGGTCGCCGGCGTCATCGGCATCGCGATCGCCGTCGCGATCCTCAAGGCCCCGTTCGTGCTGGACATGTTCCAGGGGCTGCAGGACATCCCGCCCTTCCCCGTCCGCGCCGCAGTCACCGGACTCGTCGCCGCGGTCGTCATCGGTGCGCTGGCCGGATTCATACCCGCACTCACGGCCGTGCGCTCCAACGTCATCGACGCGCTGCGGTTCTAGCCGCCTCGCACCCTCCGTCCCGAAGGAGATCCCATGTCCGTCCGACAGAGCCTGCTCGCCATCCTCGATCAGGGCCCGTGCTACGGGTATCAGCTGCGCGCCGAGTTCGACCGGCGCACCGGCTCGACCTGGCCCCTCAACGTGGGTCAGATCTACAACACGCTCGACCGCCTCGAACGCGACGGGCTCGTCGAGAAGGGCGACGTCGACGAGCACGGTCACGTCTACTGGCGGATCACGGATGCCGGAGCCGCGGAGGTGCGGGAATGGCTCGCTTCGCCCGTCCCCCGCGCGCACGGCACCCGCGACGAGCTCGCCGTGAAGCTCGCCGTCGCCGCGACGCTGCCGGGCGTCGACGTCGCCGGCATCATCCAGACGCAGCGCCGCGCATCGCTCGCGCAGCTGCAGGACCTGAACCGGGCCGCCTACGCCGGCGCCTCGCCGGAGGGGCCGGAGGAGCTCGCGTGGTCGCTCGTGGTCGACTCGATGATCTTCGCCGCCGAGGCCGAGGTGCGCTGGCTCGACCACTCCGAGAAGCGCCTCGCGCAGCATCCCGACCACGCCATGGCGCTGGAGCTGTCCACCGAGAAGCCCCGACGCGGACGCCCGGCGAAGGCGAAGTCGAAGGCGCCCTCCGCAGCGCGGCGCGAGACGATCGGGCCGCGCACGACACCCGCATTGTGAGCCCGTCGTCCCGGCGCTCGTGGAGGATGCTGCATGAACGTCATCGATCCCGTCGACCCCGCGTCGATCGTCCTGCCTCCGACGCAGCCGATCGACATCACCGAGCTGGTGGCCCTGGACACGCCTGAACACTGAAGCCGCAGACGGCGCGGGGCCGTGGCATCCTGTCTCCTCACAGGCGACCCCGGTACGCTGAACTGTGCACACCGACGCCGACCAGATCGAGACCGAGGCTCCGACCGAGCCCGCAGCGATGACCTTCTCCGACCTCGGGCTCAGCCAGCCCGTCCTCAAGGCGCTGCGCGAGATCGGCTACGAGACTCCCTCGGCGATCCAGGCGGCGACCATCCCCACGCTCCTCGCCGGACGCGACGTCGTCGGCATGGCGCAGACCGGAACCGGCAAGACCGCGGCGTTCGCGCTGCCGATCGTGGACCGGCTCGACCTGTCGCAGAAGACGCCGCAGGCGCTGGTGCTCGCCCCCACGCGCGAGCTCGCCCTGCAGGTCTGCGAGGCGTTCGAGAAGTACGCGGGCCACCTGAAGGACGTGCACATCCTCCCCGTCTACGGCGGTCAGGGCTACGGCGTGCAGCTGTCGGCGCTGCGTCGCGGCGTGCACATCGTCGTCGGCACCCCCGGACGCATCATCGACCACCTCGAGAAGGGCACGCTCGACCTCTCGCAGCTGCAGTACCTCGTGCTCGACGAGGCCGACGAGATGCTCAAGATGGGCTTCGCGGAGGACGTCGAGACGATCCTCGCCGAGACGCCCGACAGCAAGCAGGTCGCCCTCTTCTCGGCGACGATGCCCGCCCAGATCCGCCGCATGTCGAAGCAGTACCTGCACGACCCGGAAGAGATCACGGTCAAGGCCAAGACGCAGACCTCCGCCAACATCTCGCAGCGCTACCTCATCACGGCCTGGCAGCAGAAGATGGACGCCCTCACGCGCATCCTCGAGGTCGAGAACTTCGACGGCATGATCGTCTTCGGCCGCACCCGCAGCGTCACCGAGGAGATCGCCGAGAAGCTGCGCGCCCGCGGCTACTCCGCGGCCGCCATCAACGGTGACATCGCCCAGCCGCAGCGCGAGAAGACCGTGAACCAGCTGAAGTCGGGCAAGCTCGACATCCTCGTGGCCACCGACGTCGCCGCCCGCGGCCTCGATGTCGAGCGCGTCTCGCACGTCGTCAACTACGACATCCCGACGGATGCCGAGTCCTACGTCCACCGCATCGGCCGCACCGGTCGTGCGGGGCGCACGGGCGACGCCATCAGCTTCGTCACGCCCCGCGAGCGCGGCCTGGTCAAGATGATCGAGCGCGCCACGCGCCAGGATCTCACCGAGATCCCGCTGCCCAGCGTCGACGAGGTCAACGTCACGCGCCTCTCGCGCTTCGACGACCGCATCACCGCCGCCCTCGGCGAGGCCGAGCGCATCGAGGCCTTCCGCGACATCGTCGCCCACTACGTGCGCAACCACGACGTTCCCGAGGCGGATGTCGCCGCGGCTCTGGCCGTGGTCGCCCAGGGCGACACGCCGCTGCTGCTGGAGCCGGACCCCGAGCCCGCGGCACGCCGCGAGCGCACCGACCGGCCCGACCGCGGCGATCGTCCTGACCGCGCCGACCGTCCGGAGCGGGGCGAGCGCCGCACGCCGCGCGAGGGCTTCGCGACGTACCGCATCAACGTCGGCAAGCGCCAGCGCGTCGAGCCGCGACAGATCGTCGGCGCCCTCGCGAACGAGGGCGGACTCCGCCGCGACGACTTCGGCGCGATCAAGATCCTGCCCGACTTCTCGCTCGTCGAGCTTCCGGCCGACCTCCCGCGCGAGGCCCTGGACCGCCTGGCCGACACCCGTATCTCGGGTCAGCTCATCGAGCTGCGGCCCGACACCGGGCGCCCGCAGCGCCGGACGGACGCCGCCTCCCGCCGCGACGACCGCGGCTACGGCGACCGTCCCCGCCGCGAGAGCGGCTACGGCGACCGTGGCAGCCGGGGCTCGTACCGCGATTCGGGCCCGCAGGGCTCGCACCGCGACGCAGGTGACCGCAAGCCGCGGCACAAGCGCGGCGACAGCTGAGGCATCCGCTCCCCTGCCCGCGGTGAGGGCCGCGGCCGGGCTCAGCCGGCTGCGCCCCGCCGCGCCGGGAACGCCCGCACCGCGGGCGTCGAGATCGGCGTACACACGGTCGGCGGGGATGCGCGTGC
Organism: Microbacterium sp. 05T445; assembly: GCF_056395865.1. Classification (NCBI taxonomy): domain Bacteria; kingdom Bacillati; phylum Actinomycetota; class Actinomycetes; order Micrococcales; family Microbacteriaceae; genus Microbacterium; species Microbacterium sp. 05T445. Next base: position 715,994 of record NZ_JBFTKJ010000002.1, on the reverse strand, counting down.
CCAGCCCGTAGGCGTCGAACTCGGCGCTGACGGCGGTCTCGGGCCGGGCCAGCACGAGGACCACGCCGCGGGTGTCGAGCCAGTCGAGCAGTCCCGCGAACGCCTCGCCGGCGGAGTAGTCGATGTCCGAGATCCCGGCGCAGTCGAGCACGAGCCACTCGACCTTGTCGGGGGCGTTCTGCACGACCTGCTGCACGTCGTCGACGAAGCGCGACGCGTTCGCGTAGAACAGGTCGGCGTCGTAGCGGAACACCACGAGCCCGGGCTCGGTCTGCGCGCCGGGGGCCGCCGTGGTGTAGTCGTAGCCGTCCTTGCCGCGCACGCCCAGCACGAAGTCGCGCGGGCGGTACTGGCGCCGCACGACGTCCAGCAGCGACAGCGCGAGCGCCAGGATCACCCCCGCCCCGACGCCGACGATGAACACGGTGAGCGCGGTGGCCAGCGCGATGAGGAACTCGCCTCGCCGCACCCGCGACACGCGGACGAGCCCGCGGATGTCGATGAGCTCGAGACCGATGACGAACACCACGCCACCGAGCACCGCCTTGGGCAGGTCGGTGAGCAGGTTGGTGAGGAACAGCAGCACCACGAGCGTCACCGCGACGACCGTGAGGTTCGCCACCTGCGTGCGGCCCTTCTGCCCGTCGAGGATCTGGGTCTTGGTCGGCGACCCGTTCACGACGAATGTGCCGCTGAGACCGGCGGCGAGATTGGATGCCGCCAGTCCGATGATGTCGCGGTTCACATCCGCCCGGTCGCCGTGCTTGGCGGCGAAGCTGCGGGAGGTCGCGGCGCTCTGGGCGATGATGATGATGAAGCACGCGAAGGCCGTCGAGAGCACCGCGGGGACGCTCGTCCACGAGATTCCGGTGGGCAGTCCGATCGGCGGGAACCCGCCTTGGATCGCGCCGATGACCTCGACCCCGTAGCTCGACGCGTTCGTCGCCGTCGCCAGGATCAGCAGGCCCACCACCGCGATGATCGCGCCCGGGACCTTCGGCAGGAAGACCTTGAACACGAAGATGATCGCGATCGTCGCGGCACCGTACGCGAGGGTCGGCCACGACACCTGACCGAGCTCGGTGATCCACGCCCACTGCTGCTGGAACCAGTTGCCCGACCCCTTCGGCACGCCGAGGATGTCGGGGATCTGGCTCGTGGCGACCTGGATGCCGACACCGGTGAGGAAGCCGATCAGCACCGACGCCGACAGGAAGTCGCCGATGAAGCCCAGCCGCAGCACGCGGGCGAGAATCAGCAGCAGCCCGCACACGAGGGCCGTGAGCCCGCACAGCGCCACCCACTGCGGTGACCCCGGGTCGAGTCCGGCGATGCCCGCGGCGAGCAGGCCCGAGGCCATGATCGCCGCGGTCGCCGAGTCGCCGCCGACGACCAGGAGCTTCGACGCCCCCAGCAGGGCGAACGCGAGCAGCGGCAGCAGGATCGTGTAGAGGCCGGTCACGATCGGCGTCTGCGCGATGGAGGTGTACCCCATCACCTCGGGGATGGCGACGGCCGCCAGGGTCACGCCGGCGATGATGTCGCGCGGGAGCCACGCCGCCTGGTACCCGCGCAGCGAGACGGGGACGAGGAACTTGGGCAGGGCCATGCGCCACTCCTTGCACCGGATCGCGCCGGGCTCCTCGCGACGACGAGGGCGCCCTTGCGGGCCCCCAGGACCCGGCAGCGCGATGCTTGCGCTCATTGTGGGCCCGCCGGGGGCCCGCGCGCCAGAGTGCGGCATCCCTTCCCCTGCACGCGGCGCGTCGGCGGGGCTTGCGGGCCACGCTCTGCGCGAACACCGCCCCGCGCCGGGGTCCCGGCTCAGCCTGCTCTCAGCGGCGCCCGTAGGATCGATGCATGGCCGGATTCTGGGGCAGACGCAAGCGCGAGCAGGAAGAGCTGACAGCACAGGACGCGGATCTCGCGCGCCGTGCGCAGCAGGCTCTGGTCGCCGCGGACGAGCGGATGCGCCTGACCACCGACGAGCTCTCGTTCGCCGACGCCGAGCTGGGCGCCGGACCCACCCAGGAGCTGCGCGAGGCCCTCGAGTCGGTGCGCACGCACATGCAGGAGGCGTTCCACCTGCACCAGCTCAACCACGACGAGATCCCCGACACCGCCGAAGAGCTGCGCACCCGCAACGCCCGCATCGTGCAGCTGTGCGAATGGGCGCAGGATCTGCTCGACGACCGCACCGAGGCGCTCGCCGCCTCCATCGAGCGGGCCCGTCGCGCCCCCGAGATCATCGCGAAGGTGCGGGCGGATGCCGCGCGCCTGCGCCTGCGGGTCCCCGACGCGCGCGCGACCGTGGAGCGCCTGGCGTTCCGCTACTCGCCGAACGCGCTCGCCCAGATCGATGCGAATCCGGCGGAGGCGGAGCAGCTGCTCGGATTCGCCGAGCACAGCGCGGGCGTCGCCGAGCGCCGCCGGGAGGCCGGTCAGCGCGAGCAGGCGAACATGGCTCTCGAGGCGTCGACCGAGTCGGTGCGCCGCGCCGAGACGCTGATCGACGCGGTCGAGACGTTCGAGGTCGAGGCGCTGCGCGCCGAGTCCACGCTGGCCGCGATCGTCGAGGACTCCCGCGGCGATCTGGTCGTCGCGCTCAAGGAGCCGCACTCCCCCGCCGTGCGCGCCGCCATCGACGAACTGCAGGCGGCGCTCGCGGCACTCCCGGCCGCCGGCGTGAACACCGACCCGTTCGAACAGCTCACCCGCCTGCGGGAGGCGAACTCGGGACTGGATGCCGCGATCGCGGCCGCCCGTGAGCGCGCCGCCCGACCGATCCCGCCCCTGGAGCACGTGCGCCACGCGATCGACGACGCCGATCGTCAGATCGCCGTCGCCCGCGACGTGATCGCCGGCCATCGCGGGTGGATCGGCGCCGATGCGCGCACCCGGTTCGCCGAGGCCGAGCGCATCCGGGTGGACCTCGACCGGTACCTCGGCGCGTCCGCCGCGGCGGTCACCGCGATCGACGAGGACCACCGCGAGCAGGCCTTCGCGATGGCCCGCCGCGCCGCCTTCCTCGCGAGCGAGGCCCTCCAGCTCGCCCAGCGCGACATCGACGCCGCCCGCCCGCAGCCCGATCAGTGGGGCGGCCCGGGCTACGGCCAGGGTTACGGCCGCGGTCGCGGCAACGGCGGCGGCGGAGACGTCATGGGCGGCATCCTCGGCGGTCTCGTGATCGGCAGCATCCTCGACGGCATCTTCGACTGAGGACCGCCCTCCCCCTTCGCGCGAGCGGATGCCGCGACCGCGCCGGAGCGCCGGGTCGCGGCATCCGCGTTCCGAGGTCAGCGGAGGGCGATCGTCGCGCACAGGAGGAGCAGCGATCCTCCCATCAGCACCGCGCGCAGCACGATGATCGATTCCCAGCGGTCCTGCAGCGTGCGGACGTCCGCGGGGACCTCACCGGCCAGCGCGGCGCGCGTGAGGACCTTGTTGATCGGCGCCGAGATGCGGGCGAAGAGCGCGAGCCACACCACCAGCAGCAGCAGCGCGGCGATCGACAGCACGCCGGTGACCGGCGTGCCCCAGACGAGCGCGAGCACCGCCGTCACCGCGGTGAGCACGGTGCCGAGGATCCCGACGATCGGCAGACGCCGGTCGCCGTAGTAATGGCCGCGGCCGAGGACCTGCGTCAGGCTGCGGTCGTCGATCTCGGCGTACACCGGCCGCTGCACGACGGCCGCGACGACATCGGTGCCGAAGATGACGGCGAGGGCGAGGATCGCGATGGTGGCGCTCACGGCGATGAAGAAGTCCATGTCTCACTCCAAGTGTTATCACTGCTAACAGTTAGCGGTGCTAACGTAGCGACATGGCACGATCCGCGCAAGAGGCCCAGAGATTCCGCGACCGCGAGACGCGCATCATCGACCAGGCGCGCGAGATCGCGGAGAGCGACGGCTGGGGCGCGCTCACGGTTCGCCGGCTCTCGGACGCGATCGGCGTGAGCCAGCCGATCCTGTACCGCCATTTCCCCGGCGGCCGCGACGAGATCGTCGAGCACGTGGTGATCCGCGGGTACGCCGACCTCGCCTCGGTGATGCGCTCCCCCGCCCCCGAGGCGTCGGGCCGGGACGAGTCGCTGCGCCTGCTGGTGGCGAGCTACCTGGCTTTCGCGCGCAAGCACCCTGCGGTGTACGAGGCGATGGCGTCGGCGCGCACCAGCATCGCGTTCGCGTCCAGCGACACCCCCGCCGCACTGCGCGAGGGTTTCGGCATCCTCGAGGACGCGGTCGGCGGCACGGATGCCCGCGACCGCGCCGTGCGCGCCGAACTCCTGTGGAGCCTGCTCCACGGCGCGAGCCAACTGGCCGCCCACGACCGTCTCGACGTCGGCCTCGACGACGTGCGCGAGAGCGCGATCGTCGCACTCTTCCGCACGCCGTAGCCTCGGCGAAGCGGCCGCCGGCGACGGCGCGGCAGCGTCCGGCCGGTCAGAGGCCGAGCACCCGCAGGCCGTCGGCGACGACGCGGCCGTCGTGGATCACGGTCCGGTCGGCACCGCGGTCCATCACGGCGCTCGTCGGAGTCTCGCCGTCGACGAGCACCAGGTCGGCACGGTCGCCCGTGCGCACGCCGGGACGGTCGCCGACGCCCGCGACGCGCGGCGACGAGTGGCTCATGATCGAGGCGCCGCCCATCGTGGCCACCGCGAGCGCCAGTTCGACGTGCTCGTCGCGACGGAACCCGTTCACGAACGCGAGCTGCCAGGTGCGATCGAGCATGTCGCAGTTGCCGTAGGGGCTCCAGTAGTCGCGCTGGCCGTCCTCGCCCAGGCCGACGCGGACGCCCGCCTCCGCGAGGTCGACCAGGCGCAGGTGCCCGGTCGTGGACGGCGCGACGGTCGCCATCGCGATGTCGAGCTCGGCGAACTCCTCGATCAGGCGACGGCTCACGGCCTCCGACACCGAGCCGAGGTCGTACGCGTGCGACATCGTGACCTTGCCCTGCATGCCCAGCGCACGGGTGCGCTCGAGCACGAGTTCGGTGCTGAACACGCCGAGCTCGCCCGGCTCGTGGAGGTGGATGTCGACCTCGACCTGGTACTTCTCGGCCAGGCCGAAGACGATGTCGAGGTGCTTGACCGGGTCGCGATCGAGCTGGCTCGGGTCGATGCCTCCCATGACGTCGGCGCCCTGCTTGAGGGACTCCTCGAGGTACTCGACCGTGCCGGCCTCGCGCAGGATCCCGGCCTGCGGGAAGGTCATGATCTGCACGTCGGCGTGCTCGCGGAACTTCTCCTTGGCGGCGAGGACGGAGGCGAACTTCTCGAGCTTGCAGTCGACGTCGACCTGCGCGTAGGTGCGCACCCGCGTGGTGCCCCTCGCGATCATCTGCTCCAGCGTGCCGGCGACGATCTCGGCATGCGGCACGTCGGTGTTCCGCCAGTTGTCGCGGTCGTTGAGCATCATGCCCCACACTCCCGGGGCGCCGGTGTGCGGCCGGAACGGGAGTCCGATGCGCGACGAGTCGAGGTGCACGTGCACATCGCTGAACGAGGGGAGGGCCAGCCGCCCGCGCCCGTCGACGTCGCCCGGCGCGCTGGGCGCGGAGGCGTCGTGCGGGCGGACATCGGTGATGCGGGCGCCCTCCACGACGAGGTCGGCGGCGGCTGCGCCCCACGGGCGCACGTTGCGGATGATCACGACTGATCCCTTCGGTCACGGCGGACGAGCGGATGCCGCAGCCCGGCCCCGGCATCCGCGATCATGGTATACCAAACTGCTCCGAGCCAGGCTAGAGTCATCGTCAACGCCGATTCAGTTCGTGCTTGGGATACCAAACAGGCCGATGCGCACTCTTCTCACCGCCGATCACGTGATCGCCTTCGATGGTTCACGGCACACCGAGCTGCAGCACGGCGCCGTGCTCGTCGAGGACGATCGCATCGCCCTGGTCGGCCGCGCACCCGCCGCCCCGTCCGACGTCGACGAGCGGATCGACCTCGGCGAAGCCGTCCTCATGCCGGGACTCATCGATCTGGACGCCCTCACCGACGTCGACCACCTCCTGCTGGACGCGTGGGCGGATGCCGAGCACGCCTCGCGTCTGCAGTGGTCCGAGGACTACTTCGACCGGCGCCGCGAGGTGTTCACGCAGGCCGAGCGCCGCCGCGTGCGCGAGGTCGCGCTCGTGCAGCTGGCCCTGCACGGAATCACCAGCTACATGCCGATCGCCTCCGAGGTGCACTCGGCCTGGGCCGAGACGGCCGACGACTTCTTCGCGATGGCCGAGTTCTCCCGGCGACTGGGACTGCGCGGCTTCCTCGGTCCTTCCTACCGCTCGGGGGTGAACGTCGTCACCGCGGACGGCCGACGCGACGTCCGGTTCGACGAGCAGGCGGGCAGCGAAGGGCTGGCGGATGCGATCCGGTTCGTCGACGGCATCCGAGAGCTCCGCGACCCGCTGCTGACAGGGGTGTTCCTCCCCTGCCGCATCGAGACCCTCACCCCGGACCTGCTCGAAGCCACGGCCCACGCCGCCGGTGAGCGCGGCGCGCTGGTGCGCCTGCATGCGCTGCAGGGCGAGTTCGAGCGCGCCTTCGTCATGGAGCGCTACGGGCGCACCCCGCTCGAGCACATCGCCGCGCACGGCCTGCTCAACGATCGGCTCCTCGTTCCGCACGGCGTCGTGATCGACGTGAACCCCCGCGTCCACGGCGAGGACCGCGGCGATCTCGCGCTGCTCGCCGAGGCGGGCGTGACGATCGTGCACTGCCCGCTCACCAACGCCCGCTACGGCGCCGAGCTCGTGACACTGGCGCGGTACCGCGAGGCGGGCGTCGCGTTCGCTCTCGGCACCGACTCGTTCCCACCCGACCTGATCCGCGGCATCGACGCCGGCGTGTCGGCCGCGAAGGTGCAGCACGGCGACACCGGCGCCGGCGATGTCGCCGCGTATGTGGATGCCGCCACCCTCGGCGGCGCGGCGGCGCTGCACCGTCCAGACCTGGGGCGCATCGCGGTGGGAGCCACCGCCGACCTCTCCGCGTTCCGCCTCGACGACGTGCGTATGGGTGCCGTCGACGACCCGCTGCGCACGCTCGTGCTCGCCGGCACGGCGCGCGACGCCTGCCTCACCATGGTGGGCGGTCGCGTCGTGATGCGCGACGGCCTGATCCCCGGCGTCGACCTCGATGAGGTGCGGCGCGACATGCAGCGCCTGTTCGCCACGATGCGGGCCGCCTACGGCGAGCGCGACCGCCTGCGCGACCAGTACCGTGACAGGCAGGACGAGCTGTTCCCGCCGGTGTACCCCGTCGTGTGACCCACCGCCGCCGAGGAGGACCCATGCCCCCGCACGATCCCACGACCGCGGACACCGCGCTCGACGGCGCCGAGGATCTGCCCGACGGCGTCTACCGTGCCCTGCTGCGCGATATCGTGGCCGACCGTCTGCGTCCGGGCACCTGGCTCAAGGAGCGCGACCTGTCGGAGCGCTACGGCGTGTCCCGCGTGCCCGTGCGGCAGGCCCTGCATCGTCTGGAGTCGGAGGGATTCGTGCGGACGGCCCCACGGCGCGGTGCGGTGGTCTCCCCCGTCACCGCCGGCGACGTCGAGGAGCTCTTCGATGCACGCCTGTGCATCGAGCCGTTCGCCGCACGGCAGGCGGCGATCCGCGTGGGGGCGGGCGCGGCAGCGGCAGACGCGCTGATCGAGATCGTGGCGGCGTCCGAGAAGAGCTTCGCCGACGGCGCGGAGGCCGACGGCATCGGCGCGAACCTGCGCTTCCACGCAGAGGTCGTCCGCCTGTCGGGCAACTCTCTGCTGGGGCGGAGCCTCCAGCCGATGCTCGGCCGCATGGAGTGGATCTTCCGGCTCACCAGTCAGACCGGCGAGCCCGACCAGCTGCGCGAGCACCGGATCGTGCTCGATGCGATCCTCGCCGGCAGCGGCGATCTGGCCGCCGCGACCGTGTACGCCCACATCGAGCGCGGCCGCGGCCCGGCCCTCGCGGCCCTGCAGCCGTTCCTCGCCCCGTGACGCACGTCGGGCGCCGCCACGGCGGCGCCCGACGTGGATGCTGTCAGGAAGCCAGCTCGACCGGCTGCGCCAGCGTCGTCAGCGAGATGACACCGTAGTCCCAGCCCTTGCGCCGGTAGACGACGCTGGGGTGGTCGGTGCGGGCGTCGATGAACAGGAAGAAGTCATGGCCGACCAGCTCCATGCGGTCGACCGCCTCTTCCACCGACATCCACTCGGGGTGGAACTCCTTCGTGCGGATGACGACGGGGGTGTACCCCTCTTCCTCCTCGTTGCCCGTGATGATGGGGATCTCGCCGGTGGCGACGGCGCGGAGCACGTCCACCGACGCGGGCTGCAGGTCGATCCCCTCCAGCGCGCCGCTGCCCTTCTCGAACTTCGCGCCACGCGGGTGATTGCGCGCGTCGACACGCTTGTCCTTCGCGCGGCGCAGCTGCTCGCACAACTTGTCGACCGCGAGATCGAGGGCGGTGAACTTGTCGCCGTCGGTGGCCTCGGCCCGGATGACAGGACCCTTGCCGTCGACGGTGAGCTCGACGGTCTCGTCCTCCATGCGTCCGTTGTGGTACGCGCGGTGGGTGACCTTGACTTCCACGCGTTGCGCGCGCGGTGCGAGGTTCTCGATGCGGGCGGCCTTCTCCTCGACGACAGTGCGGAAGCGATCCGTGATACCCACTCCCACGCCGACGATGCTGGTTTCCATCCCTGACCTCCTTGTTCCGGTCCACCCGGCCAAGGGCGGACCATCAGTCGCCTTGTCATCCCCACGCTAGCCGGGCGTTCGGACTCTGTCACCTGTGAGTTTCAGATGCGGCAGGCGGCTGTTCACCGAGGCATGACAGCGCGGCGCGGCGTGGCGGCGACGGTCACCGCCGCCACGACGTCGGCACCCCCTTCACGCAACGCGCGCACCGCCTCGGCGAGGCTCGCACCCGTGGTGACGACATCGTCCACCACGACCACGCGCAGGCCCGCGGCATCCCTCGCCACGAGGCTCGCGTGCACGTTCCGTCGCCTCTCCTCACGATCGAGGCCGCGCTGATCCGCGGTGCGCCGCGCGTACCGCAGGAGCGTGCGACGTCGCAGGCCGGCGCGGCGGATCAGGAGGTCGGGCACCCGGAAGCCGCGCCGCCGGTACGCGGCGCGGGAGGTCGGCAGCGGCACCAGCACGACATCAGCGGCGTCGGCGCACGCGAGAGCCGCCGCCAGCGCGGGCGCCAGCGCACGGGCGAGCGCGGTCCTGCCGTCCTGCTTGATCGCCCGCAGCACGCGCGCGGCCACGCCGTCGAACGGCAGCCCGCTCCACACCGCGATCTCACCTCCCGGCGCGTCGACGAACCGCAGGCACGGTGCGGGCGCGAGATCGAGGGCGCATCGCTCGCACAGCACGACGTCGGGTTCGTCGCAGCCCGCGCACGACACCGGCAGCACCAACGCCAGCGCGTCGGCACAGGCTGCACGCACCACGTGCCCGAACTCCGTCAACACGGAGTCCAGGGTGGCCGCGTGGGCGGGTCCGTCGGCGCGCGGACGTCGGCCCTGTGGATAACTCGCCCGACCGCGGCGGTGGGGAGCCGCCGGCTACTGCGGCGAGCCCTGCTGCGTCGCGAGCACCAGCACGCCCGTCGCGGTGGGCTGCCACGCCGTGCCGCGCTTGACGTAGAGGGTGCCGTCGGGCGCGCGCATCCGCAGGCTGGAGATGCCGGTGCCGCCCGCGATCGATGCCATGCCCGCCGATGCCGACGAGGTCGCGGTCGGGCCGCCCACGGGCTGCTCGACGATGACCGAATCGCCCTCGCCGCCGCCCAGGACCGCGATCGACATGTCGTCGATCCACGTCACGCCGACTCCCGGCGCTCCGACCACCGCGAGCGGCATCGGCGTGCCCAGGCGGACCGGCACCACGCCGTCGCGATCGCGGACGACTCCCGCCACCCACAGCACGGTGCGCCCGCCGGCGGTCACGACCGCCGCGATGCGGGTGCCGTCGCGCGAGAGCGCCATCGCCGCGATCGCCGTGGCCTCGCTCCAGGCGTCGGCGACGTCCACGACGTCGCCTGACGGCAGCGTCGCGTGCAGCGCGGCCGGCTGATCGCGCGGCACGCTCCACACGATGCCGAACCCGTCGATCGTGGGATCGACCAGTCCCCCGCGCGTGTCGATCGTCTCGGCGGCGCTCGCGTCGGCGCTCAGCCGTGCGACGGCCCCCGACGAGAGCCGCACGGCGGCGACGTCGCGCTCTGGCCCGACCTGCACGCTCACCGGAGCGGCGGCCTCCACGGCGGCCGAGAGCCCCGGGATCTTGTCGATCTCTTCGCCGGTGAGGAAGCCGAACCCGTCCGCCGTGAGCACGAGCGGCGCGATGGGCACGCGGGTGGAGCGCACGGCGACGGGCTGCGCATCGATCGGCGTGGACCCCACGCTCATGACGACATCCGTCACGCCGGCCGCACGGAGGCTCTCCCGCAGTTGCGTCAGCATGCGATCCAGTGCGTCGCCGCTGGCGCCGACCACCCCGTCCGACAGCTCCACCTGCGCGACCCCGTCCTCGACGGGGACCGACGGCACCGCACTCACGCCGTCGGGGAACGCGCTGGCGACCGAGTCGGCGAGCCACTCGCTCTTGGGCTTGTTCACCAGCGCCGCGGTGATGTTCGTGGGCGCCTTGGTGACGGTGAACCATCGCACGTCCGGCACCAGATACTGCCAGGTGGGGTCGAAGTACATCAGCGGGTACCGATGGAACACCGTGGGGAACTGCGCCTCGTCGAGCCAGATGCCGTCAGGCGCGTCCGTGATGCGCCATTCGCCGTCGGACTGCTTCGCCAGCGTGAAGGGCTTCGCGTCCTCCGCGATGCTGACCGGCTCGTAGGCGCCCTTGTCGTCGACAGTGGCGACCGTGTCGTAGGCGAACTCGACGACGCCCTCATCGGTCTCGACGTAGCTGCGCTCGGCGCGCTGGTCGACGTTGACGCCGGTCTCCGGCATCCAGTCCTTGGCGAGCGCCGGTGCGAGGAACTCCCTGGCGACCGCCCAGTCGTCGTTGATGCCCGGGCCCGACCCGGCGTCGATGAAGCCCTCGACGATCTGCTCGGGCGTGGCGCCGGGCTGCGGCCGGTTCGGGATGAATGCGACGTTCTGCGAGCCGTCGCCGGTGCCGCCGTTCTCGAGTCCGTACTCCGGCGGCCCGCTGGTCGCGAAGCCCGCGCACCCCGTGACGACGAGTGTGCACAGGGCGAGGACGGACGCCAGGATGCCGCGTGCCCGCGTCATGCGCGCCCTCCCTGCGGTGTGGCCGGTCCGTTGCGATCGGAGCCGGGCGCCGGGGCCGTGTCGCGGGCGCCGGGAAGGTCGATCGGCTCGGTGAGCCCCAGATCGTCGAGCGGAGCGGCGCCGTCGTCACCCGGTTCCAGCGGGATCGGCGACTCGCCCGGACGCAGCACGCCCTGTCGCGGGAGGGTCAGCACGAAGTGGGTGCCGCGGCCGGGCTCCGACCACACCTCCAGCTCGCCGCCATGCAGCTTGGCGTCGCCCATCGCGATCGAAAGGCCCAGGCCGGTGCCGCCGATCGTGCGCTTGCGCGAGGGGTCGGCGCGCCAGAAGCGGTCGAACACGTGCTCGACGTCCTCGGGCTTCATCCCCATGCCGTAGTCGCGCACCCCGATGGCGACGGCCTGCTGGTCGCTGTCGACGGTCACCACGATGGGACGCCCCTCCCCGTGCTCGATGGCGTTGCCCAGCAGGTTGCGCACGACCCGCCGCACGCGACGAGGATCCATGTCGACCGGCGAGTAGCCGCCGGGCGCGACGAGCCGCACGTCGGTGCCGTGCTGCTCGGCGAGCTGCTGCATCGACCCGATGACGTCCTCGGCGAGGTGGGCGAGGCTGGTCGGCTCGAGTTCGAGCTGCACCGATCCCGCGTCGTAGCGGCTGATCTCGAGGAGGTCCGACAGCAGCGTCTCGAACCGCTGCACCTGGGCGTTGAGCAGCTCGGCGGCGCGCGCGGTGGCGGGGTCGAACTCGTCGCGCTGGTCGTTGATCATGTCGGCGGCCAGGCGGATGGTGGTCAGCGGCGTGCGCAGCTCGTGCGACACGTCCGACACGAAGCGCTGCTGCACGAGGGAGAGCTCGGCGAGCTCCTTGATCTGCGATTCGAGGCTGTCGGCCATGGCGTTGAACGATCGGCCGAGCGTGGCCAGCTCGTCCTCGCCGTGCACCTCCAGACGCACGTCGAGCTGCCCCGCCGCGAGCATGGCGCTGGTATCGGCGGCCTCGCTGATCGGGGTCGTCACCGATCTCAGCACGAACCACGCGATGCCGCTGATGAGCAGCACCAGCCCGATGCCGACCAGCCACAGCGTCCCCTGCACGAAGGTCAGGGTCTGCGGCGCGTTCGCGAGGTCGTAGGCGAGGTAGAGCTCGTACGAGGCGACGCGATCGATGTGCAGCTGCTGGCCGACCATGATCCCGGGCACCGTCCCGTCCCCCTGGGGAAGGGCGATCCGCTGCCAGATCTGCTGATCGGGGTTGGTGCGCACCAGCGAGCGCATGGGCACCGTCAGGAGGTCGTCGATGACGCCCTCCGCCGTGCTGCGGTCCTGCGGGGCGCTGGGAACCGGCGGCCCGATGCGGTACGCGGCGATCATCTGGGCCGAGGACTGGTCACGCAGCGAGGTGAAGGCCAGCGTCATGACGTTCTGCGTCTGGACGGCGTCGCTCTGCGTCGCCGCGTCGAGCGTGCGCTGGGCGGCGGCGCGGGCCTGCTCGGCGTCGGCGAGCACCTGGTCCTTGCGCGAGGTGAACAGGTCGTTCTGGATCGCCAACGCCATCCACAGGCACGCCACGACGACGGCGAGCGCCGTGAGGGCGATGGTCACGAGAATCGTGCGGAAGCGCAGCGACCGGCGCCACAGCGCCGCGATGTTTCCCGGCCATGCCCGCCACAGGCGCCACCCCGTCAGCGGCGCCCGCGTCACAGAGACGCCCGTGGTCGGGGCGGTCATCCGGGCCTCAGACGACGGCGCCGGCGCGGTACCCGACGCCGCGCACGGTCGTGACGATCCTGGGGTTGTCGGGATCCTTCTCGACCTTGGCCCGCAGTCGCTGCACGTGCACGTTCACCAGGCGCGTGTCGGCCTTGTAGTGGTAGCCCCACACCTGCTCGAGCAGCATCTCGCGGGAGAAGACCTGCTGCGGCTTGGAGGCGAGCGCCACGAGCAGTTCGAACTCCAGCGGTGTGAGCGCGATGGGACCGTCGCCGCGGCGCACCTCGTGCGCGGCGACGTCGACCGTGAGGTCGCCGATGCGCAGCGTGTCGCCGGTCGACTGGGCGGCCGGGCGCAGTCGCGTGCGGATGCGCGCGACGAGCTCCTTCGGGTTGAAGGGCTTCACGATGTAGTCGTCGGCGCCGGACTCGAGGCCCTTCACGACATCGGCGGTGTCGGTGCGCGCCGTCAGCATGATGATCGGGATGCCGGACTCGGCCCGGATCCGCGTGCAGATCTCGATGCCGTCCATGCCGGGCAGCATGAGGTCGAGCAGGATCAGGTCGGGTCGTTCGGTGCGCCACGCGTCGACGGCCTGGGCGCCGTCTGCGCAGAAGACCGTGTCGAATCCTTCCGTGCGCAGCACGATCCCGATCATCTCGGCAAGGGCGGTGTCATCGTCGACCACCAGGATGCGTGAAGTCATCGCGCGCGTTCGTTCCTTCTCTCCCCGGCACAGGCGACGACACGCGCCGTCCCCATGCGCTCACCACAGCGTAGTCGACGCCGCCTGCAGACGGCCCGAGCCTCGCCCGAGCGTGCGCCGAGAGCCTGTGGAGGGCGGCTTCGGCATCCGGTCGATGTGGAACGATAGGGGCACGGCCGACCCGCGCCGCGCACCGACGACGCGGCGCCGACGGAGAGGGGATCACCGTGACCGCGTACCCGGCATGGACGCCTGCGTCACGCCCCGGGATCATCCCGCTGCACCCGCTGACCTTCGGCACGATCCTGGGCCGGTCGTTCTCCGCGCTGCGGCAGAACCCGCGCGTGCTGCTGGGCTTCGCCCTGGTGGTGCAGACGCTCGCATACATCCTGGTGCTGGCGGGGGTGCTCGCCGTGGGGTGGGCGTCCTTCTCACGGCTGGACACGCTGCAGCCGGGCACCGACGAGTACGACACGGTCATGGCCGGCTCCATCGGGCTGACCGCCGTCGCCGGCATCGTGCTGTCCCTCGCGGCGGGCGCGCTGAGCGTGATCGTGCAGGGCATCGTCGTGGTCGAGGTCACGCATGCCGCGGTGGCCGAGAAGCTGACGCTGGGCGCGCTGTGGCGGCAGATCAAGCCCATCGTGTGGCGCCTCATCGGCTACTCGCTGCTGGTGGTGCTGGCCGGCGTCGCACTGGTCGCGGTGGCCGTGCTGACGATCGTGGGCATCGCCATCGTGGCGCCGCCCGCGGCGATCGTGCTGACGGTCCTGGTCATCCTGGCCGCGATCCCGCTCTACTGGTGGCTGATGATCAAGCTGCTGCTCGCTCCGGCCGCGATCATCGTCGAGCACACCACGATCCTGCAGGCGCTGTCACGCTCGTGGACGCTCACGCGCGGACGCTTCTGGCCCGCGTTCGGCGTCATCATCATCATCAGCATCATCTTCGCGGCGGTCGCGCAGGTGGTGAGTCTGCCGATGAGCTTCCTCTCGATGGGGCTCACGACGATCATCGCGCCGACCGGCGCGCCCGAGCCGACCGCGATCATCGGCCTCCTCGCGGCGACGCTCCTCACCCAGGTGCTGACGCTGCTGCTGCAGTCCGTCGCCGTCGTCGTGCAGGCCACCGCGACCTCGCTCATCTACATCGACTGCCGCATGCGCCGCGAAGGCCTCGATCTCGACCTGCTCGCCTACGTGGAGCGGAGGGATGCCGGAGTCCCCGCCCTCGCCGATCCCTACCGCGAGCACGTCGGCCGCGCAATCGCTCCGCGTGGCATGCCGGGTGCGTTCCCGGGGCACGCCGGCCCGCCCGCGGGCTACCCGGCGCCGCCCGTCTACGGCGCTCCTCCCACGTACGGCGCGCAGCCGATGTATGGCGCGCCGCCGATGTACGGCGCACCGCCCGCCCAGCCCGCGACGTACGGCGCCCAGCCGGTCTACGGCGCCCAGCCCGCCTACAGCGCCCCGCCGGCCGCGGCTGCCTATGGCGCCCCGCCGGCCCCGCCTGTCCCGGGCGCCGACCCCGGGCAGCACGGGTACGCGACGCCGCCCGCAGCGCCGCAGGTGCCCGCGGCGCCGCATCCGTCGGCGCAGCCGGCGGCTGCGCCTGCACCGGCGGCCGACGACCCGGCGCCCACGGCGTGGACGGCTCCGGGCGCCGCCGACGCCGGCGGCGACCCCGAGGCGCCGTGGCGTTGACCTCCGTGGTGCTCGGCGCGCTCGCGCGCGCGGCCGATGCCGTCCCCCCGTTGACGCCGGACGGCGACGAAGCACGCCGCTGGGCGGAGAAGGAGCTGTCGGATCCCGCGTACGACATCGCCGAGCCGACGCCGTTCGACCGCATCGCGCGCGCCATCGGCGACTTCATCGCTTCGCTGCTCAACCCCGACCTCTCCGGCGGCTGGGGGTCCGCGTTCGCGGTCATCGCGGCGATCGTCGTGGGGGTCGTTATCGTGGCCGCCTTCCTGGTGTGGGGCGTGCCGCGGATGTCACGGCGAGCCGCGCCCCGGGCGACGCTGCTGTTCGGCGAGGCGGAGCATCGATCGGCCGCCGAACTGCGCGCCGCCGCCGAGGAGCGCGCGCGGGCGGCGGACTGGGAGGCGGCGATCGTGCTGCGCTTCCGCGCCCTCGCCCGCGGCTGCCTGGAGCGCGGCGTCGTCGACCCGCCGCCCGGCGCCACGGTCCACGGCTTCGCGCGTGCGGCTGCACGCGCGTTCCCGGCACAGGCGACGGCGCTGGACTCCGCGGCGACCGCGTTCGACGACGTCCGCTACCTCCGCCGCCCCGGCACCGCCGAGCTCTACCAGCTCGTCGCGTCGGTTGACGATCAGGTCGCCGGCGCGCGGCCGCTCGTCCGCGAAGGGGTGCCGGCATGAGCGTTACGACGACCCCGTCTCCTCCGCGCGAAGACGCGGCATCGACGGCGCCACGGCGCGGTCGCCGCGTCGCGACGTGGATCGCGATCGGGCTGGCGCTCCTCGTGGTCGGCGGGATCGGCGGCGCGATCTCGGCGGCGAACCAGTGGGCCGCGCGCGAGGCGCTGGACCCGGACTCCGCCGGCCCCTCCGGCACGCGCGCCCTCGCCGAGATCCTGCGCGACCACGGCGTCGCCGTCGAGGTGGTGCGCGATCGCACGGCGGCGGCGGAGGCCCTGGCGTCGGCCCCTGCCACCCTCGTGCTCCCCGACGCCCCCGCGCTGTCGGACGACGCCCTGACGGCGCTGACGGATGCCGCCACCGACGTCGTGCTGGTCGAGCCCCGCGCCCGCACCCTCGACCTGCTGCTGCCGGGTTCGGCGCCCGCGGGCGTCGCGGCGGACTCGGCGGTCGCCGCGGACTGCGACCTCGACGCGGCGCGCCGTGCGGGCGAGATCACCCCCGGATCGGTGTACTCGGCCGGGGCGGACGTGGCGGCGTGCTACCGGTCCGGCGACGGCTTCGCGCTGCTGACCAGTGGCGCAGACGGCGATGGCGTGAGCGCCGTCGACGGGCGGGCGCTGTTCACCAACGAGCATCTCGCCGAGTCGGGCAACGCCGCGCTCGCGGTCAACCTGATGGGGCGGCATCCGCTCGTCGTCTGGTACGTGCCGGGCATCGGCGACACCGACCTCACCGACGCCGACCCGACGCTGGGAGAGCTCACGCCGCCGTGGGTGAGCCCCGTCATCGTGCTGCTGCTCGTGGCCGGCGCCGCCGCGGGGATCTGGCGTGGCCGCCGGTTCGGCACGCTCGTGGCCGAACGGCTGCCCGTCACCGTGCGCGCCTCGGAGACGACGGAGGGCCGCGCACGGCTGTACGCCCGCGCCGGCGACCCGCTCCACGCCGCCGACCGGCTCCGGATCGGCGCACTGCAGCGCCTCGCAGCCCTGCTCGGACTGGGCCCCACCGCCGCCGCCCCCGAGATCGCCGACGCGGCCGCAGGCCGCCTGGGCGCCGACCGTGCGGCGGTGCGCGGCATCCTGATCGACGACATCCCCCGCAGCGATGCCGACCTCGTCGCGCTGAGCACCCGCCTGAGAGACCTCGAGGACGCCGTGCGTGCGGCCGTCCGCCCGGAAAGGAACCCACGATGACGGATACGCCCGAAGCCCCGGCCCCGACCGCCGAGGCCGCCGCTGCGCAGCCGCTGGACGACACCGCGCTGCGCGAGGCGATGAACCGTGTGCGCATCGAGGTCGGCAAGGCCGTCGTCGGCCAGGACGGCACCGTGACGGGCCTGCTCATCGCGCTGCTGGCACGCGGCCACGTGCTGCTGGAGGGTGTCCCCGGTGTCGCCAAGACGCTGCTCGTGCGCGCGTTCTCGACGGCGCTCGGCCTGGACACCAAGCGCATCCAGTTCACGCCCGACCTCATGCCCGGCGATGTGTCGGGATCGCTCGTCTACGACGCGAAGAACGGCGAGTTCGAGTTCCGCGAGGGCCCCGTGTTCACCAACGTCGTGCTCGCCGACGAGATCAACCGCACGCCGCCGAAGACGCAGGCGGCCCTGCTGGAGGCGATGGAGGAGCGCCAGGTGTCCACCGACGGCGTGACGCGCGCCCTGCCCGATCCGTTCCTCGTGGCGGCCACGCAGAACCCCATCGAGCACGAGGGCACCTACACCCTCCCCGAGGCGCAGCTGGACCGGTTCCTGCTCAAGCTGATCGTCGAGGTGCCGGCGCGGGAGGCAGAGCTGGCGGTGCTGCGCCGCCACGCCGGAGGCTTCGACCCGCGCGACCTCGCCGGAGCCGGCCTGCGTCGTGCGGCCAGCGCCGACGAGATCCGGGCGGCGCAGCGGGCGGCGGCATCCGTCACCGTCTCGGACGACGTGCTCGGCTACGTGGTGGACCTCGCACAGGCCACCCGGCGCAGCCCCTCGGTGCAGCTGGGCGTGAGCCCCCGCGCCGCGACCGCGCTGCTGGCGGCGGCCAAGGCGTGGGCGTGGCTCGGCGGCTACCCGGCGATCACCCCCGACCACGTCCAGACGATGCTCGTCCCGACGTGGCGGCACCGCATCCGGCTGCGCCCCGACGCGGAGCTGGAGGGCGTCTCGGTCGACGCCGTGCTCGGCTCGGTCCTGCAGCAGACGCGCGTCCCGATCTGACGCGCCGGATCCGGGAACGAGGTTCGAAGAGAAGATGTACGTCACCGGTCGCCTGCCGCTGCTCGTCGCACTCGGAGCGCTGCCCGTCGTGCTGCTGTCGACGGCCGGCGTGGACGCGTGGCTCGCCGCCGCGGGGTGGGTGCTGCTGTGCCTGCTCGTGGCGCTCGGCGACGCGGCCGCGGCACCCGATCCGCGCCGGGTGACGGTGCTGCGGCGGATGCCGCGCCGCGTGCTCCTCGGACAGCCCGTGCGCACCGAGCTCCTCCTGCGCAACGCCGGCGACCGGACGCTCCGCGGCCGGGTCCGCGACGCGTGGCAGCCCACGGCGGGGGCGCCCGCCGACCACCCCGCGGTCTCGGTGCCTGCCGGCGAGGCGCGGGCTGTCGGCATCCCGCTCCTCCCCCGCCGCCGCGGCGAGCTGCGGTCGCGGTTCGTCGCGGTGCGCTCCGACGGCCCGCTGCGTCTGGCCGGCCGCCAGGCGCGGATCGACGAGCCCGGCGCGATCCGCGTCCTGCCGCCGTTCACCGCGCGCCGGCACCTGCCGTCGCGCCTGGCGCGCCTGCGCGAGCTGGACGGCAACACCAGCGTGCAGGTGCGCGGGCAGGGTACCGAGTTCGACAGCCTGCGCGAGTACGTGCGCGGCGACGACGTGCGCTCGATCGACTGGCGCGCGACCGCCCGCGCGTCCACGACGATGCTCCGCACGTGGCGGCCCGAGCGCGACCGCCACGTGGTGATCGTGATCGACACCGGCCGCACCGCGGCGGCGCGCGTCGGCGACGGGGTGCGGATGGATGCCGCGATGGAGGCGGCGCTGCTGCTCGCGGCACTCGCGACCCGGGCGGGCGACCACGTCCACCTCCTGATGTTCGACCGGACGATCCGCGCCCGTGTCACCCGCGTCGACGGCCCGGCGCTGCTGCCCGCGCTGGTGGACGCCATGGCACCCGTCGAACCGCAGCTCATCGACACCGACTGGGATGCGGCCTTCGCCCAGGTTCGCGCCCTCACCTCGCGCCCGTCGCTCGTGGTGCTGCTGACCGCGCAGGATGCCGCCGAAGCGGCGCGCGGCTTCCTCGGGTCGCTCCCCGCGCTCGCCCGTTCCGCGCACGTGCTGGTCGGGACCGTCACCGACGAGACCGAGCCGCTGCCCGACCGTCCCGACGCAGCAGACGTCTACCGCGCCGCGGCGATCGAGCGCAGCGCGCACGACGCGGCCATCGTCGCCGCCGCGATCGGCCGCGCCGGCGGCGAGGCGATCGCCGCAAGCCCCGAAGACCTGCCGCCGCGCATCGCGGACCGCTACCTCGCGCTGAAGGCCGCCGGCCGCCTGTGAGCACCGGCGCCATGCCCCGCTGAGCGCGGAAGGGGACGGATGCCGCAGGCCGCGGCATCCGTCCCCCTCCGCGGACGACGAACGGCCCGGGCGCATTCCCGCCCGGGCCGTTCGCTGCGTAGGGACTACTTGCTGGACGCAGGCAGCTTGTCGTGCGCGTTGAGCACGCGGAAGATGACCGCGGCGACGGCAGCACCGACGATCGGCGCCACGAAGTACAGCCAGTACGAGCCCCATGCGAACTGGCCCGTGATCGACAGGCCGAGCGCGACGGCCGGGTTGAACCCGCCACCGGAGATGCCGCCGACGGCGACCGCGCCGACGAACACCGTGGAGCCGATCGCGAGACCGTAGAACGAGTTGTTGGGGTGGTCCTTCGACGTGGCGACGTTGAGGACGACGTAGACCAGCACGAGCGTCCACAGCGCCTCGACGAGGAACGCGGGGCCGACCTCGATCTCGAGGGGGGCCTCGGCGACCGGCCACAGCGCGAAGCTCACGGCCGCGGCCAGTGCCGCGCCGACCAGCTGCGCGACGATGTACGACACGAGGCCGACGACGCCGATCGCGCCGCGCAGCCAGACGCCCACCGAGACGGCCGGGTTCAGGTGCGCACCCGAGATGTGCCCGGTGGCGTACACCATCACCATCAACGCGAAGCCGATGGTGAGCGGCGTGAGGTCGCTGCCGCTGTTGACGGCGCCGATGATGGCGAAGACGAAGATGAAGGTGCCGACGAGTTCGGCGATTGCACTGCGAAGCGTGCCCGTCATGAGGTTCTCCTCCTGTAAGAACGAGACGCGAACCGTGCGCGTCACCACAGCGACAGTAGCCCACTGTCAGGCTCTTCCCAGGGAACGCACGCCGTATCCCGGCAACCGCCGGACGTCCGGGTTCTCGGGCGTCGCGACCCCGTCGTAAGATCGCGGAGGCTGCGTTCCCCTCCGTCGGTGCGGCGCCGCGGCCAGCCCGCCCGAGCGAAGGAGCATTGCATGAGCGACTCGACCACCGCGCCGTCCGCGACCACCGCCCTCGTCGCCGAGGCGCTGGGGACGTTCCTTCTCGTGCTCGGCGTCGTGGCGACGGCTCTGTTCGCGGCCGGGTTCGGCGAGGGCACTGACGCCGCCGACAAGGGCGTCGGGTTCCTCGGTGTCTCCTTCGCGGTGGGGCTCGCGGTGATCGCCGGCGTGTACATGTTCGGGCCGATCTCGGGCGGCCACTTCAACCCGGCCGTCACGCTCGGACTGGCCGCCGCGGGTCGGTTCCCGTGGTCGAAGACGCTCTCCTACGTCATCGCCCAGGTCCTCGGCGGCGCGATCGCGACGACGCTCATCGTGCTGATCGGGCTGTTCGGACCCGACAAATGGCTCGCGTCCGCGCAAGACGGCGGCTTCGCCAGCAACGGCTGGGACCGCCTGTCGCCGGCAGGCTTCGGGATCGGCGGTGCGATCGTGGTCGAGGTGCTGTTCACCGCGGTCTTCGTCATGGTGATCCTCGGGGTCACGCACCCGAAGCGCGGCAACCCGGCTTTCGCGGGGCTCGTGATCGGTCTCACGCTCACCTTGATCCACCTCGCGACGATCCCCATCGACAACACCTCCGTCAACCCGGCGCGCTCGATCGCCACCGCGATCTACGGCGGCGGCGAGGCGCTGCTGCAGCTGTGGGTGTTCATCGTCTTCCCGATCATCGGCGGGGTGCTCGCCGGCCTGCTGCACCGGGCGCTCTTCGAGCCGCAGGGCAGCGTCCCGCCGGCGCCGGCAGAGGCGCGCGTGCGCTGACCGGGCCGATCGCCCCGGCGACGAGGTGTCAGCCGGCGACGAGCGTCGGCGTGCCCGCCTCGTACTCGCCGAGGTCCCCGCTCTCCCCGCGCCGCGCGGCGCGCCCTCCGACCAGCAGCATGTAGACGAGGAACAGCGCGAGCGCCGTGGCGCCGATCCCGATCTTCACCGCCCACGGCCACGGCTGTGCCGTCACGAAGCCTTCGATGATCCCCGAGACGGCCAATGCGATGACCAGGCCGATCGCGATCGTCGCGAGGGAACGACCGGCGGAGGCCAGCGACTCTCCGCGTGAACGCGGACCCGGTGCGACCCATGCCCAGAAGATCTGCAGCCCGGCGGCGCCGGCCACGAAGATGCAGGTCAGCTCGAGCAGCCCGTGCGGGAGGATGTAGAGCACGAACACGTCGGCCCGGTCGAAGGCGGCCAGGACGGCGGCGGCGGTGCCGACCCCCATGGCGTTCTGCACCAGCACCATGATCGGCCACACCCCGGTGATGCCGAACAGCACGCATTGCGCCGCGATCCAGGCGTTGTTGGTCCACACCGTGCCGGCGAACACCGCGGCCGGGTTCTCGCTGTAGTAGTCGGTGAACGTGTTCTCGGCGTATTGCTCGAGCTGCGCCCTGCTGCCCAGGCTCGCCACCAGTGCCGGGTCGCCCGACACCCACAGCGCCACGACCGTCGCGATGATCACGAAGCCGACCGCGATCGCCAACGTGGTCCACCGCACGCGGTAGAGCGCCGCGGGCAGCTGCAGCGCGAAGAACCTCGGGATCTGGCGCATCACGTTCTCGGGCGCGCCGGTGAGCCGCAGCCGCGCGCGGGCGAGCATGGTCGAGATGTGGTCGCCTTGGATGCTGCGCCCGGCCGACGTCTTCGCGTCGGCGAGGTCGGCGGATGCCGCGCGATAGCGCGTGACGAGCTCGTCGACCTCCGTCCCCGACAGGCGCCGGGTGCGGCTGAGCTCGTCCAGGCGCGCCCACTCCTCCCGTCGTGCGGCCGTGAGGGCATCGAGATCCATGTGTTTCACTGTAGCCATGAGCGCTCCCGGCACCGCGATCGTCGACATCCATCAGGACGAGGTGCTCACCGGTGAGGCCGTCGCGCTCGACGTGCAGCCGATCGGGTTCTTCCTGCGCGCGCTCGGTGTCCTCATCGACATGCTGCTCGGCGTCGCGCTGTTCCTGCTGGTCGCGTGGGGAACCGGCTGGCTGGTGTCCCTCGGCGCGATCGACCCGGCCGTCGTGCCGATCCTGACGATCGTCATCCTCGTGCTGGTCATGATCGTGATCCCGACCGTCGTCGAGACCACGACCCACGGGCGCAGCCTCGGCAAGCTCGCCGTCGGCGGGCGCATCGTGCGCACCGACGGCGGCGCGGCGGGGTTCCGGCACGCGTTCATCCGCGCGCTGGTCGGCGTGTTCGAGCTGTGGTTCACGCTCGGAGCCGTCGCGGCGCTCGTCGGAGCGTTCACGCCGCGTTCGCAGCGCCTGGGCGACCTGCTCGCCGGGACCTATTCCGAGCGCACGCGCACGCCGCGCCTGCCCGACGTGCAACTGGGCATCCCGCCGATCCTCGCGGAGTGGGCTGCCGTCGCCGACGTGGCGCGTCTTCCCGAACGGCTCGCGCGCCGCCTGTCGCAGTTCTCCCGTTCGGCGCCGAACATGCAGCCCGGCGCTCGTGCGAGGGTGGCGGCATCCCTCGCCGCCGAAGCGGCGGAGCACGTGTCACCGGTGCCGGCCGTCGATCCGGAGACGTTCCTCATCGGCGTCGTGGCAGTCCGTCGCGAACGGGAGCTGCGTGCCCTCCGGCTCGAGACCGCGCGCGCCGACGCCCTCGCCGGGCCGGTGTCGGCGCCGCCGCGCGGCTTCCCCGAGCGCTGATCCGCCTCCGGCACGAAGCCCCCGGGACCGCCGGGGTCAGTAACGGTAGTGGTCGAGCTTGTAGGGACCTTCGACCGGCACGCCGATGTACGACGCCTGCTCGGGCGTGAGCTCCGTCAGCTGCACGCCGAGGGCGTCGAGGTGCAGGCGGGCGACCTTCTCGTCGAGGTGCTTCGGCAGGACGTACACCGCGGTCGGGTACTCGTCGCGCTTCGTGAACAGCTCGAGCTGGGCGAGCACCTGGTTCGTGAAGGACGCGCTCATGACGAAGGACGGGTGCCCGGTGGCGTTGCCGAGGTTGAGCAGTCGCCCCTCGCTGAGCACGAGCACGCTGCGCCCGTTCGGCAGACGCCACTCGTGCACCTGCGGCTTGATCTCGATCTTCTCGACGCCCGGAAGCGCCTCGAGGGCGGCCATGTCGATCTCGTTGTCGAAGTGCCCGACGTTGCCGACGATCGCGAGGTGCTTGAGCTGCAGCAGGTCGTCGACGGTCACGACGTCCTTGTTCCCGGTCCCGGTGATGACGATGTCGACCTGACCGGCGACATCCGCCAGGCGCGCCACCTGGTAGCCGTCCATGGCGGCCTGCAGCGCGCAGATCGGGTCGACCTCGCTGACGACCACACGCGCGCCCTGGCCGCGCAGCGCCTCGGCGGCACCTTTGCCGACATCGCCGTAGCCGCACACGAAGGCGACCTTGCCGCCCATGAGCACGTCGGTGGCCCGGTTGATGCCGTCGGGCAGCGAGTGGCGGATGCCGTACTTGTTGTCGAACTTCGACTTCGTCACCGAGTCGTTGACGTTGATCGCGGGGAACAGCAGCTCGCCGGATGCCGCCAGCTCGTACAGGCGGTGGACACCCGTGGTCGTCTCCTCCGTGACGCCGAGGAGGCCCGCCGCCATGCGTGTGAAGCGCTGCGGGTCGCGCGCGAGGCTGACGCGGAGCGTGTCGAGGACGATCCGGTACTCGGCGGAGTCGTCGGCCGCGGCATCCGGAACAGCGCCCGCCTTCTCGAACTCGACGCCCTTGTGGACGAGGAGCGTCGCGTCGCCGCCGTCATCGAGGATCATGTTGGGGCCGTCGAAGCCCTCGGCGGTCCAGTCGAAGATGCGGTCGGCGAGGCGCCAGTACTCCTCGAGCGTCTCGCCCTTCCACGCGAACACCGGAACGCCCGCGGGAGCGTCGACCGTTCCGGTCGGGCCGACGACCACGGCCGCGGCGGCCTCGTCCTGCGTGGAGAAGATGTTGCAGCTCGCCCAGCGCACCTGCGCACCCAGCGCGACCAGCGTCTCGATCAGCACCGCGGTCTGCACCGTCATGTGCAGCGAGCCGGCGATGCGCGCCCCCTTCAGCGGCTGCGACGCACCGAACTCCTCGCGCAGCGCCATGAGGCCGGGCATCTCGTTCTCGGCGAGACGCAGCTGATGGCGCCCCGCCGCGGCGAGCGCGAGGTCGGCGACCTCGTACTCGAACCCTTCAGCGGACTCGGGGACCGCGGAACCGGCAGGCGTGGCGACAGGGGTGTGGGTCGGCATCCCGCCATTCTCCCACGCCGCCTCAGGTGCGGAGGGTCTCGTGGCGGACGACGACCCAGCCCTTCGGCACGGAGAGGCGATCGGTGTGGATCGCGCAGAGATCGTGGGCGTGCGGATCACCGGCGGCGCCGAGCGGGCCGAGCGCAGCCATCTGATCGCCGTAGTCGTAGGTGAGGGTCGACACGGCCTCACGGGCGCACCCGACCTTGGAGCAGACTCTCTCGCGCATCGGCACGACGCTACCGCTGCCCGTCGGCGCAGAGCGGATGCCGCGCCGCACGGAGACGGCATCCTCTCCCCCGCGGATGCGCGTGCGGATGCGGATCGGCCGAGCCCTGCCACGCTCCGTCTCCGCTGCGATCCGGTCGGGGCCGCACGCCTCGCCTCGACCTAGGATGGGGGCATGGCGTGGCGTCGGACCCGGATCAGCGAGCACGCGCCGCGACGTGCGTCCCGGCACGGTCGTCACGGCCGCGAAGGGCGCAGTTCCGTGGTGCGCCCGCCGCTCCCGCCGCTGGACACCCGCGTCGATCGATTCGACCTGTCGGTCGGCACCGCCGCCGAGTTCCTGCGGTCGGCCTGGCCGGAGCTGCGCGACGTGCGGTTCGAGGTCGCCGACATGCCCGCGGCGACCGACGAGGACGGCATCCCCCGCTGGACGGTCCTGCCCGACGCGGGGCGCATCATCCTCTACCGCCTGCCCATCGAGCGGCTCAGCCACCTGCACCGCGACGACGAGCTGCACCGGCGCATGCTCGTCGAGGGAGCGGTGTTCCGCGCCGCGGCCGAGTACCTCGATCGCGACCCGTGGGACCTCGGTCCCGAGCGCTTCCGCTACTTCTGACGCCGCGCGTCGTGCGCTCCCGGTTTCAGGGGTAGACCACGATCTCGGGGGTGGCGACATCCGCCGGCCACACCGGCATGCCGGCGAGCGCGCCGGTCGCGACGAACGACACCGCGGCCCGCACCGGCGCCGACGGATCGACCTGGTAGACCGTGCGCGGTGAGAGCGCCGCGAGCACCGAGCCGTGAGCGGGGATGGCGAGCTCCAGCGGCGCACCCCCGTCGATCGGGGTCACGCCCACCGTCACCGCCTCGTCGCCCGTGTTCACGACGGTCAGGGACGGCGAAGGCCCGTTCGGCACCGCGAACAGCGACGACGTCGCCACCGCGGGCGCGGGGATGTACCAGGCGAAGTCGTCGCCCTCGCTCGCGCCGGTGGACTGCCACACCGCAGCGACGACGGGCACGGCGGCCTCGACCACGACCGTGTACGTCCCGGCGCTCAGGCCGTTCAGCGCCAGCTCCATCGGGCTGCCGGCGGCGAGATCGACTTCTTGCGCCTCGCTGACCGGCGTGGTCCGCCCCACCGCGGTCACGGTGACGCGAGCGGTCGCCGCCGCCGAGGGCGACAGCATCCGCAGCACCGTCGCCGCGCCCGACGCCCCGTCGTCCGTCGACTCGCCCAGCACCGCCACGCCGGTGATCGTCTGCGTCGTCTCGGCGTGGGCCACGGGGCCGACCTGGTCGACGCCCCCGGGCGTGAGCGTGCGCATGACGCTCGTCTGCAGCGACGCGTGGATCGGGGCGCCGACGGCCGACACCCGTACGACCGGGGTCTCCTCGCCGAGGGCGATGCCCGCCAGCGGTACGACCCGCTGCGTGCCCGGAGCGACGATGAGGTCCGCGCCGCCCGGCGGGACCTGCGGCCCGTTCGTGCCGAAGACCGTGAGCTGCACGGTGGCCGGGACCGATCCCGGGTTCGCCAGCAGCACGAGGTCGGCGGCGCCGGTGGCGCCAGACCCGCCGACCAGCCACGAGTCCAGCAGCGGCGGGCGGCACGCCGACGCGGCGAATCCCGCGAGGTCGTCCTGGTCGGCGGTCGCGGCACCGGCCGCGGCGACGTCGACGGCGCGGTCCTCGACGGGTGCCGCGGTGAAGGCCAGCGGCCCGGAGCCGACGTCCGCGGTGAGAAGCCGCTGCTCGTGCGGCGGGTCCCCCGCCGACACGCCGCTCACGACCGCCTGCGAGGCGGCGGGAGCGAGCGCCCCGGCCTTGGTCGGGTCGCGCCCGATCGCCAGCAGCGACCCGTCGCACACCGCCACCGACGCGGCAGGCGCCGGCGTCGCGTCGATGCGCAGCGGCTCGCGTTCGACGGTCGGCCACGGGATCGAGACCGCCGTGACGACCGCCACCACCGCACCCACCGACACCACGGTGCCGATCAGGAGCCGGGCGCTCGTGGTCGCCCAGCGGAACACACGCCGATCGCTCATCGTCCCTCCTGCCAGTGGGGGCCCACCACGCGTGGGGTGCGCCGCGCCTCGCGCACCGACGTCGCCGTCGGCACGGCCAGCAGCAGTGCGACGCCGAACACGGCGAGCTGCGCGACGCCGATCCAGCCGGCGAGTGCGGCGACGGATGCCGCCTCCTGGGGTCTATCGGCGACGTCGGCCACGACCCGCCACAGCGCGCCCTTCGCGGTGTCCCCCACCACGACGACCGTGTCACGCTGTCCCAGCGCCGTCATCGCGGACAGACGCATCGTGCGCGCGGCGTCGGTCTCGGGCTGCGGAGCCGGGGCGAGGAGGATGAACCCGATCCCCGCACCACCGAGTTCTTCCACCACGTCCGCCGACGAGGGCGTGACGAGGTCGGCGGCGAGGTCGGCCAGCCGGTCGTCCTCCGCAGACGCCTCGGTGCGCGTGGAGAGCAGCGTGGTCTGCCCACCCAGGGTCTCGCTCGCGCCCCACACCACCTGGGCGGCGACGCCGCCGCCGTCCTGCGGCGTCAGCACGATCGTCCCCACGTCGGGGTCATCACGCCCTTCCGCCGCGACGAACGCCGGGAGGGTGCTGGCCGGACCGTTCGCGACGGTGGACTCGCCTCGGGCGAGGGCGGTGAGCGAGGGAACCGCCAGCACCGCGGACCCCGCGAGGACCAGCGCCGCGGCGATGCCGCGCAGCAGCGCCACGCGCGGGGCCAGCCCGGCGTCGAGCGCGACGAGGGCGCCGCCGAGCGCGCCGAGCCAGGCGAGGCTCAAGCCGGTCCCCGGCCACAGCGGAACGGTGACCGACTGCGAGAACGCGACAGACACGCCCACGGCGGCGAACGCCGTGCCCAGTCCCAGCGCCGTGACGATGAGGAGCGTCGTACCCGCGGCCCAGCGCTGCGTCAGCGGCGCCGCGAGGGCGAGGAGCGCGAGCGGGATGCTCAGCAGCGGCACCCACCACGTCGGCCCGTCGAAGAACGTGGTCCATCCCGCCAGATCGGATGTCGGGATGCCGGCGGCCAGGAGCGCCCGCCCGGCGCTGTCGGCGGCGACCTGCGGTCCCGCCCACGGCACGCCGGGGTCGGCGACGAGCCCCCACAGGCGGTCATCGGCGACGGCGTTCCACACCAACGGCGCCGCGAGCGCCGCCGCGGGGATGAGCGCCCAGACCAGGCGGGCCACGCCACGGCCCGCGCGAAGGATGATCGCCAGCAGCACGACGCCGGTCCAGATGACCGCCAGAGCGGGTGCGAGCGACGGCGCCGTCGCGACCACTGCCGCGAGCAGGAGCGATGCCGCCCCCGCCCCCGCCCACGAGCGGTGCGCCACCGAGCCCGCGTAGAACAGCCACGGCAGCAGAAGGTGCGCGATCACAGCCCCGGGGCGACCCTGCGTCAGCGCGACGAGGAGGGTGGGAGCCAGCGCCCACACGGCGCCGCCGAGGAGGCGCAGCCCCGAGCGCTCGGTGACCCGCGTCGCCGCGAACCAACCGCCCAGCGCGGCGAGGGGCAGCGCGAGCACCCACAGCAGCACGAGCGCGCGCGACGGCGCCCATGGCCACAGGGATCCGAGCACCGCCAGCACGGCCGCGAACGGATCGGCGGGACCGATGGTGTCCAGGCCCAGCGCGCGCTGGCCGTACGCGGCGTCGTTCCAGAGCTGCCCGACCGTGCTGGCGAGCGGCTGCAGTGCTCCCCCGCCGAGCACCGGCCAGGCCAGCAGCGCCGGGAACGCGGCGATGGAGACGACCAGCGCGGCGAGCACGAGCCACGCGCCGCCTCCCACGAAGAACCGCAGCTCGCGGCGTCGATGCCCGCCGATCGCGATCTCCGGCTCGTCGTCCAGCCGCTCCCTGAGGTCTGAGTAGCTCGCACGCAGCGGCGCCACCTGTGCCCACGATGCCGTCCGCGCGGCGGACAGACGTCGGCGTGCCCGCCAGACGCGCGGGATCGCCACCATGGTGACGACGGCCGCACCCCACTCCGGGCCGACGCGGCCCGGCTGCTTGCGGGCCAGATCGACGATCGTGCGCCACAGCGCCAACGGCAGCAGCGACAGCCAGTGCAGCGGCACGGTGACCGCGGGCGCGTAGGCGAGCCTGCGATGCAGCTGCGCGGCACGCTCCGCATACGCGGCGCGACGCACCCGCTGCGCGGTCAGCGGTGCCGGCGGTCCTGCGACGCCGTCGCCGGCCACCGCGACGAGCGCTGTCGGAACGAGCGACACCCGCGCACCGGCGAGACGGGCCCGCACGCCGAGGTCGAGCCCCTCGTCCGCCCCCGCAAGGCCGCGGTCCAGCCCACCGAGCCTCGTCCATGCGTCGGCTCGGACCAGGATGCCGCGAACGTCGGCGCCGAGGACGTCTTCGTGCGCGTCGTGCTGCCCCTGGTCGAGCTCTCCGTCGGCCAGCCCCACGGTGCGGCCGAAGCGGGTCATCGCCACGCCCAGCGAGACGATCTCCGTACGCTCGTCCCAGCGCACCAGCTTCGGTGCCACGAAGGCGACCGAGGGCGAGACCTCGAGCGCGCCCATGAGCCGCGCGAGGGCGTCGGGCTCGGGGGCGGTGTCCTGCGCCAGCAGCCAGAGCGCGCCGGCGTCCACTCCCGACGCGGCTTGCACGGTCGCCGCCGCGAAACCCGTCGATGCCGGGGCGCTCACGACGGACTGTGCGCCCGCGGCATCCGCGACCTCCCGCAGGTGGGCGTCGCCGCCGCACAGGACGATCGTGAGGGAATCGACCGGACGGGTCTGCTCGGCGAGCGCGGCGAGAGTCCGTCGCAGATGGAACGCGGCCGGGGTGCGACCGTCGGGACGCACGACCACGACGGCGTGAACTCGGTTCGACGTGTTCGGGGGCATGTCTTCGTCAGCCTAGGCGGGCGCGCCGGTCAGACCCGGGCGAACGCGCCGGGCCGGCCGGATACTTCCGGCAGGCCCGGGCGCGATCGCTCGGTCTTTCAGACGCGTGCGCGGGTCTCAGCCCGCGCGGCGCTTGAGCTTGCGACGCTCCMGCTCGCTGAGGCCACCCCAGATGCCGAACCGTTCGTCGTTCTGCAGCGCATACTCGAGGCATTCGCCTCGTACGTCGCACGACGTGCAGATGCGCTTGGCATCACGCGTGGAGCCGCCCTTCTCGGGGAAGAACGCCTCCGGATCGGTCTGCGCACAAAGTGCGTCGGTCTGCCATGCAAGCGGATTGTCTTCCGCATCGGTGTTGCGGCGTACCCCCGGAACCCCCAGTTGAACCGGATCGACGAACCAGTCGTCGGGAACGCCGGAACGGTATTGGGAAACCGTCATGTCGTTCTCACCCCCCGTGATCCTGCTCCACGCTGGTGCGTGTACGGATAATTACACCCGTGTAGTTCACCGAGGTCAAGTCGCAGATAGTAAAGGCTCAACCGCCTCTTGAACCTTCACGACGCGCCGACGGCGTGTTGCTCTCTATAACGGTCCGATGAGAAATCGATGAGGCGGCCGCTCAGCGACCGGGCAGGGCGATGAACACGTCGCCCTCCCCCGCCACGCGAACCCCGCCTTCGTCCGGGGTGACGAGCACGGCACGACCGGGGACGAGCATGGCCGCGGAGCTCGAGGCGAGGCCGGTGACCTCGGGCGAGCCGGCCGTCGCGAGCGCGATCGCCGGGCCTTCGAGCGGCACGACGACACCGTGCGGCGTCGCCGACACGGCCAGCAGGGCGAAGTCCGCGACGGGGACGTCGTACTGGAGGATGCCGTCGCCCACCGCGCGCGCGCGGACCACGGGCGGCAGTCCAGGCGCCGGGTCGAGCACGCGCACGAGATCCTCGGCGTCGACGTGCTTCGGGGTGAGGCCGCCACGCAGCACGTTGTCGCTGGCGGCCATCAGCTCGACGCCCAGACCCTCGAGGTAGGCGTGCAGGACCCCCGCCGGCACGAAGAGCCCTTCGCCCCGGCGGAGGGTGACGAGGTTCATGAGCAGCGCCACGACGATCCCCGGGTCGCCGGGGAACCCGGCATCCAGCGTCCGAGCGAGTTCCAATTCGGCGGCGAACTCGTCGGACTGCGCGGCGACCGCGGCCGCGATCGCATCCCGGGCGGCCTCGACACCGTCCGACAACAGCCAGCCGATGATGGCCGCGAGAGACGCGTCCTCGGGCGCGAGCCGCTCCGCCAGCGGTGCGGCGCCCGGTCCGAGCTGTGCGACGAGGCGACGCGTGGCCTCGAGGTCGCGCAGCCCGGCGAGCGCACGGAAGGTGTCGCTGAGCGCAACGATGAGCTCGGGCTTGTGGTTCGCGTCACGATAGGTGCGCTCCGCGGCGTCGCGCGGGATCCCCGCCGCCTCCTCGCGCGCGAAGCCCGCCTCGGCCTGAGCCTTCGACGGGTGCGCCTGGATCGACAGAGCGGATGCCGCCGCCAGCAGCTTCAGCAGATACGGCAGCGGCTCGCCGAGGCCGACCTCGGCGCCCTCGTCGGCGATCCAGCGGTCGAGGGTGCGCCCGTCGGGCGTCTCGGCGGGGTCGCCCGGGTGGTCGCCGAACCACACCTCGGCCTCCGGGCGGCCGGACGGTTCACGCCCTTCGAGCGCGGCGATCAGGGACGTCGATCCCCACGCGTAGTCGCGGGGGGCGTTGGCTACCGGGATCAGCATCCGATCAGCCTAGCCAGCCGCGCCCCGGGTCCCCTCGCCGCGCGCGCGACGGAACCGCGCGGGCGCCGGGTACCCTGAGAGGCGATGGCCGTCCACTCGAAGCACCCGGCGTCGGCGCCGCCGGGACCGCCGGTCCGCGAGAAGACCGGCCACCTCATGCTGCGCGGCTGGTGCATCTTCGTGGTGTTCATGGCCCTGTCGGGCACCGCATGGGTCAACGCGTTCGGCGAGCTCCCCGCGGCGGTCGTCACGATCGCCGGCGGCGTGCTGTCGGCGGTGCTGTGGGCGGTGGTACGGCCACCGGTGCAATGGCGCCGCCTCCCCTGGTTCGTGGTCGCCTACGTCGCCTGGGCGACGCTGTCGCTCACGTGGTCGGCATGGCCCGAGACCACCGCCCTCACCCTGCTCCTGCTGTACATCACGACGCTGCAGGCGCTCTTCGTGGGCAGCGTCCTCACCTGGCGGGAGCTGATCCGCGCGATCGCGTCGGCCCTCAAGTGGGTCATGGCGCTGTCGCTCGTGTTCGAACTGTGGGTCTCGGTGTTCGTGCGCGCGCCGATCCTGCCCGGCTTCGTCGTCGACAAGGCCGGCGACCCGATCGAGTACTGGTCCCGCAACAACCTCTTCGACGGCGGGCGCCTGCAGGGGATCATGGGCAACGCGAACCTGCTCGCGCCCGTGGCGCTGCTCGCGATCGTCGTCTTCGCCATCCGTCTGGCCTCGGGAGCGCCCCGGCGCGTGTTCCTGTGGATCTGGATCGGACTGTCCGTCTTCCTCTTCGTCCGGGCGTCCTCCGCGACGGCGTACATCGCGGCCACGGCCGTCGCCGTCGTGCTGGTCACCGTCCTCCTCATGCGCCGCGCCACCAAGCCCGGCGAGCGCACCAAGTACTACGTCGCATACGCCGTCGTGGGCATCGGCGGCGCGGTCGCGGTGTGGCTGCTGCGGGACACGATCTTCTCCCTCCTCGGCCGCAGTGCTGATCTCACCGGACGCGACGGGATCTGGGGCAAGGTGCTGGCGCGCGCCGGCGAGCGCCCGTGGACCGGGTGGGGCTTCGCCACCCCGTGGGTGACCGGCGACCCGGCGTTCGACATCCGGATCACCGACCATGGCCAGCTCGTCATGCAGGCCCACAACATGTGGATCGACGTCGCGATGCAGCTCGGCATCATCGGCGTCGTGCTGCTCGCACTCCTCTATCTTGCGTTCGTGTGGCGGGCGTGGTTCTTCGCCGTCGACCGGCCGCGGTGGGACCTCCATGCCGACCGCCCGTACTCGCCGTTGACGCTGCTGCCGACCCTCGTGGGGGCCATCCTCCTCGTCCAGAGCCTGGCCGAGTCGACGCCGCTGCTGCTGTGGGGATGGCTGTTCATCGTCATGTTCGGCGCGAAGATCAAGCAGTCGCCGCATGTGGGGGTCGGCCCCGCCGAGCAGACCGCCGCGATCGAGCGCGGCGAGCCGCTCGCCTCCGCCCCGTCCGGCGATGAGGACGGGCCGGGGCGGACCGCGTGACCGACTCGCCGCGTGCCGCGTCACCGGGATGGCTCAGCACGCTGCTGGCCTCGGCATCCTTCGCCCGCGCCTACACGTTCGTCGTCTTCACCGCCGTCTTCTCGGCCTTCGCGATCGAGCGGATCGCCGGGCGCGTCACGTACGTCACGATCGTGGTGGGACTCTGCCTCATCGGCGTCGGGATCATGATCGCGCGCCGCCGCGAGATCACGCTGCTGCGCCTGGTCCCCACGACCGTCGTCGTGTTCGTGGTGTGGGCGTTCGCGAGCATCTTCTGGAGCGGCGAGCCGGTGACGTCGCTGTGGAGCTGGGTGTCGATGGCCGCGATGGCCTTCCTCGCCGTCGTGATCGGGCACGTGCGCGACACCCTGCAGACCGTTCGCGCGCTCGGGGATGTGCTGAGGGCCCTGCTCGCCGTCTCGCTCGCGGTCGAGGTGCTCTCCGGCATCCTGCTCGACATCCCCTTCACGTTCCTCGCGGTCCAGGGGAACATCGCGCAGCTCGGCCCGGTGCAGGGCATCTTCGGCACCCGCAACCTCCTCGGCTTCGTCGCGGTGCTGGCACTCATCACCTTCCTCATCGAGTACCGCACCCAGTCGGTGCGACCGGGGCTGTCGGTCGCCTCGGTGGTGCTGGCGGGCGGCCTGGCGGTGCTCAGCGACTCCCCCACGGTCGTGGTGCTCGCCATCGGCGTCGGCCTCGCGGTCGCGGCGCTGGCCCTCGTGCGCCACGCACGCCCCGACCGGCGCGCCGGACTGCAGCTCGTGCTCGGCGTGCTCGTCATCGTCGCGGTGTTCGTCGGCTACGCAGCGCGGCATCCGATCATCGCGCTGCTGGGCGCAGGCACCGACTTCTCGATGCGCGTGGACCTGTGGAACCGCATGGTGGACTTCCTGCGCCAGAAGCCGGTGCAGGGCTTCGGGTGGTTCGGTGTGTGGGACCCCGAGCAGTACCCCTTCAACGCCATCAACTACCTGCTCAACCGCAACCACGCGACGGGCCTCAACGCCTATTTCGATGTCGCGCTGCAGCTCGGCTGGGTCGGCCTGGTGCTGTTCCTCGCGCTCGGAGCGCTGGCGCTCGCCCGGTCGTGGCTGGTCGCCGGCGAACGGCGGTCGGTCGTCTACGCGTGGACGCCCCTCATCCTCGTCACCCTCCTCATCGACTCGATGTTCGAGAGCTTCACGCTCACCGGCCTCGGGTGGATGATGCTCGTGCTGTGCGCCGTGCGCGCCGGACAGTCGCGTTCATGGCGCGAGAAGCTCGACACGGGAGCGGATGCCGGCGGCCCCGGCGCCGCGGAGGGCTCAGGGCTCCCCCACGCCCAGGGAGAGCCGGGGCCGACGGGGTAGGCTTCTGTGCGGCCCGACGTCTCGGCGCCCATCACACTTCCTCGGAGATCAGCCCCGTGAGCAACGTTCCCTCCGCCGCGCAGTTCGACCCGTCCACCGCGACGATCGCAGTTGTGACCTACAACCGGTCCGGCCTGTTGACGCGCCTGCTCACGAGCATCTCCGAGATGGACCCGAAGCCCGGTCACATCGTGGTCATCGACAACGCCTCGACCGACGACACCACCGATGTCGTCGAGTCCTTCCGCGAGAGTCTCGAGCCGTCGACGCTCGTGTACCGCCGCATGGAGACCAACACCGGCGGCTCCGGCGGGTTCAGCGAAGGCATGCGCGTCGCATACGAGCTCGGCTCCGAGTGGATCTGGCTCATGGACGACGACGTCGAGGTGCTCCCCGACGGCCTCGCGAAGATGGGCAAGTGGGCCCCGCGATTCAAGAGCATCCAGGGCCGGCGCTACGACTACGACGGCAGCGCGTTCTACTGGCAGTACCGGGTCGCCGAGCCCCTCGGCATCCCGATCCCCTTCGCGCCGGCGGAGTTCGACGCATCGGGCTACAAGCCGATGAACTCGGGCTGCTTCGAGGGCATGTTCATCCACCGCGACATCGTGCAGCAGATCGGCCTGCCCGACCCGCGATTCTTCATCTACTGGGACGACCAGATGTACGGCTGGCTCGCGTCGCGCAAGACGCAGTCGGTCATCGTCGACGAGTTCGTGCTGCGCCGCACCCGCGAGATCAAGCAGTGGGACATGGGCATCCGCCACATGAACGCGTCGAGCAACGCGTACCGCTACTACATCATGCGCAACCGTGCCTACATCAAGAAGTACTACCGGTCCCTCGGCGTCTACAACCCGCTGGCCTTCGGCCTCGGCACGAGCCTGACGTTCGGCAAGGAGCTCATCCGGCTCGTCTTCGTCGAGCGCACCGTGCGCGGCACGTCGAACCTGTTCCGGGGACTCCGCGACGGTCGCACGATCGCGAAGGATGCCTCGTGGCAGCCGATGCCGCCGCTCGAGGCCGCGACGAGCAGGACCTGAGTGTCCTTCCTGCCCGACGATCTCTACGCGACCATCGAGCGTTCGATCCCGGTGGCGTGCGTCGACTTCGTCCCGGTCCGCCGATCCGGCACAGGGCTGGAGGTCGGTCTGATCCTCCGGCGGTCGCCGTTCGGTCGGGTCTGGTGTCA
Organism: Microbacterium sp. 05T445; assembly: GCF_056395865.1. Classification (NCBI taxonomy): domain Bacteria; kingdom Bacillati; phylum Actinomycetota; class Actinomycetes; order Micrococcales; family Microbacteriaceae; genus Microbacterium; species Microbacterium sp. 05T445. Next base: position 680,223 of record NZ_JBFTKJ010000002.1, on the reverse strand, counting down.
CCTCGGTGGGCGCATCCGCTACGGAGAGACCGTACGTCAGGCGATCGTCCGTCACAGCGTCGACACCATCGGCGTGATTCCGATCGTCGCGCCTGACCCGCAGCCCGACTTCGTCTATCAGTGGTTCCCGCCGCCCGTCGCTCCTCGAGATGGCACCGGCCACGGCAATGATCCGCGAAAGCACGCGATCGGGCTATCGTTCCTGGTGGAAATCGACGCGGAGCCGGATCCGGGCAACGAAGCCCTGGACTTCCGATTCGCCGACCCGCTCCGCCTGCCGGATCCGATGTGGCCGGGTTCGGCGCAGCTGATCGGCGAGCTTATTCGTCGACGGGCGTGACGTAATCTCCGATCCACCAGTCGGAGACGTCCGACATCATCCGCCCCACGCGGACATGTCCGTCGTCACGGCGGAACGCGTCGAACGCCTCGCGGTCGGCGAATGTCGCATCCTCGATGACGATGCGCCCCTTGCGAGCGTCCAAGGACGACGTGATCACCCACGATTCGACGCCTGGGAAATGAGCGAACGCCTTCAGGGCCAGTACAGCCGCATGCAGTCGTGCATCGTCGACCTCGTCGCGCACCCGGAAGAGGACGATGTGGCGATATGCCACTGAGTCACTCTCGGATGGTGTCGACGTGATCCCGATACCAGGCGACCGTGCGGTCGAGGCCCTCTTCGAGCGTGATCTTCGGCGTCCAACCAGCCTGCGCCAGCTTGGACACGTCGAGCAGCTTTTGCGGAGTGCCATCCGGCTTGGAGGTATCCCACTCCGTCTCACCCGAAAACCCGACGACACCGGCGATAGTGTCAGCGATCTCGCGGATCGTGACATCGGAGCCGGTGCCGACGTTGACCTGCTCGGGTCCGTCGTAGTGCTCCAGGAGGTGCAGCACGGCGTCGGCCATGTCGTCGGAGTGCAGAAACTCGCGACGCGGCGAACCCGTGCCCCAGTTGGTCACCGATGCGGAGCCCGACTTCGCGGCTTCGTCGTAACGGCGGATCAGCGCCGGAAGGACGTGGGATCCCTTCGGGGAGAAGTTGTCGTTGGGCCCGTAGAGATTTGTGGGCATCGCCGAGATCCACGGCAACCCGTACTGGCGGCGCACGGCCTGCACGTTCAGGATGCCGGCGATCTTCGCGATCGCGTACGCGTCGTTGGTGGGTTCCAGGTGCCCAGTGAGCAGCGAGTCCTCTCGGATCGGCTGCTCGGCGAGCTTCGGGTAGATGCAGGAGGATCCGAGGAAGGCGACACGCTCGACCTCGTTCGACAGCGCGGCGTCCAGCACGTTCGACTGGATGCGGAGGTTGTCGCTGAGGAAGTCCACCGGAAAGGTGCTGTTCGCCAGGATGCCGCCGACCTTGGCGGCCGCGAGCACGAGGTAGCGCGGTTTGATCTCTGCCATGTAGTCGAAGACAGCGTCTCGATCCCTCAGATCCAGCTCGGCGGACGTCTTGCCCACGATGTTCGTGAACCCCGCTGCCTCCAACCGGCGAACGATCGCCGACCCGACGAGGCCGCGGTGGCCCGCGACGTAGAACGTCGCGTCTCGGTCCAGCTCGCTTGGGGCGTACTGGAGGCCGTCGCTCGCGGCGCTCACCGCGCGCCCAACGTCGCCGCGGTCGTCCACGAGGGGAGATCGACGGTGTCGATCCACTCAGGACCCTTCTCCAGTGCCTCCACGTCCGCATCGACCATCAGGGTGGCCAGCTGCCTGCCGTCGATCGTAGGCGTCCACCCGAGCTTCTCGCCCGCCTTCGACGGGTCGCCGATGAGCGCGTCGACCTCAGTGGGCCGCAGGTAGCGCTCATCGAACTTCACGAACTCCTGCCAGTCCAATCCGACGTGGCCGAATGAAGTCTCCAGGAAGTCGCGGATGGTGTATCCGACACCCGTCGCGAGTACGAAATCCTCCGGCTCGTCGACCTGCAGCATCCGCCACATGCCCTCAACGTACTCCGCGGCGTATCCCCAGTCACGGATCGAGTCGATGTTGCCAAGGTACAGATCTTTCTGCACACCCGCTTTGATGCGGGCGACAGCGCGGGTGATCTTGCGTGTCACGAAAGTCTCGCCGCGACGCGGCGACTCGTGGTTGAACAGAATCCCGTTGACCGCGAACATGTTGTATGCCTCGCGATAGTTCTTCGTGATCCAGTAGCTGTACAGCTTCGCCGCCGCGTACGGCGAGCGCGGATAGAACGGCGTCTCCTCGTTCTGCGGCGGCGGCGTCGCCCCGTACAACTCCGACGTCGAAGCCTGATAGAACTTGGTGTCGATCCCCGAGAGCCGCACGGCTTCCAGCAGACGGATCGTCCCGGTCCCCGTGGTGTCGGCGGTGTGCTCCGGCTCGTCGAAGGACACCCGCACGTGAGACTGGGCCGCCAGGTTGTACACCTCGTCGGGGTTGATCTGCGCCATCAGAGTCACCAGCCGTGCACCGTCGCTGAGGTCGCCGTAGTGCAGGAACAGCTTGGCGTTCGAGTCGTGCGGATCGACGTAGAGATGGTCGATCCGATGAGTGTTGAAGGTCGAGGCCCGGCGAATCAGTCCGTGCACCTCGTACCCCTTCGCGAGGAGCAGCTCCGCGAGGTACGAGCCGTCCTGACCGGTGATGCCTGTGATGAGTGCCGTCTTAGTCATGCGCGCTTTCGTGGTTCTGGATGCCTCACGGGAGGTGCATCGAAATCGAACCTCAAGCCTACCTGCCCGCCCAGTGCTCTCGCCGGGCGGCGCCGCCGGGCTCAGATCCCCGTCGGGTAGTCGGCGTTGTACCGGTCGAGCACTTCGCCGATGGGGGCGTCCATCGCCAGACGGTGCTTGTCGAGGTAGAGGCCGCGCGTGCAGAAGCGACGCAGGTCGCGCTCGCTGTGCGACACGAAGAACAACGTGCGCCCATCGGCGAGGAGCTCGTCGATACGCGCGTAGCACTTCTCACGGAACGCCTTGTCTCCCACCGCGAGCACCTCGTCGACGAGCAGGATCGGCTCCTCGAGCTGCGACACCACCGCGAACGCCAAGCGCACCTTCATGCCGTTGCTGAGGTGCTTGTACGGCGTGTCGACGAAGTCCTCGAGCTCGGCGAACTCGATGATGCCGTCGAATCGACGCGCGACCTCGGCCTTCGACATCCCATGCAGGCCCGAGGTGAGACGCACGTTCTCGCGCACGGTCAGATCGCCGACGAAGCCGCCGGTGATCTCGATCAGCGGCGCCACTCCCCCGTTGACCTCTACCGTGCCCTCATCCGCGAGCAGCACGCCGGCGACGAGCTTGAGCAGCGTCGACTTTCCCTGGCCGTTGCGGCCGACGACACCGATCGACTCGCCGGGCTTCACGTCGAAGCTGACGTCGCGCAGGGCCCAGAACTCACCCGGCTTGGAGCGTCGGGTCGAGTCGGAGAAGAGATCCTTGATGCTGCGCCGGCCGCGGCGGTTGCGGCGGAAGCGCACTCCGAGGCCCTGCACCTCGATCGCGAGATCGGATGCCGTCATCACAGCTCCTTCAGCACGGGGCGCTCGAGCCGTCGGAAGACGAAGACACCGAGGGCCAGGAACAGGAACGACATGATCGCGCCGATGCCGATGACCCAGGGGTCCCACTCCTCGGCGAAGAACCCGACGCGGTACAGGGCGAAGATGCCGGACAGCGGATTGAAAGCTGCCAGCGTCTCGAACGCGCCCGGGAGGTCCTCCACGCCGTAGATCACCGGCGAGGCGTAGAAGAGCGCGCGCAGGATGAGCTTCGTGGTGCGCTCCAGGTCGGTCCACAACACGCACAGCGGTGCGACGAGCAGCCCCAGCCCGACCAGCAGAACCGCCTGCAGGATGACGGCCACGGGGATCCACAACAGCCCCCAGTTGAGCTCCGCAGGGTACTTCGTGAAGTACGACAGCACGACGAACAGCGCGAGCACCGGCAGCGAGCACAGGAACTCGATGCCCTTGCTCAGCACGATCCGGTTGACCCAGATCGATCGCGGGATCGCGGTCGATCGCACGAGGCGAGCATCCTTGTTGAACGCGCGGGTGAAGTCGGAGACCGATGAGTTGAACCACACCCAGGGCAGAAGTGCCGTGATGAGGAACACGATGTACGGCTCATGCCCGACCGTGCGCTTGAAGACCTGGGTGAACACGAACCAGTAGATGGCGCTCATGACGAGCGGATCGAGGATCGACCACAGGTATCCCAGCGCGCTCGTCGAGTACCGGACCTTGAGATCGCGCGCCGACAGCAGCCACAGCGAGTGGAGGTAGCGCCGGGGCGATCCGGGGGCGCCGACGGCGGCAGTGCTCACGGAATCGAGTCTAGTTCGCCGGAACGAACGGGCGAGTCGCGCGCCACTCGCTCAGGGGCGGATAGCCCTGAGCGCCGGCTCCATCGCCGGGGCCATCGTGCGCGGTAGCTGCCACTCAGGTGATTAGTGTCCAGGTAGACGACCACGTTGCCGATCACCAGCAAGCAGGTTCCATCCGGGCACGAGAGGTCCGACAGATCCACGATGTGCACGCGGTCGCCCGCGAGGACCTCGGCAGGGTTCGACTGCGCCATCACGGCTTCGCGGTCGCACATGCACTCGGACGCGTCGGGGCCGAGGGCTTCGACGCACCGGAACATGTCGGTGTCGAACCGGGGATTGTCCCGGACCGCGACCGCCTCCGGCCCCGCGCTGACGAGTCGGTCGACGACGGTGTCCAGTCCCCTCGGGACTCGCTCCCCCGCGCCCTCGGACTAGGCCTTCGTGCCGACGGTGACGACGACGTCCGGCTGCAGCCTCTCCGCGTAGTGCAGGGCTCCGGCCTGCCACGCACGACGTTCGGTGTCCACCTTGCGCGTCTCCCCCACCGTCAACGAGCATCCGCCCTTGAGCACGGAGACGAGGTGCCAGTCGTTCGCCGCGGCGAGGGGGTGATCGCTCCCATCCACCGTTGCGCATGGGAGTCTCCGAGCACCAGCACGACGGGCGCGTCCGAGTCGACCGCCCGCGTCTGCCGGCACGTCTGCGCCACGATGTCGAGGCTCGGCGCGATCCGCCCGCTGCAGGACGACTCGAGGGCGATCCACTCATCGGCGAGCGCCGAGCCGAGCGGCACCCGCTCGGCTCCTTCCGGGATCTCGATGAGCGCGCCCTGGAGCGGGGTCGCCTCTCCGGGATTCGCCGAGGTCTGGACCAGGGCGCTGCGCACCTTCTCGAACCCCTGCCAGACGGAGAGCGGAAGAGCCACCACCAGCAGGCTCGCGACGATGGTCACCAAGTGCGACCGGCGCAGAGGGCCGGAGCGCAGCCGACGCTCGACGAGCCAGTGCAGGAGCACCGCTGCCCCGATCGATGTGGTGACGATCGCGGCACCGCCGAGAGGACCCACGCTGGTGCGCCCGGTCAGCGTCAGATAGCCGATGAGGATGGGAAAAAGCGCGAAGTAGAGGCAGTATGCGATGGTGCAGAAGGCGCGAACCGAGGGCGACGACAGCAACCGCGTCACCGACCCGGCAGGGTCGCCTGACCGGCGAGGATCACCGCGACCGCCGCGAGTGTCGGCCAGTCAAAGCAGGAACACTTGGCCCCGGATGGAAAGCGACCAAAGTGTTGGAGCGGGCTGGGAAGAGTCTCGTAGCGGGCATAGTACTCCACCGAGGCGCCGGCCAGCTGCCAGTTCTCGTAGTACAGCAGCGATGCCCAGAACTGGCCCCAGATTCCCGACCACATCGACGATGGCAGGAGCACCGCCGCAGACACCAGAGTGAGCAGGATCGTGACCACCTCCGCCGGCAGGAGGCGGGCGAAGCGGCGCGACCAGAACGATCCGAGACGAGGCGATGCGCCGCCTTCGAGGCGTTCGAGCACCGACTCGGTGAGCTACGCCGAGATCAGCAGGAACACGTCGACCCCGCACGAGACTCGACCGAACCACACGCGCTAAACGACGACGAGCGCGATCGCGAACGCCCGCAGGCCGGCGATGTCGGGCCGATAGCGGGCGTTCGCGATGTGAGGCCGGGCGCCGCCGATCGCGCGGGCGTCGGACAGCGTTATAGCGCGTCCAGGGCCTCAGCGAGGTCGGGAGCGAGCATCCGCACGTACTGTAGGTTCAGGTGGTCCGGGTCGAAGTAGACCGGCACGCCGCCCACCACCGCATAGCACTGCTGCGTATCACAGAAGCGGTCGGTCAGATCTACCACGCCGATCCTGGGACGGAGGGCCCGCTCGCCCGCGAGCACGATCGGATCGACGGGCTGCGCATCGGCACGTGGGCGGGCGCAGACGACGGGATCCGCGGCGTTGAGGAGGACGCAGTCGGTACTGCGGACTTCGGCGTTGAACGGGGGGTCGGCGATGCCGACGACACGGATACCCGCGTCCGCCCACCGGTTCCAGTCCTTGACCAGTCCGTCGACGAACTGATCGGACGCAGGGCGGCCCGAGCCGTCGTCGACGAGCTGCAGACGCGCGGCCATGGCCGTGAAGACGACGTTCGGCTTGGCGTCGAGGATCGCCGCCGACACGCTGCGCGACCACTCGCGACACGCGCTCGCGTCACTGGGCGCCGCCGGTGAACGGAAGCCGACGAAGGCGACATCTGCCACCGGGCACCCGCCCAGATAGGTCGTCGTGACCCGCCAGCCACGCTGCCGGGCCAGTTCGAACACGGCGCCCTGCCACTGCTGCGCGTGAGAGTCCCCCACGAGCCAAACCTCCTCCGCCGCGGCGCCGGGACGCGAGAAGTCGCACACGACGTGCTTGAGCTCGCGGCCGTCCGCCATGCGCGGGGATTCCGGATCGCACTCGGGAGGGACGTAGTAGTACTCGTTCTTCTTGGTCATCACCGCGGAAGCGGGAGGGCCGAACGGATCCGTGCACGACTTGGGATCGGCCAGAGCGGCGGGCCCCACGCACGATCCCGTGGCGACAGGAAGCTCCGGCGAGTCCGCCGCGCTCTGCACGTGATAGCCGACGAGCAGCGCTCCAGCCAGCGCCATGACGGTCGCCATCCCGGCGAGCATCAGGCCCACCGACCGCCGTGTCGAGGTGCTCCAGAACGTCCAGGTACGGCCAGGATCCTCGACGAGGAGCTTCGTCGCCCAGGCCAGGGCGACGGCGACCACGAGCACGCCAGCGCGGGTCGTGCCCGAGAGCTCACGCTGCAGCGCGAACGGCGTGACAACGATCAGGGGCCAATGCCAGAGGTACAGCGAGTACGAGACCCCGCCCAGCCATTGCACCGGCTTGCGATCGGTGATCCACGAGTGCCAAAGTCGCGCGTGCGCCGTTCCCGCCGCGATGATCGCCGCAGTACCGAGGACGGGCAGCAGGGCGGCGACTCCCGGGAAGGGCGTCTGCGATCCGTACCAGAAGACCGACACGCCGATCGCCGCGAAGCCCAGCAGCGCCACTGCATTGGCCGCCAGTCGCGGCATCCGGATCCGTGATCCGAGGACAGCGATCGTCCCACCCGCAGCGAACTCCCACGCGCGCGTGAAGGTGACGAAGTACGCCTGATGCGGCGCGACCGCGGTGTACACGACGCTTGCGACCAGCGACACCACGAGGATGCCGACCAGCACCGCCACCATGGTCCTGGTCCGGTCGACGCGTCGTCCGCGCCACGCCATCGCCGCGAGCGTCAGCACGATGAGCACCGGCCAGATCAGGTAGAACTGCTCCTCGACCGACAGGGACCAGAAGTGCTGGGCGATACTCGCAGAGTCGTTCGCCGCCGAATAGTTGACCGACAGCGTCGAGAGCAGCCAGTTCTCCACATAGCCCGCGCTCGCGGCGACCTCCGCCGCGTTGCGCTCCCAGCGGGGGTAGGGAAGGTACAGCCAGACGAGCACCGCGGAGACGGCGAGCACCAGCAGCGACGCCGGGAGCAGCCGCCGGATGCGCCGCGCATAGAACGCGCCGAGACGGATGCCGCCGGTGCGGTTCGCCTCGCCCACCAGGTGCCCTGTGATCAGGAATCCCGAGATGACGAAGAAGACGTCGACGCCGACGTAGCCGCCGCCGACGTAGCTCGGCCACAGGTGATTGAGCACCACCGCCCCGATCGCGACCGCACGCAGCGCCTGGACGTCGAGACGGAAGCGCCGGTCCTCGCGGGTGCGCGAAGGGGTCGCGAGGGCGACGTCGCCGGCGCTGCGCATGCTCACGCGAGCTGGTTGTTCCACATCGACAGCGCGGAACCGATGGCCATGTGCATGTCGAGATACTGGTATGTGCCCAAGCGACCGCCGAACAGCACGTCCTGCTCACCCTTCGCAAGCTCGCGGTACGCGATCAGCCCGGCGCGGTCCTCGGGCGTGTTGACCGGGTAGTACGGCTCGTCGTCGCGTGACGCGAAGCGCGAGAACTCCCGCATGATCACCGTCTTGTCCGTGGGATAGCGGTCGGAACGCTCGGGGTGGAAGTGCTTGAACTCGTGGATACGGGTGTAGGGGATCTCGGCATCCGCATAGTTCATCACCGGGGTGCCCTGATAGTCGCCGATCTCGAGCACCTCCTGCTCAAAGTCGAGCGTCCGCCATGACAGCGAACCCTCGGCGTAGTCGAAGTAGCGATCCACCGGACCGGTGTAGACGATCGGCACCTGACCCACCGTCGCCTTCTTGTTGAACGGCTGCGACTCGTCGAAGAAGTCGGTGTCGAGCTTGACTTCGATCTTGGCGTGGTCGGCCATCCGCTCCAGCCACGCGGTGTAGCCGTCCGTCGGCAGGCCCTCCCACGTGTCGTTGAAGTAGCGGTTGTCGTAGTTGTAACGGACAGGGAGTCGGCTGATGACCTCGGCCGGCAGCTCCTTGGGATCCGTCTGCCACTGCTTCGCGGTGTAGTCGCGGATGAACGCCTCGTACAGCGGGCGCCCGATGAGCGAGATGCCCTTCTCCTCGAGGTTCGCCGCCTCCTTGGCGTCGAACTCCCCCGCCAGCTCGTGCACCAGCGCTCGGGCCTCGTCGGGCGAGTAGGCCGACTGGAAGAACTGGTTGATCGTGCCGAGGTTGATGGGCAGCGGGAACACGACGCCGCTATGGTTCGTGTATACGCGGTGGATGTAGTTCGTGAACGTCGTGAAGCGGTTGACGTACTCCCAGACCCCCGGATTCGACGTGTGGAACAGGTGCGCACCGTAGCGATGCACCTCGATTCCGGTCGTCGGTTCGTCCTCGCTGTACGCGTTGCCGCCGATGTGGTTCCGGCGGTCGATCACCGTGACCTTACGGCCGGCTGCCGCGGCCCGTTCTGCGATGGTGAGTCCGAAAAATCCCGAACCGACAATAAGGAGATCCATTGAGCGCCGTGGCCTTCCTGGCGCGGGCGCGCCCGTAATAGTGTAGTCGGCTCTCGCCGCCTTCTTCCCCGCCACCGGGACGAGTGGCCGCGCCAAGTAGACTTGCGGCGACATGACAGCGAAGAACGTTACGAGGACAGATGGCTGACGGCTTCAACCGGATCTTCGTGCTCTACCCGAGAGGGGCACAGACCGGAGGTCCGGAAGCCCTGCACCAGATCGTCGACGCACTTCGCAGGCAGGGTCACGATGCCTCCCTCGTGCCGCTGAAGAGCACCGCAGGCGTGCCGCGAGCGAGCGCGTACGAGAGGTACGACGCCCCCGAGTCCGAGCTGATCGACGACCCCGCTAACGCCGTCATCGTCCCGGAGGGCATGCTCGAGCATCTGCCTCAGGTGCGGCGGGCCCAGCGCATCTGCTGGTGGCTCAGCATCGACAACTCCGCCCCATTCCTGCCCAGGCAGGAGGCGCGGGACCGCCGGTTCACGCGTTCTATCGGCGCCCCCCATGCCGACTGGTCGCCGAACGCTGCGTCCTTCACGTACCGGCGGATGGTCGCGCGGCGCCCCTGGCGATCGCTCCTGGAGAGCTCGCTGCACCTCGCGCAGTCCGCCTATGCGCGCGCGTACCTCCTGTCGTCGCTCGGAGTGTCGGCCGCCGTCGTGAGCGACTACCTTCCCCTGGAGCGCCCGGCGCCCGGCGCGCTCGCCCCCGCGGGTACGCGCGGCCGCTCGATCGCATACAACCCGCGTAAGGCGCCGTGGGTACCGGAACTCCTCGGCCCGCGCATCAGCGACGTCGATTGGCGTCCCCTCGCGGGCCTCACCAGCACCGGCGTGGCGGACCTGCTGTCCCGCACCGCTGTCTACTTCGACCCGGGGTTCCACCCCGGTCGCGACCGGATGCCCCGAGAGGCTGCCGTCCACGGCGCCGTCACCGTCGTCGCGCGCCGAGGTTCCGGTGCGTTCTGGGACGACGTTCCCATCCCGTGGGAGCACAAGGTTTCCCCAGGGCCGGCCTTCCTCGAGGACACGGCGGCAACCCTCACCGGGGTGTTCGAAGCACCCGAGGCCTCGGTGGCCGCGCAACAGGGGTACCGGGACTGGATCGCCGACGACCGCGCGAGGTTCGACCTGGAGCTCGAGCGCGTGTTCACCGGGCAGCGGTGGGAGGACGACACCCCGCTGCTGCCACCCCCGGCATGAGGTCGGCGGTCGGTCGCTTCGGCGGCCTCGCAGCCCTTCCGTTCCTCTCACTGCTCGTCCCCTTTCTCGCTCTGCCCGTGATCGCTCGCGTGGCGAGTGAGACCGAGTGGGTCGCGCTCGGCGTCGGCGAATCGATCGGCGCCATCGCTGCGCTCACGATCGGATACGCCTGGCCACTCGTTGGACCCGCGCGGGTGGCTCCCGCCGCGCCCGCGGATGCACGGGCCGATCTCACGGCGAGCCTGACGAGCCGCATCATCCTGCTGGCCGTCGCATCGGTCCCCCTGGGAATCGTCGCGGTCGCCATCGCTCCGCCCGGCACTGCGGCGCTCGCTCTTCTGGCGACCGCCGCGAACGGCATCCTGGGTCTGTCACCCGCGTGGTACCTCATCGGCCGCAGCCGCCCACTGACCTTGGCCGGTGCCGAGTCGCTCCCACGGATCGCGGGCGGGCTCGCAGGAATCGGCGTCGTCCTCCTCACCCGTGAAGTCGTGTGGTACCCCGTCATCCTGCTCGCGGCGACGGTCATCGCACAGACGGTGTTCTTCGTGCGAGAAGGCACCCTCGGACACCTCCGGCGGCTCACGTCATGGCGCGGCGGGGCCGCGGCGCTACGACGTGACGGGCACGCGGCGGTCGCGGTCATCGCGGGTGGCGCGTACAGCTCGGCCACGGTGGCGGTCGTCACGGCAGTCGCCACGGTGCCGGTGGCGGCGGTCTTCGTCAGCGCGGACAAGCTCCTGAAGGCATCCCTCACGGCGATCGTCGCGACGACCAACGCCGTCCAGGGCTGGGTGGCCGAGGACGAGAACCCAGAGGTGAAGCTGCGCCGCGCTGCACGGTCGATCACGATTCTGGCGGCTCTGGGCGCGCTCGGATTCGCGGCGTGCTCGTTCCTCGGCCCGCTCGCCACGGCGCTCCTATTCGGTGCGAACCTCGCGATCGATACGCCGACGGCCGTGGCGATCGGCTTGGCGTTCTTCGCCATTGCCCTCAACACCGGAGTCGGGCGGCTGCTGCTCATACCCTTCGGCCTCGTGGGATGGGTGACCATCAGCACGCTCATCGGCGCCGCGGTCGGCGTACCCGGGATGATCGTGGGCGCAACCTCCGCCGGTGCCGCGGGCGCCGCGTTCGGCTTCGCGATCTCCGAGGTCGTGGTCGTCGTCGTTCAGGTCATCGCGTTTCTGGCGCTGCGCAAGAAGGGCGCGATCTCGGGTCAGCCTTCGGCCAGATAGATGCGCAGGGCCTCGCGCATGTTCCGGGTTCGGATGCCGGCGGCGTGCAGCTTGTCGAGGGCGAGAACGCTGTTGCGCGGACGAGGTGCGACCGGTCCGGTGGCGGATGCGAAGTATTCAGCCGTCGTCACTGGCGTCACCGCCTGCGGATCATGGCCGGTCAGTTCGAACACGGCACGCGCGATGTCGGCCCACGAGGCGGGATCTCCTTCAGACGTGACGTTGTACACGCCGTAGGGCGCCTGCGACTCGACAAGCGCCCTAGCCGCGCGCGCGAGATCCTCGGTGAACGTCAGACGGCCTACCTGGTCGCCGACCACCTTCGGCGCGATCCCGCGCTGCGCCAGCGAAGCCATGGTCCGCACGAAGTTCGAGCCCTGTCCGATCACCCAGCTCGTCCGCAGGATGTAGTGGCGGGCGACGGTGGCGACAATCGCGTCGCCCGCTGCCTTCGTCTGCCCGTAGACGCCCAGCGGCGCCACCGGGTCGGTCTCGTGGTACGGCGCACCAGACGAGCCGTCGAACACGTAGTCGCTGGAGACGTGGACGAGCGTGATCCGGTTCTCGGCCGCGATCCGCGCCAGTGCCGACACCCCTGCGACGTTGACGTCCCAGGCTTCGGCGCGACCCTCGGCCGTCTCGGCGCGGTCGACTGCAGTGAAGGCCGCAGCGTTGATTATCGTGCCGTAGTCCCGCCACCGCCTCCCGAGGGCGAGGTCCGAAGACGCCAGATCCAGCGTCGACCGGTCGGCGAACTCCACGTGTTCGGCGTCGCCGAACTCGGCGCGCAGCGCGCGACCGAGCTGGCCGTTCGCACCCGTGACCAGGACCCTACGCGGCGGAACGGGCGTCACCTCGGCCAGGCGGGGATGCCTCCGGTCTTTCGGGGATACCTCGACCTCGGACAGCGGGATCGGCCAATCGATCGCCACCGTCTCGTCCGCGAGATTGAGGAACGAATAGGAGGCCTCCGGCGACCAGTGGTCGTTGACCAGATACGTGTACGCGGTGTCGGGGTCGAGCGTCTGGTAGGAGTTGCCGACACCCCGCGGGACGAAGATGGCGCGGGACGGATCGAGCTCCGCAGTGAAAACGGTGCCGAATGAGGGCCCTTCCCGCAGGTCCACCCAAGCCCCGAAGATGCGGCCGGTCGCCACCGATACCCACTTGTCCCAGGGCTCCGCGTGGATGCCTCGCGTCGTGCCGACCGCGTCGTTGAACGAGATGTTGTTCTGCACCGGCCCGAAGTCCGGAAGCCCGAGCGCGTCCATCTTCTCGCGCTGCCAGTTCTCCTTGAACCAGCCGCGCGCGTCGCCGTGCACCGGTAGCTCGAACAGGAGCATTCCCGGGATCGGAGTCTGGGCGACAGCGAGAGGCTTGCCGAACTCGGCCATTACTGCCCCTTCGACGCGTAGAACGCCTCGACGCCGTCCTTGGCGTCGGCCCACCAAGACTCGTTGTCCCGATACCAATCGATCGTCGCCGCCAGGCCAGCCTCGAAGTCGCCGTAGCGGGGTGTCCAGCCGAGCTCCTCGCGGAGGCGGGTTGAGTCGATCGCGTAGCGGAGATCGTGACCAGCGCGATCCGTGACGTGATCGTAAGCATCGATCGGCTGACCCATCAGTGCGAGGATCATCTCGACGACGTCCTGGTTGTTCCTCTCGCCGTCGGCGCCGATGAGATACGTCTCGCCGATCGCTCCCTTCTCGAGGATCGTGAGAACGGCGGCCGAGTGATCATCCGCGTGGATCCAGTCGCGAACGTTCTCGCCCCTTCCGTACAACTTGGGACGGATGCCGCGGATGACGTTCGTGATCTGCCTCGGGATGAACTTCTCCACGTGCTGGTACGGACCGTAGTTGTTGGAGCAGTTGGAGATCGTCGCCCGCACCCCGAAGGAACGCACCCAGGCACGCACGAGGAGGTCGCTGCCCGCCTTGGTGGAGGAGTAAGGCGAGGATGGGTTGTACGGCGTCGTCTCGGTGAACCGGGCGGGATCGTTGAGCTCGAGGTCGCCGTACACCTCGTCGGTCGAGATGTGGTGGAAGCGGCGATCGTGGCGGCGTGCCGCCTCGAGCAGCGTGTAGGTGCCGACGATGTTCGTGTCCAGGAACGGCCGGGGATCGTGGAGCGAGTTGTCGTTGTGCGACTCGGCGGCATAATGCACTACCGCGTCGACCGTGCCGAACAGCTCGTCGACGAGCGGCGCGTCGGTAATGTCACCCCTCACGAAGGTGACGCGATCCTCGGGCAGGCCGTCGAGCGAGGCCAGATTTCCCGCGTACGTCAGCGCGTCGAGGACCGTCACCTCGTGGTCAGTGTGCTCAACCACGTGGTGGACGAAGTTGGACCCGATGAAACCGGCGCCTCCCGTGACCAACAGCTTCGACATCAGCGTCCCCTCTCCAGGGTCTCGAGCAGGTAGGTGCCGTATCCGGACTTGACGAGCAGCTCAGCCCGCGTGCGCAGCTCGTCGTCCGACAGGAATCCTTGGCGCCAGGCGACCTCCTCTGGCACGCCGATGCTGAGCCCGGTCCGGCGCTGCATGGTGCGGACGTACTCCGCGGCATCCGTCATCTGATCGAAGGTGCCGGTGTCCAGCCACGCCGTGCCACGCGGGAGCACTTCGACCTGCAGCTTGCCGCGCTCGAGGTAAGCGCGGTTGACGTCTGTGATCTCATATTCACCACGAGCGGACGGAGCGAGCCCGCGTGCGATTTCGACAACATCGTTGTCGTAGAAGTAGAGGCCGGGAATGGCGAAGTTGCTCTTGGGCACCGCAGGCTTCTCCTCCAGCGAGACAGCACGGCCCCGCTCGTTGAACTCAACCACGCCGTACGCCGCTGGCTCTGCGACCCAGTACGCGAAGACGGCGCCGCCGTCGACGTCCGCGTACCGCTTGAGCTGAGTGCCGAGACCGGGGCCGTAGAGCAGATTGTCGCCGAGCGCGAGGGCGACGCTGTCATCGCCGATGAAGTCGGCGCCGATCGTGAACGCCTGCGCGAGGCCGTCGGGCGATTCCTGCTGCGCGAACCGGAGGCGGATGCCGAACTGTGATCCGTCGCCGAGCAGACGCTCGAAGGCCGGAGCATCGTGAGGTGTCGTGATCACGAGGATTTCGCGGATCCCGGCCAGCATGAGCGTCGACAGGGGGTAGTAGACCATCGGCTTGTCGTAGACGGGGATCAGCTGCTTGGAGACCCCGAGCGTTATGGGGTGCAGCCGAGTGCCCGAGCCGCCGGCGAGGATGATTCCCTTCATAACCGTCGATTCTTTCATGGCGGAGGCCGGCGACCTGCTGCCCTCGTCCTCCTCCGACCTGCCGCACAGGCGCGGCGACTAGGATCGTCGGGCGCGAAGCCGTCAGCGGCTCGCGCCGATCGCCTCGCGCGACCTGCACATCACCCTGGGCGGCGCACAGGCGCGCGACACATTGCGGCCCGCCGCCCTCCTCCAGACCCAGAGAGAACATTGAGCAGAACCAAGCCGAGCGTCCTGGTCGTCCTCCCCACCCTGGGTGATCGGCTGGACTTCCTCGCCCAGACCCTCGAGTCCGTTCACGCACAGCGCACAGCGGTCGATCTGACGCTCGTCGTCGTCTCACCTCCCGGTGCAACCGCAGCGCGCGAGCTCGCGAACTCTTACGGCGCGGTACTGATCGACGACCCGAAGCAGGGCATCTCCGCGGCGATCAACTGCGGACTGCGAGCACGCACCGATGAGCGCTACTACGCCTGGATCGGCGACGACGACATGTTCCTGGAGGGTGGCCTCGGGCTTCTTCGCGACATGCTCGAATCAGATGAGCGTGCCGTCGTCGCCTACGGCGGCTGCCGGTACATCGATCCCGAGGGCCGCACCGTATGGACCAGCGCGATGGGGAAGTTGGCGCTCTTCCTCCTGCCGTGGGGCCCCGACCTCATTCCCAACCCGTCCGCGATGATCCGGTTCGACGCGCTGGAGGCGATCGGCGGCTTCGACGAATCTCTGCGGTTCGCGATGGACCTCGACGCCTTCCTGTCTCTGCGAAAGCATGGCCGTTTCCTTGCCACACGGAAGTTCGTCTCGGCGTTCCGGTGGCACCCGGACTCCCTCACAGTGTCGGACCGCTCGGGCTCGAGCAGCGAATCAGAAGCCGTCAAGAGGCGCCACCTGCCCCGCTGGCTGCGTCCACTCAGCCCGCTGTGGGACGTTCCGGTGAGGCTCGCCTCCCGCCGGGCCGCAAGCAACGTGACGGCCAAGGCGAAGGCTTTGGCAGACACCACGCCCTCAGGGGTCTGACGGGACGGGTGGGTTACGCTGAAGCGTTGTGTTCGGCGGGCGCCAGCCCTGTGGCGCCTCGGAACCCTAAGGATGCCTCGCGCCTGACGACGCTCATAGGCACCTGTTACGTCGACACCGTCCCGCACGCGTAGTCGAGCTCTGTCTCACGGAAGGTCTCAGTTTGCTCTGGCTCTCTCTGGCCGCGGTGGCGGTGGTCACCGTGGTGCTGCTGCTCGTCGTCGGCGTTCCGCTGGCTCGCGTCATCGGCCTGCGCGGATTCACCTCGATCGCGGTCGGTCCCGCGTTCGCCCTCACGATCATCTGCGGCGCTTCCATCGTCCTCCCCTGGCTCGGCGTCGCGTGGTCGCCGCTCGGCGTGGCCGTCGCAGCCGTCCTGGTGGGACTGGTCCTGGCCGGGGTGCGCTGGCTGACACGCCGTTCGCGCACCGCCACGCCCCGCCCCCAGGAGCGTCGCTTCGACCTCTGGCTCTTCACGGCGCTCGTCGTAGCGGCGGTGCTGATCACATGGCGCATCGTCGCAGTGCTCCAAGAGCCTGACAGCATCTCACAGACCTTCGACAACGTGTTCCACCTGAACGCGGTCCGCTGGGTGCTCGACACGGGCTCGGCCTCAGCGCTCGAGATCGGCTACATGACCAACCCAGCGGGTCCGCCGACCTTCTACCCCTCCGGCTGGCACGGCGTCGTGACGCTCGTCGCCCAGCTGACCGGCGCCGAGGTGCCGGTCGCGATTAACGGTGTCGTCCTGGCCGTCTCCGCCTTCGTCTGGCCGCTGGGCATCGTGTTCCTATGCCGCACGCTGTTCGGACGTTCGCCCGCGCTGTCCGTGTCTACCGGCCTCGTCGCCGCGTCCCTGCCGCTGCCGCTCATGCTGATGGACTACGGCGTGCTGTACCCCTTCCAGCTGGGAGTCGCGCTCCTGCCGATCGCGCTTGCGGTTACCGCGCGCCTTCTGCGGCTCCCGGCGGGGCCCGACTCGACGGGCACGCTGTGGTGGGGGATCGCGCTGCTCGGCGTGCTGCCGGGCATCGCGCTCGTTCACCCCGGCGCACTCATGGGATGGCTCGCGCTGTCCGCCCCGATGGCTCTGGTCTTCGTCGTGAGCCGCTGGCGGAGCGTGCCGATCCGCCGCGCCCGGACGATCCTCGTCTCGGCGACCATCCTCTATCTGATCGTCTCGGCGGCGATGGTCTACGTCCTGCGTCCGCCGTCGGGCGCCCGAGGGTGGCAGCCCGAGATGAGCGTCAACGACGCGATCGTCAAGGTTCTCACCACCGCCCCGTGGTATCCGTCCGCGCCGCTGATCGTCGCGATCGCGGCCGTGGTGGGCATCGTCTGGGCAGTCGCCGCGCGGACCCGATCGTCACTCACCGCGCTGGGCATGTACGCGGTCGCAGGGATCCTCTTCATCGTCGTCGCGGCGATCCCCTTCCCGTTCCGCGATCTATTCACGGCGCCCTGGTATAACAACATCCCCAGGATCGCCGCTCTCCTCCTGGTGGCGACCGTACCCCTGGCGGCCTACGGCATGGCCGTGTCGTGGTATCGGTTCCGGCGTGCACTGCAGCGCGGCGGTGCATCGAAGGGAGTGGTGGGTCTCGCAGCCGCCGGCGTCGTCGGCATCATCGTCGTGCTGCTGCAGGTCGGTCCGCTGTCGGCGATGCCCGAGGCGCAGCGAGTCGCGTCCGCTTCGTTCGCCCTCACGGACGACTCCCCGCTGCTCAACAGCGACGAAGCTGCCCTGATCGCGCGGCTAGATGAGCACGTTCCTGCGGACGCCGTCATCGCTGGCAGCCCGTGGACCGGCACGTCGGTGGCATACGCGCTCACGGGTCGCCGCGTTCTGATGCCCCACATCCAGATGGAGATCTCCGACGCCCTGGCGGAGGTGAACGACGATCTCAACGACGCCACCCCCGGCTCGCGCGTGTGCGACGCCATCGACGAACTCGGAGTCGGCTTCGTCCTCGACTTCGGAACCCGCGAGGTCCACGGCGCAAACCACGTGTTCCCCGGCCTGACGGATCTCAAGGACTCGGATGCAGTCAGACTGATCGACCACGAGGGTGATGCCCGACTCTACGAAGTGGTCGGGTGCACGCGATGATGCGACGGGCCGAGCGCTCCCCCTCTAGGGTGTGTGAAGAATGACTGACTCGATCGCACCGACTCTCATCATCGTGCCGGCGTGGAACGAAGAGCGAAATGTCGGACACACCGTCTCCGAGATCCTCGCCGCGCGGCCCGACTATGACGTCGTCGTCATCGACGACGGTTCGTCCGATCGCACCGCCGCGGTGGCCCGCCAAGCCGGCGCCACCGTGATCCAGCTCCCCTTCAACCTCGGCGTCGGCGGGGCGATGCGAACGGGCTTCACGTTCGCCCAGCGCCACGGCTATGCCCGGGCGATCCAGGTGGACGCGGACGGTCAGCACAACCCGGCGGACATCGACGCGGTCCTTGACGGCCTCACACGGGCGGATATCTCGATCGGCGCCCGGTTCGCCGAGGTCGGCGACTACGATGTCAGGGGTCCGCGGCGCTGGGCGATGATCGTGCTCGCCAAGACGCTCTCGCGCGTCGCCAAGACCCGGCTGACGGATGCGACGAGCGGATTCCGCGCCGCCGGCCCGCGCGCGATCGCGCAATACGTCCAGTACTACCCCGCTGAGTATTTCGGCGACACCCTCGACTCGCTCGTCGCCGCCTGCCACGCGGGTCTCACCGTTACCCAGGTGCCCGTAGCCATGCGTGCCCGCATGCACGGCACCTCGACGCAGGGAACCTTCGGGGCCATGAAGTACCTGCTCCGAGCGGTATTCGCGCTCGGTCTCGCTGTGATCCGCCCTCGTCGCGCGCAGCGCCAGGGCCTCCCGGAGGGGCAGCCGTCATGATCGTCTTCCTCGGCCTCGCACTGGCCGTCATCATCCTGGCCATCGTGATCTGGATGCTGCTGACTCGCACGCTGCGAGAGAAGTACGCGGTGATGTGGCTGATCATCGCCATCGCGGTTCTGATCCTCGGACTATTCCCCCAACTCTTGGTCTCCGCAACTGACTTGCTCGGGGTGCAGCTGCCGTCGAATCTGCTGTTCGCGTTGGCAATAGTGCTCCTCCTCGGCGTTGCACTCCACTTGTCGTGGGAGCTCTCGCAGGCGGAGGACGAGATCCGCCGGCTCGCGGAGGAGGCTGCGCTGGCGGGCACGGCGATCGAGCAACTGGAGCGTCGCGTCGCAGATCTGGAAGCCGAGGCACGGCAGCGCCGGACGCCCGAGGACGACTGACCGTGCTCGGGTCCGTCTGGGCGGTCGTGACCTCGTACCGTCCGGAGAGTCTCCTCGGTGTGCTCACCCCGCTCCTCGCGCAGGCAGCAGGAGTGATCGTTGTGGACGACGGCAGCGGCCAGGATGCGGCGGACGCGCTGGAGAGCGCCCGCGTGCTCGGAGCGGATGTCAGAGAACTGTCCGAGAACGTCGGCATCGGTGTCGCCCTCAACAACGGGATCACCGCAGCCTTCGACGCCGGCGCCGACGCGGTGGTGACCTTCGACCAGGACTCGCAAGTCCCTGCCGACTTCATCGCCCGGCTCGTGGCTCTGCACGACGAGCTCGAGACGGCCGGGATCCCGGCAGGCCCGATCGTCCCGCAGTACTTCGCCGACGTGAGCCAGGCGCGAGGCACGGACGCGCAGGGGCGACTCATCGCCGAGAACTCGATCCAGTCGGGCATGCTCATCTCCCGCCGGCTCATGCAGCAGGTCGGCCCCCTCAGAGCCGACTTCTTCATCGATCTGGTGGACACGGAGTTCGAACTGCGCTGCGTCGCGGCCGGCCGTCCCGTGTGCGCCGTGCCGGGTCTGCGGCTTCCGCACCGGCTGGGGGCGCGCTACCGGCGCCGCGGCAGGCTGCCGGTGCTGCGCGTCGTCACTCTGAGCACGCCGTTCCGGTACTTCTATCGGATGCGCAATCGGATCCTTCTCGAACAGGTCTACCGCCGGCGGTTCCCAATCCGACTGCTCCGCGACGGTGTCACGGATCGCCTGCACTTCCTCATCGCGCTCTCACTGGCTCGCCACCGCCGGGACTTGTGGGCCGTCCTGCGTGAAGGGGCGCGGGCGGGAAGGCGCGGGCAGGGCGGCAGGGCGCCCGCCGAGGTTCTGCAGCGCGCTGCGCGCATCCACTGGGCGGCGGATCGTCTCGAAGACTGACATCGTCGCCCGGCGGACAGCTCCTGCCGACCTGGCACGCTCCGATCGGCAGTCGGGCCTCGCAACGTATGATGTAGGGGCGATCGCCGGTGGGGATCTCGCACCCGGTCGGTTCTGCTGGTGCGCATTCCTTCTCGTCGCGTTCACCGGCCGGAAGGTACATGCCCCTCATGAATGAAAGTGTCAGCGTCTGCATGGCGACCTACAACGGGTCGGAGTACATCGCGGACCAGCTGAGGACGATTCTCGACGAGCTCGCTCCCGGCGACGAGGTCGTCATCGTCGACGACGCGAGCATCGACGACACCGTCTCGATCATCGAGCGCTTCGGCGATCCCCGGATCCGTCTGCTCCGGCAGCCGCAGAACCAGGGGTATGTGCGCACTTTCGAGCGAGCGCTCCGGCAAGCTACCGGCGACGTGTTGCTGTTGTCCGATCAGGACGACGAGTGGATTCCCGGGCGCCGCAACGTCCTCGTCCGAGCAGCGATGACCAAAGGGGTCGCCGCCTCGAATCTGGTCCTCCTGGACTCCGGAGAGCCTCTGAAGTCACCGCTCACCGGAAGACCCTGGCGGGTCGAGGAGACTGATTCGGACCGCAGGGTCCACAACGAGTTCCTGATCCTGATCGGCGATATCCCGTACTACGGTTGCACAATGGCGGTTCGCCGAGACATCGTGCCGCGGATCACCCCTTTCCCCACTTTCCTGACAGAGTCGCACGACCTATGGATCGCGACCGTGGCGAATCGCCATGGGCTCATGACTCACGTCGCGCAGCCCACCCTTCGCAGGCGGGTACACGCGACGAACGCTTCGACGCCCACACCACGATCGCTCTCCAAGGTGCTGCGCGCTCGCTGGATGCTATGGCGGGCCTACCTCGCCGCGGCCCGACGCTGATCCTCTCCGCGGCACGGAATCAAGACACGCCACTTCCGTCACACTGTTCACATCCGCTTCGTCCGCCACAATAAGGACGTGAGACCGTTTGCTGATCGCACCCCGCCTTTTCTCGGCGCGCTTGCGATCGCCACCGCCGTAGTCTTGATGGCGGCATCCGTGCTGCCCTCTTCCCCGGCGTTTGCGCAGGCGCCCGCCAGCGAGGCGGCGGCGGCTCAGGTCACCGACTCGGAGATCCGGGCGGCAGCGGACCTGACACAGTTCCGGCCGGGTCGGATCATCACCGACGCAGTGTTCTTCGACTCGACGACGATGACGGAAGCCCAGATCCAGTCCTTCCTCGAATCGAAGGTCCCCAGCTGCCGCGCGGGGTACACGTGCCTGAAGGACTGGTACGACACCTCCCGATCGATCGGGGCGGATGCGATGTGCGGCGCGTATCAGGGGGGCGGGTCCGAACGCGCGTCCCGGATCATCTTCAAGGTCGCACAGGCCTGCGGGATCAATCCCCAGGTGATCCTGGTTACCCTGCAGAAGGAGCAGAGCCTGGTGACGCACCAGACGCCGACCAGCGATCGGTATCGGATCGCGATGGGTCAAGGCTGTCCCGACACCGCAGGGTGCGACGTCCGCTACTACGGCTTCTTCAACCAAGTGTTCGGCGCGGCCTGGCAGTTCAAACGGTACGCGAATCCGCCCGGCACAAGTCAGTACTTCACCTGGTATGCACCCGGTAAGACGTGGAACCTGCGTTTCCACCCCAACGCGGGGTGCGGCACCTCGCCGGTGTACATCGAGAACCAGGCGACCGCCAACCTCTACTACTACACGCCCTACCAGCCCAACGCCGCTGCGCTGCGGGCGGGGTACGGGCTGGGCGACTCCTGCTCCGCCTACGGAAACCGCAACTTCTACAACTACTTCACGGACTGGTTCGGAAGCACCGAGGCACCCTACAGTCCACTCGTCACCGGGCCTGCGCGCGATCGGGCATACCTCCTCAACAGCGGGTACAAGTTCCCGATCTCGTCGCCGACCGATCTGCAGGCGTTCGGTGCGGCGCTCGGCGGCCTGCGGTCGGTCCCCTCCAGCTACCTGGACAGCATCCCCATCGGGCCCAGCGTCAGCCGGTATATCCACGATCCACGCACCGGGACGCTCTACCTGCTCGAGGTCGACGGCACCAAGCACCACCTTGTCACCGCAGATCAGGTCAGTCTCTTCGGGTACCCCTTCAACTCCTATGTGAACCTCGAGCCACGTCTGGTCGACGCGTTCCCGACGGGTGGCGAGGTCGGGCAGTTCTCGAGGTCGGCGGGCGGGACCGGCGAAGTCTTCTATCTCGACGGCGGCGCACTGCGATACGTCTACGACACCCCCGCGTACGCGTACGCGGCCCGCGGCAAGAGCAGCTACATCGCGACGATGGATGCCGCCGCTCACGCCCGCATCCCGCGGGGAGCCAACTTCTTCACACCGAACACCCTCGTCAAGGGCACGTCTTCCGGCGACGTGTACCTGACAACGCCGAGCAGCACGATCGTGCACATTCCGAGTTTCGCGCTCGCGGCCGAGTTCGGCGCCACCAGCTACAAGGTGGTCGCGGATGCGATGCTCACGAAAAGCGTCCCGGCCACCAGTTCCCTCGAACCCGTCGTGTCCTGTGGAACCCAGCAGTTCGTCGCCGCGTCCGGCGTCATCCGCCCCCTGAGCGGACCGGCCACAGGTCTCGGCGTAACGCAGCTCGCGGCCCCGGACTGCGCCGCCTTCCCTCAGGGAGCGGCCGTCGCCGCGCCGCTGTTCGTCCAGGCAACGACGGGACAGGATGTGCACGCCGTCATGGACGGCAAGCTCCGTCACGTGCACGGCTACGCGCAGCTCATGGCACTGAACGGCAGCCGTCCGCTCGTGGTTCTGCGCTGGCGAGCCGACACGATGACCGCGCAGGGCTTCGGTGCCCCCCTGCTCTTCAACGGCGAGTTCATCCGCTTCGAGGGGCGCGGTGAGGTCTACCGGTACTCCGACAACGCGCTGCACCATGTGACCGACTACAGCAGCCTTGTCGCCCTCGGCGGCGGCCGGCTTCCTGTTATCAGTCCTGTACCAGCGGCGTACGCGCAGTCATACGCCTTCGGCGATCCAATCGCCGGCGTCCCGCTCGTCACGGAAGGCATGTTCGTCCGCTTCTCCGGAAGTGGGGAGATCTACCGCTACGCCAGGGGCGAGCTGCACCACATCACCGACTACGCCACCCTCATCTACCTGGGCGGCGGGCGCGAGCCGGCGATCGTCACCGTGCCCGCCACGGTCGCCTCGGCCTATCCGGTGGGGTCACCGATCGGCGCTCCGCCGTCATTACCTGACGGGACCTTCGTACAGTTCTCCGGCACCGGCGAGGTGTACCTGGTGAGCAACAACGAGCTACGCCACGTTCAGCGGCTGGAGACGCTCGTCGCCCTGGGCGGCGGCCGCGTTCCGCCGATCCGTCAGCTCCCGCTGCAGGATTGGGCGTCCTGGCGGTTCGGCGCGCCGCTCTAGCGCGTGTCCCTCACGTCCAGGCGCCCCGCTCCACTGCGCCCGGAACGACCCGTCGACAACGGAAAACGCACGTGGCCGGGGCTTCTTTCCGCTCAGGATGCGTCGGATACAATTGACGCTTGTGCTCGCCGACAGTCGGCGATGCCGTGCCCACCCCGAGGTCGTAACGAGTGTCCCAGTATCGCGAGCGAGTGAGCGTCGTCATCCGTACGAAGAACCGCGAGCGACTGTTCGCTCGCGCGCTGGACGACGTGATCGCGCAAACCCTCGAGGACTGGCATCTTGTCGTCGTCAACGATGGCGGCCGCCCCGGTCCTGTCGACACGCTCCTGGCTGAACGCGAGAGCGCCTTGGACGGACGCGCGGAAGTGATCCACGTCGACGGCGGCACGGGCTCCATGGAAGCCGCCGCCAACCTCGGCGCCCAGCGAGCGCGCGGCGAGTTCGTCATCATCCACGATGACGATGACACCTGGGCGCCGGAGTTCCTGGCAGTAATGGTCGATGCCCTCGATGCCGATCCCGAGGCTGTGGCGGCCGCCGCCCGCACCGAGATCATCTTCGAGCGCATCGAGGGCGACCGTGCCGTCGAACTCGGCCGCGCGCCCTTCGTGCCGCCGGGTGAGATGGTGACCATCTACGACCTACTCCAAACCAATCGTGTGGTGCCGATCGGCCTCCTCGTCCGCCGTCGGGTCTACGACGAGATCGGCTGGTACGATCCGGCGCTCAAGGCGGTCGGAGACTGGGAGTTCAACCTTCGTCTCGTCCGTCACGGTCGCGTCCCGTTCGTGGGCGAGCAGCCGCTCGCCTTCTGGCACCAGCGGCCGCACGCGACGGGCGCGGCATCCAACAGCGTATTCGGCGAGAGTCTCGACCACATGCAGTTCGATCGACTCGTTCGCGATCAGGCCATCAGGGAGTACGTCGATCGCAACGGCATCGGCGGCCTGCTCTACCTCTCCAAGTACATCGAAGAGACGGTGCGGCACTATTCCCTGCAGCAGACCGTCCGCCGCGCGCTGAGCCGGATCCGCAGCAAGCTGCGCATCCGGCGCCGCTGACCGGCTCCCCAACGTCTCAGTCCCCAGGAAAGGTCCTTCAGCGTGTCTAAACGGGTCGCAGCGGTCATCGTGACTTACAACCGGCTTGAGAAACTCAAGACCGTCCTCAGCTCGGTCCGCGGACAGACGACCCCGCCCGAGTGGATCGTCATCGTCGATAACGCATCGAGCGACGGCACCGCGGAGTACCTCGCCACCCTGGACGAACCCTCACTGGACATCACCCGACTCGCGGACAACACCGGCGGCGCCGGCGGCTTCGCGACGGGAATGAAGCGCGCGTACGACCTCGGAGCTGACCTCTTCTGGCTTATGGACGACGACTGCTACCCGGAAGCGGAGGCGCTGGACCATCTCGTGACCGGTCACAGCCAGGCGATGGAGGCGATGCCGGGCGGCGTACCGTTCGCCTGCTCCCTGGTCTACTTCGATCACAATGAGCTCGCCGAGATGAACATCGCCGCCCCCGACTGGAAGTGGGCGCGGCTGTGGGTGCAGGGCCAGCGCGCCTTCCTCGTTCAGACGTGCTCCTTCGTGTCCGCGCTGTATTCGCGGGAGACGGTCGAGCGCATCGGGCTGCCGCTGCGGGAGTATTTCATCTGGTTCGACGACGCCGCCTATGCGCGGATGGCGAGCGTGGGCATCGGCCCCGGGGTCTGCATCCTCGATAGCAAGGTGATCCACGACACCCCCACCAATGTCGCGGGCGACTTCTCGAAGGTCGACGACCAGAACATCTGGAAGTTCGCCTTCGGCGCTCGCAACGAAGGCTCCTACCACCTCCACCACGAGTCAGTCCTCTCGTACCTCCGATTCTTCGCGCGCGTTCAGATCCTCATGCACCGCGGACACGTCGCTTGGCGCCTGCGTCGCCGGATCACCGGCCGCTTGTTCGCCTCGATCGGGTTCAACCCCCAGGCCGAGCAGGTCACTCCAGTCACCGCACCGGTGCGCTGAGCGCCCTACGAAGAGCTCCTACCCATGCCGATCATCCAACTGCCCGCGACAGGGCACCGACTGCCGCCCGGAGGGACCCATGCGCCGCGACACAAGCGACGCCGCCGTGCTTGAGGAGCCCGGCCGGAGCCGCGGACTGGCAGACGTCTTCTCTCATCGTCACTTGCTGAACCTGATCGTCCGCAAGGAGATCCAGATCCGCTATCGCGGCTCGATCTTCGGCTGGCTGTGGTCGTATGTGAAGCCGCTGGTGCAGTTCCTGGTGTTCTACGTCGCGCTCGGCGTGTTCCTGGCACTCAACAAGAGCATCGACTTCTACGCGATCTACATCCTTGCAGGCATCACGATCGTCACCTTCTTCAACGAGGCCTTCTCGAACGGGACGCGCTCGCTCGTAGACAATGCTGCGTTGATCAAGAAGATCTACTTGCCACGCGAGATGTTCCCCATCTCGAGCATGCTGGTCGCGCTGGTGAACACCGTTCCCCAGATCATCGTCGTCATCGCGATCGCGCTGTTCTTCGGCTGGGCGCCGACGGTCCTCCAGATCGCGGCCTTGCTGCTCGGACTCGTCATCGTGGCGCTGCTCGCGACCGGACTGGGCATGCTCTTCGGTGCAGTCAATGTGACATTCCGCGACGCCCAGAGCTTCGTGGAGATTATCGTCATGTGCGCCGTGTGGGCGTCGCCGGTGATGTACCAGTGGGAGATGGTGGCGTCCAAGGTGCCGGACTGGCTCTTCGTGCTCTATCGGCTGAACCCGCTGACGCCGGCCGTGGAGCTGTTCCACTACGGAATCTGGTTCCCCCTCGATCCGCGCGGCGCTCAGCCGCTCCCCGACCTCTGGACCTATTCCGGCTGGGCGCTGGTCATCGCGCTGCTGGTCCTGGTGTTCGGCCAGTTCGTCTTCCGCCGCTTGGAGGGTCGCTTTGCCCAGGATCTCTGAGGCCACACTGCCCCGCATCATCGTGGACGAGGTTCACAAGGACTTCAAGCTCCGCCACACACACTCGATCAAGGAGACCTTCGTCGCGGCGGTGAAGCGCAAGCCGCTCACCACCGACTTCCACGCTCTCGACGGAGTCAGCTTCGAGATCGGCGAGGGAGAGTCCGTCGCACTGCTCGGATTCAACGGGTCAGGCAAGTCGACAATGCTCAAGCTCATCTCCGGCGTGCTCACGCCGGATCAAGGCAAGGTGCTCACCCGCGGTCGGGTCGCGGGGCTGATCGAGGTCGGCGCCGGCTTCCACCCCGACCTCTCCGGGCGCGAGAACATATACCTGAACGCGGCCATCCTGGGTATGACCAAGAAGGAGACCGACGAGCGGTACGACCAGATCGTCGAGTTCAGCGAGATCGAGCAGTTCATCGACACCGAAGTCAAGCACTACTCGTCGGGCATGTTCCTCCGACTCGCGTTCTCGGTGGCTATCCACACCGAGGTCGACATCCTGCTCATCGACGAGATTCTCTCCGTGGGTGACGAGCCGTTCCAGAAGAAATGCCTGGCACGCATCCGGGAGCTGCACGGCCAGGGCAAGACACTGGTGGTCGTCAGTCATGATCTCGACATGGTTTCTTCCCTCTGCGAGCGTGGGATCCTCCTCCGGGGCGGCAAGATCGCGTTCGACGGTCCGAGCGACCAGGCCGTGGCGAGTATGCGCGCGTGACGCGCCTGTGCCCTCGTGAGCGGGTTAGCGTCAGGGGATGAGGATCTGGAATCCGGCGGAGCGCGCGCGGAACTTCGTCGCACGGGTGCGTGCGATGAGCGAGGGCGTCGAATCGCTGCAGGAGGAGCTGGGCCGACTCCGCACCGAGGTCAACGCCTTGGGCGCCCAGGCGGGTGCCCTGCACGGTGATTCCGAGCAGACGCACCGACTCCTCGTCGAGACGCGCACCGCACTCGAGCACACCACTGCGATGGCCGGCCGGGCCGCCCAGCGAGCGTCGCTGCGGCGGGATCGGGCCCGCGTCATCTTCCTGGTCCACAATCGCGACGCATGGGATGCCATCGGCGAGCTGATCGACATCCTTCGGGCCGAATCTGACTTCGAACCGATCGTCGTGAGCATCCCACACCAGTACGGCGGCGATGCCGCCCCCCGGGGCGAGGGGAGAGTGCACCGATTCCTGTCGGATCGGTCAGTCCCTCACCTTCGGCTGCGCAACGACGATCTCGCCTCTGCCACCGAACTGCTGTTCGCCTTGGATCCGGATGTCGTGTTCCGCCAGAGCCAATGGGACGCCGACGTGGATGCGGCGTTCTCACCGGCGAGCCTGGCGTGGACGCGACTGGCGATCGTGCCGTACGAGACGATGAATCCCACGCACAACGTGCCGTGGGATGACCCGCCTGTCAACAGTGCGGTGGACCAGCACCTGCATCGCGCGGCATGGCTGGTGTTCTGCGCGAACGAGGAAGCACTCGACATCGCCCGCGCGGACTCTCTCACTGGCGCCCGGCAGTTCCGCGTCGTGGGGCATCCGAAGGCTGATGCACTGCGCAGGACGCCCGCACGCTGGCCGGGGCACGAAGACGCACCGGGTCGACCTCGCCGCGTGCTGTGGTCGGCGCACCATTCGATCCTCGACGGGTGGAACGACTTCGGGATGCTTCCCCGCGTGAAGGACGACATGCTGCGGTGGGCACGTGAGGAACCGCGCACAGAGTTCGTATTCACCCATCACCCGTATCTGCGCGGCTCGATCCGCCGATCCGACAGCCCCCTGACCGACAGCGAGTTCAAGAACTGGCTGGCAGAGTGGCAGCGGCTATCGAACACGTTCTACGACCGGGGGCCGTACGCCTCGCTGCTCGCCGCGACGGACCTGCTCGTCACCGACGGCCCCAGCATGATCACCGAGTCGCAGGTGCTCACGATTCCCACCGTCTTCCTGGAACGCGAGGACCACGTCGAGTTCAATTCACTCGGGGATGTCATCGTCACCGGCGTCCATCGCGTCCCGGACGTCGCTCGCGCGCGCGCGGTCGCTTCCGCGATCGCAGACGGGGATCCGCTCGCGGACGTCCAGCGGACCAATGTGGGGCGGCTGTTCGGTGCGCCGGGTGCGGCACGGCGCATCGTCGAGGTCATGCGCGCAGAGATCCGCGCAGAGCGCCCCCCACGTCCGTAAGCGCCCGTCCGTCACAGCTCGGCGTGCAGCATCCACACCTTGTCGGCGGCCTCGCGCCACGAGAACGCACGCCCGCGGTCGCCGGCGAGCACTCCGAGGCGCTCCGCCGCGGCGGTGGACCCCAGACCCGACGCCAGCGCCGAACCCATCCCGTCCGCGAGCTCCGCCGCGTCGGCCCCCGACACCAGGACCCCCCCGTCGAACACGACCTCGTCGTGAACGCCGGACGAGGCGGCGATCACCGGCACACCGAGCGTCAGCGCGTCGACGACGCGCCACGGGAAGGCCGCGCGCCGCGACGGCGCGAGGAACGCGACAGCCCCGCCGAACACCGCCGCGCGATCGGCGGCATCCAACGACCCCCGCACGTGAAGGGCGCGCTCCGGAATCCCGGCCGCCGAAGCGATGTCGGCGACGGCGGGCTCGTGCCCCTCCTCGACGTCGATCACGACGACGGGGAGGTCGACGCGGGATGCCGCGACGGCGGCGAGCCCGGCATCCAGTCCCTCCGAGGCCAACGGCCCCGCGGCAAGCAGCAGGTAGCCCTCCGGGAGGCCCAGCGCACGGCGACGTCCGACCTCGTCCACCGGCACCGAGAAGCCCAGCGGCGACGCGCCTGCGATGACGCGCATCCGATCCCCGAGGGGCGGTGCGATCTCGAGCAGGCGTTCGGCGAGCGAGTGCGTCGGCACGACGACGGCGTCGGCGTGCTTGACGGCGCGCTTGAGCATCGCCTTGTGCCAGGCGGCTGCCGATCGCGGCAGCTCGGTGGGCGATTCCCACGGGCGCAGATCCCACACGGTGACGACCGTCTGGTCGTGGTCGTGCACGCGGTCGTGGCGCACCAGCGGCGCGAACAGCGACGGTGCGTGGATCATGCCGCCCCCGATGCCGGTGCCGACACCCAGTTGGAGCGCGGCGGCGAGCTCACGGCGCGGCAGCGCGGTGCGCCGTACGCCGGCGAGACCGGGCACAGCGGCGAACGCCGACTCGTCGCCGCCGGCGGGGGCGATCGCCTCGACCTCGCAGCCGGTGGGGACGCCGATCACCAGCGCACGGGCGAGCTCCCGCGACGCCTCCGCGAGCTCGGGCTCGGTCGGTGCGACCAGCTGATCGAGCACGATGCGCAGCGTGGCGACCACGGGTCAGCCCTCGGGCGTCGGGGTCGGCGGGTGCAGCGACGTCTGCATGAGCTCCTTGATGTAGGCGTAGTCCGGGTTGAACTCGTCGATGCCGCCGGCAGGCGTCAGCTCGATGGTCTGCACCTGCTGCTCCTTGGCCTTCAGCGCGAGGTCGACGAGCGTCGGGATGAGCGACTGGGGCAGATCCGTCTTGACGATGTCGGCGCCGGCGGCGGCCACGTCCTGGAAGCGCGTCAGCACCACCTGCGGGGTGAACTGCGCCAGGATCGCCGACTGGAGCTCGCGCTGGCGCTTCATGCGGTCGAAGTCGCTCGTGGTGTACCGCGAACGGGCGTACCACTGGGCGGTGTCGCCGTCCATGTGCTGCTGCCCGGGCTCGATCCAGCCGATCGCCCAGCGGTCGACATCGTGCGGGTCGACGCCGTCGGGCGGTCCGCCCTTGGGGAGCCGTTCGGTGACGTTGATGTCGACCCCGCCGAGCGCGTCGACGAGCGAGGCGAATCCGTGCATGTCGACGAAGACGTAATACGGGATCTTGATCCCGAGGATGCCTTCGGCGGCGTCCTTGGTCGCCTCGATGCCGGGCTCCGAGCCGTTGGCCTCGGCATCCGGATACAGCTCCTTGCCGTCCTGGCAGACCTCGACCTCTGTGCGCAGCTGGTTGATGCCGCTCCCCCAGCCGCATGTCGGGTCGGCCTGACCCTGGTGCCCCTCGGGGTAGCGGTCCTGCATCGGCCCCTTCGCGAACGGGAAATGGGGCATGTCGCGAGGGATGCCGGTGATCGTCGTCGCGCCGGTCTGGGCGTTGACCGACACCACCGAGATGCTGTCGAACCTCATGGAGTCGCGACCCTCGCCGCTGTCGGCGCCGAGCAGCAGGATGTTGTAGTAGCCGTCCGACGGGGGCACGGTCGGCCCGCTCGCCCCGAAGATGGTGCTGATCGTGCTGCGGATGGTTCCGACGGTGCTGGAGGCGTAGGCGGCGGTGCCGCTGGCCACCACCATCAGTCCCACGGCGACGATCGCGATCGCGAACCGCGCCCACGTGCCGGTCTTGACCAGGCGCACCAGGCGCAGCGTGTCGATCGTCAGCACGACCCAGAGCACTGCGTACGCGAGCAGCAGACCCTGCGCGAGCAGCAGCGGGACGGGCCGCAGCAGCCCCAGCCAGTCGGGAAGCCACGCGCTGGTGGCGATGCTGATGCCCGCGGTCGGCGCAAGCAGCGCGAACAGCAGTGCCACGACCGCGATCACCCAGAGCGTGAGCGTCGAGGCGATGCCGAAACGGCCGAGCCTGCGGTTTCCGGCGAGCACCTGTGCGGAGCCGGGCAGCAGGAAGTTCAGCGCGACGAGCCACCAGCCGCGGCGGGTCATGACGGCGCGGGAGGAGGCATCCGGATTGCGCATCGGGCGCTCCTCGACCACTCCGGCGCTCCCGGTGGGGCGCGCGGTGCTCCGAGCAGGGCTGGCGACGCTCACAGCGACTCCTTGAGCCGCCGGTTCTTCTCCTCGACCTGTGCTTCCAGGTCGCGGGCGTACGCCTCGACCCGTTCCGCGACGGCGGGGTCGGCGGCGCCGAGGATCCGCGCGGCGAGGAGTCCGGCGTTCTTCGCGCCGTTGATCGACACCGTGGCCACCGGGATGCCGGCCGGCATCTGCACGATGCTCAGCAGCGAGTCCATGCCGTCGAGCGTCGCGAGCTGCACCGGTACGCCGATGACGGGCAGCGCCGTCACCGACGCGAGCATGCCGGGCAGGTGCGCGGCGCCGCCGGCTCCTGCGATGATCGCCCGCAGGCCGCGGTCCCGCGCCTCTCGTCCGTAGCGCATGAGCTTGTCGGGTGTGCGGTGCGCCGAGACGACCTCGACCTCATGCGGGATGCCGAAGTCGGTGAGGGCCTGCGAGGCGTCGCTCATGACCCGCCAGTCCGAGTCGGAGCCCATGACGACGCCGACCAGCGGCGCGTCGGAGGAATGAAGGGGCGCAGTCACTCGTCAAGGGTAGGGGTCGAGGCTGAAGATCACCGCAACGGCGCGCTTGCGGGGGCCGCAGCGATCAGTCCAGGAAGAAGGATGCCGCCGCCCGTGCCTGGTAGGCGACGTCGTCGAGGTCGCCGCCCACGACGTTCACGTGCCCGACCTTGCGGCCGGGTCGGGGCGCCTTGCCGTAGGTGTGGACCTTTGCCTGCGGGTGCTCGCCCATGGCCGCGGCGAAGCGCGCGTCGAGGGCGTCCTCGACCGGACCGCCGAGGATGTTGACCATGACCGCCCATTCGGCGACGGGCTCGGTCGCGCCCAGCGGCAGGTCGAGCACAGCGCGCAGGTGCTGCTCGAACTGGCCGGTCACGGCGCCGTCCTGGCTCCAGTGGCCGCTGTTGTGCGGACGCATCGCGAGCTCGTTGACGAGCAGGCGCTCGTCGGTGGTCTCGAAGAGTTCGACCGCCAGCATGCCGGTCACGCCGAGGCCGTCGGCGATCGCGACGCCGATCTCGGCGGCGACCTGCTGCAGCCGCTCGCTCGAGTGGGGCGCGGGCGCGATCACCTCGGCGCACACGCCGTCGCGCTGCACCGTCTCGACGACCGGATACGCGCGCACGGCACCGGAGGGGCGCCGCGCGACCTGCTGCGCGAGCTCGCGGGTGAATTCGACGAGCTCCTCGACCAGGAGTGCGCCGCCGTGGGCGTCCTCGGCGAGGGTCGCGAACCAGTCGTCCGCCTCGGTGCCCGCCGACACGACGCGCACGCCTTTGCCGTCGTATCCGCCGCGCGGGGTCTTCACGACGGCGCGGCCGCCGTGGTCTTCGATGAACGCCTGCAGCTCGTCGGCGTTCGTGACGGCCGCCCAGTCGGGCTGCGGCATCCCGAGCTCCTGCAGTCGCGCGCGCATCAGGAGCTTGTCCTGCGCGAATCGCAGTGCATCCGGACCGGGGTGCACGGCGATCCCCTCGGCGACGAGGGCCGTCAGCACGTCCTGCGGCACGTGCTCGTGGTCGAACGTGACCACATCGACCTCGCGCGCGAACGCGAGCACGGTCGCGGCGTCGCGGTAGTCGCCCACGGCGGTGGCGGCGAGGGATGCCGACATCCCCGCGTCCTCTGCCAGCACCCGCAGCTCGACCCCGAGCTCGACCGCCGGCGCGATCATCATGCGGGCCAGCTGCCCGCCCCCGACGACTCCGACTCGCAGCGTCATGCCACTCCCTCTCGACTGCACACTCCCTCCATCATCCCGCACCCGGGGCGGAGGAAGACGACGTTCAGGCCGTCGGGGCGGGCGCCTGCGGCGGGAGTGGTGGCGGCGGACCGGGCGGGAGGGGCTGCGCGTCGCGGTGCGCCAGGATCTGATTGACCTCGACCTGGTCGACCAGAGCCTCATGGACGAGGTCGACGCTCGGGATGTTCGCCAGACGCAGCGGCTCGTCGACGCCGTTCTTCAGCGTGATGGTCCCGGCGCCCCACATGCGCTGCAGGATGCCGCGCCGCACCGTGAGCGTGTAGCCCCGCACGTGGGCGAGCTCGCGGCGCTTGACCGCGAACACCCCGCGTCGCTCCATCACCCGCCGCGTCGTGATCGTGTAGACGTGCGCCCACCACCGCAGATAGGGCAGGACGACCAGCAGCAGCACGACGGCGGCGGCGGCGGTCAGCAGCATCCAGTTCTCGAACGGCGCCGGGAGGTTGCCGTAGAAGTAGCCGCAGGCGCCGGCGACGACGATGAGCACCAGCGCCGACCATGCCAGACGCCGCGCGTGGGCGCGGAACCGCGCCACGAGCAGCTCGGGCGTGGGCGCGCCGGGGGCCGGCGTCAGGGGCCTCCCCCCGTAGCTCACCGGCTGCGTCATGCACCCATTGTGCGATGACCGGACGCCTGCGCGCTGCGCACCCGCCGTCTGGCGTCATCCAGGACGGTCAGAGACCGCTCGGCGGGGGCGTGCGCACGTGGACGACATCGCCGGCCGACACCACGCTCTCGAACTCGCCGTCCTGCACGACCACGAGCCTGCCGTCGGGGTCGATCCGCTGTGCGCGGCCGCGCAGGGTCTCGCCGTCGGGGAGCGAGACGGCCACTTCGCTCCCCAGCGTGCCGCACAGCGCCTCGATCTCGGCCAGCACGCCGGCTGCGGCCGCGTCGCCCCCTGCGGCGGCGAGCGCGGTGAGTTGCTCGTCGAGCGCCGTCAGGTAGTCGGCGATCAGGCGGTCGTCGTCGCACGTGCGGCCCAGGGCGGCGAACGACGTCGCGGTGGGCACCGGGAGGTCGACCGAGGCCATCCGGGTGTTGACGCCCGAGCCGATGACGACGGCATCCGGATGCCCCGGCACGACCTCCGCGAGGATCCCGCAGACCTTCATCCCGTCGATCAGCACGTCGTTCGGCCATTTCAGCCGCGCGGCGTGGGCCGTGCCCACGAGCTGGGCGGCGATCGCCCGCGTCATCGCGGCTCCCGCCACCAGCGGGACCCATCCCCGGGCGGCGGGCGGGATCTCCGGCACGCGGACCACGACGGACAGCGCCAGGGCGCTCCCCGGAGGCGTCACCCACGTGCGATCGAGGCGTCCGCGTCCGGCGCGCTGGTCGGTGGTCAGCAGGAGCGACAGGTGCGGCCACTCGTCGGGCGCCGTCGTCACATGGCGGACGACGTCGGCGTTGGTGGAGTCGGTCGTCACGGCGACCTGCACCCGAGGACTCACGGCGGCGGCGAGGGGGTATCCCCCGGACTCGAGCGACATGCCAGCCACGCTACCCCCGGCGTCGAGTGACGGCACCCCGGCGCCGACCGGACAGCCCGGGGTGGCGGCATCCGTCGCCGTCGTCGACAGCGGATGCCGCAACCCCTTGTGCGAACCCTCCAACCGTTCGCGCGGACCCGCCGATAGGGTGGAATCCGTGACCGAGCAGCCCGACCTCTCGACGACCGCCGGCAAGATCGCCGACCTCCGCGCCCGCTTCCAGGAGGCCGTCCTCGATCCCGAGGAGGTCGCCAAGGAGAAGCAGCACGCCAAGGGCAAGGGCACTGCGCGCGAGCGCATCGAGCAGCTGCTCGACACCGGCAGCTTCGTCGAGCTCGACGAGTACGTGCGCCACCGCACCACCGCGTTCGGCATGGACCGCTCCCGGCCCTACGGCGACTCGGTCGTCACCGGCGTCGGCACGATCCACGGCCGCACCGTCGCGGTGTACTCGCAGGACTTCTCGACCTTCGGCGGCTCGCTCGGCGAGGTCGCCGGCGAGAAGATCATCAAGGTCATGGAGTTCGCGCTGCGCAGCGGCATCCCCATCGTGGGCATCCTCGACTCGGGCGGCGCCCGCATCCAGGAAGGCGTCGTCGCCCTCGGCAAGTACGGCGAGATCTTCCGCCTGAACACCCGTGCCTCGGGCGTCATCCCGCAGATCTCGATCATCATGGGCCCCGCCGCCGGCGGTGCGGTCTACTCCCCCGCCCTCACCGACTTCGTGGTCATGGTCGACAAGACCAGCCAGATGTTCGTGACCGGCCCCGACGTCATCAAGACCGTCACCGGCGAAGACGTCGGCATGGAAGAGCTGGGCGGCGCGCACACGCACAACACCCGCTCGGGAGTCGCGCACTACCTCGCCGAAGACGAGGACGACGCGATCGACTACGTCCGCACGATGCTCGGCTTCCTCCCCGACAACAACATGGCGGAGCTTCCGGTCTACGAGACCGGCTTCGAGTTCGAGACGACGGATGCCGACCGCGCGCTCAACGCGATCATCCCGGACTCGCCGAACCAGCCCTACGACATCCACCAGGTGATCCGCGGCATCGTCGACGCCGAGGACTTCCTCGAGGTGCAGCCGCTGTTCGCCCCCAACATCGTGATCGGCTTCGGTCGCATCGAGGGCCGCTCGGTGGGCATCATCGCCAACCAGCCGTCGCAGATGGCGGGAACGCTCAACATCGAGGCCGGCGAGAAGGCGAGCCGGTTCGTGCGGTTCTGCGACGCGTTCTCGATCCCGATCGTCACGCTCGTCGACGTGCCCGGCTACCTCCCGGGAACCGACCAGGAGTGGACCGGCGTCATCCGCCGCGGCGCGAAGCTGCTGTACGCGTACGCCGAGGCGACCGTTCCGCTGGTGACCGTCATCCTCCGCAAGGCCTATGGCGGCGCCTACATCGTGATGGGCTCCAAGCAGCTCGGTGCCGACATCAACCTGGCGTGGCCGACCGCCGAGATCGCCGTCATGGGCGGCCAGGGCGCGGTGAACATCCTCTACCGCGGCGAGATCAAGAAGGCCGAGGAGGCCGGCGAAGACGTCGCCGCCGTCCGTACGCGCCTGGCGAACGAGTACACCTACAACGTCGCGTCTCCGTTCCTCGCGGCCGAGCGCGGCGAGCTGGACGGCATCATCGAGCCCGCGCAGACCCGCGTGTCGATCGCGAAGGCGCTGCGATCCCTCCGCGGCAAGCGCGCGAGCCTGCCGCCCAAGAAGCACGGGAACATCCCGCTGTGAGCAGCGCCGAGGAGACGGATGCCGCCGGCGACGGCGTCACGATCGATGTCCTCCGCGGCATGCCCACGGAGGAGGAGCTGGCGGCGCTCATCGCCGTCGTGAGCCAGGCCTACCTCGGCGAGGCCGCCGAGGCGGTCGTCGAGGACCGCGCGCACCGGACCGGCTGGGAGCTCTCCCAGCGCACGGTGCGCCGGCCGCTCGATCGCGACCTGGGGTGGGGACGCTTCGGAGGCTGACCGATCCCAGCACCGGTCGCACCGCGGACTCCCAGGATTTGTCCCCCGAAATACCTACAGACATGGGACTTACGATCTAGAGATACTTGTTCCGCTGGAACGCTTTTGCGTTCGGCCGATCCGAATCCGTTCTGCGGATAGTCCCGGATCCGGCCATGCGAACGGTTTTCGGGTAACCGTTCGCCGGGCGAGGGGCGGGCGGCTTCGCCGCCCCTCGCCTCTTCCTCTCCCGTTCTCCATCCGGCATCCCCTCCCCCAGCCGGATGGGGGGCGTGTGCGCCCCCCGCCATCGCGTGAACGGGCGCCGCATCGCGCGGGCGACCGCCTCAGGCGGCGCCGGGGTGAGGGATCTCCCGCCACAGGTCGACGGCGTCCTCGTCGCTGGGCGCCCCGACGGGAGTCGAACGCCCCACGACTGTGACGGCGATCCGCTCGTCGGGCGAGGTGCGGATGTAGAGCCGGTCGGAGCTGGCGGAGCGGAGCGTGTCGGCAAGCTGAGCGCGGATGACCGCCAGCCCCTCCTCGCCGACGTCGTCGAGACCCCCCTCGTCGAGAACGGTCACGTTGGCCCCTCGTCGTCGCGCCCGCGCAAGCTCGGCGCGGACGTCGTCGTCGAGGAGGCGAGGGCCGCGCATCTCGTCACGCAGCGTACCCTCGGCGATGCGCGCCTCCAGCCGATCGGCGTCGGTGAGCGCACCGGCATGAGCGACGGTACGGGTCAGCACCGGACCCGCGACGGCCAGGGCGCGCTGCACCTGCACTCGTCGCTCACGTTGACGCACCACCTGCGAGGTCTGCCACGCGGTGGCGGCGCGCTGAAGTCGCGTCAGCCGTGAGGTGTCCCGCGCGGCGCGGTCCATCGACCGCACGAGCAGCTGCGCGCAGGTCACCCACACGATGGAACCGACGAGCCCCAGCGCGAGCGCCGTCCCCGGTCCCATCCACACCATCGACGCGACCGCCAGCGCCAGCGT
Organism: Microbacterium sp. 05T445; assembly: GCF_056395865.1. Classification (NCBI taxonomy): domain Bacteria; kingdom Bacillati; phylum Actinomycetota; class Actinomycetes; order Micrococcales; family Microbacteriaceae; genus Microbacterium; species Microbacterium sp. 05T445. The sequence goes on along the minus strand of NZ_JBFTKJ010000002.1, from coordinate 642,579 downwards.
GCCCGACCATGCCGCCCAAGGCCGCCGCCGAACCATCACGATCGTCATCAGCGCACCGATCCCACCGAGATACCAGGTGGCGAACGAGGCCGTGCGGGAGGCGCTGCCCACGCCGACCGAGATCGCGGTCGGCACGATCAACGCACACGCGAGAGCGAGGATCTGCGCGACGAGCGGAAGCCGCGCGGGACCGCGGACGCCGTCGGTGCGGACCGCGCCGGTCGTGAGTGCGCTCTCCTCGGCCTGCACGGAGCCGGCCACCGGGGCGGCGGACACCCGGGCGGGCGAGCGCTCCCAGAAGATGCAGAGCCATGTCGTCGCGAGATAGAACGCGAGCGTGACGACCACCAGCAGCGGATACGCCACGGTGCCGTCCCACCACAGCCCGCGGGCCGCGAGATACGCCGTGAACGCGACAGCGAGCAGGACGAGGACGTTCTTGACGCTGATCATGCCGCCGGCTCCTGCCAGGTCAGTCGCACCACGGTGCCGTGGGGGCCGCTCTCGAGGTCGGCCTGGCCGCCCACCGCGGCCACCCGTGCCACGATCGACGCGCGGATCCCGAGACGGTCGTCGGGCACGGCATCCAGATCGAATCCCTCTCCCGCGTCGTGCACTTCGACGCGCACGCGCGCACCCTGGGCGATCACGGCGATGCCCAGCCCGGCACCCTCGGCGTGTTGGATGGCGTTGGCCACCGCCTGAGTGGCCGCAAGGGTGAGAGCGCGGGCGACGCGACCCGGCAGCGGTGTCGCGTCGGCGGCGATGCTGCGTTGGACGTCCACATCGACACCCAGCTCGCGCGCGGCAGCCGCGATGTCGTCGCCGAGGGCCTCGGCATCCTTGGGCTCGTCAGTGCCTTCGTGCGCGTCCTGCTCCGTGTTCGCCAGCCGGGTGAGCGCCTCACGCGCCATCGTGGCGGCGAGGGTGCGCTCGCGGGGCGTGGTGGCACGCTCGGCGGCGATGAGCGCCGCAAGCACGCTGTCGTGCATCAGGGCCGCCACCGCGACGCGTTCCTGCTCCGCGGCGTCGGCGGCGGCCGCATCGGCATAGGAAGCGACGGCGCGCGCCCGGGTCTCGTCGACGTTGACGGCCACCGAGCGGAACAGCCAGCCGAGAGTGAGGATGACGCCGCCGAGAATGAGTGCGAACGACACGTCCAGGCCGACCGTCAGCAGGTACTCCCCGCCGAATCCGCACTGGATCAGCCGCACGAGCCCGAAGAGGACCGGCGCGACGATCGTCCACGCGATCTGCAGCGGGAAGCTGAAGGCGAGCACCGCCGCCAGCGTCGCGATGTTGACGAGGTACCAGATCCACGGTTCGTCGACCGAACTCGGCACGATGCCCGCCGTCGCGACCGGCCACAGCAGGAGGGCGACGATGTAGATCACCGCGAAGGCCCCGGCCGCGATGCGCACGCCCCGGCCGATGACGCACGCGAGGATCATCACCGCGAGCGAGCCGAACACCACGACCATCAGCGACTCGTGCCAGCCCGGCCGCTCGTCGGAGGGACCGAGCGCCGACAGGAAGGCCTGCACGCCGAGGATCAGCGAGCCGAAGCCGCCGGCGACGAGCGAGATGATGCGCTCGACACGTGAGCGCGTGAACGAACCGATCCCGGCCGTCGCCTGCGAAGAGTGGGGGATCTGCCCCCAGGCCGCGGCGAGGACCGCACCCTGTCCGTCAGCGGCCACGTGCACCCTCTCCGGCGTCGGCGGACGGTTCGTCGAGGATGCCGTCCTCGACCGCCCGGTGCAGCAGGTCGATCTTGGTCGGGGCGGGGCGCCCGACCTCCACGTACTTCACCCGGATGCGCGTGATGTTCTCCTTGGCGGTCGAGTACGCGACGCCCAGCCGGTCCGCGACGACCTTCAGCGGCAGCCCTGCGGCGTAGAGCCGCAGCACGTCGCGCTCGCGCGCCGACAGCTGCGCGTCGGCGAACGCCCTGTCGCCCTCCACGGCGCTGGCCCACTCCACGTTGTTCAGCGGCTCGCCCTTCGCGACGGTGCGCACGGCCGCGATCACGTCGCCGATCGGCGACGATTTGCTGACGACGCCGGCCGCCCCCGCGGCGAGAGCCTCGCGGACCGCTGCCGGGCGGTCGGCGACGCTGTGGATGATCACGCTCGAGCCGTCCAGGACCAGGCGCCGCACGTTCTCGGTCACGGTGGTGCCGTCGCCGAGGGTGAGGTCGAGGACGACCACGTCCGCCGGCGCCTCCCGTGAGAAGGCCCGCCAGTCGAGATACTCGGTGACCGTGCTGCCCGAGAAGGCGACGTGCATGCCCCCGGTCCGCGCGCAGGCGGCCTCGAGTCCGAGCCGGACAGACTCGTGGTCGTCGATGAAGGCCACGCGCGTCATGCCGTCAGCCTACCGAGACCCTGGCCGAGACCGGTGACCTTGTAGCCTGATGAGACAGAAAGGCAGTCATGATCCCCCACGCAGTCACCATCGCGGGTCGCCCCGTCGGTATCGAGCACCCGCCGTTCGTGATCGCAGAGGTTTCGGGAAATCATGGCGGCGACCTCGGTCGGGCCCTGGCGATCATCGATGCGGCAGCGGACGCCGGCGTGGACGCCGTGAAGTTCCAGACCTACACGGCCGACACGATCACGATCGACGCCGACGGGCCGGCATTCCGCGTGTCGGATGAGCACGGCCTCTGGGGTGGAAGGACCCTCTACGACCTCTACACCGAGGCTCACACGCCCTGGGCGTGGCATGAAGAGATGTTCGCCCGCGCCCGTGAGCGCGGGCTCATCCCCTTCTCCAGCCCGTTCGACACCACGGCGGTCGATCTGCTCGAGCGGCTCGACGCCCCTGTCTACAAGATCGCCTCGCTCGAACTCGGCGACACCGGTCTCCTGCGCGCGGTCGCCGCGACCGGCAAGCCGGTCATCATCTCCAACGGTGCCGCCAGCATGCTCGAGGCGACCCAGGCGATCCAGACGCTCCGGGACGCCGGCGCCCGTGAGATCGTTCTCCTCTCGTGTGTGTCGTCCTACCCGGCAGATCCGCGTGAGGCCAATGTCCGCAGCATCCCGACGCTGCGCAATGCCCTCGATGTCGAAGTCGGATTCTCCGACCACACGCCGGGCATCGGTGCGGCGCTGGCGGCAGTCGCTCACGGCGCCAGCGTGATCGAGAAGCACCTGACGCTCTCGCGCGCCGAAGGCGGCGTCGATGCCGCGTTCTCGCTCGAGCCGAGCGAGTTCGCCGCCTTGACTCAAGAGACGAGACGCGCGTGGGAGGCGCTCGGGTCTGTCACGCCGATGGTGACGTCGGGCGAATCCGAGAGCCGGAGACTTCGGCGATCGCTCTGGGTGGTGAAAGATGTCGAGGCGGGCGAGCTGGTGACTGCGGACTGCGTCCGTTCCATTCGTCCCGCGGGCGGGCTTCCGCCCGCGGAGTGGGAGGTCGTCGTCGGTCGCCCCTTCCGACGGTCCGTGCGGCGCGGCACGGCGCTCTCGTGGGACCTCATCTGAGCCGAGCGCCCGCTTTCCCGGCGAGCTCAGAACCCGATGGCCCACCGTTCCCAGCCATCGGCCGACCCCGCGAGCAGGAATCCCGCACGCCGGAACAAGGCGCGGGACGCCTCATTGGATTCGCGGAGCTCAGCCACGACACGGTTGCCGGCCTCGGGTGATAGCGAAGCGAGCGCCCGGTCGATCATGCTGCCGCCGATGCCTCGGCCACGCTCTCCGGGTGCGACGGTGACCGAGATCTCCCACTCACCAGGTGAGAGCGCATCGAGCCGCACCGTCCCGACGGGGCGACGCCGCGTCGCCACGAGCAGCCTGCGGTCGGCGCGGCTCAGGGATCCCGTCAGCCATGAAAGGTGGTCGGGCCAGCGAAGCGCCGTGGTGTTTCGCGATTGCCGTCGCACCGACGGATCGTTTCGCCACGCGTAGAGGCGGCCCGCGTCGCGCAGCTCAGCCGGCCGCAGTTCGAGCGACGACGTCCGGCGATCCCGCACGGCCCCATCCCACGCGTCGACGACCCGCGCCGCGCCGCGTCCGTCCACCATGCGGCGGGCGCGCTCGGCCATCGCTCGGCGAGCGGGCGAGTCCAAGGCCATTCGCGCGAGCTCGGCCATCGGCACGTCATCGGGAGGCGGCAGGAAGCCGAGGCCGATCGCCGCACCCTCGGCGAGCAGTGTGTCGTAGTGATCCCGCTGATTCTCGGCGACCCCCACCAGTGCCATGGGGATCCCCATCGCCGCCAACTCCCACACGGTCGTGCCCGCGGCGGTGATGACGAAGTCCCAATGCGAGACCAGCGAGGGCAGATCTGCCAGACGCGGCACCGAAGCCACTCGCGGCGTCGCTTCCGTGGCGCCGACGAGTCCGACGCGCGCGACACCGGGGGTGCCGACCGCGGCGCGGGCGACAGCGATCCCGTAGCCGGCGGCATCCGTCCCCCCCATCAGCACCAGCACCTTGAGCCCGCCCGCTTCGGCGACGTCAGCCTGATCGCCGCCAGCGCCGACCAGCTCACGACGCAGCAGCACGTGGTCGGACCCGAGGCACACATCGGCGTCGCCGTAGAGCTCATCGAACTCCCGGGTCGCGCGCGGGGAACCGTCGACGATGACGTCCGCGGATCGGCGACCGTACTCGGCATCCGTGGCGGTGGAGATCACGCGATCCTCCGAGTCCGCCGCCGCCCGTATGTCGGGGAATCCCTCATATCGGTCGAGGTGGACCACCCGTGCGCGAACGGCCGCAGCCTGCGCCAGAAGCTCGTCCGCGGTCTTCGCCGCCGGCAGCACCTCGATGTCGGTGCCGCGGAGCATCTCGTGCGCCAGCTCGGCCTCGATGTCGCCCGAGATGACGGCGCGACGGCCGCGCGCCGCGAGTTCCTGCGCGAGAGCGAGAGTCCGCACGAAGTGGCCGATCCCGCCCCGCACGGTCGCATCGCAACGGAACAGCACCGCGCTCATCCCTCGTCGACCCGCTTCTGGATCACTCCGGCATTCAGTGCCACCAGCTCCGGATGGGTCTCGAGCAGTCGGACCACATCGCGCCAACGCGGCGGCCGGGGCAGCAGCGGCACGAGGGCATCCAGCAGAGCCGCGTCCTCCTCGACGTCGAGCGTCACGCGCAGATGCGACGAAGAGGGTTCCACCACGATTCCCGCCCGAGGGACGGAGGATCCGGCCGCATACACGCGACTGGTGACGTGAACCCTGTCGTGGCCCGCCGCGACACGATCGGTCTCTTCGAGCACGTCGCGGGTGATCAGCTCGACGTCCAAGCCGCGCGGGAGCGTGCGCTCCAGAGTCGTCGCGACGTACCCGAGCTCGGGGTCGCGCCGCCACAACGCGACCACCTGGTCGATGAGCGTGGAGTCAAGCAGTGGACAGTCCGCTGTCAGCCGCACGACCGCATCAGCCCGGCTCTCGTCGGCGGCGAGCACGAACCGGGAGAGGACGTCGTTCTCGCTCCCGCGGATGACGCACACCGATCGATCGATGCCCCACACAGCGATCGCGTCATCGACGTCGAGCGTCGAGGTCGCCACGACGACGTCGTCGATCTCGGTGGCCGACCTCGCGGCATCGACCACCCAGTCGAGGACGGGTCTGCCGTCGAGTGCGCGCAGCACCTTCCCGGGCAGCCGGGTCGATCCCATGCGCGCCTGGACGATGGCGACCACACGAGCTCTCACGCGCCGACCGCCTTCCTGACCGCGTCGATCACCCGATCCACGTCGTCGTCTGCGAGCGAGGCGTGCATGGGAAGCGAGATCTCCCGGCGATACCAGTCCTCAGCGACGGGACACAGGCCGCGACGGTATCCGAGGTCCGCGAAGACCGGGTGCCAATAGACCGGGATGTAGTTCACCTGGACGCCGATGCCGTCCGAGCGGAGCTGGTCGAAGATGCGCCGCCGGTCGACCGCGGGCACCCGCAGCGGGTACAGATGCCACATCGGGTCCGCCCCGGGCGGGCAGGTGGGCAGCTCGAGCCCGTCGATACCCGAGAGGCCCGCGTGGTAGCGGTCGAACACCGCCGCGCGCCGCGCCTTGAAGGCGGCGAGTCGGAGCAGCTGGCTCGATCCCAAAGCGGCCAGCACGTCCGGGAGCCGATAGTTCAGACCGAACGCGGCGATCTCCTGATGCCAAGGGCCTTCATCGGGCCACCTCTGCCGGTCACGCTCGCGGACCAGTCCGTGGTTGCGGAAGGACCGTGCCCGCTCCCAGAGGCCGCCGACACGTGTGACGACCGCGCCGCCCTCCGCGGTGGTGGCGTTCTTGGTCGGGAAGAAGGAGAACGTGGTGACATCGGCGAGGCTGCCTACGGGACGACCGGCCAGCGTGCTGCCGATCGAATGGGCTGCATCCTCGAGGAACACCGCCCCTGCGCGGTGGGCGACCTCCGACAGACGCGGGGCATCGACGGGAACGCCTGCGTAATCGACTCCGGCGATCACGTCCGTGCGGTCGGTCACCGCTGCGGATGCGGCATCCGGATCGAGGTTTCCGGTGGTCTCGTCCACATCTGCGAACACGATCGTGGCGCCCAGCAGCGCCGCCGTCGACGCCGTCGCTGCGAAGGTGAGGGGCGAGGTGACGACTTCGCTCGCCGGTCCGACGCCCGCTGCGTGATACGCGACATGGAGCGCGGCCGTTCCGCTGGTCACCGCAACGGCGGGAAGCTCCACCCCGGCGACTCTGCTCACGTCCTCCTCGAACGCGTCGACCGCGGGCCCGGTCGTCAGCCAATCGGAGCGGAGCGCCGCGACGACGGCTGCCACGTCGGACTCGTCGATGGACTGGCGTCCGTACTGGATCAACGACTCACCCCGCGTTCAGGATCGCGCGCAGCTCGTCGACGCTCAGCCAACGGTCGTTGCGGTCGGACCGGTAGCTCTCGCCCTCGGGGAAGGGCTTGCCGCCTTCCGGGGCCGTGTACCCCCATCCACTGAGATGCGGCTGCACGACGAAGCGGTCCCCCAGCACGAGCGTGCGACGAGCATCGTCCTCGGCGATCATCTCCTCGTGGAGCTTCTCCCCCGGGCGGATGCCGATCTCGATCGTCTCCGCGCCGGGAGCGACGGCTTCTGCGAGCTCGGAGATGCGGACCGAGGGAATCCGAGGGACGTAGAGCTCGCCGCCCGTCATGACGTCGAAAGACGACAGGACGAACTCGACCGCCTGCGGAAGGGTGATCCAGAAGCGCGTCATCCGCAGGTCCGTGATCGGCAGCGGCCGCCCTTCGCTCGCGAGCGCGCGCCACTTGGGCACGATGCTTCCGCGAGAGCCGGAGACGTTGCCGTAGCGGACGACGGCGAACCGAGTGCGGTAGTTCGCGGCGTAGTGATTGCTCGCGATGAACATGCGGTCGGCCGCGAGCTTCGTCGCCCCGTAGAGATTGATGGGGCTGGACGCCTTGTCGGTCGAAAGCGCGACGACGCGATGCACTCCCGCGTCGATCGACGCCTCGATCACGTTCTGCGACCCGCGTACGTTGGTCTCGACGAACTCGAACGGGTTGTACTCGGCCGTATCGACCTGCTTCAGCGCGGCCGCGTGGATCACGTAGTCCACGCCGTGCATCGCGCGGCGGAGGCGGCTGACGTCACGGATGTCACCGAGGAACCATCGCAGCCGCGGGTCGTCGCCGAACTGCTGCCGCATCTCGAACTGCTTCAGCTCGTCGCGGCTGAGGATGACGAGCCGTCCGACGTTGCGGTTCTCGAGCAGCTCCCGAGTCAGCGCCTTTCCGAGCGAGCCGGTACCGCCGGTGATGAGGATCGAACTCCCGTCGAGGACCGAACTCACGAGCGCGGCTCCTCGAGGCGGCGCAAGCGCTCCTCGTAGTGGCTGACGAGCTCCAACCGCAGGCGGGCGCGCTCGTGCTCCAGCTCGGCGCGAGCTTGAGCATCAGCCGAATCGGGTTCCGGCATGACGAGCTGGCTGCGGAGCGACTCGAAGCGATACTCCAGCGCCGCGATCTGTGGCGCCACTCGGTCGAACTCGGTCCTCATGTGACCGTAGTCGGCGGCGAAGCGGTCGGTGACGCGGGCAAGCTCCGCCCGGACCGCGCTGATCTGCGCGTCGCGCTCGCGGACGAGCTCGTCGATGCGCTCGTCGAATCGTCGATCAACCCGATGCTCGACCGCGAGCGTCAGCCGATTCTTGATCCGATTGAACATGGTGATCCTCTGATGTGGGACTTCAACGATGGAAACGGATGCGACCGCTGTCGATCCATTGATGTGCGAGTCGCCCCTCGTTCGCAATCAGATGCTCCGGGCCCACGATGCAGGCGTCCCCATAGGCATGTTCCCAGGAGGTCTGGTCGGGTTCGTCGACGAATGACAGACCGGTGACATCGATTGTCGCATTCGGGAAGAGGTGTGCGGCGATCCACATCATGGTAGTTCCCGTCGTCGCCCATTGCCCGTCGCGTTCAGGGTCGAGACCGATTTCGCGATTGAGCGGGATGATGACGTCGCGATTCGGGACGGTGACGAAACCGAGGTCCTGCGGCCAGAATCTCGGGTAGATCTCCCACTCCCATTGCATCCGTCCGGGCTCGATCATGAGGTACAGCCGCTCTCGATACCCCGAGAAGAACCAAGGCGTCGGGCGGACGCCGCGGTTGAACACGACGACATCCGTCTTGGTGCCGAGCGATGGGGGATCGGCGGATTCATCGAGCCGGAATCCGTTGACGCGGAAGACGATGTCGGCCGAGTCGATGAGCTCGGCCCGCTCCTTCGACTCGGCGAGCGGCTGATTGCCGACGACCGCCACGCGCTCAATCGACCGACGGGATGCGTAGGTCGTGGCGAGCGGCCGCAGGACGTCGTAGAAGTCCTCGGCATCGGGCGGCGTCGATGGCGCAGCAGGGTCGGCTTTCATGATCGCGCAAGCCTATCCGGCGTTCGACGTCGAACGCTCGTCGATCGGGGTGCGGCTACTCCCGGGTGAGGACCGCGACGGCTTCGACGTGGTGCGAGTTGGGGAAGAGGTCGACCGCCCGGACGCTCTCGAGGGCGAATCCGCCGGACCGGAAGGTCGCGATGTCGCGGGCCAGCGCGACGGGGTCGCACGCGACGTACACGACGGTCCGGGGCGCGAGGGCGGTGATGTGCTCGACGACCTCGCGGCCGGCGCCGGCGCGAGGCGGGTCCAGGAGCACGACGCCCCGCGAGAGGCGCTCGCGCTCGGTGACGGATGCCTCCGCTCCCAGGCGTGCCAGCCATCGGTCGACGCGGCCGGTCTCGGCTCGCGCGCCGACCCAGTCCGCGAGGTTCTCGCCGGCGTGCTCGGTGGCGCGGGCATCGGACTCGACGGTGGTGACACGTGTGCCTGGGCCGCCGAGATCGCCGAGCGTCGCGGCGAAGAGCCCGACACCGCCGTACAGGTCGAGGTGCCACGCGTCGGGATCGACCGCGGCGTCCGCCGAGAGACCTTGGAGCGAGGACTCGACGAGGTTCGTGAGGGAGTGCGCGGCGAGCCGGTGCACCTGCCAGAAGCCTCCGGCGTCGACGCGGAAGTCCCGTCCGTCGACCCGTTCCACGACGATCTCGCGGGCGGGATCCTTGCGGGCGGAGGATGCTGCGCCCTGCGCGCCGCGGCGACGGCCTCGGTCGTGACGGCGTTCCTCAGGACGGGCGACGACCCGCACGCGGCCGTCGGCAGGCTGCACGAGGTCGATGCGGCCGGGAGCGCCGCCGCGGAGCGCCAGGCCCGCCTCCTGGACCTCCGCCGTCGCCAGGGGCAGGTCCTCGACCGCGATGACGCGATGGCTGCGCGCGGCGTACGGCCCGATGCGCCCATCGGCGTCGACGTGGAGGCTCACCCTGGTGCGCCATCCGGTGCCGTCCGCGGTCTCGTCGGCGAGCACCGCGCCGTCCGCCAACAGCACGGGCGTGGGCGGGACGATGCTCGCTTCCGGGGAGTCGATGCCGCCGAACCGCCGCAGGGCGTCGAGCAGCACCCGCTGTTTCAGCTCACGCTGGTGCGCGAGTTCGATGTGACCGAAGTCGGCGCCCCCTGGGCGGTCTTCCGGCGCGACGTCGACGTCGGCCTGCCGCCACACATGCGGTCGACGGTGCGGGGAGGCATCCAGCACTTCCAGTGTCTCCGCGCGCCAGAACGCCTTCTTCGAGGTGTCCGCCAGTCGCACGCGCACACGTTCGCCCGGGATGGCGTCGGGCACGAACACGACACGGCCCTCGTGACGGGCGACGAACACGCCGCCGTGCGCCACGTCGGTGATCTCGAGGTCGATGATGTCGCCGGGTTCACTCACCCGTCGAGCTTAGGCGCGTGCCCGCCCGCTGAGTACCGTGGACGCATGCGCGTCTGCCTCGCCTCGACCTCGCCCGCCCGGCTCATGCTGCTGCAGCAGTTCGGCATCCGCCCCCTCACCCTCGCGCCCGATGTGGACGAGGAGGCCGTGATCGCGACGGTGGAGGCGGCCGAGGGACGCACGCTCGCACCCGACGAGCACGTGCTGCTGCTCGCGCGCCGCAAGGCCGCCGACGTCGCGGCACGGCTGCGCGACGACATCCCCGACTTCGACGGCATCGTGATCGGCGGCGACTCGATGTTCGAGATCGACGGCGAGATCCTCGGCAAGCCGTACACCCCCGAGAACGCGGTGGCCCGCTGGCAGGCGATGCGCGGACGCACCGGCGTGCTGCACTCCGGCCACGCCGTCGTGCGCGTGCAGCCGGACGCGACGCCGCGCGAGGCGCACGCGACGGCGGCGGCATCCGTCTCCTTCGTGGACGATGTGACGGATGCCGAGATCGAGGCCTATGTGGCGACCGGCGAGCCACTGCTGGTGGCCGGAGCCTTCACCGTCGACAGTCTCGGCGGGGCCTTCATCTCCCGAGTCGACGGGGATCCCTCGACCGTGGTGGGGATGTCGGTCTCGACGCTGCGCCGCCTCGTGCGGGAGCTGGGCGGAGAGTGGACCGCGCTGTGGAACACCATCGACCCGTCGCTCGACGACACGCCCGCGCGGTAGGTCAGCGAGCGATGCGGCGCGCCGACGGACATCCGGCGTTGTAGTAGGAATCCCACGTTTCTCGTCGGTTCTTGTACGAACCGCTCAAAAGCGCAGGGGATGCCGTCGGTAGGCTGGCATCCATGCCTCAGATCGCCAAGGTTCTCGTTGCCAACCGCGGCGAGATCGCCGTCCGCGTCATCCGCGCCGCCCGCGACGCCGGGAAGTCCTCCGTCGCCGTCTACGCCGACCAGGACCGCGACGCCATGCACGCGCGGCTCGCCGACGAGGCGTACGCCCTCGATGGCGCGACGAGCGCCGAGACGTACCTGTCGATCGACAAGATCCTCTCCGTCGCGCGCCGTTCGGGCGCCGACGCGGTGCACCCCGGCTACGGCTTCCTCGCCGAGAACGCCGACTTCGCCCGCGCCGTGATCGCGGCGGGCATGGTGTGGATCGGCCCATCGCCTGAGGCCATCGAGGCGCTCGGCGACAAGGTGACCGCGCGCGCGGTCGCCGAGAAGGTGGGCGCGCCGCTCGCCCCCGGCACCCCCGGCCCGGTGGCCGGCGCCGACGAGGTCGTCGCGTTCGCCGAAGAGGTCGGCCTGCCGATCGCGATCAAGGCCGCCTACGGTGGCGGCGGCCGCGGCCTCAAGGTCGCCCGCACCCTCGAAGAGGTGCCCGAGCTGTTCGAGTCGGCCACGCGCGAGGCGATCACCGCGTTCGGCCGCGGCGAGTGCTTCGTGGAGAAGTACCTCGACAAGCCGCGTCACGTCGAGACCCAGTGCCTCGCGGATGCCGCGGGCAACGTCGTCGTCATCTCCACGCGCGACTGCTCGCTGCAGCGCCGCCACCAGAAGCTCGTCGAGGAGGCCCCCGCGCCGTTCCTCTCGGACGAGCAGAACAAGACCCTGTACGACTCGTCGAAGGCCATCCTCAAGGAGGTCGGCTACGTCGGCGCAGGCACGTGCGAGTTCCTCATCGGCGCCGACGGCACGATCTCATTCCTCGAGGTCAACACGCGCCTCCAGGTCGAGCACCCGGTGTCGGAGGAGGTCACCGGCATCGACCTCGTGCGCGAGCAGTTCCGTCTCGCCGAGGGCGAGGAGCTCGGCTACGACGACCCGGTCGCCGACGGCCACTCGATCGAGTTCCGCATCAACGGCGAGGACCCGGGCCGCGGGTTCCTCCCCCAGCCCGGACCGATCCACGTCTTCAAGACGTTCGGCGGCCCCGGCATCCGGCTGGACTCCGGCGTCACCGCAGGCGACAGCGTCTCGGGCGCGTTCGACTCGCTGCTCGCCAAGATCATCGTCACCGGCCGCGACCGCGCCGAGGCGCTCGAGCGCTCGCGTCGCGCGCTGGACGAGTTCGAGGTGTCCGGCCTGCCGACCGTGCTGCCCTTCCACCGCGCCGTCGTGCGTGACCCCGCGTTCACCGCCGAGGACGGCCGCTTCGGCGTCTTCACGCGGTGGATCGAGACCGAGTTCGTCAACGACATCGCGCCGTGGGACGGAGAGCTCGAGGCACCGGCATCCGCGGCCGCACGCCACACCGTGGTCGTCGAGGTCGCCGGCAAGCGCCTCGAGGTGAGCCTTCCCGACCGCGTCGTGACCGCGCCCGGCGTGGCCGGCCGCCCGGCCGCCGTGCCGCCGTCGCGCCGCTCGCACGCGCCCACGGTGGTCGCAGGCGCCTCGGGCGACGCCGTGAAGTCGCCGATGCAGGCGACCGTCGTCAAGGTCGCCGTCGAGGAGGGCCAGCAGGTCGTCAAGGGCGACCTCGTGGTCGTGCTCGAGGCGATGAAGATGGAGCAGCCCATCCAGGCCCACAAGGACGGCGTCATCGGCGCGATCAACGCCGACCCCGGCACGACGGTGGCCGCGGGTCACCAGCTCCTCACGATCTCCTGACGCGGTCGCGGTCTGCGGTCGCGCGGGTTGTCCACAGCCGCCGATCGGATGCCGCTTCCTCGTCGCTAGGTTGATCCCATGCTTGCTCGCGTCTCGGCGACCGCCACACTGCTCTTCGCCGTCGTCGCGCTGTCCGCCTGCACGGCCGCTCCGCCCGCTGCCGACGCGCCGCGCCCTTCGCGTTCCGTCGCCGAGGGGCCGGCCTCCCCGTCGCCCGATTCCTGGGCAGGGCACTTCGATGCCCGCGCGGCCGAGCTCGGCGGCGCGGGCGGAAGCGTGTCGTGGGGCGAGTTCGGGACCCCCGACGCGGTGTCGCCCGTCGGCTGGACGGATGCCACGCTCATCGCCGGCGACCACATCGTCGCCGTCGAGTGCGCGGGGCCTGCGGCCGTCTCGGTCCAGCTGACGCCGGGCACGACGGAAGGCGGAGCCCGGACCGCGGTCACCGGGGACGTGAGCTGCCCGGGCAGCGCCAGCCTCGCGATCACGACGGACGTGGAGGGGCTCACCGTCAGCGTCGACAGCCACGGCGAACCCGGCGCCTACCTCATCGCGACCGACACCGGCTCCGCGTCCGGCTGACACCGCTCGACGCTCCCCCGCCGGCAGTGCAGGATGGCGGAATGGATGCCTCCCCCGAGCGCGCGCCCGAGGTGTCGGCGCTGGCCATCAACGTCGTGATCCCCCCGGCCCTGCGCTGGACCGATATCCGACGCGGCGAGGAGTTCGAGCTGCAGACGCTCACCGTGCGCCTGCTGCCCGACCGTTCGCTCGCGGTGAAGGCGTACGGGCGACCGGTTGCCGGCGGGCGCGGCGCCTATGTGTCGTTCGCGATGCCCGATCGCCCCGAACTGCGCGCGCTGGTCGACGCCGCGGCGAATCGTGCCGCCGAGCTCTGGCGCGGCAACACCGGCCTCGACTGAGCCGGAGCGCGGTCGCGCCGTGCGCCGCGGCATCCGTCCCCTTCATACGTCCTCGCCGACGACGCCGGCCAGGCGCGCGAACGACGGGCGCACTCGGCGAGAACGTACGGTGCGGACCCCGCGTCAGCCGCCGTAGACGTTGTGGTCGACGACGTGCATCGCGCGTGCCGCATCCGTGATGCTGCCCGACAGCGACGGGTAGACCGCGAACACCCGCGAGACCTGGTCGACGGTGAGACGGCGTTCGACGGCGATCGCGATCGGGTAGATCAGCTCCGAGGCGCGCGGGGCCACGATGACGCCGCCGATGACGGTGCCGCTGCCCTCGCGCGCGATGATCTTGACGAAGCCGTCCTTGACGCCCATCATCTTCGCGCGCGCGTTGGCGGCCAGCGGCAGCTTGTGGACGACGCCGTTGATGTGACCGTCCTCGATGTCCTTCTCCTGCCAGCCGACGGTCGCGATCTCGGGAGCGGTGAAGATGTTGGACGTGATCCGGCGGCGCTCGAGCGGGATCACGACATCGCCGAGCGCGTGGAAGACGGCGGTGCGGCCCTGCATCGAGGCGACCGAGGCGAGCGGCACGAACGTGGTGCAGTCGCCGGCGGCGTAGATGTTCGGGACCGAGGTGCGCGCGACGCGGTTGACCTGGATGTGACCCGACTCGGTCATCTGCACGCCGGCCTCCTCGAGGCCGATGCCCTTGGTGTTGGGGATCGAGCCGACCGCCATGAGGCAGTGGCTGCCCTCGACGGTGCGGCCGTCCGAGAGCGTGACCACGACGCCGTCGCCGGTGTTCTCGACCCTGTCGGCGCGCGACTTCGACAGCAGCTTCATCCCGCCGCGCTTGAAGACGCGCTCCAGGACGGCGGCGGCATCCTTGTCCTCCCCCGGCAGCACCTGCTCGCGGCTGGACACGAGCGAGACCTTGGCGCCGAGGTTCATGTAGGCGCCGGCGAACTCGGCGCCGGTGACGCCCGAGCCGACCACGATGAGGTGCTCGGGCAGCTCGGTCATGTTGTACAGCTGCGTCCACGTCAGGATCCGCTGCCCGTCGGGCTTGGCGGTGGGCAGCTCCCGCGGCGACGCGCCGACCGAGACCACGAGCGTGTCGGCCTCGATGCGGTCGAAGTCGGTGCCGCCGGGGCCCGTCGAGACGACCACGGCATTGCCGCCCTCGAGACGCCCGTGGCCCGAGATGATGCGCACGCCGGCTTCGGCGAGGGTGGCCCGCATGTCGTCGGACTGCTGCCGGGCGAGCGTCAGCAGGCGCTTGTTGACGGCGGTGAGGTTGATGGCGATCTCGGGCTTGAGCGGCTTGCCGTCCTTGCCCTTCGCGAACAGCTGCACACCGAGGTCGCCGGCGCCGGCGATCGCGACGGCCGCGTCGGCGGTCGCGATGAGCGACTTCGAGGGGACGACGTCGGTGATGACCGCCGAGCCGCCGATGCCGGCCCGTTCGACGACGGTCACCTCGGCTCCCAGCTGGGCGGCGGCGAGCGCCGCCTCGTAGCCTCCGGGTCCACCGCCGAGGACGGCGACGCTCTGGGTGGTCTCGAAGCTGGTCGACATGGGTTCCATTCTCCCCTGCCGAGGACCCCGGACACGACACCCCGGCGACACACCCGGGCGCGCGACGAACGGCGTCCGCTGGCCCTCGTGCTCGCCGCTTCCTAAAGTGGTGGCATGTCAGACACCACCGGCAATCCTCTCGACGACCCCACGGCCGACCCCTTCGAGGTCGCCCGCGCCGCCGCGGAGGACATCGCCCGCATCACCGGCGTCGAGCGCCACGACATCGCGCTGACCCTCGGCAGCGGCTGGGGCAAGGCCGCGGAGCTCCTCGGCGAGACGACCGCGACGTTCCCCGCCACCCAGGTGACGGGCTTCAGCGCACCCGCGCTGACCGGTCATGTCGGGACGCTGCGCAGCATCGTCACGCCGAAGGGCCGCCGCGTGCTCGTCATCGGCGCGCGCACCCACTACTACGAGGGATACGGCGCGCGCCGCGTTGTGCACAGCGTGCGCACCGCCGCCGCGGCGGGCGCGCGCACCATGGTGCTCACCAACGGCGCCGGCGGCATCAAGCACACCTGGACCCCCGGGCGCCCCGTGCTCATCAGCGACCACATCAACCTCACCGGCGACACGCCGCTCGAGGGTGCGACCTTCATCGATCTCACCGACCTGTACTCGCTGCGTCTGCGCGACCTCGCGCGGTCCATCGACCCGAGCCTCGACGAGGGCGTGTACTGCCAGTTCCGCGGGCCGCAGTACGAGACCCCCGCCGAGGTGCAGATGGCGAAGTCGTTCGGCGGCCACATCGTGGGCATGTCGACCGCGCTGGAGGCGATCGCCGCGCGGCAGGCCGGCATGGAGATCCTCGGCTTCTCGCTCATCACCAACATGGCTGCCGGCATCCAGAAGACCCCGCTCAGCCACCAGGAGGTGCTCGATGCCGGCCGCGAGGCCGAGCCGGTCATCTCGTCGCTGCTGGCCCGCGTGATCGGGGCGCTGTGAACGCCGCGCGGGATGCCGCGGCCGACGTCCTCGCGCGAGCGCAGGCGTGGCTGTCGCAGGACCCCGACGGCGAGACCCGCACGGAGCTGCGGGCGCTGATCGAGGCTGCCGAGTCGGGCAACCCTGCCGCCACGGCGGAGCTCGAGGACCGCTTCTCCGGACGCCTGGCGTTCGGCACCGCGGGGCTGCGGGGCGCGCTGGGCGCCGGCAGCAACCGAATGAACCGCGTCCTGGTCGCCCAGGCCGCCGCTGGGCTCGCGGCGTACGTCCGCGAGAAGGCGGGTCTGCCGCCGGTGGCCGCCGGCGAGGGTGCGTCTGCGGACGCCGGGGCGGAGGCATCCGCTCCCCCCGCCGAGACGGAGGACGAGACGCCGGACTCCTCCGAGCCGGAGGCCGCGCAGGAGACCTCGGATGACGGGCACGACGCCGAGGCGCAGCCCTCGGCACCCGAACTCACCGAGGCCCCGTCGGCCGACGCGCTGGAGGCGGAAGGGCCCGAGGTGCCCGGCATCCTCGACGACGCGCCGATCGTGGTGATCGGGTACGACGGGCGCCGCAACTCCGATGTGTTCGCCCGCGACTCGGCCGAGATCTTCGCCGGCGCGGGGCTGCGCGCCATCCTCATGCCCCGCCTGCTGCCGACACCGGTGCTCGCGTTCGCGGTGCGGCACCTCGGGGCCGCAGCCGGCGTCATGGTCACCGCCAGCCACAACCCGCCCGACGACAACGGGTACAAGGTCTACCTCGGCGGCGGGGACGACGGCTCGCAGATCGTCTCGCCCGCCGACGCCGAGATCGCGGCGCACATCGAGGGCGTCGCCGAGGCCGGCGACATCAGCACGCTCCCCCGCTCGCTCGGCTTCGAGCTGGCCACCGAGAGCGTCGTCGACGACTACATCGCCGCGACAGCCGCCGTCTCCCCCGCCCCGGCAGGGGCCGAGGGCCTGCGGTGGGTGTACACCGCGATGCACGGCGTCGGCTGGGAGACCCTCTCGCGGATCCTCGAGCGAGCGGGCTATCCGGCCCCGGTGCCGGTCACGGCGCAGCTCGAGCCGGACGGGGCGTTCCCGACCGTCGCCTTCCCGAACCCCGAGGAACCGGGCGCGATGGACCTCGCCTTCGAGGCCGCGCGCGACGCGGGCGCGGAACTCGTCATCGCGAACGACCCGGATGCCGACCGCCTCGCGGTCGCCCTCCCCGACGAGTCCGCCGACGGCGGCTGGCGCCGGCTCACCGGCAACGAGATCGGGCTCCTGCTGGGCTGGCGGGCCGCGCGCCTCGCGACCGCCGACGGCCCGGCCGAGGGTGCGTCCCTGGCATGCTCGCTGGTGTCGTCGCCGGGGCTGCAGGCCGTCGCCGAGCACTTCGGGCTCGACTTCCACGCGACCCTCACCGGCTTCAAGTGGATCTCGCGCGCGCCGGGCATCGTCTTCGGCTTCGAGGAGGCGCTCGGCTACCTCGTGAACCCCGGGACCGTGCGCGACAAGGACGGCATCTCGGCCGCGGTCGCGATGCTCGGGATGGTGGCAGAGGCCCGAGGCCGCGGCGCGAGCCTCGCCGACCTCCTCGTCGAGTTCGACGAGACGTTCGGCGCGTTCGCCAGCGACCAGGTGTCGATCCGCGTCGACGACGTGTCGCAGATCGGCGCGATCATGGCGGCGCTGCGGGAACGGCATCCCGAGTCTGTGGGCGACGTCGCGGTCGACCGCATCGACGACCTGCTCGAAGGCGCCGACGACCTGCCTCCCGGCGACGTGCTGCGGCTGTGGCTCGCCGACGGGTCGCGCGTCATCGTGCGCCCCAGCGGCACCGAGCCGAAGCTCAAGCTCTACCTCGACGTGCGCGGCGAGTCTCGCGACGACGCCACGGCGCGCATCGCGGCGCTGGCGGATGGCGCCAGCGCGCTGCTCGCCGAATACGGAGGCTGATCCGCACCGGGAAGGGGGGATGCCGCGACCCGCGGCATCCCCTTCCTCGCGTCAGCGCAGCACGAGGTGGCCGGGCGAGACCTCGACCAGCGCGGTGCCGTCGGGCTCGAGCCCGACCGGCTCCGGGCGGGTCGAGATCCGCTCGAGCCGTCGGCGCGCCTGCGCCGGATCGGTCGACAGCGCGGCATCGAGCAGATGCCGGGTGTACGGGTGCTGCGGCGAGGCGAAAACCTCGGCCGTCGGGCCGAGCTCGACGATGCGGCCGCGGTTCATGACCGCGGTGCGCGTGGCGATCTCCCGCACCACCGACAGGTCGTGCGAGATGAACAGGTAGGTGAGCTCGAGCTCGCGCTGCAGCCGGAGCAGAAGGTCGGTCACCTGCGCCTGGATCGACATGTCCAGCGCCGACAGCGGCTCGTCGCAGACGACGAAACCGGGCCGGACGGCGATCGCGCGTGCGATCACGATGCGCTGGCGCTGACCGCCCGAGAACGCCCGCGGCCGGCGGTGGACGGCATCTCCCTCGATCCCGACCGCGGCGAGCGCCTCGATCGCCCGCGCGCGCGGATCGGCGTCGGGGGCGAGCACGGTGAGCGGCTCCATCACGTTCTGCAGCGCCGTGCGATGCGGGTTCAGCGATGAGAACGGATCCTGGAAGATCACCTGCATCGAGCGGTGGTACGGCGCGCGGCGCGCGCGCGGCAGGGCCGTGAGGTCGACGCCCTCGTAGGCGACGGTGCCGCTGGTGGGCTCCTCCATCTGCAGGATGCAGCGCCCCAGCGTGGACTTTCCGCTGCCGGACTCCCCCACCAGGGCCAGCGTCTCACCGCGCCGGATCGTCAGATCGATGCCGTCGACGGCGCGGGTCGTGCCGGTGGTGCGGCCCCACGCGTTGCGCTGCCGGAAGGTCTTGACCAGACCGCGGACCTCGACGAGGTCGGCGGTCCGGGTCGGTGCCTGGTCGCTCATGCGTCGGCCCCCTTCTCGTCGCCTGGCTCCGCCGGCGGCGCGAGCTCGGCGGGTGCGTCGGGTGCGGCATCCAGCAGCTCCCGCGTGTACGGATGCTGCGGCTCGCGGAACACGCTGTCGACGTCCCCGGATTCCACGATCCGGCCGTCCTTCATCACCAGCACGTCGTCGCACACGGCCGCGACCACGCCGAGGTCGTGCGTCACGATCAGCACGGTGAGCGCCCGCTCGGCCTGGAGCGTGCGCAGCAGCGCCAGGATCTGCGCCTGGATGGTGGCATCCAGCGCCGTGGTCGGCTCGTCGGCCAGCAGCAGCTCGGGACGGGCGAGGAGGGCCATCGCGATCATTGCACGCTGGCGCATGCCGCCGGACAGCTCGTGCGGATACTGCGCCAGCACCCGATCAGGATCCGGGATGCGCACCGCGACGAGCGCCTCGCGCGCGAGCGCGGTCGCTTCGCGGCGCCCCACCCGCTGGAAGCGCTGCGCCACCTCGGTGAGGTGGGCGCCGATCCGCACCAGCGGGTTGAACGAGGTCATCGGGTCCTGGAACACCATCGCCGCCGGCAGCCGCCGGCGTCCCAGCGTGGCGGTGACGTCCTCGCCGTCCAGCAGCACGCTGCGCCACCGCCGGTCCGCCCCTGCGGGGAGGATGCCCATGAGCGCGCGCAGCAGCATGGTCTTGCCTGATCCGGACTCGCCGACGATGCCGACCACACGCCCTCGCGGCACGTCGAACGACACGTCGTCGAGCACGCGCACCTGCCCGCCGGTGCGGCCGGGCAGGTCGACGACGAGACCGTCGACGCCCAGCAGGACGTCCGTCGTGGCGACCGTCATGACGCTCCTCCTTCGCTCACCGACTGACGCAGCGCGTCGCCGAGCACGTTGAACGACAGCACCGTGAGCAGGATCAGGATGCCGGGGATCAGCGCCAGGTACGGCGCCGTCTGCAGGCTGCCCTGCGCCGTCTCGAGCAGGCTCCCCCACGACGCCATCGGCGGCTGGATGCCGAGGCCGAGGAAGCTCAGTGCCGACTCGGTGAGGATCGCGGTCGAGATGCTCGCCGTCGCCGCGACGATGATGGTCGGCGCCGCATCGGGCACGACGTGCCGCCACACCACCAGCGCCCGCTGCACGCCGATGTAGCGGGCGTACCCGACGTAGGCGCGCTCACGGAGGCTGAGCGTCTCGGCGCGCACCAGGCGCGCGGTCGCCATCCACGAGAACACGCCGATGACGAAGATGATCGTCCACAGCCCGGGCTTGAGGAACACGCTCGCGACGATGACGAGCACCATCCACGGGATCGACGACAGGAAGTCGACGAACCGCATGAGCACGTCGTCGACGCGACCGCCCGCGTACCCGGCCACGAGGCCCACCACGACGCCGATGGCCGTCGCGGCGGCCATCGCGAGGATGCCGACGGTCAGCGAGATGCGCCCGCCGTACACGACGCGGGAGAAGTAGTCGCGGCCGAGCTCGTCGGTGCCGAACCAGTGCTCGGCGCTGGGCGGCTGCCAGCGGATCGCGAGATCGGTGGTGGTCGGATCCAGCGGGAGCAGGGGCGCGAGCAGCGACACGGCGCCGACGATGACGAGGAAGGCGATCGCGAGGACGGCCGAGACCGAGCGGAACGACCGCGTGCGGTGCACGAGCGTCGTGGCGTCGATGGCGGCGGCCACGTTGGGGGTGGTGGTCATGAGCCCGCTCCGATCCGGATCCGGGGATCGACGAGCACGTAGAGCACATCGGCGATGAGGTTGCCCACGATCACGAGCACCGCCGACAGCAGCAGCACCGCGAGCACCACCGGGTAGTCGAGGCTGCGCGTGGCGGTGAGGAAGTACGGTCCGATGCCCGGCCAGCCGAAGATCGATTCCGTCACGATCGCGCCGGTGACGAGGATCGGCAGCGCCAGTCCCAGCTGCGTGATGATCGGGAGCATCACGTTGCGGCTCACGTGACGGGTCAGCACCTGCCGGCTGGAGGCGCCGAACCCACGCTGGACGAGCACGTAGTCCTGCGACAGCTGACTGATCGTCGCCGAGCGCACGTACCGGGCGAGCTCGGGGAAGAAGGCGACCACGAGCACCAGGAACGGCATCACGAAGTGCATCAGGAAGTCGACGGGGTCGCCCTGCTTGCCCACCGAATGCATGCCGATGATCGGGAACCACCGCAGCTGGTACCCGAAGAGGTAGATCACCAGCAGCGCGAACCAGAACGACGGCGTCGCGATCCCGATGCCGGCCAGTCCGTCGATGCCCTTGTCGACGAGGGTGCCGCGGCGCGATCCCGCGATGAGGCCGAGCACGACGGCCAGCACGAGCGCGGCGAGGTACGCGGGAGCCACGAGCATGATCGTGTTCGGGATCCGCACCGCGAGCTCCTCCGCGATGGAGTGGCGGCTCGCGAGGGAGTAGCCCAGGTCGCCCTGCAGCACCCGGCCGAGCCACAGCCCGTACTGCACGACGATGGGCTGGTCGAGACCGTACCGCTCGCGCATGGCGGCCTTGGTCTCCTCGGACATCTGCGGCGTCGTGATCGTGTCGACGACGTCGTACGGCGCCGCATGCAGCAGCGCGAAGACGACGAAGGTCACGACCAGCAGCATCGGCACGACCTGCAGCAGGCGGCGGAGGATGTAGACCGCCATCGTTCTCCTTTCGCGGCGGAGGGCGGATGCCGCTCACGCGACGTCCGCCCGACACACGACGGCGTCACGGGCACCCGTGCGGGTGCCCGTGACGCGTCGGCGACTTACTGCTCGGTGAGGAGCCCGAAGTTCTCGAACGTGTAGATCGGGACCAGCTTGGCGTCGTCGACGCCGCCGATCCGCGGGTTCACGGCGAGGATCTTGAGGTTGTCGGCGAGCGGGAAGACCACCGCATCCTCGGCGATCTGCGCCTGCAGGTCGGCGTAGACGGCCTTGCGGGCGTCGGGGTCGAGCTCGACCGCACCCTTGTCGAACAGTGCGTCCGTGGCCGGGTTCGAGTACGAGAAGTAGTTGGCCGAGGCGCCGGTGCGGTACAGCAGGCTGTACGCGTCGGGGTCCTGGCCCATGATGTAGCCGCCGAGGAACGCGTCGTACTGCGAGTCCGCGCCCTTCTGGATCTCGTCGAACACAGCGGCCGGCTCGACGCCTGCGAGCTCCACCGTGATGCCGGCATCCTTCAGCTGCTGCTGGATCAGCGTCGCCTCGGTGGTCTGCGCGGGGTCGGCCCCGGCGTACGCGAGGGTGAACGTGAGGTCGGACACGCCGGCCTCCTTCAGGAGCGCTGCCGAGGCATCCGCGTCCTGCTCGTACTTCTCGACGTCCTCGGTCGCGAAGGCGTTTCCGGGCGGGAGGATCGTGTAGGCGTTCTTGTAGTACTCGTCGCTGAGGAAGGCGGCGGTGTTGATCTCGTCGCGGTCCAGGGCGAAGAAGATCGCCTGGCGCACCTTGGGGTCGGTGATCTTCGCGGCGTTCAGGCCCAGGTAGGCGACGCGGCCCTCCGCGTAGGGGTGGACGTTCAGGCCGGCGCCCTCGAGCTCGGAGATCTGGTCGGGCGTCGCGAACGAGGCATCCGCCTCACCGGTCTGCAGCGCGGTCTTCACCGTGTCGGCGTTCGACACGATGCGCAGCGTCAGCTCGGGGATCTTCGGAGCCTCGCCGTAGTAGTTCTCGTTCGCCTCGAACGTGAGGTACTGGCCGCGCTCGTACTCCTTGAGCTTGTACGGGCCCGAGCCCACCGCGAGCGGGTCGAGCTCGGTCACCGAGAAGTCGGTGACGTCGCCGTAGACGTGCTTCGGGATGATGTACGTCTCGGTCGCGATGTTGCTGAGGGCCGCCGCGCTGACGCTCGGCAGGTGGAACACCACGGTGCGCGCGTCGGTGGCCTCCGCCGTGATCGGCTGGTCGCCGACGTAGAGCAGGTCGGCGTTGCCGTTCTCGCGCACCGCCTTGTTCGTGTAGGTGAAGACGACGTCGTCGGCCGTGAGCGGCTCGCCGTCGGACCACTTCAGGCCGTCCTTGAGGGTCACGGTGACCGAGAGACCGTCCTCGGCCGGCTCGATCGACTCGGCCAGCTCGTTGACGACGGTGCCGTCGCCCTCCACGCGCGCCAGCGGCGAGTAGACGATGTTGGTGACGGTCAGACCCCAGCGGTCGCTGACGTTGATCGGGTTGAGCGACGACGGGTCGCTCGCGATCACGTACGTGAGCTGTCCGGTCGCTTCGCCACCGGATGCCTCCGGCTCCGCCCCGCCCTGCGCGCAGGCGGCCAGTCCGATGGTCGCCGCAAGCGCCAGGGCGATCGGCGCGATCACTCGCCTCTTCGTCTTCATCGTGTTTCGGATCCTCTTCGCTGTGCATGCGCCCGGATGGACGCCTGAACGAGCCTAGGCGGGCCCTGTCCGGTCGGGCTCGAAACGGCAGAAGAATTGCGAAGTATGTCGGCGCGGGGCCGCGCAGATCGGGTCGTAGGCTCGGAGGATGCTGCTCACCCTGCCCATCACGCTCGAGAACGCGTACGTGCGCCTGGAGCCCCTCTCGCTCGACCACGAAGCCGATCTCGCGGCCGCCGCGGTGGGCCTGGAGCACACCTGGTACACGTCGGTGCCGCGTCCCGGGGGCGTGGCGGCCGACATCGCGCAGCGCCTCGCGTGGCGGGATGCCGGAACCATGAACCCGTGGGCGGTGCGCCGGCTCGACACCGGCCGCGTCGTGGGCACGACCACCTTCTGCAACATCGACCAGCCGAACCGGCACGTCGAGATCGGCCACACCTGGATCGGCCTGGAGGCGCAGCGCACCGCCGTCAACACGGCGTCGAAGCTGCTCCTGCTCGGTCACGCGTTCGAGGCCTGCGACGCGATCGCGGTGGAGTTCCGCACGCACTGGCACAACCGGCAGTCCCGCGCCGCGATCGCCCGGCTCGGCGCGAAACAGGACGGCGTGCTGCGCAACCACCGCCTCGGCCCCGACGGCACGCTCCGCGACACCGTGGTGTTCTCGATCCTCCCGGCCGAGTGGCCTGCCGTCCGCCTCGACCTGACCGAGCGCCTGGCCCGCGGCTGACCGCGCCCTGCGGCATCCCCCTTCGTCCGCGGCGTCTCGGCCGTCGCGCCCGTCCGCTCTCACCCGGTCCCATCGGGGTTTGGGGCGCGATTCGTCATGTGGGGCGCATCCGACGCGCCCCGGATGACGAATCGCGCCCCAAACCCGGTGGACGCTGGGCGTCGGTGGGTGAGGCAGGAGATGCCGAGGTCGGGACGCAGTGTGGGCGCGGTGACTCCTCCACATGTTTGCGATCTGCCGGGGAGATGCCCGCAATCCCCAGGCGCGACCGCCTCGTCTCAGGCGTGACCACCGAGAGGTCAGACTCGACAGATGGTCGCGGCGATCCAGATCTTCCGACGAATTGATCTGCTGGAGCGGGACTACACGCCGAGTCGGATCGCGGCTGCCGAACGCGACGGATCACTGAAGCGGGTTCGTCCCGGCGTGTTCGCCGACGGTGAGATGTGGCGCGCCGCGGTGCCCGAACGACGCACGATCGCGCTCGCTCGAGCACTGGCGCTGGTCTCGACGACTCGTCCCGTCTTCTCCCACGAAACGGCGGCGGCTGTGCACGGTCTGGCGCTCTACCGCCCTTCCCGGGACCGAGTTCATACAATCGCGCCCGTCACACGACCGGGAGCGGCGGACGGCGTCGTTCGCCATCGTGGTGAGCTCGCGCCGTCGGACATCGTCGAGCTTGAGGGGCTTCTCTGCACCTCGCTACTGAGAACGGTGGCCGACGTGGCACGCACCGCGATGTTCGAGCAGTCCGTGACGATCGCCGACGGCGCGCTTCGACGGCGGTACGTCTCGGGACCGGGGCAGTACGACGCCTACGGCGCTGAGCGATTCGCACTCGCTGCGCTGGACCTTGCCCAACGATCCTCACACGGCGTCAGCCGTGCGCGGCGCGTGGTGCGGTTCGCCGACGGACGTGCGCAACTACCCGGCGAGAGCGTCAGCCGCATCCGCTTGCGCGCGCTCGGATTCCGCGACATCCGGCTCCAGGTCGCCGTCCCCGCTCCGACCGGCCGAAGCTACTTCGTCGACTTCGGCCTGGAAGACTCACGCGCGTTCGGCGAGTTCGACGGCTCGATCAAGTACGTCGACGGCAGGATCGTCGACGGCCGCTCCGCCTCTCAGGTCTTCGACGAGGAGAAGCAGCGCGAGGACTGGATCCGCGGCACCACGCAACGTCGCTGCGCCCGCTGGGGCTGGCCGCACCTCGAGTCCGCCGCCGCTCTCGGCGCGCGCCTCCACGCCTTCGGCATCCACCCTCCGCGTTGACCGGTGCGCGTTTGGGGCGCATCGTGTCGTTTGGGGCGCGTCTGGGGCGCCCCAAACGACGAAATCCGCCCCAAACCCGTCAGCGACGTCGAGACCCCAGCAGCGCACAGGCGACGGCGGGATGCCGCGGCTCAGCCGTCGATGACGGCGACGAGCTCGTCGAGGAAGGCGTTGAAGTCGGTGGCGCGGCGGACGATGCGCTGCACGCTGTCGCGCTCGCTGAAGACCTCGACGAACTGCTCGAACACGGTCTGGAACGCCTCGCGGTCGGTCTCGGAGAACGCCACCAGCGCCACGACCTGCACGCGCCCGTCGCCCCACGCGATTATGGGGTCGGCGATCCCCACGGCGATGGAGGTGCGGGATGCCGTCATCTCCAGTGCGTGCGGCACTGCCAGCGCATCGGTGAACGCGGTCGACGAGAGCCGTTCGCGCTCGATGGTGCGCTCGACGTAGTCCGCGTCGATGACGCCGACCGCCCGCAGCCGGTCGCCGAGCGCGCGGATGACGCCCTCCTCCCCGTGCGCCTCGTCGAGGCCGCGGACGAACGCGGACGGCTCGAAGTAGCGCTCGAGCTCGGCGCGCAGCCGGGCGAGCCGTCGCGAGCGGCGGATGCGGCCGGCGGCGGACTGCACCCGCTCCACGTCGGCGTCCGTGAGGAACGGCTGGATGCGCACGATCCGCTCGCCGGGCACCGGCGGGTCGATCGTGGTCAGCACCAGGTCGGTGTCGATGGAGCCCCAGTCGGGATCGACGCGCGTCTCGACGCCGACGACCTCGACGGCCTGCCCGAGGGAGCGGTCGACGCTGGAGCGCAGCAGCTCGTGCAGGTCGTAGTAGCCGGGGCACACGATCGTCGCCGTCAGCAGCTGGTCAGCCCGGCGGCTGCGTTCGAGGCGGCCGCCGATGTGCATGGCGATGTACGCGATCTCGTCGTCGGGCAGCGGAATGCCCAGCCGCTGCTGCAGGCGGCTGGCGATGAACACCGCGACCTCGAAGATCATCGGGTACGTCGACTTCAGCGAGCGCGTCAGCGGGTTGCGCGACCATGCCTGCTCGCGGGCGCGGTGCAGCAGGTTCTGCACGTGCAGTGCAAGCCGCGCGACGAAGTCGTCGTGCACGAGATCCACCAGGAACTCGTCGGCCGCCGCGGTGACCACGTCGCGCACCGCCGCCTCGACCTCCGGGTCGAGGTTCGAGACGGGCGGACGGGATGCCTCGCCCTCCCGCCCTGCGGGGGCCACGACGCGGGTCAGCACCAGCGTGGCGAGGTGCTGCAGGTCGGCGCCGCCGAGGCGCACTCCGAGGTGCCGTTCCGACAGGTCGGCGATGATCTCGGCCACCTGCGTCTGGGTGGGGCGCTCCCCGGCGGCGGCGGCATCCGACTCCCCCGCATCCAGCGGACGGTCGCGCGAGGTGCGGTCGGCGGCGATCGCGATGTGCATCACGACGTCGGCGATGCCCAGCTCGTTGACGAACCAGCCGAGGTCGCCGAGGCGGGTCACGAGGTCGTTCCTGAAGGGACCGAATCCCTCCGCCCCGACCGACCCTTCGCCCAGGGTGCGTCGCAGGGCCGCCAGGTCGAAGGATCCGGCATCCATCTCGTCGTGGGCGAGCCGTGAGAGCAGGCGACGCTGCGCACCCTCGGTGCCCCGCAGCCGAGCGCGCGAGGCGGAGCGCTCCAAGGTGAGCTCGGTGCCGCCGAGCAGCCCGCGCACGCGAGCGAGATCCGCGTCGAGCGTCGCCGGGGACACGTGCAGCGAGTCGGCGGTCTCGAACACGTCGATGCCGTCGGGGGCGTCCAGGAGCGCACGCACGAGGGTGTGCAGCCGGTCGCGCGGCGTGCCGCCGTCGCCGCCCGCCCGCAGCGCCGCCGCCGCATCGGGCCCGGCCCGATACCCCTGCGGCCCCGACTCGACCGCGACGCCCGGCGCCACGCGGGCGTTTGCCGCGGTGACGTACGAGCGGATGCTGCGCGGGGTCACGCCCAAGGCGTCGGCGAGGGCGGATGCCGTCAGCCACCCGTCGTCGCGCAGGAGGATGCCGAGCACGCGATCTTGCCGGGCCCGGGTCACCCGCCCAGTCAACCACGCGGACACCGCACCGGGGCCGCCGCGTTTCCGCCCCCGCGGAAGAAGGACTGGTTGTCCCCTCTCAGCGTTCTCACAAGAATGGCCATGAGGAGGCGGATCGATGAGGATCCTGGTGGTCTGCGGAGCGGGTGCCTCGAGCACCTTCGTCGCTCAGCGCGTGCGTCACGCGGCCCACGCGCAGGGACTCGACTATTCCGCCTTCGCCGGCACCGAGCAGTCGCTTCCGGTCGATCTCGATGCCGCCGACGTGGTGCTGGTCGGTCCGCACCTCGCTCATGCGCTGGAGCGCATCGAGCGGGACGCGGCCGCCCGCGGCACGACCGTGGTGCTGCTGCCGTCCGACATCTTCGGAGACCGCGACGGCACCCGCACCCTCGAGCTGGTCCGCGCCGCGACCGGGAGCCCCGGGGGGCCGCTCCCGGCCGCGGGTGCGGACCCGGAGCCCCTTTCCGCCGACTGACACGCTGAACCACGACAGAGAGGTCACGACATGCCACCCATCTCCCGCACCGTCCGGATCGGATCGGCGCACGGGCTGCACGCGCGCCCGGCGAAGCTGTTCGCGCAGGCGGCGAAGGATGCCGGCATCCCTGTCACGATCGCGAAGGACGCGGGCAGCCCGGTCAACGCGGCGAGCATCCTCGGCGTGATCGCGCTCGGCGTCGAACGGGGCGACTACGTGACCCTCACGGCAGACGGCGACGGCGCCGAGTCGACGCTCGACACGCTCGCAGAGCTCCTCACCACCGACCACGACGCGGAGGCCTGAACATGACTGAGCTGCGAGGTGTGGGGATCGGACTGGGCGTCGCCCAGGGACCCGTCGCGCGCATGGCCGAGCCGGCGCCGGCGCCGTCCGACGCACCCAGCGAGCTGAGCGCCGACGAAGAGCAGGCACGCGTGACGGATGCCGTCGCCGCCGTCGCCCGCGAGCTCGAGGCCCGCGGGGCGCAGGCAGGAGGCGCCGCGCAGGAGGTGCTCGAGGCGCAGGCCATGATGGCCGAGGACCCGACCCTCGCCGACGAGATCGGCGCGCGCCTCGCGCAGGGCTCGACCGGCGAGTTCGCGGTGTTCGACGCGTTCGCGTCGTTCCGCGACCAGCTCACGGCGATGGGCGGCTACCTCGGCGAGCGCGCCGCCGACCTCGACGACGTCGCGCAGCGCGTGATCGCCCGGCTGCGCGGAGTCCCCGCTCCCGGCGTGCCCGATCCGGGGCATCCGTTCGTCCTCGTCGCGAAGGACCTCGCACCGGCCGACACGGCGCTCCTCGACCTCGACAAGGTTCTCGCCCTCATCACCACCGAGGGCGGCCCCACCTCGCACACCGCGATCCTGGCGCGTGAGAAGTCGATCGTCGCGATCGTGGGCGCGACCTCTGCGACCGGGCTCCGCGACGGCGAGACGGTGATCGTGGATGCCGCCGCCGGCGTCGTGACGACCGAACCCACCGCCGACGAGCTCGAGCGGGCGCAGAACCGCGCCGACGCGCGTGCGTCGGCGGCATCCGCTCCGATCACCGACGGCGCGCTCGCCGACGGCACCGCCGTGCCGCTGCTGGCGAACCTCGGCAACCCCGACGGAGCCGCCGATGCGGTCGCCCTCGGCGCCGAAGGCGTGGGCCTGTTCCGCACCGAGTTCCTGTTCCTCAGCGCCAACCAGGCGCCCACCGTCGAGCAGCAGCGCGAGGCGTACACGAAGCTGCTGTCGGCGTTCCCGGGCAAGAAGGTCGTGGTGCGCGTCCTCGACGCGGGCGCCGACAAGCCGCTGGCCTTCCTCAACGACGCGCACGAGGAGAACCCGGCGCTCGGCCTTCGCGGCATCCGTGCCCTGCGCGCCAGCGAGGACATCCTGCGCGAGCAGCTGACGGCGCTGGCCGAGGCGGATGCCGCCACCGACGCCGACCTGTGGGTGATGGCGCCGATGATCGCCACCGTCGAGGAGACGGACTACTTCGTCGGCCTCGCGCGCGACTACGGCATCAAGACCGCCGGAGTCATGGTCGAGGTGCCCTCGTCGGCGCTGCTGGCCGACCGCATCCTCGTGAACGCGGACTTCGCCTCGATCGGCACCAACGACCTCACGCAGTACACGCTCGCCGCCGACCGCCTGCTCGGGTCGGTCGCGTCGTTCCAGGACCCGTGGCACCCTGCGGTGCTGCGCCTGATCCGCGAGGTCGGCGACGCCGGCCGCGCGAACGGCAAGCCGGTGGGCATCTGCGGCGAGGCCGCGGCGGATCCGCTGCTGGCCGTCGTGCTCGTGGGCCTCGGCGCCACGAGCCTGTCCATGGCACCCACGGCCCTCGCCGACGTGCGCGCCACCCTCCTGCAGCACACCATCGCCCAGGCGCGCGACATCGCCTCGGCCGCCCTCGCCGCGAACGATGCGGCATCCGCCCGGTCCGCAGCCCAACAGGCGGCCACCCGATAAGCCGCCTCGGCGGCGCAACGAACCGAACAAGGAGACAGCAATGACAACGGCGTCAGCGCCCACCACGGGCGCCAGCAAGGCACGGGTCGGAGTGCAGCGCTTCGGCACGTTCCTGTCCGGCATGATCATGCCGAACATCCCCGCGCTGATCGCGTGGGGCATCTTCACCGCGTTCTTCATCGCGGTCGGCTGGACTCCGGTGCCGGCCCTGGCGACACTCGTCGGGCCGTTCATCCACTACCTCCTGCCGATCCTCATCGCCTACACCGGCGGCAGCATCATCTACGGGGTGCGCGGCGGCGTCGTCGCGTCCATCGGCACGTTCGGTGCGATCGCGGGGTCGGACTACCTCATCGCGCAGATCAACGCCGACCTGCCGGCCGACAACCAGCTCGGCCAGGTCCACATGTTCATCGGCGCGATGATCATGGCCCCGATCTGCGCCTACTCCATGAAGTGGCTCGACGGCCTGTGGGAGGGCAAGATCCGGGCGGGCTTCGAGATGCTCGTCAACATGTTCTCGGCGGGCATCTGGGGCTTCGTGCTGGCCATCATCGGGTTCTACCCGATCGCCTGGGTCGTCAACGGCATCATGCAGATCCTGAGCAACGCCGTCGACTGGCTGGTCTCCATGAACCTGCTGCCCTTGACGAGCATCATCATCGAGCCGGCGAAGGTGTTCTTCCTCAACAACGCCATCAACCACGGTGTGCTGACCCCGCTCGGAATCCAGGAGTCGGCCGACACCGGGTCGTCGATCCTGTTCCTGCTCGAGGCCAACCCCGGTCCCGGTGTGGGTCTGCTCCTCGCGTTCACGTTCTTCGGCATCGGCGCGGCACGTGCGTCGGCCCCGGGCGCCGCGGTGATCCAGTTCTTCGGCGGCATCCACGAGGTGTACTTCCCGTACGCGCTGATGAAGCCGATGCTCATCCTCGCGCTGATCGCGGGAGGCATGACGGGCGTCACGACGAACATGCTCCTCGGCGGCGCGCTGAGAGCTCCAGCCGCACCAGGCAGCATCTTCGCGGTGATCGCCCAAGTCGCGAACAACTCGTACTTCGCGGTGCTCCTCTCGGTGGCGCTGGCGGCGACGGTGACGTTCCTCATCTCGTGGGTCATCCTGCGGGCCTCGCGCAAGCGGGACCTCGAGGCGATGGCGGCGACCGACGACGCCTTCGGCGCGGCGATCACGCAGACCGCGGCCGCCAAGGGCAAGTCGTCGTCGCACCTCGACGGCCTGCGTGGCGGGGCGGCCACGGCCGCGGACGCGGGCATCGAGCCGGCGACCATGACCGAGCGCGAGATCAAGAACATCGTGTTCGCGTGCGACGCGGGCATGGGTTCGTCGGCGATGGGCGCGAGCGTCCTGCGCAACAAGATCAAGAAGGCGGGAATCGAGGACGTCACGGTCACCAACAAGGCGATCGCCGCGCTCGACTCGTCGGCCGACCTGGTCATCACGCAGAACCAGCTCACCGATCGGGCTCGGCAGAAGACGCCGGACTCGGTGCACGTCTCGGTCGACAACTTCATGAACTCGCCGCGGTACGACGAGGTCGTCGACCTCGTCCGATCCCAGCACGAGGATGGTCAGTAGCTGAGACCGGCGGTGGGGCCGGGCGGGCGATCACCGCCCCCGGCCTCACCGCCTTCGGCACCCCGGCATGCCGGATGACGACATCCGCAGACGAACGACGAGAAAGGCGATGACATGGCACGCGAGGTTCTGAGCATCGGCCAGGTGCGCATCCACTCCGGCGGCGCGACCCGCAACGAGGCGATGCAGGAGGCGGCCGACATCCTCCAGTCGGCGGGCGCCGTCACGGGGGCGTACTACGACGCGATGCTGCAGCGGGAGCAGACCGTCTCGACGTACATGGGCAACGAGCTCGCGATCCCGCACGGCACCAACGAGACCAAGGACGAGATCCTCGACTCCGCGCTGTCCGTCGTGCGATACGACGGCGGCGTCGACTGGGACGGCAACCCGGTGACGTTCGTCGTCGGCATCGCCGGCAAGGGCGACGAGCACCTCGAGATCCTGTCGCAGATCGCGATCCTCTTCTCCGACGAGGACGACGTCTCCCGCCTCAAGGCGGCGCAGACGCCCGAAGAGCTGTTCGGCCTGGTCTCGGCGGCGGGCGTGTGATGAAGGCCGTCCACTTCGGCGCCGGCAACATCGGCCGCGGCTTCGTCGGGCTGCTGCTGCACCAGGGCGGCTACCAGGTGGTGTTCTCGGACGTCGCCGCGCCGCTCGTCGACGCGATCAACGCCGTCGACCACTACACGGTCCACGAGGTCGGCGCGGGCGGCCGCGACACCGTCGTCACCGGGTTCCGCGCGATCAACAGCGCCGAGCACCCCGACGAGGTGATCGAGGAGATCGCCGGCGCGAACGTCGTCACGACCGCGGTCGGCCCGACGATCCTGAAGTTCGTCGCCCCGCACATCGTCGCAGGGCTCGCGCTGCGCGACCCGTCCAGTCCACCGCTGCAGATCATGGCGTGCGAGAACGCGATCAACGCGACCGATCTGCTCCGCGACGAGATCAAGGCGCTCGCCGGCGATGCGTGGGATGCGCTGGCCTCCCGTGCGGTGTTCGCCAACACCGCCGTCGACCGCATCGTCCCCGCCCAGCCCGAGGGCGCGGGCGTCGACGTGACGGTCGAGCCCTTCTTCGAGTGGGCGATAGAACGGCCGCCGTTCGACGACGACCCGCCGAACATCCCCGGCGCGCACTTCGTCGACGACCTCGCGCCGTACATCGAGCGCAAGCTGTTCACCGTGAACACCGGCCACGCCGCGACGGCGTACTTCGGCGCGCAGGCGGGCATCGAGGCGATCGCCGACGCCCTCTCCGACGAGGCGATCGCCCCGCGCGTGGCGGCGGCGCTCGAAGAGACGTCGGCGCTGCTGGTGGCCAAGCACGGTCTGGACGCCGGCGCGCTCGCGACCTACCGCGCCACGATCCTCGACCGGTTCCGCAACAAGGCCCTGCCCGACACGGTGTGGCGGGTCGGACGGCAGCCGCTGCGCAAGCTCTCGCGTCACGAACGGTTCGTCGGCCCCGCCGCCGAGGCGGCCGAACGCGGCCTCGCCGTCGACGCGCTCGTCGGGGCGATGGGCGCGGCCCTCGCCTTCGACGACACCGAGGACGCCCAGTCCGTCGATCTGCAGCGGATGCTGCGCGAACAGGATGCCGCGAGCTTCACCGCCTCGGTCACCGGCCTGGAGCCGCAGCATCCGCTCTTCTCCAAGGTCGAGGCCGTCGTCGCCGCGCGGCAGGAGGAGCTCGGCGTCTGACGGGGGCGACGCGGCGGTCTACGCTCGTCGCGTGACCACGAGTGATGCCGCGCCCGAGCCGATGCCCAAGACCCGCCGCCGCCGGCGGGTCTTGTGGTGGATCCTGGGTGCGCTCGGCGCCCTCGTCGTCCTCGGCGTCGCGGGCGTCGTCGTGTGGAGCCAGGTCGGAGTCATGGCCGCCGAGCCGGGGCCGCTCGCCGCGGTCCGCGAGGACCCGGCGATCGAGATCACCGACACCGACGCAGGAATCGTGCTCGCGCCCACCGGAGGGAGCGCCGACGTCGGCCTGGTGTTCATCCCCGGTGCCAAGGTCGATCCGTGGGCATACGCCGACAAGCTGTCGGGGCTGGTCGCGGACGACGGTGTCACGGTGGTCATCACCAAGCCGTGGCTGAACCTCGCGTTCTTCGACCTGCGTCCGCTGTCGGCCTTCACCGACCTGGTGCCGGGGATCGACACCTGGCTCGTCGGCGGACACTCGCTGGGCGGGGTGCGGGCGTGCCAGCTGGCGACGGATGCCGACGGCCTTGCCCTGTTCGCCTCCTACTGCGCCAACGACCTCTCCGCCTCGGGGCTGCCGGTGATCAGCGTGTCGGGCAGCGAGGACGGACTTTCGACGCCGGAGAAGATCGCCGACGCCAGGCCGCTGCTGCCGGAGGACGCCGAGATGCAGGAGGTCGCCGGCGCCGCGCACTCGTCGTTCGGCGACTACGGCCTTCAGCCTGGCGACGGCACCCCGACGATCTCGGACGACGACATGCGCGAGCAGATCACCGAGCTCGTCGGCGCGTTCGCGCTCGCCCGCTGAGGCCGGGCGGACCCGGCATCCCCGCCTAGACTGGCATTCCGTGACTGTCATCCTCGCGGCGATCGCGGCGTTCGTCGCCGCGGTGATCCAGCGCATCACCGGACTGGGCTTCGTCCTGGTGCTCGTCGGCCCGATCGTGCTGCTGTACGGGCCGGTCGAGGGCGTGACCCTCGGCGTCCTGCTGGCGCTGGTCGCCTCACTGACGGCGATCCCGCTGGTCTGGCGCCACATCGACTGGCGCCGGTCGTGGTGGCTCATCTGGCCCGGGCTGGTCGCGGCGCCGTTCGGTGCGCTGCTGGTGCACGTGCTGCCCGACGCAGCGCTGCTGCTGCTCATCGCGGCGATGGCCTACTTCGCCCTCGTCGCCGGCCACCTCCCTGCGCTCTCGGCCTCGCTCACCGGCCGCATGGGCGCCGTCGTGGCCGGGTCCGCCGCGGGCTTCATGCACGTCGCGAGCGGGCTGTCCGGCCCGCCGCTGGCCGCGTACGCCGTGGGCGACCGCTGGCCGCAGCGTCGCTTCGCGGCCAGCGCCCAGGTGATCTTCGCCGTGTTCAGCATCGTCTCGGTCGCGCTGCGCGGTCTGCCGACCTCTCCTGTCGACGACGTCTGGACGCTGGTGATCGCGACCGTCGCAGGCATCGCGATCGGCACCGTGCTCTCGCGCAACGTGGCACCCGGCATCGCCCGCATCGCGATGCTGGCCATCGCCTGGGCGGGTGCCACGGTCGTGCTGGTGCGCGGCATCCTCGCCCTCGTCGCCTGACCCCGCGATGCGGCCGGGACCGGCGATTTCGATCAGCGCCGGGGAACGCTTAGGGTTCTGACGGGGCGGGATCGTCACGCCGACACGACGACGTGCGAACAGACGTGAGGGAACAATGAGCAACCTTCGGTATGCCATCATCGGCGCCGGGCCATCCGGGCTGTCCGCGGCGCGCGCGCTGCAGAAGGCGGGCATCGACTTCGACGGCTTCGAGGCCTCGCGGGGCGTCGGCGGGCTGTGGGACATCGAGAACCCGCGCTCGACGATGTACGAGTCGGCGCACCTCATCTCCTCGCGCACGACCACCGAGTTCGCCGAGTTCCCGATGCGCTCCACCGCCGACTACCCGAGCCATCGCGAGCTGATCGCCTACTTCCGCGACTTCGCCGACCGGTTCGCGCTCACCGGGCACTTCCGTTTCGACACCAAGGTCACCGCGCTCGAGCGGGACGGCGACGGCGGATGGATGCTGCGGGCCGACGGCCCCGAAGGTCCCGTCGAAGCGCGGTACGACGGTGTGATCCTGGCCAACGGCACCCTCGCCGAACCCAATGTCCCGGCGTTCCGCGGCGAGTTCACCGGCGAACTGCTCCACACCAGCGCCTACAAGTCCGCGACGCAGCTCACCGGCAAGCGGGTGCTCATCATCGGCGCCGGCAACTCCGGCTGCGACATCGCGGTGGATGCGGTGCACCACGCGGCATCGGTCGACATGAGCGTGCGCCGCGGCTACTACTTCGTGCCCCGGTACCTCTTCGGCAAGCCCTCCGACACCCTCAACCAGGGCAAGCCGCTGCCCGCCCGGCTCAAGCAGGCACTCGACCGGCGCGTGCTGCGCGCCTTCACCGGCGACCCGGTGCGCTTCGGGTTCCCCAAGCCCGACTACAAGATCTACGAGTCGCACCCCATCGTCAACACCCTGATCCTCAACCACCTCGGGCAGGGCGACCTGCGCATCGTGCCGGACATCGACCGGTTCGACGGGCGCACCGTCCATTTCCGCGACGGATCGTCGGGCGAGTACGACACGGTCCTGCTGGCGACCGGGTACCGGCTGGACTACCCCTTCGTCGACCGCGACGAGCTCGCATGGTCTGGCATGGCGCCGCGCCTGTTCCTCAACGTCTTCCCGCCATCGTTCAACGGGCTGTACGTCATGGGCATGATCGAGGCCTCCGGGATCGGCTGGCAGGGCCGTTACGAGCAGGCCGAGCTCATCGCGGCCTACCTTTCCGCGCTCGAGCGCCACCCGGAGCGCGCCGCCGCGTTCCGCCGGCGCGTC
This sequence comes from Microbacterium sp. 05T445, assembly GCF_056395865.1. NCBI lineage: Bacteria > Bacillati > Actinomycetota > Actinomycetes > Micrococcales > Microbacteriaceae > Microbacterium > Microbacterium sp. 05T445. The sequence continues at coordinate 606,345 of NZ_JBFTKJ010000002.1, read as the reverse complement.
ACGGGCGAGGCATGGCCCGATCTCACCGGCGGTTACAACTACCTCGGGCTCGAGCGCATGTCGTACTACGTCAACAAGGATGCCTACCGTCGCGCGGTGCGCGCCGCCACCGGGAGCCTGCGGGCGGATGCCGCAGCCCGCACGCCGCGGCGCGGCATCCGCACCCGCACCGCCGCGCCCGTCGCGAAGAAGAAGGTGACGGCATGAACCCCGACGACGTCCTCCTGAACTTCAACCCGGGGACGCTGGTGATCCTCAACGTGGTGCTGGGGCTCATCATGTTCGGCATCGCGCTGGACACCACGCTCGACGATTTCAAGGTCGTCGCCCGCAAGCCGAAGCCGTTCGTGATCGCGATCCTCGCGCAGCTGATCGTGCTGCCTGCGGTGACCTTCGGGCTGACCCTGATCCTGCCGGTGACGCCGTCGATGGCGCTGGGCATGATCCTCGTCGCGTGCTGCCCGCCGGGGAACATCTCGCAGGTGCTCACGCACCGCTCCGGCGGCAACGTCGCCCTCTCGGTGTCGATGACGGCGGTGTCGAACCTCATCTACATCTTCGTGCTGCCGCTGTCGGTCGCGTTCTGGGGGTCGCTGCATCCGACGGCGCGGGAGCTGCTGGTCGCCGTCGAACTCAACCCCTGGTCGATGCTCGGCGACATCCTGCTCATCATCGGCGTGCCGTTCGCGCTCGGCCTGTTCATCCGCCACCGCTTCCCCGCCTTCGCCAAGCGCGTGCAGCCGTTCGTGAAGTGGTTCTCGCTGCTGGCCCTCGTCGGCTTCATCGTCGCCGCGCTCGCGGGCAACTGGGCGTACTTCGTCGCGTTCCTCGGCATCATCGTGCTCGTCGTGACGATCCACGACGCGGTGGCGCTCGGGATCGGCTACACCACCGCCGTGGTCGGCGGCCTCGGCACCCGCGAGCGCAAGGCGATGACGTTCGAGGTCGGCATCCGCAACGCCGGGCTCGGCCTGGGCCTCGTGTTCGCCTTCTTCGGCGGCCTCGGCGGGATGGCGATCGTCGCCGGCTGGTGGGGCATCTGGGACATCATCGCCGGGCTCGTCGTCGCGGCCCTGTGGGCTGGGCACACCCGCCGCCGCACCGGGTCGGCCAAGGGCGATGCGTCCCGCCACGCGGTGCGCGCGGCCCGCGCGGACGGCGCGGCCGGGCCCGCGGAGCCCGCGTCGTGAGCCGCCGCGTCCTCGTCACGGGAGGCTCGGGCTTCCTCGGCTCGCACGTCGCCGCCGCCCTGCTCGCCCGGCCCGATGTCGAGCTCGTCGTGGCCGGCGACGTACGCCGGCCGCAGCATCCGATCGACGGCGTCGTATACGACGAGTGCGACGTGACCCGCCCCGACGGGCTGGTCCCCCTGCTGCGCCGCCACGGCATCGACGTCGTGGTGCACCTGGCGGCGATCGTCAATCCCGGCCGCGACCACGACCTCGAGTACCGCGTCGACGTCGACGGCTCCCGTCACGTGCTCGAGGCCTGCGTCGAGGCCGGCGTGACGCGCATCGTCGTCTCGTCCTCCGGCGCCGCCTACGGCTACCACGCCGACAGCCCGCAGTGGCTGCGCGAGAGCGACCCGGTGCGCGGCAACGACGAGTTCGCATACTCGAAGCACAAGCGCCTCGTCGAGGAGATGCTCGCCGCCTATCGCGAGGAGCATCCCGGGCTCGAGCAGGTCGTGTTCCGCATCGGCACGATCCTCGGCCCCACCGTGCAGAACCAGATCACCGCGCTGTGGGACGGACGCGCGCTCCTCGCCGTGCGCGGATCGGACTCGCCGTTCGTGTTCGTGTGGGTCGACGACGTCGCCGGCGCGATGGCCCGCGCCGCCACCGACGGCCCTCCCGGCATCTACAACGTCGCCGGCGACGGCAGGGTGACCGTGCGCGAGATCGCCCGGCGCCTCGGCAAGCCCGTCGTCACCGTGCCCGCGGGCATCCTCGGCCTCGGCCTGCGAGTGGGACGGATGCTGCGCCTCACCGTGCACGGCCCCGAGCAGGTGGGCTTCCTCCGCTACCGGCCCGTGCTCGCCAACGACGCGCTCACGCGCGACTTCGGATACACGCCGGCCAAGACGTCCGCCGAGGCCTTCGAGGCGTACCTCGACACCCACCCCGGCGTCGCGCGCCGCTGACGAGACGCGAAGGAGCGGATGCCCCGGGCTCCGAGGCATCCGCTCCTTCGTGACGTCTGCGCGCTACGCGTCGAAGCCCTCGGCGATGAGCTCGATGAGCTCCTCGCGCTCCTCCACGGGGAGGAACGCGCCGGCCGCCGCGTTGAGCTGGAAGGCCTCGAGGTCGTCGAGGCCGTACTCGAAGGTCTCGGCGAGCAGCGCCAGCTCCCGCGTCAGCGACGTGCGGCTCATGGTGCGGTTGTCGACATTCACCGTCACCGCGAAGCCCAGCTGGTAGAGCAGGTCGAACGGGTGGTCCTCGAGGGTCGTGCCCCAGCGCTCGATCGCACCGGTCTGCAGGTTCGACGAGGGCGACAGCTCGAGCGGGATCTCGCGGTCGCGCACCCAGCGCGCCAGGTCGCCGAACTGCACGAGCACCTCTTCGCCCGCACGCGAGACGACCTCGAGGTCCTCGGCGAGGCGCACCCCGTGACCGAGGCGCAGGGCGCGGCCGTCGATGAGGGCCGAGCGGATCGACTCCAGACCCGCGGCCTCGCCGGCATGCACCGTGGCCGGGAAGAACTCCGACGCGAGGTAGTCGAACGCGGCGCGATGGTTCGACGCCGGGAAGCCGTCCTCGGGGCCGGCGATGTCGAAGCCCACGGCACCGCGGTTGCGCCACTGCACGGCCAGCCGCGCGATCTCGAGCGAGCGGTCGGTGTGGCGCATCGCGGTGATGAGCTGTCCGACGCGGATGTCGTGACCGCGGCGCTCCGCGGCATCCTCACCCTCCTCGATGCCCTCCTGCACCGCCGCCACGACCTCGTCGAGCGAGAGGCCGCGCGCGAGGTGCTGCTCGGGCGCCCAGCGCACCTCGCCGTAGATCACGCCGTCGGCGGCGAGGTCCTCGACGAACTCGCGGGCGACCCGCGTGAGCCCCTCACGGGTCTGCATGACCGCGGTGGTGAGATCGAACGTCTTCAGGTACTCGACCAGGGAGCCCGAGTCGCTCTTCTCGGCGAACCAGTCGGCCAGGTCGTCCGGGTCGGACTCGGGCACGTCCAGCCCGATCGCGTGGCCCAGCTCGATGATCGTCGCGGGGCGCACACCGCCGTCGAGATGGTCGTGCAGCGACACCTTCGGCAGGCTGCGGATCGACAGACCGTCGAGGATGGCGTCGCCGTGCTGGTCGATGGGCATGGGGTTCTCCTCGAATGCGATCGCGAGTGTGGGGTGTGATGACGGATGCCGCGCGCCGGCGCCGCGCCGGCGCCCGGCGGGGCTGACCCAGCCTAGGCGGTGATGCGTTCCAGGACGAGAGGAGTGCGCTCCGGCGCGTCCGGACCGATCTCCCACGCGCCGTCGAGGGCTTCGAGGGCGCGCTCGAACCGGGAGGCATCCTCGCCGAGCAGGGTGAACAGCGGCTGTCCGGCCGACACCTGATCACCGGGCTTGACGTGAAGGTCGATGCCGGCCGCGTGCAGCACAGGGTCCTGCGCGCGGGCGCGTCCGGCACCCAGGCGCCAGGCGGCGATGCCGAACGGCAGCGCCTCCATGCCGGTGACGTAGCCGTCCTCGGTCGCCGTCACCGTGTGGGTCTCGTTCGGCGTCGGGAGGGCGGCATCCGGATCGCCGTCCTGCGCACGGATCATGGCGCGCCACGCGTCCATCGCGCGACCGTCGCGCAGCGCCGACTCGACGTCGGCGTCGGGCTGGCCCGCCAGCGCGAGCATCTCGCGGGCGAGGGCCACGGTCAGCTCCACCACGTCCGCGGGGCCGCCGCCGGCGAGCACCTCGACCGACTCGCGCACCTCGTTCGCGTTGCCGATCGCGAGGCCCAGCGGCGTGTTCATGTCGGTGAGGAGGGCAGTCGTCGAGACGCCCGAGTCGGTGCCGAGCGCCACCATCGTGCGGGCGAGTTCGCGCGCCCGATCGACGTCGCGCATGAAGGCGCCCGAACCGAACTTCACGTCGAGCACGAGCGCGTCGGTGCCCTCGGCGATCTTCTTCGACATGATGCTCGATGCGATCAGCGGGATCGCCTCGACGGTGCCGGTGACGTCGCGCAGCGCGTAGAGCTTCTTGTCGGCCGGCGCGAGGCCGGAGCCTGCGGCGCAGATGACCGCGCCGACGTCCTGCAGCTGCGCGAACATCTCGTCGTTCGACAGCGCCGCACGCCAGCCGGGGATCGATTCGAGCTTGTCGAGCGTGCCGCCGGTGTGACCGAGGCCGCGACCCGACAGCTGCGGCACGGCGACGCCGAACGAGGCGACCAGGGGCGCCAGCGGCAGGGTGATCTTGTCTCCCACGCCACCGGTGGAGTGCTTGTCGACGGTGGGTTTGCCGAGCCCGGCGAAGCTCATCCGCTCTCCCGACGCGATCATCGCATCCGTCATCACGCGGATCTCGTCGCGCGACATGCCGTTCAGGAGCACCGCCATCGCGAACGCCGCCATCTGCGAATCGGCGACGTAACCGCGCGTGTACGCATCCACCATCCAGCGCAGCGCCGGCTCGGACACCGTGCCGCCGTCGCGCTTGCTGCGGATGACGTCGACCGCGTCGAATGCTTCAACGGTCATCGTGCCGCCTCCTCCAGATCACGGGGCCCGAAGGCGTCGGGCAGGACCTCGTCGATGGTGCGGATGCCGGAGACCGTCTCGAGCAGCATCCCGGGGATCGCGAACTCGTACAGCAGCTGCCGACAGCGCCCGCACGGCATGATCGTGTCGCCGTGGCCGTTGACGCACACGAAGGCCACCAGCCCGCCGCCGCCGGACATCGCCAGCTCGCTCACCAGCCCGCACTCGGCGCACAGCGTCACGCCGTACGACGCGTTCTCGACGTTGCAGCCGGTCACGATGCGCCCGTCGGTGACGAGCGCGGCCGCACCGACCTTGTAGCGCGAGTACGGGGCGTAGGCCCGCTTCATCGCCTCCGTGGCAGCGGCTCGCAGCTCATCCCAGTCGATATCGGTCACCACAGGACTCCGTTCACGGTGATTACAGGCTTCACGGGGGTCCGCGGTCGCGCACGCACGCCGCGCCGCGCCGCGCAGCGCGTCGGCGCGGCGAGGTGCGGGCGCGAGGGCCGCTCGACTCCCCCGGTATCCGGAGGGTCGGCTGAGGCGGGCGCGGATGCCGCGGCGCGGCATCCGTCGTTCGTCAGGCGCGCGGCGGGCACGACGTCACCCCTTTATGTATGGTTTGCCGGCGGCGGCGGGGCCGCGGATCTGGCCCGCGAAACCGGCGACCGCGAGGATGGTCACGATGTACGGCAGCATCGCCATGAACTCGACGGGGATCGGCGTCTCGAGCACCGACAGCAGGTTGCGCAGGTTCGTCGCGAAGCCGAACAGCAGGGCGGCGAACGTGGCGCGGATCGGGTCCCAGCGACCGAAGATGACGGCGGCGAGGGCGATGAAGCCGAGGCCCGCTGTCATGTCCTTGGTGAACTGCGGCACGGACACCAGCGTGAAGTACGCGCCGCCGATGCCGGCGATCGCGCCGGCGAGCGAGACGTTCCAGAAGCGCGTCGTGTTCACCCGGATGCCGACGGTGTCGGCCGCCTGCGGGTGCTCGCCGACGGCGCGCAGACGCAGGCCCCAGCGGGTGCGGTACAGCCCCCACGCGACGAGCGCGACCGTGACGTACATCAGGTAGCCGATGAAGGTCTGGTTGAACAGCACCGGGCCGATGATCGGGATGTCGCCCAGCAGCGGGATCTTCCAGCGCTCGAAGACGACGGCGCTGTTCAGCGCGCGCTCGTTCGGCACCAGCAGCGCCCCGTACAGGAAGCCGGTGAGGCCGGCGACGAGCACGTTCAGGACGACACCGACGATCACCTGGTCGACGAGGTACTTGATCGAGAACGCCGCCAGCACGAAAGCGACCAGCACACCGCCGATCATCGCGCCGATCAGCCCGACGAACGGGTTGCGCGTGATGCTCGACAGCAGCGCCGCCACGAACGCGCCGAAGAGGAACTGACCCTCGATGGCGACGTTGACCACGCCGGACCGCTCGCCGATCACACCTCCCAGGGCGCCGAAGATGAGCGGGATCGACAGCGACACCGCGCCGAACAGCAGTCCGGTGACCGGGACGAGACCGCCCGAGGCCGCCCACACCAGGAACGCGAAGATGCCGAGGATGCCGTAGACGATCGGGAGCCACGGCCCTGGGCGCCGGTACGTGTAGGCCGCGTACAGCGCATACAGCGTGAGCAGCAGCAGGATCACCCACACCGCCCAGCTCGTCGCCGCGGTCGGCACCGCCACCGTCGGCAGGTCGAGCGCGGAGCGCGGGTCGCCCAGGCGGAATCGGCTCTCGCCGGTACGCGGTGCGAGCAGGAACAGTAGGCCGAGCAGCACGGTGACGATCGACAGCGACACCGCCAGCTTGTAGTGGCGCAGCTTCACGGGCGTCGCCGTCGAGGCGGCGGGGGCAGTGGTGACCGCGGTCGCGCTCATGCCGACACCGCCTTCTCGTTCGCGGGCTCGGCAGGTCGCTTAGCCGCCTTCGCGCGGGCCTTGGCGGCCTTCTCGGCATCCGTCTTCGGCAGGAAGAAGATCGTGCGCACCAGCGGCGGCGCCGCGATGAACAGCACTATGAGCGACTGCACGACGAGGACGATGTCGACCGGGATGCCCTGCGAGGCCTGCATCGTGAACGACCCGGCCTTCAGCGCGCCGAACAGGATGCCGGCGGCGAACGTGCCCCAGGCGCGGCTGCGCCCGAGGAGGGCGACGGTGATCGCATCGAAGCCGATGCCGGCGTCGATGTAGGCGTCGAAGCCGCTGACGACCGATCCCTGGATCTGGTTCATCGCCGCCAGACCCGACAGGCCACCGGCGAACAGCATCGCGTAGATGTACATGCGCTGCACCGAGATGCCCGCCGCGCGTGCGGCGTGCGGGTTCTCACCGACCGCACGCAGGCGGAAGCCGAGGCTGGAGCGCTCGATGAGCCACCACACGAACACGGTCGCGCCGAGCACGACGACGAAGCCCCAGTCCAGCAGCGGGAAGCGCGGACCGAACAGCTCGGGGAACTGCGAGTTCGCGGGCGTCGGATTCGAGATGGGCTGGTTGCTGTCGGTCGCCTGCAGCAGTCCGGGGGTGCGCACGAGCCACATCACGAAGTACAGCGCGACGTAGTTGAGCATGATCGTGAGGATGACCTCGTGGGCGCCGGTGCGGGCCTTGAGGACACCGACCAGGCCACCCCAGATCGCACCGCCGGCGATGCCGGCAGCGAGGGTGAGGGGCAGCTGCAGGTACATCGGCAGGTCGAGGTTGAAGGTCACCAGGCCCGCGGTGGCGGCGGCGATGAGCATCTGGCCGCGGCCACCGATGTTGAACAGGCCCACGCGGAAGGCGAGCGCGACACCGAGACCGGCCGCGATGAGCGGCGCCGCGAAGCCGAGCGTGTTGGTGAGCGGGCGGATCTGCGTCGCGAAGTCGGCCGCCCGCGCGTTGAAGATCGAGCCGCGGAACAGCGCCTCGTACCCGCCGTACACCGAGTTCCAGATCGCGACGAACGTGTCGCCGGGACGGGAGAAGAAATACCCGGATGCCGTGCGCACGTCCTCGTCGGTGAAGGCGATGAGGATGCCGCCGACGATCATGGCCGCCACGATCGCGAGGATCGTGGTCACGGCGCTGCCGCGCAGCACCTCCTTGATGAACACGTTCTGCCGGGGTGGCGGCGCGACGCCGCTGTCACCGGCGCCCGGGGCCTCGGCCGTCGGGGCGGGCAGGTCGGGCGATCCCGTGAGGGGGCCCGAAACGGGCGGCAGCTGCTCGGGCGGCAGCCCTCGCGCTGGGTCGGGGACTCCGGGAGTCTGCGCCGGGGACTCGTCGTTCACGCGGCTGCTCCGCTCTCGGGCGTTTCGCCCGCCATCATCAGACCAAGGACGTCGCGGGGCGTGTCGCTGGGCACGATGCCGACGATCGCACCGCGGTACATGACCGCGATCCGGTCGGCGAGGGCCGTGACCTCGTCCAGCTCGGTGGACACGACCAGCACGGGCACGCCGGCATCGCGGGTCTCCACGATGCGCGTGTGGATGAACTCGATCGACCCCACGTCGACACCGCGCGTGGGCTGCGCCGCCACGAGGAGCCGCAGATCGCGGCTCATCTCGCGCGCGATCACGACCTTCTGCTGGTTGCCGCCCGACAGCGTGCCGGCAGGAACGTCGGCACCCTGCGTGCGGATGTCGTACTCGGTGATCCGCGCCTTCGCGAACTCCTCGAGCGCTCCGCGGCGGATCGTGCCGCCGCGGACGAAGTCCGCGTCGCCGGAACGGTCGAGGATCAGGTTCTCGGCGACCGTGAAGGTGCCGACCAGGCCGTCCTCGGTACGGTCCTCGGGCACGAACCCGACTCCCTCGTCGAGGATGCCGCGGATGCTCTTGCCGACCAGTTCGACGCCGTCCAGCACGATGGAGCCGTCGACGCGTTCGCCGAGACCGACGATGGCCTCCACCAGCTCGGTCTGACCGTTGCCCTGCACCCCGGCGATGGCGAGCACTTCGCCCGGTCGGATGTCGAAGCTCACGTCGTCGACCACGACGGCGCCCTCGGAGGTGATGACCCGGACGTCGCGGACGATCAGTCCGCCCTCTCCGATCCGGGGCGGGTTCTTGTGCACGGTCAGCTCCACGGCGCGCCCGACCATGAGCGAGGCGAGCTCCGCGTTGGTCGCGGTGGGCTCCGCCTCGCCGACGACCTTGCCGAGCCGGATGACCGTGATGCGGTCGGCCACCGCGCGGACCTCGCGCAGCTTGTGGGTGATGAAGACGATGGACGTGCCCTCGTCGCGCAGCTGGCGCATGATCGCCATGAGCTCGTCGGTCTCCTGCGGCGTGAGCACCGCGGTGGGCTCGTCGAAGACGAGCACCTTGGCGTCGCGCGCGAGCGCCTTGATGATCTCGACGCGCTGCTGCACGCCCACGGGGAGATCGCCCACGATCGCATCGGGGTCGACCTCGAACCCGAAGCGCGCGGCGACGTCGCGCACGTGCTGACGGGCCGCGTTCAGGTCGAGCGCGCCGAGGCCGGTGGTGGTCTCGTGACCGAGCATGACGTTCTCGGCGACGGTGAAGACGGGGATGAGCATGAAGTGCTGGTGCACCATGCCGATACCCGCGGCCATGGCATCGCCCGGGCCGCGGAAGTGCTGGACCGCGTCGTCCAGCAGGATGTCGCCTTCGTCGGCCTGGTACAGGCCGTAGAGGACGTTCATGAGGGTGGACTTGCCGGCACCGTTCTCCCCCAGGAGAGCGTGGATCTCACCGGGGCGGACCACGAGATCGATGTGGTCGTTCGCGACGAGAGACCCGAACCGCTTCGTGATTCCACGGAGCTCGAGCTTCATACTGTGCACCTTAGCGATTGAGACAGCGGGCGAGGAAGAACCGCGGCCGGGTGGATATCGCATCCACCCGGCCGCGGCATGACTTCGCTCGGGTTACGGCGAGCTGGGCGACGTGACCTCGAGGTCGCCGGAGATGATCTGCTCCTTCAGAGCGTCCAGCTCGTCCAGGAGACCGTCGGGCAGCTGCGACTCGAAGTCGTGGAACGAGGAGAGTCCCACGCCGTCGTTGTCGAGCGTTCCGATGTACGGCGTGACCTCGAACTCGTCGTTGGCCGCAGCCATCGTCGCGTCGTGGACGGCGGTGTCGATCCGCTTCATGATCGAGACCAGCACCAGGTCGGCGACCGACGGGTCGGCGACCGCGAGGTCGGAGTCGACGCCGAGCATCACGGCGCCGTTGTCGGTGTCGCGGATGGCCTGCGCGGCGCTCTGGTAGATCGGGCCGCCGACGGGCAGGAGCACGTCGATGCCCTGGTCGAGAGCGGTCTGCATCGCCTGCTTCGAGTCGTCGTTCGCGTCGAAGTTGTTGGTGAACTGGCCGGTCTGGCCCGCGACGTCCCAACCGTAGGTCGCGACGCTCGCGCCCTTGTCCTCGTTGTACTTCTCGACGCCGTCGATGAAGCCGTCCATGAAGATGGTGACCGGCGGGATCGGGATGCCGCCGACGGTGCCGACGCTGTTCACGCCCGACGCAGCCGACCACGCGGCGGCGGCGTAGCCGCCGAGGTACGCGGCCTGGACGGTGTCGAAGAGCAGGGGCTTGATGTTCGGCGCGTCGGTCTTGCCGTCGCCGGTGTCCTTGCCGTCGTCGGTCTTGCCGCCGGTGTTGTCGGCACGGTCGTCGATGATCGCGTACTCGATGTCGGGGTTGGCCAGCGCCGATTCGACCGTCGCGGCCGACAGCTTGAAGCCGACCGAGATGATGAACGTGCAGCCCTCGGCGACGAGGTTCTCGAGGTTCGGCGCGTAGTCGTTGGCCGACTCGGACTCGACCTGGATGAGCTTGACGCTCAGCTCGTCGGAGGCCTTCTGCATGCCTTCCAGGGCGGACTGGTTGAACGACTTGTCGTTGAAGCCACCGTCGTCGGAGACGATGCACGGGGTGAAGCCTTCGACCTTGGGTCCGGCGTTGCCGGAGTCGGTCGGGCTCGTCTCGGGCGCGGAGCCGCAGCCCGCGAGGGCCAGCAGAATACCCGCGGCGGCGGTGACGCCGACGAGCTTCTTGGTGCGTGAGATGGTCAACTCAGCCTCCACAGGAATCGCCCCGAGTCCTTCACGGGGACTGCACAAAGTTACCCACTGTGACGGCGCGGTTGCATGCTTCGTGCCGCACCGTGCGCGAAAGGTTACAAAGACGCAATCTGCGGCGCGATGAGAAAACGGTGAGGAAAGCGGATGCCGCGCCTCGCGGCATCCGCTACAGCACCTCGCCGCGGCCGCTGAGCTTGAGGGCGTCCACGACGCCCTTGACCCGCTGGGCGTGCTCGCTGGTGGTGACCAGCAATGCGTCCTCGGTGTCGACGACGACGATGTCGCGCACGCCGATGAGGCTGATGACGCGGCGCGTCTGGCTGACGACGATGCCGCTGGCGGCATCCGAGAGGATGCGCGCGTTCTCCCCCAGGATGGCGAGGTCGTTCTTGCGGCCGTGCGAGTTGAGCTTGGCGAGGCTGGCGAAATCGCCCACGTCGTCCCAGTCGAAGTGCCCGGGGATGACCGCGAGGCGCCCCTTGGCGGCGGCTGGTTCGGCGACGGTGTAGTCGATCGCGATCTTCTTGAGGGTCGGCCAGACCCGGTCGACGACAGGGCCGCGCTGCTCGCGGTCGTCCCATGCCTCGGCGAGGTCCATGAGGCCCGCGTACAGGTGCGGCTCGTTCTCGGCGATCTCGCCGAGGAGCACGTCGGCGCGCGAGATGAACATGCCCGCGTTCCACAGGTAGTTGCGGTCGGCGAAGTACTCCTTGGCCGTCTCGAGATCGGGCTTCTCGACGAAGCTGTCCACCAGCGCGGCCTCCGGGGCGCCCTCGACCGCGAGCGCCTTGCCCTTCTTGATGTAGCCGAAGCCGACCGACGGCTCGGACGGCTGGATGCCGATCGTGCAGATGTAGCCCTCGCGGGCGGTGGCCACCGCCTGCTCGACAGCCCACTCGAACAGCTGCGGCACGCGGATCACGTGGTCGGCGGCGAACGACCCGATGATGACGTCGGGATCGCGACGCGACAGGACCGCGGCGGCCAGGCCGATCGCGGCGGTCGAATCGCGTGGCTCGGATTCCAGGAAGACGTTCTTGTCGGAGATCCCCGGCAATTCCTTCTCCACCGCGGCGCGGTGCGCCCGCCCCGTGACGACGGCGATGCGATCGGACCCGGCGAGCCGCTCCAGCCGATCCCAGGTGTCGCGCAGCAGCGTCTGCCCCGACCCGGTGAGGTCGTGCAGGAACTTCGGGGCATCGGCGCGCGACAGCGGCCAGAGTCGACTGCCGATGCCGCCGGCGGGGATCACGGCGTAGAAATCGTCGATGCGTCCGGACATGGACCCCAGGCTATCCGGCCGATGGTGCGGGCGGTGGGGATCGCCGGGCGCGGGCGCGACGACGGCGGCGGGCTCTCCGGCCCGCCGCCGGCGCGGCGGTTCAGCCCCTTCTCGGCGAGGTGCCGGGCGTCGCGTCGCGCAAGGAGGCGAGCATGGCGTCGAAGGCGGGCTTCGGCGAGAAGTCGTCCTCGAAGATCGTCGCCCAGCCCTCACCGGGGAAGACGGCGGGCACCCATGAGTGGGAGTCGGGGAAGCCCCAGACCGTGAACGACGAACACGCGGAGACGTTCAGGCACGCGGTGAGCATCGCGTCGTAGCGCTCCGCCTGCTCCGCGACCTGGGCCGGCGTCGGGCCGGTCTGCCCGGCCTGCAGCGGAATGCGCACGTCCGCCTCGGTCACGGCGACCTTCAGCCCCAGCGCGGCGAACCGCTCGAAGTTGGCCTGGATGGAGGTGTCGAAGCCGTACAGCAGGCTGAGGTGCCCCTGCGCGCCGAATCCGCTGAGCGGCGCACCGTCGGCGAGCATCCGCTGTGCGAGCGCATAGTACGCGTCGGTCTTCTCGTTGACGCCCTCCGCGTTGTAGTCGTTCAGGAAGAGCGCGGCGCCGGGGTCCGCCTCATGCGCCCAGCGGAAGGCATCCTCGATGAGCGCGACCGGGTCGTCGGCACAGGCCTTGAGGAAGGGGTTGGCCTCGGTGCGCAGCCGGACGCCGCCCGCGTCCCAGGTGTCCTGGAAGATCTCATTGGCGACGTCCCACTCGTAGATCCGGCCCTTGAAGTGGCCGACCACCGTGCGGATGTGGTCCTCGAGCACCGCTCGGGCGTCGTCGCACGTCCACGTGCGGCTCGCTGCGGTGACCCACGCCGGGTTCTGGCTGTGCCAGAGCAGCGTGTGACCGCGGACCTGCTGGTGGTTCGCATCGGCGAAGGCGACCAGCGCGTCGGCGGATGTGAAGTCGTAGACGCCGGGAGCGGGGTGGATGGCGTCCCACTTCATGTCGTTCTCGGGCGTCACGGAGGAGAACTGGGCGCCGAGCACCCTCTGGAACTCGGTGGGCGCCTTCCGGTCGTAGCCGAGGAGGTCCCGCTGCGCCCAGACGGCGCTGCCCACGGCCAGGTCCCGCGGCGCCTGGTTGCGCAGTGCGGCCTTGTCGGCGTTGCTGAATCCGGGCGGAGCGGCGTTCGCCGCGGTCGCGGTCCACAGGGGGACCACGAGGGCTGCGGCGGCGGCCGCGGCCAGAAGCGATCGGATCGATCGGCGCATGGGAGAACTCCTTGACATCATCGTCTGCGTCACCGGTGGCGGCGCATATGTTCTTTGGTCCAACAAAAGCTAGGGCGCCCTCACGGAGGCGGCAACGACTTTCGGCGCATTTTCGACGCCGACGCCGTGGGGCACGGAATGCCTCATTTCCCGGCCGGGGCCGCGCCGCCGATCCCCTCCGGCGAAAGACGGCGGGTTCTTAACGCGGGCGAAGATCCCCCCGGAAGAGGGGACGGTAAGGGTGGCCTTCGTCGCCGGTGCTCGAGATGCGGGAATAGGATGGTCGCAGCGCCCGCGTGACGCCGATGCCCCGATGCGCCCCGTTCCGGGCCGCCTTCGGGGGCCGTCCCCACGTCATGAGGCCGCCCCATCGTTTCGATCCAGGGAGGACGGACGTGTCTGCACCAGCACGCGTCACACCGTCGGTATCCGAGACCACTTCCCGAGTTCCCCGCGGCACGCTGTATCGCGGGAACGAGGGCATGTGGTCGTGGGTGCTGCACCGCATCACCGGCGTCGCCATCTTCTTCTTCCTGCTCGTGCACATCCTCGACACGGCGCTCATCCGGGTGTCGCCCGAGGCGTACGACGCGGTCATCGGCACCTACAAGAATCCGGTGATGGCACTGGGCGAGGTCGCCCTGGTCGGCGCGATCGCCTACCACGCCTACAACGGACTGCGCATCATCCTGGTCGACATGTGGTCATGGGCCACGCGCCACCAGCGCCAGCTGTGGTGGGGCGTGCTCGGCCTGTGGCTGGTGACGATGCTCGGCTTCGTCCCGCGCCACCTGATGCTCGCGTTCGGAGGGGGCAACTGATGACCGCCATCGCCGATCCCCGCGCCCCCCGCGTCGCCGTGCGCCGGAAGGGCCCGAACCTCGAGAAGTGGGGCTGGATCTACATGCGCGCCTCCGGCGTGCTGCTGATCGTCCTGATCTTCGGCCACCTGTTCGTGAACCTCATGCTCGGAGAGGGCATCCACGGCATCGACTTCGCGTTCGTCGCCGGCAAGTACGCCTCGCCGTTCTGGCAGTGGTGGGACGTCCTGATGCTGTGGCTGGCGCTCATCCACGGCGCCAACGGCATGCGCACGATCGTCAACGACTACGTGACCCACCAGGGCACGCGCCGCGTGCTGGTGTGGGCGCTGTGGCTCGCCGCCGCGTTCCTCATCGTGCTCGGCACGCTCGTCGTCTTCACGTTCGACCCGTGCATCGGCTTCGACCCCGAGACGGCGTCAAGCACCATCATCGGCATCTGCGCATAGCGCCCGGGTCTCCCCCGAGCACCGACCACCGAAAGCATTCAGCGTGAGCACTGAGACCACCGACAGCTACGTCAAGGACGGCGTCCACTACCACCAGTTCGACATCGTCATCGTGGGCGCCGGCGGCGCCGGCATGCGTGCGGCCATCGAGGCCGGACCCGGCGCGAAGACGGCCGTGATCTCGAAGCTGTACCCGACGCGTTCGCACACCGGCGCGGCGCAGGGCGGCATGGCGGCGGCACTGGCCAACGTCGAAGAGGACTCGTGGGAGTGGCACACCTTCGACACCGTCAAGGGTGGCGACTACCTCGTCGACCAGGACGCGGCCGAGATCCTCGCCAAGGAGGCCATCGACGCGGTCATCGACCTCGAGAACATGGGCTTGCCGTTCAACCGCACACCCGAGGGCAAGATCGACCAGCGCCGCTTCGGCGGTCACACCGCCGACCACGGCAAGACCCCGGTGCGCCGCGCGTGCTACGCCGCCGACCGCACCGGTCACATGATCCTGCAGACGCTGTTCCAGAACTGCGTCAAGCTCGGCATCAACTTCTTCAACGAGTTCTACGTCCTCGATCTGATCACCGTCGGCGAGGGCAAGGACAAGCAGATCGCGGGCGTCGTCGCATACGAGCTCGCCACCGGCGAGCTGCACGTCTTCCAGTCGAAGGCCGTCATCTTCGCGACCGGCGGCTTCGGCAAGATCTTCAAGACGACCTCGAACGCGCATACCCTCACCGGTGACGGCGTCGGCATCATCTGGCGCAAGGGCCTGCCGCTGGAGGACATGGAGTTCTTCCAGTTCCACCCGACCGGCCTCGCAGGCCTCGGCATCCTCCTCACCGAAGGTGCCCGCGGTGAGGGCGCCATCCTGCGCAACGTCTCGGGCGAGCGGTTCATGGAGCGCTACGCCCCCACCATCAAGGACCTCGCGCCACGCGACATCGTCAGCCGCTGCATGGTGCAGGAGGTCGCGGAGGGCCGCGGAGCCGGTCCGCACCGCGACTACGTGCTGCTGGACTGCACGCACCTGGGCGCCGAGGTGCTCGAGACGAAGCTCCCCGACATCACCGAGTTCGCCCGCACGTACCTGGGCGTGGATCCGGTCGTCGAGCCGGTCCCGGTCATGCCGACCGCGCACTACGCGATGGGCGGCATCCCGACCAACAACGACGCGCAGGTGCTGAGCGACAACACCACCGTCGTCCCGGGCCTGTACGCCGCCGGCGAGTGCGCGTGCGTCTCGGTGCACGGCTCGAACCGCCTGGGCACCAACTCGCTGCTCGACATCAACGTGTTCGGCAAGCGCGCCGGGCGCAACGCGGTCGAGTACGTCAAGTCCGCCGAGTTCGTGCCGCTCCCCGAGGACCCGGCCGCCGAGGTCCGCGACATGATCGAGGGTCTGCGCACCAACCAGGGCACCGAGCGCATCGCCGTGCTCCGCAAGACGCTGCAGGACGAGATGGACCGCAAGGCCCAGGTGTTCCGCACCGACGAGTCGCTGGGCGAGGTGCTGCTCACCATCGAAGAGCTGCGCGAGCGGTACAAGAACGTGCACGTGGACGACAAGGGCAAGCGGTTCAACACCGACCTGCTCGAGGCCGTCGAGCTCGGCTTCCTCCTCGACATCGCCGAGGTCGTCGTCGTCACCGCGAAGAACCGCAAGGAGAGCCGCGGCGGCCACATGCGCGACGACTTCCCCACGCGCGACGACGAGAACTACATGCAGCACACCATGGCGTACCTGTCGGGCGACCCGCACTCGTCCAACGCCGAGGACCACATCCGCCTGGGCTGGAAGCCTGTCGTCTTCACGAAGAACGAGAAGGGCGAGTTGAACTACCCGCCGATGGAGAGGAAGTACTGATGACGCTCGTCGCCGACGCGGATTCCGCTACCGAGACCACGAACGACACCGGCATCCAGTCGTTCCTCGTCACCTTCATCATCCGGCGCTTCGACCCGGAGGTCGACGAGGAGCCTCGCTGGGTCGACTACGACGTCGAGCTGTACTCGACCGACCGCGT
The DNA here is from genome assembly GCF_056395865.1 of Microbacterium sp. 05T445. NCBI lineage: Bacteria > Bacillati > Actinomycetota > Actinomycetes > Micrococcales > Microbacteriaceae > Microbacterium > Microbacterium sp. 05T445. The sequence goes on along the minus strand of NZ_JBFTKJ010000002.1, from coordinate 589,747 downwards.
GCTGGACGCGCTGCACAAGATCAAGTGGGAGGTCGACGGCTCGCTGACCTTCCGCCGCTCGTGCGCGCACGGCATCTGCGGCTCCGACGCGATGCGCATCAACGGCCGCAACCGCCTGGCCTGCAAGACGCTCATCAAGGACCTCGACATCTCGCAGCCGATCTACGTCGAGGCCATCAAGGGCCTGCCGCTGGAGAAGGACCTCGTCGTCGACATGGAGCCGTTCTTCGCGTCGTACCGCGAGGTGCAGCCGTTCCTCATCGCGAACTCGAAGCCCGAGGCCGGCAAGGAGCGCATCCAGTCGATCGTCGACCGCGAGGTCTTCGACGACACCACCAAGTGCATCCTGTGCGCCGCGTGCACCTCGTCGTGCCCGGTGTTCTGGACCGACGGTCAGTACTTCGGCCCGGCCGCGATCGTCAACGCGCACCGCTTCATCTTCGACTCGCGCGACGACGCCGGCGACGTGCGCCTGGACATCCTCAACGACAAGGAAGGCGTGTGGCGCTGCCGCACGACCTTCAACTGCACCGAGGCCTGCCCCCGCGGCATCGAGGTCACCAAGGCCATCGCCGAGGTCAAGCAGGCGGTCCTCCGCGGACGCGCATAGCTCTCACCACTCGTACGGACGGATGCCGCATCACCACGTGATGCGGCATCCGTCGTCTTCGGCCGTCGACGCGGCGGCGCCCGGCCCGGCCACACCGGCGCGATGCGCCCGCCGGTCGTGGCGTACTCGCTAATCTGAACACCGTGACCCACACGCCCCCGCCTGACGCCCGCGCGGCGGCGGACGCCGCGCAGCGCGAGGAGGAGTCCCTCCGGGAGCGCTGGGAGGCCACGGAGCACAACCTCCGGCAGCGCTTCGACGCACCGATCAGCCGGGCGACGCGACTGACCCAGGCCACCCTGGCGTGGTTCCCGGTGCGGGTGTGGCGGCATTTCCTCATCGAGAACGGGTTCCTTCTCTCGGCCGGCGTCAGTTACGTCGCGCTGTTCGCGTGCTTCGCGGCGATCTACCTGGCGTTCGCGCTCGCCGGGTTCTGGCTCGGCGGCAGTCCCGAGGCAGTCCAGGCTCTGATCGACCTCATCAACCGGTACATCCCGGGCCTGATCGCACCCGAGGGCGGCATCGCCACCCCGGAGGCTGTGCAGGCGATCGCGTCGCAGAACTCCGGCGTGCTGGGCTGGACGGGCATCATCGCGCTCGGTGCCCTCATCTGGACGGCGATCGACTGGGTCACGTACTCGCGGCGGGCGGTGCGCGAGCTCTTCGCCATCCCGCCGGATCGGCGCAGCTACTTCCTGCTCAAGGCGCGCGATTTCCTCGCGGCGCTCATCTTCGGCGCCGCGCTCATCCTGGGCGCCGCGCTGAGCACGGTGGGCACCCTGGCGATGAACTGGATCTTCTCGCTGATCGGGTGGAAGGACACCAGCGCCATCACCACGATCAGCGTGAGCGTCGGCTCACTGCTGATCGGCTTCGCGGTCACCTCCACGGCGCTCGTCGGGTTCTTCCGCTTCCTTACCGGCACCAAGCTGCCGTGGCGGCGCATCTGGCCGGGCGCGATGCTGGGCGGGTTCGGCATCTCCGTCCTCCAGCTCGGCGCAGGGCTGCTGCTGAGCTACACGCCCTCGAACCCGCTGCTGGCGACCTTCGCGATCTTCATCGGGATGCTGCTGTGGTTCCGGCTGCTCGGCATCGTCATGCTCGTCGCCGCCGCCTGGATCGCCGTCGCCGCGAAGGATCACGACGTCGTCCTCCTGCCGCCGACCGAGGCCGAGCGCGTCGCCGCGGAGCACGCCGCCCTCCTCCTCGCGGCGCGCGTGCGCCTGCGCACCGCCCAGGACGCCCGCGATCAGGCACCCTGGTACCGCGTGTGGGTGGCCGAGCGGAACGTGCGCGAGGCCGAGGACGAGCTGCGCCAGGTCGAGGCGGCGACCCCGGCCCCCTCGACGCCGCCGTCACCGCTTGCCCCAGCGAAGGCTGCGGTCCCCGCGACCGCGGAAGCCCCCGCGAAGACGAAGTCGGGGAAGCGCCAGAAGGCACCCGTGGATCCCTCGCGGAACGGCTCCCACCGCGGCTGAGGCACCCGATCATGTCCGCGGCCCCGGATAGTCTTGCCGTCGTGTCTCGTCGTGTTCGCATCGCTTCTGTCAACGTCAATGGAATCCGCGCGGCGACGCGCAAGGGCATGCTCGAGTGGCTCGATGAAGCCGACATCGACGTGATGGCCCTGCAGGAGGTCCGCGCCACCGAGGAGGAGCTGCGCACGGCTCTCCCCGGCTGGGAGATCGTCAACGACGAGGCCCTCGCGAAGGGTCGCGCGGGTGTGGCGGTGGCCAGCCGCATCCCCTCCGTCGAGGTGCGGAAGGTCCTCGGCCCGGCCGCCGACGACGCGGCAGAGGTGCTCGACAGCGCCGGCCGGTGGATCGAGGCCGACTTCGACATCGACGGCGAGCGGCTGATCGTCGTGAGCGCGTACGTGCACACCGGCGAGGCCGACACCCCCAAGCAGGACGCCAAGTGGGCGTTCCTGGACGCGATGGAGAAGCGGATGCCGCAGCTGAAGGCCGCGTCTCCCCTCGCGCTCGTGATGGGCGACCTCAACGTCGGCCACCGCGAGTTCGACATCCGCAACTGGAAGGGCAACGTCAAGAAGGCCGGGTTCCTGCCTCGCGAACGCGCCTACTTCGACCGCTTCTTCGGCGACGAGGGCGCCGAGGTCACCGGCGCCGACGGTTCGACCGGCCGCGGCCTCGGCTGGGTCGATGTCGGACGCCGCTTCCACGGCGACGTCGACGGGCCGTACACCTGGTGGTCGATGCGCGGACGAGCGTTCGACAACGACACCGGGTGGCGCATCGACTACCACCTCGCGACGCCGGAGCTCGGCGACCGCGTGGCGGACTACCGCGTGGTGCGCGCACCCTCGTGGGACACGCGCTGGAGCGACCACTCCCCCGTCGTCGCCGACTACACGATCGGGCGCTGAGCGCTTCGACCGAGGTGACGGATGCCGGAGCCCCGCGGCTGGCGCGGAGCTCCGGCATCCGCTTTATAGACTTGACGGATGAGCAGACCCCGCCTGTACTCCGGCATGCAGCCCTCCGCCGACTCGCTCCAGATCGGCAACTACATCGGGGCTCTCATGCAGTGGCGTGATCTGCAGGAGTCCTACGACGCCTTCTTCTCCGTGGTGGACCTGCACGCGATCACGGTCGCGCAGGATCCGGAGCACCTCCGCGAGAAGACCCGTCGCACGGCCGCGCAGTACATCGCCGCCGGCATCGAGCCGTCGAAGTCGACGCTGTACGTGCAGTCGCACGTGCCCGCGCACGCCGAGCTGGCGTGGATCCTCTCCACGATCACGGGCTTCGGCGAGGCCGGACGCATGACGCAGTTCAAGGACAAGTCGCAGCGCTACGGCTCCGACGCCACGTCGGTCGGCTTGTTCACCTACCCGGTGCTGATGGCCGCCGACATCCTGCTGTACCAGACCGACATCGTGCCGGTCGGCGACGACCAGAAGCAGCACGTCGAGCTCACCCGCGACCTCGCCGAGCGCTTCAACAGCCGATTCGGCAAGACGTTCACGGTGCCCATGCCGGTCATCCAGCAGGAGACGGCGCGCATCTACGACCTGCAGAACCCGACCGCGAAGATGTCGAAGTCGGCCGAGTCGGATGCCGGCGTGCTGTGGCTGCTGGACGACCCGGCGGTATCGGCGAAGAAGGTCATGCGCGCCGTGACCGACTCCGAGGGCTCGGTGCGCTACGACCGCGAGGCGAAGCCCGGCGTGTCGAACCTGCTGGTGATCTACGCGGCCCTCACCGGCCGTCAGATCCCGGCGATCGAGGACGAGTACGCCGGCCGCGGATACGGGGACTTCAAGAAGGGCCTCGCCGAGGTCGTCGTGAACGAGTTCGGGCCGGTGCGCGAGCGCGCGCTGCAGATGCTCGACGACCCCGCCGAGCTCGACCGCGTCCTCGCCGTCAACGCTGACAAGGCCGAGGCGGTCGCGAACCGCACGCTCGTCGACGTCTACGACAAGGTCGGCCTGCTGCGCCGCGCCCGCTGACGCGCCCCGCCAGGACTCCGACGTGGAACCCGTCATCCTGCGCACGCCGCGGCTGGAGCTGACCCTGCCGCGCGAGGCCGACGTCGACGACCTGTTCGCGGCGTGCCAGGATCCCGACATCCAGCGCTTCACGCCGATCCCCTCCCCCTACGCGCGCAGCGACGCCGAGGCGTTCGTCGAGCGCGTGCCGAAGGACTGGGAGGGCGGCATCCACCTCACGTGGGTGATCCGCGAGGGCGAGCGCCTGCTGGGCACGATCGGGTTCTACCGTCTCGACGGCAGGGGCTCGGGCGAGATCGGCTACTGGATGGCGCCCGGCGCGCGCGGCGGCGGGCACCTGCGCGAGGCGGCACGGGCGGTGATCGACTGGGGCTTCTCGTCCGAGGGACTGGACCTGGTGCGCATCGAGTGGCGCGCCGTGGCGGGCAACGTCGCGTCTGCGCGCGTGGCGCGGGCGCTCGGCTTCCGGTACGAAGGGCTGCTGCGCCAGGCGCTCGTCGGGCCGCGCGGCCGCGACGACGGCTGGATCGCGGGCCTGCTCGTGGACGAAGAGCGGATGCCGCAGCCCTGGGCCGTGCTGGAGCCCTGACCCCTCCCTAGTCGGGTCCGCGTGTCACCGCCGCATGGCAGGATGAGCGCATGCCCGAGATGCCCGAGGTGCAGGGACTCGTCGACTTCCTCCGCGAGCGCCTCACCGGTGTGCGCATCACGCGGGCGACGGTCGCGAACATCGCCGCGCTGAAGACGTACGACCCGCCGATCGAGGCGCTGAAGGATGCCGAGATCACCGGAGCGGCACGCCATGGCAAGTTCGTCGACCTCACCACGACCGGGCCGCACCTGGTGTTCCATCTCGCGAAGGCCGGGTGGCTGCGCTGGTACGACGCGCTGCCGCAGACGATCATCCGCCCGGGCAGGACCCCGATCGCGCTGCGGGTCGCGCTCTCGGACGGCGCCGGATTCGATCTCACCGAGGCGGGCACGAAGAAGTCGCTCGCGGTCTACGTCGTGCGCGATCCCGCCGACGTGCCCGGCATCGCGCGGCTCGGCCCTGATCCGCTCGACCCGGGCTTCACGCGCGACGTTTTCGCGTCGCTGCTGGAGGGCCGGCGCACGCAGATCAAGGGCGTGCTGCGCGATCAGTCCATCATCGCGGGCGTCGGCAACGCCTACTCCGACGAGATCCTGCACGCGGCGAAGATGTCGCCTTACGCGCTCGCCACGTCGCTGTCCGACGACGACGTCGCGAGGCTGTTCGACGCGATGACCGAGACCCTGACGGATGCCGTGGCGGAGGCATCCGGCAAGCCCCCGGCCGAACTCAAGGACGCCAAGCGGCGCGGCATGCAGGTGCACGGCCGTCGCGGCGAGAAGTGCCCGGTGTGCGGCGACGAGGTGCGCAGCGTCTTCTTCGCCGACAACTCCCTGGAGTACTGCCCGACGTGCCAGACCGGCGGCAAGATCCTCGCCGACCGCCGGCTGTCGCGCCTGCTGAAGTAGCCGCCGCTCAGGCGCCGAGAAGCCGCTCCACGAACCAGAACAGTCCCACCGCCGCCACGGCGGCGGATACGACCAGGGCGACCCACCGTCCCGCGCGAGGGCTGCGCCGCCGCAGCAGCGACAGCAGCGGGAAGGTCACGGCGATGATCGTGAGCTGGGTGACCTCGATGCCGAGGTTGAACACGAGTAGCGCGCCGAGCAGGCCCCACGAGAACTGCTCGTCGATCCCGAGGGCGCCGGCGAACCCGATGCCGTGGACGAGCCCGAACGCGAACACGACGCCCACGCGCAGCCAATCGGCCCTGGTGAATCCGGCGAGGCCGGAGACGGGAGCTGGGAGCACGACGACCGGTGCCCGCTCGAGCAGCGCGGTGCCGCCACCGGACCTCGGCGGTGTCGCGCCCCGTCCCATCGCGCCGGGATGGTCCGCGGGCGCGAGGCCCTCGACGGGGCCGCGCGAGCGCCACTGCCCCCACAGGTACCAGAGAGCGACGACCGCGATCGACAGCGCGATGAGCGGCTCGACGATGGCCGCCGGCACGCTCACGACACCCAGCGCGGCGAGGATGAACGTCACCGAGTGCGCCACGGTGAACGCCGTCGCGACCACGACGATGTCGCGGAGGCGCCGCGAGGCGACGATGAGGGCGAGCAGGAACAGGATGTGGTCGATGCCGAAGAGCAGGTGCTCCGCGCCGAGCACGAAGAACTCCCACATCCGTGTGCCCCAGTCCTGCGTCGTGACCACGGTCGGGTTCGTGTCGGTGTCGAGGCTCGCCACGCCGGCGCCGGCATCCAGGTCGTAGGTGACGACGGTGGTGGTCTGGCCGCCGGGGGCCGTGCCGGGGAAGAGCTGCGTCGTGACGCGGTACGTCGCTGCCTCCGCACCGACTTGCGCGCGACAGTCCGCCTCGATGACCAGACGGACGTGCGGGACGCCCTCGTAGAAGGTGATCGCGTACGGCGCGACGATCTCGGCCGGGCAGGGCGCGGCATCCGTCTCGCCGCCCGCGGCGATCGTGAAGCGCGGCAGGACGTAGCCGTCGACCGTCGCCGTGTGCTCCTCCAGCACCCGGGTCGTGAGCTTGGTGGGGTCCTGCCCCGATGCCTGCACGTCCTCGTAGGCGTCCTGCTCGAACTGCGCGTCGCCCATCGCGCGGGCGCCGTCGGTCGCGAGCAGGACGTACTCGAGGTCGAGCTCGGTCCGCACGACGCCCGGTTCGGGCTCGGTGAGGGCGGCGTACACGGTGGCCGCGTAGTTGTGCGCGGCGGCCGGGGTGGCGCTGAGCACCACGCCGAGCGCGGCGGCGAGACCCAGCGCACCTCGTAGGGTCCGCCGCCGCGCACGGGCGCGACGCGACGTCAGCTCAGTACGCACCGAGATCCTTCCAGGCCGAGTGCTTGCCGCCGCCGGGCTGCTGCCCCCGCGTCCACCAGGAGGCCTGGTAGAGGTGGCCGCCGAAAGCGACCTTCTCGCCGCCGAGGTAGACCCACGACGCCGTCCACGCCGGGATCACGCCCTGCGGCGTGCTCACCTCCGCCCCCAGCTCGGCCCACGCCCCCTTGGCGGAGGCGCCGGGCAGATCGCCCTTCGTCCACCACAGCGCGCGGTACACCTTGCCGCCGGAGAGCACGGTGTCGCCCTCGACGTAGACGCGGGCGGTCTGCCACGCCGGGAGCGCCGCCACGCGGGTGCCCGCCGAGGTCGCACGCCCGTCGGGGCGCTCGGGGTGCGTCGCGGTCACCCGCACGCTGATGGTCGCGCCGTTCAGGGACGACCCCACCCGCAGCGTCGCACCGGTCTGGCCGTCGATCGCGACGCCGTCGGCCCGCCACTGGTAGGCGAAGGTCAGCCCGGCGCCGTCCCATTCGCCGGGGGTGGCGAACAGGATGCCGCCGACACGGGCGGTGCCGGTGATGCTCGGCGCCACGACGGCCTCCGGAGCAGTGGCCTTCCACACCGCGTAGAGCGTGACGGTTCCGCCCTGCTCCGCGGTGAGGTTGCGCACGGTCTGCCGGTCATCGAACTCGACCTCGCCCGACGCGCCGCGCGCCCATCCTGCGAACGCGTGACCCTCGCGGCTCAGCGTCACGACGGGCAGCGGCGCGTCGCGGTCGTACACGGCCTCCAGCGCCGACTGGGCTCCCTCGCCGCCGTTCGCGTCGAAGGAGATCGTGTAGCGGTTGGCCTCGAACCCGGCGGTCGCGGTGACGGGAGCGTCCGGCTGGACGAACGTGCCGTCGGCGGCCACCACGACGTCGGTCGGCGTCAGGCGCCACCCGCCCAGGTGGTATCCGTCGTCCGGGTCTGCCGCCAACGTCACGGTCGTCCCCGGCTGGGCGCGTCCCGGCTCGGCCGATGCCGTGCCGTGCTCGCCCGCGACGACCGTGACGGGGTGGCGCTTTACCAGCGTGAAGGTCACGGTCGTCACGTTGCCCGCGACGTCGTAGACCTGCAGCGTGTTGGCGCCGAGCACGGCTCCGAACACCCCGGGACGCACCTTGTTGAGGTCGCTCCACACGTCGTCGACGAGGTCCTTGACGACACCGTTGAGCACGACACGGTCGATCTTGCCGGCATCCGACAGTTTGAACGAGACCTGCTCGTACGCGCCCTGGGCCCCGCCGGGGATCGTGGTCGCGTCGGTCTTGACCGTGACGATGGGCGCGGTGGTGTCGGCCGGGGGCGACGCCACGACCTCGAACGACACGTTCGCCTGACGCGCGGCGGCGTCGGTGGCGGTGTAGTTCAGCGTGTAGGTGCCGGCCGCGGCGGGCGTGAACGCGAACCCTCCTCCCTCGACGGGCTGCGCCGCGATCGGCGCACCCTTCGGGTCGGTGACCTCCAGCTTCGCCGTCACCCGTCCGGAGTTGTCGACCGCCTGCGCGGGCGGGGCGGTGTAGACCTTGCCGGCCGTCGCCTGCGCCGGCGGAGCCGGGACGACCCGCACCTGCGGCGGCACCGCGTCGAGCTTGGTCAGATCGTGCATCGCCGAGCGGTACACGTCCTTGTCCGCCAGCGGCGTGCTGTACAGCCCGGCGCCTGCGATGCGGCCGTTGAAGGTCGCGTCGTCGAGCGAGCCGCTGCCGTTGGCGTCGCCGCCGATGGCCATGTACCGCGCGGCGGCGGTCGACGGCTTCACCGGGAACGAGACCCCCGATGTCGACACCGACTTCAGGCCGTCGACGTACAGTCGCGCATCCGTGCCGTCGTACCAGCCGGTCACGTGGTACCACCGGCCGTACTCGAGCGTCACCACCGGCCGCGGGTCGGCGTACCAGAACTCCAGCTCGTACGACGTCGTGGATGCGGTGCGCACGGCCTCCAGGCCGATTCCGCCGCTCTGCATCCCGCCGAAGACGTCGACGTAGCCGCCCACGCCCTTGTCGATCGAGTCGATCTTGAAGGTCGCATCGACGGTGAAGCCGTCCTGGAGCAGCGCGTAGTCGGCATCCGACCACAGCCCGGTGCGATAGGCGGATGCCGCGCCCTGGCGTCCGACCGCCACGGGCCCGCCGGCATCCGGATCGGCGACGACGCTGGCGTCGGCCCCCGCGGTCATGGTCCGCTGCCGCGGCGAGAGGTCGACCGCGGTGCCGCCTTCGAAACCGACGTCGAGCAGGTCGGGTGTGGGGATCGCAGCCGCGAGGTCGTCGAAGGTCAGCGTGGCGGGGTCGAACGGCGGATCCCCTGGATCGGTCGATCCCCCGGCGACGAAGCGGGCCGACAGCGCGGCGCCCTCCTTGCCCCACGTGTTGATCGGGGTGATGCGCACCTCGTACTCGCGTCCGGCCGTCAGGTTCCACACCTCGTGGTTGCGGCTCGCCGGCATCGGCAGGTTGTAGAAGCCCGACCACTGCAGGAACGTGTTGACGGTCTGCCCCGTCTGGACGTCGACGGTGGTGTAGCGGTACTTGTGCACGATGTCCTGCACCGGGTTGGCCGCCGGGACGGCCTGCGGGAACGCGACCATCGCCTTGTCGCCGGACACGCCGCTCACGGTCACCGCGGACCCCGCGGGCCACACCGGCGCCGAGGTCTGGCTCGCCCGGAACGTGCTGTTGAGCGGGAACCGCTCGTCGTAGGACTTGCCGGTGTCGACGGAGTCCGCGACGTCCCACGTCCAGGTCTGGTCGATCCAGCGGTCCGAGAGCAGATCGTAGTTCTTGATGGTGACCTGCGAACCGTACACCTCGACGATCGTGGTCTGACGGTTGTCACCGGCGTCGTCGGGCGTCGAGTCGGACGTGCGGCTCGTCGGGTTGGTGTTGATGACCCCGCGCTCGAACTCGTAGTACGCCAGCGGCGGCGCGTTCACGGTGGTGAACCCCTTGTCGGCGAGCGCGCCGGCGCGGTTCTCCTGGCCCTGCCAGATCGAGGAGGAGATGTTCTGCGGGGTGTGGATGTGCCCGGCCCACACGACGGCCTGCGGGTAGGCGTCGAACACCGACTGGAAGTCGTTGCCGCACCCGGTCGTCAGGCCCGTGCCGTACCACTCGTTCGACACGTAGTGCGTGCACCGCTGCGGGTGGTGCACGAGCACGAAGACGGGCTTGGTCGGGTCCTCGGCCGTGTCGGCTGCCAGACGCTGCTGCAGCCACGACGACGCGTACGCGTAGCTGCCCGAGTTGGCGACCGACGGTTTGCCGGTGGTCTCGTCGAGCGTGCCCGCACCGGGAGCCACCGTGATGAAGTGGTACCCGTTGATGACGTAGTCGGCGTTCGGCTTCTGACCGCCGGTGGACTGCGTGAACAGGTCGTAGCTCGAGATGGCGTTCACGTCGTGGTTGCCCAGCGCCGCCACCAGATCGATGCCGTAGCCGGCCTTCGAGTCGATCGTGTCCTTCAGGCCCTGGTACTCCGACGCGGTCGCGCTGTTGGTGAGATCACCGACGAACAGCGCGGCGTCTGTGCCCTGCTCGTTCCAGAAGTCGTACGCCTCGGCGAGCTCGCTCCAGTTGTCGTGGATGTCGCCGATCGCGGCGAAGCGGATGTCGGGCTCGCCCGGCGCAGTCGGCTGCTCGGGGTCGACCGGCCCCTCGGGATCGGTCGGCTCGGTGCCGTCGCCGCTCACGGCGATCGTGGCGGTCTCATCGCCGGTGTGGCCCGCGGCATCGGTCGCCGCGAAGCTCACGGTGTAGTCGCCCGCCACGGCCGGGACGAAGCTGTACGTACCGTCGGAGTTGGGGGTTATCGCGGCGACGACGCCGTCGGGCCCGGTGACGGTGACGACGACCTCGGCCACGACGCCGGTGTCGTCGATCGCCTCCGCACCCGGGAAGGTGATGGTGTCGCCGATACTCCCGTCGGTGGGAACGGTGCCGGAGGGCTCGATGATGGGGGCGACCGTGTCCAGGCGCGGCAGCGCGAGCCGCGAGAGCCGGTACGCATCGAGCTCGGTGACGGGCGCCGAGTACAGGCGCGCGAGGGCGAGCCTGCCGCTGAACGTCTTGTTGTCGAGCGCACCGGCGGGGTTCGCGTCGCCGCCGATGGCGAGGTAGCGGGCCGCGGTGTTCGCCGGGTCGACGTCGAAGCCGGCGGTGGTCGTCGAGACGACGCCGCCGTCGACGAAGAGCTGCGCCTTCGTCCCGTCCCACGTCGCCGCGACGTGGTACCACTTGCCGTACTCGAGCGTCACCGCCGGACGCGTTCCGCTGGAGGTCGTCCACACGTCGAGGCGGAAGCGGCTCGCGTCGCCGTTGATGCGGTTGGCCTCGAGCCCGATGCCGCCGCTCTCCTGGCCGCTCACGAGGTCGACGTACGACCCCGCGATCGCGTCGACGCGGACGACCGTCTCGACGGTGAACCCGTCCGCCAGCGCCGCGTAGTCGCCGGCGTCGAAGGCCGGCGTCTTGAACGCGGTGGCGGTGCCCTCCGCGCCGACGGCGACCGGGATGCCGAGGTCGGCGTCGTCGACGACGCTCGCCGCCGCGCCGGGGGTGAGCGGTCGCGCCTTCGGCGAGTGGTCGACGGCGGTGCCGCCGGCGAAGTCGACGTCGAGCAGGTCGGCCGCAGGAAGCGGCTTGCGCAGCTGTTCGAGCGTGAGCCCGGCGGGATCGATCGCCGCCTGGGCCGGTGCGGCGGCGCCCGCCGCGATCACCGCGGCGGCGGCGATCGTGGCGGTGACGCGGGTGAGCAGGCGGCGCATACGCGGGGGGCGGGCGACGCGGGGGGAATTCGACACGGGGAGTCCTTCGAGAGGCCGGGACCGGAACGACGCCAGCGAAGCGGCGGCAGGTGACCGTCACGTGAACGCCAGGCCGCCGGATGGCGCGGATGCCGTATCCCGGCCGATCCCGCGGACCCGCTGTGCACACCGGGCCGCAGCGCCGCTATCGCCCGGCGCGGTGGACGGGTGGCTCGGCGACGCCTGCCGCCTGGGCCTCGAACGCGATCGTGTGCGGCACGTAGCGGTCCTCGCCGACCTCGATCGGGCGGCCGTTGGAGGCGAACGTCTCGCGGCGCACCTGCAGGAGCGGACTCGAGCGGCGCACGTCGAGGAGCCCGGCATCCTCCGTCGACGCCGCGACCGCCTCGATGCGGTGGTTGCCGAACGCGACGGCGATGCCGGCGCCCGCCAGCGCCTGCGTCGTGGAGCGCACATCGTCGGGCAGCGCCTGCATGATGTGCCCGATCCACGGCGCCCACGTCGATCGCTCCACCATCACGCGGCGGCCGTCGAGGGTGCGCACCCGCGTGAATCGCAGCACCTCGTCTCCGGTGCCGATGTCGAGCAGGCGCGCTTCGCGGGCGGTGGCCCGTCGGCGATGACGCTCGACGATCAGGCCACCCGGATCGTGCCCGCGGGCGGCGGCCCACTGGCTGAACGAGCGCATGCGGTCGAACCCCTGCGTCTGCCCGGGCTGGACGAACCAGCCGGTGCCCGCGCGCGCCTCGATCAGCCCGCGCCGTGCGAGCAGAGCGAGGGCGGTCCGGACGGCCCGGCGCGAGACGCGGTAATGGACGGCGAGCTCGACCTCGCTGGGCAGTCGCGTCCCGACGAGGAACTCCCCGGCGATGATGCGCCGGCGCAGGTCTGCGAGCGCATCGATCTCGTTGTCCGCGCCGCGCGCGTCCGGTACCGCCTCGTCACCCACGTCGAACCCTTCCGGCGCGACGCTACCACCGGCATCCTGCGCGGAGGTGTCGACCGCTCGCGGGCTCAGCCGGTCGTGCCCATCAGCACCCGGGCGTCGTCGTCGACCCAGTCGAGGGACTTCGACACGGCCTTGCGCCACTGCCGGTAGCGGCGCTCCCGCTCGTCCTGCGGCATCCGCGGCTCGAACCGCACGTCCTCCCGCCAGTGCGCGCGCAGCTCGTCCAGGTCGCGCCACACCCCGGTGGCGAGCCCGGCGGCATACGCGGCGCCGAGCGCCGTCGTCTCGACCACCTTCGGGCGCACGACCGGGATGCCGAGGATGTCGGCCTGGAACTGCATGAGCAGGTCGTCGCGCGTCATGCCGCCGTCCACCCGCAGCTCGTCGAGCGTGCGTCCGGTGTCGGCGACGACGGCATCGATGACGTCGCGGGTCTGGAACGCCGTCGATTCCAGCGCCGCGCGGGCGATGTGCGCCTTGTTGACGTATCGCGTGAGCCCCACCAGCGCGCCGCGCGCATCGGGCCGCCAGTAGGGGGCGAAAAGTCCCGAGAAGGCGGGCACGAAGTACGCGCCGCCGTTGTCGTCGACGCTCGCGGCCAGGGTCTCGACGTCTTCCGAGCGCTGGATGATGCCGAGGTTGTCGCGCAGCCACTGCACCAGCGACCCGGTCACCGCGATCGAGCCCTCCAGGGCGTAGTGGGCGGGCTCGCCGTCGATGCGATAGCCGACCGTCGTGATCAGGCCGCTGCCGGAGCGGACGATGTCGGTGCCGGTGTTGACCAGCAGGAAGTTGCCGGTGCCGTAGGTGTTCTTGGACTCCCCCGCGTCGAACGCGGCCTGCCCGAAGGTAGCGGCCTGCTGGTCGCCGAGGATGCCGGCGATCGGGACGCCGTCGAGCACCGCGGGCAACTGCGAGTGTCCGACGACCTCGGACGACGAGCGGATCTCGGGCATCATCGCCCGCGGGATCCCCCACACGGCAAGCAGGTCCTCCGACCAGTCCAGCGTGCGCAGATCCATCAGCAGCGTGCGTGACGCATTGGTGACGTCGGTGACGTGGATGCCGCCCCGCGACCCGCCGGTGAGGTTCCACGCCACCCAGGTGTCGGGGGTCCCGAACAGCAGCTCGCCCGACTCGGCCGCGGCGCGTGCGCCCGGGACGTTCTCGAGGATCCACGCGACCTTCGACGCCGAGAAGTAAGTCGCCAGCGGCAGGCCGGTCGCGTCGGCGAAGCGGTCGGCGCCGAGCTCCGCGCTCAAGGCGTCGATACGCGGCTGGGTGCGCGTGTCCTGCCAGACGAGGGCGTTGTGCACGGGCCGGCCGGTGCGCTTCTCCCACACGATCGCGGTCTCGCGCTGGTTGGTCACGCCGATCGCCGCGACGTCGGCCGCACCGATCCCGGCGCGCGTCAGGCACGAGGCGATCACCCATTCGGTGTTCGTCCAGATCTCCACCGGGTCGTGCTCGACCCAGCCGGCCCGGGGGAAGATCTGCTCGTGCTCGCGCTGCGAGACGGCGACCACGCCGCCGTCGGCGTCGAAGACGATCGCACGCGTGGAGGTCGTGCCCTGGTCGATGGCCAGCACGTGTTCGGACAACCTCGTCTCCTTCCTTCGAGGGGAGCGCCCCTCGTCGGCGGTCCCGCCGCCGCGTGCGGTCAGGCTATCGCGCCGACGTGGCGGCCCACGTCGGGTCGGCGGCGTGCACGCGCTCGAGGCCGCGATCGGTCTCCAGCGCCGTGCGCGCGGCATCCCATCCGAGCACCGGCGCGACCGCGTCGGCGACCTCACGCGCCGCCTCCGGCGTCGCCTCGCCCAGGAAGGCGAGCGACGTGCGGCGCAGCAGGAGGTCGTCGAGGTGCACCACCGACTCGGTCGTCGCGAGGTGGCGCAGCTCCGCCGTGCTGTAGTCAGGGGCGTGCGCGAGCGGCGCGTCGTCGGGGTCGGCGGCGATCGCGTCGATGACGTCGCCGGCGACGGTGCCGTAGCGATCGAGGAGCGTGGCCGCCCGTGCCGCAGGGACACCCGGATGCGCCGCGATCCACTGCTGCCGGGCGCGCTCGGTCGTCGGGTATCCGCGACCGCCGCCGATCGGCACACCCTTCGTGGAGCCGCGGCGCGGCCGGGCCAGGAGCGCCAGCGCGCGATCTGCGAGGTGCTCCGCCGATGCGCGGAAGGTGGTCCACTTGCCCCCGACGAGGGAGAGGACGGTGGTGTCGGCGCCGACGAGCGGCGCGGACTCGATGCGGTAGTCGCGGGAGACGAACCCTGGCGAGAGGTCGCCGTGGCCGGGGAGCGGCCGCACACCCGCGAACCGGTGGACGATCCGCGCGCGGTCGACGACGACGTGCGGCAGCACCTGGCCGATCAGGTCGATGAAGTAGTCGACCTCCGCCTCGGTGCACACCACCGGATCCGCCATGTCGTGCTCGAGGTCGGTGGTGCCCACCAGGACGCGCCCCTTGAGCGGGTAGATCAGCACGATGCGGCCGTCGGCGTTCTCGAAGAACAGTTCGCGGCCGCCGGTGGCCGCCAGCAGCTCGGGGTGGTCGAGCACGACGTGCGACCCCTTGGTGCCGCCCATGTAGCGGGTCGGATCGCCGAGGGCGAGGTTGGTGAGGTCCGTCCAGGGGCCCGACGCGTTGATGACGACGGATGCCGTGAACGGCGTCTCGGCGCCGGTCTCGGCATCCCGCAGCACGACGCGGCCCTCCTTCACGCCGACCGCCGCGGTGTAGTTCGCGGCGCGGGCGCGGTCACCGCCGGCTGCACGGCCGTCGCGCAGCACGTCGAGCGCGAGCCGCTCCGGATCGTGGAGCGAGGCGTCCCAGTAGGTGGCGGTGTACTTCACGTCGGGGGTGAGGTCGGGCAGCTGCGCGAGCGAGCGCCGGCGGCCGTCGAAGGTGTGCCGTGGGACCGTGCCGCGCCCGAACAGCCCGCCGCCGCGGGAGAACGAGTCGTAGATCACGAGGCCGATCTTGATGAGCGCGGCGCCGCGTTCGCGGTGTCGGCCGGCGCCGTGCCGCAGGAATCGCAGCGGAGCGGTGAGCACGCCCGAGAACGTGGAGAAGATCGGGATGGTGGTCTGCAGCGGGCGCACGTAGTGCGGCGCGATCTGCAGCAGGCCGTTGCGCTCGGTCACCGCCTCGTGGACGAGGCGGAACTCGCCGTTCTCGAGGTAGCGGATCCCGCCGTGGATCATGTGCGACGAGGCCGCCGAGGCGCCGCCGACGAAGTCGGATCGCTCGACGAGCGCGACGTCGACGCCCTGCAGCGCCAGGTCGCGGAACGTCGCCAGGCCGTTGATCCCGCCTCCGATGATGAGGACGTCGGCGTACGGACGTGCCGCCAGGTCGCCGAATCCCGGTGTCGTGCCCGCCGTGCTCATCGCCTCACCATCCCCTCTCAGGCTACGACGACGCGCGGACATCGGGCCGCGCCGCGCCAGGTCCGGCCGGAGCGCACGGTTCATTCGGAGACATGGAATGAATGGGCGGATGCCGCGTTGACTACACTCGAGAGCATCAACGTGCTCCGGGGTCGGTGAGAATCCGAACCGGCGGTGACAGTCCGCGAGCCAAGGCATCAGCATCCGATTCGGATGCCGCCGCGGCCGATCCGGTGTGATTCCGGAACCGACGGTGATGCGACGGGAATCCGTCGCTAGTCCGGATGGGAGGCAGCACGAGCGGCGTCGCGTGCGCCGCCGCTTCCCCTGCCCCGGAGCGTCGAGACCGACGACACGAGGACCAGGATGGCGAGCACAGTCGAACAGGACGCGATGCGTCTGGCGCTGCAGCTCGCCCTGCGCGGCCCGCGCGGCGTGAATCCGCAGGTCGGCGCCGTGCTGCTCTCGCCCGCCGGCGAGGTGCTGGCCGAGGGCTGGCATGACGGCGCCGGGACTCCTCACGCCGAGGTCGACGCACTGTCGAAGCTCGCCCCCGGGGCGGCCTCGGGCGCGACCGCCGTCGTCACGCTCGAGCCCTGCAACCACACCGGACGCACCGGGCCGTGCTCCGAAGCGCTCATCGCAGCCGGCGTGACGCGCGTCGTGTACGCCATCGCCGATCCCGGCGATCACTCCTCCGGCGGCGGCGCCCGCCTGCGCGCGGCCGGGGTCGACGTGGAGCAGGGGCTCCTCGCCGAGGAGGCTCAGGCGCTGCTGGACTCGTGGCTCACCGTGCAGCGACTCGGGCGCCCGCACGTCACCGTCAAATGGGCGCAGAGCCTCGACGGGCGGGCCGCGGCATCCGACGGCACCAGCCAGTGGATCACCGGTCCTGCCGCCCGGGCCGACGTGCACCGGCGTCGGGCGCTGGCCGACGCCATCGTCGCCGGCACCGGCACGGTGCTCGCCGACGACCCGGCGCTCACGGCACGCGCCGCCGACGGGTCGCTGCTCCCCCACCAGCCCGTACCCGTCGTCGTCGGCGCCCGCGCGGTGCCGGAGGACGCCGCGCTGCGCCGCCACCCGCACGCGTTCCTGCAGTACGCCGGCGACCTGCCCGCGATGCTCGAAGACCTGCGCACCCGCGGCGTGCAGCGCGTGTTCGTCGAGGGCGGTCCCGCCGTCGCCGCCTCGTTCCTGCGCGAAGGGCTCGCCGACGAGCTCCTCGTGTACGTCGCACCTGTGCTGCTCGGCGGCGACCGGCTGGCCCTGCGCGACATCGGCGTGACCACGATCTCCGACGCACGCCGTCTGGCCGTGGCATCCGTCCTCCCCCTCGGCGACGACGTGCTGTACGTCGCCCACCCCGCGCCCGAGCGCGCGGACTCCCCGTCCTCGGAAGGAGACGAGTGATGTTCACCGGAATCGTCGAAGAAGTGGGCGAGGTCACCGCGGTCGATCCGTCGGGAGACGGCGTGCGGGTCACGGTGCAAGGTCCGAAGGCGGTGTCGGATGCCGCGCACGGCGACTCCATCTCGGTCAGCGGCGTGTGCCTGACGGTCGTCGACCGCGGCGCGGACTGGTTCACCGCCGACGTCATGAAGCAGACGCTGGACATGTCGACCCTCGAGGGCGTCGCCGCCGGCCGCGCCGTGAACCTGGAGCGGGCCACGGCCGCGCACGGGCGCCTGGGCGGCCACATCGTGCAGGGCCACATCGACGGCACCGGCGAGGTGCTCGAGGTTCGCCCCGGCGCGCAGTGGCAGGTGCTGCGCATCTCGGTACCCGCGGCCCTGGCACCGCTCGTCGTCGACAAGGGCTCGATCGCCGTCGACGGCGTCTCGCTCACCGTGAGCGCCGCGAGCCCCGCGGGCCCCGGAGACGGCTGGTTCGAGGTGTCGCTCATCCCCGAGACGCTCACTGCCACGACCCTCGGCTCCCGCCGGCCGGGAGACCGCGTCAACCTCGAGACCGACATCCTGGCGCGCCACGTACAGCGCCTGCTCTCTTTCACGACGCCCACGGCCCCTGCGGTCGCACCGGCGTCGTCCCCCGAACTCCCCGCGGACCCGTCCGCACCGACGGAAGGAGGCTCCGAATGAGCCTTGCCACGATCCCCGAGGCCATCGAGGCGCTGCGCGCCGGACGGCCCGTCATCGTCGCCGACGATGAGAATCGCGAGAACGAGGGCGACGTCATCCTGTCGGCCCAGCTCGCCACCCCCGAGTGGGTCGCCTGGACCGTCCGCTGGACGAGCGGCTTCCTGTGCGCGCCGATGCCCGCCGATTGGGCCGACCGCCTCGACCTGCCGCCCATGGTCGAGAACAACGAGGACTCCCGTGGCACCGCCTACACGGTGAGCGTGGACGCGGCCGACCGCGTCTCGACCGGCATCAGCGCGACCGATCGCGCCCACACCCTCAACGTGCTCGCCGACCCCGCGTCCGTGCCCACGAGCGTCATCCGCCCTGGCCACATCCTGCCGCTGCGCGCCGTCGACGGCGGCGTCCGCGAGCGCGCCGGGCACACCGAGGCCGCCGTCGAGCTGATGAAGCTCGCCGAGCTCGCGCCGGTCGGCGTGATCGGCGAGGTCGTCGCCGAGGACGGCAGCATGATGCGCCTGCCCGGTCTGCAGGAGCTCGGCGCCGAGTACGGCATCCCGGTCATCACCATCGAGCAGCTCACCGCCTATCTCGACGAGAACGTCCCCTGCGACCCCGAGATCCGCAGCGGCCACCGTCGTCGGGTGAGCCTGCGCGCCGAGGCCCACGTGCCGACCTCGCACGGCGCGTTCCGCTTCCTCGCGTACAAGGACCGCGTCACCGGCACCGACCACATCGCGGTCGTCTCGGGCGAGCTCTCGGAGGCGCCGCTGGTGCGCGTGCACTCGGAGTGCCTCACCGGTGAGGCGTTCGGCTCGCTCAAGTGCGAGTGCGGCCCCCAGCTGGAGGCGGCGCTGGACGCGATCGAGCAGGACAGTGGCGTCGTCATCTACATGCGCGGTCACGAAGGCCGCGGCATCGGGCTCATCAACAAGCTCCGGGCGTACTCGCTGCAGGAGCGCGGGCTCGACACCGTCGACGCCAACCTGGCGCTGGGCCTTCCCGCCGACGCACGCGACTACGCCGCAGCCGCCGGCATCCTCGCCGACCTCGGCGTCGAGAAGGTCCGTCTGCTGACGAACAACTCCGACAAGGTCAAGCAGCTGCGCGAGCTCGGGCTCGAGATCGTCGAGCAGGTGCCGCTGCTGGTCGGCGTCGGCCCGAACAACCACCAGTACCTCGAGACCAAGCGCGACCGCATGGGCCACCTGATCGCCGAGGAAGACCTGGCCGACGCACTGGCCCAGATGCACGAAGGAGCAGAGCGTTGAGCGGCAAGGGCGCACCCCAGACCACCGGCACCGTCGACGCGACGGGCCTCGACGTGGTCGTCATCGCCGGGACCTGGCACGAGGTCATCACCGACGGCCTCATCGCCGGCGCCCAGCGCGCCATCGACGCCTACGGCGCCTCGGGACGTCTGGTGCGCGTGCCGGGTTCGTTCGAGCTGCCGGTCGTCGCGAAGGCGGCGCTGGATGCCGGCGCCGACGCGGTGGTGGCGCTGGGCGTCATCATCCGCGGCGGCACGCCCCACTTCGAGTTCGTCTCGAACGCGGCGACCGACGGCCTGACGCGGGTCGCCCTCGACGCCGGCAAGCCCGTCGGCTTCGGCGTGCTGACGCTCGACGACGAGGCCCAGGGCATCGCCCGCGCGGGTCTGCCCGGCTCGCAGGAGGACAAGGGGTTCGAGGCCGCGGATGCCGCCATCCGCACGGCCCTGGTGATCCGCGACCTGCGCGGCTGAACGGCCGCCCGCGGCGGCGGGTGAGGTGTGCCTATCTGGCGCGACGCGCCGGTTGGTCCTAGCGTGGCGCTCATGGAAATCCTCCGGCATGTCGTCGTGCTCATCCACCTGGTCGGCTTCGCGATCCTGTTCGGCGCCTGGGTCGTGGAGGCGGTGGGCGGCAAGCACCGTGTCACGCCTCTCATGAACTGGGGCCTCGCGATCGCCGGTGCCGCCGGGCTGATCCTGGCCGCTCCGTGGGGCATCGACTACTCGCTGAACTACGCCAAGCTCGGCACCAAGCTCGTGATCCTGGTCGCGATCGGCGCTCTCATCGGCATCGGTTCGGCCCGCCAGCGCAAGACCGGGTCGGTCCCCGGCGGCATCTTCTGGTCGATCGGCGTGCTGACCCTCGTCAATGCCGGCATCGCCGTGCTCTGGCGCTGATTCCACGAGCGAACGAAGCGGATGCCGCGGCCGAGGCCGCGGCATCCGCTTCGTCGTCTCGGAGCCGGACCTGCGAGCCGGGAGTAGACTCGATCCTCGTGCCGGGTGACACCGCCCGCACTCACGGTGATCCAGTGCAGTGCCGCCTGACGCGTCACCCTGCGCCGTGCGGACGCCCACCGCCGCATCCCATCCGGATGCTCCGTCCCGCGCATGCCCCAGGTGACTATGACCTCCCCCACCACGTCCACCGCCATCCCGGCGGCCCCCGTCAATCCCCGTTCCCGCGTCATCACCGCGAGCCTCGTCGGCACCACGATCGAGTTCTACGACTTCTACGTGTACGCCACGGCCGCGGTGCTCGTGTTCCCCGTCCTCTTCTTCCCCACCGGCGATGACACGACGGCCCTGCTGGCCTCGTTCGGCGTCTTCGGCGCGGCGATGATCGCACGCCCCCTCGGCGCGATCGTCTTCGGCCACTTCGGCGACCGGTTCGGCCGCAAGGCCACCCTCGTCGCGTCGCTGCTCACGATGGGCATCGCGACGTTCCTCATCGGATGCCTCCCGACGTACAACGACATCGGGTGGTGGGCCGCCCTGCTGCTGCTGATCCTCCGCCTCGCTCAGGGCTTCGCCCTCGGCGGCGAGTGGTCGGGCGCCGCACTGGTGGCCACCGAGAACGCCCCGAAGGGCAAGCGCGCCTGGTACGGCACCTTCCCGCAGCTGGGCGCACCGCTGGGCTTCATCATCGCGAACTCGATCTTCCTCGCGATCAACTTCCTGCTCCCCCACCCCGAAGGTGCCGCGCAGCGTTCTGCCGACTTCCTGGCGTGGGGCTGGCGCGTGCCGTTCCTGTTCTCGGCCGTCATGGTGATCATCGGCCTGTGGGTGCGGCTGCGCCTGGTCGAGTCCGAGACGTTCGTCAAGGCCGAGAAGAAGGGGGCGATCCGCAAGTTCCCACTCGCCACCGTCCTGCGCCACCACTGGTGGCACCTCATCCTCGGCACGTTCATCATGCTGGCGACGTATGTGCTGTTCTACCTGATGACGAACTTCACGCTGTCGTACGGCACGAAGGCGGGCGATCTCGAGACCGCGTCGGCCGCGGCGCAGGCGGCGGCCGACGCCGCAGGCAAGCCGTTCGACGCGACCGCGTTCGCCGCGCAGTTCTACCCGGGCCTCGGGTTCGGCTACACCGACTTCGTGCTGATGCAGATCTTCGGCGTGGTGTTCTTCGGCGTGTTCACGCTGCTGTCGGGCCCGATCGCCGATGCGATCGGCCGACGCCGCCTGCTGCTGTGGGTGACGGGCCTCATCGTCGTGTTCGGCCTGACGTTCAACTTCTTCCTGCTCCCGCAGGCCGACCCGAAGTTCACCGGAGCCCTCGTGCAGGCGTTCCTGGTCTTCGGGTTCATGCTGATGGGCCTGACGTTCGGACCGATGGGCGCGATCCTGCCCGAGCTGTTCCCGACGAACGTGCGGTACTCCGGCTCGGCGATCTCGTACAACGTGTCGTCGATCCTCGGCGCGGCGCTCGCCCCGATCGTCGCGGTCGCGCTGTGGGCCGCGGCCGACGGCAGCCCGTGGCTTGTAGGCATCTACCTGTCGGCGATGAGCGTGCTCACCTTCATCGCGCTGATCCTGTCGCCCGAGACGAAGGACGTCGACTACGACGCCGATCTGGGCGTGGGGGCGACCGGCTCGCTCTGATCCGGAATGGGACAGGGATGCCTCGCACCGACGGTGCGAGGCATCCCCGTCTCTCATTCGATCCGCTCGGCGCGGGCCGGAGAGTGCTCGGGACCGGCGGCCACGCGCCTCGGACGCTCGGCGGCGGCCCGATACTGCGTGCGCAGCTCCTCCCAGCGGGGCCGCCAGTCGACCGCGTCGGCGCCCGTGAGCAGCGCCGTCAGCTGGTCGCACTGGGCATGCCAGCCGGCGACGTAGTCGACGAGCCCCTCGACGTCGAGGCCGCGTTCCTCGATGACAAGGCGCGTGCCGCCGGGCACCGGTTCGAGCGTCGCGGTCACCGTCGTGGTGGCCTCCGCGTCGCCGAGCTCGGCGCGCAGCTGCCGCGGCGGCTCGCACGCGACGACGACGAGCTCGCCGCTCCACCCCGTCGTGAGGGCTGCGCGGTAGGAGCGGTCGCCGTCGGGTTCCAGCTCACCGAACCAGTTCCGCAGCCGATCGATGGAGGTGATCGCCTGCCACAGCTCGGCGGGCGGCACCGGGTAGACGCTGCTCACCACGACGACTCCGACGCCGCCGTCGGTCGCGGTGGATCCGATGATCTCGTGTGCGCGCATGCTTCCTCCTCGTTCGTTCGGGCGTCGGCTGCCGTGCGGCGGCCGCGTTCGACCTCGGTGTGCAGAGCATCGAGGCGATGCGTCCAGAGCTCCCGGTAGCGACCGAGCCACGTGTCCAGCTCGGCCAGTGGGGCAGGGTCGAGACGGTAGTGCCGGAACTGTCCGCTGCTGGACACCGACACCAGCCCGGCCTCGCGCAGCACCCGCAGGTGTCGAGACACGCCCGGGCGGGCGACGGGGATCAGCTCCGCGATGTCGGTGACCGTCGCGGGGCCTTCCGCCAGCCGCTCGACGATCGCGCGCCGGTGCGGGTCGGAGAGGGCGTGGAACACGATGCTCATGCAGCAAAGCGTACCCGTATGGGTACGTACCCACAAGGGTACGTATTGTCAGTCGAGGAAGAGCGCCCTCAGCCGCTTCGTGGTGAAGACGAGACCCACCGCGATCATGACGAGGTAGTAGACGACGTGCCACCACATGTCGGGGGTGAGGATGCCGGTGGTGAGACCGCGCACGAGCTCGACACCGTGCCAGAGGGGGAACGCCATGATGATGTGCTGGATCCACTCGGGGTAGACGGTGATCGGGTACAGCGTCGCCGAGAAGAGGAACATCGGCAGCAACACGAAGTTGATCCAGTCCATCTGCTGGAACGTCTTCATGTAGCTGGTGACCGCCATGCCGAGGCTCGCGAAGCCGAAGGCGATGAGCAGCACTGCAGGAAGGGCAAGGATCGCGGTCCACGCCAGGTTGAGCCCGAGCAACTGCATGATGATCATGAACCCGGTCGCGTAGAGCAGACCGCGCAGGAGGGCGTAGAGGATCTCGCCCAGCGCGACATCGAGCGGACCGAGCGAGGTCGCCAGCATCCCCTCGTAGAGCTTGCCGTAGTTGAGCTTGAAGAACACGTTCCACGTCGAGTCGTAGATCGCACCGTTCATCGCCGACACCGCCAGCAATGCGGGCGCGATGAAGGCGGCGTACGGCACCTCGACGCCGCTGGAGGTCTGCACGTCACCGATGAGGGCGCCGAGGCCGATGCCCATCGAGGCCAGGTAGAAGACGGGCTCGAAGAAGCCCGACAGCACGACGGCCCAGCTCGACGAGCGCGCGGCGATGAGGCCGCGCTGCACGACGGACTGCGGATTGCCGGCCCACAGCGCCCGCACGCCACCGGCGCGCGGGGTCGCGGTCGTGGCTCCGGTTGCGACGCTCATTCGCCGAGCCTCCTCTGGAAGATCCGTCGGGCGAAGAGGTACCCACCCACCGTCAGTGCGAGCAGGTAGCCCACGTGCACCACGACCGCGAACGGCTCGACGGGCAGCCCGTACGTGACGATGCGCCCGAGTTCGGTCGCGTGCCACAGCGGCGAGACCCAGCCGATCCACTGCAGCCACAGCGGCAGCGTCGCCAGCGGGTAGAACGTCCCCGAGAACAGGAACATCGGCATGAAGATGAAGCGCTGCACCAGCGCGACCTGACCTTTGTCGTCCTTGATCGACGCGGAGTACGCCATGTACGGCGCGCCGAACGCGAGACCCGCGAGCAGCCCGATCGGGATCGTGAGCCACCCCGTCGCCGGGTCGGGCACCGCCTGGAACAGCCACAGGAACAGGTAGTACGCCACGACGACGAACGAGATGCGCGCGGATGCCCCCGCGACCACGCCGCCCGCGATCTGGCCGGGCGACAGCGCCGACGCGCTGAATCCGAAGAAGTAGCGCCGCCACTTGAAGCCGGCGATGACCGGGTACGAGAACTCCTCCGACGCGACCGAGATCGCGGCGGTCATGAGCAGCGCCGGGGCCACGAACACGAGGTACGACACCTCGACCCCGTTCTGCGTGATCGGCGCGTCGATGAGCGCGGCCAGGCCCACCGCGAGGCCCAGCAGGTAGAGGATCGGCTGGCCGAGGGCACCGACGAAGATCGTCCAGCCGTAGGCGCGCATCGCACGCACCATGTGCTCGGTGACGTACCAGGTGCCGAACGCGCGGGGTTTGCGACCCCATTGCATCGCCTCGGCGCGCAGCTCGTCGAGCGAGGGCTGCGAGAGCGTCGCGGATGCCGGCGAGCCGACGGGTGGGCCGGGCTGGGGCATTCGCGACCCGTCGCGCAGGCCCGCCGACGCGTCGTCTTCGGGAGGGAGGGTCATTCGATCAGCGACCTTCCGGTCAGCCGAAGGAAGACGTCCTCCAGGCTCGAGCGGCGCACGAGGGACGTGATCGGCTCGAGCCCGCGGTGCGTGACGGCTTCGAGCGCCTCCTCGCCGTTGTGCGCGTAGACGAGGATACGGTCGGGCAGCACCTCGACACGGTCGCCGATGCCCTCGAGCTGCGGTGCGACCTGCTCGTTGCGGTCGGACCCGAAGCGCACCTCGAGCACCTCGCGGCTGGAGTGCTCGCGGATGAGGGTGGCCGGCGTTCCCTCGGCCATGATGCGGCCCTTGTCGACGACGACGAGCCGGTCGCACAGCTGCTCGGCCTCGTCCATGTAGTGCGTCGTCAGCACGAGCGTCGTGCCACGCTCCTTGAGCCGGAACAGGCGGTCCCACAGCACGTGCCGGGCCTGCGGGTCGAGGCCGGTGGTCGGCTCGTCGAGCAGCAGGATGCGGGGGTCGTTGATGAGGCCGCGCGCGATCGTGAGGCGGCGCTTCATGCCGCCCGAGAGCTGGTCGACCTTGCTCTTGGCCTTGTCTTCGAGGGCGGCGAACGCGAGCAGCTCGTCGGCCTTCTCGTGGCACACCTTGGCGGGCAGGCCGAAGTACCGGCCGTAGATGTAGAGGTTCTCGCGCGCGTTGAGCTCGCCGTCGAGGTTGTCCTGCTGCGGCACGACGCCCAGGCGCGAGCGGATCTCCGGTCCGTAGCGGTCGGGATCGAGGCCCAGGATCGACAGCTCTCCGCCGGTGCGGGTCGACACCGCGCCGACCATCTTCATCGTGGTCGACTTCCCGGCGCCGTTCGGGCCGAGCAGACCGAACGACTCGCCCGGCGCGACCTCGAACGAGAGGCCGTCGACAGCGACGAAGTCCGGCTTGCCCTTGACCTTGTAGGCCTTGACGAGGTTCTCAGCGGTGATCACGGGGGCGGGCACCGGACCACACTAGCGCTCCGCTCGGACACCGTTCACAGGTCGGCACGCGACGGGTCGTCAACTGATGTTGACAGCCCTCGCCACGTCAACTACGGTTGACAAATCGGATGCCGCAGCCTGCGGCATCCGTCCTGACACGAGAGGGCGGGCGATGAGCGGTGACGAGCTGACCACCCTGATCGGCGCCGCCGGCGAGCGCGAGCCGCTCGCCGAGCTGCACCGCCTCGCCGACGTCCGGCGCGAGCTCGCCCGCGCCGAAGAGGTGCAGGTGCGCAAGGCCCGCAACCTCGGCTTCTCGTGGCAGGCGATCGCGAGCGCCCTGGGCGTGAGCAGACAGGCCGTCCACAAGAAGTACGGTCGAAGGTAAGCCCCCTTCACGAACGAGGTACACCCATGCCCTCCGCCGAACTCGACGAAGCCCCCGCCCCCGCCGCCCCGGCGCGCTCCACGGCGCGCGGCCGCGGCCTCCGCTCCCGACGCGGCAAGCAGGAGGAGGGCCCCCGCGCGACGTTCGGGCAGCTGCTGCCCTACCTGTTCGAGCACAAGCGCACCCTCGCGGTCGTGGTGGTGCTCAGCATCCTGAGCGCCGGCGCCTCGCTCGTCCAGCCGCTGCTGGTCGGCCAGGTCATCACGCGCGTGCAGGACAACCTCGACCTGGGCCTGCTGGTGTGGGCGCTGGTCGCCTTCGTCATCCTTGCGTCCGTCATCTCGGGCTGGCAGCACTACCTGCTGCAGCGCACCGGCACCGCCGTCGTGTACTCCAGCCGGCGACGCCTGATCTCCCGCATCCTCCACCTGCCGATCAGCGAGTTCGACGCGCGCCGCACCGGCGACCTCGTCTCACGCGTCGGCAGCGACACCACCCTCCTCTACGCGGCGCTCACCCAGGGCCTGGCCGACTCGATCGGCAACGCGCTGCTGTTCGCCGGCGCGCTGATCGCGATGGCGATCATCGACCCGGTGCTGCTGGCGATCATCGTGCTCGTGATCGGGATCTCGGTGGTGGGGGTCGTGGCGCTCAGCGGCCGCATCCGCACCGCCTCGACCGAGCAGCAGGAGAAGGTGGGCGCCCTCGCGTCGGGCGTGGAGCGCGCGGTGGGGTCGATCCGCACGGTGCGCGCCTCGGGCGCCACCGGCCGCGAGATCGACGAAGTCACGGCGAAGGCGACGGATGCCTACACCGTGGGGGTGCGCATCGCCAAGGTGTCGGCGCTCGTCGTGCCGATCGCCGGCATCGCGCTGCAGGTGTCGCTGCTGGTGGTCATCGGGCTGGGCGGCTTCCGCGTCGCGACCGGCGCGCTGACGATCGCGAGCCTGGTCACCTTCATCATGTTCCTGTTCATGCTGATCGCCCCGCTGGGCTCGTTCTTCGGCGCGATCACGTCGGTGAGCCAGGCACTCGGCGCGCTCGGACGCATCCAGGAGGTGCTGGACCTTCCCACCGAGGCGCAGGACGACGCCGAGATCGCCGCCCGCGTGAGCACCGCCGAGGTCGCGCCTTCGACGCCCGCCGCCGCCATCGAGTTCCGCGACGTACGCTTCCGCTACCCCGAGAACGTCGTCGAGGCCCGTCGCAGGGCCGAGTCGGAGGCGCTCGCGGTGCTCGAGAGCGCCCACGTCGACACGTCGACCCTGACCCTCGAGGGCGGGAGCATGACCACCGAGGTCGCCACCGACGGGCATGCGGATGCCGCCGCATCCGCCTCCGCCGACGGCGACGTGCTGCGGGGCGTGTCGTTCTCGGTGCCGCGGGGCGCCCGCGTGGCCCTGGTCGGCCCTTCCGGGGCCGGCAAGAGCACGACGCTCGCGCTCATCGAGCGCTTCTACGACCCCACCGGCGGCGCGATCCTCCTGGACGGCGCCGACGTGCGCGGCCTCGACCGCGACGCACTGCGCGCGCAGCTCGGCTACGTCGAGCAGGACGCCCCCACCCTGGCGGGGACGATCGGCGACAACCTGCGACTGGCCTCGCCCGAGGCATCGGATGCCGACTGCGAAGCCGTGCTGCGCGCCGTCAACCTCGGCGAGGTGCTCGACCGCAACCCGCTCGGGGTCGACGCGCCGGTCGGCGAGTCCGGCGTGATGCTCTCGGGCGGCGAGCGCCAGCGCCTGGCGATCGCGCGGGCGCTGCTGGCCGCTCCCCCGATCCTGCTGCTGGACGAGTCGACGTCGTCGCTGGACGGCCTCAACGAGCAGCGCATGCGCGAGGCGATCGACGCCGTCGCCGCCGGACGCACGCTCATCGTGATCGCGCACCGCCTGTCGACCGTCGTCGACAGCGACCACATCGTGGTGATGGACCACGGCCGCGTCGTCGGTCAGGGCACGCACTCCGAGCTCGTGCAGACCACGCCGCTGTATCGCGACCTCGCCAAGCACCAGCTGCTGGTCTGAGGATGCCGCTCGCCGGCGCCCGGGGCCCGGGCGCCGGCGTTCAGCGGGTGGGGCTGTCGAAGCTCCACACGAAGACTCCCGGGTCGCGCCCCTCGGTCTCGTGCGGGGCGACGGGGATCGTCGACAGGTAGGCGCCGATCTCGGCCTGCCACGCGCGGTTCGCCGGGTCGTCGTGCAGCGCGGCCTCCATCTCGCTGCGCGAACGCGCGGTCACCGCATGCGTGAGGATCTCGCCGCGCCGGCGGATGACCCAGTCCTCGCACCCGGCGTCCCGCATCGCGGCGTCGACATCGGCGGGAATGGCGCGGTGGGCGGCCTCGTAGCCCGGGCCGCAACCGAGGCGCAGGCGGGTGTGCAACGTCCAGTGCTCCGACATCTTCGTCTTTCCTTCATCAAGGCAGGGATCGCGATTCGCGTGGAATAGGCATCACGAGGCCGACTCGGCCACTTTCACCATCTTAAACGTCTGATGTCTTGATGTGAGGGTTGTTTCCGTGATTCGGCGACGGCACGATGACCCGCATCACGGAGCCGGGGCGCGACGTACGCGCTGCACCCCGACCGGCACCTCGACACGTCGCGTCGGGCGGTCCGGATCGCCCAGCCGCGCCAGCAGCAGCTCGGCCGCTGCGCGCCCGAGGGCAGCCGGATCGTGGGTGACGACAGTGAGGTCGACGGGGAGGAGCTCCTGCAGCTCGAGGGCGTCGAAGGCCGCGATCTGCGGCATCCGTCCCCCTCCCGAGGAGGCGAGCTCCTGCAGCAGCCCCACGGTGTTGCGGTTGTTCGCGGCGAAGTAGGCGGTCGGCGGGTCGGGGAGCGCCAGAAGCGACCGCACCACGGCGTGCACGTCGGCGCTCGCCTGCTGCCCCTGTCGCACCAGAGCGTCGTCGACCGTGACGCCCGCCGCCTCGTGGGCGGCGAGGAATCCCTCGAGCCTGCGGCGCCCGGTCCACACCGACGCCTGGTTGCCGAGGAATGCGATGCGCGTATGCCCGGCCGCCAGCAGCATCTCCGTTGCACGCTGCGCTCCCCCGCCGTCGTCGAGCACCACGGAGTCGACGTCGGAATCGGGCGCTCCGCGGGACGCGAGGACGAGCGGGATGCCGGAGGCCGCGGTCACCCGGACCGCCTCGGCGGCGTCGGTCGACGGCACGAGCACGATGCCGTCGACCTGGCGGCCGGCGAAATCGGCGATCACCTGCTCCTCGCGGGAGGGGTCCTCCCCCGTGCTCGCGAGCAGGATGCGCTTGCCCTGCGCCGCCACGAGCTCTTCGACGCCGACCGCGAGGCTGCCGTAGTAGGGGTTGGCGAAGTTCGTCACCGCGACGCCGATGAGGCCCGACGGCTGTCCCGGGCGCAGGCTGCGGGCGTTCTCGTTGCGGTGGTAGCCGAGTTCGCGCACCGCGGCCCACACGCGCTCCTGCGTCGCCGGCGCCACGGTGCCCGTCCCCGCGAGGGTGCGCGACACCGTCATCGGGCTGACGCCGGCCACCCGGGCGACGTCGCCGATGCGCGGTGCGGACCGTTCGCTCATCGGGCCGCCAGCAGCGCTCCGACCAGCGGAGCCTCCTCACCGCCGCAGGCGACCGCGAGACGGATGCCGTCGGCTCCGCCGCGGCGGAGGCCCTCGGCGAGTGCGGGCTCGATGAGGTCCCACGACTTCGCCATCGAGCCGCCCACGACCAGTTCGCTCGCGCCGAACGCCTCGACGACCGGCGCGACGGCCTCGCCGAGGGCCGAGAACGCCTCATGAAGCACGGTGGTCGCGACGGGGTCGCCGGCCCGCATGCGCTCGGCGATCTCGCGCACGTCGAGGTCCTCACCGGACGCCTGCGTGAACCGCGCGCGGATCGCGCGGCGCGACACCGTCTCCTCGATGGGACGCCCCTGCCACTGCAGCAGGTGCAGCCGGCCGCCCTCGGGGATGCCGGGGCTGTCGGCGACCGGCCTGCCGTCGTCGATGAAGCACGAGCCGATGCCGGTGCCCAGCGCGATGTACAGCGCGCGGCCGGCGGGACGCCCGCGGGCGTCCCACTCCCCGACGCCATACGCGTCGGCGTCGTTCACGAACGCGAGCTCGTCGACGGCCGGAAGGCGCTCGAGCAGCCCGGCGCGCACGTCCACGCCATCCAGCGACGTGAACTTGCCGACGCCGTGGAACTCGCCGATCCCTCGCGCGTAGTCGAACGGACCGGGGATCGCGACGACCCAGCGAGAGGAGGAGGCATCCGTCGTCGCCGCATCGTGGGCGAACACGCCCAGCAGCTCGTCGGCGGACGCATGGGGGTCGAGCGGCCGGCGGGTCAGCCCGTGGGTCTGTCCGCCGGGGTCGACGAGCCCCGTCGTCACGTGGGTTCCACCGATCTCGATCACACCATGCACGCACTCATCCTCTCGCCTGACGGGTCCGCCGAGCGAACCCGTCACCCGCGTTCGGTCCCACGCACGTACGCCTTGACCGTCGCCAGCTCGGCGCCGGTCGCGGACTCGTGCGGGCGGATCGTGTAAGGCCCCACCGCGGCGGGGATCACGAACGTCTCGGCGTAGTGCACGACGAACGGGTCGAAGGCGCCGGTCGGCGACTCCACGACGGCCGCCTCACCGGCGACGAGGTTCAGCATGTTGACCGTTCCGCGGGTGTCGTGCGCGACGGGCCCGGAGAACCAGTGGCGGCGCACCTCCAGGAACTCCAGCTCGTGAAGGCCCGTGCGCTCCTCGCGCCAGCCCTCGCCCGAGGCGATCGCGTCCGGCGGCCCGATGAGGTTCGCCGCGACCCAGTCGGTGTCGCGCTCCCACTGGACATTTGCCAGCGCGTGGTCGAGATGGATCGGGCGAGGGACGCCGTCCAGGCCCACGCGCCCCCAGTCCCACATCTTGAACGTGAAGATGTAGGGCGTCGCCGAGATCTCGAGCACCATCGAGTTCGCGCCCGAGCAGTGCACCGTGCCGGCGGGGATCGAGAAGTGGTCGTGCTTCCGGGCGGGGAACACGTTGACGTACTCCTCGGCCGGGAAGGGCCCGCCGCCGTTCTGCGCGGCGCGCAGGTCGCGGGCCATCGCGTCCTGGTCGATGCCCTCCTTGAGGCCCAGATACACGACCGCGTCGTCGTCGGCGTCGAGCAGGTAGTAGCTCTCATCCTGGGTGTACGGCATGCCGAACCGGTCGCGGATGTACTCCGCCAGCGGGTGCACCTGCAGCGACAGGTTGCCGCCGCCCATCGTGTCGAGGAAGTCGAAGCGGATCGGGAACTCCGCGCCGAACCGCGAGAACGTCCGCTCACCGAGGAGCTCCCGCGGCTGCATCTTGGTGAGGTCCATCGCCGGGAACTGGAAGACGTGGGCGCCGTCGGTCAGCAGCAGGCTGTTCTCCTCGGGCACGCCGTCGAACGACCACGCGAGGTTCGACTCGGGGCGGTCCAGACCCAGCGTCTCCTTCATCCACTGCCCGCCCCACACGCCGGGGTCGAAGTACGGCACGAGCCGGAACGGGCGCTGGGCGAGCCCGGCCAGCGCCTCGCGGAAGACCGCGCCGTCGAGCAGCTTGGGCTCGGCGGGGTCGTCGACGTCGATGACGGCGTCGGCCGCCGGAAGCAGTTGCGTCTTGAGGCGGTCGGCGATGCGCCACTCCAGGAAATAGCCGCGCTTGAACTTGCGCAGCACGTCCTCGTCGGCGTTGTCGACGTGCCAGTTCGGCATCCCGGCGCGATACCGCTGCTGGATCTCCCAACGGGCGAGTCCTGCGACGGCGAGCACATCGGCATCCGGCCACACCCACCCGGCTCCCCAGCCGAGCACGACCACCGGGCCCGTCCGCTTGGCGATGCGGTCCCGGAGCGTCTGGACCGCGGCGGCGTCGTAGAGCTGGTCGATGGTCGCGTGCGACATGACCCCCAGCACGCGGTCGTCGGTGAGGGTGTCGGCGAAGCGCTCCTCGCGGACGCTCGCCGGCAGCGCCGCGTCCTCCACGTCGATCAGCTCGTAGCCGGTCAGCGCCTCCCCGGCCTGCGCCGCGAGGCGGCCGAGGTCGGCGCCGGGATACACGTCGATGACGATCGCGGGAGCGCCGGCACGCAGCTCGGCGCGGCTGCGCAGCTCGCGGAACACCTCCTGGCCCGTCTGGATGGTGGCTCCTGCCGGCAGCGGGGTCGTCGGGAACGGGTCGTACATGGGCTCGTCTCCTCACGAAGGATGGTGGTTGATGGTAACGATACCATCGTTCATCGCGAGCCTTTGACGAAGGATGCCCCGGCCACCGCACAGGTGTGGCCGGGGCATCCCCTCCCCTTGGTGCCGGGGTCTCAGGCGCGCTGCAGGCGGTACCGCAGCGCGGCGAGCTCGGCCCACAGCGGAGCGGGGACGCGCCCCTCGAAGGTGCGGTAGAACTCCTCCGTGAGGTCAGCCTCCTGCAGCCACAGCTGCGGGTCGACGGCGAACAGCTCGTCGAGGTCGGCCTGCGACACCTCGATGCCGTCCAGGTCGAGGTCCGAGGTGATCGGCAGGCGGCCGATCGGACTGTCGACGGCGCCGACCTCGCCCTCGATGCGACGGATGATCCAGTCGATCACGCGCGAGTTGTCGCCGAAGCCCGGCCACAGGAACCGGCCGTCTGCGCCCTTGCGGAACCAGTTCACCTGGAACACGCGCGGCGCCCGGTCGAAGCGCAGCTTCTGCCCGACCTTGAGCCAGTGGCCGAAGTAGTCGGCCATGTTGTAGCCGCAGAACGGGAGCATCGCGAACGGGTCGCGGCGCAGCTCCCCGACGGTGCCCTCGGCGGCCGCGGTGCGCTCGGACGACACGTTCGAGCCCATGAAGACACCGTGGGTCCAGTCGGTGGCCTCCACGACCAGCGGCACGTTGGTCGCGCGGCGACCGCCGAACAGGATCGCATCCAGCGGCACGCCCTGCGGGGCGTCCCAGTCGTCGGCGATCTGCGGGCACTGCGCGGCGGCGACGGTGAAGCGCGAGTTGGGGTGCGCGGCAGGACGACCGGATGCCGGAGTCCAGGGCTTGCCCTCCCAGTCGATGAGCTCCGCCGGAGCCTCGTCGGTCAGGCCCTCCCACCACACGTCCCCGTCGGGACGCAGCGCGACGTTCGTGAAGATGGTGTTGCCCCACAGCGTCTCGACCGCGGTGACGTTGGTCGACTCGCCGGTGCCGGGGGCGACGCCGAAGAAGCCGGCCTCGGGGTTGATCGCCCACAGGCGCCCGTCCTCGCCCGGACGCAGCCACGCGATGTCGTCGCCGAGCGTCTCGACGCGCCAGCCGGGGATCGTCGGGCGCAGCATCGCGAGGTTCGTCTTGCCGCACGCCGACGGGAACGCCGCGGCCACGTGGTAGGCGCGGCCGGCCGGGTCGATGACGCGGATGAGCAGCATGTGCTCGGCGAGCCAGCCCTCGTCGCGGCCGATGACCGAGGCGATGCGCAGCGCGAAGCACTTCTTCGCGAGGATCGCGTTGCCGCCGTAGCCCGAACCGAACGACCAGACCTCGAGCGTCTCGGGGAAGTGCACGATGTACTTCTCGTCGTTGCACGGCCAGGCGACATCCTGCTCTCCCGGCTGAAGCGGGGCACCGACCGAGTGCACGGTCTTGACCCACGGCGCACCACCGGCGATCTCGCGGAGCACGTCGGTGCCGACGCGCGTCATGATCTCGATCGACGTGACGGCGTAGGCGCTGTCGGTGACCTGGACGCCGATGTGCGACAGCGGGCCGCCGACCGGACCCATCGAGAACGGCACGACGTACATCGTGCGGCCCTTCATGGAGCCCTCGAACAGCGGCGTGATGGTCGCGCGGATCTCGGCCGGGTTCGCCCAGTTGTTCGTGGGGCCGGCATCCTCCTCGCGCTCCGAAGCGATGAACGTGCGCGCCTCGGTGCGGGCGACGTCGCTCGGGTGCGAGCGGGCGAGGTAGGAGCCCGGGCGCCACTCGGGGTTGAGCTTGATGAGCTTGCCCTCGTCGACCATCTCTCGCAGCAGCGCCTCATTCTCGGCGCGCGAGCCGTCGACCCAGTGGATGCGGGCGGGCTGGGTGAGCGCCGCGATCTCGTCGACCCATTCACGCAGGGCGGCCATGCCCTCACCCTGAACAGTGGGCAGCTCGCCATACGTCCGGGTGGTGCCGACGACGGCGGGACGGGCGGAGGTGGAGCCTTCGGTTCGGGTGAAGATATCGGCAAGGGCCATGGTGTCGCTCCTCGTTGATTCGACCGTCGGAGTGGTTTCGACGATGCAGATTCGTGCTCTTCCTCTACTTTCCCCGCCTTTGCGTGCGTCTTCCGGCGAAATCTGGTGTCAAGAGTTGCAATTCTTTCGCTAGCATCAAGGAATGCCGCCTACCGCTCTCGAACTGTCGACCCTGGGCCACCGCATCCGTCATCAGCGCCTCGCCCACGGATACACGCTGGACGAGCTCGGCGCGCTCGTCGGCGTCGCCGGAAGCCAGCTGAGCCTCATCGAGAACGGCAAGCGCGAGCCCAAGCTGTCGCTGCTGCAGGCGATCGCCTCGACCACCGGCGTCGACGTGGGCGACCTGCTGTCGGCCGAGCCGCCGAACCGCCGGGCGGCGCTGGAGATCGAGCTCGAGCGGGCCCAGTCGAGCTCGGTGTTCCGCCAGCTCGGGGTGGTCCCGGTCAAGGTGTCGAAGGGTATGACCGACGAGACGCTCGAATCGATCCTGGGCCTGCACCGCGAGCTGCAGCGCCGCGAGCGCGAGGCGATCGCGACGCCTGAGGAGGCCCGCCGCGCCAACACCGAGCTGCGGCTGAAGATGCGCGAGCTCGACAACTACCTGCCCGAGATCGAGAAGCTCGCCGAGAAGCAGCTGAAGTCGGCGGGGCACGTGTCGGGCGCGCTCACGCACCGCACCGTGAGCATCATGGCCGAGAAGCTCGGCTTCGAGCTCATCTACGTCAACGACCTGCCCCACTCGACCCGGTCGGTGACCGACCTCGAGCACGGCCGCATCTACCTGCCGCCGGCGTCCATCCCCGGCGGCCACGGTCTGCGGTCGATGGCACTGCAGGCGATGGCGCATCGCCTGCTCGGCCACAAGCAGCCCACAGATTACGCCGACTTCCTGCAGCAGCGGCTCGAGATCAACTACTACGCGGCGTGCTGCCTCATGCCCGAGACCGCGTCGGTGGCATTCCTGGCGCAGGCGAAGAAGGACCGCAACCTCGCGGTCGAGGACTTCCGCGACGCGTTCGGCGTGACCCACGAGGCGGCCGGCATGCGGCTGACCAACCTCGCGACCAAGCACCTCGACATCCCGCTGCACTTCCTGCGCGTCGACGGCTCGGGCGCCATCACCCGCGTCTACGAGAACGACGACCTGCCGCTGCCGATGGACGTGACCGGCGCCGTCGACGGCCAGATCGCGTGCCGAAAGTTCCTGGCGCGCGCGGCGTTCTCGGAGCAGAACCGCACCACCGAGCACTACCAGTACACCGATACCCCGGCCGGCACGTACTGGTGCTCGACGCAGACCGGCACGACGTCGGCCGGCGAGTTCTCGATCACCGTCGGCGTGCCGTTCGACGACGCGCGCTGGTTCCGCGGGCGCGAGACGCAGAAGCGCGCCACCTCGACCTGCCCCGACGAGTCCTGCTGCCGGCGCGCGGCCTCCGATGTCGCCGACCGCTGGTCGGGCAAGGCGTGGCCGAGCGCGCGCGTGCACATGCAGATGTTCTCGCCGCTCCCCCGCGGCGCGTTCCCGGGCGTCGACGACAACGAGGTGTACGACTTCCTCGACCGCCATGCCTGACGCGCGAGCGCCGGGCCGCACGGGCGAGCCGGAATGCGGAGATGCGCCGAACGGCGGAGCGAATCGCGCGGCAGCCTCCGCACCCGGGCGCATCCCCTCATCTCGGCACAGCACGGGTCGCTGGGCGGCCGGGGATGACCCGGCCTAAGCGGTGATGAAGTCGCGGTAGCGGTCGAGGGCGGCGGCGATCCGCACGGGCGAGCCGGAATGCGGAGATGCGCCGAACGGCGGAGCGAATCGCGCGGCAGCCTCCGCACCCGGGCGCATCCCCTCATCTCGGCACAGCACCGGTCGCTGGGCGGCCGGGGATGACCCGGCCTAAGCGGTGATGAAGTCGCGGTAGCGGTCGAGGGCGGCGGCGATCTCGGCATCCGTCGCCGCACCCGGGGTGAACAGCTCCGGCACCGGGGCGTCGGCGTGGCGGCCGACCGCGAGCGAGTGCGTCCAGACGCCGACGGCCTCGCCCCGCGCCACCAGGATGGGCCGCACGATGCCGTTCATGCTCGGGCCGATCGCGCTCAGGAACTCCGGCGCGCACGGCACGGTGCGGTCGACGTACGACAGGTAGTACTCCTCGAACGGCGGCAGCGCCACCACCTCGGGCGCCTTCGGAGTGCGCCGCGGCGCGCCCGACGCGACGACGTACTGCGTCTCCGGCTCGTCGGCGACGGCCGTGAGCCGATCGGATGCCGCCTCCGCGGCGCTGCGGGCGACCCCCAGCGGGAGGCTGGTCCACCACGCGAAGTCGCGGGCGCCGGCGGGACCGTGCGAGGCGATGTAGCGCACGAAGAACTCGGCGAGCGGATCGGCCGGGGTCGCGGCATCCGTGATCCATTCGTCGGTCAGCACGATGAACTGCTCGCGCGTGGGCCCGCTCGCCCGGGGCACCACCGGCCCCTGGCACACCACAGCTCGCAGCGACAGTGAGACGAGCAGGTGGTAGCCGCGCTGCTTCGCCGTGGACACGCCGCCCTGCTCCCACACCTCGAACAGCTCTTTGCGGGTGAGGCGGTTGCCGCCCTTGAGCGCGGCGCGGGCCAGGCGTTCGGCGCGGTCGACCTCGTCCGCGTCGATGCCCTCGCGCCTGTGGACGGCAGCCGCCTGCTTGCGCTGCCGTTCGGCGGTGAGCGAGAGCACCCACGCGAGGTCGGCGGTGGGGATCGTATGGATCGTGCCGCGCTGCGTCCAGGTGCGCACGATCTCGCCGCGGTCGTACGCGGCGTCGACGTCGCGCACACTGGTGCGGCCACGCGTGCGGGCGGCGAGCGCCCAGCGTCCGCCCCAGAACTCCTGGCTCTGCGTCGCCAGCATGTGCCGGGCGGCGTCTGCCACCGTAGGCGCGGGCGCGCTCAGCCGGTGGGACCGGAGCCGCTCGTGACGCAAGGTCGAGGCATCCACCCGCCCATCATGGCGCAGCCCGCGGA
Organism: Microbacterium sp. 05T445; assembly: GCF_056395865.1. Lineage (NCBI taxonomy): Bacteria > Bacillati > Actinomycetota > Actinomycetes > Micrococcales > Microbacteriaceae > Microbacterium > Microbacterium sp. 05T445. The sequence goes on along the minus strand of NZ_JBFTKJ010000002.1, from coordinate 552,422 downwards.
CAGCAGATGTCCGCGGGCGGCCCCGTTACCCCTTCGTGCCGCCGGCGAACATCCCGGCCACCAGTGAACGCTGCGCGAACAGGAACAGCACCAGCACGGGGATGACCGACAGCAGGATGGCCAGCGCCAGCTCGGGGGTGTCGATGCCGAGGTTCGCGGTTCCGCCGGGGTTGAACGCCGGCGAGGACGACATGAGCTGGCTCAGTCCCACCTGGATCGGCTGCTGGCTGCTGGAGGGCATCACCAGATACGGCAGGAAGAAGTTCTGCCAGTTGCCGACGAACCCGAAGAACGCGACGAGAGCGATGATCGGGCGGGCAAGCGGCAGGGCGATGCGGAAGAAGATCTGCATCTCGCTGGCCCCGTCGATCCGTGCCGCCTCGAGCATGGATCGCTGCAGGCTCGTCGAGAAGTAGATGTAGGTCAGGTACACGCCGAACGGGAAGAACGCGAACGGCAGGATCAGCGCCAGCGGCGTTCCGATGAGCTTCATCGCGTTCAGCTCGAGGAAGAGCGGGATCACGAGCGTGGTCGCCGGCATGATCATGACGACCAGCGTCACCATCAGCAGCACCTTGCGGCCGCGGAACCGGGTGAGGGCGAGTCCATAGCCGGCGGGGATGCTGCAGATCAGCGACAGTGCGAGACCGCCGAACGCATAGAGCGCGGAGTTGCCGAACCACTGGTAGATGATGCCGTTCTGGAACGCGACCAGGTTCTGCCAGGCATCCCCCACCGCGGCGAGCGAACCGAACGCGAACGGGAACAGGTGCTCGACCTCGTACGCCGTCTTCGTCGGGGCGAGCAGCAGCCACACCATCGGGAGCACGAAGAACACGCCGAAGGCGATGAGGATCAGCCAGACGAGGATCTGCCCGATGGGGCGGCGGCGCGTGGCGACCTGGGTGACGCTGGGCGCCACGAGGGTCCGTGTCTCAGTCATCAGTCTTCGGCCTCCACATCGAACAGCCCCGATCGGGCGACCAGGAAGATCGCGACCACCAGGCCGACGACCAGGAGCAGAACCGACAGTGCGGCTGCGGCGTTCGCGTTCGACATCGGGCCGAACGCGAATTGGTAGGCGAGCTGGTTGGGCGACCACGTGATGTCGACCTGCTTGCTGGCGACGCCCAGCATCTGCGGCTCGACGAAGATCTGGGTGCCCGCGGCGAACGCGAGGATCACCATGTAGACGATCCACTGGCGGATCATCGGGATCTGGATGTGCCACGCCAGCTGCCACGTCGAGGCGCCGTCGATCCGGGCCGCCTCCATGACCTCGTCGGAGATGTTGTTCACGGCGCCGTACATGATGATGATCCAGCCGCCGGCACCGACCCAGAAGGCCATCACGGTGAAGATGACCGGGAGGTTCTGCGGTTGCACGATCTTGCCGAAGTCGGTCCAGCCGATCGCCTGAAGCAGCGGTGCGAGGGGACTCACCTGCGGCGACAGCATGAACATCCACACCAGCGCGCTCGCCACCCCGGCCAGCGCCCCGGGGAGGTAGAACAGGAACCGCCAGAACACCGACATCCGGCCGCGGATGTGGTTGCGCAGCACGAGCGCCAGCCCGACGGCGAACACGACGATGACGATCAGCCACAAGGAGATGTATGCGGCGAGGTTGCCCATCGACCGCAGGAACCGGAAGTCGGTGACGACGACGATGAACTGACCCAGCCCGGTGAACTGCCACTGGTCGTTCGTGAAGGCGAGCGCCAGGGCGTATGCGGTGGGGACGACGCCGAAGGCGATCAGCAGGACCGCGTACCCGGCGACGAACACGTAGCCGGCCTTGTTGCTCCGCTCTCGCGGTGCGGATTGCTTCAGCGGCTGCGCGTGGGTGGTCACCGGTGAGATCCTCTCTGATCGGGTTTGCTGTGCGGTGCGTCCGGGCAAGACGACGTCGCCGCCTCGCCCGGACGCATCAGGGGTGCTGCTTACTGCACGACCTCGTAGCCGGCGGCCTTCGCGGTGTTGGTCTGCTCGGTCTGCCAGTCGGGCAGCAGCGAGGTGACGCTCTTGCCCGCGTTGATCCCGGTCAGCACGACGTTCTTGAAGGGATCCTGGTCGAGGAACGTGGTGTTCGCCCAGCCCTTCCAGACCTGGTCGGCGGCCTTCTGCAGGGGCGCCTCCACGTCCGTCGCGAAGTAGGAGATGTTGTTGGGGTTCGTCAGCCACGCGGCCGCGGCGTCCTTGTTCGCCGGGTACGTCGGCGCCGACTTCTGGAAGTCGGTGTCGCTGGTGGCCCACGTGACGAGGTCGGTCGCGGTCTTCAGGTTCTTGCTGTGCGAGGAGACCATCCAGACGCCGCCGCCGACGTTGCCGTTCGACGCGGTCGAGTCGCCCTCCCACTGCGGCTGGTCCGCGACGCCGATCTGACCGGCCGGCGTCTTGTACGTCGCCTCGAACAGGTACTTGCCGAACCACGACGGGCCAACGGCCATGAGCATCTTCGAGCCGTCGAGACCCTTCTCGAAGTAGCTCTGCTTGCCCATGACACCGGCGTCGAGCAGCGTGTCGAGGAGCCCGGCCATCTTCGTGCACTCGGGAGTCGTCATGTCGATCTTCAGCGTGTTCGGGTCGTCCGTCGTCTCCTGGACCGAGCAGCGGCTGGCCCAGAAGTAGGTGTCGAGCGCGTTCGGGTCGCCGAACTGGCCGACGAGGTATCCGGGATGCTCCTGCGCCACCTTGAGGCCCAGCGCCTGGAACTCCTCCCAGGTCGCGGGGACGTCGTAGCCCCACTCGTCGAACATCGCCTTGTTGTACCAGAGCACCGTCTGGGCGAGGTCGTTGCGGAGGCAGTAGGTGTTGCCGTTCGCCTCGCACGGAGACAGCGAGCCCTCGGCCCAGCCGTCGAGCGTGGACTGCGGGATCAGATCCTGGTTGAGCGGTGCCGCGTACGGCTGAGCGCCGCCGCCGCTCGACTTCGACGCCCACGCCACGTCGGACGTGACCGGCGAGAACACGACGTCCGGCCAGCCGGACCCCGACTTGTCGAACAGCGACATCTTGGTCTGCAGACCTGTGCCGTCGAACGTCTCGATGGTCAGCTTCACATCGGGGTGCGCCTCCTGGTACGCCTCGACGGCCGCCTGGCGCGTCGGGTCGACCAGGACGTTGAGCGTGGCCTTGTCGTCCTGCTCGACGGGCGTGAAGGCGCCGTTGCTGTCGGTCTGGGTCGGTGCGGCGCTCGCGCATCCGGCGAGCACCGCGAGGGCGGCGATGGCCGCGACCGCGGCCGCTCCCTGCCGGAGACGACGCTGCTGAGGGTTGTACTTCACTGTGATTGCCCTTTCTTGGTTGTCGCGCGGACTGCGCCTATGCGGCCCGGGCGAGATGACGGACGGCCTCGGGGTACTCGAGACCAGGGGGGAGTGCGATGCCGGGCTCGGTGGGTGCATGCACCAGCCCGTCGGCGTCCACGACGGCCTCGCGCGTGACCGTGCTGGAATGCACGAGCGACTCGTAGTACGTCGTGTTCGAGATGGCCATGCACAGGTGCTCGGCGTGGACGCCCCCGCCGTGCACCTCGGCGCGGATGCGGAACGCGTCGGCGAGGTGCGCCGTGCGGATGGCGCCGGTGATGCCGCCGCGGAGTCCCGCGCTGGTGCGGACCCCGAACGTCGCCGCGCCGGAGGCGATGAAGTCCGCGCTGTTCATGTACGCGCCGTCGGATGTCTCGGCGGACAGCAGCGGGACGTCGACGGCGCGCGCGAGCTCGCGATAGGCGCTCACGCTGAACTCGCGCATCGGCTCTTCGTACCAGCGGTAGTTCGCGTCCGAGAGGGCTCGTCCGAGGTAGATCGCGTCGGGCAGATCGAAGCCGGCCGATCCGTCGTACATGAGGTCCATCTCGTCGCCGACATGCTCGCGCAGGGCGAGGCACAGTGCGGCGTCGCGCTTCGCGTCGCCCCAGGCGTGGAGCTTGATGGCGGGGAACCCCAGCTCGATGCACTGCGAGGCGACATCCAGGAACTCTTCGGTCGTGTCGAAGGTGACCGTGGACGCGTAGGCGGGGATGGACTCCCTCATGCCACCCATGAGCTTGTACGCCGGGAGACCCGCGGCACGGCCGGCGAGGTCCCACAGGGCCACATCGAAGAGGCCGAACACCGGCAACGGGAACTCGTGCAGACGATCCAGCTCCCACATCCGCTCGTAGTGCCACTCGCGCATCAGCGGGTCCTTGCCGATGTATTCGGGGCGGTAGACGTGCTCGACGAGGGATTCCAGCAGTGCGGTGGCACCCAGGCGCGAGAAGAATGCCGACCCCTCGACGCCCTCATCCGTGCCGATCCGCAGCACTGCACCCTCGTTGGGGCCGTAGTCCGCGCTCCCGGGCAGGCCCGCGCGCCACCGGAACGGCGGGTCGACCGCAGGCACCTTGACCGGGTGCACCTCGATATGGGTGATCTTCATTGAGCAGTTCCTCGAGTCCATCATCGGTTGATTGATCAGACGTTACACGTCTAATGTTTGACGTACAAGGTATTGTTTCATCCAGATCGACGAGAGATTTGAGAGATGCGCATGCCGACGGTGTCGAGCCCAGCTTCATCCGAGCGCGAAGGGGCGCTGCCGGACGCCCGCGCGGTCTTCGAAGCCGATCGGTCGCCCTCACGCCGCCGTCCGCAGCGTCTCAGCGCGCCGATCGCCGACGAGCTGCTCCGCCGGGTGGTAGCGGGTGAGTACCCGGTCGGAACCGCGCTGCCCCCGGAACCCGTCCTCGTCGAGGAGTTCAACGTCAGCCGGCCGGTGATCCGCGAGGCGGTCAAGTCCATCGAGTCCTCGGGACTGGTCTCCATTCGACAGGGCGACGGCACGGTCGTCCGCGACCGCGGGCAATGGAGCATCCTCGATCCCCGTGTACTCCCCGTTGCTCTCGCGTACGACATCGGGTCCCGGCTGACCGACGACGCCATCTCATTGCGCGCGGAGCTCGACGGCGCGCTGCTCGTGGATGGGGCGGCGAATCTGACCGACATCGACTTCGCCACCATGCTCGAGCACCTGCGCACGATGGATACGGCGACGGAGCTGATCGATCTGCAGCGCGCCGACCTCGCGTTCCACCGGGTCTACCGGGAACGCTCGGGCAACGAGCTGAAGTCGAGCATCGTCAAGCTGCTCATCGAGGACATGCCCCCGCCCGAGCGGATCGTCCGCGAACCTCGCGCGATGTACGACCGCGCAAACCGCGACCACTGGGACATCTACGAGGCTCTTCGCGACGGACGCGTCGAGGATGCTGCTGCCGCGCTCGACCGGCACATCCGCGAGCTCTGGGTCTGGCGTCCGTCCGACGCACCCTGATACCGCGGGATCTCGGCAGACCTCCGACCTCTCCGGCGACTCGCGACGCGAGGGTCAGCGCTGGTGCGCGGCATCGTAGGCCGCGCGGGCCTCTTCGATGCCCGGGTGGTTGGCGATCGCCCAATCTGCGAGGGCCATCGCCAGCTGGATGAGCGTGCCGCCCAGCGCGGTGAGCTCGTATTCGACGCGCGGCGGAACCTCGGCGTGCACGGTGCGCGTGATGAGGCCGTCACGCTCGAGCTGGCGGAGCGTCAGCGTCAGCATGCGCTGCGAGATGCCCGGGATGTGCCGCTGCAGCTCGGTGAACCGCAGCCGCTCCCGGCGGAGGGTGCCCACGACCAGCAGCGACCACTTGTCACCGATGCGGTCGAGCACCTCGCGGATGGCTCGGCCGTGGTCACCTCCGGCGGGCCCGTCCTCGCAGGATCGTTCGTAGCCGGTAGGCGCCGGTGCGCCCGGCATCTCGACGGTCAGCGTGTTCGCCATCGCATGTCACCTGCTTACATCCGTGTGCCTTTTGCACGCCTTCCGAAGATGACGCATCATGAGGTCGCTTACAAACAGTAACAGACCCCACGATCTCTACCTGGAGAGACCTGCATGATCATCGCGCTCTGGATCCTCAACGCACTGCTCGCCCTCGCCTTCATCACCGCCGGCTCGATGAAGGTCGCCCGCCCGAAGTCCGCCCTCGTCGCCGCCGGCATGGGCTGGGCGGACGACTTCGCCGACCCGACGGTCAAGCTCATCGGCGCCGCCGAGCTCGTCGGCGGCATCGGCCTCATCCTGCCGTTGCTGACCGGCATCGCCCCGATCCTCACCCCCCTCGCCGCGACCGCCCTCACGATCGTCATGATCGGCGCGATCGCCGTCCACGTCCGCCGTAAGGAGAACGCGACGCCGTCGATCGTCCTCGGCGTGCTGTCTGCGGCGAGCGCGGTGCTCGGCTTCCTCGTGGTGCTCTGACCCGATCTCACGAGCAGCAGAGCGGATGCCTCGGGTCGAGGCATCCGCTCTTCTCGGCTGTCGGCATCGGAGCCGACCGCGTCGTGGCGGACTGTTTCGGCTCTGCGCACCTGTCGCCTAGACTCCCGTGGAGTATCCCCCCACGTACGATGACGTATTCCCCCGATACGACGTCGTATCCCCGTATGCGGGCCCCACCCGCCGTCCATCGGAGTGCATGTGGTTCGAGTGCAGCCGAACACGCCCGCCGGCAGCGATGCCCCGACGCGCTCGGCGGTGCGTGCCGCGCAGCGACGCCGGCGCTCGCTGATCCTGCTGGGCGTCATCGTCCTCCTTGTCGTCGCCCTCGCCGTCGTGCTCGGCATCCTCTTCCTGCGTGGTGCCGCCGACGAGCCCGCGCAGGAGCCGGCGGCGGCGAGCGAATGCCTGCCGTCGGGTCTTCGCATCACCGCCGATCCGGCGGTGGCCGAGGCGCTCGAGGCGATCGTCGCCGACCTGGCCGATTCGGGCTCGGACTGCCCCGACGTCACGGTCCTGCCCGAGGACAGCTCGGTGACGGCGGCGGCGCTGGCAGCCGGGTCGGAGCCCGGCTTCGACGTCTGGGTGCCCGATTCGGCGATGTGGCCCGCGCGGGCGGCCGGCCAGGCGGAGCTCACTGGCGTGGACGCGGCCGACCTGGTGGTCAGCGACCCGATTGCGAGCACCCCGGTCGTCTTCGCGGCGACGGAGCCCACGGCGACCGCGCTCGGGACGGCGGGCGCCGGGTTCTCGAGCCTGGCGGCCCGCTCGGCGGCGGCCGTGCTGCCCGATCCGACGACCGTCGGCGCCAGTTCCGCCGCGCTGCTCGCCCTGCAGACGGCGGTCGGCGGAGACGCGAGGCTGTTCACCGCACTCGTCCTCGGTCTCGACACCGGCGTCGTGCCCACCACCGCCGATGCGCTCGCGGCGGTGTCCGCCGCGACGACGCCGACGGTCGCCGTGACGACGGAGCAGGCGGTGCAGGAGTACGCCGACGACGCGCAGACGCCCCTCGTGCCCATCTATCCCGCCGACGTCAAGGCCTCGGTGGGCATTCCCCTCGTCACGCTCGCCGACGCGTCGGACGACACGCGCGCGGCCGTGAAGGCGCTCTCCGCGGCCGTGGCGGACGGAGGCGCCCGCCTCACCGAGTACGGGCTGCGCGACGCGGCGGGCACCGCGCCGGAGTCCACCGCGGACGGCGGGGACGAGGCATCCGCCCCCATCGACGGCGCCAACCAGGCCGAGGCGCTGCGCACGTGGCAGATGCTCACGGCGCCGTCCCGGATGCTGTCGCTCAACGACGTCTCGGGTTCGATGTTCCAGCCGGCGACCGCCGACATGCGACGCATCGACCTGTTCGAGCAGGCCGCCGTCCGCGCCATCAACTCGCTGTCCGCCGACTCGTCGCTGGCCACGTGGGTGTTCTCGAGCCGGCGCATCGGCGGGCAGGACTGGCAGGAGGTCGTCCCCTTCGGTCCGCTGAGCGATCCGGCGCACAAGCAGCGCACGATCGACACCGCGAACGGGCTGGACAGCCTCGTCGGCGGCGGGACGGGACTCTACGACAGCGTGCTGGCCGCGGTGCAGTACATGCGCGACACGTATGTTCCCGGTCAGGTCAACCTGGTGCTGCTCAACACCGACGGGGTGAACGAGGACGACGACGGGCTCGATCTTCCGGGCCTGCTCGCCGAGCTCGAGAAGCTGCGGGATCCGGCGAAGCCAGTCGCGGTCATCGCGATCGGCTACGGCCCCGACACCGACCAGTCCGCCCTCGAGCAGATCGCCGCGGCCACCGACGGCGCCGCGTACCAGGCACTCCAGCCGACCGACATCGGCACGGTGCTGATCGACGCGGTCACCCAGCGCGGCTGCCGCCCGAACTGCGGCTAGCGCCTGCTGCTACGGCTCCGGCCACGTGAGCCGGGGCTCGAGGTCGAGGTAGCGGGCGTAGCGGGAGGCGGCATCCTCGATCGCGTCCCCCTCTGCGGAGGTGAGACGCCGCAGGGAGCGGATCTCGAACGTCACCGCGCGCTTCGTGACGGCGCGCTTCATTCCGGCGACCATCTGCCCGTCGACGAGGGCCATGCCGATCGCGGTCTCGCGGCCGCGCGACAGCAGGCCGTCGGCATCGAGCACCCAGCGGGAGTCCTGATAGCCGCGGTACATCTCGTCGAGCACCTGCAGCAGGTGGCCGGGAGGCGAAGCGGATGCCGGGGGCTCTCCGGGAGCGTGCCAGTACGTGCGACCGTCGTGCTCGAACGAGGCGAGGCGGTCGGCCGCGCCGGCGAGTCCTCGGCGCGCGTCGGTGAGGGTGAGTGTCGCCCAGTAGGCGAGGTCGCGGTCGGTGACGGGCCCGTGCGCGGTGGCGTAACGCAAGGCGAGCTCGGCGAGCGCCTCTTCGCGGTCGAGGCGTCGCGGCGCGGCGACCCGGTCGGTGAACAGGGCGTAGGTGTGCTCGCCGTCACGGGGAGCGCCGCTGCAGATCAGCGTGTGCAGCTCGAGGTGCGCCGCCAGCAGCATGAGCTGCATGCCGGTGAGCTCGTGGCCACGCCGCGCGAGCGCGTCGGCAAGGTCGCTGCGGGTGCGATCGGGCGCGTCGGCAAGAGTCTCGAGCACGGTGTCGGAGAGAGCGCCCAGCCGGTCGCCGAGCGGCACGAGCTGCTGGTCCACGGTCGGCAGCACCCGGTCGCGGGTGAGCTCGATCAGCCAGAGGGCGTCGTCGGCATGGACGTAGTGCCAGGTCGGGCGCAGCACGTGGGTGCGCAGCACGTGTCCGCTCGCGAGCAGCCCGGCGAGGTCGCCCTGGCGCGGGTCGCGCGTGCGGGTGGCGACCGCCCACGCCGACTGCGACGTGTTCTCGGCCTGCACGGCCAGCAGCGAGCGCACGACGTCCGTCGCGCCGCCGACGGGTGCCGCGAGATGCTGCGAGGTCAGTCGCCAGCGGGCGATGTCACGATCGGTGAGCACACGACGAGCGTAGGGGGCGGGTGCGTTCGCGGCGACGCATCGCGGGGCGGGTCAGGACACCCCGTCGGCGGATTCGATGATCTGCCGCATCACGTCGCGCGAGATCTCCTCGCGCTCCCCATCGACCCATTCGTGGATCGCGAACGGGATGCCGAGGGCGTCGAGGTAGGCGGCGGTCTTCTCGAGCCGGGGCACGACCTGGATGTGGTCGTTGCCGAACAGCCCCGCGACGTAGACCGGCTCGCCCTGGCTGATCGCGCGGCGCAGTTCGACGGTGGAGCGGCCCGTGATGCGGTACAGCGCCTTCAGCACCTCGCTGCCGAAGTCGGGGGTTCCGGCGATGGTGAGCGACAGGGCGTTGTCGGGTGTGATCACCGCTCCATCACACCACGTGAACCCTCGGCGTAGGCCGGCGGGATCGTCTTGCGCATCACTGTCTTGTTCTTGCCGATGTGCCGTTCGAACGTGAACCCGGCCTTCTCGAACATGGCTCGCGTGCCGTTGTGGAGGAACGAGGACGACGTCCTCTTGCCCTCGGGGAGCTCGTTGGGGAACGACACCACCTCGCCGCCGCCGGCTTGCGCGATCAGGTCGAGTGCGCCGTCCAGCGCTTCCCGCGCCACACCGGAGCGCCGGTGATCGCGGTCGACGAAGAAGCAGGTGATGCGCCACGGCGCCGGGTGGGTCTCGCCGGCGTCGTACTCCTTGCGGTGGTAGATGCCGGGCAGTTCGACGGGGCTGCCGTACTCGCACCACGCGATCGCGTCGTCGCCGTCGAAGACGAGAGCCGCGTGTGCGACGCCCTCCTCCACGAGGCGCTGCTTGAACGTCGGCCCGTCGTATTCGCTCTTGACGGTGTGCTCGGTGTCGCCGTGGAAGTACGAGCAGTAGCACCCTCCCCAGACCCCGTTGTGCTTCTGGGCGAGTGCGAGCCACGCCGGGAAGGTCTCGGAGGTGAGCGGCTTGATCACGTGCGTACTCGTCAGGCCCACCTCACCCCGTATCCCTCCACCTGTCCCCCCGCGTTCACGCGAGGTGGTGACGCGTTCCTCCGCCGTCGATCGCCGGCCTACTCCGGCGCGTACTTGAACGAGAGCTGGACCCGTGCGCGGAACAGCAGCGTCCCGTCGTCGCCGACGACGACGTCCAGCTTCGCCACCTCGGCGACGCGCAGATCGTGCAGGGAACCCGCAGCCGTGTCGATGGCCTCGCGAGCCGCCTCCTCCCACGACGTCGCGCTCGTGCCGATCACGTCGATCACTCGGTAAACGCTCATCTCGACCCCTCACCACTCGATGCCGACACGTCCATAGTGGTCTCGCGCGCACCTCCAGGGAAGGGCCCCACCTGCGCACCGCCCGTTACGGAGTCGTCCAGGTCGCCGGCGGCTTCACCGGGTCGTGGAGCCAGGTCTGGAAGAACGCGTCGAGGTCCTCGCCGGATGCCTCCTCGAACACCGCCTGGAAGTCCTCGCTCGTGCCGGTGGAGTCGTTGTACCTCTCCAGCCAGAGCCGCGTGCCCGCGAAGAACGCGGTGTCGCCGACCTCGACCCGCAAAGCCTGCAGAGTCGCCGCGCCGCGGTCGTAGACCTGCGAGGCGAAGAGGCCGAGAGCGCCCGGGTCGGCGATGGGCAGCGTCCAGTACTGGGCGGGCCGGTTCTGCGCGTACCAGGCGTTGTAGGCCTGCTGGGTGGTGCGGCCGCCGGTGTGCTCGGTCCACATCCACGCCGCGTAGGTCGCCCAGCCTTCGTTGAGCCAGATGTCCTGCCACCGCTTCGGACTCACGGAGTTGCCGAACCACTGGTGGGCCAGTTCGTGGGCGACGGTCCCCTGGCTCGCCTGGCTGGAGTACACCGGGCGCGTCTGCGTCTCGAGGGCGTAGCCGACGGAGTCGTTGTCGACGATGGCCCCGAACGAGGCGAACGGGTAGGGCCCGAACTGCGATTCGAAGAAGTCGATCATCGCCGGCTGCAGCGCGAGGCTGGCGTTCGTCGTGGTCAGGCGCTGCGGGGACAGCTTGGTGTCGACGGCGTCGATGATCGGCACGCCGCTCGCCGAGGTGTACGTCCGGCGCAGGTCGAAGTCGCCGACGGATGCCGTCGTCAGGTAGCTGGCCTGCTGGTCGGGGGCATCCCAGTACCAGGTGGTCCATCCCGCCGCGGTGGTCGCCGGCTTCGGCTGGGTGCCGTTCGCGACGGCCACCTTGCCCTGCGGCACCGTGATGGCGAAGCTGTAGCTCGCCTTGTCGGTCGGGTGGTCGCTCACCGGATACCAGGTCATCGATCCCTCGGGCTCGCTCACGACCATCGCGCCGTCGCGCGTCGTGACCCACCCGTAGAGCGCCTCTTCGATGTCGAGGGGCCGCGTGGTGGTGCCGCCGTAGCCGACGACCACGCGCACGGTCTGGCCGGCCTTGATCTTCGGGCGCGGCTGGATGGTGAACTCCCACACGCGGTTCGCGTCGTCCTGCACCTGCCAGAACGCCGCACCGTCGACCATGGCGCCGGGGGCGGGCGGGGCGATGGATGCCGCAGCCTTGCCGCCGACCGTCACCGACTGCACCGTCATCCCGCGCAGGTCGAGGTTGAACCGGTCGAGGTCCTGCACCGCGACGAGGTCGATCGTGGCGACCCCGCTGAACTGTCCCTCGAGCGGTGCCGGCGCGGCTGCGGGCGGCGTGTAGGTCACCGCGAGGTCGTAGTGCCGGACGTCGTAGCCGCCGTTGCCCGACGAGGGGAAGTAGGCATCCCCCGCGCCCGCGGCTCCCGCCGTGTACCGAGGCTGTCCGGGCTTGTCGGGTGCTGCCGCCGCGCTGGAGGCGCCGATCACTCCCACGACGAGCGCGGCGGCCGTGACCGTCGCGCCGATCCTCGTTCGCATACCGACCATGGCTGGGCTCCCCCCGCTCGACGCGCGCTGCACCGGACTTTAGCGGGTGCGCGGCTCGGCGGGATAGACCCCCTAGATCGGTTCGGTCGTGCGGATCAGACCGCAGGTGACGCACGACCACGCCACGAGGAACCGCTCATCGTCGAGGATCTCGAACCGCAGGGGGTCGCCGCAGGTCGGGCAGACCATCGGATCTGCAGCGGGCGTGTCCATCCCCCCAGCCTGAGGACGCCATCGAGCGTGGGATCGGGATCATCGAACTGTGAAGCGGCGGCCGGGGCGGCGGCATCCGCTCGCTCCGGAGTACCGTGGTGCCCGCATGCGTTCCCGGCTCGTCTGCGGCCGGGGACGGCGCCACGTGTCGAAGGAGGCCCTGATGAGCGAGTCGACGAGCGGGGCGGAGTGGATCTCCCCCGCCGAGTTCCACCGGGCGCCGGGTGTCGCGGACTGGCGTGTCACCGGGACGGGGCCGCAGGCCGTGTTCACCGCGACCTCGCTCGCCCACGCCGCGGGCCTCATGGCGCCCATCGTCGCCGCGGCCGAGAGGTGCGGCATCCTTCCCGACATCGACGTGCGGCCCGAGGCGGTCGTGGTCCGCGTGCCGTATCGCGACCCGGAGTGCATTCCCGCGGCGGCCACGGAGTTCGCGGCGGACGTGTCGCGGGCGGCCGCCGACCTGCGCCTGACTCCCGACGCCTCGCGCGCGCAGTCGGTCGGCATCTACGTCGCGCAGCACTCCGAGGCCGACGTGCGCCCCTTCTTCATCGCCGCGCTGGGCTACGACGCGTTCGGCGACACGGATGCCGTCGATCCGCTGCGGTGCGGACCGCAGCTCGCCTTCAATCCGATCACCGGCGACTCCCCCGCCCGCGGCCGCACGCACTTCGACGTCTTCGTCCCGGCCGACCAGGCACAGGCGCGAGTGGATGCCGCCCTCGCCGCCGGCGGCAGACTCGCCGACGCCTCGCATGCACCGATGTGGTGGTCGCTCGCCTCGCCCGACAACCACGGCGTCGACATCGCGGCGTGGACCGACACCTGCGGGTGACGCCCCGCATCACTGTCGGGCCCGCCCCCTATGGTGAGCGCATGGACGTGCAATTCGTGGCAGGATTCGGCCCCATCGTCGGCGACGACACCGCCTCCCAGGCGTTCTATCGAGACGACCTGGGCCTTCCGCTCGACGAGTCGCCGCCCGGCTACCTCCACACGAACGCGCTCGGCGGAGTGAAGGCCTTCGCCCTGTGGCGATTGACGGATGCCGCTCAGTCGACGTTCGGCACGGCCGCGTGGCCCGCACATCTCGCCGTACCGCAGGCGTGGCTCGAGTTCGAACTCGCCTCGCCCGCGGCCGTCGCTGAGGGAGAACGCGAGCTGCGCGACGCGGGCCACGAGATCCTCACCCCGACGCAGGTCGAACCGTGGGGCCAGACGACCGCGCGGCTGCTCAGCCCCGAAGGGATGCTGGTGGGACTCTCGTACTTCGAGGAGCTGCACGGCGACTGAGACCCCGCTCCGCTGCGCGCCCATCGACCGGGCGCTCCGGTCAGCGTACTCTGGCGCTCATCAGGCCGGGAGGGATCGTGAGAAGGCGGCACACTGACCACGAGATCACCTCGGACGAGCAGATCGCGCGATACGCGTACGTCCTGGGGAATGTGCCGGCGAGTGTCGCCGACAAGGCGTACGCGGCCGCCTTCTCCCGACTCTCGGCAGTCCAGCGTGCGGATATCGTCGCCCAGCTGAGCTCGGAGCTGCCGGATGCGCCGCAGGAACCGGCATCCGTCGATCCCAGCGGGTTCGCCACGCTCATGCGCAATCTGCTGGCGCGCGACGCGCTGGTGCGTGTCCGCGATGGCGCTGTCGTGGCCGCCGCGTTCGTCGCGAGCCCTCCCATCGCCGCGTACTTCACGACTGGCACAGGGTCGCTGACGTTGGACCACCAGCCGCCGTGGATCCACCAGCTGGCTGGGCACGAGACCGCCCCCGTCGACGGTGGAAGGACGCACCACCGCCACGGTGTGCCGGGCTGGGTGAGCTTCGACCACGAGAACACGGGCGACTCCCGCGAGTGGTGACGGAGCGGTGTGCGGGTCTCTCATAAGGAGCGAGCACCCGACGAACCCGCCATCGGCGGGCCGTCGGGCGCTCGTCGCACCGGCATCGTGCGTCAGCGAAGGGGCGCGAAGAACTCGCGGATGTCGCCGTACAGCGCCGCGGGCACCTCCATCGCCGCGAAGTGTCCGCCCTCCTCGTGCTCGGCCCAGAACACGATGTTGTCGTTGTCGCGCTCGGTGAAGGCACGGATCGTGCGGAAGTCGTTCGCGAACACCGACACGCCTGTAGGCGTGTGGTTGACCGGAGCCGGCTGACCGTGCGGGGCGACGCGTGCGTCCTCGAAGTACTGGCGCGCGGCGGAGCCCGACGTGTTCGTGAACCAGTACACCGAGGCGTTCGCAAGCACCTGGTCGGCCGTGAGGAGATTGCCGTCGCCGAAGCCGACGATCAGCTCGTTCCACGCGAGCAGCCCGACCGGAGAGTCGGCGAGCGCGTGCGCGACCGTCTGCGGGCGGGTCGACTGCATCGCCGAGAACCCGGCACGGGCCTGGAAGTTCGCGAGGATGCCGAGGGCCTCGTGGTCCCTCGGCGTCAGGCGTTCGAACTCGGCCGGGTCGCCCGACGGGAACGAGAACAGCTGCAGCACGTGCGTGCCGACCAACCCCTGGGGAGCGAGCAGCCCGAGCTCGCGGCCGATGAGCGAGCCGCCGTCGCCGCCGTGCGCGCCGTACCGCTCGTACCCGAGGCGCTTCATGAGCGTGTCCCAGGTGGCCGCGATCCTCGCCGACGACCAGCCGCCCGAGCTGAGCGGCGAGCTGAAGCCGTACCCCGGCACCGACGGGATCACGACGTGGAACGCGTCCTCGGCGCGACCGCCGTGCGCGACAGGGTCTGTGAGCAGGTCGATGAGGTCGATGTACTCGAGGAACGATCCCGGCCACCCGTGACTGAGCACGATCGGCAGGGCGTCGGCCTCGGCCGAGCGCACGTGGAAGAAGTGGATGCGCTGCCCGTCGATTTCGGTGAGGAACTGCGGGTAGTCGTTGATCTTCGACTCGACGGCGCGCCAGTCGAACTCGTCGCGCCACTGCTCGGCCATCTGCCGCACCCAGGAGGTGGGTGCACCGTACGACCAGTCGTCGCCGGGTGCCGGCGGCGCGAAGCGGGCGTTCGCGAGCCGATCGCGGAGGTCGGCGAGCTCGGCGTCCGAGATCTCGACGCGGAACGGCCTGATCGAGGCACCCGTCTCCGCCTGGGCGGCGGGGGCGAAGGCGGTGGCGGACACGGACGGGGTGGTGGTTTCGCTCATGATCTGAAGGTATGAGTGAATGTGGCGAGGTTGCTTCCTGATTCATCTGCCATGCTCGAGAAATGTCCACGACCGCCGTGCGCCTGCTGGCGCTGCTCTCGCTCATGCAGGCGCGGCCGACGTGGACCGGTCCCGAGCTCGCCGAACGACTGAGTGTCTCCGGCCGCACGATCCGCACCGACATCGATCGGCTGCGCGAACTGGGCTACCCGGTCGCCACCGACCGCGGCGTCCACGGTGGCTATCGCCTGGAGGCGGGGGCGCGGATGCCTCCACTGCTGCTCGACGACGCCGAGGCGATCGCCATTGCGATCAGCCTGTCGACGCTCGCACCGCAGCTCGTCGCGGGCATCGATGAGAGCGCGTCGCGCGCGCTCGCGAAGCTCGAGCAGGTCATCCCCTCACGGCTTCGGCAGCAGGTCACCGCATTGCGGAACGCCACGGAGACACCGCAGACCCCTGCCCGCGCGCGACGCCACGAGTCGCCCGTCGCGCCCGCGGTGCTCGCCGGGCTCGCGACGGCGATCCAGGAGTCCGAGTGGTGTCGGTTCGGCTACGCGAAGGTCGCCGCCGGCGACGCATCCGGCCCGTCGGAGAAACGACGCGTCGAGCCGTATCGGCTCGTCGCCTGGAACAGCCGTTGGTATCTCGTCGCCTACGACCTCGACCGCGAGGACTGGCGCACGTTCCGTGCCGACCGGATGGAGCTCAGCGGGCGCACGTTCCGCCGCTTCGACGGAAGAGCGTTGCCGGCGGATGCCTCGACCCTCGTCCTGCGCGGAGCTGCAGGCGCCGGCTGGCGCGCCCACGCCCGGGTCATCGTCCAGGCACCCGCGGACGAGGTGCTTGCCCGCATCGACGCGACGGTCGGCACCGTCGAGCTGCTCGACGAGTCGACGTCGGCGCTGGTCACGGGGGCCGACAGCCTCGAGCGCATCGCCGCGTACCTCGGCATGCTCGGGCTGGACTTCACCGTCGATGAACCGGCCGAACTCAGGTCGCACCTGCGTGCCCTCGGGCAGCGGTACCTCGCTGCAGCCGGGCCGCCCGGTGACGACCGGGCGGTGGCTCCGGCCGAGTAGGAGGACTTTCGCGCGCCTCCGCTGTAGCGGGGCATCCGTCGAGTGGGTGCACCGATGCCTCGTAAGGATGGCGCGGTGCAGTGCAGTTCGGTCGACGGCCGCGTGACGACGAGTCCGCGGCGGACACGACCGGCGGGTCAGCGGAAGAACTTGACCGCGCTTCGCACCGCGGTCACGCTGGCGATGGCGGCGGCGACGCTCATGACGATCGGCGTGACCGCGATCACCAGGGCGATCGCATTGGGTTTGAAGACAGTCCCGCTGGGGCCAGGGACGTAGGCGCCGATGGGCAACGCGATCCCGCCTCCGCCTCCACCCGAGCCTTCGCCCTTGCCCTGAGGGAGCTTCTCGGTGGGGGGCGTCTCGCCGGACCCCTCCCCGGCGCCGAACCCGAACGCGACGATCGCGACCGGGACGATGTCCTGCCCGCCGACCGTCGACTTCTCTCCGTACGCGATGCGGGCGCCCCAAGAGGGGACGGACCCGGCGAGCTTCTCGACCAGTCTCTCCGCCATGCTGTGACCATATCCCCCTGCGCACTCCGGGACTACCCTCGCGCTTGTCGACGTGCGCTAGGCCGCGGGAACGATGTTCTGGTTGATGTGGAACACGTTCTCGGGATCGTAGGCGTGCTTGACCTGTCGCAGCCGGGCGTAGTTCGCACCGTAGTTCGCGGGTGTCTGCGATTGGTCGTCCTGGGAGAGGAAGTTGACGTACCCGCCTCCTTGCCCGAATCCCTCGATCGCCCCGAAGTAGTCCTTCACCCATGCGGTGTTCGCGGTGTTCTCCGTCGGGTCGGGCCACATGCCCGCGATCACGATCGCGAAGTTCGCGTCGCGGTGCCCGAACGCGGTCGCCTCCGGCGCGACATCGTGGCATGCACCGTTGATCGGGTAGAAGTGCACGGTCGAGTTGACCGTGGGCACGAGTGGCCCGTGCGCCATATGCGCGGCGATCGCTTCGGGCGTGAGCTCGTCCACGAACGAGGCCTTCCAGTAGTGCTGGAGACCGGGAGGCACGAGGGCGTCGAAGGCACCGTTCAGCGCTGGGTAAGGCATGGGCCCGACCGCCTCCGCCACCGGCGTGGCGACGTCACGGAACCCTTGCACGATCTTCTCGCCCTCTGCGGCGGGCCCGTTGTAACAGAAGATGACGGCCATGAACGGCTCGCCGGCGCGGTCCTCGGGAACGAACGGCAGCGGCGGCGCGATCTGGAACGCCGGGAATCCGCCGAAGGCTCCAGGAGCCGTGCGCACGACCTCCTGGAAGTGCTCCAGGATGGCCGGCCCGTCGGCGAGCTCGAAGAACGTCGGCCCGCCGTAGATCTCGGATACGGGATGCAGCCGGAAGCGGAACTTCGTCACGACGCCGAAGTTGCCACCCCCTCCCCGAAGGGCCCAGAACAGATCGGGCTCCTCGTCCGCACTCGCGGTGACCACCCTGCCGTCGGCGAGCACGACCTCCGCGGAGAGCAGGTTGTCGCAGGAGAGCCCGTAACCGCGGGCGAGATAGCCGATCCCACCGCCGAGCGTCAGCCCGCCCACCCCGGTCGTGGAGATGATCCCTCCCGTTGTCGCAAGTCCGTACGCCCCCGCCGCCTCGTTGAACATCCCCCAGGTCGCTCCCCCGCCGACCTCTGCCGTAGCCGCAGCCGGATCGACGTGCACCGACGTGAGCCAGCTGAGATCGGCGACCAGGGCGCCGTCCGCCGTGCCGAATCCCGGCACGCTGTGCCCTCCACCACGGATGGCGACATCGGTCCCCGACTCCGCGGCGGCGCGCACGACGGCTGCGACATCCGCAGCGCTTCCGCACCGAACGACCGCCGCCGGCCGTCTATCGATCATCGCGTTGTACACGATCCGCGCCTCGTCGTAGCGAGGGTCGCCCTCGGCGACGACGGCATCGGCCAGCGTGCTTCGCAGAGACTCGACGACAGTGGACATGACAGCACTCTCCCTCGGTCGCAACGGGCATGGAGCAACCGCACGGTGCGCACGGAGCGCCAGTGCCGGGTTCGAGACCCACGATCCTCGGCTCCCTGCGCACCGTCAAGACGTCACCCGGAGAGCGTGGTGGAGTAGGCCGATGCTGGCTTTGGTACACCCAGTCCCAGTACGTTCGTCCTCATGAACCGCGCCGCCAAGATCACCACGGGCCTTGCCGTGCTCGTCGTCGGCGGCCTCGTCGCCCTCGCTGTGCCGACCGTATCGGCGTCGTACGCGGCGATGTCATCGTGGGCGATCTTCCAGCCGACTCCGGAGCCGACCGTCGGCCCGACGTCCGCGGCGGACGACCCGATCGGCAAGACGATGATCGACGAGCTGGGCGACGGCTACGTGTACGTCGGGAACGGCACCGCGATCCCGAAGGGCAGTCCTGCCGGGTGCGACCAACCGACCTGGCTCCACATCGGCGGGATGAGCGCGAACCTGAGCGGGGACCTGGTGGACCGGGGCGCACGCGACCTCGCCGCGGGCACCGCGGGCCTGGATTCCGTGGGCCGGATCGTGACCTACACCGTCGCGCCCGGCGACGCGCTGTACGCGATCGGTGATCGATTCTGCCTGGCGAACGCGCTGGCGATCGCCGAACTCAACCACACTCGAACGATCCAGCCGGGCGAGGTGCTGCTGCTCCACCCGAACGGCTCGATCCCGTGGGTGCCGTACTTCAACCCGGTCGACGCGCCTGCCGGATACCAGCAGATCCCGTACCAGCTCGCCGTCGAGGCGATGAGCGCGGCAGCTGCCGCAGGCGACATCGACGCCATGCGCGCGATCTTCGCCGACGACCTGTCCGGCCTCTACCCCAACCCGGCCGACGCAGACATGATCGCGAAGGCGCTCGACGCGGGAGACCTGGACGTGCTCCGCCAGATGTTCGCCTAGTCGCCAGAGACCGGAGCAGTATCTACGCTTCGTCGGCGTCGGACAGGTCCTCGATCCCGCACGGACTCGTCCCTTCGAAGAGGACCCCGATTCCGTATGGGTCCGCCATCTCGAGCCGTGACTCCGCGAATCGCAGCATCCAGCTGCCATCAGCCCAGATCACCGCTTCAGGTTCATCGAATGGCGGTTCCGTGCTCTGCAGAGCCAGCAGTTCGGCATCCGTCAGCCCGAATCGCGGTTCATCGAGTCGCTGTTGAAGGTACCCGGCGGCGAGATCGGCGAACTCGTCGAATCGGGTCACCACGACGGCGGCGAGCTCCAACTCGCTGTGCCCGGGCGGAGCGGCCGGGTCGATGACGATGCTCACCGGTCGAGGCCCGCCTCCGCCTGCGGAATCAACACTCGCCGTCCAGCACGCGATCGAATCGGGCGAGTCGATGCGGGTGAACGCTGCTCCGGCGATGTCCAGATGGGTGGGAATGTCGGCCACCGACCCAGTCAATCATCAATAGGAACGACAGGATTGAGGCCTCCCCCTCGGCAGCGCGCCCTGTCGTCACATCCCGCCGCCGCGGCCCCGCCTCGACGACTCGGCGGCCTCGAGCAGCTCGGCACCGAGCGTCTCGGTGATCCAGGCGCACCAGGTCGAGACCGTGCGCCAGCCGTCGGCGATGATGTCGTACGCGTCGGGCGTCCACATCCAGTCGGCCGGGGGCTCGTGGGTGCCGACCGCGAGCCGCTTGAGCTGCAGCAGCTCAAGGCGCGGGTGGTCGGCGCGGTACCCGCGCGGCGCGGTCTTGAGGGCGCCGTCACGGAGCAGCTCGAAGCCTGCGCTGCGCAGCTCGTCGAGCAGCGCAACGAGATCCTCTGCGGTGCGCGGATCGTCGACCGCTTCGCGGAAGCGTGCCAACGCCGCTGGTGGCACGTCATACACGCCGCCGCCCAGCATCAGGCCCTCCTCGCTCAGCTGTACATAATGCGCCACGGTCGCCTGCGAGACCATGCCGATGTGGAGCTTGTAGGGCGTCTTGTCGGCGCTGAAGCGGACGTCGCGATACGGGCGGAAGATCTTCACCGCGCCGAACTCGGGCTCGAGTTCCGCGCCGAGTGCCTCGAACGGTCCACGAACGGCCTTGTCGTAGCGGGCTTTGTTGGCCGTCCACCACGCCTTCGTGTTGTCTGCGCGAAGCTCGGCATAGAACGAGACGGCGTCGCGATCGAGTCCTTCGAATCCCACTCGCCGATCGTAGCGAGCGGATGCCGCGGCAGGGTCGCGGCAGGCGTCGGCTCTCGGGCGCTGGAGTCGGAGGTGAGAGCTATCCTCCCGTCATGGCCACTCGCGTAAGCAAACCCGTGCTGCACGTGGACACGGTCGCGGAGTGGGAAGCCTGGCTCGACTCCGACCCCGGCCCGATCGGGGTCCTGCTAAGACTGCGCAAGAAGGCCTCGAAGCAACCCGGGATCACGTATGCCGAAGCGCTCGACGTCGCGCTGTGCTTCGGGTGGATCGATGGCCAGTCGCAATCCCTCGATGTCGACTTCTTCCTGCAGACCTTCACACCACGTCGGCCCAGGAGCATCTGGTCGAAGGTCAACATCGGTCACGTGACTCGCCTGATGGAGGAAGGTCGGATGCGGCCGCAAGGCCAGCACGAGATCGACCGCGCCAAGGCGGACGGGCGATGGGACAACGCGTATCGGCAGCGCGACGGCGACCTGCCCGCGGAGCTGAAGGAGGCGTTGGATGCGGATCCCGAGATCGCCAAGGCTTTCGCGAGCCAGTCGGCGCAGAACCGGTTCGCGATGGCCTTCCGCGTGGCTAATCTCAAGCGGCCGGCGTCCCGAGCCGCCCGCGTCGCCGAGTACGTCGAGATGCTGAAGCGCGGCGAGACCCTCCACTGACGGCCACAGCGCATTCGCGCGGATCCTCCGGACGCGCCTCACTTCCGCGGCTGGCCTCAGGCGTCGGCTTGCTACTCCCTGCCCCTTCGACCTAGCGAATCGCCTCGAGCAGAAATGCGTGTGTTTCCGCGTCGGCGGCGGCCAGCATCCCGTGGTCGCCGGTGTGCAGCGCCCGACGGCGCCGGCGGCCTGGCACAGCGCGATGCCCGCTGCCCAGTGAACGCTGCCCCGAAGGTCTCCACCCGTGACGTAGGCCGCTTGTCGGCCCGTCGCCACCCATGCCAGCGCCAAGGTACTCGACAAGCAGCGCGGGCTGAACCTCGACCGGATCGTGTTGTCGAGCAGCAGCCGCGCACGGGCTCGAGCGACTGCCGCCCCAGCCAGGCTCGCCCGCACCGCGACCTCACCGTCACTCAGCAGTTCGTCCATGACTCCGCAGTGAACCAGGAGCGGGCTCAGTCGCGCGACGTCGCGTTCACGCTGCCGGAGCGTTCCTGTCCGCTCAGGCGTGCGATGGCGGCCATCATGCGCTCGGTGATCTCGCGGCGAGCCTTGCCGTCCGGCACCCCTTCGAGGTCGGTGAGGTCGAGCGGTTCGCCGAAGTGCACCTCCACGCGCGGCCTCCCCGGCAGCAGATGGCTCAGCGGCGTGACGTTTCCGCTCCCGATCAGTCCGACGGGCACGACCGCGGCGCCGGTGTCGCGCGCCATCCATGCCGCGCCGCCGTGCCCCTCGTGCAGCTTCCCGTCGCGCGAGCGGGTTCCCTCGGGGAAGACCGCGAACACGCTCCCGGCTCGCAGGATGCTGCTGCCGGCGTCGAGTGCGGCGCGTGCATCGCGACCCGTCGCACGGTACACCGGGACACCGCCGATCGACGTGAAGAACCAGCGCTTGACGCGGCCGAGCGTCCCGGAGCCCGTGAAGTACGAAGACTTGATGAGGAACTGCACAGGGCGGGCCGCGGATGTCGGGATGATGAGCGTGTCGAGCGACGCGAGGTGGTTGCTCGCAAGGAGCACCGGCCCGCGCTCGGGCACGTTCCCTCGGCCGACGATGCGCGGGCGGTACATCAGCCAGAACAGCGGCCGCAGGACCACCCGCCCGAGGAAGTAGATGGCGCCCGGCCGTGGTGCCGGGGTGGGGCTCGACGGGGCAGGCGCTGTCACCTCGCCACCCTATCCGTCATCGTCGGGTTCGATCCCCGCGTGCGCGCGCCTTCGCCCTGCCGCCGACGCGGAGTTCAGCCGAGCTCGCGGATCACGCGAGCCGGGTTGCCGACGGCGAGCACGTTGGAAGGCAGGTCGCGGGTGACGACGGCACCCGCACCGACCACGGTGTTGTCACCGATCGTCACGCCAGGGCACACGATGACCCCGCCACCCAGCCAGACGTTGTCGCCGATCGTGATGGGCTGCGCGGCCTCCAGCTTGTCGCGCCGGCGCTGGGCGTCGAGCGGGTGGGTCGGCGTGAGCAGCTGTACGTTCGGGCCGATCTGGCAGTCCTCACCGATCGTGATGGCCGCGACATCCAACGCCGTCAGATGGGAGTTGATGAACGTGCGGGCGCCGATGTGGATGTTCCGCCCGAGGTCGACGAACAACGGGGGTTTGAGCCATACACCCTCGCCCAGAGTGCCGACCAGTTCCGCGAGGATGCTGCCGGCCCGGCCGTCGTCGGCGACCACCGCCTGCTCGTACTCGCGCACCAGACGCACACCCCGGTGCACCGCGAACTCGATGTCGGGATCGTCAGCGATGTAGAAGTCCCCGGCGAGCATCCGCTGGTAGTTGGTCCGGTCGTCGCCGGCGAAGTAATCCGTGTCCATCGTCCCCTCCGCAGCGGATATCGACCCACATCGTAGCCTCAGGCTTTCGTGGACTCAGGTTGCGGCCCGCGACGCATCGCCGAGCGAGACGTCGGGTCGTCTCGTTGGAATTCGGTCTCACTCTTCTGGCAGCGGCCGCGAGTACACTCTCCGGGAGGGTGCATCCGGCATCCGCGCGAGAGCGGAGTGCGATGCCGTATCGAGACCACACCACTGTCCAGTCTTGGGTAGCGGACTTCCTCAGCACGTACGAGGGTGGCACGCCCGACCTGTCGGTCATAGAGCAGTACTTCACCGAGGGGCCTGAGACCGGACTCGTTGTGGTGCAACTGCGCTCCGCCTCGACGATCACCTCGGTGCAGCCCACGGTGCTCGACGACGGCGTCCCGACGTGGCGAGTGCATTTCGCCGCGCGCGACGAGGGGTTCGAGCTCGACGGAGCCGGGGTGGCCAGGCTCGCCGCCGACCTCCAGCTCGTGTCGCTGCTGTGCACCTACTTGCAGACGCGCACTGACGCGCTGCACGCCCACTCCGAAGCGCACTGACGACAGCACGCTGCGCAGCCGCGGAAGCGCAGTCGGATGCCGCGTGTCAGCGCGGCTCGCCGTCCAAGGATTCCAGCACCTGGGCGATCTCCTCGATGATCTCGGCCGCGGACTCGGCGTCGCGGTCGCCCAGCCGATCGATGACGGCCACCACGGCCGCATCCCGCGCGGCGTATGCGGCGTCAACGTGTGCCACAGCCTCATCGGTGGGCACGAGGTAGTGCGCACGGCGATCGGTCGGATGCTGCACGCGGGTGATGTATCCGCGAGCGACGAGCCGCTCGACCACGTTGGTGACCGTTGCGCTCGACGTATCGAGCATGACGATGAGGTCTTTGGGGCTCAGCCGGCGGTCGTCGCGCTGACCCTGAACGAGATAGCGGAGCGCCGTGAGGTCGACGCTCGACAACAGCGATGCGCGCACTGCCCGATCGGCCTGCACGCGCTCGCTGCGCCGCAGGTGAAGGATTGCCTTGCTCAGGCGCTGTCCCGCCTCGGAGAGCGGCTGGTCGGCATAGAGATGCTCACCCTCGTGTCGCACAACGGTCTTGGGCATGAGTGCCTCCCAGACTCCCCGGTTCGGTTCTGATCGCAATCCTCGCCTGAGCGAGGGTGGAGAACTCTCCGACACGCTCCGCCGTCGCGCCACGCGCACGGAATCCGCCGTCTTCAAGTCTTTCGACGGTTCCGAGGAACTCGCCGTCGGCGCTGCCGGCCCAGAAACCTGGTTCGACCTGGCACCACACGGTGCGTACGGCCTTCTTCGTGCGAGCCGGACGTCCGTCAATTTCGATCACTGTCAACTTTGCGCTCCTCAGCATACTCGACATCGGCTGTGCCTCACCAATAATGTCACATCATCTGTATTACATACATCGTGGACTTGACATAGAGTGTGACTTATGGCTCTCTAGTGTCATCACCTTTGGAGGTACGACGATGACGAACGCCACTGCTGCACCGCTTCCCCATCTCAGCGAGCGTCGCGCCGCACGGCCGCACGCCGCACAAGGCCGTGAGCCCGGCCTCAGCCTTGTTCCGAGCATCCGCCCCCTCGGCCGCGGCGGCCTTGCGGACCTGCTCGCTGTCCACCGCCACAACCGACGCGAGCGCGGCCGCGCGCTCGCTGCAGCCTGACCCACCCCGCACCTCCCAGTTCGAAAGGACACCCCGATGGGACAGTTGTTCTACGGAGCCGAGACGCAGCCCGCCGTCATCCCGGATCACGTACTCGCGCACGTCAAGGTGGTCGCCACCACGAAGCTGCGCCGAGGCGAGTGCTTCACCCTCAGCTGGAAGCACCCCGATGGAGTTCCTGGCGGCCGCACCGCGATCTGGATCCAGCCGGCGATCCCTCTGAAGTTCGTGTTCGATTCCGCCGAACCGGAGCAGATCGATCCCTCCTACCTGCAGGAGCTCTCGCAGGCAGCGAGCAGGAACGGTGGCATCGTCATCGAATGGCAGGAGACGCCGGATTGCGTTCCCGCGGATCTGACACCCGCCGAGGCACCGCGCCACATCAGCGCGGTGGCCGCCTAGAGCCGCCACGGGCCTGGAACAACGCTTGGGCACAGCGAACTCCACGCACCGACGGGAACCGACCGGCCGATCGACGCGGTCTCCGACGTGGGCCGTCATGATTCGCTGACGGGGGCCTGCGTCACCCTCGCGGGAGCGGTGCCATGACGCAGGCGCTCCGCCGGCCATCCAGACGGCACAGCGGTGAACGAGCGCATCACCCAGCTTCCGAAGAAGGGGACTGCCGGCGCCGCTGTGCTCAGCCGCGACCTGACGACGGCGGCGTGACGATGTTCAGCGCCCTCGGCTCGCCCCTCGGGCGACGACCGACGCAAGCGGACGCCAGGACTGGTTCGCCGACGGTGCCGGCAACGACCGCGACGGCGGACCGATTACCACTGGGCCGCTCGCGCGTAGGCCGCTCCGCAGCCGGCGGGTTTGCGCGCTATGACACCTGGGTCCAATGCCGGACCTTGTCGTCGCGCTCGACGAGGAACCGGTCGTCCTCCGGGTAGTACACGGCGCTCTCGATGTCCGCGCCCGCGAAGCCCTTGATCGCCTCAAGGCTCTGCCAACGCGACACCGTCACGATCTCGGTGGTCCCGTCGCCGAGGTCGCGTGTCAGCATCCACGCGTCGAGGTTCCCCGGAGTCTCCCGATACTCGCTCATGCCGGTGCGTTCGATGTACGCCACGTACTCGTCGGTGTCTTCACTCCGCACACTGCCCCGCCACATCCGGACAATGGCCTTCTGCGCTGTCATGCCGCCATTGTGCTTCTCGTCAGCCACCGGCGCCATGGTGGGCCCAGAAGTCCGGACTTGGTGCGATCTGCTCGACGACGTCCACGTACAGGCCGTTGGGATCGAGAAGGCCGAAGCGCCGTTGCCCCCACGGTTCGTCACGAAGCTGGTAAGTGATGGTGGTGCCGCTTCGCGCGAGCTGCTCGTGTGCCTCTGCGGCGTCGGCCACCTGGAGTGTCAGGAATGCACTGGCACCGGGAGTGACGGCAGGGCCCTCGGGTGGCGCTGTGGGGTGGTCCTCGAGGACGAATCCGATCGCGCCGCGCGGTTCTCCGGGCAGCGCGAAGAGCACGAAGAAGTCGGATTCGAAGAGCACGTCCAGGCCGAGCGTGCGGACGTAGAACTCCGTTGTCGTCGTGAGGTCGTGCACGAACACGACAGGGTAGGCATCCTCGTAACGCATGGGGTCACGCTACTCGCCGCCTGCGACGTCGCCTTCGCCGTCGCGTGCTGTCTTCAACCGCGACTGAGGCCGTCGCCAGTTCGCCCACTCCTGCGGCGTTGAGAAGGCCTGTTGACCGCGACGCTCGCCGAGACGAAGCTCGATGTGGAGCGTGTGGGGTGCGAACTCGAACGCGCGCCGCGCCGTTCCTGTCGATAAGAGAAGGGATGGAGGACAACATGCCCGAGAAGCTCGACAGGAAGTACGTCGAGGATCACTTAGGCGCTCACACCTACGAATCCTTCGGTCGCAGCATAGTTGCTGCTGTCCTCGAGGAAGCGCTGGAGAAGATGAGCGATCAAGATGGCGGATTCGAAGAGGAGTTCAAGGTCGAAGTCGAGACGACGCTCAAAGCGACTTCCTCTGGCTGCACCTGGCTCATCATGATTGTGAATGGAAGGCGGGTGCGGATCCACCAACCACCCATCACGTCCTTCCCGCTCCCCTAGAAGCGGGTGATCGACGTCAGTGCCTGAGTCGCACACGAAACCTGGAACCCCGTGGCATCCCCGCGGGGTTCTGGCATGCCCGGAGTCGATGTCCGCCTGTACCGGTGCACGGTTGGCACTCGAATGAACCCCGAGCGAGTTCCCTAGTCACCGTCTGAGCGCCGGCCGTCATTGTAGACATCCATGATCCGCCGGTTGTCCTCTTTCGCCGCCACCCACATAGGGGTGTTGAAGCTGAGGGCGAACTCATCGTTCCCGAGGTCCTCGACGTAGGCGGTGCAGGATCGAGTCGCCGGCACAGTCTCGACGATCTCGCCGTCCTCCCACTGGCGCATCGGTTGGTGCTCGAAGCTCTCGATGCACGCGTCCCAGGCGGTCTTGAAGCTCCCCGCTTCGAAGAGCGTGGCACAGCCGCTGAGCGCAGCGCCCATCGCGACGAGCGCGAGCGACGATGCCAGGAGTTTCCGCATTGGTTCACGGTACTCACCGCTGATCCACGAGCTGCGAAGGCTGTGGAAAACGAACCTGACGAAGAAGAGTGGCAGCTGCAGCCGGTGCCTGAAGACCCCCGCCCGGGCCACAGAGAAGAAGAGCGGATGCCTCCCCCCGAGGCATCCGCTCTTCTGGCCTTATCGATTCAGAAGGGGTTGGGCGTCAGCGTGTACTTGGTCTGCAGGTACTCGTGGATGCCCTCAGCGCCGCCCTCACGGCCGAGGCCGGACTGCTTCCAACCGCCGAACGGGGCGGCGGCGTTGGAGACCACGCCGACGTTGAGGCCCATCATGCCGGTCTCGAGGCGCTCGATCATGCGCTGGCCGCGCGCCAGGTTCTCGGTGAAGACGTACGACACCAGGCCGTACTCGGTGTCGTTGGCGATGCGCACGGCGTCGTCCTCGTCGTCGAACGGGACGATGGCCAGCACCGGTCCGAAGATCTCCTCGCGGAGGATCTCGCTGCCCGGCTGCACGTCGGAGACGACGGTCGCCTCGAAGAAGGTGCCGGGGCGGTCGATGGCTTTGCCGCCGGTGCGGAGCTGCGCACCGCGCGAGACGGCGTCCTCGACGAGCTGCGCGGCCTTGGCGACGGCGCGGTCGTCGATGAGCGGGCCGATGGTGACGCCGTCCTCGGTGCCGCGGCCGGTCTTGAAGCCGTTCACGCGCTCGGTGACCCGACGGGCGAACTCGTCGGCGACCGAACGGTGCACGATGAAGCGGTTGGCGGCGGTGCAGGCCTGGCCGATGTTGCGGAACTTCGCGGCGATCGCGCCATCCACTGCCTTGTCGAGGTCGGCGTCTTCGAACACGACGAACGGCGCATTGCCGCCGAGCTCCATCGAGGTGCGCAGCACCCCCGGCGCCGCCTGCTGCAGCAGGCTCACGCCGACCGGGGTGGAGCCGGTGAAGGAGATCTTGCGCAGGCGCGGGTCGGTGATGATCGGCTCCGACACGGCACCCGACGACGTGGTCGTGAGCACGTTGACGACACCGGCGGGAACGCCGGCGTCCTCGAGCAGCTTCGCGAAGAACAGCGTGGTCAGCGGCGTCAGCGCGGCGGGCTTGACGACCACGGTGCAGCCGGCGGCGAGGGCCGGTGCGATCTTGCGGGTGGCCATCGCGAGCGGGAAGTTCCACGGCGTGATGAGGTAGCACGGGCCGACCGGATGCTGCGACACGACCATGCGGCCGGTGCCCTCGGGGTTCGCGCCGTAGCGGCCCTGGATGCGCGGCGCCTCCTCGCTGAACCAGCGCACGAACTCGCCGCCGTAGGCGACCTCGCCGCGCGCCTCGGCGAGCGGCTTGCCCATCTCGAGGGTCATCAGGAGCGCGAAGTCCTCCTTGCGCTCCTGCAGCAGATCGAACGCCTTGCGCAGGATCTCGCCGCGCACCCGGGCCGGGGTCGCCGCCCATGCCGGGAAGGCGTCGGCTGCGGCATCCATCGCGGCCTTGGCGTCGTTCGCCGACGCGGACGCGATCTCGCGGATGACCTCGCCGGTGGAGGGGTCGTAGACCTTCAGCGTCTTGCCGCCCTCGGCCGCACGCCACTCGCCTGCGATGTAGAGCCCGTCGGGTACGGACGCCAGCAGTTCGGTCTCACGGGTTTCGGTCACGGGGACTCCCTCGTCTGTGGTGGGGTGCGGATGCCTGAGCAGCGCACTCTTGGATCGTATACGATCACGCGCGCCTGTGCTCCTATCATGCGCTTCCAGACAAGCCGAATGCGCTCGCCGTCACGGCGAAAGGAGGTCGCGCATTCGACATCGCGTACACGCAGGGTTTTTGCGCATCCGATGCTCCACATGCGGCCGGATCATCCTCACATGTCACCCATCGTTCGTCTACACTGGTGGAATAACGAGAGGGGCGCCGTGGACCACCATGACGCAGCCGCCGACACCATCGTCCGCGGCGGACGCATCCACACGTTCGATGCGCACGACACCGACGTCGACGCGATCGCCCTGCGAGACGGCCTCGTCGTCGCGACCGGCGATGCGGCCCACGCGCTGAGCGGTCCCGCGACGCGGGTGATCGAGCTGGACGGACGCACCGCCCTCCCCGGCATCAACGACGCCCACCTCCACGCCGCATGGCTCGGCGCGCGCTGGCCGCGCCTCTTCTTCGGCGACGTCGACCACGGGCACTCCCCCGACGGCACCCTGGTCGCCACCGAGGCCGAGCGCCGCACCGCGCTGACTCGCGCGTGGCGACTGCTCGCCTCGCTCGGCATCACGAGCTACACCGAACCGGGGATCGGCCCTGGCGAGGACGAGGGCGAGACCGGATGCTTCGGCTCCGACATGCTCGGCACCTACCTCGCCCTGCACCGCGAGCACGCGCAGACCTCGCGCGTCACGCTGCTGCGCCTGTTCGGGCGGATCGACGGCGACTCCCGCCTCGAGGACGTGCAGGCGGGCGTCGCCGAAGCCGCCCCGGCGACCGATCCCCGCTGGCTGTCGATCACGGGCGTCAAGATCTTCGCCGACGGCATCCCGCCGATGCGCAGCGCATGGGTGGCCGACCCCTACCTCGACGGCTCGCACGGCGAGCTGCTCACCCACGGAGACAGCGATCCGGTCGGCGCCTACCGCGGCATGATCGCCGCCGCGCACGAGGCCGGCCTGCAGATCGCGGTGCACGCCACGGGCGACCGGTCGATCGACGAGCTGCTGAGCGAGCTCGAGCGGCTCGGTGCGCCGGAGGCGCGGCATCCGCACTATGTCGTCCACGGCGACCTCGCGACACCCGAACAGCTCGATCGGATGCAGGCGCTCGGCGTCGGTGTGGCCGTACAGCCCCTCATCGCCGCGGCCACCCACGCGTGGGCGAGCGCGCAGCTCGGCCCCGAGCGGGCAGGGCGCGCATGGCCCCTGGGCGAGATGCTCGCCCGCGGCGTGCAGACCACGATCACCAGCGACGCGCCGATCGCGACCCCCGACTGGCGTGCGAGCATCGACGCCGCGCTCGCGCTGCTCGGGTCCGACGACGCCGCGGTGCGCCGGCGGCTGCTGCACGGCATGACCACCGCGCCGGCGGCGCAGGACGGCGCCACCGCGGTGAAGGGCTCGCTGGAGGCGGGCAAGTACGCCGACCTCTGCATCCTCGACGAGGACCCGCTCGAGCCCGGCCGCGGCCTTGCCGACATCGGGGTGGCCGCGACGATCGTCGACGGGCGCATGGTCTACCAGCGCGGCGTCAGCTCGCCCGTCGAGTAGCGCCCGTCAGCGGGTCGTCGACCCTGCGGTTTGCTAGAAGTCGTCTATGGAGATCCCGAGCTCCTGACGCAGGTGGGCGGTTTCCTCTGGTGCCAACCACTCGGCGCTGTAACTACCGCGGTGTATCCCGTCACCAGTCCAATCGAATCGACCGGCCTTGAGCTCGCTCACGGTTATCCAGTCCGGCGGATAGTCCTCGAATGGGTTCTCGCGATCGCCGTTGCACCACACGACGATGAACCACACCCACCACTGCTTTGCGAAGGGACGTGATGGGGACCAGAACGTACCGACGGTCGACGCGACGTGGCCTTCGACCTTTCCATCCCGTGTCAGAACCGCTATGCCATCCCGGAACGGGTCGAGGCTCGCGTCAGGGGCTGGGGTTCTCAGCACGTGGACATCGTACGAGACCTCACCTGAGTCGGTCGGCTCCGGGCACCGGTCGGGTAGCGGACGATGAGAGCGCAGTCAGCACCCATCGCCTTCTGCGACTTCTGCGACGTTGCCGATGTCGACGGGCTGGGGGTCGCGCTCAGCGCCGCCGCAGCCTGACAACTGCGGCATCCGATCCACCTGTGCCACCGCCCTCGCACACGAAGGGCGCGGGAGCCGCAGCCCCCGCACCCTTCGTACCCGACGTCTCAGACCGCAGTGGCCACAAGCACGCGGGGGCTCGCGGGCAGCACGACCTTCTCGCGCACCTGCCAGCCCGTGTCGGCGAACCACGCGCGCACCTCGCTCTCGGGGTAGACGACGGTGCCGTCGATCACGAGGTACTCCCCCGCGTGCACGGCGTCGAGCGCGCGCTGGTCGGCGTCGTCGTCGAGGAAGAAGTCGAGCAGCGTCAGCGTCGCGCCCGGCACGGCCGCCGCGCGCAGGCGGCGCAGGATGGCGACGTTCTCCTCGGCCGAGAACCGGTGGATCACGTGGTTCACGAACACGGCGTCGTACTCGCCCTCGGGTGCGGCGGTCGCAGTGTCGGCGGGCTCGACGATCGCGCGGTCGGCGAGGCCGGCCTCGGCGAGCGCGTCCGCGACACCGTCCTCGAAGCCGGGCGCGTACACGAACGTCGTGTGCAGCCCCGGGTTGCGCTTCATCGCCTCGATCGCGAAGCTCGCCGACAGCCCGCCGAAGTCGAGCGCGTTGGTCGCGCCCGACAGGTCGACGTGCCGGCCGAACTCCTGGCCGTGCAGGCGGTTGTACGTCATGACGCCGGCCATGAACGTGCCCCAGCGGGCGTCGTCCATCTGCAGGTCGCCGGGCTCGGTGGTGTCGACCGTGCGCGCGAACTGCAGCCAGTGCGGGTAGCTGATCTCGGCGAGGAAGGTGAGGAACGGCGCGAGGTCGATGGCGGATGCCTCGCCCACGAGGTAGGCGGCGGCATCCGGTTCCAGGCTGTACGCGCCGTCGGTGCGCGCGAGCAGCCCCTTCGCAGCGAGCGCGTCGGCGAGGATCCGTGCCATGCGGGGCGTGACGCCGGTGGCGGCAGCGAGGGCGTCGGCATCGAGCGGGCCGTCGGCGAGCGCGGCGAACAAGCCGATGCGGCTCGCCTGGAACAACTGCTGCGCGGCCATGTAGCCGGTGGCGATGTCGAGGATGCGGGCGGCGTCGGGCGTCTCTGTGGTGGTCATGGATTTCCTTTCTACAGACGTTGAAAATAAAGGGCGGACGGATGCCGCGATCGAGGGCGGTCGGTTCAGTCGGTGAGGACGAACGCGAACGCAGCGTCGCGGAAGGCGGCGTCGTGGAGGGCGGCCAGGTGGTCCCCCGGCACACGGACCACACGGGAGTCGGGGATGCCGGCGGCGAGACCGTCGATGCCCTGCGCCATGGGGTCGTCCGTGCCGCCCAGGAGCAGCACCGGCACCGCCGGCGGAGCGGCCGCGGGATCGAACGGCTCGGCGGCCAGACCCTCGACGAGGTTGAGCACGGCGGCGGGCTCGAGACCCGGCATCCGCGCCATTCCCAGGATCATGCCGGTGAGCGGGTCCGCGGGCTCCGGGCCCCCGGCGAGCGCCCCGCGCGCGGCGCCGAGGTCGACCATCGTGAACGGCTCGAACGGGCTGAGTCCGCCCAGGACGAGGCGGCGCACCGCGGGGTCGGCGTCGATCGAGCGCCCGGCGAGGTCCCACGCGAGGCGTGCACCCAGCGAGTACGCGATCACGTCGACCGGACCACCCGCCTCCGCCACGATCGCGGCGAGCAGGTCGACGACCTCGCTCGTTGTGACCGGCGCCTCGGGGCGCGACGCGTCGCCGTGCGCGGGGAGGTCCACGACATAGACGTCGCGGCCGGCCGCGGCCAGCGGGGTCGCCCACTCGGCATCCGGCCAGTCCACCCGGCCGCGCGAGGCCAGCCCGTGCACGAGCAGCACGGCGGGGCCGGAAGGGGCGTCGGCGGCGACACGGTGCACGGACAGAGCGGTCATGGGGGTCCTTTCGGGTCGCGGCGTCGCCGCGGCAGGCTCAGCGCAGGCGCGCGAGGAAGTCGTCGAGATAGCGGTCGTAGTCGGGCACGCGCGCGCCGTCGGGGTACATCAGGTTCACCACTGCGGCGCCGATCGTCACCGAGATGTACTCGTTCGCCAGCGGCTCGTAGGGCGGATCGACCGCGATGGCGCCGGCCTCGCGCGCCTCGGCGAAGCGCTCCAGGAACGTCTGGCGCCAGTTCGCGAGGTGGCGTCGATAGAGCTCGGCGAGGTCGTCGTTCGACATCGCGTACTCCCACAGCGCCAGCAGCACGCGCCCGGCCGCGATGTCGTCGGGCGTGCGCGGCAGCGGCGCCTGCAGGAACGCGCGCAGCCGGTCGCCGGCGTCGCCCCCGTCGTCGGCGCCCGTCACCGCGTGACCCATCTGATCGAGGATGCTCTCGAACGTGGCCGCGACGATGCTGTCCTTGCCGGGGAAGTAGTGCTTGAGCGCGCCGTTGGCGAACCCCGCCTCGGCGGCGATCGACCGCATCGTCGCCGCATCGAAGCCGCCCTTGAGGATGATCCCCTTGGCGACCTCGATGATCTCGCGGCGTCGCTCGTCGTGATCGATGATCTTCGGCATCCGTTGCCCTCTCTGCGTTGCCGCTACGCTACCGGCGCCGGTGCGTCCGACGCGGAGCGGGTCTGCAGCCACGCTTCGCGGCGCACGCGCTGCGCGGCAGGGTCGGCGATCGGTGAGGCGAGCCGCAGACGCTCGGAGTACGGGTGGGCGGGCGCACGCGTGACCTGCTCCCCCGCACCGGTCTCGACGAGCTCGCCGCGGTACATCACCGCGACCCGGTGGCAGACCCGGCGCACCACGCCGAGGTCGTGCGAGACGAACAGGTACGAGACCCCGGTGTCGCGCTGCAGCTCGATGAACAGGTCGAGGATCGTCGCCTGCGTCGTGAGGTCGAGCGCGCTCACCGGCTCGTCGCACACGATGAGCCGCGGCCGGCGCACCAGGGCGCGGGCGATCGCGACGCGCTGCCGCTGACCGCCCGAGAACTCGTTCGGGAACCGCTCGGCCGATGCCTGCGGGAGCTTCACGCGGTCAAGCATCTCGGCGACGCGGCCGCGCGCCTCGCGGCGCCCCATGCCGCCCGCGGTGAGCGGCTCGGCGAGGATGTCGCCGATCGTCATCGCCGGGTCGAGGGACCCGTACGGGTCCTGGAACACCACCTGGATGTCGGCGGCCAGCGCCCGGCGCTGCGCTCCCTTGGCATGCGTGATGTCGCGGCCGTCGAACACGATGCGCCCCTGCGAGACCGGCGCGAGCCCGAGCACGGCCTTGCCGAGCGTGGACTTGCCCGAGCCGGACTCGCCGACCAGGCCCACGCACTCGCCCGGGGCGATGTCGAGCGACACTCCGCGCAGCGCGCGGAACGCGCGCCGCCCGCGGCCGTAGTCGACCACGACGTCCTGGACGTCCAGGAGTGGTACGTCGGTCATCGGGTCGCCTCCCTCTCGGTTGCGGATGCCGCCACCTGCGGCCCGTCGTGCTCGCCGGGCACGGGCGCCGCCCCGACGGGAGCGGGCGCCGCCCATGCGGCATCCAACTCGGCGCGTCCTTCGGCGTCGTCCAGCGACGCCGCGATGAGCTCGCGCGTGTAGGGGTCGGCGGGCGCGGCGAACAGTGCGTCCACCTGCCCCTCCTCGATCACGTCGCCGTGCTGCATCACCACGACGCGGTCGCAGATGTCGGCGACGACGCCGAAGTTGTGCGTCACGATCAGCAGTGCCATGCCGTACTCGGCCTGCAGCTCGCGCAGCAGCTCGAGCACCTCGGCCTGCACCGTGACGTCGAGCGCTGTGGTCGGCTCGTCGGCGACGAGCAGCGACGGGCGGCCCGAGATCGCACCGGCGATGAGCACGCGCTGCGCCATGCCGCCCGAGATCTGGTGCGGGTAGCTGCGCAGCACGCGCGGGGCGTCGACGATGCCGACGCGCTCGAGCATCGCCTGCGCGCGGGCCTTCGCCTCGGCACGGCCGAGGCCGTGCACCTTCCGCAGCGGCTCGGTGAGCTGGTAGCCGATCGTGTACGACGGGTCGAGGTTCGACATCGGCTCCTGCGGGATGTAGCCGATCTCCTTGCCGAGCAGCTCGTGGCGCTTCGCGCGGTCGAGGCCGGTGACCTCCTTCCCGCCGATCCAGATGCCGTCGACGTGCGCCTCGCCGCCCTCGGGCAGGAGGTCGAGGATCGAGAACACCGTCTGCGACTTGCCCGACCCCGATTCGCCGACGACGCCGACGACCTCGCCGGGGGCGATGTCGAGCGAGATGCCGTGCACGACCTCGACGAGCCCCGCCGACGTGCGATACGTCACGCGGAGGTTCTCGACGCGCATGGTCGACGACTCGGCGATGTGGCGCAGCGTGCCTGTCGTGAGCGCGGGCGGCTCGGGCCGCACCTCCTCCTCGGTGACGACGGCGACGCCCGGCGCGCCCTTGCGCGCCTTGCGGGCGAGCGCGCGGTCCTTCTTCGCCTCGGGCGAGCGCAGCTGGATGAGCTCGGCCAGCGTCGATCCCATGAGCGCGAGCACCGCGATCGTGATGCCGAGCGCGAGCGAC
Organism: Microbacterium sp. 05T445; assembly: GCF_056395865.1. Classification (NCBI taxonomy): domain Bacteria; kingdom Bacillati; phylum Actinomycetota; class Actinomycetes; order Micrococcales; family Microbacteriaceae; genus Microbacterium; species Microbacterium sp. 05T445. Next base: position 516,679 of record NZ_JBFTKJ010000002.1, on the reverse strand, counting down.
GGCCACAGCAGGATGTTGGGGTTGGAGAGCATCACGCGGAAGCCCTCGCTCATCATCGCGCCCCAGCTCGGGGTATTGGCGTCGCCGATGCCGAGGAACTGCAGTCCCGCCTGGATGCCCATCGCGATGCCCGCGGTGAGCGCGGTCTGGATCGTGACGGGGGCATAGGTCGAGCGGATGACGTGCCGCGACAGGATGCGGCCGTTGGTGAGCCCCGACACGCGGGCGGCGTCGATGTACGTCTCGCCGCGCACCATGAGCGTCGTGGAGCGCGCCATGCGGAAGTAGCCGGGTGCCATGAACACACCCACGGTGGCCATCAGGATCACGAAGTCCGACCGCGTTCCGGCCGCGACCACGAGCAGGATGATCATGCCGGGCACGGACTGCAGCGCGTCGCTGATCCACATCGCGATCTTGTCGAAGGTGCGGCCGAAGTAGCCGGCGGCGATGCCCGTGGGCACGCCGAGCACGACGGCGGTCACGATCGTGATGAGCGCTCCCCACAGCGTGGTGCGCGTGCCCCAGATGAGACGGCTCAGGATATCGCGGCCCGTGGAGTCCGCTCCCAGCAGGTGCTCGGGGCTCGGGGGCGACTTCGCCACGGCGAGGTCGACGTAGTTGGGGTCGTACGGTGCGAGCAGCGGCGCGAACACCGCGACCAGCACGATGAGGACGAAGATCGCGAGCGGGATGACGCCGGCCGGACGGCGCAGAAAGCGGAGGAACAGGCCGGAGCGGCGGGCGCGCGCCGGGTCGAGGGTGCCGGTGAGGGTCGTGGCGCTCATTGCACGCGTGCCTTCGGGTTGAGCCAGGCCAGCACGAGGTCGAGGGCCAGGTTGACGATGACGACGAACACGACCGAGATGACGGTGATGCCCAGCAGCATCGGGATGTCGCCGTTCTGGGAGGACTGGTTGGTGAGCTGGCCGAGGCCGGGGAGGCTGAAGATGCCCTCGACGACCACCGAGCCCGACAGCAGCCCGACGAACATCAGGGCGAGCGTCGTGAGTGCGGCCGGCGACGAGTTGCGCAGCAGGTGGAGGGTGATCGAGCGCTGCCCGAGGCCGCGGCTGCGGAGGGTGCGCACGTAGTCCTGCCGGTTGGCGGCGAGGATCGCGTTGCGCAGCTGCTCGGCCACCGCCACGATGCCGCCCAGCGCGAGCGACACCGCGGGAAGGGTGATCGAGCGGAGCCAGCCGGTGACCGACTGGTCGAACGGGACGTAGCCGACGGCGGGGAACCACATCAGGTCGATCGCGAACCAGGTGATGAGCACCAGGCTGACCCAGAACCCGGGGAGCGCGAACAGCACGACCGAGATCGCCTTGGTGACACGGTCGAACCAGCCGCCCGGGTGCAGTCCCGCGGTGACGCCGAACGCGGTGCCGACGACCGCGATGATCAGCGTCGCGAACGTGACGACCGACAGCGTGACGGGCACCTTCAGCGCCAGCTGCTCCCCCACCGGCTGGAAGTTGCGCCACGAGAAGCCGAAGTCGCCGTGCAGCACACCCGAGAACCAGTTCCAGAACTGCACCAGGATCGGCTGGTCGATGCCGATCTTCTCGGCGAGCGCCGCCTGCTGGGCGGGAGTGGCGGACGTGCCGAGCAGGGCGGCGGTCGGGTCGCTGATCGCGAAGTGCGCGAGGAAGAACGTGGCGATCGAGACCACGAACAGCAGCACGAGACCTGCGCCCAGCCGTTTCAGCGTGAACAGCAGCATGAAGACCTCTCGGGGGGATGGATGCCGGAGCGAGCGGATGCCGGGGCGGGCCGGTCTCGGCCCGCCCCGGCGGGGGCTCAGCCCTGCGTGATGTAGCGCAGCGTCGGGAACATCATGCCGATGATCGGCTGGACCTCGATGCCCTTCACGCTGTAGTAGGTGTTGTTCGCCTGGTACCAGGGCGCCCACCAGGCCTGCTCGACGAGTCCCTCGTTGAGCGCCTTGATCGCGGCGGTCTGGTCGTCGCCGTCGGCCGCGTAGACGTCCTCCACGAGCGGCTTGATGACCTCGTTCTGCTCCCAGTCGGGGGTCGGGTTGAACCACTGCGGGGTCGCCACCTGACGGTTGACGGTGGCCATGTCGTTGCCGTCCATCGCGAGGAACGAGATGAACACCGGGTAGTTCGGGGCGTTCAGCTGGTAGTCGGGCATCTGCACGTTGTCCCACGTGACGGTGATGCCGATCTCGCCGAGCGCCTGCTCGACCGAGGGCTGCCACACCTGGAACACCGGCGACATGGGCATGTTGAGCGCGAACCCGTCTGCGTAGCCGGCGTCGGCCATGAGCTCCTTGGCCTTGTCGATGCTGTAGGCGTAACGGTCGTTCAGAGCCGGGTCGTTGATGTTGCCGCCGTCGGGGAAGACCTGGTTCGTCGCCACACCCGCACCGCTGCCCACGGCGTTCAGGATGGCCGCACCATCGAACGCATAGTTGAGGGCCTGGCGCACGTCGAGTTCGCCGAACGCCGGGTTCTTCGCGCCGGTGTGGTCGGTGAAGACGAGACCGGCCCAGCCAGACACGCGGGAGGCGGTGTTCCAGCCCGCCTGCTCGGCGGCGTCGGCATTGGCGACGTCGCCGTACTGCACGTTGATCTGCCCCGACAGCATGGCGTTCTGACGGGCGGTGGCGTCGAGGATCGGGAAGATCGCCAGGTCGGTCCACGGGTAGGTCGCGGCATCCCAGTAACCGTCGACCTTGTCGAAGTGGTACTCGGACCCGGCGACGCTGTCGTCGGCGAGGGTGTACGGACCCGAACCGACCGGCTCCTTGCCGAGCGTGCCGGCATCGATCGCGGCGGGCGACATGACGTAGCTGCGGCCGAGGCCCATCAGGTACAGGATCGTGTCGTCGCGCTGGGTGAGATTGATGCGCACGGTGTCGTCGTCGACGGCCTCGAACGACGAGACGTTCAGGTAGGCCTCGTTCGAGCGGGCGCCGGCCTTGAGGTACTCGAGGCTCTTGACGACGGCATCCGCGTCGACGGGCGAGCCGTCACTGAACTCGGTGCCGGTGCGGAAGTCGAGGTCGATCGACAGCTTGTCGTCGGCGACGGTCCACTTCTCCGCCAGCGAGGGAACGGGGTTGCCGTCGGCGTCGAGCGCGATGAGCGCGTCGTACACCGCCGACAGGTACGGTCCGTCGAAGCCGATGTCGGCCAGCGACGGGTCCCACGACGTGACGTCGAGGAAGTTGCCGATCTTCAGGTCGGTGATGCCGGAGGCGTCGTCGCCACCGCCGCCGCCGGTGCCGGCGTCGCTGCCGGAGCAGCCGGCGAGCACGAGGGCCGTCGCCGTGAGCACGGCGGCGGTCGCGGCCAGGTGTGTCTTCTTCATCGAGTCCTTCTCTCGGTGCGGGTGTGGAAGGAGGTGGAGCTGCCTCGCCCCGCTGTGAGAGCCGGATCGCGACGCCACTCCGCTGTGTCGTGCTGGTTATTCTACATGCGTGGAAAAAGAGGTCAAGAGTTCGTCAGATTTTTTTCCACGCACGTAGATAACACTCAGGATGCCGCCGGGGCCCAGCGCCCATCCGCCGCCACCTCTGCGTCCAGGCGCAGGTGCGCGAGCGCCTCGCGCACCTCGGCGCCGTGCGCGGCGGCGAGCGCGAGCGCACCCAGATTCTCCTCGAGCTGCGCGGGACGCGACGCGCCGAACAGCACGTTGGCCGTCGCCGGGTTCGCCAGGCAGAACGCGATCGCCAGCTGCGCGGGCGTCGCACCGAAGTCGTCGGCGATGCGCGCCACCTCGGGCGCGGCGGCCGCGATGCGCTCGCGGATGCCCCCCACGTCGGCGCCGATCCTGCGCTCCGGCACACGCCCCAGCAGGACTCCCCCCTCGAACGCGTCGGATGCCTGCAACCCCAGCGCCCCGTCCCGCAGGAGGGGGCCGTAGTGCTCCCCCTCTGCCATGGCACGGCGGGCGATGCCGTACTTCAGCTGGGCGAAGGTCGGCGGCACCGCACCGGTCGCGGCCGCGGCATCCATCGCCCGATTCGTGTCGTCGATCACCCAGTTGTTGATGCCCCACGTGTCGAAGAGTCCGTCGGCGATGAGCTCGTTCACGTCGGCCACCAGCCGGTCCGTGTCGGGCGCGGCCATGTAGTCACCCACGACGACGGCGTCGAAGCGGTCGATGCCTGCGCGCGCGATGCTCTCCTCGAGCTGCCCGCGGAACCCCTGGTTCGGCCAGCCCCAGAGCCACAGCTTGCCGCACAGGAAGACGTCGCCGCGGTCGACGCCGCCGGCACGCAGCGCCTCGCCGAACCGGATGTCGGTCTTCGAGTTCTCGGCGTGCGGCCCCATGTTGTAGTACGCGACGTCGAAGAAGCCTGCGTCGGCGTCGACCGCGCGGCGGATCATGCCGACCGCCTCGTCGGGCGTCATGCGGTCCCAGGTGTTCCATGAGCCCAGCCCGAGGGGCGGGACGAGAGGGCCGCCAGGGCCGAGGGGCCTGCGGGCAAGGGTCGGTTCGGGCATCGTCGCCTCCGGTTCCGGATCACGGGTTGTGTTTTTCTACGTTTGTATAATAACGTCGCCGCTGACGCCGCGACAGCCCGGCGAGACGCTCAGAGAGGAGCACGAATGACCCGCACTCCGAGGTGCATCCTCATCACCGGCGGCGCCGGCGGCATCGGCCGATCCCTGGCGCAGGCGTTCACCCACCGGGGCGACCTCGTGGTCCTCGCCGACCTCCCCGGCGACCGGCTGGACGCCGTGGGAGCCGAGCTCGGCGTCGCCGTGATCGGCATCGACATCACGGATGCCGCAGCCGTCGCCGCCGCCGTCGAGGACGTCGCCACCACCCACGGGCCGATCGACGTGCTCGTCAACAACGCCGGCATCCTGCACCTGCACGGCACCGTCACCGACCTCGCCGTCGCCGACTTCGACACCACCATCCGGGTCAACATCCTCGGCACCTTCGCGATGACCCAGGCCGTCGCCCGGCACATGATCGCCACCGGAACGCGGGGGGCGATCGTCAACGTCTCGTCGATCGGCGCACGCCAGCCCACCCCCGGCATGGGCGCGTACGAGTCGAGTAAGGCGGCCGTCGACGCACTCACGCGCTGGGCGGCCGTCGAGCTCGCGGCATCCGGCATCCGCGTCAACGCCGTCGCTCCGGGTCCCGTCGACACCCCCATGCTGCGCGAAGGGATGCCGGAGGGGTCGCCCGCCCGCGAGGCCTGGCTGTCGCGCATCCCGCTGCACCAGTTCGCCGACCTGGCACAGGTCGCCGCGGCGGCCGTGTTCCTCGCCTCGCCACAGGCCGCGCACATCACCGGTGTGAGCCTCCCCGTCGACGGCGGCCAACTGCTGGTCTGACGCCGCCGCCCACATTCGAAAGGACGCACATGACCCTCCCCGCCACCACCCGTGCGGCCGTGCTCACCACGCACGGCGCCCCGCTGGAACTGCAGGACCTCCCCCTGCCCACCGAGATCGAGCCCGGCGCGGCGCTCGTGCGCATCGCCTGCGCGACGCTGTGCGGCACCGACATCGAGATCTGGTCGGGCACCATGACCTTCCCTGGCATGCTGCCGATGGTGCTCGGCCACGAGATGGTCGGCGAGATCGTCGCGGTCGGCACGGGCACCCACGACGCCCTCGGGCGCCAGCTGAGCCCGGGCGACCGGATCGGCTGGTCCGAGTCGACGTGCGGCGAGTGCGAGGGCTGCGTCGTGCTGCGCGAGCCGGTCCACTGCTCCCGCCGCGGCTACGGCTTCCTGCAGCGCTCCGACATGCCTCCCTACGCGACGGCGGGACTCTCGGACTACGCATACGTCACGCCCGGAGCCGCGAAGCTGCTGCTGCCCGCCGCCGTCAAGGACACGTGGGCCTCGATGGCAGGGTGCGCCGCCAAGACCGTGCTGCGCGCGTTCGACCGCATGGGCGGCATCCGCACCGGCGCACGCGTCGCGATCCAGGGTTCGGGCGCGCTCGGCATCTTCGCCGGCGCCGTCGCCAAGATCTCGGGCGCGGCCCAGGTCATCACGATCGGCGCGCCGACGGCGCGGCTCGACCTCGCGCGCCGGTTCGGCGCCGACGCGGTCGTCGACATCGCCGACGGCGGTGTCGTCGAGCAGGTGATGCAGCTGACCGGCGGCCACGGCGCCGACCACGTCTTCGACTTCGCCGGCGCCGCGAGCGTCGGCCCCGATGCCGTCGGCATGGCGGCCGTGCGCGGCACGTTCACCGTCGTCGGATCGACCGGCCCGGTCGGCGACGCGTTCGCACTCTCGGCGATCATGGGCAAGGAGCTCACCGTCACCGGCTCGCTCAACGGCGACATCGCCGACTACGCGCGGTCGATCGCGTTCTTCGAGTCCTTCGCCGACCGGTTCCCGTGGGACGAGCTGTTCTCAGCGCCCGTGGGCCTGGCCGAGGCATCCGCCAAGATCGCCTCGATGGACCGCCTCGGCGAGGTCAAGGCCGTCGTCGACCCGCGGCTCGACGCGGAGGTGGCCGCATGATCGCGCAGCGCCGGATCGGCACGAGCGACCTCGAGACCGGCATCTTCGCACTCGGCTCGTGGCACACCTACGACCGCATGGACTTCGGCGACGCCGTGGCGATGGTGCGCGCGGCCGTCGACGCGGGCGTGAACCTGTTCGACGTCGGGGTGTATTCCTTCCCCGGCATGCCTCCGGTGTTCACCGACGTGCTGTTCTCGGCCATCGTGCGCGCCGCGGGACTGCGACGCGACGAGTGGATGCTGTCGAGCAAGCTGTGGCTCGAAGGCTACGGCCCCGACGGCTTCCGGCCTCAGCTCGAGAACGCGCTGTTCCGGGTCGGCGAGGAGCACGCCGACCTCGTGGTGCTCGGCGACCTGCGCGACTCCCCTCTCGACCTGCGCACCCTGGTGCTCGACCTCGCCGGGCTCGCCGACGCCGGACTCGTCCGCGCGTGGGGCGTCAACAACTGGTCGGCGACGACCGTGCAGCAGCTCATCGACATCGCCGCGGCCGAGGGCGTGCCGGGGCCGCAGCTGGCGCAGCTGAAGTACTCCGTCGCCCGCCGGTCGATCCCCGACGGCGCACCGTTCGCGCGCATCTGGGAGCAGGGCGTCAGCCTGCAGGCGTCGGACAGCCTGGAGGGCGGCATCCTCGCCGGCAAGACGGCGCCGACGCGTCAGGTCGGACGCGACCCCGGAGAGATCCGCGACGCGATCGTCGCGACGGTGCCCGCGTTCACCGAGATCGCCGACGGCCTCGGCACCACGCCGGCGCAGCTCGGCCTCGCCTTCACGCTGACCCACCCGGCGGTGGCGACGACCCTCTTCGGGGCGACCAGCCTCGAGCAGCTGCACGCCAATCTCGCCGCCGCCGACCTCGTCGAGCGCGTCGGCGCCGTCCGCATCCGCGAGCTGGTCGAGCCGTTCTGGGCCGACCGCGACATCGTCGACCCCGAAGGACCCTGAGGAGCAGTCATGACCGACCTGACCGACACCCGTCCCGCGCCGGTGCCCTTCGACCCCGAGGTGCAGGCGGTGCTCGACGCGATGGCGGCGACCCCGCAGCCGCCGCTCACCCGCGAGAACCTGCCGCGCGAAGGCACCGACCGGATGTTCCCGTCGAACGACGACGTCATCGCGGGCCGTGCGATCGACTGGGAGGACCGCATCGTCACCGGCCCTGAGGGCGCCCCCGACATCGAGATCACGATCTTCCGCCCGCGTGGCCGGGACGGCGAGGCGCTTCCCGCGCTGTACAACATCCACGGCGGCGGCATGATCGTCGGCCACCGCTCGTGGGAGACCGGCCGAGTGGTCGACCTCGTCGACGAGCTCGGCGTCGTCGGTGTGACGGTCGAGTACCGGCTCGCTCCCGAGCATCCCTACCCCGCCGGCGTCGAGGACTGCTACGCCGGCTTCGTGTGGCTCGCCGAGAACGCGGCATCCCTCGGCGTCGATCCCGAGCGGATCGTCGTCATGGGCGGCAGCGCGGGCGGCGGGCTCACTGCCGCGGTGGCCCTGCTCGCGCGCGACCGGCAGGGTCCGCACATGGCCGGGCAGCTGCTGCTGTGCCCCATGATCGACAACACCAACACCACGATCGCGAGCCGCCAGTACGAGGGCCTCGGAACCTGGACCCGTGAGACGAACCTGCTCGCGTGGGCCTGCGTGCTGGGCGACGATCTCGCGTTCAGCGAGGACGCCCCCGCCTACGCCGCACCGTCGCGTGCGACCGACGTGTCGGGCCTGCCGCCGGCGTTCATCGAGGTGGGCGCCGCGGAGCTCTTCCGCGACGAGGACGCCGACTACGCCACGCGCATCTGGGCGACCGGCGGCCAGGCCGAGCTGCACGTGTGGGCCGGCGGCGCGCACGGGTTCGACATGTACATGCCGGATGCCGAGATCTCCGGCGCCGCGCTCGCCACGCGCTCGTCGTGGCTGCGGCGGGTGCTGGGCCTGCGCGCTCGGGAGGCGTGACGTGGAGCCGGTTCCATACGACCCCGAGCTCGTCGCAGGCCTGCACGCCTTCGTCGACCTCGTCGAGGTGATCCCGCTGCGCGCCGACACGATCCTCGCCAACCGCGCGCACTTCGCGACGATCATCCCGCCCATCCAGCAGCAGGTCGCCGGTCGTGCGGTGACGTGGGAGGATCGCGTCATCCCCGGTCCGGTCGGGGCGCACGACATCGAGATCACGATCGTCCGGCCGTCGGATGCCGCAGCCCGGCCCGCGCCGGCGGTGCTGTCGATCCACGGCGGCGGGATGGTGCTCGGAACGCGCTTCTTCGGCACCCCCGAGCTGATCGACCTCGCCGAGCGGTTCGGCGCGGTCGGTGTCGCCGTGGAGTACCGGCTCGCGCCCGAGCACCCCGGCCCCGCGCAGGCCGAGGACTGCTACGCCGCGCTGGAGTGGATGGCGGCGCACGCCGAGGAGCTCGGAATCGACCCGGAGCGCATCATCGCGTCGGGTGCGAGCGCGGGCGGCGGGCTCTCGGCCGCCGTGGCGCTGCTCTCCCGCGACCGCGGCGGACCCCGTCTGGCCGGGCAGCTGCTCGGCTTCCCGATGCTCGACGACCGCAACGAGACGGCCTCGGCACGGCAGTACGACGGCATCGGCGCGTGGGACCGCCACAACAACGACACCGCGTGGGACGCGATCGCCGGCGCCGACCGGTTCAGCGACCGCGTCTCGCCGTACGCCGCCCCGGCTCGCGCGTCGTCGCTGGCGGGCCTGGCGCCGGCGTTCATCGAGGTCGGCGCCGCCGAGACCTTCCGCGACGAGGCCGTCGCGTACGCGACCCGCATCTGGGCCGAGGGCGGCCAGGCCGAGCTGCACGTGTGGGCGGGCGGTTACCACGGGTTCAGCGGCTTCTCCCCCGACGCGGTCGTGTCTCACGCGGCGAACGCGGCGCGCGACAGCTGGCTGCGCCGCATCCTCGCCCCGTGACGGTGCGCGAGCGCGGGCGCCGCGCGACGATGAGCCCGGTGCGCGCCATGTTCGTGCTGGGCGCGCGCTCGAGGCGTTCGGGCCGCTGTCGATGGACCTCTACCTGCCGCAGCTGCCCCATCTCGCCGACAGCCTGGGCGCCTCGGACGCGCTCGCGCAGGCGACCATGTCGGCGTGCATGCTGGGGCTCGGGCTGGGGCAGCTGATCGCCGGCCCCCTCAGCGATCGGTTCGGGCGCCGCCCGCCCCTCATGGTCGGCGTCGCGGCGTTCGCGGTGCTGTCGCTGGTGTGCGCGTTCGCCCCCACGATCGAGGTGCTGCTGGTGGCCCGCGCCCTCCAGGGCATCGCGGGCTCGGCGGGCATCGTGATCGCGCTCGCCGTCGCCCGCGACCTGTACAGCGGCGTCGAGCTCTCGCGCATGCTGTCGCTGCTGCTGCTCGTGTCGGGCACCGCGCCGGTGTTGGCGCCGCTCATCGGCGGCCAGCTCGCCCTCGTGATGGACTGGCGCGGCATCTTCGGCGTCCTCGCCGTCATCGGCGCCGGGCTGCTCGCGATCGTCGTGTTCGCGCTGCCGGAGTCGCTCGAGCCCGAGCGGCGCCACGCGGGCGGCGTGCGCGACCTCGGCGGGCACCTGGCCGCGGTCTCGCGCGACCGGCTGTTCGTGGCGGTGCTGGCCGCCGCGGCCTTCGGCGGTGCCGCGTTCTTCACCTACCTGTCGATGTCGAGCTTCGTCCTCGAGGGGCAGTTCGGTCTCACGCCGCAGCAGTTCAGCCTCGTGTTCGCCGCGAACGCGATCGCGAACATCGCCGGCGGGCAGCTGAGCCGCGTGCTCGTGCGTCGCGCGGGCCCCCTGCGGATGTACCTCACGGGCGTCACCGCCGCCGCGGCGGTCGCCCTGGCCGCGTTCACCTCGAGCCTGGCCGGGCTGGGACTGGCCGCGGTGGTGGCATCCCTCGCCGTCTATCTCTTCGCCAGCGGCCTCGGCGGCCCCAACGGCTCGACGCTCGCGCTCGCCCATCATGGCCCGCGCGCCGGCACCGCCGCGGCATTCCTGGGTTTCGGGCAGTTCGCGCTCGGGCCCGTGATCGCGCCGCTGGCGTCGTCGCTGACGGGGACGACGGCGCTGACGATGACCGCGACGATGGGCGCGGCATCCCTCATCGCCGCCGTCATCGCGTGGACCGCCGTCCGCCCCGCGGCACGCGCACCGGAATGCCGCGCGGACGATCACGCTCCGTGCGCGGGCAGACAAGACGACCGGCGCCGGCGCGGCGCACACTGAACGTGACGATCGAGGAGACTGCGATGACGCACGACGAGCACGACCACGACCACGGCGGCCACGGCGTGGGGCTCATCCCGCTGCGGGTGACGGCCGACCGCGCGCCGCGGCATCCGCTCGATCCGCTCACCGCCGCCGAGATCGCGAGTGCGCGCGAGATCCTCGTGGCCGCCGGCCTCCTCGGCGAGACCGTGCGGGTGCCGATGCTGCTGCCCGACGAGCCCACCAAGGACGAGCTCGCCGCGTGGACGCCGGGGACGCCGTTCGATCGTCGCGTGGACGTGACGCTGATGGATGCCGCCACCGGCGCCGTGAGCGAGGTCATCGTCTCGGTCTCCCGCGGCGACGTCGCCGAGGTGCGCGAGCTCGACCCGTCGCAGGCGCCCTACGGCCAGCCGCAGTACCTGTTCGAGGAGTACGACCGCGCGGCCGACATCGTCAAGGCCTCCCCCGAGTGGCGCGCCGCGATGGCGCGCCGCGGCTTGGCGGACCGCATCGACCTGGCGTTCTGCTCACCGTTGGCCCCGGGCTTCGTCGGGCGTGAGAACGAAGTCGGGCGCCGCGTCATCCGCTCGCTCACCTTCCTGCGCGACAGCGAGGACGACATCCCGTGGGCGCACCCCGTCGAGGGGCTCATCGTGCACGTCGACCTGGTGTCGAACACGGTCATCGGCATCGAGGACGTCGGCGACGTGCCGGTGCCCGCGGGAAGCGGCAAGTACACCCCGGATGCCGTCGGCCCCGCCCGCACGAGCCTCAAGCCCATCGAGATCGTCCAGCCCGAGGGCCCGAGCTTCGCCGTCAACGGATCCCACGTGCAGTGGGAGAACTGGTCGCTGCGCGTCGACTTCAACGCGCGCGAGGGGCTCGTGCTGCACGACGTGCGCTTCGACGACCGCCCGGTGCTGACCCGCGCGAGCGTGCCCGAGATGGTCGTGCCCTACGGCGACACGTCCAACACCCGCTTCTGGATCAGCTACTTCGACGCCGGCGAGTACCTGCTGGGCAAGAACGCGAACCACCTCGAGCTCGGCTGCGACTGCCTCGGCGTCATCCGCTACTTCGACGGCCACGTCGCCGACGACCACGGCAACCCCGTCACCATCCCGAACGTCGTGTGCATGCACGAGGAGGATTACGGCATCCTCTGGAAGCACACCGAGCAGGGCCCCGTCGGCTCGCACGTTCGCCGGTCGCGGCGCCTGGTCGTCTCGTACTTCTCGACGATCGGCAACTACGACTACGGCTTCTACTGGTACTTCTACCTCGACGGCTCGATCCAGCTCGAGGCGAAGGCCACCGGCATCGTGTTCGTCGGCGGCGGCCACCCGGGCTCTACGAACCCGCACGCGCCGGAGATCGCCCCGGGCGTCTTCGCCCCGGTGCACCAGCACCTGTTCTCCGCGCGGCTGGACGTCGCGATCGACGGCGAGGACAACCAGCTCGTCGAGATCGACGCGGCCCGCATCCCGATGGGCGAGCAGAACCCGTTCGGCAACGCGTTCACGTGGACCGAGACCCCGCTGCGCACCGAGGCCGAGGCCCAGCGCGTCGCCGACACGTCGGTCGCGCGGGTCTGGGAGGTGCGCAGCGCGTCGAAGAAGAACTACATCGGCAAGCCGACCGCGTACCACCTGCTGCCGCAGCCCACGGCGCTGCTCATGGCCGACCCGGCCTCGTCGGTCGCGGCGCGCGCCGCGTTCGCGACGAAGCACCTGTGGGGAACCGCGTACGACCACGAGGAGCGCTGGCCCGCCGGCCGCTACCCCAACGCCCACCAGGGCGGCGCGGGGCTTCCGGCGTACACGGGGGACGACCGGTCGATCGACGGCGAAGACCTCGTGCTGTGGCACACGTTCGGCCTGACCCACATCCCGCGCCCCGAGGACTGGCCCATCATGCCGGTGGACTACGCCGGGTTCTGGTTCAAGCCCTACGGCTTCCTCGACGTGAACCCCGCGATGGACGTGCCCGAGTCGAGCCAGGCGCACCAGGCGGCGGACGGCGGTTGCGGACAGGGAGCCGCCTGCACCTGCGCGCACTAGACCGCACCGGCCGGATCGTATACGATGCTGGAAACGCCTTCAATGATCGAGGTGAGCTTCCGTGCACAATGCTGTGACTCCCGACACGGTCGCCACGCGGATCGCTCGCAACATCAGCGACTTCCGCGCGGCCGTCAACGACTCCTTCGTGCCTTTGCAGGTGACGAGCTCTCATCCCGACCGGTTCCGCGGCATGATCCGCGGCGCCGGCATCGACGAGGTGCACGTTTCGGACGTGAGGGCGACCGACCATGTCGTGGAGCGCACGCCTGAGCTCATCGCCCGTGGCGACCGCCCGTACTTCAAGGTGAGCCTGATGCTCGCCGGCACGGGCCTCTTGATCCAGGACGACCGCGAGGCCGTGCTGACGGCGGGCGACCTGGCCGTGTACGACACCAGCCGGCCGTACTCGCTGGTGTTCGACCAGGACTTCCGCACCATGGTCGTGATGTTCCCGCGGCACCTGCTGACGCTGCCGCCCGACATGGTGGGACAGCTGACCGCCGTGCGGATCTCGGGCTCCGAGGGGCTCGGCTCGGTCGTGACGCCGTACCTCACGCAGCTCGCCGGCAACCTCGACCAGCTCGCCGGATCCACCGGCGCGCGCCTCGCTCACAGCGCACTGGACCTCGTCGCGACCGTGTTCGCACGCGAGCTGGGCCTGGACGGCGTCACTGCCGACCCGCACCGCGCGCTCATGCAGCGCATCCGCGGCCACATCGACCGCAACCTCGCCTCGACCGACCTCGACCCCACCTCGATCGCCGCGGCGCATTTCATCTCGACGCGGCACCTGCACGGCCTGTTCCAGGAGCAGGGCACCACCGTGTCGACGTGGATCCGCACCCGCCGCCTCGAGCAGTGCCGCCGCGACCTCGTCGACCCGGTGCTCGCCGACCGCCCGGTCGCCGCGATCGCCGCCCGCTGGGGCTTCGTGGATGCCGCGCACTTCAGCCGCGCCTTCAAGTCGGCGTTCGGCATCTCGCCGAGCGAGTACCGCGCCGGCCACTGACGCCGCCGCGTTTCGTCTCGCTTCGCTCGCTCAACGACCGGTCCTCTCCCGCCCGTCGAGCAAGCGAGTACCGCGCCGGGCACTGACGCCGCCGCGTTTCGTCTCGCTTCGCTCGCTCAACGACCGGTCCTTGACCGCCCCGGCACGCGGGTTGACTCCTCGCGCGGGAACCCCCGCGAACGCTTGAGGGGGCGGATGCCGTCCCCCGACGATGGCGGCATGACAGAGCACACCGCCCGCTCCCCCGGGGATCCGGCCCTCGACGAGTGGCGCACGTACGACGAGTTCGCCGCCGGCATCGACACCTACCGGCTTCCGAACACCGACCTGGACGGCACGTCGCTGCGGATCACACTCGACGACGGGACCGCCCTGGCCCTCGACTTCGGAGCCGAGACCGTGTCGTGGTCGGCGACGGGCGGCTACGAGGCATCCGGAACCGACCCGTATGACGCCGTGGCCGTACGCGAGGACGTCGTCTTCGTGAACCTGCCGCTGACCTCCCGCGAGCGCGAGGCGCTCACGATCGTCTACTCGACGACCACCCACCGCGCCCTCGCGGCGCTGTCGCACATCTCGGACGAGGACGTCGAGGGCACGCCCCGGGTCACCCAGCGGTTCTGGGCCGGCGTCACCGACGACGGCCCGCCCACGGGCGAGGCCCCCGCACCCAGCCGCGACCTCATCGGCAAGCGCAACGTCTACCGCTACAGCCCGCACCATCTGTACGAGCACGTCTACGTGTCGTCGCAGCGGTACGCGTGGCAGTGCCTCGAGGGCGTGCAGCGCGGCCACGGCGACATGGACCTGTCGACCGTGTGGAAGTTCGCCGACGGGCTGTACCTGTTCTGCTTCCGCGAGTTCCGCATCGCGGTGGCCAGCGTCTGGCTGCACGACCTCGGCTACCAGCTGATGACCACCGGCATCTTCCTCGGGCTCAACGGCGCAGGTGAGTCGGAGCACTCGCGTGGCGGTGGCCACATCTATCCGCTCGGATCGGTCTCGTACCCCGACGTGCAGCCGGTCTGAGGGAGGGCATCGTGAGCAACGCAGACGTCATCCGCGCGCATTACGCGGCCTCCGACCGCGGCGACATCGAGGGCATGATCGCCGATCTCTCCGACGACGTCCGGTGGACCGAGGCCGCCGGCTTCCCGCTGGCAGGCACCTACGTCGGTCCGCGGGCGGTCGTCGACGGCGTGTTCCTCCGGCTCGGCGAGGACTGGGACGACTACACGCTCGCCATCGACGAGGTGATCGACGGCGGCGACACGGTCGTCGGGATCGGCACCTACTCGGGCACCCACAAGGGCACCGGCCGGTTCTTCGCGGCCCGCGTCGCCCACGTGTGGCGGCTCGCCGACGGCCGCGTCACGGCCTTCGAGCAGTTCACCGACACGCTGCTCGTCGCCCGTGCGACCGGGGACGCGCGCGAGCGCTGACCGATCGCCCAGGCCGTGCCGTCCTGGACAACAGCCGTGCTCGCACGGCACAGCACCGGCACCACCCGGCTCCTAGCGTCGGAGCCACGGACCGCGCGACGCACCGGCGCGGTCGCAACCTGTACCGCGACGCCGACGTCGCGGCACGACCCGAGAGGCAGGCAAAGCGATGAAGAAGACCCTGTTTGCAGCGACCACGATGCTCGCCGTGGCCGCGATCGCCCTCACCGGATGCCGCGGCTCCGACGAGGCGGGAGCCGCCGGTGGCGAGGGCGCCCCGATCGTCGTCGGATCCGTCAACACCATCAGCGGCCCGGCCACGTTCCCGGAGGCATCCGCCGCCGCCCAGGCCGTGTTCGACAAGTTCAACGAGGACGGCGGACTCGACGGCCGGATGATCGAGTACAAGGCCCTCGACGACAAGGGCGATCCGGCGTCGGCCACTGCCGCGGCACGCGAGATCGTGGGCAGCGACGAAGCGGTCGCGATGATCGGCTCGGCCAGCCTCATCGAGTGCGACCTCAACGCCGACTACTACGCGCAGGAGGGCATCCTGTCGATCCCGGGCATCGGCGTCGACACGGGCTGCTTCGACAGCGAGAACATCTCGCCGGCCAACGTCGGTCCGTTCAACGACATGACCCTGACGCTGCTGTACGGCTCGGAGGAGCTCGGTCTCACCGACATCTGCATCCTGCTCGAGATCGCAGGGTCCACCCGCCCCGCCTACCAGGCGGCGATCGACAAATGGACCGAGATCACCGGCAAGAAGCCGCTGTACGTCGACGACACCGTGCCGTACGGCGCGAGCGACTACACGCCCTACATCGTCAAGGCCAAGCAGGAGGGCTGCAAGGCGCTCGCGATCAACCCGGTGGAGCCCGACGCGATCGGCCAGGTCAAGGCCGCCAACGCGCAGGGATGGGACGACGTCACGTGGCTGTACCTCACGAGCGTCTACAGCGAGAACTTCGCCGCGGCCATCGACGACGCCGGCGCCGGCATCTACGTGCCCGCCGAGTTCTACCCCTTCACCGAGGAGAACGAGATCAACGCCGACTGGCGCAGCCTCATGGAGGAGAACGACATCGCGCTGACGTCGTTCAGCCAGGGCGGCTACCTCGCCGCGACGTACTTCATCGAGGCGCTGAAGTCCATCGACGGAGACGTGACCCGTGAGTCGGTGACGGCTGCGATCAAGGGCATGGACCCGGTCGAGAACCCGATGGTCGGCGATGCCTACCAGTTCGGCGTGGTGCCCACCTCGGGCTGGCCGATCGCGCTCAAGAGCGGCACGAACGCGTGGGAGCAGGTCGCGGACGACTGGTTCCGCATCCCCGCCGAATGAGACGTGCGGCGGCCGGAGGTGGGGGCACCCCGGCCGCCGCGCAATCCCACCCGACCGAACGACTCGGAGGATCGACGATGATCGAAGGCGCCCTTTCCGGGCTCGCCGCGGGCGGGCTGTACGCCGTCCTCGGCGTGTGCCTGACCCTGATGGCGCGGCTGGTCCGCGTCGTCAACTTCGCCCAGGCGGCCACCGGCATGTTCGGCGGCTTCTGCGCGGTGTGGCTGGTCACCAGCGCCGGCCTGCCGATCTGGCTGGCCTCGGTGATCGGCATCCTCATCGGGGGCCTGCTCGCCGCGGCGATCGGCTGGATCGCCGCGACCTGGCTGTCGGAGGCCTCCCTCACCACCCGTTCCGCGATGACGGTCGGACCGCTGCTGCTGCTCATCTCGCTGTCGTTCATCCTGTTCGGCAACAAGCCGCAGCCGTTCACGCCGATCATCGCGGGCCCCGCGTTCACAGTCGGCAGCGTCGTGATCAGCCAGGTGACGCTGTGGACGGTCGGCCTGGCGCTGGTCGTCGCGTTCGGCGTCCACCTCGTGCTGACGAAGACGCCGATCGGCACGCGGCTGCGCGCGCTGTCCGAGCGCCCCACGACCGCGGAGCTCCTCGGCATCCGCTCGCGCCCGCTGTCGATCGCGGTGTGGTTCGTCACCGGTCTCATCAGCGCGATCGTCATCATCATCGTCGCGCCGTCGCAGTCCAACGACGCCACGAGCCTGTCGATGCTCATCGTGCCCGCGGCTGCCGCCGCCCTGCTGGGCGGGTTCCGCCGCCTCGACCTCGCCGTCGTCGGCGGACTCGTCCTCGGCATGCTGTCGGGCCTGGTCGCCCAGATCGACGAGGTCGCGCTGATCCGCAACTTCCTCCCGTTCCTGTTCATCGTCGTCCTGCTCCTGTGGACGCAGCGCAAGGAGGTGTGGGATGCCGCTCGCTGACCGCTCCTGGTTCCGCCTGACGTGGCCGTTCGCGGTCGCCCTCGTCGGCATCGTCGTCGGCTACGCGCTGAGCGAAGGGCTCTCGGGGTACTTCGTGTTCCTCGCGGTGTCGGCGGTGACCGCCGCCATCGCGATCCTCGGCCTCGGCATCATCACCGGCTCGGCGGGCATGATCGCCCTGTGCCAGCTGACGTTCGCCGCCATCGGCGCGTGGATCGTCGCCGGCCTCAGCTACATCGACGCTCCGGGCGGGTTCGCGGTGTGGCTGCTCGCCGGCGGCATCGGCGCCGGGATCGTCGGCATCCTGGTGGGCCTGCCCGCGCTGCGCCTGCGCGGCGTGAACCTCGCGGTCGTGACGCTCGGGTTCGCGGCGGCCGCCGACGTGACCCTCGTGCAGATCCAGTTCCCGGGCTCCGCCGACGGCACCGCGGTGCAGCGCCCCGAGCTCTTCTCGAACGACCGCTCGTACTTCTTCTTCAGCGTGATCGTCCTCGCGGTGTGCGGGCTCGCGGTGTTCTTCCTGCAGCGCGGCCGATGGGGCTCCAGCTGGAAGGCGGTCGCCTTCTCGGAGCGCGGCACCGCGTCAGCCGGCCAGAGCGTGCCCGGCGCGAAGCTGACCGCGTTCGCGATCAGCGCCGCGCTCGGCGGCATCTCGGGCGGCCTCATCGCCGGCCAGGTCCAGCTGCCGTTCGCGTCGAGCTTCACACCGCTGCAGTCGCTCGCGCTGTACGTCCTGGCCGTCATGTCGGGCGCCTACCTCATCGACATGGCGATCTTCGGCGGCATCCTGTGGGTGCTCGTCCCCGAACTGCTGAAGCAGTGGGGCATCAAGCTCGACTGGGGCTTCGTCATCTTCGGCGCACTGGGCGTGCAGGCCCTCACCAGCGGCACCAACCTCGGCCAGGGCATCCGCAACCTCTACTACCGCCGCGCCGACAAGCGGCTGGCGGCGCGGACCGAGGCGGAGAAGGATGCCGCGGCCGCGGCATCCGCTCGCGCCGAGGCTGCTCCCGAGATCTCGACCACGACGGTCGCCACGATCGACCCGGTGAAGGACGCGAACGCGCCGGTGCTCGTGGTGGACGGGCTGACCGTCGAGTTCGGCGCACTCAAGGCGCTGGACGACGTGTCGTTCGAGGTGCCCGCCGGCACGATCATGGGCCTCATCGGGCCCAACGGCGCCGGCAAGTCGACGTTCGTCGACGCCATCAGCGGGTTCCTCCCCCGCCACGGCGGGCGGGTGGTGCTGGACGGCGCCGACCTCGCGGGCCTCTCCCCCACCCGGCGCGCACGACTGGGCCTGCGCCGCACGTACCAGCAGGATCGCGTGCCGCCGTCGCTCACGGTCGAGGCGTACGTGCGCTTCGTCGCGCGCCGTCGGCTCGACCGCGACGAGATCGAGCGCACACTCGCCTTCTTCGGGTGCCCGCTCGCTCGCGCCCGGCTGTCGGGCGTCGACGTCGGCACCCGCCGCCTGGTCGAGGTGGCGGCGAACGTGCTCGCCAAGCCCCGCCTGCTGATCCTCGACGAGCCCGCCGCCGGCCTCTCGCACGAGGAGCACCTCGCGCTGGCGGTCCGGCTGCGAGACCTCCCCGAGCGGTTCGGCATCTCGCTGGTCATCATCGAGCACGACCTGGACCTCGTCCGCTCGGTGTGCCCGCGCCTGACCGTGCTCGACTTCGGCAGGGTGCTGGCATCGGGTCCGCAGGCGGAGGTCCTCGACGACCCCGCCGTGATCAAGGCGTACATGGGCGAGACGGAGCTGCTGCAATGACCGAGGACCTGCTGGAGCTCGACGACGTGACCGTGAGCCGCGGCGCCGGGCCGGTGATCTCCCACGTGTCGCTGACGGTCCGGCCGGGCGAGGTGCTCGCCCTGGTCGGCCCCAACGGCGCCGGCAAGACGAGTCTCATCGAGTCGATCTCGGGCGTCGTCGCGCACTCCGGCGGCACGATCCGCCTGGACGGCGAGCCGATCGACAAGCTGTCGCGCGTCGCGCGGGCTCGTCGCGGCATCGTGCACATCGAGCAGGGGCGGGCGGTGTTCCCGTCGCTCACCGTGCGCGAGAACCTGTCGCTCACCGCGCGCACGCCCGCCCAGATCGACGCCGCGCTGGCGCATTTCCCCGAGCTGGAGAAGCGGATCGACTCCCCCGCCCAGTTGCTGTCCGGCGGCGAGCAGCAGATGGTCGTGCTCGCGCGCGCGTTCGCCGCCAAGCCGCGATTCCTGCTCATCGACGAGATGTCGCTCGGCCTCGCGCCGGTCGTGTTCACCCGCCTGTTCCCGATGGTCGGCACGCTGGCCGAGTCGGGCGTCGGCGTGCTGCTGGTCGAGCAGTTCACCGGGCTCGCGCTCGGGCTCGCGAAGGAGGCCATCGTCGTTGCGAGCGGCCAGGTCACGTTCCAGGGCGACGCCGCGCGCCTGCGCGACGAGCCGCAGCTGCTGCACCGGGCCTACCTGGGCGGCTGACCCGGACACCGCATGAGAGAGGGGGCGGATGCCGCGGCATCCGCCCCCTCTCTCTGCGTGCCTGCTACATGCCGGCGTGGTCGAACGCGATCGTGGGGAGGTCGACGACGTGCGCACCGCCGTCGACGACGAGCACCGCGCCGTTCATGTACGACGACTCCCCCGAGCCGAGGAAGCGCACCACCGACGCGATCTCGCTGGGCGCGCCCGGGCGGCGCAGCGGCACGTCGGCGGTGACCGTCGCGTACGCCTCCTCGCGCGAGCCCAGGTCGGCGTGGGAGGCGAACTCGTCCATCTCGGCGTCGGCCATCGGCGTCTGCACCCAGCCCGGGCACACCGCGTTGACCCGCACCCCGTGCTTGCCGTAGTCGCGGGCCAGCGTCTTGGTCAGCCCGACGAGGGCGTGCTTGCCGACGGTGTATCCGGCGACCGACGGCCCCGCGAACAGCCCCGCGAGCGACGAGATGATGACGATCTGCCCCTTCGACTCGATGAGCGACGGCAGCGCCTCGCGCGACATCACGAACGCCGTGTTGAGGTTCGCCTGCAGCGAGGCCGCCCACGACGCGTCGTCGGTGTCGCCCACGGCGGAGAACCCGTGGCCGCCGGCGTTGTTCACGAGCACGTCGAGCCGTCCGAAGCGCGCGACGGTGGCCTCGACGACGCCGCGAGCGCTCGCGGCGTCGGCGGCGTCAGCGACCAGCGCGAGCGCGCCGATGCGCTCGGCGACCTCATCGAGCACCGCCTTACGGCGGCCGACCACGACGACGTGCGCACCTTCTGCGGCGTACCGCTCGGCGATGGCGGCCCCGATTCCGGTGCCGCCGCCGGTGATCAGCACGACCTTCCCGGCGGTGCCTGCTCCTGCGTATCCCATGCTGTGTCCTTTCAGGCGGGGAAGCTCGACCGGGCGGAGTACCCGAAGTCCGAGACGAGTGCGGCGCCGCTGACGGGGCGCGAGACCGGAGAGGAGAGGAAGACCAGCTGCGCGGCGACCTCATCGGCCGTCTGCACGGGATAGTCCATCCCGGCGAATCCGGCGGGGTCCTCCGAGCCGATGCCGAGATCGCCGCGACTCATGGGCGTGTCGACGATCGAGGGGCACACCGCGTTCACCCGGATGCCGTGGGTCGCGAGCTCGACCGAAGCCGCGCGTGCCAGCTGCAGCACCGCCGCCTTCGAGGCGCAGTACGCCGCCATGCCGGGCGCAGCGACCAGCGCGGAGTCGCTCGCGACCACGACGACGGTGCCGCCGCCCGCGACGCGCAGGGCGGGGACCGCGGCGCGCAGCACCAGGAAGGTGCCGCGCACGTTCACCGCGAACACGTCGTCCCACGCCGGCAGCGGCGTATCGGCGAGCGCGGTGCCGGCCGGACCCGAGATCCCCGCGCACGCGACGACCGCGTCCAGCCCGCCGAGCCGATCGACGGCGTACGCGACGGCTGCGTCGACCTGGGCCTCGTCCGTCACGTCGGCGGGAAGAGCGGATGCCTCCACCCCCGCCGCACGCAGCTCCGCGGCGACGGCGGCCAGGTCCGTGGCATCCCGGTCCGTCAGCACGACGCACGCACCCTCGGCACCGAACGCTCGCGCGGCGGCGCGTCCGATGCCGCCCGCGGCCCCTGTGACGAGGACCCGGTGCCCCCGGATGCCCAACTCCATCGCCGACCTCCGCTCGCGCCCGCTGCGGGCTCGCACCGATCATGCATCCAGCCCAGGCGCGACGGAGCGTTCCCTGCGCTGGTGCAACAGCCCCGCACGCTCTGCGTCAAGTGCCCGCACGGCCCCCGCTCGCACAATCGAAGAGCGAGGTCACCCTGCCTCGCCCCCGAGCGTCCGCCCCGGCAGGCGCATCACAGGCAAAGGAGCCGCTGTGACCGATTCCGCTTCACCGACCGGGCTGCGCGGCAACGCGCTGGGCGTGGCCGGCATCGTCTTCCTCGTGCTGGCGGCGGTCGCCCCGCTCACCGGCATCGTGGTGGTCGCCTCGCTGGTGATCGCCTTCGGCAACGGCGGCGGCGCCCCGGCATCTTTCTTCATCGTCGCGATCATCCTGCTGCTGTTCGCCGTCGGCTACGCGCAGATGTCGAAGCAGCTCGCCAGCGCGGGCGGGTTCTACGCGTTCGTCGTGAAGGGGCTCGGCCGCACCGGCGGCCTCGTCGCCGGGCTCATCGCGACCATCGGCTACAACCTCTTCGTGGTGGGCACGATCGGCACGAGCGGCTTCTTCATGCAGATCGTGATCGCCGACCTCACCGGCTTCGACATGCACTGGTACCTGTGGGGGCTGCTGTCGATCGCGGTGTGCTTCCTGATGGCGCGCACCGGCATCGACTTCAGCTCGAAGGTGCTCGGCGTCTCGCTCGTGCTCGAGGTCGCGATCCTCGTGGTGTTCGACGTCGCGGTGCTCATGCAGACCGGCTTCGACGTCTCGGCGTTCTCGCCCGCGGCGGTGTTCTCGGGATCGCTCCCGATCGGCCTGCTGCTGGCGGCCACCGGCTACCTCGGGTTCGAGGCCACCGCGCTGTTCAGCGAAGAGGCGAAGAACCCGCTGAAGACGATCCCCCGCGCGACCTACGGCGCGATCATCGCGATCGGGCTCATCCTCGGCGTGTCGACCTGGGCCGTCGTCAGCGCCACCGGCGTCGCGAACGCGCAGCAGGCGTCGCTGGACCACCTCGAGGCGGGCGACCTGCTGTTCTCGCTCATCGCGCAGTACCTCGGCGAGCCGATGTCGGTCATCGCCACGATCCTGCTGCTGGTGAGCCTGTTCGCCGCGATGCTCGCGTTCCACAACTCGGCGACGCGCTACCTCTACGCGCTCGGGCGCGCACGCGTGCTGCCGCACGCCCTGTCGCGCACCCGTGCCAACGGCGCGCCGCAGCTCGCCGGATTCGTGCAGGCGCTGTTCGCGGCCATCGTCGCCGGCTGCTTCGCCCTCGCGCAGCTGGACCCGATCCTCCTGGTCGTGCCCGCGATGCTCGGCATCGGCACGCTGTCGGTGATCGTCCTCCAGACGCTCGCAGCGCTGTCGATCGTCGTGTGGTTCCGGCGGCAGCGCGACCCCCGCTGGTGGAGCACACTCATCGCACCGGGGCTCGGCTTCCTGGGGCTCATCTCGATCGCACTGCTGGCCCTGTTCAACTTCGACGTCGTCGCGGGCACCCAGAACCCGGTGATCCTGACCCTGCCGTGGCTCCTCGCCCTCGCGGTCGTCGGCGGCATCGTCTACGCGGCGTACCTCAAGCGCCGCAAGCCCGCGGTGTACGACGCCCTCGCCACCGACCTGGAGAAGTTCAACGTCCACGTCTCCCACGGCGACCAGGCGCCGCACATCCCCGAGCCGAGCGTGTGACCCCGGCATCCCGACTCCCCATCCGACACCGAGAAGAGACATCATCATGACCGTGAACCTGTCCGACACGTCCACCTGGCTGCCCCTGGACGGCCTCGCCCCCGGCTTCGATGCGAGCAAGGCCGAGCTGTCGAGCGATCTGGACGGGCGCACGTTCACGGTCGTCGACGACCGCGGCACGCGCATCGTGCACACCTTCGGCCCCGGCACGGTGTCGTGGGAGTACACCCCGGGCGCCGGCGACCCCACGGCACCCGCGGCACAGACCGACGCGTGCGAGGTGGTCCGGGTCGACGAGGACCTCTACTACGCCCAGTTCCACCACGACTACCTGCCGAACGAGGCGGTGTCGCTCCTGCTCGACCTGCGCAGCGGATACTCGCTCGCCGTGCTCAGCGTCCTCGGCGAGAAGACGCGCGAGCGCGTCGCGGTGCAGCACCTGTTCGGCGTCGGCCGCATCGAGGAGCTCGCGCAGAACGGCGAGCCGCCGGCCCCGACCACCGAGCTGATCGGCCGCCGGGTGCTGTGGGTGTACTCCAGCGTCCACGCCTACGAGCACGTCTACCTCTCGCCGCACTGGTACACGTGGCAGTGCCTCGCCGGCCCCGAGCAGGGCCTGGCCGACACCGACGAGAACACCGTGTGGCGCCTGCGTCCCGGCATCTACGTGTTCACGTGGCGCGAGAAGGTCATCCCCTGCGGGTCGGTGACGATCGCCGACCACCGCGACCAGAGGGCGCTGCGCTCGCACGGCGTGCTCTTCGGCGAGGGCGAGGACGGCGGCATCCCGACCCACTTCACGTTCGGCGCGCACGGCCGGCTGCTGTCGAACACCGTGCACCCGGGCGAGTACGACCCGTCGCACCCGCTGGAGCGCTGACGGTGACCGCCGACCTCATCCTCACCGGCGGTGTCGTGCGCACCGCCGACCGCACCCGCCCCGTCGCCGACGCCATCGCGTTCGGCGACGGGCGGGTGCTCGCCGTCGGCACCTGCGACGAAGTGCTCGCGCTCCGCGATGAACGCACCGAGGTGCGCGACCTCGCGGGCGCGGCGGTGTATCCGGGCTTCGTCGACGTGCACAACCACCACGCGCTGGCCGGGCGCACCGACCTGTACGAGCTGGCGCTGCCGGCAGGGCTGTCGCTGGACGAGATCCTCGACCGCGTGCGCGCCTACGCCGCCAGGCTCCCCGAGGACGCCTGGATCTCGGGCGGTCCCTACCCGAGCACGCTGATGGCCGAGCTGTCGACCTCGGCCGTCCGCGCCCGGCTCGACGAGGCGGCTGGCGGACGCCCGGCAGTCATCATGGAGGACAGCCGCCACAACCGCTGGGCGAACACCCGCGCGCTGGAGCTGGCCGGCATCACCGCCGATGCGATCCCCGACGGCGGGGTGACCGTGCTCGATCCGGACGACGGGCAGCCGACCGGCATCCTGCTGGAGGCCGCCGGCATCCCGGTGGAGGAGGCGCTCGCACGAAGCGGCGGTCTCTCGCCCGAACAGCACCGGCGTTCGTCGCAGCGTGGGATCGAGATGCTCAACGGCTACGGCGTCACCGCGTTCCAGGACGCCGCGGTCTCCCGCGACATCCTCGCGGCGCTGCAGTCGCTCGACGAGGCCGGCGAGCTGAACGCGTGGGTCGTCTCGAGCCTCACCGTCAACGACGAGATCTTCGGCTTCGACCCGGTCGGCGAGCCGCTCGTCGCGCTGGGCGAGCAGTACCGGTCGGAGCATCACCGCCCCGACTTCGTGAAGATCTTCCTCGACGGCGTGCCGCCGGCGCGCACCGCCTCGTTCCTGGAGCCGTACATCCCCGACGATGCGCACGGCGCCCACTTCCACGGCACCACGACGATGACGCCCGACGAGCTGGAGGGCTGGCTGCGCTCGGTCGCGGCGCGCGGCCTCGGCGCCAAGGTGCACTGCACCGGCGACGGCTCGGCGCACCTGCTGCTCGACGTCGTCGAACGGCTTCGCGCCGACGGCATCGACGTGCCGGTGCAGATCGCCCACGGTCAGTTCCTGTCCGACGAAGACATCGAGCGGATGCCGCGCCTCGGCGTGGCCGCCGACATCTCGCCGTTCATCTGGTTCCCGGGGGTGATCCCGACGGCTCTGGCCGAGGTGCTCGGCCACGACCGCGCGGAGCACTCGCAGCCGAACAGGTCCCTCTTGGACGCCGGGGCGCTCGTGGCGGGCGGATCCGACTGGCCGGTCAGCGAGTCGCCGAACCCGTTCGAGGGGATGCAGGGCCTCGTCACCCGCGCCGACCCGCTCGGCCGCGCAGCGGGCGTGCTGTGGCCCGAGCAGGCGATCACCGCCGCCGAGGCGCTGGAGGTCTTCACGATCAACGCCGCGCAGGCGATGGGGCTCGATGAGGTCTCCGGCTCGCTCACCCCGGGCAAGTCGGCCGACTTCGTGATCGTGGACTGCGACTTCGTCGCCGGACCCGCCGACGCGATCATCGGCACGCGGGTCCTCGAGACGTGGTTCGCCGGTCGACGGGTGTTCGCCGCCGACTGAGTTCCGCGCACACACGACAGCGGGGGCGTCCGGAATGGACGCCCCCGCTTCGTGTTCGCACTCAGGCCAGTCCGAGATCCTCCAGGAGGAACCGGGCGCCGAGCTCGCCGATCAGCACGGCGGGTGCGTTGGTGTTGCCCGTGGTGATGCGGGGCATGATCGACGCGTCGATCACCCGCAGCCCGTCGATCCCGGCGACGCGCAGCCGCGGGTCCACCACGGCTTCGGCATCCACTCCCATGCGGCACGTGCCCACCTGGTGGTGGTAGGTCGCCACGTTGCGGCGGACGTACTCGTCGAGCTCGTCATCGGCTACGTCCGCGCCGGGGTACACCTCGGCGGCTCCCCACTCTCCGGCGAGCGCCGGCTGTCGGCCGATCGAGCGGCACTGCCGCACGGAGGCCGTGAGCGAACGCACGTCGTCGGGGTCGGCGAGCACCTGCGGGTCGATCAGGAGCGGGTCGTCGAGCCCCGCCCCCGACAGGCGCACCGTGCCGCGGCTCTTCGGCGTGACGATGCCCGCCATGAGCGAGAAGCCGTCGTCGCCTGCCGGCTTCAGCGTCTCGCCGTACATCGGCACCGAGAAGTGGATCGGCTGCGTGTCGGGCACCTCCAGCTCGGGCAGCGACCGCCAGAACAGGTGCGTCTGCGTGACCGAGACGCCCGGCGTCGGCGGCCCGACCGGCTTCGCGTCGGTGCGGAAGATCACCGGCGCGAGGAAGTGGTCGTGCAGGTTGCGGCCGACGCCGGGTGCGTCGCGCACGACGTCGATCCCGAGGTCGGCGAGCTCGTCCGCCGGGCCGATGCCCGATCGCAGGAGCACGGCGGGCGAGTCGAGCGCGCCCGCCGAGAGCACGACGACGTCGGCCCGCAGCTCACGGTCCTCGCCGTCCTGCCGGAAGCGCACGCCCACGGCGCGGCCGTCCTCGACGATCACCGAGCGGACGTGACTCCCGGTGCGGATGCCGACCCGGTCCCGGACCGGCTTCAGGTACTCGGTCCACGTGTTGGCACGCGTGCCGCCGGAGCCGTTCACGTGCATCGTGACCTGCTCCTGCGAGACGCCGTCGAGGTGGTCGCCGTTGTAGTCGGCGTTGTGCTCGAGCCCCTCCTCCACGGCAGCGGCGACGATCGAGGCCTGGATCGGGGCGAGCGGATAGGCGTCGGTGACCGGGAGGATGCCGTCATCCCCGCGCAGTGCGGACGCCCCACCGGAGAACGCCTCGATGCTCCGGTACACCGGCAGCACGTCGTCCCAGCCCCACCCGTCGTTGCCGAGGGCGGCCCAGTGGTCGAAGTCCTGCGGCGCGCAGCGCACCCAGATCATGGCGTTGAGCGCGTGCGAGCCGCCGAGCACCTTGCCGCGCGGCAGGTGCAGCCGCCGGCCGGCGGCGTGCTCCTGCGGCACGGTGAAATAGTCCCAGTCGTCGGGGCTGTGCCAGAGCTCGCCCATCCGCATCGGGTCGTGGATCGCGGGGTTGGTGTCCTCGCCACCCGCTTCGAGCAGCGTCACCTCGACACCCGCGTCGACGAGGCGGCGGGCGACGACCGCGCCCGCCGATCCGCCGCCGACGACGATCGCCGTCGTCACGGGTCAGCCCTTCCGGCCCGGACCGCTGACGACCTGCGGCACCGCCACCGACTTCAGGCCCTCGACGCCGAACTCCAGGCCGTAGCCCGAGCCCTTGACACCGCCGAAGGGCACCATCGGGTGCAGGCCGCCGTGGGAGTTGATCCACACCGTGCCCGACTGCATGCGCGTCGCGTACTCGCGCGCCTGGTCGGGATCGCTCGACCACACCGAGGCGCCGAGGCCGACCTCGGCGGCGTTGGCCCGCGCGAACGCGTCGTCCACGTCGGTGTACCGGATGACGGGAAGCACGGGGCCGAACTGCTCCTCGTCGACGATCGCGATGCCGTCGGTGACGTCGGCCACGATCGTGGCGCGGTAGAACAGCTCGCCGAGCTCGGGTGCCGGCTCGCCACCGGTGACGATGCGCCCGCCCCTGGCCTTCGCGTCCTCGACGAGGTCCTTCACGATGTCGAACTGACTCTGGTTCTGCACCGGGCCCAGCACGTTGTTCTCGTCCAGCCCCGGTCCCATCGGCGTCTGCGCGGCCACCTCGGCGAGCGCGGCGACGACGTCCTCATAGACGGAGTCGTGCACATACAGGCGCTTGAGCGCCGCGCACGTCTGGCCGGTGTTGATGAAGGCGCCCCAGAACAGGTCCTGCGCGATGGCCTTCGCGTCGGTGCCGGGCAGCACGATGCCCGCGTCGTTTCCACCCAGCTCCAGCGTGAGGCGCGCGAGGTTGCCCGCCGAGCTCTCGATGATCTGGCGGCCCACCTCGGTGGAACCCGTGAACATGACCTTGGCGACATCGGGGTGCGCGGCCAGGCGCCCGCCGATCGCGCCGGGGCCGGCGACGGCGATGAGGACGTCCGGCGGCAGCACGTCGTTGATGACCGAGACGAGGGCCAGCACGCTCAGCGGCGTGTTGCTGCTCGGCTTGATGACGACGGTGTTGCCCATCCGCAGCGACGGTCCGATCTGCCAGATCGAGATCATCATCGGCCAGTTCCACGGGCTGATCGCGCCGACGACACCGGCGGCCTTGTAGACGAGCTCGGCGTGCAGGGTCTCGTCGTCGACGAGCACCTGCGGCTCGAGCACGGTCGTCGCGTTGGCACGCAGCCAGGCCGAGCACGCGCCCACCTCGAAGCGCGCGTTCGGGCCGTTGAGCGGCTTGCCCTGCTCCCGCGACAGCAGCCGCGCGAGCTGCTCGGCATTGGCGTCGATCGCGTCGGCGGCCTTCAGCAGCAGCTCGGAGCGCTGCTCGTGTCCGAGCGCCTCCCACGCCGGCTGCGCGGCCTTCGCACGGGCGACCGCGGCGTCGAGCTCCTCGGCGGTCTGCACCGGGACCCGGCCGATGACCTCGCGAGTGGCGGCGTCGAGGATCTCGCGACCCTCCTCCTCCGGCGCGGCGACGCGCGCCAGCAGTGCGGCCTCGTCGAGGACCAGGGTGGAATCGGACATCGGCGTCTCCTTCGGATCGCGGCGCATGCACCGACGCGAACGGCCGGCTGCCCTCCATTGTGGGCAGCCGGCCGTCGGCCTCGGTTGTCTGGGAGCGCTGTGCGCATGACCCCCCGCGAACGGTCAGCGCTGGGGCAGGAACGCCCCCGCGAAGAAGGCCGTGAGCTCGTCGGTCGCCTCCAGCGGAAGCACCGCTGCGACGTACTGGTCGGGGCGCACGACGACGACCACGCCGCCCCGTGACAGGCCGCGCTCCTCGAAGATGTCGTCTGTCGTCCACGCGCTGGGCGCGGCCGCGTAGACCTTCTCCCAGTCGGTGAGGCCGAGCGGGCCCGAGGTCGGCAGGAAGAGCCCCGGCACCTTCGAGATGTCGACATCCTCGTGCGCCTGCTGGTAGATCGCCTTCACGTCGAACACCGCGTCGACGTCGGCGCCCGCCGGCGTGAACCGGGCGATCGGCGACGCGTCCGAAGCCATGAACTCGGCCCACGAGGAGAGGGCGGATGCCTCGCCCGCGGCGGGAGCGTCGGCGAACGCGTAGATGCGCCAGCGACCGTCGGCCTTGGCGTGATGGCCGAGGTGGATCGGGTTGCCGTCGCTCACCCGGACGACCTCGACCGACTTGAAGCGCTTGCCCAGCGGGAAGCCCTCGGCCAGCGCCTGGTGCGCGGCATCCGTCACGATCATCGACGCGCCGTACTGGGTCATGAACCCCGACGGGAACTCGGCGGTGCCGAGGTAGAAGGTGGCGAGCTCCTGCGGGTCGGAGATCTCTTCGGGCTTGCGGGCCATGAGTGCCGACCACTCGCGGTCGAAGTCGATGAGCTGCTGCGCGACCGGCTGGCGCTCGGCGGAGTACGTCGACAGCAGCGACGCGGGGCTGAGGCCGGTGAGCACGTGCCCGAGCTTCCAGCCGAGGTTGAAGCCGTCCTGCATCGAGACGTTCATGCCCTGGCCGGCCTTCGCGCTGTGCGTGTGGCAGGCGTCGCCGGTGAGGAAGACGCGGGGGTCGTGACCCTGGTCGACGTCCACGTCGTCGAACTTGTCGGTGACGCGGTGCCCGACCTCGTAGACGCTGTGCCAGGCGACCTGCTTCACGTCGATCGAGTACGGGTGCAGGATCGCGTTCGCCTTGCGGATGATCTCCTCGATCGGCGTCTGCCGCACGCGGTGGTCGTCGTCGGCCGCGACCTCGCCGAGGTCGATGTACATGCGGCTGAGGTAACCGCCCTCACGCGGGATGTGCAGGATGTTGCCGGCCTCGGCGTTGATCGCGCACTTGGTGCGCCAGTCGGGGAAGTCGGTGTTGACGAGCACGTCCATGACGCCCCACGCGTGCGCCGAGATGCCGCCGATGTGCTTGCGACCGATGGCCTCGCGCACGCCCGAGCGGGCGCCGTCGCAGCCGGCGACGTACTTGGCCCGCACGGTGCGCTCCTCGCCGGCGCGCTCCCCCGCGGTGTGGCGCACGCGCACCTCGACGGGGTACTCGCCCTCGTCGTGCATGGTGAGCCCGACGAACTCGATGCCGTAGTCCGGGAGGATGCGGCCGGGGCCGTGCGCGGCGGCCTCGGCGAAGTAGTCGAGCACGCGCGCCTGGTTGACGATGAGGTGCGGGAACTCGCTGATCTTGAACGCGTAGTCCTCGGTGCGCGCGGTGCGGATGATGTTGCCCGGGTTCTCGGGGTCGGGTCCCCAGAAGTTCATCCAGGCGATGTTGTAGGCCTCGGCGACGATGCGCTCGGCGAACCCGAACGCCTGGAACGTCTCGACGCTTCGCGGCTGGATGCCGTCGGCCTGACCCAGCACGAGGCGGCCGTCGCGGCGCTCGATCATGCGGGTGGTCACGGCCGGGAACTGCGACATCTGCGCGGCGAGCAGCATGCCGGCCGGTCCCGACCCGACGATGAGCACGTCCATCTCGTCGGGAAGCTCGGCGGGGCGGTCGATGCCGGTGCCGGCGGCGTCCTGCACACGCGGGTCTGCGGAGACGTAGCCGTGGTGGTGGAACTGCATCGGTGTCCTCCTCGGACGACGGTGTCGAGGTCTTGCGGCCTACGAGGAACGTGTTCTATATTCGAACACGCCGTTCTACTATTGAACAGATCGTATACGACCCGTGCCGAGGCGGCAAGGTCGCCGCACGCCCAGGAAGGTGAGCGCAGATGGCCGCTGACGCCCCCACCCCGCCCGCGTCGCAGACGCTGAGCCGCGGCATCCGCATTCTCGAAGTGCTCGCCGACGCCCGCGAGCCGCTCTCGATCGACGCGATCGCGGGGCGCCTCGAGGTGCACCGCTCGGTCGCCTACCGGCTGCTGCGCACCCTCGAGGACCACGGACTCGTCGTGCGCGACTCCGCAGGCCGCATCGAGCTCGGACCGCGCATGGCTGCCCTGGCGGCAGGCGTCGCGCACGATCTGCAGGCCGAGGCGCTCCCGGAGCTGACCGCCGTCGCCGGTGACCTCGGCGCCACCTGCTTCCTCGTGGTGCGCGACCACGACGAGTGCGTGACGCTGTCGAGCATCGAGCCCCGCCACGCGGTGAACCCCGTCGCGCAGCGGCCGGGTACGCGGCATCCGGTCACCCGCGGCGCCCCCGGCAAGGCGATCCTGTCGCTGGTGCCCGAGAGCGCGTGGCCGGGCGGGGTGGGCGTCGAACTGGCACACGAGATCCGGGATGCCGCCGCCCGCGGCTTCGCCATCAGCCACGACGAGGTCATCCCGAGCCTGCGGGCGGTGGCTGTGCCGCTCGCACTGCGCGGCCGGGGCCCGGCGGCGATCGCGGTGGTGTTCGTCGCCACGACGCACACCGACGCGGAGATCGCCGCACGGCTGACGCGTTCGGCGACGGCGATCCGCGAGGCGCTCGGCGGCTGACCCGGGCGGGGATGGTTCAACCGGGGATCTTGCCCAACGGACCCGCGCCCGAGCGCTAGCCGAACGCGCCGTCGACGACGGTGCCGAGAAGAGGCGCCACGACGAGAGCGAAGTTGACGGCGATCACGCCGATGCCCAGGCCGAACACGGTCCGACGGGCGCGACGCGCCAGAGCTCGGTCCGAGGCCACGGCAAGGGCCGTGATCGCAAGGACACCGGCGGCGATGCTGAACAGCACACTCATGAACCAGAACGAGATGGTCGCCATCCCCTCGACCGGATTGCTGAGCGCAGTCGCGATGGCCAGCCCCGACAAGAGTCCTGCGAGAGCGGTCGGCAACAGCGACGCAGCGAGGAAGCCGACGACGGGACCGACATTTCCGCCGGACGAATCCGACGCGCCCGATGCGCCGGCGAGCGGGTCGTACGAGTGCCCCGACGGCCCGTGCACATCGCTGGACCACGCACGGCCGTCCCACCAGCGCAGAGGGAACCGGCCCGTCGGATCGGGGTACCACGCCGGGCCCGCTTCGATGTTCAGCGGACGCGGATCAGACATGCGGCCACGCTATCGAGCCGGGGTGTGCGCAGCGTAAACGATCGCGCAACTCCGACGGGGCTACGGTGCCGAGCGCTCCACGACGACATCGCGCTGCGGGCCGTAGTGCAGCGGAGACGCGACGAATGCGACCACGGCGACGAGAGCGATCGCCGTGACGATGACGCACGTGCGCGTCATGACCGCCGAGGTCCGCTCGCCCGCGGATCGACGCACCGCGGCGAAGATCGCCCATCCGACCAGCGCGCCCGACGTGTTGACGATGAGGTCGGTCGTGTCGAAGCTGCCGGTCGAGAGGAGGTGCTGCACCGTCTCCAGCACGAAGCTCACCCCGAGTGCGGCGATGCCGGCCGTGAACCACGACCAGGTGGGCGCGAGCGCCCCGACGAACAGGCCGAACGGCACGAACAGCACCAGATTGATCAGCATCTCGACCGGCGAACTCGCCCCCGCGTCGCCGCTCGCCACGAACGGCACGAGCTTGATCGGTCGGGCCAGCCCCGCGGCATCGCCGATCCACGGCACCTCGAGCTTGAACAGCACCACCCACGCCAGCAGCGCGAGGTACACCGCGAACGCCAGGATCAGGATGCCGCGGCGGCGTGCCGGATGCCGGTCCGAAGAGGTCACAGGACATCTTCCCGCGAGACCCTCGGAGACGACCGAACGGGGCGTTTCGTCTCGCTGCGCTCGCTCGAGGACCGGAAGCCCCGCGGACCGAACGAGACGGATCCGCTACGGGGTGGTCGCGAACTCCGTCACGATGCGGGTGTCCGAGACCGCGACCCGCTGCGGAACCCCGTCGAAGGCCTCGGCGCGGCCGGCGGAGGCCATGTACTCCTGCTCCAGCGCACGGAAGGCGTCGGCATCGCCGGGGGCGCTGACGGCCCACACGAACTCGTTCGTCTCGGGGATGCCGTAGGCGAACTCGATCGCGAAGCCCGCGGCGGGCCGCACCCGCGGCATCCACTCGTGCCACCAGGCGACGAACGCGTCGTACTCCCCCTCGACGAGCGTGTACCGGCGCAGCTGGGTCGTCTTCATGACTCCCATCTTGGCGGATGTCCCTATACTCGACACGTCCGGCGGCATCGACGCCCGCCGGTGCTCGAAAAATGGGCACGCAGCGCATCGGCGCGAGACACATACGGCTCCCTGACCCGTTCCGTCTCGAAAGGCTCCGCCATGCCCGCGGTCTCCCCCGTCACCTCCGTCTCCGCGCACGTCGCCCTCACGCTCGCCCGCCACATCGACCACGTGTTCGGCGTGATGGGCAACGGCAACGCCTACTTCCTCGACGCGCTGGAGCGCTCCACCGACGTGCACTTCACCGCGGTGCGCCACGAGCAGGGCGGGGTCGTCGCCGCCGACGCCTACCACCGCGCGTCGGGCCGCCTGGCCGCGGCGACGGCGACGTACGGCGCCGGTTTCACCAACACGCTCACCGCCCTCGCCGAGGCGGTCCAGGCGCACGTGCCGCTCGTGCTCGTCGTCGGCGACGAGCCCACGTCGGGCCCGCGCCCGTGGGACGTCGACCAGATCGCGCTGGCGTCGGCCGTCGGCGCCCGCACCTACACCGTGGGGCGGGCGGATGCCGCGGCCACCACGATCATCGCGATCGAGCACGCCCTCACCTACCGGGTGCCGACGGTGCTCGCGATCCCCTACGACGTCGCGGCCCGCGACGCCGGACCGGTTCCCGAGGCGCCGGAGCCCCGTCTGCCGTCGCCGCTGGTGCCCACCGGACCGTTCGCCGCGGGAGCGATCGACGGTCTCGTCGAGGCGCTGGCGACGGCAGAGCGCCCGTTCCTGCTCGCCGGCCGCGGCGCCTGGATCGCGGGCGCAGCCGACGCGCTCGGCGAGGTCGCCGACGTGACGGGCGCGGTCACGGCGTCCACCGCGCTCGGGCGCGGCATCTTCCCGCGGGGCGAGTTCGACCTCGGCGTGACCGGCGGTTTCGGCGCCGAGGGCGCCATGGAGCTGGTGCGCGAAGCCGATGTCGCCGTCGTGTTCGGGGCATCCCTCAACCAGTTCACGATGCGGTTCGGCGACCTGTTCGCGCCGGGGACCCGGGTCTTCCAGGTCGACGTGGCGCCCGCCGCGACGCACCCGCACGTCGGCGGTTACGTACGCGGGGATGCCGCCGTGGTCGCGGCCGCGGTGGCTGCGGGCCTGCGCGAGCGCGCCGCCGCGCCGAGCGGCTGGCGCGAGTCCGTCGACCTCATGCCGCTGCGGGCATACGAGCCCGGCGACGACCTCGCTGCCGACGGGCGACTCGACCCGCGCTCGGTCGCAGCCCGCATCGCCGAGATGCTTCCTGTCGACCGCGTGGTCGTCTCGGACGGCGGCCACTTCATCGGCTGGGCGAACATGTACTGGCCCGTGGCGTCGCCCGACCGCATGGCGATGGTCGGCACGGCGTTCCAGTCGATCGGCCTCGGCTGGCCTTCGGTCGCCGGCGCCGCGTACGCCAAGCCCGATTCGACCGTTGTGCTCACCACCGGCGACGGCGGCGGGCTCATGGCCCTCGCCGACCTCGAGACCGCCGTGCGGGTCGCGGGCGGACGCGGCATCGCGGTCGTCTGGAACGATGCCGCCTATGGCGCCGAGGTCAACCTCTACGGACTCAAGGGCCTCGCGAAGGAGCCGATGCTCATCCCCGAGGTCGACTTCGCCGCGCTCGGCGAGGGCGTCGGCGCCGAGGGCGTCGTGGTTCGTACGCTTGCCGACCTCGACCGGCTGGCGAGCTGGGCGGCCGAGCCGGAGGCATCCCGCCGCTTCCTCGTGCTGGACTGCCGCATCTCGGGCGGAGTCGTCGCGCCGTACCAACAGGAGATCATCCGCGTGAACTCGTGACCGGCGTCCGCCGGGCGGAGTAGAGCGGATGCCTCCCCCGGGCGGATGCGCCCTTGCCTCGGCACGACGAGCATGGGTGGCATGACACCCTTCCGATTCGGCGTCGTCAGCGGCGCGCACGGCGATGCCCGCGCATGGAGCGACAAGGCACGGCAGCTCGAGGGCGACGGCTTCTCGGCACTGCTCGTGCCCGACACCGTGTACACCCCGTCGCCACTGCTCGCGCTGGCGTCGGTGGCGGCCGCCACCGACGACC
Source organism: Microbacterium sp. 05T445 (assembly GCF_056395865.1). Taxonomy (NCBI): domain Bacteria; kingdom Bacillati; phylum Actinomycetota; class Actinomycetes; order Micrococcales; family Microbacteriaceae; genus Microbacterium; species Microbacterium sp. 05T445. The sequence goes on along the minus strand of NZ_JBFTKJ010000002.1, from coordinate 481,275 downwards.
TGCGGCTGGGCACGTGGGTGCTCGCCGCGCCGCTGCGCAGCCCCGCCGCGACCGTGCGCGACACGCGCACGCTCGTCGAACTCTCGGGTGGGCGGTTCGAGCTCGGTCTCGGTGCGGGCAGGCCGCAGGGAGAGCGGGATGCCGCCGCCCTCGGCGTGCCGTGGGGCTCGGGGCGCGAGCGGGTCGACCAGGTGGAGGCCACGATCGCCGCCGTGCGCGAGGGGCTCGGCGACGAACTGCCGATCACCCTCGCTGCCGCCGGCGACCGGATGATGCGGATCGCCGGCCGTCACGCGTGCACCGTGGCGCTCCCCCTCGGGCCGCAGGCCGATGCCGCCGCGGTGGCCGAGGTCGCCGACCGCGTGCGGGCCTCGACGCCGCCGGACCGCGAGCCGCTCGAGCTGTCCCTGCAGCTCGTCGGGATCGGCGACGACCTGCCCGCGTGGCTGCGCCAGAGCATGGGGCTCACGCCCGAAGGGCTGCGGGAGGCCGGCGCGGTGGCTCAGCTCTCGGGTGACGTCGCGCGCGACACCGAGGCGCTGACCGCGCTGCGCGAGGCGACGGGCGTGTCGTTCTTCACCGTGCCCGACGAGCTGTCGGACCGGCTGGTGCCGCTGGTCGCCGCGCTCTCGGGGCGCTGAGCCACGCTTCGTCTCGCTTCGCTCGCTCAGCGACCGGGGTGGGGGCGGAGACGCTTCGCTCGCTCAGCGAYCGGGGTGGGGCGGAGACGCTTCGTCTTGCTCCGCTCCCTCAGCGACCGGGGTGGGGCGGAGACGCTTCGTCTCGCTTCGCTCGCTCAGCGACCGAGGCCTCGGCGCTCTCAGGGCCGCAGCCCGCGGCATCCGCTCTCCTACGCGTCGAGCTTGACCTCGCGGCGCGCAGGACGGACGACCGGGTGCGAGCCGGCCATCTTCTCGAGCACGCGGATGACCTGGCAGGAGTAACCGAACTCGTTGTCGTACCAGACGTAGAGGATGAGGTTGTCCTCGGTGGCGATGGTCGCGAGACCGTCGACGATGCCGGCGCGGTGCGAGCCGACGAAGTCCGTCGAGACGACCTCGGGAGACTCGACGTAGTCGATCTGCTGGCGGAGCTTCGAGTGCAGCGAGACGCGGCGCAGGTAGTCGTTCGCCTGCTCCTTGGTCGCCGGGCGCTCGAGGGTGAGGTGCAGCACCGCGAGGGAGACGTCCGGCGTGGGAACGCGGATCGAGCTGCCGGTGAGCTTGCCTGCCAGCTGCGGCAGCGCCTTGGCGACAGCGGTGGCTGCGCCGGTCTCGGTGATCACCATGTTCAGCACCGCCGAGCGTCCGCGGCGGTCACCACGGTGGAAGTTGTCGATGAGGTTCTGGTCGTTGGTGAACGAATGGACGGTCTCGACGTGGCCGCGCACGACGCCGTAAGCCTCGTCGATCGCCGCGAGCACGGGGGTGATGGCGTTGGTGGTGCACGAGGCGGCCGACAGGATGCGGTCGTCAGGGGTGATCGCGTCGTCGTTGATGCCGTGCACGATGTTCTTCAGCGGGCTCTTGCCCGGCGCCGTGAGCAGCACGCGCGCCACCCCGGCAGCCCGGAGGTGCTGCGAGAGCCCCTCCTCGTCGCGCCAGCGGCCGGTGTTGTCGACGACGATCGCGTCGGCGATGCCGTACGCGGTGTAGTCCACGGCGGCCGGGTCGTCCGCGTAGATGACCTGGATGCGGGTGCCGTTGGCGATGATCTGCTGGGCGTCCTCGTCGATCGAGACCGAACCCGCGAAAGGGCCGTGCACCGAGTCGCGCTGCAGCAGGCTGGCACGCTTCTGCAGGTCGTTCGCGCCGCCCTTGCGCACCACGATGGCGCGCAGTCGGAGGCCGCTGCCGCCGCCCGCGTGCGAGATCAGGATGCGGGCCAGCAGACGCCCGATGCGGCCGAAGCCGTACAGCACGACGTCCGCGCCGGCCGGGCTCGCGCCGGCGTCGCCGAGCACGTCGGCGAGCTCCGAGGCGAGCTGGTCGGCGAGCGCCTCGGTGCTTCCCCGGGCGATGGTCGCCAGGCGCCCCACGTCGATCGACGAGGCGCCGGGAGCGAGGGCTTCGAGCTCGGTGAGCACGGCGAGCGTCTCGGCGGGGTCGAGCTCGTCGTGGCCGAGCTGGCTCACACGCTCGTGCACGCCCAGCAGGCCCGTGGCCGAGAGGTTGATGATGCGGTGCCCGTGCAGCGACGTCACCACACCGTGGTTGCGATACAGGCGGCCGATGATCGGGATCATCCGTTCAGCGAGGTCTTCTCGCGTTGCCCAGTCCTCGGTCTGCTGTTCGTCGACCACGTGGTGCCTTTCGTTGCGGATCTGCGTGTCGCGGAGGGCAGTCGGTACTTATGACACCGACACCAAGGGTCTACGATACCGGCCGCCATTCGCGGATCCCCGCGACTTTCGCCTCTCCGAGGTGTCAAGAACGGCTGTTCTTAACGAGGCGCGATGAAGCGCGGCGGGACGCCTCGTTGCGGTCTTGCCCGGCGCCCGCGGCTACTCCGTACCGGGGATCTGCGCGCTCACGTCTCGCAGCACCGAGGCGAGACTCGGGATGCTGGTCGCGCGCTGCCGCAGGACCTCGACGAGTGGCCGATCGAGATCCGCGCCGTAGTACTTCACGGCGGCATCCAGGTGCTCGGTCATCGCCCTTCTGGCGACCGCCGCATCCTGCCGTTCGATCGCGTCGAGGATCACGCCGTGAAGCGGCGCCGCCGCATGACGCACCTCGTGGTCCGACAGGCTCCTCAGCATGATGCCGTGCGAGAGCGGCCGGATCGAGCCGAACATCATCTGCAGTACGGGATTGTGCGATGCGATCGCGATGGCCTCGTGGAACGCCAGATCGAGATCCGCCGCACCGTCGATCGGGACGGTGTCGAAGCCCGCCAGGAGGTTCTTCATCGTCGTGAGGTCTTCGTCGGTACGGTTCTCGGCGGCGAGCGAAGCGGCCTCGCCCTCGAGCATCACCCGCGCGGCTACGAGGTGCCGCGCGGTCACCGGCGAACTGCGCACCAGGACATCGGCACTGGCACCTTCGCCGGCGGGGTTGAACTTGCGGACGAAGCTGCCCTTCCCGGGCACGACCGAGATGAGACCGCGCTCGGCGATCACCCGCAGCGCTTCGCGGATCACAGGTCGGGACACGCCGATCTCGTCGGCCAGAGGCCGCTCCCCGGGCAGCTTGGACCCGGCCCTCCAACGACCCGAGACGATCTCGTGCTCGATCGCGTCGACGATCTGCTGGACGCCGACGGAAGGCCCGGCCTCAGCGAGGTATGCCAGCGACGTCATGTGAGCACCCTACCCGCTCGTCCTCGCATCCGATCCGTCCTCACGCGCCCCTCGATCACCCCTTGACCGCACCCGCCGTCAGTCCCTCGATCAACTGCCGCCGCAGCAGGATGAAGATGATGACGGTCGGGATGGCGGAGAGCATCGTGCCGGCGAGCACGAGCGAGTAGTCCGTTGAGAACGCTGTCCGCAGCGAGTTCAGACCCAGCGTGAGGGTGTATCGCTCGGGGATGTTCATCACGGTGTTCGGCCAGAGGAAGTCGTTGAAGATGCCGAGGAACGTCCACACGAACAGCGCGCCGAGCGCGGGACGGACGACCGGGAGGATGATGCGAAGGAAGATCCCGAACTCGCCGACGCCGTCGATTCGGGCCGCTTCGAGGAGCTCCTGCGGAACCCCGACGATGAACTGCCTCATCAGGAACACACCGAAGGCGGGGCAGATGAAGGGTACGAGGTACGCGACGTACTGGTTCGTGAGACCCAGATTCGACACCTCGACGAACAGCGGGACGAGGATGACGGCGAAGGGGATCATCAGCGCCCCGAGCACCAGGCTGAAGATGAGGTTCCGGCCCGGGAATCGGTACTTCGCGAGCCCGTAGCCCACCAGTGCGCACAGGAACGTGGCGATCGCACTGCCGACCACCGCGAGCGTCAGGCTTGTCACGAACCACAGGATGAACGGCGCCTGCGTGAGCAGGTTGACGTAGTTGTCGATGGTCGGATCTCGAGGGATCAGTGTCTGGGGCGGCGTGAACAGGTCGCCCGTCGTCTTGAACGAGCCCGACAGGCCGTAGAGCAGCGGTGCGATCGACAGCACCAGCCACACGACGAGGCCCGTGTACATGGTCCCGCGGCGGAGGCGATCACCTGTGCGGTAGGAACGAGCCGATCGCGGCCGGCGGCCCACGGTGACCAGCGCCTCGGTCGCTGTCGCCTCCTCGTCCGCGATCCGGGTGTCGTTGAGGATGGTCATTCGTGCTCGCTCCCGATTCCGAATGCCCAGGTCAGCAGCCGACCCAGACCGAAGATGACGACGAAGAGGACGACACCGCACGCCGCGGCCAAGCCGAAGTTGCTCTGTTCGAAGGCAGCCCGGTAGAGGTACATCGTCACGCTGATCGAGGCGTTACCGGGACCGCCCTTCGTGAGGATGTACGGCTCCTCGAAGATCTGGGCGGAGCCTGCCACGACGATCACCGTCACGAAGGCCATGATCGGCTTCAAGCTCGGGAGCGTCACCGTGGTGAAGGAACGGAATCGCCCGCCTCCGTCGAGTGCGACGGCCTCATAGAGTTCGCGGGGAACGCTCTGCAGACCCGCGAGGAAGAAGATGATCAGGTAGCCGGTGTACCGCCAGACGAGCAGCATCACGATCGTCACCTTCACCCAGTCCGGGTCATCCAGCCAACCGATCGGCGGGATGCCGAGGACTGCTGTGAGGACACTGTTCAACAGGCCCGACTCCTGATCGAAGACGATGTTGAACACCAGCGCGATGATGACCGGCGACAGGACGATCGGCAGGAAGTAGGCCGTCTGCAGCAGGCTCTTGAACCGCATTCCTCGCGCATTGAGCACGGATGCGATGAAGAGCGCCAACGGCACCACCAGGAACAGCGAGGCCAGCATGTAGATCGCCGTGTTGCCGGCCGCCGCCTGGAAGTCGGTGTCGCTGAACAGCGCCACGTAGTTCGACAGACCGACGAACGTGAAGGACCCGAGCCCCGCCCACGACTGCAGGCTGAGGTAGACGGCGAAGATGGCCGGTCCGACGATGAACGCGAGGAACGTGACCGAGAACGGCGCCGTGAACACGTAGGGGGCGCCCTTGCCGCTTCGACGGCTCGAGCGCCTGTTCGCGCCGATCGGGCTTGCCAGAAGGGTGGTGGCCATTCAGCTGCCGCTCTTGAGCTTCGAGTCGATCTGCTTGAGCGCCTGCGCGGGCGTGAGCTTTCCGGCGTGCATGTCGCTGATCGCGGTGTTGGCCGCCGCCAGGAAGTCGCCGTACCTCTGGTCCTGGATCTGGGTGGGCAGCTGCGTGGACAAGGGCTTGTAGATGTCCATCACCTTCTGTCCCCCCAGGTAGGCGTCCTGCTTGCCGAGGACAGTGGGGTCGTCCCACGCCGACTTCATCGTCGGGAGGTAGCCGAGCGTCGTGAAGCGCGCCACTTGGCCGTCCTTGGTCCCGTACGCGTCCTGGAGGAGCTTCAGAGTCGCCTCGGTCTCCGGCCGGCCCTTCGACACGGCGAAGCCGGTGCCTCCGAAGACGCTCGTGGCATACCCGCCGCCGCTGAAGACCGGCGGATTGTCGATGTGCCACAGCCCCTTCTGCTCCGGCAGGTTCGGCACCAGGTAGAACGGGTTGAACCAGTCGGCCGACCAGAGCGCCGCCACCTTGTTCGACTTCATGATGCCGATGCCGTTCGCACCCCACATCGCATTGGTCAGGATGAAGGTGCCGTTCTTCACGCCGTCGTTCATGAGCGTGAGGCATTCGAGGGCCTCCGGCGAATCGATGGCCGACGTGCCGTCGTCGTCGAACACCCTCCCGCCGCGCTGCAGCAGGAGGTTGGGGAAGATGTCCGCGTCGACGGAGCTCAGCATGCCGAGATGGATGCCGTTCTTCGAGAACTGCTCGCCGCCGATCCTCAGGTAGTCGTCCCAGGTCTGGGCCGATGGGATCTTGTACTTCTCCCACAGATCGGTGCGCTTGTAGAGCGTCACGATCGTGGTCGCCGACTCCATCGCGTAGATGTTCTTCTCGACGCGGTAGGGGTCCACGCGCGACGCGAGGAAGGCGTCATTCGGCGCCCCCATCTGGCCGCTCAGGTCGACGAAGATGTCCGAGGCGATGTTGTTCTTCATGTACCGCGAGAACTGGCTGATCTCGATGCCGAGCATGCTGGGGACCGTCGACTTGGCCGCGTAGGCGGCGAGCGACTTCGTCCAGATGTCGCTGGAGACGACCGGGACGACGGTGTACTGGTACCCGCCCTTCGCGCTCAGCGCCTGCGCACGGGTGTTGAAGAACGCGGGATAGTTCTTGTCGTTCGTCCAGACCGACACGCTGACCTTGCCCGTCGGGTCGGGTGCGGCGGTGCCCCCGCAGGCCGCCAGGAGCGGAGCGAGCGCGGCGAGGCCTGCGGCGCCGGCGGCGCCCACGAGGAACCCGCGACGCGAGAGACCGGGGGCAGGGTTGTGGGGAGTCATGCTGTTCCTTTCGTCTTTGAAGGGGTAGTGCGCGGTCGAATCGATCGAGATCCGGGATGCTGCGGCCGGTTCAGCCGGCCGCGCTCGGTCGCGGCCACACTGCGACGGCCCCGACGGCCCCCCGCTCGAACGGGCCGGGTGCGACACGGGCTCCTCTCGGCGCGCCGAGGTAGTCCTGATCCAGCACGACGGGAGTTCCGTCGGCGTGGGCGACGGCCTGCCGCGGGACGGCAGCGGGAGGGAATGAGTCCGTGGACAGCAGCGCTCCGGTTCCGTGCCACTCGACGGGCGTCGACATCGAGAGCCACCAGGAGCCCCTGACATCCTCCAGGGCGACGCCCGCAACCGTCGCCCCGACGAGCCCGGCGACTGCGGAGAGGGTGACGTTGTCGGTGAACGTGCAGGGAAGGTCGTCCGCCGCCTTGTCGTACTCGTGCAGGTCGACGGCGGGACCGAGGATGTTGTTCGCCCAGTGGGCGTCGCCCACCGTGCACACGCGCCGCATCTCGGCCAGTCCGGTGCTGTGCGGCTTCATGAACGGGGTCTCACGATCGTCGTGCCACACTTCGAGGCTCCCCATGAGGAGGTTGTGGGCGACGACGACCCCGCGGGAGTTCGAGAGGAGCGCGCGGTCGGACAGCATGATGTTGTCGGCGATCAGGATCGGCCCGTGGTTCACTTCCGTGAAGATGTCGCGCACGTTGTCGTGCAGGAGATTGGCGACGACGTGCGTGCCTTGCGCCATCCAGTCGAGCCAGATGCCGGCAGGCTCGCCGCATCGGTGGATGTGGTTGCCTCGGATCGTGACGTCGATCGCCCCGTGCAGTTTGATGCCGGCCATTTCGGCCCCGCTCCATATGCCCTGGAGATTGCAGTCGTGGACGTCGTTGCCCTCGATCGTGCTGAACGCGCATCCGAGCGACCCGACGATGCCCACCTGGCCGCAATGGTGGATGCGGTTGTTGCGCACGATGTGCGACCCGATGGTCTCGCGCGACCAGCCGTCGCGGTCCAGCGCGTCTGCGATGGTGAGGTAGTAGCCGTCCGTCGTGCCGCGCTCGCCATCGAACTCGTCGCGATTCTTCGCGAGGGCGATGCCCGCGCACCGGGAGTAGCAGATCTCGTTGTCCTCGATGACCCAGCCGCGGCTCCAGTAGGCGGTCACCATTCCCTCCTGGCCCGCCGTGGGCGCGACCCAGTTGGTCGCGGCGTTGCGCATCTCGAAGCCACGGACGGTGATGAAGTCGATGTGCTCAGCGGTCGGAGTGAAGACGGTCGGCCGCACCGAGACCTCGACACGGCCGGCGTTCGGATCGACCTCGTCCGGGAACCGGGCGAGGATCGTCGTCTTCCCGTCCGGTGCGAACACGGCAGGCTCGAACGCTGCGTGGCCCTCGACACCGTAGAGCTCCGGAGCGGGACCATCCACGAGGCCGTCGACCGTCGACGTCCACCCGAGACCTGCGCCTGCCTGCAGTGCCGCGCGGGTTTCGACTTCGGGAAGCCACACTCCGTCGAGGAAGACGTTCCCGCGGCGGTGGATGCGTCCGCGGCCGTCGAACCAGTCGCCGTGCACGCGCTCGGCATACGGGTTGAAGGCGCCGAAGGCGGAGCTCGGAACGACGAGTTCCCAGAGACCGGCATCACGCCGTCTCCACCCGGTGATCGGGTCGGAGCCGGTGATCACCACATGCGCGCCCGGGGCCGCCGTATAAGTGATCGGCTCCTCCGCCGAGCGCCCTCCTCGCGGCGGATCGACGTGTTCACGGTAGACGCCGGCACCCACCTGGATCGTGTCGCCCGCATATGCCTGCGCGGCCGCCGCGCCGATCGTGCGGAAGGGCCGGTCGATGCTGCCGTCGTTCGCGTCATCGCCGGTGATCGCCACGTGGAATGTCGCTGCCACTGGGCCTCCTCTTGGTTGATCACCGACAGTAGGCCATCTTGGTCTAACTGGCAAGACCGGTCTGATCAGTTGTATGCTCAGGCCCACACTCGTCATCCGCACTGCCGCCGAAGGTCCGCAGCACCGACAGGAGCACCATGAGAATCACCCGCGTCGAGACGCTCCGCCCCGCAATCCAGCCCAACCTCTTGTTCGTCCTTCTCACGGCGGACGATGGGACGGTCGGTCTCGGCGAGTCGTTCTTCGGGGCGGCGACGGTCGAGGCGTACATCCACGAGACGGCCGCGGAGATCGTGCTGTCGCTGCCTGATGCCACCCCGGAAGCGGCAGCCGTCGCCCTCCGCCCGTACCTCGGCTATCAGGGTGGCAGCGCCGAGACGCGCGGAAACGCGGCAATGGAACTCGCCCTCTGGGACATCATCGGGAAGCAATCGGACAGCAGTCTCGGACGCCTCCTGGGCGGACCGATCCGCCACGAACTCAGCACGTACAACACCTGCGCGGGAGCCGACTACGTGCGAGGCTCGACCCGCCAGACGTCGAGCAACTGGGGCCTGAAGGGCGACACCGCGGGAGAACTGGACGACCTCGACGCATTCCTCAACCGTCCGGGAGAACTGGCGCGGAGTCTGCGCGCCGAGGGCATCACCGCCATGAAGATCTGGCCCTTCGACCGCGCAGCGGAACGCACCAACGGGACTGCGATATCGTCGGCCGAACTCGACGCGGGCCTTAAGGTGTTCGCCGACATCCGAGACGCCGTCGGCCGGGACGTCGACATCATGCTCGAGCTTCACGGCCTGTGGCACCGTCCCGCCGCGACGACGATCATGCGCGAGGTCGCGCAGTTCGCCCCGATGTGGGTCGAGGACCCGATCCGGCCCGACGCCGTCGACGCGCTCGTCCGGCTGCGCAGCGACGTCGACGTCCCGATCGCTATCGGCGAGACGGCGACCGGGCGGCGCGGCTTCCTGCCGCTGCTGCAGGCCGGAGTCGTCGACTACGCCACCGTCGACGTGCAGTGGTGCGGTGGCATCGGCGAAGCACGCAAGATCGCGGCCATGGCGGACGCGTACGGGGTCCCCGTCGCGCCGCACGACTGCACGGGCCCGGCGACCCTCGCTGCGTGCGCGCACCTCACCGCCAGTCAGCCGAACGGGCTCATCCAGGAGACCGTGCGTGCGTTCCTCCGCACGTGGTACGCGGAGCTGGTGGAGGGGCTGCCGACGATGAACGGATCGATCATGACCATCTCGGACGCACCGGGTCACGGCGTCAGCATCCGACCCGACATCTTCGACAGTGGTGTCTTCGCCCGCCGTGTCACGGCGCTGTGAACACGACAGGATGAGGAACATGCGGAGTCTGCGGTGGTACGGGGCGAGAGACCTCCGGCTGGACCGGGTCGAGCGGCCGACGGCCGATGCGGGCCGAGCCCTCGTCCGCGTGGAACGCGTCGGCCTGTGTGGCACGGACCTGGAGGAGTACCTGCACGGTCCGCTCGACATCCCCGTGGGCTCCGCGCATCCGCGAAGCGGCGCACGCGCACCCCTCGCGATGGGCCACGAGGTGCTGGGCACGGTCGTGGAATGCCCTGACCACCCCGAGTGGGTGGGTCGGCGTGTCGTGCCGGACGTCGTGGAGGGGTGCGGCACCTGCTTCTGGTGCCGACGTCACGAGGAGGGGCTCTGCCCGGACCTGGTCGTGCTGGGTCAGCACGCGCCGGGCGGGATGGCCGAGTACATGACCTGCCGCGCCGAGTCGCTCGTGGCCGTGCCCGAGGGGCTCGATGTCGACGTCGCCGCCTTCGCGGAACCTGTCGCGGTCGCGGCCCGCGCCGTCGCCAAGGCCGGAGATCTGCGCGGCGCCACGGTGGCCGTGGTCGGCGCCGGAGTCGTCGGTTACCTGGTAGCGCAGGTCGCGCAAGCGCACGGCGCCGCGATCGTCGTCCAGGATCCGGCATCCCATCGTCGCGAGCTCGCCGGCGCCGCCGGCCTCACCGCCACGGCGGACCGCGCCCGGTCCGAGGCGGCTGTTCGTGCGACGACCGCTGGGCGCCTCGCCGACGTCGTCTTCGAGTGCGCCGGACGCGCGTCGGCATTCTCGGACGCGGTCGCGTTGACTCGCGCCGGAGGGACCGTCGTCCTCGTCGGGCTGCACGCGGAAGAGCCACCGCTTCCCTGGCGCGACGTCGTCCTCTCCGAGAAGCGGCTCGTCGGGACGGCCGCGCACATGTGGGATGTGGACGTCCTGACCGCGGTGCGGCTGCTCGCGGACGGCGTCGTCGATCCGCGTCCGCTCATCAGCAAGGTCGTCCCGCTCGAGGGCGTTGCATCGGCACTCGAGGACCTCGCGTCGCCGAACACCCTGGCGAAGGTGCTCGTGGACCCGACCATCGGATCGGAGCAGTCATGATCGAGGTCGACGTCTTGCAGCGCGCCGAGGCGATCGTCGGCGAAGGACCGGCCTGGGACGCGCGGACGGGCATCCTGTGGTGGGTCGACATCCTCGCCTCCACCGGGCACTGGAACGACCTGAACGGGCAGACGGGGACGTTCACGATCGACCGTCACCTGGGCGCCATCCTGCCGACCGCCGACGTCGGTGAGCAGCTCCTGATGGTGCGGGACGGCTTCCAGCTGCGCGGGGCGGACGGCGCCGTCCGCGACCTGTGTCTTCCCCTGTCGGACAACCCCGCTGTGCGGTTCAACGACGGCAAGGTGGACCCGCGGGGGCGCGCGTTCGGCGGCACCATGGCGTACGACTGGCAGAACGGGCCGCCGCTCGGCGCGCTCTCCCGCCTCACCGGCCCGAACCTCGTCGAGGTCGAGGCGGACGTGCGGCTGGCGAACGGCCTCGGCTGGTCGCCGGACGGCACCCGGTTCTACTTCACCGACAGCGGCGCCCAGACGACCTACGTGTACGACTACGACGTGGATTCGGGCATCCCGCACAACCGTCGCGTGTTCGCCGAGATCCCCCGCTCCGAGGGCCTTCCCGACGGACTCGCCGTGGACGACGAGGGCTGTGTCTGGATCGCCCTGCACGGCGCCGGACAGGTGCGCAGGTTCGCACCCGACGGCAGGTGCGTACGCACGGTCGCGGTCCCGGCCACCCAGGTCACGAGTCTCTGCTTCGCCGGTGCCGATCGCACCACGATCGCCGTGACGAGCGCCCGCTTCATGCTCTCGCCCGCCGAGCTCGAGCGCCAGTCGCTCGCGGGCTCGGTGTTCGCGTTCGACGCCGGAGTGTCCGGCCCCGCCGCGACCCCTTGGCTTCCCTGAGCTCTACCGCCTGCATCCCCCCTCGGAAGGACCGAAATGAACCTGTCCCGCTTCGTCGACCCGCTCTCAGGCGCCCACCGCGTCGGCTTGGAGGCTGAAGACGGCACGCTCCGCCGGCTCTCCGTCGACGACCTGCCCGAATTGCTCGCCCTGGGCCGTGCCGAGATCGAAGACGTGATCGCTCACCCGGGTGCCGCGGTCGAAGGCTCCGTCGCGTGGCTTCCTCCCGTCGCCGGACGGACCGAGGTGTGGGCGGCCGGGGTGACCTACATGAGGTCGCGCGAGGCGCGCGTCGAGGAGAGCCAGGTCAAGGACGTCTACACCGCCGTGTACGACGCCGAGCGGCCGGAGCTGTTCTTCAAATCGCCGGCGTGGCGGGTGGTGACCGACGGCGAGCCGATCGGCGTCCGCGCGGACAGCGAGCTGAACGTGCCCGAGCCGGAGGTGGCGGTCGTCGCCAACGCTCTGGGCGAGATCGTCGGCTACACGATCTGCAACGACGTCAGCTCTCGCAGTATCGAGGGCGAGAACCCGCTCTACCTTCCTCAGGCGAAGGTGTACGCAGGCGCATGCGCCCTGCACCGGAGGATTCGCCTCTGGGGCGCCGTGCCCGACCCGGACGCCCTCGGCGTCACCGGCTCGATCGTGCGCGGGGATCGCACGGTGTGGGCCGCGTCGACGTCGACCGCCCGCATGCACCGCCGGTTCGACGATCTGCTCCAGTGGGTCTTCCGGGGCGATCACCACCCAGCCGGGATCGTGCTGTCGACCGGAACGGGCATCGTGCCGGAGCTGGACGTCTCTCTCGAGGCCGGCGACATCGTCACGATCGCCGTCGAAGGGATCGGGGTGCTGTCGAACGTCGTCGCGATCGGGAAGGATGCCTTTTCCCCGGCGTTCTTCGAGCGCACCGGCGCGCCGACGGGTGGCGCCGGTGCGTGACCACCGCGCGGATACGACGACGGACCACCTCGAGCGGACCCTGAATGCAGCGGATCGCTCGCGCGCGTGGCTCGCTGCGCGGTCGGCCTCGCAGCGGCGGATGCTCCTGAACTGCGTCGCCGACGCCCTCGACGGGGCAGCGGGGCCGCTGGTCGCTCTGGCCATGGCGGAGACGCACCTGACGGAGACGCGCCTACGAGGAGAGCTGGCACGTGCGTCGTACCAGTTCCGCTGCTACGGCGACGCGATCGAGTCGGAGACGCGCGCCGAGCACGATCTCGCCGATGCGTCCGCCAGCCCCGCGCCCCGCCCCGACCTCCGGCTCACGTCACGACCGATCGGCGTTGTGCTCAACTTCGCCGCGAGCAACTTCCCTTTCGCGTTCAGCGTCGTGGGCACCGACACCGCGTCAGCCCTCGCCGCCGGCTGCCCGGTCGTGATCAAGGCCCACTCCGGACACCCTCAGCTCAGCGAGGCGACGTTCGACGTCATGGATGAAGCACTGCGGGCCGCCGGCGCGCCCGCGGGGACGGTCGGCATCGTGTTCGGGCGCGCCGCGGGGATCGCGGCGCTGAAGGATCCGCGGGTGTCGGCAGCGACGTTCACGGGATCAGTGCCGGGAGGGCGGGCACTCTTCGACATCGCTTCAGCCCGGCCCGTTCCGATCCCCTTCTACGGAGAGCTCGGCAGCCTCAACCCAGTCGTGGTCGCCCCGGCTGCTGCGGCGGCACGCGGGGCGGAGATCCTCGCGGGGTTCGCCGCCTCCGTCACCGGCTCGAGCGGTCAGCTGTGCACCAAGCCCGGACTGCTCTTCTGGCCCGACGCGGTTCCGTTCGCCGACGACCTCGGCCGGTCGATCGCTGCCTCGTCCGTGCATCCGCTCCTCACCGAAGCGCTGCATGAAGGCTTCACCGCGAGCGTTGCCCGCGTGGCCGCGGCCGGCGCGCGGACCGTCGTGGGCGAGCCGGGCGAGAGCACGCTGACCGCCACCGTGCTGCGGACGACCGCGGGGGAACTCGCCGCCGAACCCGACGGCCTGCTCGTCGAGTGCTTCGGTCCAGCAGCCCTCGTCGTGACGTACTCGGATGAGCCGGACCTGATGCTCGCCCTCCGGTCGCTGCACGGCAACCTGACCGCCGCCGTCTTCGCCGACGACCACGACGTGGCCCTCATGCGCGTGGTCCTGCCCGTCCTCGAACAGATCGCCGGGAGGCTGCTGTGGGACCAATGGCCGACGGGAGTGTCGGTCACGCGTGCCCAGTTCCACGGCGGTCCGTATCCGGCGACGACGAACCCGCTCCACACGAGCGTGGGGCCGCACGCGATGGCGCGGTTCCTCCGTCCGATCGCCTACCAGAACTTCCCGGTCGCGTTCCTGCCGGAGGCGCTGCGGCCTACCTCCCTGTGAAGCCCGGCTTTCGCTTCTCCTGGAACGCCGCGAACCCTTCGCGGTAGTCGGCGGTGGCCCGCAGGGCCTCCTGCCCGCGGGTCTCGTCGGCGACGGCATCCCACAGCCGCTCGTCGCGCATGTGGGCGATCAGGCGCTTCGACGCGACGAACGCCGCGGTGGGACCGGATGCCGCGCGCATCGCCCGCTCGCGCGTGAACGCGAGCAGCGCCTCGGCGAGCACGGCGCGGCTGAAGAGCCCGGCGGCGACCGCCTCGGCACCGGTGAGCAGCTCGCCGGTGTAGATGAGGTCGAGCGCCCGATGCGCGCCGAGCCTTTCGTACAGCAGCGCATGGCCGCCGGAGTCGAGGAGGGCGCCGAGGTTCGCGAACGGCGAGCCGACCTTGGCCGTGTCGGACACGTAGACGACGTCGGTCGCGATCGCGAGCCCGAGCCCGACGCCGAGGCACGCGCCCTGCACCGCCGCGAACGTCGGCGCAGGGAAGGCGGCCATCCGCCGCATCACCTGCTCGACGGCGCCGAGGTAGCCCGGCACGTCGTCGGTCTCGGGGTCGACGCCGGCGATGTCGCGCCCGGCGCAGAACGCGCGCCCTTCGCCGCGCAGCACGAGGGCGCGGACCCCGGATGCCGCCGCCTCGGCATACGCGTCGTCCAGCCGCCGCAGCGCCTCCAGCGACAGGGCGTTGAGCTTGTCGGGCGCGTTCAGCGTGATCTCGGCGACGGCGCCGTCGATGGCGAGATCGATCATGGCGTGCTCCTAGACGTCGTAGTCGACGACGACGGCGTCGGTCGTCGGGTGGGACTGGCAGGTGAGGACGTACCCGCGCTCCAGCTCGTCGGGCTCGAGCGCGTAGTTCTCGGTCATCGTGACAGACCCCTCGATGAGCCGGGCGCGGCACGTGCCGCACACACCGCCCGCGCACGCGAACGGCACGTCGGGGCGCACCCGCAGCGCCGCGTTGAGGATCGACTCGTGCGCCGAGACCGGGCTGTCGACGCTCTGCGACTGCCCGTCGAGCGTGAACTCGATGCGGCGCACCGGCTCGTCCGCGGCGACGACGACCGGCCGTCCGGCCGCGGGTTCGGCCCGCTCGCCCTCCCCCGTCGTGAACAGCTCGTACCGCACGTGCGCGGGATCGACGCCGATGTCGGCGAGGGTGTCGCGGCACAGCTGCACCAGCTCGAACGGCCCGCACAGGAACCACTCGTCGACCGTGTCGGGCAGCACGAGCGCCTCGAGGATGCGGCGCAGCCGCGGCTCGTCGATACGGCCCGACAGGAGCGGCGCGGTGCGCTGCTCGCGCGAGAGCACGTGGTGCAGCGCGAGGCGCGTCGGGTAGCGGTCCTTGAGATCGGCGAGATCGTCGAGGAACATCACGTCCAGGCTCGACCGGTTCGTGTAGACGAGCGTGAACTGCGACGTGTCGGAGCGCGCGAGCACGGTGGCGGCGAGCGCCATCAACGGCGTGATGCCGGAGCCTGCGGCGATGCCCGCGACGTGCGCACCGTCGAGGTCGGCCAGCTTCGAGGTGAACGTGCCCTGCGGGCTCATCACGTCGAGCTCGTCGCCGACCTTGAGGTCGGTCTGCGCCCACGTCGAGAAGCGTCCGCCCAGGTCCCGCTTGATGGCGACGCTGATCGTGCGCGGACCGTCGCCCGCACCGCCGGCATCCTCCGCCCGGCACAGCGAGTACGAGCGGCGTACCTCGTGCCCGTCGAGGACGGTGCGCAGCGCCACGTGCTGCCCCGCGAAGTAGTCGAACTCGTCGCGGATCTCTTCGGGGATCGCGAACGTCACCTCCACCGAGGCATCGGTCAGCGGCCGCACGGCGGCGACGCGCAGCGTGTGGAACCGCGCCCGGTGCTTGCGCTCGCGCGGCCCGCCCACCGCGGTGGTGAGCAGGTTCTCGGCGATGCGCTGCGTCTCGTCGGACGCCAGGTCTTCCGCGCGCATCAGTGCACCTTGAAGTGGTCGAAGGGCTCCAGGCACGCGCGGCACTCGTACAGCGCCTTGCACGAGGTCGACCCGAACCGGGCGATCTCGCGGGTGTCCAGCGATCCGCAGCGCGGGCATCGCACCGACAGCTGCAGCCGGATCGGACCGTTCACGGCGGCACGCCCCGTCGGCGGGGCGATGCCGTACTCGACGAGCTTGTGCTTGCCGGCATCCGTCATCCAGTCCGTCGTCCATGCGGGCGCGAGCACGAGGCGCACGTCGACGTCGGCGAAGCCCGCCGCGGTGAGCGCGAGCACGACGTCGTCGCGGATCGCGTCCATCGCGGGGCACCCGGAGTACGTCGGCGTGATGGTCACCGTCACGCGGTCGCCGTCGACGGCGACGTCGCGCAGCACGCCGAGATCCTCGATGGTGAGGACGGGAACCTCGGGATCGAGGACGGATGCCGCCACCTCCCACGCGCGCGAGACGGCACCGGTGGTCGAGCGAGACGAGACCCCGGTCACCATGTCGCCCCCGGGTGCTGCCGCGCGAGCACCTGCATCTCGGCGAGGAGGTACCCGAGCGTCGGGAAGTGCCGGCCCTGGCGCCCGCCGGCCGACGACATCGGAGTGGCGGGGAGCTCGAGCTCGGCTTCGGCGCACACCGCCGCGATGACGGCGTCGAACCCCGGCTGCAACGCCGAGGGCCGCACCGCGACGCCGTCGAGCCGGTCGATGAGCGGCTCGTCGCGGAACAGCTCGCCGACGTACGGCCACACGTCGCCCACCGCCCGGATCATGCGCCGCCGCGACTCGTCGGTGCCGCCGGCCAGGCGCAGCGTCCACTGCACGGCGTGGTCGCGGTGGTACTCGACCTCCTTGACCGCCTTCGCGGCGATCGCGGCGAGCGTCGCGTCGGTCGACCCCTGCAGCGCCGTGTACAGCTCGAAGAGATACACGGATGCCGCCAGCTGGCGCGCGATCGTCTGCGCGAAGTCGCCGTTGGGCTGCTCGAAGAGCCACGCGCTGCGGAACTGCGGCTCGTCGCGCCAGTACGCCAGGTCGTCCTCGGTGCGGTCGTCGAAGGTGCCCGCGTAGCGCAGGAACGAGCGCGCGTGACCGAGCAGGTCGAGGGCGATGTTGGCGAGTGCGACATCCTCCTCGAGCTCGGGCGCGCGAGCGATCCATTCGCCGAGCTGCTGCGACAGGATGAGTGCGTCATCGCCGAGCCACAGCGCGTACTCCGCGACGTCGGCGCTCGCGGCGCGCCCCTCGCCGCCCGCGAGCTCGGCCGACAGCTCGACCTGCTCGACGGTGACCTCGCCGTGCTTCGTCTCGGTCGCTGCGCTCCCTCGCTCAGCAACCGGGCCAGACCCCGCCGCGTCCTCGAGCCCGGTCGCTGAGCGAGCGGAGCCAGACGAAGCGCCCTCCACTCCGGTCGCTGAGCGAGCGGAGCGAGACGAAGCGTCCTCGAACCCTGGACGAACCTCGGTCACAGGTGCGGCACCCCCTCCGACGCCGTGTAGTACCGGGCGTGGCGGTAGTTCTTGCCCGCGGGGCTCTCGAAGAAGGCGCCCTTGGCGTCGGGGTCGCTCGTCGTGATCGCGTCCGCCGGCACGACCCAGATCGACGTGCCCTCGCCACGGCGGGTGTACAGGTCGCGCGCGTTGCGCAGGGCGAACTCGGCGTCGGGGGCGTGCAACGACCCGGCGTGCACGTGGCTGAGGCCACGGCCCGCGCGCACGAACACCTCCCACAGCGGCCACGACTCGCGTGGCGAGGCACCTGGCGTCGTCATCACGCGGCTCCCTTCATCGCGGCCGCGTCACGCACGGCCTGCTTGCGGGCGTACTCGGCGGCGGCCTCGCGCACCCACGCCCCGTCCTCGTGGGCGTTGCGGCGGTTGCGGATGCGCTCCACGTTCATCGGGCCACGACCGGCGAGCACCTCGTGGAACTCCGTCCAGTCGATCTCGCTCGTGTGCCACCGTTCCGTCGCGGCATCCCACCGCAGCTCGGGGTCGGGCAGCGTGACGCCCAGCACCTCCGCCTGGGGCACCAGCATCCCGATGAAGCGCTGCCGCAGGTCGTCGTTCGAGAACCGCTTGATCTTCCACGCCATCGACTGCGCCGAGTTGGGCGACTCGTCGTCGGGAGGCCCGAACATCATGAGGCTCGGCCAGTACCAACGGTCCACGGCATCCTGCGCCATCTCGCGCTGCGCGGGCGAGCCTTGCATCAGCGTCAGCAGGATCTCGAACCCCTGCCGCTGGTGGAACGACTCCTCCTTGCAGATGCGCACCATCGCGCGGCCGTACGGACCGTACGACGCGCGGCACAGCGGCACCTGGTTGCAGATCGCGGCGCCGTCCACGAGCCAGCCGATCGCGCCCATGTCGGCCCACGTCGGCGTCGGGTAGTTGAAGATCGACGAGTACCGCGCACGCCCCTCGATGAGCTGCTCGGTCATCTCGTCGCGCGTGATGCCGAGGGTCTGCGCGGCGGAGTACAGGTACAGGCCGTGGCCCGCCTCGTCCTGCACCTTCGCCATCAGGATCGCCTTGCGCTTGAGGCTCGGTGCCCGCGTGATCCAGTTGCCCTCAGGCTGCATGCCGATGATCTCGGAGTGCGCGTGCTGCGAGATCTGCCGGATCAGCGTCTTGCGGTAGGCAGCCGGCATCCAATCGCGCGGCTCGATGCGCGAGTCGGCCTCGATGATCGCGTCGAACGCAGCCTGCTCGGCGGCCTCGTCGATCAGCAGTTCGGTCGTCATCGTCGACTCCTTATTTACAGACCGTTCGTTCAGTAAGTCTACAACGGCGGGTGGGATGCCGCATCCCGGCGCTCATCGCAGGTCGTAGACCCGCTTGTACTTGCCCTCGCTGCGCGGCAGCGCGCCCGGCTCCTCGAGCCGCACGGCGACCGTGGAGCCGACGTGCACCTTGATGCGCTGCGCGAGCACCTCGGCGGCCGCCTCGCACGTCTCGCGGGAGAGGTCGGGGTGCCGCTCGATGCGCACCGCCATCGCGTCGAGAGCGCCCTCGCGGGTGAGCTCGATGACGAAGTGCGGAGTGAGCGTCTCGATGCCGAGCACGAGCTCCTCGATCTGCGTGGGGAAGATGTTGACGCCGCGCAGGATGATCATGTCGTCGTTGCGGCCGGTGATCTTCTCCATGCGCCGCATGCCGGGGCGGGCCGTTCCGGGCAGCAGCCGGGTGAGGTCGCGCGTCCGGTAGCGCAGCACCGGGAAGGCCTCCTTGGTGAGCGAGGTGAACACCAGTTCGCCGCGTTCACCGTCGGGAAGCGGCATCCCGTCGTCGTCGATGATCTCGGGGAGGAAGTGGTCCTCCCACAGGTGAGGGCCGTCCTTCGTCTCGACGCATTCGTTGCCGACGCCGGGCCCCATCACCTCGCTGAGCCCGTAGATGTCGACGGCGTCGAGGTTCAGGCGACGCTCGAGCTCGGCGCGCATCTCGTTGCTCCACGGCTCGGCGCCGAGGATAGCGATCTTCAGCGACGTGGAGCGCGGGTCGATGCCCGCCTCGGCCATCGCATCGGCGATCGTGAGCAGGTAGCTCGGCGTGCACATGATGACGTCGGGCTCGAAGTCGTGGATGAGCTGCACCTGCCGTGCGGTCTGCCCGCCCGACATCGGGATCACCGTCGCGCCGAGTCGCTCGATGCCCGCATGCGCACCGAGGCCTCCCGTGAACAGGCCGTAGCCGTAGGCGTTGTGCACCTTCATGCCCGGCCGCACGCCGCTGGCGCGCAGCGACCGTGCGACGAGGTCGGCCCAGCGGTCGAGGTCGCCCTGGGTGTACCCGACCACGGTGGGGCGCCCGGTCGTTCCCGAAGACGCGTGGATGCGCCGCACGTCGGCCATCGGCACCGCGAACATGCCGAACGGGTAGGTCTGGCGCAGGTCCTCCTTCGTGGTGAACGGCAGCCGCTGCACGTCCTCGAGCGTGCGGATGTCGCTCGGCGCGACGCCCGCCTCGTCCAGCTTGCGCGTGTACAGCGGCACGTTCTCGTACGCGTGCCGCACGGTCCACTGCAGGCGCTCTAGCTGCAGCGCGCGGATCTCGTCGCGCGACATCCGCTCTTGGGCGTCGAGGGCGGGCGCGGTGGCGGAGGGGTTCGGTGTCATCGTCGACATGGCGGTCTCGGCCTTCGTGGGTTCAATCCGTGGGGTGGGTGCGGCGAGTGGTCAGCGAGCGTCCGCGGAACTCGGCGACGACGTCTCCGGTCTCGTCGGTCACCGTGACGTCGTACAGACCGTTGCGACCGGAGAGGATGCGGCGCCGCGCGTGCGCGGTCAGCGTCTGCCCCGCCTGCGTCGCCTTGAGGAACGAGATGTCGGCGCCGGCGGCGACCGTCACGTCGTCGTCCTCGTTGCAGGCCATCGCGAACGCGGTGTCGGCCAGGGCGAACACCATGCCGCCATGGGTGATCGCGAAGCCGTTCGTCATGTCGTCGCGCACGCGCATCGACACGACGGCCTCCCCCGGTTCGTCGCGCTCCACGACCATGCCCAGTGCCGCCGACGCGCGATCGCGCTGCAGCATGCGGCGCTGCCCGACGAAGTGCGCGGCGGGGTCGCTCATGCCCCGACCTCGGCGGATGCGGGAGTTCCGGATGCCGCGGCATCCGGCTGCTCCAGCGTCTTCGAGACCAGCGTCAGCACGTCGTAGGTCGCCACGATCTCGTCGTCCTGGTTGAGGATGACGGCATCCCACCGCACCTCGCCGTACTCGTCGGTCTCGCGCGGGGTGATCTGCTTCGCCGTCAGCACGACGCGGATCTCGTCGCCGGGCGACACGGGCGTGATGAACCGGAGGTTCTCGAGCCCGTAGTTGGCGAGCACCGGGCCCGGTTCGGGGTCGACGAACAGCCCGGCGGCCCACGAGACCAGCAGGTAGCCGTGCGCGACGCGGCCTGGGAAGAACGGGTTCGCCGCGGCGGCCTCCTCGTCCATGTGGGCGTAGAACAGGTCGCCGGTGAAGTTCGCGAACGTCTCGATGTCGTCGAGGGTCACCACCCGCAGCGGCGACGCGAGCTGGTCGCCGATCGCGAGCTCGGCCAGCGACTTGCGGAACGGGTGCCGGTCCGAGCGGGAGGCCGCGCCCTGATGCCACACGCCGGTCAGCGCCGTGAGCATCGCGGGCGAGCCCTGCACCGCGGTGCGCTGCATGTGGTGCAGCACGGCGCGGATGCCGCCGAGCTCCTCGCCGCCGCCGGCGCGGCCCGGCCCGCCGTGGACGAGGTGGGGGACGGGGGCGCCGTGGCCGGTCGAGGTGCGGGCGTCGTCGCGGTCGAGGAACAGCAGGCGCCCGTTGTACGCCGCGGTGCGGGCGAGCAGAGTCACGGCGACCGCGGGATCGGCGGTGGCGACGCTCGTGACGAGCGACCCGCCGCCGCGTCCGACGAGGTCGGCGGCCTCGTCCACGGTGCGGTAGGCGAGCACGCTCGCGACCGGACCGAACGCCTCGATGTCGTGCACGGCGTCGGGGAGCGCGGCGGCGTCGCCGTCGAACCCGATGACGATCGGCCCGACGAACGCGCCGTCGGGAGCGGGGCCGGTGGTGCCGTCGGCGCGCGTCACGTCGGGGGCATCCGTCGTTCCGAGCACGAGCCGGCCGCCGGCCGCCTCGAGCTGCGCCACGGCGCGCAGCACCTCGTCGCGCTGGGCGAGCGAGACCAGCGGCCCCATCGTGACGCCCTCGGCGTGCGGGTCGCCCACGACGACGCGTTCGGCGATCTTCGCGCGCAGCGCCTCGACGAGCGGCTCGACCGCGCCGGCGGGAACGATGGCGCGGCGGATCGCCGTGCACTTCTGACCCGCCTTCGTCGTCAGTTCGACCATGAGCTGCTTGACGTACGCGTCGAACTCCGGGGTGCCGGGCACTGCGTCGGGGCCGAGCACCGAGGCGTTGATCGAGTCGGTCTCGCTCATGAAACGGACACCCGGCGCGGCCTGCGCACGGAGCCGGTCGGCGGTGGTCGCGCTGCCGGTGAACCCGACGAGGTCGCCGAGGCCGAGGTGGTCGAACAGCCCGGGCACGGCGCCGCTGACCAGCTGCAGCGAACCGGCGGGCAGCAGCCCCGTCTCGACGAGGATGCGCACCCACGCCTCGGCGACGTACCCCGTCGGCGTCGCGGGCTTCACGATCGTCGGCACGCCGGCGAGGAATGCGGGAGCGAACTTCTCGAGCGCCCCCCACATCGGGAAGTTGAACGCGTTGATCTGCACCGCGACGCCGGGAAGACGCGTGTACAAGTGACGGCCGAGGAACGAGCCGTCCTTGGACAGCGACTCCACCGGTCCGTCGAGGTACACCTGCGCGTTCGGCAGCTCGCGGCGCCCCTTCGACGAGTACGTGAAGAGCACGCCGATGCCGCCGTCGACGTCGCTGAGGGAGTCGCGCACCGTCGCGCCGGCACGCTTGGACAGCTCGTAGAGCTCCTCCTTGCGCGCGGTCAGCGCGATGCCGAACTGCTTGAGCAGCAGCGCGCGCTGGTGGAACGTCAGCGCGCCGAGGCTCGCCTGCCCGACCGTGCGCGCGTACTCGATCGCGCCCGCGAGGTCGATGCCCTCGGTGCTCACGCGGGTCACGACCGCACCGGTCGACGCGTCGCGCACCGGGGTCGCGCCGGCGTCGGACGCCGGCGTCCACCATGCGCCCCGCAGGTAGCTGGGGAGGATGTCGGTCACTGATCACTCCATTCGTAGAAGCCGCGGCCGCTCTTGCGGCCGAGATGTCCGTCGGCGACGAGCTGTCGCAGCAGCGCCGGGGGCGCGAACCTCTCCCCCAGTTCGGCGTGCAGCTCTTCGGCGATGCCCAGCCGCACGTCGAGCCCGACGATGTCGGTGGTGCGCAGCGGGCCGACCGGATGCCGGTACCCGAGCTCCATCGCGGCGTCGATGTCGGCGGCCGAGGCGACGCCCTCCTCGAGCATGCGGATCGCCTCGAGCCCGAGCGCGAGCCCCAGGCGGCTGGACGCGAACCCGGGGCTGTCGCGCACCACGATGGCGGTCTTGCCGAGCGCCTCGATCCACGTCCGCGCGTCGGCGACGAGCGCGGGCTCGGTGGCGGTGCCGGTCACCACCTCGACGAGACGCGAGGCGGGGACCGGATTGAAGAAATGCAGACCGAGGAACCGGCCGGGGCGCTCCAGCCCCGCGGCGAGGTCGTCGATTGAGATCGACGACGTGTTCGTGGCCAGCGCCGCGCCGGGCTCGATGGCCCGCTCGGCGCGGGAGAGCGCGTCGGCCTTCAGCGCACGGTCCTCCGGCACCGCCTCGACCACGAGTCCGCATCCCGCGAGCTCCGCCGCATCCGTCGCGGTCCGAACCGCCGCGGCGAGCGGGGCGAACGGCCTGTCGGTGGTGCCGCGCTCGACGCTGCGGCGCAGGCTCTCCAGGAGGCGAGCGGATGCCGCGGCCGCGGCATCCGCATCCCGCTCCACGACAACGACCTCGGCGCCGGCGAGCGCGAACGCGTGCGCGATGCCCGCGCCCATGCGGCCGCCGCCGATCACGCCGACCTCGCCCGGCACGTCTCCTCCGGTCGCTGAGCGAGCGGAGCGAGGCGAAGCGCCACGCACCCGCGAGGACCCCTGATCGCTCATCGCGTGCGCCTCTCGAGGAACGCCGTCATCCGCTTCTCCTTCTCGGGGCTCTCGAACAGCTCGGCCTGCAGCTCGAGCTCGAGCTCGGGGTGCGCCGCCGGCGGGGCGAGCAGCGCCGTCTTGGTGTGGCGCGTCGCGAGCGCGTCGTTGCGGCCGATGCGGTCGGCCAGCGCATGGGCCGCGGGCAGCAGCTCGTCGGGCTCGAACAGCGACGACACCAGGCCCCACGCGGCCGCGGTGGCGGCATCCAGGATCCGTCCGGTCAGCAGCATCTCGGCCGCCCGCGCCTCCCCGACGATCTCGCGCAGCCGCCAGGTCGCGCCCGCGGCGGCGATGATGCCGAGGCCCGTCTCGGGATTGCCGATCTGCAGCCGCGGCGTGCCGATGCGGATGTCGGCGGCGTACGCGAGCTCGGCACCTCCGCCGAGGGCGTAGCCGTCGATGGCGGCGATGACCGGCATCGGCAGGTTGCGGATGCGCTGGAACGCACGCGTGTTGATCCCGCGGCGGGCGTCGGCGGCGCGGCGTTCGCGCAGCTGCGCGATGTCGGCGCCCGAGGCGAAGACGCCGTCGGCGCCGATGAGGATCAGCGTGCGCGGTTCGCTCTCCAGCTCGCCGCACAGGTCGTGGAGGCGGTCGATGGTGTCCTGGTCGATCGCGTTGCGCACCTCGGGCCGCGACAGCGTGGCGACGACGCGGTCGGCATGGTGTTCGACGCGCAGGGGCTCGGGCATCGGCATCCTCTCGGTCCGCCTCGTTGCGGTGCCCACATAATACCTAACCGATCGTTCAGTATTCACCCTGTGGCGACGGGGATACTACGCGAGGGGGTGCCAGACTGGGCGCATGTCAGCGAGCGCCGAACCCGTCCCCGCCCGCCGCGGCCGCCCCGGATACGACCGCGAGCAGGTGCTGCAGGTCGCGGTCGGGCTGTTCAACGAGCAGGGGTACGACGCCACGTCGGTCGCCGACCTCGCGACGCGCCTGGGCCTGACGAAGTCCGCGCTGTACCACCACTTCGACTCGAAGGAGCAGCTGCTCGCGCTCGCCCTCGACGAGGCCCTCGACGGCCTCGAAGGAGCACTCGAGACGCCCGAGGCCACCGAAGGCACCGCGGCCGAGCGCCTCGCGGGCGTGCTGCGCGGCGCCGTCCGGGTGCTCGTCGACAAGCTCCCCTACGTCACGCTGCTGCTCCGGGTGCGCGGCAACAGCGATGTCGAGCGGGCCGCGCTGGAACGGCGCCGGGCGTTCGACCACCGCGTGAGCGCGCTCGTGGCGGAGGCGCAGCGCGCCGGCCAGGTGCGCTCAGACGTCGACGGCGCCGTCGCCACGCGTCTGGTGTTCGGCATGGTCAACTCCATCGTGGAGTGGTACCGCCCCGGCGGCCCGGTCGACCGCGAGCGCCTCGCCCACGACGTCGTGGCCGTCGCCCTCGACGGCATGCGCACCCGCTGAACCCCTTCGTCTCGTCGCTGCGCTCCCCGCTCAGGGACCGGTGCCGGTCGCTGAGCGAGCGCAGCGAGACCAAGCGCGAACGACGGATACCGCTAGGCCACGGCGCTCCACGCTCAACCCCCGGTCGCTGAGCGAGCGCAGCGAGACGAAGCGCGCTCTTCTCCCGCCCCTTCGTCTCGTCGCTGCGCTCCTCGCTCAGGGACCGGTACTCGACCCTGACCCCCCGCGCTCCTCGCTCAGGGACCGGTACTCGACCCCTGACCCCCTGCGCTCCTCGCTCAGGCACCGGTACTCGACCCCTGACCCCCTGCGCTCCTCGCCCAGGCACCGGTACTCGACCCCTGACCCCCTGCGCTCCTCGCTCAGGGACCGGTACTCGACCCCTGACCCCCTGCGCTCCACCGCCCAGGCACCGGTCGCTGAGCGAGCGCAGCGAGACGAAGCGCGAACGACGGATGCCGCGTCCCCGAGCACGCACAGCGGCTCGGGGCGCGGCATCCGCAGACCTGTCGGGTCAGGCCTTGGACAGACCGTAGATCGGGCTGACCGACTGCTCCGCCTCGTGGTCCGGGCCGAGCGGGATGCCGGAACGGTCGCGCAGCAGCAGCGTCGCGATCAGGCCCACGACGGTCATGCCGGCGAGGTACCACGTGACGGCCATCGTCGATCCGGTGGCCTGCACCAGCGCCGTCGCGATCATCGGGGCGAACGCGCCGCCCAGGATCGCGCCGATCGCGTACGAGATCGAGACGCCCGAGAAGCGGATGGATGCCGGGAACAGCTCGGAGTACAGCGCCGCCTGCGGGCCGTAGGTGAAGCCGAGGCCGATCGTGAGGATCGCGAGGCCTGCGAACAGCAGCCAGATGTTGCCCGTGTTCACGAGGGGGAACAGCAGGAACACGCCGCCGAGCTGCAGGATCCAGCCGATGATGTAGGTCGAGCGGCGGCCGATGCGGTCGGAGACGAAGCCGGCAGCGAGGGTCGACAGGAGCCAGGTGATGGCCGAGCCCGCGACGGCCCACAGCACCGGTCCGCGCTCGAGCGCCAGCGGGCCCTCGGGGTTGGTCGAGTAGCCCTGGATGTAGCCGCCGGTGGTCATGTAGCCCACGGCGTTGTTGCCGGCGAAGACCAGCGCGGCGATGATCACGAGCAGCAGGTGCTTGCGGAAGAGCGTGACGATCGGCATCTTCGCCTTCTCCTTGCGCTCGGCGAGCTCGGCGAACACCGGGCTCTCCTCGACGCGCCGGCGCACGTAGTAGCCGACGAGGATCAGCACGACGCTGAGGAGGAACGGCACACGCCAGCCCCACACCAGGAACGCGTCGCCGGGCGCGATCATCGCCATGAGCGCCATGACGCCCGAGGCGAGCAGGAGGCCGAGCGGCACACCGATCTGCGGCGAGGCGCCGAATGCGCCGCGACGGGTGCGGGGAGCGTGCTCGACGGCCATGAGGACCGCGCCGCCCCACTCGCCGCCGGCCGAGATGCCCTGGATGATGCGCAGGAGCACCAGGAGGATGGGGGCCGCGACGCCGATGGCCTCGTAGGTCGGCAGCACGCCGATGAGCGCGGTGGCCGCACCCATGAGGATGAGCGTCCACATCAGGACGACCTTGCGTCCGTACTTGTCGCCGAAGTGACCGGCCAGGAACGCGCCGAGCGGACGGAAGAGGAAGCTCACGCCGACGGTCGCGAACGCGACGATGGCGCTGTTGGCTCCGAGCGGCGCGAAGAACAGCTGGCCGAAGACCAGACCGACCGCGGTCGCGTAGATGAAGAAGTCGTACCACTCGACGGTGGTGCCGACGACGGTCGCGAAGACGACCCGGCGGCGGTCGGTGGTCGAGGCGATGGTTCCTGTCGGGGTGAACCCTGCCTGGGGCTGTGATGTGCTCATTGTGACTCCTGTGTCGGGGGCTGACGTCGTCGTCACCGGCGAACGATCGGGATGGTTGCCGGATGTTGGATGATCATATACGATTTCGGATACGACGCAAGAGTGAGGGAGCTCGGATGGATGAGACGCCGACGGATGCCGCAACGGAATCCCTGGTCGACCCCCGATTCGCGGCGCTCCCCACGCGCCCGGGCAAGATCATCGCGATCCACCTGAGCTACGCCTCCCGCGCCGACCAGCGCGGCCGACGGCCGCAGCATCCGTCGTACTTCTTCAAGCCGTCGAGCTCGGTCGCCGCCTCGGGAAGCGCCATCGAGCGCCCCGCCGGCACGGAGCTCCTCGCCTTCGAGGGCGAGATCGCCCTCGTGATCGGCACGCCCGCCCGCCGCGTGTCGCTCGCCGACGCGTGGTCGCACGTGGGCTGGGTCACCGCCGCCAACGACTTCGGCCTCTACGATCTGCGCGCCAACGACAAGGGCTCGAACGTGCGATCGAAGGGCGGCGACGGGTACACCCCGATCGGACCGTCGCTCATCGACGCCCGCACCGTCCACCCGGACGCGCTGCGGGTGCGCACCTGGGTCAACGGCGAGATCGCCCAGGACGACACCACGGCCGGCCTCATCTTCCCGCTGGCGCAGCTGGTCGCCGACCTGTCGCAGCACTTCACGCTCGAGACCGGCGACGTCATCCTCACCGGCACACCCGCCGGCTCGTCGGTGGCGCAGCCCGGCGACGTGGTCGAGGTCGAGGTCGACGTGCCCGACGGCCCGAGCACCGGGCGCCTGGTGACCACCGTCGTGCAGGGCGCCGCGGCGTTCGACGCCGGGATCGGCTCGCTCCCCGCCGTCGACGACCTGCAGCGCACCGAGGCGTGGGGCTCCCGCGAGGCCGCCGGCCTGCCGGCCGAGGACGCCGCCGACGCTTCGTCTCGCTCCGCTCGCTCAGCGGCCGGGCTCTCCCCCGCACTGCGCGCGAAGCTCGAGGCCGTGCCCGTCGCGGGCCTGTCTGCCCAGCTGCGCAAGCGTGGGCTCAACAACGTGCACATCGACGGGGTGCGGCCGCTGCATCCCGAATCCAAGCTGGTCGGCACCGCCCGCACCCTGCGCTTCGTGCCGAACCGCGAAGACCTTTTCGTCTCGCACGGCGGCGGCTTCAACGCGCAGAAGCGCGTGTTCGACGCCGTCGGCGAAGGCGAGGTCGTCGTCATCGAGGCGCGCGGCGAGTCCGGCTCGGGCACCCTCGGCGACATCCTCGCGATCCGCGCGCACTCGCGCGGCGCGGCGGGCGTGGTCACCGACGGCGGAGTACGGGATGCCGCAGCCGTCGCCGCGGTCG
Source organism: Microbacterium sp. 05T445 (assembly GCF_056395865.1). NCBI lineage: Bacteria > Bacillati > Actinomycetota > Actinomycetes > Micrococcales > Microbacteriaceae > Microbacterium > Microbacterium sp. 05T445. Next base: position 452,962 of record NZ_JBFTKJ010000002.1, on the reverse strand, counting down.
GCATCCCGGTGTACACCGCCGGCGCGCACCCCGCCGTCCTCGGCCGCAAGCACGTGCCGTGGGACGGCGACATCACGATCGCCTGCGGCGGCGCCACCGTGCAGCCCGGCGATGTCATCGTCGGCGACGCCGACGGCGTGGTCGTGATCCCGCCGGGGATCGTCGAAGAGGTCGTCGACGCCGCCCTCGCCCAGGAGGACGAGGACGCCTGGATCGCCGCGCGCGTCGCGGAGGGGCATCCGGTCGACGGGCTCTTCCCGATGAACGCCGAATGGCGCGCCCGCTTCGACGCCGAAACCGGAGGTGCCCGATGAGCCCGCTCGAGGCCCTGCCCGCGGCAGCGAACGACGCCGCGCTCAGCAAGTCGCAGCAGGCGTACCGCTGGGTCAAGGAGCGCATCGCCAACCAGGAGTTCACCCCCGGCTACCGGCTCGTGCTGGGCAGCATCGCGGGCGAGCTCGACATGAGCGTCGTGCCGGTGCGCGAAGCGATCCGTCAGCTCGAGGCAGAGGGGCTCGTCACGTTCGAGCGCAACGTCGGCGCCCGCGTGTCCATGGTCGACGACTCGCAGTACCGCCACAGCATGCAGGCGCTGTCGATCCTCGAGGGCACCGCGACCGCCCTGGCCGCACGCCGGCTCACCGCCGACGACCTGCGGGCCGCGCGGCGCATCAACGAGCTCATGATCGAGACGCTCGAGCACTTCGACCCGCGCGCGTTCACCGCGCTCAACCAGGAGTTCCACGCGACGCTCTACTCGAAGTGCGCGAACCCCCGCATGCTCGAGCTGGTCAACGCGGAGTGGGGCCGGCTCGGCCACCTGCGCGACTCGACGTTCAGCTTCGTGCCCGGCCGCGCGCAGGAGTCCGTCCGCGAGCACGAGAACATCGTGCAGCTCATCGAGACGGGCGCTCCCCTCGGTGAGATCGAGAAGGCCGCCCGGCGTCACCGCGCGGCCACGCTCGACGCCTACATGATCCACGAACACCCCGACGAGGCCCTGGGCCTCCCGGCGTTCTGAACCCTCCGGATGCCGCGGCTGCGGCATCCGGAACACGACCTCCGACGAAGGAGAGGCAATGACCGACACCGCCACCGCCACCGCTGCGCGCCACCAGCCCGAGGGCCTGCCCACGCGCATCCAGCACTACATCGACGGCGAGTTCGTCGACTCGCTCGACGGCGACACGTTCGACGTGCTCGACCCGGTGAGCAACGAGACGTACGTGAAGGCCGCCGCCGGCAAGAAGGCCGACATCGACCGGGCCGTCGCCGCCGCGCGCCGCGCGTTCACCGAGGGACCGTGGCCGCGGATGCTGCCGCGCGAGCGCTCGCGCGTGCTGCACCGCATCGCCGACATCGTCGAGTCGCGCGACGCCCGGCTCGCCGAGCTCGAGTCGTTCGACTCCGGTCTTCCGATCACGCAGGCGCTCGGCCAGGCCCGTCGCGCCGCCGAGAACTTCCGGTTCTTCGCCGACCTGATCGTGGCGCAGGCCGACGATGCCTACAAGGTGCCCGGCCGCCAGATGAACTACGTCAACCGCAAGCCGATCGGCGTCGCGGGACTCATCACGCCGTGGAACACCCCCTTCATGCTCGAGTCGTGGAAGCTCGGGCCCGCGCTCGCGACCGGCAACACCGTCGTGCTCAAGCCCGCCGAGTTCACGCCGCTGTCGGCATCGCTGTGGGCCGGCATCTTCGAGGAGGCGGGCCTGCCGAAGGGCGTCTTCAACCTCGTCAACGGCCTGGGCGAGGACGCCGGCGACGCGCTCGTGAAGCACCCCGACGTTCCGCTCATCTCGTTCACCGGCGAGAGCTCGACCGGTCAGCTGATCTTCGGCAACGCCGCGCCGTTCCTCAAGGGCCTGTCGATGGAGCTCGGCGGCAAGTCGCCCGCCGTCGTCTTCGCCGACGCAGACCTCGAGACCGCGATCGACGCCTGCATCTTCGGCGTGTTCTCCCTCAACGGCGAGCGCTGCACCGCGGGTTCGCGCATCCTCGTCGAGCGCCCGATCTACGACGAGTTCGTGGAGCGCTATGCGGCGCAGGCCGACCGCGTCATCGTCGGCTACCCGCACGACCCGGCCACCGAGGTCGGGGCGCTGGTGCACCCCGAGCACTACGACAAGGTCATGAGCTACGTCGAGCTCGGCAAGACCGAGGCGCGCCTGGTCGCCGGCGGCGGCCGCCCCGAGGGCTTCGACACCGGCAACTTCGTGCGCCCCACGGTGTTCGCCGACGTCGCCCCCGACGCCCGCATCTTCCAGGAGGAGATCTTCGGCCCGGTGGTCGCGATCACGCCGTTCGACACCGACGAGGAGGCCCTCGAGCTCGCCAACGGCGTCAAGTACGGCCTCGCCGCCTACGTGTGGACCAACGACCTCAAGCGTGCGCACAACTTCTCGCAGGCGATCGAGGCCGGCATGGTGTGGCTGAACTCGAACAACGTGCGGGACCTCCGCACCCCCTTCGGCGGGGTCAAGGCCTCCGGCCTCGGCCACGAGGGCGGCTACCGCTCGATCGACTTCTACACCGACCAGCAGGCCGTGCACATCACGCTCGGCCCGGCGCACAACCCCACCTTCGGCAAGGCGGGGGCCGCGGCCCACTGACCCGGATGCCGCGCTGCAGGTCTGCACTCCGGCGCGGCGTCCGCACCACTACCCGAACCCGAATCCACGCAAGGACGCGACATGACCAACCGTGACGACATGACCCTCACCTCCTCCGGCTTCTACGTCAGCCAGGAGGCGCCCATCCACACCGACAACCCGGTGCCGACGCCGACGAGCCCGGCTCCCGACATCCTGCGCTGCGCCTACATGGAGCTCGTCGTCACCGACCTGCTCGCGTCGCGCGAGTTCTACGTCGACGTGCTCGGGCTGTACGTCACCGCGGAGGACGAGAACAGCATCTACCTCCGCTCGACCGAGGAGTTCATCCACCACAACCTCGTGCTGCGCAAGGGCGCGGTCGCGGCGGTCGCCGCGTTCTCGTACCGCGTGCGCACCCCCGAGGACCTCGACAAGGCCGTCGCGTTCTACACCGAGCTCGGCTGCGAGGTGCGCCGCAACGCGGACGGGTTCACGCAGGGCATCGGCGACTCGGTGCGCGTGATCGACCCGCTCGGATTCCCCTACGAGTTCTTCTACGACGTGCAGCACGTCGAGCGGCTGTCGTGGCGCTACGACCTGCACACGCCGGGCGAGCTGGTGCGCCTGGACCACTTCAACCAGGTCACCCCCGACGTGCCGCGCGCCGTGAAGTTCATGCAGGACCTCGGCTTCCGCGTCACGGAGGACATCCAGGACGACGAGGGCACCGTCTACGCCGCGTGGATGCGCCGCAAGCCCACCGTGCACGACACCGCGATGACCGGCGGCGACGGCCCGCGCATGCACCACGTCGCGTTCGCGACGCACGAGAAGCACAACATCCTCGCGATCTGCGACAAGCTCGGGGCGCTGCGCCGCTCCGACGCCATCGAGCGCGGCCCGGGCCGCCACGGCGTCTCGAACGCGTTCTACCTGTACCTGCGCGACCCCGACGGCCACCGCGTCGAGATCTACACGCAGGACTACTACACCGGCGACCCCGACAACCCGGTCGTCACGTGGGACGTGCACGACAACCAGCGCCGCGACTGGTGGGGCAACCCGGTCGTGCCGTCCTGGTACACCGAGGCCTCGCTGGTGCTCGACCTCGACGGCAACCCGCAGCCGGTCGTGGCCCGCACCGACTCGTCCGAGATGGCCGTGACGATCGGCGCCGACGGCTTCTCGTACACCCGCAAGGGCGACGAGGCGATGCCCGAGTACAAGCTCGGCAACCAGCTGTAAGCGCTTCGTCTCGGTCGCTTCGCTCCCTCGCTCAGCGACCGGCTCATCCCCGGTCGCTGAGCGATCCGCCACCCCGGTCGCCGAGCGATCCACCACCCCGATCGCCGAGCGATCCACCACCCCGATCGCCGAGCGATCCACCACCCCGGTCGCCGAGCGATCCGCCACCCCGGTCGCTGAGCGATCCGCCACCCCGGTCGCCGAGCGAGCCACCACCCCGGTCGCTGAGCGAGCCACCACCCCGGTCGCTGAGCGAGCGAAGCGAGACGAAGCGCCCATCACGACCCGATACGAGGAGAACCGGATGCTGTCACCCGAAGACATCGCGACGATCGCCGCGGAGCTGGCCGAGGCCGACCGCACGCACGGCGTGATCCCGCGGATCACGGCGCGGTACCCCGACGCCACCGTGGAGGACTCGTACGCGATCCAGGGCGTGTGGCGCGACCAGAACATCGCCGCCGGCCGCACGCTGGTGGGCCGCAAGATCGGCCTCACCTCGAAGGCGATGCAGCAGGCGACGGGCATCACCGAGCCCGACTACGGCGTGATGTTCGACGACACCGTGTACCGTTCCGGCGCCGAGATCCCCGTCGAGAACTTCTCCAACGTGCGCATCGAGGTGGAGCTCGCGTTCGTGCTGAAGACCCCGCTCGAGGGCCCGGACTGCACCCTCGACGACGCACTCGCGGCCATCGACTACGCCGTTCCCGCGCTCGAGGTGCTGAACTCGCACATCGAGCTCGAAGGCCGCACCATCGTCGACACCATCAGCGACAACGCCGCATACGGTGCGATGGTGCTCGGCGACGTGCACAAGCGTCCCGACGAGATCGACCTGCGCTGGGTGCCCGGCGTCCTCAGCCGCAACGGCGAGATCGAGGAGACCGGGGTCGCGGCGGGCGTTCTCGGCCACCCCGCAACGGGCGTGGCGTGGCTGGCGAACAAGTTCCACCAGCACGGAGCGCGGCTGGAGGCCGGCGAGATCATCCTCGCGGGCTCGTTCACGCGCCCCATGTGGGTGCAGCGAGGCGATAGCGTCAGATGCGACTACGGACCCATGGGAGTCATCGAATGCCGCTTCGTCTGAGCCCCACCTTCCGCGAAGCCCTCGCCGGCGCCGGCCGTCCGCTCGCGGGCATCTGGGTATGCTCCGGATCCGCGCTGGTCGCCGAGATCTGCGCCGGCGCCGGCATGGACTGGGTGCTCATCGACATGGAGCACTCCCCCAACGACCTCGAGTCGGTCCTCACGCAGCTGCAGGCCGTCGCCGCGTACCCGGTGACGCCGGTGGTGCGCGTGCCCATCGGCGACGTCGTGACGATCAAGCAGGTGCTCGACCTCGGCGCCCAGAGCATCCTGGTGCCGATGATCTCGTCGAGAGCGGATGCCGAGGCCGCGGTCGCCGCCGTCCGCTATCCGCCGCGCGGCACCCGCGGCGTGGGCTCCGCGCTCGCCCGGTCTGCGCGGTGGAACCGCGTCGACGGCTACCTGCAGCACGCCGACGACCACGTGTCGCTGTTCGTGCAGATCGAGACGTCGGCCGGCGTCGAGGCGGCCGCCGACATCGCGGCCGTCGACGGCATCGACGGCGTGTTCGTCGGTCCGTCGGACCTGGCGGCATCCATGGGTCTTCTCGGCCAGCAGACGCACCCGGACGTCGTCGCCGCGGCGCTGCGCGCCTTCGACGCGGTGCGCGCCGCCGGCAAGCCGGTGGGCGTCAACGCCTTCGACCCCGCAGCGGCCGACGCCTACGTCGGGGCCGGCGCGTCGTTCGTGCTCGTCGGAGCCGATGTCGCGCTCCTTGCCCGCGGCTCGGAGGCGCTCGCCGCGCGGTTCATCCCGGCGGGCGACCGCGGCGAGCGCGCCTCGTACTGACCGTCGGCGTTCCCGACCACCGGGCGGACATGGCACAGTGAAGCCATGAAGAAGTGGGTCGTGCGGTTCGCGTCGCTGCTGGTGTTCAACATCGTCGTACTGCTCATCGTGGGGTGGCTGACGCCTGCCCGCGTCGGCTGGGCCGCGCTGTGGGCCGGCATCGTCATGACGGCGCTGGTGATCTGGGTCAAGCCGCTGGTGGAGAAGTGGTTCCGCTCGATGGCGGCGAAGTCGGCGGGCCAGCGCACCAAGGCGGGCGAGAAGCTCGTGGAGTTCCTCCTCGCCTTCGCGATCGCGTTCCTGGTCTGGATCGCCACGGTGCTGCTGTCGGGCGTCTCGATCGGCGGCGGCATCCTCGGCGCGTTCTGGGGCTACGTGATCCCGCCGGTGATCCTCCTCATCGGCTGGGCGATCTACGGCGCCGTCGACGACAAGGTCGAATCGGGTGCGGGAGCGCTCTACGACAGGGCGACCGGCACGAAGAGCGAGAGCCCGGATGCCGCGGCCCCCGCCATCCCGACCCCCGAGGCGTCGGCGGGCCGGCGCGAGCTGAACGACGGGCTCACCGACGAGCAGCGCCGCATGCTGGACGAACTCGGCAACGGCTGATCCGCCCGCCTGTCGATCGGGGCCGGCCTCGATCGTCATACAGGTGTCGCAACCGACGAGAAAGGACGACACCATGCGGTACGCACTCCTCCTCCACTACCCCGAGATGACCCCCGACGACTTGGGCCCCGACGCCTGGGCCGAGGGGATGCGCGAGTTCGACGAATACGCGAAGGCCCTCGACGCCGCCGGCGTGCTGGTGTCGGCCGAGGTGCTGCAGCCGTCATCCGTGACGACGACGGTCACCGCGCCGGAGGGCACCCTGCGCGTGCAGGACGGCCCGTTCGCCGACACGAAGGAACAGCTCGGCGGCACGTTCGTCGTCGAGGTCGCCGACCTCGATGCCGCGATCGCGTGGGCGGGCAAGGCGCCCTCGGCCGGCTGGGGCGCCGTCGAGGTGCGACCCAGCGCCACGTACTTCCGCGACGGCGCCTGGACCCCGTTCGCGAACTGATGCCCGGGGCCCCCGACGCCCGCGCGGTCGCCGAGCGCGCCGCGCGGGAGTCGTACGGCCGCATCCTGTCGGTCGTCGCGGCGTCGACGAGCGATGTCGCCCTGGCCGAGGACGCCCTCGCCGACGCCTTCGAGCGGGCGCTGCGGACGTGGCCGGATGCCGGCATCCCGACCCATCCCGAAGGGTGGCTGGTCACCGTGGCACGCAACCGCCTGCGCGACGCGCTGGGCTCGGCGGCCCGGCGCACCGGCGTGGCCCTGGACGACGGCCTGGCCGCCGCCCTCGCCGACGACCGGGCGACCGACGCCGTCGCTGCACTGGAGCGCCGCGAGGCGATCCCCGACAAGCGGCTGGAGCTGCTGTTCGCGTGCGCGCACCCGGCTATCGATCCCGCGATCCGCACGCCGCTGATGCTGCAGACGGTGCTGGGGTTCGAGGCCGCCGAGGTCGCACGGGCGTTCGGCGTCGAGCCGGGAACGATGGCGCAGCGGCTGGTGCGCGCGAAACGGCGGATCCGGGATGCCGGCATCCCCTTCCGCGTTCCGACCCGGGCCGACATGCCCGCGCGGCTGCCGGCGGTGCTCGAGGCGATCTACGGCGCGTACGCCATCGGGTGGCTCGACCAGGGCGACGAGCCGCGCGATTCGCTCGCCGACGAGGCCAGGTGGCTGGCGGTGCTCACCGCGACCCTCCTCGACGACGAGCCTGAGGCCTGGGGGCTCGCGGCGCTGCTCACGTACGCGCAATCTCGGGCGCCGGCGCGTGCCGAGAGCCCGTGGCCGCCGCTGGACGAGCAGGACCCCGAGCTGTGGGATCGTGCCCTCATCGCCGAGGCGGCCGCGATGCTGCGGCGGGCGTCGGCGCTGGGACGGCCGCTCGGACGCTTCCAGCTCGAAGCGGCGATCCAGGCCGTGCACTGCGACCGCGCCCGCACCGGCGAACTCGACACCGCGGCGCTCGTGAAGCTCTACCGCGGGCTCGTCGCGATCGCCCCGACCGACGGAGCGCGGGCGGCGCTGGCCGCAACGGAGGCACGGCAGCGGCGCGGCGCACTCTGACGGATGTATCCGTCGGCGCCGACGCGCCTCTGTCTGAGTGACACTCCTCGGCGGCAGCCAGACCGTCGTGAGGGAAGGGGTCGCGATGTGGCGTTCGGTGTTCCTGCACGAGTTCCCGGATCCGCGGATCCGGAGCTTCCAGTCCCTCCCCGGCGCGGTCTCGCCGACGACGCAGGCGCTGGCGCTGGAGCCGGCCGCGGATCGCTTCGCGCTCCCGCTCCTGGCGGGGCAGATGTTCGAGTTCGCCCCCGCGCAGCCGCTGCGCGAGATCATCGGCGTGAGCATGCGCCTGCGCGTCAAGGGATCGACCTCGGGCTTCATCTCGAGCGCGCTGTTCCGATTCTCCGCCGGCGTCGACCTCGACCTCCTGATCCGCCGGCCGCGGTTCTCGTCGTCGCGGCCGACCGACGCCACCGTGCGCGCCGGAGCGGCCGGCATCGACTTCCCCGCGGCCCTGCCCACCCTCGACGGGTTCACCGACCTCCGCATGGACTGGCACACGAGCGGCCAGGCGCGGGTGTGGGCCGACGGCCGCCACGTCGGCTACCACAACGCCGTCGCGCCGGGTGCGGTGCTGCAGCTGGATCGCGTCGCCTTCGGCCTGCCGGTGCCCGAGCCTGAGGAGTTCCACCGGCTGGCCCGGCGCTTCACGGTCACGCGCGTCTTCGTGCGCGCCCTGGCCCGACCCGACACCCTCGCGGCGTTCACGCGCCGTCTCCCCGCTCCCGCCGACTCCGACGACGACCTGCTGCAGAAGTGCCGTCTCATCGCACAGGGCAACGTGCTGCGCACCGTCGACCGCCTGCGGGCGTTCATGTCGCAGGCGCACGCAGCACTCACCCGGCCGTGGACGGCGCCGGGGGGACCGGCCGCCGGCCCCTTCGAGCCCGCGGCGACCGAGGCCCACGAACTCGCCGTCGCCGCCGGGGCGGCGCTGTTCGACATGATGCGCACAGCCGACTACTCCGCCCCCGAGGCGTTCCTCGTGCCCTTCGAAGCCTTCCTGCGGATCCTCCACGACACGCTTGCGGCCGAGTTCTCCTCGCTCGCGGCCGAACTTCGCGACCTGCCCGTCGTACCTGAGGAGTGCCGTCCGGTCATGACGCAGGCGCTGGACGCCCAGCGCGCAGAACTCGCACCGCTCATCGACCTGCTCACCGCAGCATCCGATCGGGTGCGCGCCGTCGCAGAAGGGAACTGACATGGCCGACCTGACCGGTCTGCACGACTTCGCCGAGGAGAACGGCTTCGGACTGACCGCCCCGCTGCGCGCGGAGCAGGTGCGCCGGCTCGCGGCGTACTGGCTGCCGAACCTGCACTTCCACGAGGATGAGCGCTTCCACCCCATCGCGCTGTCCGACGTGTTCGAGATGGTGCAGGACCACCTCGACGACCTCACGCCGCAGGCTCGCGAGCAGTGGCGCGTGGCGCTCTCCGAGCGTGTGCCCGGCGCTCCGGGCCTCGCTCAGTCCGTGCTCCACGACCCGACCGTGCTGGCACGAAGGGACGGCTTCGCGTTCCAGTCCCAGCGCAAGGTGTCGCGGCCGCTCGCCGACGGCGCGACGACCCGCGACGCGATGGACGCGCCCGAGGTCGACGATGAGACGTACGTCACGAACGGGGCGTCGTTCACGTTCGCGAACGAGCACTTCGGCTCGACGCGGCTGCTGTCCGGCGGCAACACCGCCGTGCCCGGCAACCCGTGGATCCCGCGTGCCGACGAGCGCGACCCCGGCGGAGGGCCCGACGACCGTCGCCCGCGCATGACGGTGCTCGCGCAGTACGTCAACCTCGTCGACGTGCTCCGCTATGAGCTGCTCATCGAGCGCGCCGAGGCGGAGGGACGCCGCTACCCGCCCGACGCGATGCGCCGCGCATTCGACATCGCCGGCTGGATCCTCTCGCACGACCCGCAGACCGACCCGACGACCCCGCCGCCCACGCCGCGCGAGATCGACAAGACGCGACGCGACCTGCTGCTCGAGATGATCGAGGCCGAAGCATCGGGCGGTGCCCTGCCCGACCCGCCACCCGGGTGGACACGCCACGAGCAGACCTGGCGCGCGGTGACCGACCATGCGTTCCTCGAGTACTCGTTCTTCTACGCCTACAACGACTTCGAGCGGTGGCAGACGGCGATCTTCGACAACGAGCACGAGGGCGACGACGAGGGATGCTGCCTGGTGTTCCACCGCCGCGATGTGAACGCGGCGGCGGGTGGCGACATCCGCACCGTCCGTCCGCGCGCGATCATCACATCCGTGCACGAGGAGTTCCAGGATGCCGACCTCTTCCGCCGCATCCCGGCTCCGGCAAGCCCGGGCCCCCTCGCCCGCGACGGCGTAGAACTCGACGTCTACATCGCCGGGGGCAGTCATGCCACGTACCTCGACCCGGGCACGCACGACCTGGTCGACTACGGCGACTATTGGGGATTCGTCGACGAGAACGACCTGTGGGTGCTCGCGCCGCTCGTGCTGCCGATCTCGATCATCCTCGCGATCCTCGAGCACTTCATCGACACCGAGGACTTCACCTCCGCCGACGGCGTTCACGGCGGTCCGGGGAGCGACCCCGACAGCGACCCGGCCGCGGTCGCGACCCACACGTTCACGCTGGCGATGAGCGCCGACGCGCACGTCTACGACGGCGCGCACGACGACATCCTCGTGCTGCGGTCGTTCCCGGGCAAATGGGGCGGCCACGACGGCACGGTCGACAAGAGCCCCGGCTTCCCGCCGAAGACGAAGCGGTTCCTGCGCGAGTTCCTGCAGAACCTGTGACGTGCGCCGCAGGACCGCGGACACCCCCTGGACGGCTCGGCACAACGGGAATACTGTCGCGGTGTCGTCATGATCCCGTGACTGAGGCGGTGCCGCCATCTCCAGGACGAATGCCGCACCCGCTCTGCCCACTCCGCGCCGGGTGCAGGGGATCTACTACACGCTGCTGCTGGGCAACACCCTCGCCGCCTCGTTCATCTGGGGCGTCAACACGCTGTTCCTGTTGGACGCCGGCCTGTCGAACCTCGAGGCCTTCTCGGCGAACGCGTTCTTCACGGCGGGGATGCTGATCTTCGAGATCCCGACGGGCGTCGTGGCAGACACCGTCGGGCGCCGCGCGTCGTACCTGCTCGGCACGGTCACGCTGGCGGTGACGACCGTCATGTACTGGCTGCTGTGGGTGTGGCACTCCCCGTTCTGGGCGTGGGCCGTGGTGTCGGTCCTCCTCGGGCTGGGCTTCACGTTCTTCTCGGGAGCGGTGGATGCCTGGCTCGTCGATGCGCTGAAGGCGACGGGGTACGAGGGCAGTCTCGAGACCGTGTTCGGCCGGGCGCAGATCGTCGGCGGCATCGCGATGCTCTCCGGGTCGGTGCTCGGCGGCATCGTCGCCCAGGCGACGAACCTCGGTGTGCCGTTCCTGATCCGGGGCGCCATCCTGCTCCTCATGCTCATCGTCGCCGCGCTGCTCATGCGCGATCTGGGGTTCACACCCGACAAGAGCGAGACGCCGCTTCGCGCGACGCGAACGGTCCTGCGGGCGTCGCTGCGATACGGACTGGGCGATCCTCCGGTGCGCTGGCTCATGCTCACCAGCCCGTTCACGGCGGGTGTCGGCATCTACGTGTTCTACGCCCTGCAGCCGTACCTGCTGGAGTTGTGGGGCGACGAGGGGGCCTACTCGATCGCCGGTCTCGCGGCGGCGCTGCTGTCGGGCGCCGCGATCCTCGGCGGCACCCTCGCCCCGTGGGTGCGCCGCCTCTTCCGCCGTCGCACGTCGGCGATCCTGCTGGCGACCGTCTCCAGCGCGCTGGTGCTGCTCGGGCTCGGGCTGGTGCGCGACTTCTGGCTCGCCATCGCCCTGGTGGCGCTGTGGGGCATCGCCTCCTCGATCGACGACCCGGTCCACCGCGCCTACCTCAACGACATGATCCCGTCGAAGCAGCGTGCCACGGTGCTCTCCTTCGACTCGTTGATGGGCTCCGGTGGCGGAGTGGTCTTCCAGCCGGTGCTGGGGCGGGTGGCGGATGTCGGAGGCTACGGCGCCTCGATGATCTGGAGCGGCGTGATCTCGGCGGTCGCGGTCCCGTTCGTCCTGCTGAGCAGAGCGCAGCGTCCTCCGGCCGACACCGCCCGCGAGGTCACCGCAGAGGCGGAGGCGTAGGACCGTCGAGCATCGCTGGCCCGATCGGGCGGCGAATCGCTAAGGTCGCAGCATGACCGCACCCACGGCGCAGGAGCCGACGGCACGCACGAGACCCCGCCCCCGGATCAGCCGCGGCTTCGTCCTGGCGCTGGGAGTCGTCGTGATCCCGATCGGGCTGTCCGCCGTGGCGAACAGCTACGGCCCGCTCACCGCCGAAAGCGCGTGGCGGATGGCAGCCGCATCGGTGGCGGGTCAGACGATCGCGATCCTCAGCGGGGTGACCGCGGTCGTCCTCACGATCACCCGCCGGTACGCCTGGCCGGCGATCCTGGCGATGCTGGTCATCGCGGCGGTGATCACCGTCACCGCGCTGTCGGGCATGGCCGCCGCAGGCGACCTCCTGATGACGCGCCTCGACAGCGTCGCCGACGTCGACCTGCTCAACCGCTGATCCCACGGCCCGGCGCCCTGGCCGTCGGCCGCGCGCGGGCGACGCGCATCAGCCGGTGCGGGTGCCCACCACGGTCGACGGCGGATAGGGCCCCGCCTGCGCCGTGCCGGTCAGGCTGTTGCCGACGACGTACAGCTGGACGACGAGCGACATCGGGATCGGTGCGACGAGATCGAGCCGGAACTCGGCAGTGTCTCCCACCGCGGTGCCGTTGCGGATCGCGATCGGGCCGGTGGGCCCGATCGCCGTGCCACTGAGCGTGGTCCCGACGGTCGCCAGCGTCAGGTCGAAGTGATGGGAACCCGCGAGGGTCGCGACCTCGACCGCCCACTGTCCGTCGATCGCGGCCACGGCGTCCACCTCTCGTCGATGCTCGGCCATCCGGCCGTCGAGGACATTCTGCTCCCGCGGACGGCGACCACGCACTCCTTCGACTCCTGCCCCGCCCGATTCGCCCGACCGCAGATGTCAACCTGTTGACTTACGATGAGTCAACTGGTTTACTCGCAGTGTGTCCGATCGCTTGACCTTCACCCTCCACGAGCTCATCGCCGAGCTCGACGCCTACGCCGACACGGCCCTGCGCGCCGGGTGGGGCGTGACGTTCAACCACTTCCAGTTCCTCGCGATCCTCTCCGACGTCGAGCCAGCCGACATGACGACGCTCGCCCGCTGCCTCGGCGTCACCAAGGCGGCGGTGAGCAAGCGCGTGCCCGCCCTCGTCGACGACGGGTGGATCACCGCGCAGTCCCAGCCCGGCGGGGGGCGCAGCATCCTGCTGTCCCTCACCCCGAAGGGCGCCGCGCTCGTGCGCGACGCGGGCGAGGTGCTCGAACGCGAGTTCGCCGCGATGCTCACCCACCCGGCCCTCGCCGGCGACCCCATCGACGCGCCTCGCCTGAACGCGCAGCTCGCCGCCCTGACCGCCTTCATCCAGCAGCAGCCGGCACCCGCCGGCGCCGTCCGCCCCGAGGAGATCCCCGCATGAACGCCCCCCGCATCCTCGTCGTCATCGGCACGCCGCTCGCCGGCAGCCTCAACCACGCGCTCGCGCAGTCGTACGTCGATGCGGCACGGACCGCCGGCGCCGACGTGCGCGTCGTCGACCTCGCCCGCGACGCGGTGCCGGGGCATCCGTCCCTGCGCGACGAGGTGCGACTGCCCCGCACCGACGCCGACGTGCCGCTGTCACCGGACGTCGCCGGATACATCGCCGACGTGGACTGGGCCGATCACCTCGTGTTCTTCTTCCCGCAGTGGTGGGGATCGGTCCCCGCTGCACTCAAGTCGTGGATCGACCGGGTCTTCGTGCGCGGCTTCGCGTACCGCTACCGCCCGACCGGGCGCCTCTGGGACAAGCTGCTCAGCGGCCGCACCGCCCGCATCGTGATGACGATGGACTCGCCGTCGGCGTGGAACGCCTGGGTCTATCGCGATGCGCCGATCCGCACTGTGCGCAACGCGACGCTCGAGTACTGCGGCATCAAGGTGCGCGGGGTCACGCGGCTGTCGGAGGTTCGCCACCGCGCGGATGCCGCCCGCGAGCGCTGGGTGCGCGGCATGGCCTCGTTCGGGGCGACGGATGCCGAGTCCGTGACGCCCCGCGCACGCGAAGCGCTCGTCGCGGCCTGACCTCGCGGCACCTGTCGTGAGTCAACACTGTTGACAGAGCTGTTGACGTATCTCTAGGTTGTGGGGAAACCGACGACGACGTCAGGAGCAACGATGCATCCGCAGTCCGACCGCCAGTCCGTCCTCGCCACGCCGATCAGCCGCCGATCCCTGCTGGGACTCGGTGCGGCCGGAGCGGCCGGCCTCTTGCTCACCGGCACCGGCTCCGCCTTCGCGGCCGTGGGCGCCGACAACCGGATGTGGGACGCCATCGTCATCGGCGCCGGCGCCTCCGGACTCGGTGCGGCACGGGTGCTCGCCGACGCGGGGCGGCGCGTCCTCGTGCTGGAGGCACGCGACCGCATCGGAGGGAGGATGTGGACCGACACCACGTCGATGTCGATCCCGGTCGAACGCGGTGCCGAACTCGTCCACGGCTCCGACGTGTCGACGTGGGGCCTCATCGACGAACAGGGGCTCTCGACCCACCGGCAGACGAGCATCACCGGCCGACTCACCCCGCAGACGCCGTGGATCTCGGCCTTCGACTTCGAGACCTTCCACTTCCCGCTCGGCGCGCCGGAATTCCCGAACGGCCTTCCGGCGGCGCAGCCCGGCGAGACCGCGCTGCAGTGGCTGAACCGCGCCGGCATCCCCCGGGAGAACTACCCTCTCGCGATCGCGGCCATCGAGGTCGACACCGAGCAGTTCGACGTGCTCCCCGCCCGCTTCGTCGTCGGCGCCGTCGCCGACGCCCTCGAGCTGCAGGGCCTGTCAGGCCCCATGCCGCCCGAGGAGTACGGCGACTACCGCGTCATCGGCGGCTACAAGCAGGTGCTCGTGCCGCTCGTCCGCGACATCCCGGTGCGGCTCGGGCACGTCGTGCACACGATCGAATACGGCAAGAACCGGGTGGACGTGCATACCGGACGCGGGTCGTTCAAGGCCAAGCGCGTGGTCGTCGCCCTGCCCGGCGGGGTGCTGAAGCACGGCGACATCACGTTCGACCCGCCGCTGCCTGCGGATCGGCGCGACGCGATCCAGCAGATCAGCTACCTGTCCGTCTTCAAGGGGCTGCTCGAGTTCGCGCACCCGGTGCTCCCGAGCAGCCACCCGGCCGCGCCGTCGTGGGACGTGCTCGCGACGATGTCGCAGAACCCGCCGAGCCTGTGGAACGCGTCCATCGGCACGCCCGGCTACAGCGGCGAGGTGGTCGTGTCGTGGATGACGGGAGGCCGCGCGCAGGCGCTGCTCGACCTCCCCGAGACCGAGCGCATGGCAGCCGCCCTCGAGAGCGTGCGCGTCTCCGCGGGCGATCCCGCCCTGACGCCGGTGCACACGTCGACCTACGACTGGTCGAAGGACGAGTTCGCGCGCGGCGCCTATCCCGGCCCGTTGTCACGCCGCACCGGCCTCACCGACCCGGTCGCCGGCGTGCTCTACTGGGCCGGCATGACGACCAGCACGATCCACAGCTCGCGCGACTCGGGCGTCCGTGCCGCAAACGCGCTGCTGGCCGCCGGGTAGCCGCCCGCCCGATCCGCGGCGGGCGGAGAGCGGATGCCTCAGCCCGCGGCGCGCTCGGCAGCCTCGACGACGTTCGTCATGAGGAGCGCGACCGTCATCGGGCCGACACCGCCGGGGTTGGGCGACACGAAGCCCGCGACCTCGGCGACGTCCGGGTGCACGTCGCCGAACACCTTGCTCTTGCCCGTCTCGGGGTCGTCCTCGCGCGTGACGCCGACGTCGAGCACAGCTGCGCCGGGTTTGACGTCCTCGGCGCGCACGATGTGCTTGACGCCCGCCGCCGCCACGATCACGTCGGCCTGGCGCAGGTGGTGCGCGAGGTCGGCCGTTCCGGTGTGGGTGAGGGTCACGGTGGCGTTGATCTCGCGGCGCGTGAGCAGCAGCCCGATCGAGCGGCCGATCGTGACGCCGCGGCCGACGACCACGACATCCTTGCCCTTGAGGTCGTAGTCGTTGCGCAGCAGCAGCTCGATGACCCCGCGCGGCGTGCACGGCAGCGGCGTCGTGATCGGGCCGTTGACGTTCAGCACGAGCCGGCCCAGGTTGGTCGGGTGCAGGCCGTCGGCGTCCTTCGCGGGGTCGATGCACTCGAGGACCGCGTCGGTGTCGAGGTGCTTCGGCAGCGGAAGCTGCACGATGTAGCCGTGGCATGCCGGATCGGCGTTGAGGCCATCGATGACCGCCTCGACCTCCTCCTGCGTGGCCTCGGCGGGCAGCTCGACCTGGATCGAGTTCATGCCGATCGCCTCGGACTCGCGGTGCTTCATGCCGACGTACAGCTGCGACGCCGGGTCGGCGCCCACGAGCACCGTCGCGATGCCGGGCACGATCCCCCGCGCCCGCAGTGCGGCGACGCGCTCGCGCAGCTCGTCCTTGATCTGGGCCGCGGCTGCGCGGCCGTCCAGTCTCTGTGCGGTCATGTCCGCTCCTTCGTTGGCTTCGCCCGATCCCGTGTGCTCCCGTCGCCGACGGCAGCGGGTTCGAGCGGATGCCGCGGCCCGGCGTCGAGCCGCGGCATCCTCGTCGGAAGTGGTGTCGGCAGCGCCGCCCCTGGAGGCGGCGCGTGCGCTCAGTGGCGGAAGTCGGGGTACAGCGGGAAGGCCGCCGTGAGCGCCGCCACGCGCAGGCGCAGTGCCTCGACGTCGGCACCCGGCTGCAGGGCCAGCGCGATGACGTCGGCGACCTCGGTGAACTCGGCGTCGCCGAAGCCGCGGGTCGCGAGCGCCGGCGTGCCGATGCGCAGACCCGAGGTGACCATCGGCGGGCGCGGGTCGTTCGGGACGGCGTTGCGGTTGACCGTGATGTGGATCTCGTGCAGGAGGTCCTCTGCCTGCTTGCCGTCGATCTCGGCGTCGCGCAGGTCGACCAGCACGAGGTGCACGTCGGTGCCGCCGGAGCGGACCGCGATGCCGGCATCCTTCACGTCCTGCTGCGAGAGGCGCTCGGCGATGATGTGCGCGCCGCGCAGCACCCGCTCCTGGCGCTCCTTGAACTCGGGCGTCGCGGCGAGCTTGAACGCGGTCGCCTTCGCCGCGATCACGTGCATGAGCGGGCCGCCCTGCTGCCCCGGGAACACCGCGCTGTTGATCTTCTTGGCGATGTCGGCGTCGTTGGTGAGGATGAAGCCCGAGCGGGGGCCGCCGATGGTCTTGTGCACGGTCGAGGACACGACGTGCGCGTGCGGCACCGGGTTCGGGTGCAGGCCCGCGGCGACGAGGCCGGCGAAGTGCGCCATGTCGACCCACAGCAGCGCACCGACCTCGTCGGCGATCTCGCGGAACTTCGCGAAGTCGAGCTGGCGCGGGTAGGCCGACCAGCCGGCGATGATGACCTTCGGCTGGTGCTCGATGGCCAGGCGACGCACCTCGTCCATGTCGACGAGGCTCGTCTCGGGGTCGACGCCGTAGGCGACGATGTTGTAGAGCCGGCCCGAGAAGTTGATCTTCATGCCGTGCGTGAGGTGTCCGCCCTGGTCGAGCGAGAGACCGAGCAGCGTGTCGCCGGGGCGGGCGATGGCGTGCAGCACTGCGGCGTTGGCCGTGGCGCCCGAGTGCGGCTGGACGTTGGCGAACTCCGCGCCGAACAGCGCCTTCGCGCGCTGGATGGCGAGCTCCTCGGCGACGTCCACCTCTTCGCAGCCGCCGTAGTAGCGGCGGCCCGGGTAGCCCTCGGCGTACTTGTTGGTCAGCACCGAGCCCTGCGACTGCAGCACCGAGACGGGAACGAAGTTCTCGGAGGCGATCATTTCGAGGTAACCGCGCTGGCGGTCCAGCTCGCGATCGAGCACCTGCGCGATCTCGGGGTCGACCTCGGCGAGGGGGGCGTTGAAGAACTGATCGGTCATACGATCTCCAGACTCACGGCTTTCGGATAGAAGGTCCCACATCGGCCCAGGCGTGCGGTCGAATGCCGTTTGTCGGTCGCTTCCCGGTGGTGTCCCACCTCAACGCCAGTCGCGACACCCCGAGCATAACGGACGCGGCCCTCGCAGCCGAAGCCGTGTGTCATGCGCACGTGGCGTGAGCGAACGATGCGGGGGCGCGGGCGGGACCGGTAGGCTGGTGCCACTCCTTTTGTTAGGACTCTTTACATGATGATTCGTCGACGCGGACGGGCTGCTGCAGCAGCGCTCCTCGTCGTTGCGCTGCTGGCCGGGTGCGTCCCGGTCGCACAGAATGGAGACACCGTGTCGCTTCCCGCCGTCGTCCCCGCGCCCGCCTCGATCGAGGCGGGCTCCGGTGCGCCGTTCCGGCTCACGTCCGCCACGACGATCGCCGGAGACGCGGATGCCGCCGCCGCCCTCACCGCGATCCTCACGGCTCGCACCGGCCTCACGCCGGCCGCGGCCTCGGACGGCGCCGACATCGACCTGCGCGTCGAGGCCGGCGGGGCGCCTGAGTCGTACCGGATCGCGGTGGACGAGGCATCCGTCGTCGTCACCGGAGCCGACGCTGCGGGCCTGTTCTACGGCGTCCAGACGCTCGGCCAGCTGATCGCCCGCGACGGCGACGCGTGGAGCGTGCCCGCCGTCACCATCGAGGATGCCCCGCGCTTCGCGTATCGCGGCGTCATGCTCGACGTCGCCCGCCACTTCCACGGCGTCGACACGGTGAAGGCGTACATCGACCACGCCGCGTCGCTCAAGATGAACGCGCTGCACCTGCACCTCACCGACGACCAGGGCTGGCGCATCCAGCTCGACTCGCGCCCCGAGCTCACCGAGGTCGCCGGCTCCATCTCGGTCGGCGGCGACCCTGGCGGGTTCTACACGAAGGACGACTACCGCGAGATCGTCGAGTACGCGGCATCCCGTCACATGATCGTGGTGCCCGAGATCGACATGCCCGGCCACACCCACGCGGTCGGCCTCGCCTACCCCGAGATCACCGAGGCGCCGGTCATCAGCGAGCACATGCGCGCGGTCCTCACCGAGTACGGCGGCGAAGAGCCTGTCGCCGGTGAGCCCTTCGACGGCATGGCCGTCGGCTTCTCGTCGCTGAAGATCGACGACGAGGCGACGTACGACTTCGTCGCCGACGTGTTCGGCGAGCTCGCGGCGATGACCCCGGGGCCGTACCTGCACTTCGGCGGCGACGAGTCGCTGGCCACCAGCGACGAGGACTTCGCGACCTTCGTCACCCGCGCCAGCGCCATCATCGCCGACCTCGGCAAGACGCCGGTGGCCTGGCACGAGGCGGGCGCGGCGACCACCATCGCCGACACCACCGTCGGCCAGTACTGGGGCTTCATGACGCCGCAGGAGGGCACGGCCGAGAAGGCGCGCACGTTCGTCGACAACGGCGCACAGCTGATCCTCTCCCCCGCCGACGCCATCTACCTCGACATGAAGTACCCCACCGGACCCGAGCTCGGCCTCACGTGGGCGAACGGCCCGACCAGCGTCGAACGCGCCTACTCGTGGGAGCCCGCCGACGTTGTGCCGGGCGTCGACGACACCGGCATCCTCGGCGTCGAGGCGCCGCTGTGGACCGAGACGATCCGCACCGCCGCCGACATCGACACGATGGTCTTCCCGCGCATCGCCGCCGCGGCCGAGGCCGCCTGGTCGCCCGCCACCGGGCAGAGCGAGCTGCGCACGTGGGCGTCGTTCCGCGAGCGCGTCGGCACCCTCGGCCCGCTGTGGACCAGCATGGGCATCGGCTTCCACCCGTCCGAAGAGATCCCCTGGGCCACCGAGTAAGCACGGAGCACCGCATGAGCACACTCGTCCACGCCGTCCGCCTGTTCGGCTCCGCAGGGGTCGACTCCGACCGCGCGGACGCGTGGGCGCTGTTCGACGGCGGTCGCGTGACCGCGGCCGGCGTGGGCGGAAAGCTCCCCGCGGCCGACGAGCGGATCGACGGCGGGGGCGGATGCCTCGTCCCCGGGTTCGTCGACATCCACGGCCACGGCGGGGGCGGCGCGAGCTTCGACGACGGTCTCGAGGCGATCCGCGCCGGCCGCGCCGTCCATCGCGCCCACGGCACGACCCGCGCCGTGCTCTCGCTCATCACCGCACCCATCGACGACCTCGCCGCACGCGTGGCGATGGTCGCAGACCTGACCGAATCGGACCCGACGATCCTCGGCTCGCACCTCGAGGGCCCGTTCCTGGACCCCGGTCACAAGGGCGCGCACACCGAGTCGCTGCTGCGGGCGCCGGACGCGGCATCCGTGGACCGCCTGCTCGAGGCCGGCCGCGGCACGATCCGGCAGGTCACCCTCGCACCCGAGCGGCCGGGCGCGTTCGACGCCATCCGCCGCTTCGTCGAGGCGGGCGTGGCCGTGGCGGTCGGGCACACGAACGCGGATGCCGACACCGCGCGTCGCGCGTTCGACGCCGGCGCGACGCTGCTCACCCACGCGTTCAACGCCATGCCCGGCATCCTCCACCGCGCCCCTGGACCGGTCATCGCCGCACTGCGCGACGAGCGCGTCACGCTCGAGATCATCGCCGACGGCGTGCACGTCGACCTGGAGCTGATCGCGACGCTGTTCGCGGCGCAGGGCGACCGCATCGCGCTCATCACCGACGCCATGGCCGCCGCCGGCTCGCAGGACGGACGCTACGAACTGGGCGGACTCGCAGTGCAGGTGGTGAACGGCGTCGCACGCCTGGTCGAAGGGGATTCGATCGCCGGGTCGACGCTCACCCAGGACGCCGCGGTCCGCAATCTGGCGGGCGTGGGCGTACCTCTGGCCGATGCCGTGCGCGCCGCGACCGAGACGCCCGCCCGCGCGATCGGGCGCGCCGATCTGGGCCGGCTCGACGTCGGCTCGTCCGCCGACGCGGTGCTGCTCGACGGCGGTCTCGCCGTCAGCCGCGTCTGGGTGGCCGGCGCGCCGATCTGACGCCGGGCGCCACTCGACGTCGCCGCCTCAGGACAGATGAAGGCGGGGCCGGAAGTCCCTCCCCCGAGATCCTTCCGAGCCCCGCCTATTCCGCGGTGATCCGCGGGGGCGGTCGCAGTCGGCCCCACGCGCTCGCGACCTGCCACTCTGACTAGAGAGACGAGCGGGCGGCGAAACTATTACGCGAGTTCGGCGGGCAATCTCCTGTACCGAGGGCTGAAGAGGGGGACCCGTGCGGGGCCGCTGGCGAAACCGCCTCCGCGCGACGACAATGGACACCATCGCGACGCGCTGGGGCGTCGCGTCGGATTCACGCCGCACAGCGGATGCCTGGGGCTGGGGGTGCGTACATGGACGACGACGAGGTGCGCGCGCCCGATCCGTCGGCTCTGGCCGACGCCGACCTCGTGGTGCGGACGCGAGCGGGCGACCGCAGTGCCTTCGGCGAGCTGTGGCGGCGCCACTACCGCGCCGGAGTCACCGTTGCCCGGAACCTGACCTCGAGTCTGGACCCGGACGACCTGGTGCAAGAGGCGTTCACCCGGATCTACCAGGCGATCGTCGGAGGCGGCGGGCCGACCGGATCGTTCCGCGCGTATCTGTTCACGAGCATCCGCAACACTGCGGCTGCTTGGGGACGCGCCCGGCGCGAGACCGCATACGAGGAACTCGACGGCGTCGAGGACCCGGAGTCCGACGCGCACGCCAGCGAGGCGGCGCTGGATCGCGGCCTCACCCACCGGGCCTTCCGCAGTCTGCCGACGCGGTGGCAGGAAGTGCTGTGGTACTCCGAGATCGAGCAGATGAAGCCCTCCGAGATCGCCCCGCTGCTCGGCATGAAGGCCACCGCCGTCGCGCAGCTGACCTTCCGTGCCCGGGAGGGCCTGCGCGAGGCGTGGATCCAGGCGCATCTGCGCGCCGTGGCGGACGGCTCCGAGTGCCAATGGACGATCGAGCGGCTCGGTGCGTACTCACGCCACAACCTCGGTCGCCGTGACGATGCCAAGATCGACCGTCACCTTGCGGAGTGCGTGGGCTGCGCGATCGTCGCGAGCGAGGCGCGGGAGGTCTCGAGCCGGCTCGCACTCGTGCTGCTCCCGCTCGCGCTGGGTGCGGTCGGATCAGCGAGCTACCTCGCCACGCTCCAGGGTGGCGGTGCCCCGTTGGCAGCCCTCGCCGCGATGCCCTCGAGCGTGACTCCGGGCGCCGTGAGCGTCGTCCCCGGCGGCGGCATGGCAGGCGCGACAGCGGGTGGCGGCGCAGCGGCGAGCAGCGTCGCCGGTACCGGGGCGGCGGCGAGCACCACGGCCGGAACGGGGATCGGCGCCGGCGCCGCGGCAGCGAGCACGACGGCGGGAGCGACGACCGTCGGCACCGTCGCCGCCACTGCTGTCGCATCGTCCGGGGTGGCCGGCGGGTCGGCGGTGGCCGGACTCGGCGCCGCGTCCGGTCTCGCGGCGGCCGGACTGATCGTCGGCGGCGTGGTCGCCGCGACCGTTTCGCTCCCCACGCTCGCACCGGAACCGGCACCGGCACCGGCACCGGCACCGACGCAGCAGGTCGTGACGGATGTCGCCCCGGTCGCGCCGGCGCTCGTTCCCGGATCGGATGCCGACGATCCTGCGCTGGGTCTTCCGCCCGCCGGGCCCGGACCGGCGGACGTTCCCGTCGTGGGCACGACCGGCGAAGATGCCGCGGCACCCGGCGCAGCCGGTGTCACACCGACATCGCCCACCGCCGCGACCGGCGGTACGGGCGCGGCGAAGGGCGGGAACGGCAATGCGACTGGAGCGACGCGCAACGCCGGTGGATCGTCGAGCGGAACCGCCGACACCGGTTCGGCGAGCGACGCCGGCGCACCGGACACCACGACGGGCAACGGCAACGGCACTCCGACGAACGGGAGAGGCAACGGCAACGGCGGGGTGACCGGCAACGGAGGCGCCACCGGCAACGGCACCCCCACCAACGGCACCGGTGCCGGCAATGGCGGCACCACCGGGAACGGGAACGGGAACGGGAACGGAAACGGAAACGGAAACGGGAACGGGAACGACAAGGGATCCGTCGACCCGCCGCAGGGGCTCGGCCGCGAAGCGCCGGCCGCGACGAAGACGAGAGCGTCCGCCGACGCCGCAGACTCGCCGACGGACGGCGCGACCCCGGTGAGCCCCGCGCAGCTCTGACCCCCGACGCCCCCAGGGGGTTCCGCACGCGACGGCGGCTGCCGGGGCCGTGGCCGAGGCCACGGCATTCCCCCCACGTAGACTGGAAGCCATGTCCGACATGCCCAACGTCCCGCCCGCGCCCTCCAGCAAGGACGCGCCGCAGGGCGACATGGCCCCCGGGATGCGCGCGCCGCTCTCGGCCGTCGACATCATCGCGTTCCTGTGCGAGATCTTCGCGTTCGGCACGCTCGCGCTGTGGGGCTTCACGATGTGGCCGTTCCCGTGGAACATCGTGGCCGGCATCGGCGCCCCCGCCGCGGCGATCGTCGTCTGGGCCCTATTCGTGTCGCCGCGCGCCGTCTTCGCCGTGCACCCGTTCATCCGCGCCATCGTCGAGCTGCTCGTCTACGCGTCCGCCACGGTCGCGTGGTGGATGATGGGCAACGCCTGGATCGGGCTCGCCTTCGGCGTCGTCGCGGTCACCGCGGGCGTGATCGCCGGCCGCCGGCGCCTGTCGTGACGTCCGGAGCGGACGCGCTCGCCCTGCTGCGCGCAGCGCTCGGCGACCGCGTCGACACCACGCCGGCCGCGCTCGCCGCCGCCCGCGCCGACAAGTCGGGGCACGCGGCATCCGGCCAGCCTCTCGCCGTCGTGCACGCGAAGCGCGTCGAGGACGTCCAGGAGACCCTGCGCATCGCCAGCCGCACCGGCACGCCGGTCGTCACGCGCGGCGCCGGCACCGGCCTCGCAGGCGGCGCGAACGCGGGCCACGGCGAGATCGCGCTCTCGGTGCGCGGCATGGACCGCGTCCTCGAGGTGCGTCCGGACGACCTGCTCGCGGTGGTCGAACCCGGCATCCTCAACGCCGACCTGAACGCCCAGCTCGCCGAGTACGGCCTGTGGTGGGCGCCGGATCCCGCCAGCCGGGCGATCTCGACCGTCGGGGGCAACATCGCCACCGGCGCGGGCGGCCTGCTGTGCGCAAAGTACGGCGTCGTGCGCGACGCGGTGCTCGGCGTCGATCTCGTCCTCGCCGACGGCCGGCTCCTGCACCTCGGGCATCGCACCGTCAAGGGCGTGACCGGTCTCGACCTGACGTCGCTCGTCATCGGCTCGGAGGGCACCCTGGGCGTCGTCGTCGGCGCCACGCTCAAGCTGCGGCGCCTGGTGCCCGGCGAGGTGTGCACGATCGCGGCGACCTTCCCGGACGTGCGCACCGCGGCGTCGGCCTCCGCGGCGGTGACGGCCTCGGGAGTGCAGCCCGCGATCATGGAGCTGATGGATGCCGCCTCCCTCGCGGCCGTCCACAGCCTGCTGTCGCTCGACGCCCCCACACCGGGCGCGGCGCAGCTGACCATCCAGACCGACGGCCCTGCAGCGGTCACCGAGGCCGATGCGATCGCGGCGGTGCTGCGCGCGTCGGGCGGCACCGTGGCCGTCTCGCACGATCGCGAG
This sequence comes from Microbacterium sp. 05T445, assembly GCF_056395865.1. Lineage (NCBI taxonomy): Bacteria > Bacillati > Actinomycetota > Actinomycetes > Micrococcales > Microbacteriaceae > Microbacterium > Microbacterium sp. 05T445. The sequence goes on along the minus strand of NZ_JBFTKJ010000002.1, from coordinate 428,414 downwards.
GAGGGCGAGCGGCTGCTCGCGATCCGCCGCTCCATGCACCCCGCGATGGAGACGCTCGGCACCGCCCTCATCGAGGACGTGTCGGTCCCCCGCAGCGCCCTGCCCGCGATGTTCGACGAGATCGCCCGCGTCGAGCGCGACCACGGCATCGTCATCCCCACGGTCGCGCATGCCGGCGACGGCAACCTGCACCCGAACTTCATCTTCGACGGCGAACCCGACGAGTTCGGCGTCGTCGAGGCCCCGGAATACATCTGGCGCGCCGCCGACGACCTGTTCCGCGCGGCGCTGCGCCTGGGCGGAACGCTCACCGGCGAGCACGGTGTGGGCGTGCTCAAGCGCCGGTGGCTCACCGACGAGCTCGGCGACGACCAGTGGGAGCTGCAGCGCCGGATCACCCGCGTGTTCGACCCGCAGGGGATCCTCAACCCCGGCAAGGTCTTCGCGCGCTGAGGCGCGGCATCCGCTCCCCCTGCGCCTCAGGAGGCGGGCGGGTAGACCTGCGTGGGCGCTGCCGGCCGCGGCTCCTCACGCGGGGCGAACACGATCGCCAGGATGCCGAGCAGCAGCACGCCGAGCGTGCCGATCATCGCGGTGCCGAACACCAGCGCCGTGATGTCGGGGCGCACCATGGTGCCCTGGACCGTGACCAGGAACAGCTGCGCGACGACCTGTGCACCGGCGCCGACGGCGAGCGCGACGAGCGGCACCCAGCGAAGCCGGTACGGCACCGCTCCGGCCCGGCCGATCACGACGGCCGCCACGAGCAACGACGCCAGCGACAGCACGGTCACGGCGTACCAGACCATGGAGGACACAGCCTCGTCCCAGCCGCTGACGGGAAGCATGGCCGACAGCGCGATGGACGCGAACGGCACGAGCGCGGCGATCACGAGTGCGATCACCCCGAGCGGCCGACGTGCTACGACGCTGCCGCGGCCCCGCACCCCGAACGCGAACACGAGGAGCGCCGCCGCCCACAGCCCGTTCAAGACGAAGCTCAGACCAGGAATGACCTGCAGCGGGTACCCGTTCGCGGCCAGCACGAGGACGGCGTTCGCGATGAGCAGCGAGCCGCCGAGGATCCAGGTCGTGCGGGCATCGCGGAGGTCGGAGGCGGCGGCGTACGAAACGGCGGCGGAGGATGCGCCATCCCCCGCCGCCGGCGTCTGCGACGGCTGTGTCATGCCGTCAGCATAGGACTCAGATGCCCTGCCAGTCGGGCTTGTTGTCGAACGCGTAGCGGTAGTAGTCGGCACGGGTCAGCTGGGACGCCGCCGCCTCGTCGACCACGATGGTGGCGTGCGGGTGCAGCTGGATGGCGGAGCCCGGAAGGGATGCCGACACCGGCCCCTCGACCGCACCGGCGACGGCCGCCGCCTTGCCCTCGCCGAACGCGAGCAGCACGAGGTGACGCGCGCGCAGGATCGTGCCGAGGCCCTGCGTGATGCAGTGCATCGGCACGTCCTCGATCGAGTCGAAGAAGCGCGCGTTGTCCTGACGGGTCTGCTCGGTCAGGGTCTTCACGCGCGTGATCGAGGCGAACGACGAGCCCGGCTCGTTGAAGCCGATGTGGCCGTCGGTGCCGATCCCGAGGATCTGCAGGTCGATGCCGCCGGCGTCGAGGATCGCCTCGTCGTACTCCTCACCGTGGTGCTCGATGCCCTCGGGCGAGCCGTCCGGCGTGCGGATGAGTGCGGGGTTCAGGCCCAGCGGCTCGACGACCTCGCGCGTGATGACGGAGCGGTAGCTCTCGGGGTGGGCGGGATCGATGCCGACGTACTCGTCGAGCGCGAAGCCGCGCACGCGCGACACGTCGACGTCGTCCAGCCTCGAACGCAGCGCCTCGTAGACCGGCAGCGGCGTGGACCCGGTCGCGAGCCCGAGAACGGTCTCGGGGTTCGAGCGGAGCAGCTGCGCGATGTGGTCGGCGACCAGCGCGCCCGCCGCCGCCTTGTCTCGGACGATGACGATCTCAGCCATGAACCAATGCCTCCTCGGTGTCGTGTGTGGCGTCTCCCTGCGCTCCGACGATGGCGGCGCCGAGAGCGGCGGCCGGCGAGCCCGGCGGCAGCAGCTCGACGCGCTGCGTCAGGTGCAGTGAGCGCATGAAGGGGGATGCCTCGGCACTGGCCGACAGCTCGGCTGCGACATCCGTCATCAGTCGATCGCCCAAGGCCGTCACACCCCCTCCGAGCACCACGATATCGACGTCCGCGGTCAGCACCAGTACCCGGATCGCCGAGGCGACGCCACGGGCCAGGCCCGCGCGAAGCTGCCGCGCGGCGGGATCGCCGGCATCGGCCGCGTCGAACACGTCGCGCACCGGGAGTGCGGAGCGCTGCGCCCACCGCTCGGCGATGGCGCCGCCGCCGGCGAAGGCCTCGATGCAGCCGCGCTGGCCGCAGCGGCACAGGGGTCCGTTGGGGTCGACCGAGATGTGTCCGACCTCGCCGGCCGTGCCACGGGCACCGCGCCACAGGTGACCGTTCGTCACGATGCCGGCGGCGATCCCGGTGCCGAGGTTGAGGTAGGCCATCGAGCCCTGCGACCGGCCGGCGACGGCGTGCAGCGCATGCGCGCCCAGCGCGGCCGCCTTCACGTCGTTCTCGACCTGCACCGGCACGCCCAGCTGCGGGGCGACCGCCGCCGCGAGGTCGAGCTCCTCCACGCCCAGGTTCACGGCGTGCACGACGCGTCCGGTCCCCGGCTCGATCTGACCGGGGATGCCGACACCCACCGACCGCACCGCCGACAGGTCGATGCCCGCCTCGGAGCCGAGTGCGCGCACCGCGTCCACGACGGTCTGGGCCACGGCATCCGGGCCCCATCCTGTCGCCATCCGCACCCGTCCGGCGATGGCGCCGGCGGCATCGACCGCGACCGCGTCGGTCTTGGTGCCTCCGACGTCCAGCCCGACCTTCATCGGCCGACCTCCCTGCGGGAGGCGGCTCGTCCACGCACGTGCATCAGCCCTTGACCGCCCCCGCCACGAGCCCGCTGGTCATGCGGCCCTGGACGATCACGAAGAACACGATGACGGGGATCGCGACGATGGTCGACGCCGCCATCACGTCGCCCCAGTCGATCGCACGGGTGGTGCTCTGCTGCACGAAGCCGCGCAGCCACAGCGGAAGGGTCTGGTTCTCGGCGTTCATGATCACCAGGGCGACCGTGAACTCGTTCCAGCACTGCAGGAAGGCGAACACGCCGGATGCCACGAGCCCGGGGGCCAGCAGCGGCAGCGTGATGCGCATGAACGCCTGGGTGCGGCTGAGGCCGTCGACCATCGCCGCCTCCTCGAGCTCCGCGGGGACACCGGCGACGAAGCCGCGCAGCATCCACACCGTGAACGGCACGACTGCCGCGATGTACAGCAGGCTCAGGCCCAGCACGTTAGACAGCAGCCCGAGCTCGCTCATCATCTTGTACTGCGCGATGAACAGACCCTCGGCGGGCAGCATCTGGATGATGAGGATCGCGAGCACGAACGACACGCGTCCGCGGAAGCGGAACCGGCTGATCGCGACCGACGCGAGGAACGCGAACAGCAGGCAGCAGAACACCGCGATGATCGTCACCGAGAGGCTGATGCCCAGCGCGCCGAAGAACGAGCCGTCGATGACGCTCTTGTAGTTCGCGAACGAGCCGCCGAAGGGCAGGAACGTCGGGGTGAAGGACTCGAGGGTCGCCGACGAGAGCATCGACGAGTTGACCATCCAGTAGACCGGGAACACCCAGATCAGCGCGATGAGGATCGCGAAGACGCTCCAGCCCCACTTCGCGGCCGACCCGCGGGGACGACGGCGCGTGGGCGCCGGTGCCGCGGGTCGCGAGGACCCCGACCGGGTCGGCGCCGCAGCGGGCGCGAGTTGTGCGGACGCGGACATCAGACCTGGTCCTCCTTCAGAAGACTGCGGATGTAGAACCAGCTGAGGACGATCGTGAGGGCGAGCACGAAGATCGCCATCGCCGCGCCCTGACCGAAGTTCAGGCCGGCGACGCCCATCTTGTAGATGTACGTGCCCAAGAGGTCGTAGTCGCTCGAGTTGGAGCCGGCGTCCTGCAGCATCGTGATCTGCGTGAACACGCGGAGGTCCCAGATCAGATTGAGCAGCAGCACGATCATGATGACCGGCTTGATGACGGGAAGGATGATGTAGCGCAGGCGCTGCCATCCGGTGGCGCCGTCGAGCTGGCTGGCCTCCATCATCTCGGCACCCACCTGCGTCAGGCCGGCGTACGCCGAGAAGGCGACGAAGGGCACCGACATCCAGGTGACGATGATCGACGCGACGATGAAGAACACGAACGGCTCACCGCCGATCCAGTTGAACTGGTTCATCTCGACGCCCGGGATGAGATCCAGCAGGTAGTTGACGACGCCGCGGCGACGGTCGAACAGCCAGATCCAGACGGTCATGGCCGCGACGACGGGCATCGCCCAGGCCAGCAGCAGAGCGAGCTGCAAGGTGATGCGCGCAGCCGAGTGCACCCGGGTCATGAGCAGTGCCAGCGCCATGCCGATGACGACCGTGACGGCCGCGGTGACGAGGCAGAAGAGCACCGAGCGCACCGCCACTTCCCAGAACGTCGGGCTGGTGGCGACGGCGATGTAGTTGTCGAGTCCGACGAAGTCGGGGGCCTTGCCGCCGAGCTGCTGCAGGGCGCCGTACTTCTGGAAGGACGTGATGACCTGCCACACGACCGGATAGCCCATGCCGAACAGCAGGATGGCGATCGCGGGGATCAGCAGGAAGTAGGGAACAGGCGAGCGACGACGCGCTCCGACGGATTCGTCGGTCTTGCTGTCGCGCTCGAGGGTGGTGGGGGCAGGAACCGCCATGCCCGCCTCCTTCGGGGGGTCTCGCAGGGGTCCGGGGTCGCGGGCCGCTGCCCGCGACCCCGGTGTGGCTGAATGTCAGCCGTTGATGATGGCGTCGATCTTCTCGTCGTACTCCTTGGCGAGGGCGGGGATGTCGCCACCGGCCGCAACCTTGCCGAAGAACTCCTCGAGGATCTTCTGGCCCTCGACCGCCGCCCAGCCTGGCGCCGCCGGGGTGAGCTTCGAGTTCAGGGCCGACTCGATGAGAGCCGAGGCGAAGATGTCGTCACCCAGCGAGTCGACGAACTTGGTGTTCGCCGGGCCGAGGCCGTTCTGGCCGAGCATCTGCTGGTACTCGTCGGAGTAGATGATGCGCAGCAGCTCCTTGGCGCCGGCCTGCTTCTCGCTCTTGGCCGAGATGCCGAGGTTCGAGCCACCGGCGAAGACGGGGGCCGCCTCGCCCTCGTTGACGCCCGGCAGCGGGAAGACGCCGAAGGTGTCGTCGTTCCACTCGCGGACCTCGGACACGGTGCCGTCGTCAGCGGTCTTCTCCTCGACGAAGTCACCGATCGACCAGTGCGCCCAGCCGGGTGCGATGATCGTGGCGGCCGTCGGCGGGTTGCCGTTCTTGTCGTTGTTGATGTTGACCCACGGGGTGCTGTCGTCCTCGGTGGCCGGGGCGTTCGAGGCGTTCTGGAACAGGTCCTGGAACTGCTCGAGACCCGTGATGGTCTTCTCGTCGCTCAGCGTCGAGACCCACTTGTCGCCGTCCTTCTTGGCGAGCTCACCGCCGTTGGCGAAGACCCACGAGATGCCGTTGCGCCAGTCCTCGCCACCGATGTAGAAGCCCGACTGGTCGGCCGTGCGCAGCGTCTTGACGTCCTCGTTGAACTCGTCGAGTGTCTTGGGCACATCCAGGCCCGCCGCGGTCCAGATGTCCTTGCGGTAGGTGATGTAGCGCGAACCGAAGTAGTACGGCAGGGCGTACTGCTTGCCGTCGACCGTGCCGATGTCGACGAACGACTTGAGAAGGTCCGAGCCGCCGAGGTCGTCGTAGACGCCGCTGAGGTCGCTGAACGCGCCCGAGGTGGTGAAGGTCGGCGACCAGGTGTTGCCGATCTCGGTGACGTCGGGGGTGTTCTTCGCGTCGGGCAGCTGGTTGGCCAGCTTCGTGAGCGCGTCGCCCCACGACTGCTCCTCGATGGTGAGGGTGCCGCCAGTGGCCTTCTTGTACTCGTCCTTGAGGTAGTCGCGCAGTTCGTCCGGCGTGTCGCCGCCCATGACCCAGAACGTGATGTTCTGGTCCTTGGCGCCCTCGGGGTCGAAGCCCGAGGTGTCGGACGAGCCGCCCGACGTGCCACCGCCGCCGGCGCAACCGGCGAGCACCAGTGCCGAGGCGCCGATGAGCGCCACAGCTCCGAGCGTCTTCTTCATGGTGATTCCTTCGTGTTCTTCTTGGTGTTCGGAAGGGCCGGGTGGCCCATCCGGGGGGATCGGGGTTCCGGAGGGCGCGGGCCCGCCGGAGGATCATGCTTTCGTCTAGGACACCCCGAGTTGTCCAGACAGGACCATGACGGCGGCGCCGCGCAGGACGATGTCCTGGCCTTGCTCCGTCATCCGCACTCGCACGCCTTCGTCGACGGACGGCGCGAGCGTGCGCGCGCGGAGAGTCTCGACGGTCTGGTCCGCGAGGGGACCGCCGAGAAGATCAGCGGGGCCGGAGAGCACGATCTCCGACACGTCGAGGGCGCCCACCACGGGGGCCAGGGCGATGCCCAGCCGCTCGCCGGCGTCGCGCAGGATGCCTTCGTGGGCGGCGGGATCGGATGCCGCGCGCAGCCGCGAGGTCAGCGAGGGCACCGACAGCCATGCTTCGAGGCATCCCACCTTCCCGCACGCGCACTGCGGCCCGCCGTCGGTTCCGACGGTGACGTGACCGATCTCGCCCGCGGCGAAGCGGCTGCCGCGCATCGGCTGCCCGGCCAGCAGCAGGCCGGAGCCGACGCCTCGTCCGACCTTGACGAGCAGCACGTCGTCGGGGGCTCCCCCGAAGGTGTACTCGGCGAGCACGGCGGCGTTGGCGTCGTTGGCGACGAGGACCGGCAGTCCCAGCGCACCCTGCAGCGCGCCCTCGAGGTCGAAGCCCGCCCAGCCGAAGTTGGGGGCGGTGAGGATGACGCCGTGGTCGTCGACGACACCGGGGGTGCCCACGCCGATGCCCAGCACCGGCGCGTGCGAGTCGGCGACGAGCGTGCGGGCGAGGTCGACGACGGTCGCGACGAGGTCTTCGTCGGCGGGCACCGGCACCTCGCGACGGGCGACGATGCCGCCGTCGAGGGTGAGGACGGCGCCGATGAACGTGTCGCTGCCCGAGAGGTCCAGGCCGATGATGCGGTGGCCGTCGTGGTCGAGGTCGACGAGGATCGCCGGCTTTCCGGGGCCGGAGGCCTCACGGATGCCCTTCTCGGCCACGAAGCCGTCGGCGATGAGCTCGGCGACGAGGTCGGAGATGGTGACTCGCGTGAGTCCGGTCTCGCGCGAGAGATCGGCGCGGCTCATCGCCCCCTGGTGGAACAGGGTCTGCAGCACGAGCGCGCGGTTGTGGCCGCGGGCGTGCTCAGGCAGTACCTTGGCTCCCTGCCGCAGCGTGCGACCGGGAGCGAAGGCGCGAGCGTTCGCGGCGGGACTCTGCGGCGTGTCGATCGTGGAAGTGCCGCGTTGCGCTTCCGAGTTGGGCATGTTTGTTAGTAGACCTTACGAACTAACTTTTCGCAAGCCCGTCGACCGGATTTGATCGGATGCTTTACAAAACTGTGACATACGGCGCGTCGCGGCTCCCCGCATGCGTCCGCGCTTTCCCCGTGTGACCGGCGGTTCGTGTGTGATGAGGCCGTGACCTCAACACCCAGCACCGTCGCCTACCATGGGTGGGAAGCGTTGATCACATTCGGGGGTGTGGCGTGACGGATCTGGCGACCGAGCAGCAGGCCGAGAAGACGTCCGGGGACGGCGCCGTCGAGGCCGAGCAGGCCGTCGAGAGCGAGGCATCGGCACAGGCCGAGACCTCCACGGCAGATGCCGTCGACGAGACGGATGCCGTCGTCGACGATGGCGACGAGGTGGATGCCGCCGACGAGGCGGACGCCGTCGAGGACGAAGCCGCCGATGTCGACGAGACGGACGCCGCCGACGAGACGGACGCCGTCGAGGACGAAGCCGCCGTCGCCGACGAGACGGACGCCGCCGACGAGACGGACGCCGTCGAGGACGAAGCCGCCGTCGTCGACGAGACGGACGCCGTCGAGGACGAAGCCGCCGTCGCCGAAGAGACGAGTGCCGCCGACGACGAGACGGACACGGTCGACGAGGCAGACGCTCTCGATGAGTCGGACGCCGACGCGGACAAGACGGACACCGCCGACGAGACGGACACCACCGCCGCCCCGGACACTGTCGATGAGACGGACGCCGCAGACGAGGGTGTCGAGGCCGGTACCGGCGGCGAAGCGGACGCAGCCGACGAGACGGAGGCCGCAGACGACCTCGCTGCAGACGCCGAGGCGGACGCCACGGACGACATCGCCGACGCGAATGCGGATGTCGACCCGTCCGAGACCGAAGACTCCACCGCGGCCGAGGCCGCGGCATCCGATGCCCTCGCCCCCGAGTCCGAGGCGTCGGACGACTCCGCACCTGCGGCGCTGACGACGGCCGCCGCCGAGGACGCCGCGACGGCGACGGCGGTGCTCGCGCCCGCGCCTTCCGCTCCCGTCGCGGAGGCGACCGCGGAAGGCGGCGCTCCCGGCGACGGCTCCCCCGTGTACGCGTGGGCTCCGGCCGAGCCGAAGCCCAAGAAGAAGCACACCGCCGTGTGGATCAGCGCGGCGGCCGCGGTCGCAGCGATCGGGCTCGTCGCCTCCTCGCTGATGCTCATCGCCCCCGGAACCGCGGTGGCGGGGGTGCCAGTCGGCTGGCTCACCCCGGGTGCGGCTGCCGACGCGATCTCGCAGCGCCTCGCCGAGACGACGATCGTGCTCACCGGAGACGGCGGCGACGCCGAGCTCACCGGTGCGGACCTCGGTGCCTCGGTCGACGCGAAGGCCCTCGCCGACGCGGCGTTCGCCGAGCACCCGATGTGGAACCCGACGGCGTGGTTCGCCGAGACGGGCGCCTCCGTCGAGCTCGACACCGCGACGGCGACGGAGGCTCTCCGCGACGCCGCACCGAAGCTCTACACCGACCCCGTCGACGCGACGCTCGGCTTCGACGCCGCCTCGGCGACCTACGTCGCCACGCCCGCCGTCCCCGGCACCGGCATCGACGTCGGCACCGTGCAGGCGGCGCTGCAGGCGGCGTTCGAGGCGGGCAAGACCCGCGTGAAGCTCGACGCCGTCCAGGCCGAGGTGCCCGCCACCATCTCGACCGCGGTCGCCGACGCCACCGTGGCCAAGCTCAACGGCATGCTCGACGCCGCCGGCTTCTACGTCGGCGACGAACGGACCGTGCCGATCGACCGGGCCGTTGCGGCGTCCTGGCTGACCGTCACCCCGAAGGGCGAGGGTTTCGCGATCTCCGCCGACGCCGCCGGCATCCAGCCGGTCGTCGACACGCTCGCCGCCACGATCAACCGTGCCCCGGAGAACGCGATCGAGATCACCGACACCGGCGGCAAGATCCTCAAGGAGATCGCGGCCGGCCAGTCGGGCCGCCAGCTCGGCGACACGTCGGGCGTCGCGGACGCCTTCGCCGATCAGCTCGCAACCGGCGACGCCGCGTACAAGCTGCCCGTCGAGGAGGTGCCGGTCAGCGTCACCACGCTCGCGCGGAACATCGTCATCGACCTCAGCGACCAGTCCGTGTACTTCTACGAGAACGGCGCCGTGGTGAGCTCCACCCGGATGTCGTCCGGCCTGCCGGGCCACGACACGCACACCGGCAACTTCCGCATCCGCGCGAAGCTGGCGATCCAGAACATGGGCAACCCCGACCTCACCAAGGCACCGTACTACTACACGAAGAACGTGCCCTGGGTCATGTACTTCAACGGCGACCAGGCCCTCCACGGCGCGTACTGGCACAACAACTTCGGCCACCGGATGAGCCACGGCTGCGTCAACCTCCCGGTCGACGTGGCGAAGTTCCTCTACGACTGGGCGCCGATGGGCACCGAGGTGCGCGTCCAGTCGTGAGCTGACCCGCACAGTCGACGAGAAGAGCGGATGCCCCGGCCCGGGGCATCCGCTCTTCTTCTGCGTGACGAAGGCCTACAGCGCGTCGATCACCGCGTTGAACGTGGCCGAGGGGCGCATGACGCCCGCGACCAGCTCGGCGTCGGGACGGTAGTAGCCGCCGATCTCGACCGGCGAGCCCTGCACGGCGATCAGCTCGTCGACGATCTTCTGCTCGCTCGCGGCGAGCGCCTCTGCCACCGGCGCGAACGCTGCGGCGAGCTCGGCGTCGGCCTGCTGCTTCGCGAGCTCCTGCGTCCAGTACAGCGCCAGGTAGAAGTGGCTGCCACGGTTGTCGATGGTGCCGAGTGCGCGCCCCGGCGACTTGTCGTTCTCGAGGAACGTGCCGGTCGCGGCATCCAGCGTGTCTGCCAGCACCTGTGCCTTGCCGTTGCCGGTGAAGCCGGCGAGGTGCTCGAGCGAGGCGGCGAGCGCGAAGAACTCGCCGAGCGAGTCCCAGCGCAGGTAGTCCTCGGCCAGCAGCTGCTGCACGTGCTTGGGGGCCGATCCGCCGGCGCCGGTCTCGAACAGACCGCCGCCCGCGAGGAGCGGGACGATCGAGAGCATCTTCGCCGACGTGCCGACCTCGAGGATCGGGAACAGGTCGGTGAGGTAGTCGCGCAGCACGTTGCCGGTGACCGAGATGGTGTCCTCGCCCTTGCGCAGACGGTCCAGCGAGTACTGGGTCGCCGCTGCGGGCGCGAGGATCTCGATGGTGAGGCCGTCGGTGTCGTGGTCGGCGAGGTACGTCTTCACCTTCGCGATCAGCGCGGCGTCGTGCGAGCGGTTCTCGTCGAGCCAGAACACGGCGGGAGCGCCGGTGGCGCGCGCACGCGTGACGGCGAGCTTCACCCAGTCGCGGATCGCGACATCCTTGGTCTGCGTCGCGCGCCAGATGTCGCCCGGCTGCACCGCGTGCTCGAGCAGCACGTCGCCAGCCTGGTTGAGGACCTGCACCGTGCCCGCGGCGGCGAGCTCGAACGTCTTGTCGTGGCTGCCGTACTCCTCGGCGGCCTGCGCCATGAGCCCGACGTTCGGAACGGTGCCGATCGTGGCGGGGTTGAGCGGGCCGTGCGCGATGACGTCGTCGATCACGGTCTGGTAGACGCCTGCGTACGACGAGTCCGGGATGACGGCGAGCGTGTCGTCCTCGCCGCCGTCGACGCCCCACAGCTTGCCGCCGTTGCGCACGAGCGCCGGCATCGACGCGTCCACGATGACGTCGGAGGGCACGTGGAGGTTCGTGATGCCCTTGTCGGAGTTGACGTAGGACAGGCGCGGCACGTCCGTCGCGGCGGCGAAGGCGGCCGCGATCTCGGCGCCGCCGTCGACGTTCGCCAGACCTGCGAGGATGGCGCCGAGGCCGTCGTTGGGGGTGAGGCCGGCCTCGGCGATCTTGTCGCCGTACTTGTCGAACACGTCGGCGTAGTACGCCTTCACGACGTGGCCGAAGATGATCGGGTCACTGACCTTCATCATGGTGGCCTTGAGGTGCACCGAGTAGAGCACGTCGTCGGCCTTAGCCGTCTCGAGCGTCTCGGCGAGGAAGGCGTCCAGCGCCGCGGCCGACAGGAAGGTGCCGTCGACGATCTCGCCGGGGAGCACCTTGATGCCGGTCTTCAGCGACGTGACGGTGCCGTCGGCGGCGACGTGCTGGATCGAGAGCACGTCGTCGGCGGGGATGACGGTGGTGGTCTCGTTCGACTTGAAGTCGTCGTGACCCAACGTCGCGACGCGGGTCTTCGAGCCCTCGGCGAACGCCTTGTTGCGGTGCGGGTGCTTGCGCGCGTAGCTCTTCACCGAGAGCGGGGCGCGGCGGTCGCTGTTGCCCTCGCGGAGCACGGGGTTCACGGCCGAGCCCTTGATGCGGTCGTAGCGGGCGCGGACGTCCTTCTCCTCCAGCGACTGCGCCTCGTCCGGGTAGTCCGGGATGTCGTAGCCCTGGGACTGCAGCTCGGCGATTGCCGCCTTCAGCTGCGGGATGGAGGCCGAGATGTTCGGCAGCTTGATGATGTTCGCCTCGGGGAGGGTCGCGAGGCCGCCCAGCTCGGCGAGCGCGTCGCTCACCTGCTGCTCGGGCGTGAGGTTCTGCGGGAATGCCGCGAGGATGCGGCCTGCGAGCGAGATGTCGCGGGTCTCGACGTCCACTCCCGCCTGGCGGGTCACGGCCTGCACGATCGGCAGGAACGAAGCGGTCGCGAGGGCCGGCGCCTCGTCGGTGTAGGTGTAGATGATGGTCGAGTCGGTCACCAGTCACGTCCTTCTTGCGGGTCGGCGTTCAGCCTATCGCAAGCACCCTGGAGTTATCTCGACGTCAAGATATCTCCGGATATGAACACCGTGTAAATCCGTGAACTGCTCGGTGCCGGATGCCGCTATCCGGGCTAGCCTGGGGCTTATGGGTGACTTGCGACTCGTCGAACTGTCCGCCGCGACCATCGTGGCGGTCAACAATATGTCGCTCAAGCCCGGCCAGGAGGAGTACCTCTCCCCCGTGAGCTACGGCATCGCCGCGACCGTCGTGAACCCGCAGACCACCTGGCAGCGCGTCGTGCTCGACGGAGAGCAGGTCGTCGCCTTCGTGAGCGCGAACTTCGACCCCGAAGACCCCCAGGAGCACTTCCGCTCGGTGCTGTGGCGCATCAACGTCGACGCCGACGACCAGGGCCGTGGGATCGGCCGATTCGCCGTCGCAGGGCTCATCGAAGAGGCGCGCAACCGGGGCATGGACCACGTCGACGTCATCTACGAGGCGGGCACCGGCGGACCGCAGCTTTTCTTCGAGCGCGTGGGCTTCACACCGGTCGGGGAGACCGAGTACGGTGAGGTCATCGCCGAGATCAGGCTCTGACCTCGGCGAACCGGCGTCCGATCTGGGGAGCGGACGATCAGCGCCTTTTCGGCGCTCCTGAGACCGGCGGCGGGGCCTCGAATACCCCTCCCCCATCGAGGCCTCGTCGCCCTCTCCGCCGCTGACCGATCGCGGCGATCGACTGGGCATTAGGGTGGGCCCGTGCCGAGATTCGATCTATCCCCCGCTGAGCTCGAGCGTTTCCAGCCCGACGTGCGAGAGCCCTCCGATTTCGATGACTTCTGGGCCGCGACGATCGCGGATTCCCGGCGATGGGATGCCGCCCCCGAGCTGACCCGGATCGATACTCCGTTCACGGTGGTCGACGTGTACGACGTGACGTTCCCCGGCTTCGGCGGCGACCCCGTCAAGGGATGGCTGACACTGCCCGCCGGCGCCGACGGTCCGCTTCCCGCCGTGGTCGAGTACCAGGGGTACGGCGGCGGGCGCGGTCTTCCCGGCGAACGCCTCGGCTGGGCGGTCGCCGGTTACGCGCACCTGCTCATGGACACCCGCGGCCAGGGCTCGATGTGGGGCGCCGGCGGCGACACCCTCGACCCGCACGGCACGGGCCCGTCGTCGTCGGGCTTCATGACCCGCGGCATCGAGAGCCCTTCGACGTACTACTACCGCCGCGTCTTCACCGACGCGGTGCGCGCCGTCGACGCCGTGCGCTCGCTCCCCCAGGTCGACGCCGATCGCGTCGCCGTGACGGGTGGGAGCCAGGGCGGCGGCATCGCGATCGCCGCCGCAGGCCTGTCCGAGGGACTGGTGGCAGTGATGCCCGACGTGCCTTTCCTGTGTCACTTCGAACGCGCCGTCGGTCTGACCGACGACGACCCCTACCAGGAGGTCGTGCGCTACCTGTCTGTGCACCGCGGCCGTGACGAGCACGTGTTCGAGACGCTGTCGTACTTCGACGGCGTCAACATGGCCAAGCGGGCGGATGCCGCCGCGCTGTACTCGGTCGCCTTGATGGACACCATCTGCCCGCCGTCGACGGTGTACGCCGCGTACAACCGGCATGGCGGCGGCTCCAAGAGCATCGAGGTGTACACGCACAACGGCCACGAGGGCGGGCAGGCTTACCAGTTCCTCGCGCAGGCCCGGTTCCTCGCCGAGCTGGTCTGACCCACCGCCGCGCGGGCACCGATCGACCCGACACGCGAGGAGCCTTCCGTGACCTCCTTCATCGACATCCGACCGCTCGCGTCAGGATGGTCGCTGCGCGCAGCATCCGGTCCCGTCCCGGCCGGTTACGACGGCAGCATCCCCGCGACCGTCCCCGGCTGCGTGCACACCGATCTGCTCACGGCGGGGCTCATCCCCGACCCGTTCCTCGACGACAACGAGTCGGCGCTCGCCTGGATCGGCCTCGTGGACTGGACGTACTCCACGTCGTTCGCGTGGGCTCCCGACAACGCCGACCGCACCGACCTCACGTTCGCGGGCCTGGACACCGTGGCGACGGTCCTCCTCAACGGCCACGAGCTGGGCGCCACGGCGAACCAGCACCGCTCGTACCGGTTCGATGCGCGCGCCGCCCTCGTGGAGGGCGAGAACGAGCTCGTCGTGCGGTTCCGCTCGCCGGTGAAGTACGCCAACGAGCAGAGCGTCGCGCTCGGCGCCCGCCAGCGCCCGTACCCGCTGCCCTACGACGCGATCCGCAAGGCCGCGTGCAGCTTCGGATGGGACTGGGGCATTGCGACGTACACCAGCGGCATCGTGGGCCCGGTCCGGCTCGAGTCGTGGTCGGTCGCGCGATTGGCGCAGACGCGCGTGGTCGCGTCGCCCGTCGGCGACGGCGGCACGATCGCGGTCGACGTCGAGCTGGAACGCGCCGGCGAGGACACCGTGACCGTGACCGTGCGGTCGGGCGAGGCCGCGGCATCCGTCCCCCTCCCGGCCGGGCGGACCGACGCCGCCCTGACCCTCGCACGGGACGAGGTCGAGCTCTGGTGGCCGGTGGGGTACGGCGCGCAGCCGCTGTACGACGTCACGGTGGAGGTCGCGGCATCCGACGGCACGGTGCTCGACCGGGCGACGCGCCGGGTGGGCTTCCGCGACGTGCGATGGGACACCACCCCCGATGGGGCGGGGACGCCGTTCGCGCTCGTCGTCAACGACCGGCCCGTGTTCGTCAAGGGGGTCAACTGGATCCCCGACGACGCGCTGACGGTGCGGGTGACGCGCGACCGGCTGCAACGCCGGTTCACGCAGGCGTTGGATGCGAACCTCAACCTCATCCGGGTGTGGGGCGGCGGGCTGTACGAGTCCGACGACTTCTACGAGCTCGCCGACGAACGCGGCCTGCTGGTGTGGCAGGACTTCCCGTTCGCGTGCGCCGCCTACGCCGAGGAGGAGCCGCTGCGCTCCGAGATCGAGGCGGAGGCGCGGGAGAACCTCGTGAGGCTCGGCCACCACGCCTGCCTCGTCCTGCTGACCGGCAACAACGAGAACCTGTGGGGCTACGAGGACTGGGGGTGGAAGTCGCGCCTGGACGGCAAGACGTGGGGCGCCCACTACTACTACGAGCTCCTCCCGGCGCTGGTCGCCGAGCTCGCGCCGCACGTGCCGTACGCGCCGGGCAGCCCGTTCAGCCCGGGCGCGAGCTGGGACGGCACCGCCCAGACCGGCGCGCACCCCAACGACGAGCGGCACGGCACGATGCACCTGTGGGAGCAGTGGAACCGCCTCGACTGGACGACCTACCGCGACCATCGGCCGCGGTTCGTCGCCGAGTTCGGCTGGCAGGGCCCGCCCACGTGGTCGACCCTCGTCCGCTCGGTGTCGGACGATCCGCTCACCCCGGAGTCGCCCGGCATGATCGTGCACCAGAAGGCCGCCGACGGGAACACCAAGCTGACCGGCGGCCTCGTCCCCCATTTCCGGATGCCGGAGGCCATGGAGGACTGGCACTGGGCGATGCAGCTCAACCAGGCCCTCGCCGTCCGCACCGCGCTGGAGCACTTCCGCTCGTGGGCGCCGCACACGCAGGGCGCGATCGTCTGGCAGCTCAACGACTGCTGGCCGGTGACGTCGTGGGCGGCGATCGACGGCGACGAGCGGCCGAAGCCGCTGTACTACGGCATGAAGCAGGCCTTCGCCCCGCGCCTGGCGACCGTGCAGCCGCGTGACGGTGGGCTCGCCGTCGTGCTGGTGAACGACACCGCCGAGACGTGGGCGGGCGAACTCACCGCCCGCCGCGTCGGGTTCGGCGGCGACGAGCGCGCGGCTTTCACCGCGGTGGTCTCACTCTCGCCGCGCGAAACGCTCACGGTGGACCTGCCCGCCGACGTCGCGACAGCCGGCGAGGCCGCCGCCGAACTCGTCGTCGCCGGGGTGGGCGATGTGCGCGGCTTCTGGTTCTTCGTCGAGCCGCGTGACAGCGCCCTCGCCGCCGCGCGCGTCGACCTGCGCACCGAACCGGTCGAGCAGGGCACGCTCGTCACGGTCACCGCCGGGTCGCTGGTGCGCGACCTCGCACTCCTCGTCGACAAGCTCGACCCCGCCGCCGTGGCCTCCGACGCGCTCGTGACGCTGCTCCCCGGCGAGAGCGCGACGCTGCTCGTGCGCCACGAGGGCCCGGGGCCCGCGGCATCCGCTCTCTCGGACCCCCGCGTGCTGCGCACCGCGAACGAGCTCGTCGCGCGCTGAGCCGGATCCGGTGCAGGGCCGACGGCATCCGAATTTCGGATTCTCGCGCCATCTTCGGACCTCAGGCCCGACGGGAGCCCGAGGGCGGGCGGAACTCCGATTTTCGGATGCCGCGGGCCGCGCGACGTCGGCGTCAGCCGGTTCCTCCCCAGCCTCGCGTCGGAACAGCGCCTCGATGCGAGCTGTGGACAGACGGCTCCGACGCCGTCGGTGAGGGCACGATCGCTGACGTGAACCCCGTCGACGGAAGGCAGTCTCCCGCCCGCGGTCATTCCGTCGCCGTCGCACGCCTCCGCGAGTGGGTGGCGTCCGCCGGCGGGATCGCGCACCGGTACGCCGCGGCGAATGCGGGATTCTCCGTCGCGGTGCGCCGTGACGCGGTGCGTTCCGGCGCCCTTCGCCGCGTCCGCCGGGATTGGCTCGCCACCGAGACGGCTCCCCTGGATCTGGTCACCGCGGCCGAGAACGGGGCGAGCCTCAGCTGCGTCTCGGCCGCGCGCCGACGCGGATGGTGGATGCCGGAGGACGCCCCCGACGACATCCACATCCGGCTGGCGCCCCACGCGGCATCTCCGGTCACCCCCGTCACGGCGCATTGGACGGAGCGCATCGCACCCGCTCCCGGGTTCGCGTTGGTCGAGTCTGTCGAGGACACGCTCGCGCACGTGGCGCTGTGCCTGCCGCCCGATTCCGCCCAGGTCGTCTGGAACTCCGCACTGCAGGTCGAGAAGATCATCCCGGAGGCGATCCGGCGCGTACGGTGGCGCACACCGCAGGCTCGAGCCTGCGCCGAGCACGCCTCGGATCAGTCGGACTCGGGGCTCGAGACGATCCTCGTCGTCAGGCTGAGCGGCTGGGGACTGCCGATGAAACAGCAGGCGATGATCCTCGGCCGCCCCGTCGACCTGCTCATCGGCGAGCGTCTGGTCATTCAGATCGACGGGTTCGCGCACCACTCGACGTCGGCCCAGCGCACGAAGGATGTCGCCTTCGACGCGCAGCTCGTGCTCAACGGCTACACGGTGCTGCGGTTCACCTATGCACAGGTCGCGCACGCGTGGGACGAGGTCGAGCGCACGATCGCCCGCGCGGTCGCCGCCGGCGCCCATCTCGCGTCGTAGCGTGGGCAACCAGTGGGTGCTCGCGCCGCGGTGGCGGCATCCGAAATTCGGAGTTCTCACACGTCTACGGAACGGGCGCGCTCGTGTGCTCCGAAGAACGTGAGAATCTCCGAAATCGGGAGGCCGCGACGAGCGGTGGAACGGCGGATGCCCCGGCCCTGAGTGTGGACAGGGGGCCGGGGCATCCGGGTCTTGCGGAGGGACGCGTCAGACGAGCGACTCCCGCCAGGCGCTGTGCAGCTGGGCGAACTTGCCGGTGCCGCTGATCAGCGTCTCGGGGGCGTCGTCCTCGATGATGCGGCCGTGCTCCATGACCAGCACGCGGTCCGCGATCGCCACCGTCGACAGACGGTGGGCGATGATGATCGCGGTGCGGTCGGCGAGCAGGGTCTGCAGCGCATCCTGGATCTGACGCTCGGACGGCATGTCGAGCGACGCCGTGGCCTCGTCGAGGATCAGCACCGCCGGGTCGGCGAGGAACGCCCGTGCGAACGACAGCAGCTGACGCTGCCCCGCCGACACACGACCGCCGCGCTTGTTCACGTCGGTGTCGTACCCGTCCGGAAGCGCCTGGATGAAGGCATCCGCCCCCACCGCCCGCGCAGCGGCCTTGATCTCCTCCAGCGTCGCCTCGGGCTTGCCCAGCGCGATGTTGTCGGCGACCGTGCCGCTGAACAGGTACGCCTCCTGCGTGACCATGACGATCGCGCGGCGCAGGTCCTTCGGGTGCAGCGACCGCAGGTCGACGTCGTCGAGGTTCACCGAGCCGCGCGTCGGGTCGTAGAACCGCGACACGAGCTTGGCGAGCGTCGACTTGCCGGCGCCGGTCGTGCCGACCAGCGCGATCGTCTGCCCGGCAGGGATGTCGAGCGAGAAGTCCGGCAGGATGACCTTGCCGTTCCCGTACCCGAACTCCACATCGCGGAACTCGAGGTGCCCCTTCGCCGTCCACAGGTCGACCGGCTGCTTCGGATCGGGAACGGTGGGCTCCTCCTCCAGCACACCCGACACCTTCTCCAGCGCGGCCGTGGCCGACTGGTAGGAGTTCAGGAACATCGCGACCTCCTCCAGCGGGCTGAAGAAGTTGCGCACGTACAGCACCACCGACAGCAGCGTTCCGATGAGGAGCGTGCCGTCGACGACGCGGAACGCGCCCCACAGCAGCACCACCGCGAGGGTGATGTTGGCCAGCAGGATGAGGCCCGGGTCGAAGATGCCGTACAGCCTGATCAGCTTGAGGTTGATGCGGCGGTAGTCCGCCGACACCTCGCCGAACTCGGCGTCGTTGCGCTGCTCCTTGCGGAACGCCTTGACGGCGCGGATGCCCGTCATCGTCTCGACGAACTGCACGATGAGCTTCGCGCTGACCACGCGCGACTCACGGAAGCCCTTCTGCGACTGGATGTAGAACCACCGCATGAGGAACGCGAGCGGGATGCCCATCGCGAGGATCACGAAGCCGCTCTGCGGGTCGAGGATGAAGAGCATCACCAGCGTGAAGACCCCGTACAGGGTGCCCTGCACGAGCTGGTTGAGCCCGCCGTCCAGGAGCTCCCGGATCGAGTCCAGGTCGCTCGTCTGGCGCGAGATGATGCGGCCCGACGTGTACGACTCGTGGAACTCGAGGCTCAGGCGCTGCGTGTGGCGGAAGATCCGCAGCCGCAGGTCCATCAGCACCGCCTGGGTCAGCCGGGCCGACAGCACGACGAACCAGCCGATGAGCGCAGCACCGGCGACGCCCGTGACGATGTAGACGATCGTGACGCCGATGGCGGGCAGCCAGTCGGCCTGCTCCACTGCCCTCGGCAGCGCCTGGTTGATGCCGTACCCGATCAGGGCCGGGCCGAGCACGCGCAGACCCGTCGATACCACGATGACGATCGCCGTGAGCACGACGAGCGGGCGCCGCGGCTTCAGGAGCGACCCGAGCAGTCGCAGCGAACGCTGGCGGATGACGCGGCTCTCGGCCTTGGTGTAGTCGTGCCGCTCTTCGCCCTGGGTTCCGGTGATGGTGCTCACAGGTTCACCTCCATCTCTTCCTCGGCCAGCGCTTCTCGCGCATCGGCGACCATCTGGGACTCGACGACCGCTTCTTCGCGGGCGGGCTCCTGCCCGTCGCGGGCCGCGGCCTCGAGGCTCGAGATCACGTGCCGGTAGTGCTCGCTCTCGCGCAGCAGGTCGGAGTGGGTGCCGACCGCGGTGATGCGACCGGCCTCGAGCACCGCGACGCGGTCGGCGAGCGCCACCGTCGACGGACGGTGGGCGACGATGAGCGCGGTCGTGGTGGCCAGCACCCGGCGCAGCGCCGCCTCGACGAGCGCCTCGGTGTCGACGTCGAGCGCCGACAGCGGGTCGTCCAGCACCAGCACGGCAGGCTTGGCCGCCACCGCGCGGGCGAGCGCGAGCCGCTGACGCTGGCCGCCCGAGAGCGACAGGCCCTCTTCGCCGACGGTGGTGTCGACGCCGTCCGGCAGCTCGTACGCGAAGTGCGCCTGCGCGATCTGCAGCGCCTCGTCCAGCACCGCCTGCGCCTCCGGGCTGTGCGGGTCGAGATCGTCCCGGCCCAGCAGCACGTTCTCGCGGACGGATGCCGAGAACAGCGTCGCGTCCTCGAACGCCATCGAGATGTGTGTGCGCAGCTCGTCGAGCCGCAGGTCGCGCACGTCGACGCCGTCCAGCTCCACGGTGCCGCCGGTCACGTCGTACAGCCGTGTCGGCAGGGTCGTCAGCGTCGTCTTGCCGGAGCCGGTGAGGCCGACCAGCGCCATCGTCTCGCCGGGCCGCAGCACGAGGTCGACGCCGTCGAGCAGGTCGCGCTCGGAGGCGGCGGCATCCTGGTAGCGGAAGTGCACGCCCCGGAACGCGAGCTCGCCCTTCGGGTCGGCGATCGTCTTCGGCTCGACCGGGTCGACGATCGTGTTCTCCTCCTCGAGCACCTCGAACACACGGTCGGTCGCGGTGCGGGCGTCGACGAGGAACGAGAACAGGAAGCCGAGCGACTCGAGCGGCCAGCGCAGCGCGGTGGCCATTGCGAAGAACGCGAACAGCTCGCCCACGGTGAGCTGCTGGCCGCTGGTGAGCCAGATGCCCAGCAGCAGGCACAGCGCGAAGGCGATCATCGGGATCACCTCGAGCCAGAACCACAGCACGCCGACCTCGCGGGCCTTGCGCAGCTCGGTGCCGCGCAGGGTCTCGACCTGGCGCTGGAACTTCTGCAGCGCGTGCTTGCCGCGCCCGAAGGCCTTCAGCACGCGGATGCCGTGCACGCTCTCCTCGACAGAGGTGGCGAGGTCTCCGGCCTGGTCCTGGCTCTGTCGGGCCAGCACGCCGTACTTGCGCTCGAAGTTGTAGCCGAAGAACCACAGCGGGATCGACACGACGAGGAACGTCGCGCCGAGCGCCCAGTGCCAGCGGAACAGCAGGACGGAGCCGACGATGATCGTCAGCACGTTCACCACGAGCAGGATGAGACCGAAGATCAGCCAGCGGCGGATCAGGTTGATGTCCTGCATCATGCGGCTGAGCAGCTGACCCGACTGCCACTTGTCGTGGAACGCGACGGGCAGGCGCTGCAGTCGGCGGTAGAACTGCTGACGGATCTCGTACTCGACGGCGGTGCCAGGGGTGAGCACGAACGCGCGGCGCAGGTAGATGAACAGCGCCTCGAGCGCGCCCAGGGCGAGCACGCCGATCGACGCCCACACGATGAGCGTGAGGTCGCCGGACTGGATGGGGCCGTCCACCGTCGCCTGGAGGACCAGCGGGATGATCAGCGTCATCACCGCGGCACCGAGAGCGGTGAAGAAGCCGCCGATCATGCGCGGAAGGGCGGGTTTGACGAAGGGATAGAGGCGCGCGAGCGCCCGCGGAGTGGAGAGTCTCTCAGCGGAAGACGTGGTCATGATCCTTGTGGGGTGTTGCGGGGTGGAATCGATGCCGCGGTGAACGGCGGGGACGGCGAAGGCGCACAGACGTCGTGCGGGGACGCCGAAGAGTCGTCCTGTTGAGCCAGAACGCGGAGGCGGGTGATCCTATGCCGCGGGGGCGGCGGATCGGCGGAGGTCGGCCCGGGGAACTATCCCTCTGAGGCGACGCGCATCGTCCCGGCGATAGGCAGGAGGGCACTCGGCTTCGTGTTGACGACGGCCTGATACATGGCTTCCTCCTCGGATCGTGGGACACGGACCGGGTGTCACCTGAAGTGACACGCCAGCCCTCCAGCGTATACCTGGGAAATCGCTGAGCGCAACGAAAACTTTCCGCACCCCCGGAAATCCTTCACAGCCGCGCACGCCGACGCCCCGGGCCGCCGACGGCGGGCCCGGGGCGGCACCGGGATCAGACGATGAGCGCGGGGACCGCGGCCTCGCGGTCGAGCAGCCGGCGCTTGACCGGCAGCCCCCACGCGAACCCGCCCAGGGTGCCGTCGGTGCGCAGCACCCGGTGGCACGGCACGAACAGCGCGGGAGCGTTGCGGGCGCAGATGGATGCCGCCGCCCGCACGGCGCTCGGAGACCCGAGCTCGACGGCGAACTCGCTGTAGGTCAGCGGCCGGCCGGGGGCGATGCGCCGCAGCGCCTTCCACCCCGCCAGCTGCATCTCGGTGCCGTGCTGCGCGACCGGGACGTCATCGATCGCGGCGAGGTCGCCGTCGTAGTACGCGACGACGGCGGCAGCGGCATCCGTGATCCCGGCGTCGACGCGAGACGGTCGCACGCGCTCGGGCAGCCGGGCGAGGATCGCCGAAGCATCGGCGGTCCAGCCGGACGCGAGCACGCGTCCGCGGTCGTCGGCGAGGATCGTGAAGGCGCCGTCGGGGGTGTCGAGGGTCTGGATGGTGGCGTTCATGGCGTGCCTCCGGGAGTCGATGCGAGAACGGGAACGGATGCCGCGGCCCGGCGCGACGCGGCGGGCTTGGGCGGAACGGACCGCCACAGGTGGGCGGTGAGGTAGCTGCGCCACGGCGCGGTGCGCGCGGCCCAGTCGGTGAGCGCGCGCGGGTCGGAGGGCAGCCCGATCGCGGCGGCGCCCGCGCGCACGGCGACGTCTCCGGGGAGGAACACGTCGGGGTCGGCGAGCACGCGCATGCGCACGTAGTCGGCGGTCCACGGGCCGATGCCGGGCATGGCCAGCAGCGCCGCGCGCTGCTCGTCGGCGTCGTCGCCCGTGGTGAGGGTCAGCGTGCCCGCGGCGAGGGCCTGCGCGGCGCCGGTGACGGCGCGGATGCGCGCGGCCGGCCCGCGCAGCACCTCGTGGCCGTGGGCGGCGATCGCATCCATCGTCGGGAACAGCCGGACGGGCGCCTCGGCATCGCCGGCGTCGCCGAGGGCCCCGGCGAACGCGGGCACCTCCTCGCCGAGGGCGTCAGTCAGCGAGATGAGGGCGGTGCGCGCGGCGCCGACCGTGATCTGCTGTCCGACCATGGCCCGGATGAGCATCTCGTGCGGGTCGGCGGCGCCCGGCACGCGGATACCCGGAAGCCCGGCGACCAGCGGCGCCAGCTCGGGGTGCTCGGACAGCGACTGGTCGACCGCCTGCGGATCGGCGTCGAGGTCGAACAGGCGCCGGGCGCGCGTCACCAGCGTCGAGAGGTCGGCGAGGTTCGTGAGCGCCGCCCGCAGCCGCACCCGGCCGAGGTCGTCCTGGCGCAGCTCGAACCACACCGGCCCGTGCGGCAGACGCAGCGTGCGGGCGAACGTCGTCGCGGTGGCCGCCTCGGCCCCGGTGACGGCACGCGCGGCCATCCACGCGAACACGCCGGACGCGTCCAGCGGGCCGCGGTGCGGCAGGGCGAGGTCGATCGTCACCCCGGGCGCTGCGGCGGGGCGCTCGTCGTGCCGGGACACCCGGCGGCGCGCGCGCAGGTCGAGGGGCGGCATCCCGAACACCTCGCGGATCGTGTCGTTGAACTGGCGCACGCTGGCGAACCCCGACGAGAACGCGACGTCGGCGGCCGACAGGTCGGTGCCGACCAGCAGCATGCGCGCGGTCTGCGCGCGGTGCGCGCGGCTGAGCGCGAGCGGCCCGGCGCCGAGCTCGGCGGTGAGCAGTCGCGTGAGGTGGCGAGGCGAGTAGCCGAGCCGCCGGGCGAGTCCGGGAACCCCCTCGCGTTCGACGACGCCGTCGGCGATGAGCCGCATGGCGCGGCCCGCGGTGTCGCCGCGCAGGTTCCACTGCGGCGACCCGGGTGCGGCCTCGGGCAGGCATCGCTTGCAGGCGCGGTACCCCGCCTCGTGCGCGGCGGCGCTGGTCGGATAGAACGTGACGTTCGACGGCTTCGGCGTGCGGGCGGGGCAGCTCGGACGGCAGTAGATGCCGGTGGAGCGCACCGCGGTCACGAACTGACCGTCGAACCGCGCGTCGCGCGAGTCGATCGCGCGGTACCGCTCCTCGAAGGTCATCGCCAGGCTCATGCGTCTAGCCTGGCACGCTCCCCCGACATCGGCTCGCGGAAATCGGACACGGCTGTGGCGGCATCCGGAACGCTCTCACGGGACGCGATCGGATGCCGCCTCACCGGCGTCAGTGGAAGAAGTGGCGCTCGCCCGTGAAGAACATCGTGACGTTCGCGGCCTTCGCGGCGGCGATGACCTCGTCGTCGCGCACCGAGCCGCCCGGCTGGACGATCGCGGTCACGCCGGCGTCGATCAGCACCTGCGGGCCGTCGGCGAACGGGAAGAACGCGTCGGATGCCGCCACCGACCCCGCGGCACGGTCGCCCGCCCGCTCGACCGCGAGGCGGCACGAGTCGACGCGGTTGACCTGGCCCATGCCGATGCCGACCGTGGCCGAGCCCTTGGCCAGCACGATGGCGTTCGACTTCACGGCGCGGCACGACTTCCACGCGAAGATGAGGTTCTGCATCGCCTCCGGCGCGGGGCGCTCGCCCGAGACGAGCTCCCAGTTCGTGGCGACCGAGTCGATGTCGGACGGGAAGCGGTCGGCGTCCTGCAGCAGCAGGCCGCCCGAGACCAGGCGCACGTCCATGCGCTCCTGCTGCCAGTCGGCGGGCAGCTGCAGGAGGCGGAGGTTCTTCTTGGCCTTGAACACCTCGAGCGCAGCCGGCTCGAAGGCGGGGGCGACGATGACCTCGGTGAAGATGTCCTTGAGGTTCTCGGCCATCTTGAGCGTCACGGTGCCGTTGGCGGCGATGACGCCGCCGTAGGCCGACACCGGGTCGCACTCGTGCGCGCGCAGGTGGGCGCTGGCGATCGGATCGAGGGCGTTGGGCGCGGCCACGGCGATGCCGCACGGGTTCGCGTGCTTGATGATCGCCACAGCCGGCTTGACCATGTCGAACGCGGCGCGGAGGGCGGCATCGGCGTCGACGTAGTTGTTGTACGACATCTCCTTGCCCTGCAGCTGCGTGGCCTGAGCGATGCCGTGGCCGCCGTTGCGCGTGTAGATCGCGGCGCGCTGGTGCGCGTTCTCGCCGTAGCGCAGCGTCGCCAGGCGCTCGGCCTTGATCGTGAGGTGCGCGGGGAGGTCGTCCTCGGTGAGCGTGCCCTCGGCGAACCAGGTCGCGACCGCGCGGTCGTACTCGGCGGTGTGCGCGAAGGCGCGCGCGGCGAGCTCGCGGCGCTGCACGAGCGAGGTGCCGCCGGCGCGCACCGCCTCGATGACCGCCGGGTAGGACGACGGCGAGACGACGATCGCGACGTTGGCGTAGTTCTTCGCCGACGCGCGCACCATCGCGGGGCCGCCGATGTCGATCTGCTCGACGACGTCGTCGCCCTGCGCGCCCGAGCGCACGGTCTCGACGAACGGGTACAGGTTCACCACCACGAGCTCGAACGGCGCGATGTCGAGGTCTTCGAGCTGCCGCTCGTGGTCCTCGAGACGGAGGTCGGCCAGCAGGCCCGCGTGCACGCTCGGGTGCAGCGTCTTGACACGGCCGTCGAGCGACTCGGGGAACCCGGTCACGCTCGCCACGTCGGTCACGTCGTAGCCGGCCTCGCGCAGCAGCGTCGCCGAGCCGCCCGTCGACACGATCTCGACACCGGCCTCGGCCAGCGCCGCGCCGAGGGCCAGCAGATCGGTCTTGTCGCTCACCGACACCAGTGCCCGGCGGACCGGGACGACATCGCGGGGGCGGTACAGGGCGGGGTCGTGGCTCGGTCCGGCCATGGCAGATCTCCTCGGTGGGGATGGGGTCAGAGCGGGGCGCTCGCGGACACGGCCGCGAGGTCGAGGTCGCCGGTGGCGACGCGGCGGACCACGTCGATCAGGAGGCGCCGTTCGACGGGCTTGATGCGCTCGTGCAGGGCGTGCTCGTCGTCGCCGGGGAGCACGGGCACGCGCTCCTGGGCGAGGATCGGCCCCGAGTCGACCCCGTTGTCGACGATGATCACGCTGGCCCCGGTCTGGGCGACCCCCGCGGCGAGTGCGTCGCGCACACCGTGCGCGCCGGGGAACTCGGGGAGGTAGGCCGGGTGGGTGTTGACGATGCGCGGCGACCAGGCGTCGACGAGGTCGGCCGGCAGCAGGCGCATGAGGCCGCTGAGCACGACGAGGTCGGGGCGCCACACGTCGAGCTGGGCGGCGAGCTCGGCACCCCACTCCTCGCGGCTCGCGAACTGCGCGAACGGCACCATGAAGGTCGGGATGCCGTACTCCTCGGCATGCGCGAAGCCCTCGGCCTCGCGATCGGCGCCGACGACGACGATGCGGGCGGGGAACTCGGGATCGGCCGCCGCGTCGAGCAGAGCGCGCAGATTCGACCCTGTGCCCGAGATGAGGACGGCGACCGTGAGCACCCGCCTAGTTTAGTGGGCAACTGTCCGGTGCACCGGGCGCCCGCCGTCAGGGCAGGTCGATGGGCTCGGTCGTGGCCTCGGGCTCGGCGATGCGGGGGCGTTCCGGGGCGGGTCGGGACGATGCCGTGCGGCCCGCCGCCGCGGTCGTCTGCGCGGCCCCGGCCGACGGCATCCGCTCCGACGCGCCGCCCATCCGGGCACGCGCGAGCGCGGACGCGCTGGCGGCGAGCGCCTCATCGCCCCCTGCCAGGCGGGCGGCGCCGTCGTCGTCCGCGACGTCGTCGCGGAGAGTCTCGGGGGCCTCATCGGCCTCCGGCACGCTGTCGCGGGGAGCGGATGCCGCGCCCCGGCGCGATCCGCGCGGCGACAGCAGCAGGATCGCCGCGCCCAGCAGCACCTCGAGCGCGACCGCGAGCGCGACCGGGCCGGGCTGCGGGCCGAACTCCGCCAGCCGCCCCGGACCGAGCGAGCCGGACGCCAGATACGACAGGAGCGCGGCGGCGGCGCCTGCCACGACGGCGATGCCCACCGTGGCGACCACTCGCGCGCCCATCGGATCGTCGACGACGTCGGGGCCCGTGTCCTCCTCGGCGGACCCACCCCCCGTCGTCGACAGCAGGCCGGTGAGGGCAGCGGTGCGGCCGGAGTCGAACCGCGACGACGCGGCGAGCGCGTCGCGCTCCGGCATCCCTCCGCCGCGCGGCACCGGGTGGATCATGCGGGAGCGGGCGACCCACCCGGCCAGCGCGCCGAGCGCGACCGGGACGAGCGCGAGCAGCAGCAGCCACGACGTCGTGGACTCGGGCACGGCGCCCAGCACCGGAAGCCCGGGGATGACCCCGACCTGCGTGCCGGCGGGCGACACCGCGGTGCCCTCCCCGACCGCGAACCCGGGTCCGGCGAGGAAGCTCAGCCCCCACACCGCGAGGGTCGGCACGTACGCCAGCTGCCCCAGCGTGATCACGACGGCACCCAGCACGTCGACGTCCCCGGCCTGGAACAGCGCCACGATCTGCCCGGCGCGCGCGAACAGCGCCACCGCGGCCGCCGCGGCCCCCGCGCCGATGAGACCGACGACCGCGACCGCGGCGCCGCGGGCGACGACCGCGGGCACGTCGCCCCAGCCGTGCGGCGCGGCCTCGATGCGGTCACGCAGCCGCGCGACCGCGCCGGAGCCGGCCTCGGTCCATTCCGTCACGATCGCGGCGACCAGAGCCGGCAGCGCGAACACCAGTGTCGGCAGGAGGATGGCCTGCCAGGTCTCGACGCGGGCGATCTCGTTCGCCCCGGTGAACGCGGCACCGATCGCCAGCGCGGCGAACACGACGGTCGAGCTCACCACGCCGGTGAGCCACGCGTCCGCGTGCGATGCGCGCGCCCCCGACCGGGCCGCGAAGATCGCCGTGAAGGCGGCGAACGCCAGCGGCGCGAGCGAGAGGACGAAGGACGCCGCGTCGGTCGCGATCCCCGCCGACGCGAGGTATTCGGGCGGCAGCGTGATGTGCAGCGGCACGAGGTTGCCGAACTGCCAGACCGATACGGCGGCCTGCCACAGCATCCCCCAGTCGGCGCCGTGGCCGAAGCCGAACACCCACAGCAGGGTGAGCGGGGCCAGGGTCGCGGCAAGGCCGACGGCGGCGGCGATGGCGGCGTCGACGGAGGCGAGGAGGGCGACGATGAGGCGGTGCATGCGCCATCGACCCTACTTCGAGCGGGCCGGACGTCCTGGTCGCCCGCGCGCGGAGAGGAGGCATCCGTTCAGCGAATCCTCAGGTTCGGCCGCGAACGACTAACGTTTCTCACGGAGGTCCCCCACATGAGCACAGCCCCGTCCACGGCGCCCGAAGCGCCAGAGAACACCGAGACTCCGGAGCCGAAGAACAGCTTCGACAGGTTCTTCGAGATCACCCGCCGAGGATCGACGATCGGCACCGAGGTCCGCGGCGGTGTCGTGACCTTCGTGACGATGGCCTACATCGTCATCCTGAACCCGATCATCCTCTCCAGCGGCACGGATGTCGCCGGCAACACGCTCGGGTTCACGCAGGTCGCCGCGACCACGGCGCTGACCGCCGGCGTCATGACGGTGCTGTTCGGCCTCGTGACCCGCCTTCCCTTCGCGTTCGCGGCGGGACTGGGCATCAACTCGTTCCTCGCCGTCTCGGTCGTCGGCCAGGTGACCTGGCCCGAGGCGATGGGCCTCGTGGTCATCAACGGTGTGATCATCGTGCTGCTGGCGGCCACGGGCCTGCGGCGCATGATCTTCGACGCCGTGCCGATCCAGCTGAAGCTGGCCATCACCGTCGGTATCGGCCTGTTCATCGCGTTCATCGGCTTCGTCGACGCGGGCTTCGTCACGGCGACCGGCGCCTCCTCTCCCCCGGTCGGGCTCGGCGTGGGCGGTTCGGTGGCCACGGTCCCGACGCTCATCTTCGTCTTCACGCTGCTGCTGACCGGCATCCTCGTCGCCCGCAAGGTCAAGGGCGGCATCCTCATCGGCCTCGTCTCGGGCACCGTCGTCGCCGTGATCGTCGAGGCGATCTGGAACATCGGCCCGAAGTTCGCCGGCGACGAGGTCAACCCGGGCGGCTGGGGCCTGTCGGTCCCCGAGCTGCCGACGTCGCTGGTGAGCGTGCCCGACCTGTCGCTGGTCGGCCAGATCTCGTTCGGCTCGTTCGAGCGCATCGGCGTGCTCGCCGCCCTGATGCTCGTCTTCACGCTCGTCTTCACGAACTTCTTCGACGCCATGGGCACCATGACGGGCCTGTCGAAGGAGGCCGGCCTCGCCAACGAGAAGGGCGACTTCCCGCGCATCAAGTCGGCGCTCATCGTCGAGGGTGTCGGCGCCGTCGCGGGTGGTTTCACGTCCAGCTCGTCCAACACCGTGTTCATCGAGTCCGGAGCCGGCATCGGCGAGGGCGCCCGCACGGGCCTCGCGAACGTCGTGACCGGTGCACTGTTCCTCGTCGCGATGTTCTTCACGCCGCTCGTGTCGATCGTGCCCACCGAGGTCGCGGCATCCGCTCTGGTCATCGTCGGTGCGCTGATGATGTCGCAGATCCGCTTCATCGACTTCTCGGACTTCTCGATCCTGCTGCCGGTGTTCCTGGCGATCACGGTCATGCCGCTGACGTACTCGATCGCCAACGGCATCGGCGCGGGCTTCATCGCCTGGGTCGTGGTGCGGTCGCTGTCGGGCAAGGCCCGCGAGATCAGCCCGCTGCTGTGGATCGTGGCGGCCGGCTTCGTGCTCTACTTCGCGCGCGGACCGCTCGAGACCCTGCTGGGCTGAGTCCCGCCTCGAAGGGGACGGGATGCCGCGGCCTGCGGCATCCCGTCCCCTTCGTCGTTCCCGCCACCCCATGTCTCCCCGGGGTTTGGGGCGCGTCTCGTCCGTTGGGGCGCATCTCTTGCGCCCCAACGGACGGAATCCGCCCCGAACCCCGGATGGACGCCGGGGATCAGCGCCGCGGGGTCCAGCCGGGCGGCGTCGGTCCGTGGTAGGCGGCGCGCTCGGCATCGGCGCGCGCGGACCAGCCCTGGGCGGCGTCGACCGCGTCGAAGCCGCCGCGGGCGACGCGGAACCCGACGTCGTCGTGGTGCATGCGCGGGGCGCCGCCGCGACGGGTCGAGGCGCGCACGCTCCAGGCGTCGTCGGCGAACCCGCCGCCGCGGAACACGCGGTAGTCGCCGTAGCGCGCGGGGTCGAGCAGGTCCCAGCACCACTCCCAGGCGTTGCCGAGAGTGTCGAACAGCCCGTGGAGGTTCGGCAGCTTGCCACCCACGTTCTGCGGCGCGGCGACGCCGTCGGCGCTCGTCCACGCCACCTCGGCGAGCGGTCCGTAGTGCGGGCCGGTCGAGCCGGCACGGCACGCGAGCTCCCACTCCGCCTCCGTCGGCAGGCGGAAGCCGTCGGCGTCGACGTGCCACGTGACGTCCTCGCCGTCGAACGAGTAGGCGGGGTCGAGCCCCTCCCACTCCGACGCGGCGTTGCAGAACCGGACGGCGCGCAGCCAGCTGACGTCGGTCGCGGGGCGACGCGGGTGCGACGCCGTCTCACCCAGCAGCTCGGCGAGCTGCTCCTGGGTGACCGCGTACACGCCGATCTCGAAGGGTTCGAGGTCGACGCTCCAACGCGTCTTGCGCCGCGCGTCGTGCAGCGTCACCGCGCCGCCCGGAATCGGCGCGAGCTCGATGTCGGTCATCGCTCCGCCGCCGCTCGGGCGCCCGGGACCGCGCGGATCACCGGCGGTCGCGCGGGGTCCGCTGCGGGCGTGGGACGCACCTCAGCCGTCGCGCGGGTCGAGGGCGAAGATCGCGATCTGCCGGGCGGTGCGCTTCTGGTAGTTGTCGTAGTCGGGCCACACCGCGGCGGCGCGCTCCCACCATTGCGCACGCTCGTCGCCGGAGAGCTCCCTCGCCGTGTAGTCCCGCTTGACGTCGCCGTCCTGCAGCTCCACGTGCGGGTGGCGGCGCATGTTCTCGGCCCACTTCGGCTCGTCGGGAGCACCGCCCTTGGACGCCACGACGGCGTAGCGGCCGTCATGCTCGACGCGCATCAGCGCGGTCTTGCGCAACGCGCCGCTCTTGGCGCCGACCGTGGTCAGCACGATGATCGGCACGCCGCGCAGGGTGTTCGCCTTCTCACCGGCGGACGCCTCGAAGGCTTCGGCCTGCTTGCGGGCCCAGTCGGACGTGGACGGCTTGTACTCTCCGGTCAGCGGCATGGCACCAGCGTACGGCGGCGCGGCAGGGGGTCGGGCCGGCCCCGTATCGTCGAGGCATGCCCAACATCAGAGTCGAACTCCTGCCTGGACGCACCGTGGATCAGCGCCGTCATTTCGCGGAAGAAGTGACCCGCGCCGCCGTCGAGGCTCTGGGCGCCCGGCAGCAGGACGTCCGCATCATGTTCGAGGAGGTCGCCGCCGACTTCGTCGCGAACGGGGGCGTGCTCGCCAGCGAAGACGCCGGCCGCGCCGGCCAGGTGTCGCGCTTCGGCGGCAGCGCGGCCTCGGACTGAGACGACGAGGGGCGGATGCCGCAGCCTGTGGCCGCGGCATCCGCCCCTCGTGATCCGCCTTACAGGCCGGCGATGATGTCGCGCATGAGGGCGGCGGTCTCGGACGGCGTCTTGCCGACCTTGACGCCGGCGGCCTCGAGGGCCTCCTTCTTCGCCTGCGCGGTGCCCGCCGAGCCGGAGACGATGGCGCCGGCGTGGCCCATGGTCTTGCCCTCGGGGGCGGTGAAGCCCGCGACGTAGCCGACGACCGGCTTGGTCACGTTCGCCTTGATGAAGTCGGCTGCGCGCTCCTCGGCGTCGCCGCCGATCTCGCCGATCATGACGATCGCCTTGGTCTCGGGGTCGGCCTCGAACGCGGCGAGCGCGTCGATGTGCGTGGTGCCGATGACCGGGTCGCCGCCGATGCCGATGGCCGTCGAGAAGCCGATCTCGCGCAGCTCGTACATCATCTGGTACGTCAGGGTGCCCGACTTCGACACCAGGCCGATCGGGCCCTTGCCGGTGATGTTCGCCGGGGTGATGCCCACCAGCGACTCGCCCGGCGTGATGATGCCGGGGCAGTTCGGGCCGATGATGCGGGTCTTGTCGCCCTTCGACTGCGCGTAGGCCCACGCCTCGGCGGTGTCGCCGACGGGCACGCCCTCGGTGATCACGACCAGGAGCGGGATCTCGGCGTCGATGGCCTCGACCATGGCGTCCTTCGTGAACGCCGGGGGCACGAACGCGATCGAGACATCGGCGCCGGTGGCCGCGATGGCCTCTTCGACCGACGCGAAGACCGGCAGCTCCACCGGGTTGCCGTCGGCGTCGGTGTGCAGCACGGTGGTGCCGGCCTTGCGGGCGTTCACGCCGCCGACGACCTGGGTGCCGGCCTTGAGCATGAGCGCGGTGTGCTTGGTGCCCTCGCCGCCGGTGATGCCCTGGACGATGACCTTGGAGTCCTTGTTGAGGAAGATCGACATGTCTGTTCTTTCCTAGTTCCGGATGCTGGGGGTCAGGCGTTGGCGAGCTCGGCGGCCTTGTCGGCGCCCTCGTCCATCGTCTCGGCCAGGGTCACGAGCGGGTGGTTGGCGTCGCGCAGGATCGCGCGGCCCTCCTCGACCTTGTTGCCGTCCAGGCGAACGACCAGCGGCTTCGAGGCCGACGAGCCGAGCTCGGCGAGCGCGCCGACGATGCCCTTGGCGACCGCGTCGCACGCGGTGATGCCGCCGAACACGTTGACGAACACCGACTTGACCTGCGGGTCGCCGAGGATGACGTCCAGGCCCGCGGCCATGACCTCGGCAGAGGCGCCGCCGCCGATGTCGAGGAAGTTGGCGGGCTTCACGCCGCCGTGGTTCTCACCGGCGTACGCGACGACATCGAGCGTGGACATCACCAGGCCCGCGCCGTTGCCGATGACACCGACCTCGCCGTCGAGCTTGACGTAGTTGAGGTCGTTGGCCTTGGCCTTGGCCTCGAGCGGGTCGGCCGCGGCCTTGTCCTCGAGCAGCGCGTGGCCCGGGTGACGGAAGTCGGCGTTCTCGTCGAGCGAGACCTTGCCGTCGAGCGCGATGACATCGCCCTCTTCGGTGAGCACGAGCGGGTTGACCTCGACGAGCGTGGCGTCCTCGCCCTTGTAGACGTTGTAGAGCTTGACGAAGACGTCGCTCACCTTGTCGACGAGGTCGGCCGAGAAGCCGGCGGCCTCGGCGATCGCGACCGCCTTCTCCTTGTCGATGCCCTGCAGCGGGTCGACCGCGATGCGCGCGAGCGCCTCGGGACGCTCGACCGCGAGCTCCTCGATCTCCATGCCGCCCTCGACGCTGCACAGCGACAGGTAGGAGCGGTTGGCGCGATCGAGCAGCACCGAGAAGTAGTACTCCTTGTCGATGCGGGCGCCCTGGGCGACCATCACGCGCTTGACGACGTGGCCCTTGATGTCGAGGCCGAGGATGGCCTGCGCGGCCTCGTAGGCCTCATCGGGCGTCTTGGCGACCTTCACGCCGCCGGCCTTGCCGCGGCCGCCGGTCTTGACCTGGGCCTTGACGACGACGACTCCGCCGATCTTCTCGGCTGCGGCACGCACCTCCTCCGGCGTGTCCGCGACGATGCCGGCGAGCACCGGCACCTCGTACTTCTCGAAAAGGTCTCGTGCCTGGTACTCGTACAGATCCACAGTGCATTCCTTCGCAGGTGGCGAATGGGGGTGGGATGACGCCCGAAAAGCGTCTCGACGTCGAGATATCGACCAATCCCCCAGCCTACTACCGCTCATCGTCCGGTTCTGACAGCAGCGACGCGCCCGGAGTTTGCGGCAGCTCCCGCGCGGCGGTTCGCGGCGGGATGCCGCATCTGCGGTGGGCGGGCGCACTAGGCTCTCCCCCGAGATGTCCGACACCGCTGCCGCCTCCGTCGCCCAGGCCGCCTCTCGCGCGGCGGTGGTCGCCGCCGCGCTCGAACTGTTCGCGGAGCAGGGCTTCGACCAGACCTCCGTCGAGCAGATCGCTCAGGCCGCCGGCGTCTCGCGCTCCACGTTCTTCCGCCAGTTCGGCGGCAAGGACGACGTGGTGTTCACCGACCACGAGGTGCTGCTGGACCGGCTGCGCGAGTTCCTGGCGCAGCCGCACCGCGACCCGTGGGCGGCCGTGTGCGAGGCATCCCTCCTCGTCTACGCGCACTTCGCCGCCGACCCCGAGCTCGCACGCCGGCGCTACACCGTCGTGCGCGGCGTGCCGGCGCTGCGCGACCGCGAGATCGTGACGGTGTTCCGCTACGAGCGGCTGTTCGACGAATACCTGCGCGCCTCGCTGCCCGGGCTGGACCCCGTGGATGCCGTCGGCTTCGCCGCGCTCGTGACCGCGATCCACAACCACGTGCTGCGCCGCCTGATCCGCGGTCCGAAGAAGGTGCCGGTGTCGGTGCTACGCACGGCCCTCGACGACGCGCGCCGCCGGTTCGGCGTGCTCCCCGAGGGCGACGCCGACCCGGCCGGCGACGAGGTCGTCGTCGCGGTGTTCCCGCGCACGATGCCGACCGCGGAGCTCGCCCGCCGGCTGCGAGAGCACCTCGACGACTGAAACCCGCCGGACACGCCGGAGAATTTCCTTGCCGCGGTGAAGCGCCCCGGCGGTATGTTCAAGCCATGAGCGCCGTGGACACCACCGCCGGCACGCCGGCTGCCGCCCCGTGGTACACGCAAGACCCCGATGCCGTCGTCGCGGCCCTGGGCAGCGATCGCGAACGGGGGCTGACCGCCGCCGAGGCCGCGAAGCGCCTGGCCGATCACGGCCCCAACGCCATTGCGGCGGAGAAGCCGCCGTCGACCTGGCAGGTGGCGCTGCGCCAGCTGGCAGACCCCATGAACGTGATGCTGGTCGCGGTCGCCATCATCAGCCTCTTCATCAGCCAGGTGAGCGTCGGCATCCTCGTCGGCGCTCTCGTCGTTCTGAACATCGTGCTCGGCACGCGCCAGGAGCTGAAGGCCAAGGCGTCGGTGGACGCCCTGGCGAAAATGCAGATCCCGCAGGCGAAGGTGGTGCGCGACGGCACCCTCGTGCAGGTCGACGCGAGGACGCTGGTGCCCGGAGACATGGTGGCGCTCGAGGCGGGCGACATCGTGCCCGCCGACGGACGCATCGTCCGGTCGGCGACCCTCGAGACGCAGGAGGCGGCGCTGACCGGCGAGAGCGCGCCGATCGCGAAGGATGCCGGCACCCTCGCCGATCCGCAGACCACGCTCGGCGACCGCACCGACATGGTGTTCCAGAACACCCAGGTGACCCGCGGCACCGCAGCCATCGTCGTCACCGACACCGGCATGCAGACGCAGATGGGCCAGATCGCCTCGATGCTCTCGTCGGTGAAGCCTGCCAAGTCGCCGCTGCAGCGCGAGCTCGACTCGCTCACCGGCGTGCTCGGCTGGATCGCGTGGGGCGCGGTCGCTGTCATCATCGTGACCGGCCTGCTGCGCGGCCAGGAGATCACCTCGGTGATCCTGCTCGGCATCTCGATGGCGATCTCGGCGATCCCGACGGGCATGCCGTCGTTCGTGCAGGCGATGCTCTCGTACGGATCGCGTCAGCTCGCCGAGCACAAGGCCGTCGTCAAGAACCTGACCGATGTCGAGACGCTCGGCGCGACGAGCGCGATCAACTCCGACAAGACCGGCACTCTCACCATGAACGAGATGACGGTGGAGTCGCTGTACTACCGCGGCGAGTGGTTCACCGTCGCGGGCTCGGGCTACGAGAAGGCGGGCGAGGTGCGTCACACCGCGGGCCTGCCGGTGCCGCAGTTCGTGCAGCTCGCGCTCGGCCTCACCCTCTGCAGCGATGCCACCGTCTCCGACGACGGCGCGGTGATCGGCGACCCGACGGAGGCCGCCCTCGTCGTGCTCGCCGCCAAGCTCGGCGCAGACGCCGAGCTCACGCGCACCCAGTTCCCCCGCGTGGCCGAGGTGCCGTTCGACTCGGCGTACAAGTTCATGGGCACCTTCCACCGCATCCCGGTCGAGGGCACCGAGACGCTCGTGGCCTACGTGAAGGGCGGCCCCGACGTCGTCCTCGAGCGCTGCAGCGCGGTGGCGACGATGGAGGGCGTCGTGCCGATCGCCGACCAGCGCGAGCAGATCCTCGAGGCGAACCGCACCCTCTCGGAGCAGGGGCTGCGCGTGCTCGCGTTCGCGTTCCGTCGCTACGCCGCCGGCGCGCCCGTGCCCAGCGATCCGATGGCCGAGATCGAGGACCTCACGTTCGTCGGGCTGGTGGGCATCATCGACCCGCTGCGGCCGTCGTCGATGGAGGCGGTGCGCATCGCGCGCGACGCCGGCATCGAGGTCCGCATGATCACCGGCGACCACGCGATCACCGCCGCCGCGATCGGCCGCAAGCTGGGTCTCGGCGAGGGCGCCGCCAGCGGCGCCGAGATCCAGGCGATGAGCGACGACGAGCTGAAGGCCGCGCTCCCCCGGCTGCACATGTTCGGGCGCGTCACGCCGGAGGACAAACTGCGTCTGGCCCGCCTCATGCAGGAGCAGGGCGCCGTCGTCGCGATGACCGGCGACGCGGTGAACGACGCCGCGGCCCTCAAGCAGGCGGACATCGGCGTCGCGATGGGCTCCGGCAGCGACGTGACCAAGCAGGCGGGGAAGATGATCCTCGTCGACGACAACTTCGGCACCCTCGTGACCGCTGTCCGGCTCGGGCGCGGGATCTACGAGAAGATCGTCAGCTACGTCCGCTTCCAGATGTCGCAGCTGTTCTCGCTCGTGCTGCTGTTCCTGGTGGCGAGCATCTTCGATATCAACGACGGCGTCCCGCTGACGCCGATCATGGTGCTGTTCCTGAACTTCTTCATCGCCATCTTCCCGGTGATCGTGATCCTCCTCGACCCGGTGCCGGACGGCATCATGCTGAAGCCGCCGCGCGACCCGAAGAAGACGATCGCCAACCCGGCCGCGGTCACGCTGTGGTTCGTGTACGGCGGGCTGATCTTCGTCACGACGCTGGTGCCGCTGCTGATCTACCCCGACCAGCTCAGCTCGACCGAGCCCAACGTGCCCGTGACGATGGCGTTCGTGGTGTGCGCCCTGGGCTCGATCTTCGGCGGACTGGTCATGCGCCGCGACCCGGAGTCGGGCCTTGCCGCACCGATCATCGACGCGGTGAAGTGGCTGTCGATCCCGCTGGCGCTCACCGTGGTCGCCGTGGAGGTCGGCTTCATGCAGCGCCTCGTCGGCACGACGAGCCTGTCGGGCAACGAGTGGCTCATCGCCCTCGGCCTGGCGCTGCTGGTCCCGGTGCTGATCGAGCTCGAGAAGTGGACGCGGCGGGCCCGTCTCCGCCGCCGTGGGGTGATCGCCTAGCCCCGCGGCCCGGGATCCCGTCCGGTCACGCCGACAGGTCGCACACCGTCAGCAGGCTCCGGCCGTGCTCGCTCTCCTTGCCGTCGGGTCCGGTCTCGCGGAAGCCGAGCTTGCCGAGCACGCGCCGGGATGCGACGTTCCAGTCCCAGACCGTCGCCCACACGCGCGGATATCCCGCGGCGGCCGCCCACGCGAGCACGGCGCCGCCTGCCTCGGTCGCGTACCCGCGGTTGTGGACCGCGCGCAGCAGCTCGAAGGCGAGCTCCGGCTCGTCGGACGAGCCGTTGCCGGCGAAGACCACGCCGCAGTAGCCGATGACGTCTCCCTCCGCCCGGCGTTCGACCGTCAGCAGCGCCGGTCCCGAGCCGCTGGCCTCGGCGCGGATCTGCGCGGCGACGTCTTCGACGGTGGGGCGGTCGTCGGGACCGACGCGCCGATGCGGCGGCACCCGGGGGTCGCGCTCGGTCCACAGCTGCCGGTAGACCTCGGCGTCGCCGATCCGGGCCCGCCGTAGCAGCAGCCGATCGGTCCCGAGCGCGGTCAGCGCCGGTTCAGGTGCCATTCCGGCATTCTGCCAGGCGCCATCCGGCGGTGACGGACTCACGGCGTGGGACTCAGTACTATTGCTGGTGGGATTCAGTTCCAGGAGAATCGGATCCGCGCCACCGTTCCCGCCCGTCAGGAGTCCCGATCATGGCCGACTTCCAGCCTCGTCCCGGTCAGAGCGTCGCCGGCTACGACGTCACCGCCCGTCGCGGCACCGACTACTACGCCGTGTTCGCCGACATCCCCGTGGCCGACCGCGAGGCGTGGGAGCGCGCCGAGGCGTACATCGACGAGGTCGGCACGCGTATGCAGGACGCGTGGGATGCCGCCGACTACCCGCTCGACATCGCCATGCGGGCCGGCGAGCTCGACCTCTTCAACGACGGCATCGTGCACCCGGCGCTCACACGCTTCTCGCCGCTCGCGGCGGGACTGGTCAACATGGAGCTCTCGCGCGGCGACGGCTCGCTCGGCACGGTCCTCGCGGTCCAGGGCGGACTGGCGCTGCGCACGCTCGCGCTGTTCGGCAGCGACGAGCAGCAGGACCGCTGGCTCGTGCCGGTCGCCCGCGGGCAGGTGGCGGCATCCTTCGCCCTCACCGAACCCGACCACGGATCTGACTCCGTCTCGCTCGAGACGACGGCCCGCCGCGACGGCGACGAGTGGGTCATCGACGGCGCCAAGAAGTGGATCGGCAACGGCGCCTCGGGCGGCATCACGTTCGTGTGGGCGCGTGTGGACTCCCCCGGCGACGAGCACCACGGCGCGGTGCGCTGCTTCCTCGTCGAGCAGGAGACCCCCGGCTACCTCGGCACCGTGATCACGGGCAAGGCGTCGCTGCGCGGCATCCATCAGGCGCACATCGTGCTCGACGGCGTGCGCGTGCCGCACGACGCCGTGCTTCCGGGCACGAAGAGCTTCAAGGATGCCTCCACCGTGCTGTACTCGACGCGCTCCGGTGTCGCGTGGTCGGCACTCGGGCACGCGACCGCCTGCTACGAGGCGGCCCTCGCCTACTCGCAGCAGCGCATCCAGTTCGGGAAGCCGCTGGCGAAGTTCCAGATGGTGCAGGAGCGGCTCGCGCAGATGCTCGAGGAGCTGACCGCCATGCAGCTGTACTGCCGCTGGATGGCCGACCTCGAGGAGCGCGACGAGCTGCGGCCCACGCAGGCCTCCCTCGCGAAGTACCACAACACCCGCGCGGCGCGCCGGATCGCGTCCACCGCCCGCGACATGCTCGGCGGCAACGGCATCCTCCTCGAGAACGGCGTCATGCAGCACATGGCCGACATCGAGGCGATCCACACCTACGAGGGCACCGAGAGCGTGCAGGCCCTGCTCATCGGCCGTGACATCACGGGCATGAGCGCGTTCGCCTAAGCCCGTGACTGAGGTGCCCTCGTCGCCGGGCGGCGACGTCTAAGGCACCGGCAGGCCTCAAGACGAGGCATCCGCCCGATGGGGAGCACCCCCCTTAGCGACGAAAGTCGTTCCTGTCAGCACAGCCGGGACTCCGGGAGAGTCCCCCACAGACAGGAACGACTCATGGACAGCATCCTCTTCACCGCCACCGTCCTGAACGCGCACCGCGCCGACGACCTCGCCCGCGAGGTCGAGCTGCGGCGGGTGCGGCGCGAGCGCGGCGAGGCCGTGCCGGTGCGCCGGCGCTCGCTCGCCGACCGCCTGCGCACCGTCACCCACCGGCCCGCCCGTGCCGGCGGCGCCGCCGCGATCGCGTCGAGCCATTGAGCGGCCCGGCCGGAGCGCGTGCGACGGAGCCGGAGAGGGGCGGAGCCGATCGGGTCCGCCCCTCTCCGCGTCTACGGCGGACCGCGCGGATCTGAGGCTCAGGACGCCGGAGATAGGGCATCCGCCCGATGGGGAGGGCACCCCTTAGGGAGGACAGTCGTAGCTACGACACAGAACCGCCCGGTGCGGTTCGCCCCGACAGGAGCCGCACATGAACGACACGACGTACCTCGCCTCGATCCTCGACGCGCACCGCGCCGCGCAGCTGCGTCGGGACGTCGAGATCCTGAACCTCCGCGCCGAGCGCGACGCCGAGGCCGGTGCGGAGACGGATCGCGACGCGACCGCCGCGGTGGCGGCATCCGTCCCCACCCGCCGCGCACGGCGCGTGCACCGTCCGGCCCGCCGCTCGTCGGCCCTCGTCGCGCGGTGACGCCGACGCGTCGCCCGCAGGCGGAGCCGCAGCGCGCCGGAGGTGCCACGATATGAGCATGCCCGCACTCTCCTCGAGCTCGCGAATGGTCGGCCGGCACAGCGAACTGGCCGCACTGCTCGAGGCGTTCGACGAGGGCGCCGCCGGCACCCCGCGCACCGTCGTCGTGCGCGGCGAGGCGGGCGTCGGCAAGACGCGGCTCGTACAGGAGTTCCTCTCCCTCGTCGCCCCCGAACCCGCGCACGACCCCGACGCGCCCGTCGTCGCGTTCGGACAGTGCGTGGACCTCGGCCCGATCGGCGCGCCGTTCGGCCCCATCCGCCGCGTGCTGCGCGATCTGCACGCGGCCGTCGGCACCGATGCGCTGCGCGAGGCCGCAGGATCCGCGGCCGCCATCGCAAGCCTGGCCGCCCTCGTTCCCGGCATCGCCGACGAGGCGCCGGAGTCCGACGAGCCCGCCGGCGCATTCGCGGAGGCCATCGAGGTCCTCCTCGAGCACCTGTCGCAGCGCCGGCACGTGGTCGTCGTGCTCGAAGACCTGCAGTGGGCGGATGCCTCGACCATGGCGCTGCTGAAGACCCTGGCCAGCACCCTCCGCGGCCGCCGCCTCACCATCGTCGCGACCTACCGCTCCGACGACATCGACCGGTTCCACCCGCTGCGCCCGGTGCTGGCCGAGCTCGACCGCACCCGGTCCGTGCTGCGCGTCGAGGTGACGCCGCTGAGCGTCGACGAGGTCGCCGAGCAGGTCGCGCAGCTCGCGGCCGGCGTCGACCCGCGCGTCGTCGAGGCTCTCGCCGAGCGCAGCGGCGGCATCCCGTTCCTCGTCGAGGAGCTCGTCGACCTCGGCGACCGGGCCCTGCCCGACACCCTCCGCGAACTCGTGCTCGCCCGCTACGCGCGGCTCGGCGAGGACGCGCAGCAGACCGTACGGCGCATGGCCGCCGGCGGCATGCACGTCGACCACGACGTGCTCGCCGCCGTCACTCCCCTCGATGAGCGCGCGCTCGACCACGCGGTGCGCGAGGCGATCGACACCCGCGTGATCCTCGCCGACGGGGCGGGATACCGGTTCCGGCACGCGCTCACCCGCGAGGCCGTGGAGGGCGAGATGCTGCCCAGCGAGCGGGTGCGCGTGCACCGCTGCTACGCCGAGCATCTGCGGGACCATCGCGGGGACTCCCCCGACGACGCCTCCGCCGTCGCGGAGCACTGGCTCGCCGCCCGCGACCTGTCCGCTGCGTTCGACGCGACCGTGGCGGCGCTGCAGGAGTCGCGGTCGCGCTTCTCGCCGGCGACGTCGGCGAAGCTCGCCGAGCGCCTCACCGAACTGTGGGACCAGGTGCCGGACGCCGAGACCCGCGCCGGCACGACTCTGCCCGCCCTGCACCTCGACGCCGCGCAGGCGTGGCACGACCTGGGCGACCCGGCACGTTCGCTGCGCTCGGCCGACGAGGGTCTCGCGGTGTGCCCCGACGACCCGATCACCCGCGCCGCGCTCCTGCGGCAGCGCTTCGTCGAGACGTTCAACCTCGAGCACCGCGGACGCCCCGACGACCTCGCCGAGGCCGTCCGGCTGCTGGAGGGCATCGACGAGCGGCGCGCACGCGTGCTGCTGTCGCGCGTGCTCACGAACATGGCGATCGACCAGCACGGTGAGGATGCCGCATCCCATGCCGCCCGCGCGATCGCCCTGGCCGAGGAGGCCGGCGACGACGACGCGCTGGCGGTGGCGCTTACCGTCGAGGCGTGGCGGATCGCGGACGACGGACGCGACGAGCCCGCGGCGCTCGCTCCGCTGCAGCGCGCGGTCACGCTGCGGCTGGACCCGCCGCTGCGAGCGTATGCGGGAGCCGCGCTGACCGACATGCTGCTGCGGGTGGGCCGGTTCGACGAGTCGGCGGTCGTCGGCGCGCAGCACTACGACGACGTCGCGCGCGCCGGCATCGAACGCGGCTCCGGCCCGTCGATCGCGCACTCGCTGTCGTTCGCGCTGTTCGCCCTGGGCCGCCCCGAGGCCGCCCAGCGCTACGCGCAGCGCGCCCGCCGCTTCATCAACCCGATCGACAGCGCCTCGGTGCTGCGCCTGATCGCCTCGCACCTGTCGTGGGACGACCGCGCCGCCGAGCGGGACGAACTGCTCGCCGGCGAGCGCGCGACCATCGAGGACGCCGAACGCCGCTATCCCGACAAGGAGGGGTGGTGGGTCATCGAGCGCGCAGAAGCGGTGCTGACGATCGCCGGCACGGAGGCGGA
Organism: Microbacterium sp. 05T445; assembly: GCF_056395865.1. NCBI lineage: Bacteria > Bacillati > Actinomycetota > Actinomycetes > Micrococcales > Microbacteriaceae > Microbacterium > Microbacterium sp. 05T445. The sequence goes on along the minus strand of NZ_JBFTKJ010000002.1, from coordinate 386,127 downwards.
GACGGATGCCGCGCGCGACGTGCTGGCGGTCGCCGAACGCGACACGGGCTCGGTGGCGATCCGCCGCTATGCCCTCGTGACCGCGGGGCTCGCCGCCCTCCCTGCCGGCCGGCCGGGCGACCACGCCGTGCGCGAGCGGATCGCGGCGGCGCTGGACGCGCTGCCCGACCACGAGGGCTCACGTGCTCTGGCGGACGTCGTCCGTGCGCTCCTGGTCGACGCCGACGGCTCCACGCCCGCCGATCGGATCTCGGCCTGGCGCCGCGTGCTCGCCGCAGCCGACGACGGCGGTCTGCCGGTGTGGCACCTGCAGACGGCGCGGTGCCGCCTGGCATGGGCGCTGATCGACGCCGGCGAGCGCGAGGAGGCCGCACGGATCCTGGCCGACGTCGCCGCGCAGGCGCCCGACCAGGGCGTCGCGCGCGTCGCACGATGGGCCACGGAACTGGCCGCACACGCCCGGCTCGCGGGATCGGCGGCCACCGGCGCGGCCGGCGGGGTCGTCGCGGGGCTCACGCCGCGCGAGCTCCAGGTGCTCGAGCTCATCGCCGAAGGCCTCACCAACCCGCAGATCGGGCAGCGCCTGTTCATCAGCCCCAAGACCGCATCGGTGCACGTCTCGGCGATCCTGGCCAAGATCGGTGCCACCAATCGCGCCGAGGCGGCGGCGCTGTACGCGGCGTCGGCGTCGACCTCGGCGTCCGCCTGAGCTCCGGCCGGCGGGAGCGGCGGCATCCGCCCGGACTGCGGGCGGGCAGCGGAGCGCGCGTCGTTCCGAACCGCATGCAGGGCTGTCGGGTGTCGGCGGGCCACGGCAGGATGGGGCGCATGCCGTACGAGATCCCCGCGCCGATGCTCGCGAAGTCCGTGCCCGACGTGCCCGACCCGGCGAAGGTGGCCGGAGGGCTCAGCTACGAGCCGAAGTGGGACGGCTTCCGCGCGCTGGTCTCGTGGGACGGCGAGAACGTCGAGATCGGGTCGCGCGGCGCGAAGCCGCTGACGCGGTACTTCCCCGAGCTGGTCGAGGCGTTCGCGCGGCTGCTGCCCGAGCCGTGCCTGCTGGACGGCGAGATCGTGGTGCCGATCGATCGCGACGGGCGACGGCGGCTCGACTGGGAGTCGCTGTCGCAGCGCATCCACCCCGCGGCATCCCGTGTCAACATGCTCGCCGAGCAGACGCCCGCCATGTTCATCGCGTTCGACCTGCTCGCCGTCGGCGACCGCCACCTGCAGGACGAGCCGTTCGAGGCGCGCCGCGCCGCGCTCGTCGAGCTGCTGCGCGACGTGCCCGACCCGGTGCACGTCACGCGCGCGACCGACGATCCCGATCTCGCCCGGCGATGGCTGGCCGAGTTCGAGGGCGCGGGGCTCGACGGCGTGGTGGCCAAGCCGCTCAGTCAGCCCTACGCGCCCGGCAAGCGCACGATGTTCAAGATCAAGCACGCGCGCACCGCCGACGTCGTGGCGCTCGGCTACCGCATCCACAAGTCCGGCGCGGGCGTCGGCTCGCTGCTGGTCGGTCTCTACAACGAGGACGGCACGCTCTACCCCGTGGGCGGCGTCGCCGCCTGGAGCGACAAGCGACGCCTCGAGCTCATCGACGAGCTCGCTCCGCTGGTGGAGCGCGACGCCGACGGCGAGGCGCTGCGCGGCGAGGGCGAGAAGTCGCGCTTCCAGGCGGGGCGCGCCGATTCGTCGTTCGTGCGGCTGCGCCCGGAGCGCGTGCTCGAGGTGCGCTACGACCAGCTCGAGGGCTGGAGGTTCCGCCACACCGTGCAGTTCGAGCGGTGGCGCCCCGACCGCGACCCGTCGTCGTGCACCTACGATCAGCTCGAGGTCGTCGCCGCGTACGACCTGTCCGACGTCCTCGTCTGAGCAGCGGCGCGCGGATGCCGTCACCCGGCCGCTGCGCGCACCCCCTGGCCGCCGTCGACGCGCGGGTGTACGGTGCGGCCAAGGCCACCGCTGACGGGGGCTTGCCATGGCGCGTCTCGACCACCTCCCACTCCGGTGCCGCGCCGGCATCCGGGTCGCGGCGGCGTGCGTGGCGATCGCTTGCCTGGCCGCCACGGGCTGCTCGGCCGCCGTACCGGAACGCCCGCCCGCCGACGCCATGCAGGACGACATCGCGACGGCGTTCGACAACGCGTACGGCGAAGGCGCCGTGCGCGCGATCATCGTGCAGCAGCACGGCGAGCCCGTGTACGAGCAGTACATCGACTCCACGGCCGACGACACCTGGGACGTGCGGGGCATCGCCCGCGCGGTGACCTCGACGCTCATCGGCATCGCGATCGATCGCGGTCTGATCCGTGGAGTCGATGCCACGCTCGGCGAACTCCTCCCCGGCTCGGCGGCGGTCCTCACCCCCGAGACGGCCGCGATCCCGCTGAGGGCGGCGCTCACCCACACCGCAGGCTTCCCCGGGCCGCCGTACGGCGCCGACCTCGAAACCGCTTCGGACTGGATCGCCGCGATCCTGCAGGACCGCGCCGCGCGAGGCCCGGGCGACGGCTCGTTCGACTCCTCCGACGTCGGCGCGCATGTGCTCGCGGCCGTCGTCGCGCAGGCCACGGGTCAGTCGCCCCTTCAGTTCGCCCGGGATGTGCTGTTCACGCCGCTCGGGATCGACGCGGACCCGCTGTGGGAGGAACGCCTGGGTCCGGGAGCCGAAGTGGGCGCGGTGCAGCAGTCCTTCGAGGAGGCGGGCGTGGCGTGGCTCGCCGATCCGCAGGGCATCAACCTCGGCTACACGCACCTGAGGCTGCATCCGCGGGACCTGCTGCGGATCGGTCAGCTGTTCCTCCGCGAGGGCGCCTGGGAGGGCGAGCAGGTCGTCTCCCCCTCGTGGGCGGTGGAGGCGACGACTCCGGTGGTCGCCTCACCCGGCTACGGCACGATCAGCTACGGCTACCAGTGGTGGGTGGACTCTCCACGCGGGGTGTTCTTCGCGGCCGGCCCCGGCACGACGGTGGTCGTCGACCGGCGTGCGGATGCCGTGGCGGTGATCGCGTCGGACGTCACCATCGACGACGAGTTCGCCAACCGGGCACTCACGTCGGCGACCGTCGTCGAACCCCCACCCGGTCGCTGAGCGAGCGAAGCGAGACGAAGCACCCCCACCCGGTCGCTGAGCGAGCGAAGCGAGACGAAGCACCCCCACCCGGTCGCTGAGCGAGCGAAGCGAGACGAAGCGCGCCCGTCCCGGTCGCTGAGCGAGCGAAGCGAGACGAAGCGCGTCGGTCAGGCGTCGTCCTTCGGCCAGTTCTCGGGGTTGATGCGGCTCGGCTGCACGCGTGGCGGCTCGCCGGGCATCTTCGGGAAGTCCGGCGGGAAGTTCAGTTCCCCGAGGCCGGCGTCGAGGTCGCGCTGCCACCACTGGAGCAGCGGGTCGATGCGTCCCGGCTTCTCCAGCAGCGCGGCCCACGGGTCGCCGACGTCGGCGAGGCGCTCGGGCACGGTGCGCACGGTGAAGGCGGTCGGATCGACGCCCGCCGCCAGCTCGTCCCATGTCAGCGGCGTGGAGACTGTCGCGGTCGGCAGCGCGCGCGGACTGTACGCGCCCGCCATGGTGCGGTCGCGGTTCGCCTGGTTGAAGTCGATGAAGATGCGCTCGCCGCGCTCCTCCTTCCACCAGTTCATCGTCACCTTGTCGGGCATGCGCCGCTCGAGTTCACGTCCGGCGGCGATGACCGCGTGCCGCACGTCGAGGAACTCCCACTCCGGCTCGATCGGGCAGAAGACGTGGATGCCGCGATTGCCGCTCGTCTTGAGGAATGCGGTCAGACCCGCCTCGGCGAGCACGTCGCGCATCGCGGGCGCGACGGCCGCGGCATCCGCGAAGTCGGTCCCCGGCTGCGGGTCGAGGTCGATGCGCAGCTCCACCGGGTTGTCGGTGTTCGCGGTGAGCGACGCCCAGGGGTGGAACACGATCGTGTTCATCTGCACGGCCCACACCGCCGCCGCGATCTCGGTGAGGACGATCTGCGGATGCCGCCGTCCGCTGTTGTAGGTGACGGTCTGCGCTTCGACGAACCCCGGTGCGCCCTTCGGCGGGTTCTTCGAGTAGAACCGCTCGCCGTCGACGCCCTCGGGGAACCGCTCGAGCGACACCGGCCGATCGCCGTTGGCGGCCAGGAACGGCGCCTGCACGGCGATGAGGTACTCGGCGAGCTCGTGCTTGGTGATGCCGAGCGCGGGCCAGATGACGCGGTCGGGGCTGGAGAGCCCGACCTCGCGGTCGCCGTGGGGACCGGGCACGGTGAGGGTGATGCGTTCCGACGCCATGGGTCTCACCCTAGGCGCGGGCGGCGACACGCGTCACCTGCCCGGGCGGCCCGGTCCCGGTCGTTGAGCGAGGGAGCGCAGCGCCCGCGGCCGGGTCCCTTGAGCAGCGGGCGCAGGGCCCGCGGCCGAGTCCCGGTCGTTGAGCAGGGGGCGCAGGGTCCGCGGCCGGGTCCCGGTCGTTGAGCAGGGGGCGCAGGGCCCGCGGCCGAGTCCCGGTCGTTGAGCGAGGGAGCGCAGCGACCGAGACGAAACGCGCCCCTGCCCGTGGCGCTTCGTCTCGCTGCGCTCGCTCAGCGACCGGGGTGCGCGGGAGGTCAGGCGATCCGCGCCTCAGTCGGCGAGTGCGAGCACCGGCGCGAGCTCGGCGCGGCTGAGCCGGATCCACGGCCCGGCAGGATCGACCACGAGTCCGGTGATGGCATCGTCGCTGCGGATCGCGCGGGCGAGCTGCGCGGCCGTGATCGGCGCGGCGTTGTCGCCGCGGCCCATGACCGCGACCTCGAGCGGGTGCGAGTACACCTCGATGAACCGCCGTCCGTCGGCATCCGTTCCCTCGGCGACGCCCGGTGTGCCGCCCTCGGCAGACCCGACCGCCACCCACAGCGGCACGCGCGTGAGGGCCTCGGCGATCCGGCCCGCGATGTCGTCGGTGCGCGGAGCGGCGAGCAGCGTCTTGACGGTGAACTCGGGGTCCGCCGCGTCGACCGCGCGCTGCAGCAACTCCTTCGGCAGCACGGCGCGGGACGGCGTCGAGGCGGGGTCGAGGATGATCCCGTCGTACGAGCTCGCGAAGACGTGCCGCAGCACCGTGAGCACGGGCTGGCCCATGGCCGAGGTGTCGGCGTCGCCGTCGGCACGGAGGCTCTGCTGCAGGGCCGCGCCGCCGGAGTACACCATGGCGAACGTGCGGTCGCCGGCGGTCGCGACGGCCAACGGCAGTCCCTTGCCCTCGGCGAGGAGCGTGCGGGCGTCGCCCTTGACCCGCAGGAACACATGACCCTGCATCAGCTGCCGAGCGACGTCGAGCAGCGCCTGCGACGCCGGGGCGTCGCCGACCCGGCCGAGCGCGTCGCGCAGCAGCACGTTGTCGCGCAGACCGGGGACCGTCTCGGTCTGCTCGGGGGCGGTCCGCATCCATTCGCGGGTGCCCAGGCGCGGGCGCGAGTCCGGCGCGGCGGCGACGGTCTCCTCCTCGTCGGCGGGCTGAGCGGCGGCGGGGGCGGCGCCGAGCCCGGCGAACGACGACACCGAGATGGAGACGGATGCCGCGGCATCCGTGTCTGCCTCTGCATCGGCCGTGGTCTCCGCCGGCGCGTCCGCCTCGCGGGCTGCGGGTTCGGCGGCGGGCGCGACGTCGGCGGCGCCTTCGGCGGGAGCCGTCGATTCGTCGCCGTGCGAAGGCTCGGACGCCGGCGTCTGGTCGCCGGGCTTCTTCGGGCGGCGCGAGAACAATGCCATTGTGCGAGCCTAACCCGCCGCCCGGCAGCGCACGCCCCTCCCTGCGGAGCCGCGCGGCCCCCTGCGATCACGGCAGAGCGGCGACCCCCGCCGCGATCACGCCGATGCCGACCGCGAGGAGGGATGCCGCCAGCACGACCGCCCCGACCCACAGCAGCGCGATCGCCCGGCCGGGGCGCTGCGGGTCGCGCCCCAGCACCGACAGGAAGAACCCGCCGGGGATGAGCAGTGCGCTGGCGAGCACGCCGACGGACGCCCATTGCCACGCCGGCGCGGCTCCCACCGCGGAGGTGAGCAGCAGGCTCACGAGCCCCAGCAGCACGAGCACGCCGGCGTGGGCGTGGCCGGCACGGAAGAACGTCTTCTGCAGTCCGTTAAACGGCAGTCCGCGCGAGGCGATCCGCAGCAGGAAGGTGCCGCCCGACATGATGCCGATGACGGTGAGGATCGTCGTCCCGGCGACGATCGTGAGGATCGGATCCATTCTGACCTCCGTTGGATAGTTTCGCTCTCCAATATTGGATAGCTATAGTATCCAATATCAAGACCAGGAGGGCGGGATGAAGATCTCGGAACTGTCGGAGCGCAGCGGCGTCCCCGTCGCGACGGTGAAGTTCTACATCCGCGAGGGCATGCTCCCCCGCGGCGAGGCCGTCTCGGCGACGCGCGCGGAGTATGGCGACGAGCATCTCGCCCGGCTGCGGCTCATCGCCGCACTCGCCGACGTGCGGGGGCTCCCGCTGTCGCGGGTCCGCGACATCCTCGCCCTCGTCGACGCCCCCGAGGACGACCCGATCGAGACTCTCGGCCGCGCGGTCGGCGCCCTCCCGCCCTACGTCGACGCCGACCGCGACGACTACCCCCGAGCCCGGGCCGCGATCGCCGCCCTGGGCCTGACGTACGACCCCGGGTTCACCGCCGTCCCACAGCTCGACGAGGCGCTGCGCGCGCTGGAGGCGGCGGGATTGGATGCCTCCCCCGCGGTCCTGCGCCGCTACGGCGACGCGATGCGGCTGGTCGCGGCCGACGAGCTCGCGCCGATGGCGGAGATGGCCGGCGCCGAGACCGTGACGTATGCGGTGCTGGGGACCGCGCTGTACGAGCCGGTGATGCTCGCGCTGCGCCGGCTCGCGCACCACCACCTCCTCGTGGAGGGAGCCACAGAGCCCGTTGCACCTGCCGCCGGGGAGACCTCGCCCGCCTGACCACTGCTCAGGCGAGCCGCCCCGACATGGCTGAGGTCGGCCCCGTCACGGCGACGGGACCGACCCACAGTTCGCGCGGTGCTACTTCGCCGGCACGGGTGCCGTCTTCGCCGACGTCTCCGTGACGCTCTGGTAGCCCGCGAGCGACCCCGTCACGGCCACCGTCAGGCGCGCACCCACCAGATCGGGAGTGATGCCCAGCGAGGCGGCCGTCGCGTTCGGGATCGGCACGTCATCCGCGAACCACTGATACGAGAACTGGGCGCCTTCGGTCCATCCGCGCGGATGCGCCTTCACCGTCTTGCCGATCCGCAGCGGACCGGTGATCTTCGGCGTCGACGACTCGAGCGGCGGGAGAGCCTCGGTGCCCAGCACCGCGTCGATGCCGGTGCGCTGCTCGGCATTGACCAGAGAGATGACGGTGGCCGAATCGTGGTCCGCCGCGCCATCCCACCACTCCGTGAAGAGGGTGCCGTCGATCTCCGCCGTGAACGACACGCGGTAGGAGCCCGCGGGCAACGAGGTCATCGACCATGCGCCGTTCGCATCGGTCTGCGCGCCGTCACCCCAGTCGCCGCCGTCGACCGAGACCGAGACGCCTTCGAGAGGGTTGCCCAGAGCATCGGTCACGACGCCCGACAGCGATGCCGAATAGGTCTCGAGCACCGACCCGTCGTCCACCGAGAGCGTGGCGTCGAGCGTGTCGACCGTCTGACCCGCGGCGACCACGACGTCGTTCGCCGAGGCGAAGTCCGGCGCGTTGTTCCACCACTCACTGAGGAACGCGCCGAGATCCACCGAGGCCCGGAAGACCACGCGGTAGCTGCCGGCGCCGACCCCCTTGAGGGCGTAAGCGCCGTCCGGACCGGTGTAGACGTTCCGAATCCAGGTGCCGTCGACATCACGCAGCGCGACCTCTGCATCGACGAGGGGCTCGCCGTCGCCATCGCGGACCACGCCCGACAGCTCCGCGCCCGGCGCGAGTCGCGGGCTGACATCCGTCGTGACCCCTCCGTTCTGGACGGAGATCACGGTCGCGTCGGCTTCGCCGATCGCGTCGTCCCACCACTCGCCGACGAGGTTGGACGCGGCGTTGGCGGTCTCGAAGTAGAGCTTGTATCGACCCGACGGGAGGCCGACGAGTGAGTAGGCCCCATCTGCGCCGGTGGCTGCCCCCGCGCCGGGCCCCAGGCCGTTCTCGGTGACCCGGTGCGCCCAGACGACGACATTCTCGACGGGCGATCCGGACTCATCCGTGACGACGCCGGTGATGCTCGCTCCGACCGCGAGCGCGCCGTCGACTGCGGCCGTCTTCCCTGCCGACACGGCGACGACCGCCGCCGACGCCGCATCTGCAGCGTCGTCGTACCACTCGCTGAGGAGCGGACCCGAAGCGGAGAAGAGCACCTTGTAGGCACCCGCGGCGAGGCCCGAGATCGTGTAGGCGCCGGATGCGTCAGTGGTCATCGATCTGACCCACTCGCCGGCGCCGTCGGATGTGGCACGGTAGACAGCGACGTAGACGTAGGAAGCCGGTGCGCCGGACTCGTCCGTCACGACGCCCGCGATCGCGCCGGCTCCGGCGAGCACGGCGTCGATTCCGGGCGTCTCCGCGCCCGCAGTGACCGCGACGACATCCGCCTCGGCCGCCGAGGGTGCATCATTCCACCACTCGCCGGCGACGGGGCCGCTGTCCGCCATCGGTGCGAACTCGACGCGGTAGTCGCCTGTACGCAGTCCGGCGACCCGGTAGAAGCCATTGCTGTCGGTGATCGTGTAGCCGCTCCCAGCCCCGCTCGCCGAGCCGGAGGCGCGGACCGAGACCTGCGGAACCGGGGCACCCGCCTCATCGACGACCGTGCCCGTGATGGTCCCGCCTGTCGCGAGGCTCGCGTCGACGCCGGTGATCGCGGCCCCGCTCGACACCGTGATCGTGGTCGCCGACATCAGGTCCGCGGCGTCCGACCACCACTCCGAAACGAGGTTCGTTATCAGGGCCTGCGCCCTGAATTCGATGCGGTACTCGCCGTCCGGCAGCCCCGACAGCTCGTACGCGCCGTCGTCGGCACCCACCGAGGCCCAGGGCCCCCACGTCCAGGAGTTCCGTTCGGCGTTGTATCGATACGAGGTGACCGTCACTCCGTTCGTCGACGCGCCCGACTCCGTCGTCACCACGCCCGAGATCGAGCCCGTCGGCTCCGGCGGCGGATCCGACTCGACTCCCCACGCTGGTTGCCCACCCATCAGGCCGGCCACGAGTGCGCCGGTGACGGCGAACGTCGACCACATTCGCGCAGCGGCACGTGCGAACGGCGCGCGCGGGGAGGGAGCTGTCATAGATCCTTCTTTCTCTCGGTACGGTCCGGTGCGCTTCCGCCCGACCCGACCGGAGTGCGCCACCGCGAAGACGAATCCTCCGGATGGGCGCCGACATCGCCGGGCCCGGCGGCGGACTCCCGGAGGGCGCGCACCGTCTGCACCGCTCATTGTGCGAGCACGCGTGATCCTGACCACCCAGGATCACGATTCCGTAACACCACCACGGAAAAGTCCAGGCATTGGAGATTCCACGTCTCAAACCGCACCCTCAGTGTGCTTACGCTGAGCGCTCACGCCTGAAGGACCTCGAGTGACCGATCCCCCCGACCCGACGGCGACGCTCGAGTCGCTGTTCGAAACGCACTACCCGTCGTTGGTGCGTTTCGTGTTCCGGCGGATCGGCGATCGCCAGCTGTCCGAGGACCTCGCCGCGGAGTGCTACGTGCGGGCGCTCCGGCAGCAGCATCGCACTGAGATCAACGCGGGGTGGCTGTACGGCACGGCGCGCAACCTGATCGGCGACACGTACCGCCGTCGCGAGCGCGAGCAGCGACTGCTGCACGCCCTGTCCACGACGATCACCGCCGAGACGGAGACCGAACAGTCACCACTGGTCGGTGCGCTCGGCGAGCTCAACGCCCACGACCGCGAGCTGCTCGTGATGCTGCACGTCGACGGCCTGTCGTCCGCAGACGTCGCGACGGCCCTCGGCCTCTCCCCGTCGACGGTGTGGAAGCGCAGCAGCCGCGCCAGAGAGCGCTTGCGCGGCATCCTCACCCGCAATGGCCACGCGCCGCACGGAGGAGGTGTGATCTCCCTTGAAGTGGACTGACGAACACCTCGCCGCGGAGCTTCGCCGCCTCGACCCGGCCCAGCACCTCACCGACGACGCGATCGACATCGCCCGCGGGCGTGCGATCCTCGACGCCGCAGCAGCGACCTCCCGGGCCACCCGGCCACGCCCCCGCGTGCCGCGACGCGCCATCGCCTTCGCCTCGGTCGCCGCCGCGATCGTCGCCGTCGTGGCGATCACGGTTTCGCTGGTGTCCACGCCGACGCCGTCGTACGCCGCGACTCCGCCGATGCTGCAGATCACCCCGGCCGACCAGCCGGAACCGGGCGACGCCGCACGGCTCCTCACGGACCTGGCCGAAGGGCTGCGCGCATCGGACGAGCCCGACCCGGCACCGCCCGGCCAGCCGCAGGTGATCAACATGCAGTCCTGGGGACTCGTGACGACCGTCGGCGCCGAGGGCGAGGACGTGCCCCCGCCCTACGTGGCACCGGAGAACATGACGCTCACGCGATACCCGGACGGCGCCTGGTCGCAGGTCGTCGTCGCAGGTTCGCCGTACGACACGCAGGGAAAGCCCGTCGACGATCCGGCTGCGCCCGCGCCGGGCACCGAGCTGTGGCGCATCGACGAGGCCGCCGGCGAGCACTACTACCTCTTCCCCGATCCGATCCCCGAGGATCCCGACGAGCTGCGGCAACTGATGCTCGACATCGGGTTCGCCGACGAGTCGTCGCCCAACGAGTGGCTGTCACTCGTCGACGGCCTGCTCATGGAACGCGTGCTCCGCCCGAAGGAGGAGGCTGCGGTGCTCGACGTGCTGGCAGGACTCGATCTCGACTACGCCGGCACGACGACCGACAGGCTCGGTCGCGACGCGTACGTCTTCGAGACGCCGCCGAGCGACGTCGATCTGGTCGACCGGGTCCTGGTGTCCCCCGACGGTCACATCGTCGCGATGGAGACCGTGTGGGTCGGCCACGACCGCACGGACATCCCCTCCCCGTCCGTCGTCTCATACCAGGCGTTCGAAAGCAGGAAGCCATGACGCGCACGTCCCGCGCCCTGATCGGGCTTTCCCTCCTCGTCGGCGCGCTCACCGTCGGTGCCGCCCCGGCATCGGCCGCGTCGGACCCGCTGCAGGAGCGCGTGGATGCCGTCATCGCCGAGTTCGGCGGCACCCAGACCGCATCCAACGAGGTGTCGTGGGAAGACGGTGCCGTCGTGCTCACCCTGGCCTCGGACGGTGTCGCGCTTCGCGCCGTCGGCAGCTGCGCGACAGGTGCCTTCTGCGCCTATTCCGGTTTCGGCTACAGCGGCAACAGGCTCACCTTCATCGGGTGCACGACCGGCAACTCCGTCGCCGCACTCGGCACCGTCCGGTCGATCGCGAACGCCCGCACCTCCGGGACAGTCCGCGCCTACGACGGCTCGGCCCTCATCGCGACCCTCGCGCCGGGCACAGGCCGCACGTCCGTTCCCGCCGGCATCGACAAGCTCAACTGCTCCTGACGAACGCGGCGTCCGGGGTCAGCGCCCGCAGCGTTTTGTAGAAGTTCGACGAGTCTCCCCCGCGCTGGCCACCCGTTCATGTTTGCGTTCTCATTCGTCCAAATGTTTACGTTGACATTTCTTCACGGGCGCCCATAGCCTGGCGTCTCCGGCAGCCGGGCCCCCGCCGTCCCCAGACGAATCGCGGCGCAAGCCGTCCGGCAGAACAGAGAGGTTCACAGAATGCAACGTCGTGCCCCACGGCTCGCGGTCGGACTCGCGACCGCAGCCCTCGTGGCCGGGATCGCCAGTCCCGCTTACGCCACGACCACCGCTGACGACTCGATCACGGCACTCACCGGACAGCAGCTGGCCGACTCGTGGACGGCACCGCTCAGCACCGTCGGCCGCTACATCGTCGACGCCGACGGCGACCGGTTCAAGCTGAAGTCCGGCAACTGGGACGGCGCCCAGGGCCACTGGACCGGCAGTGGCGACAAGAACGATCCGGCCAACCACAACAGCGGCATCAGCTACGACATCCCGATGGGGCTCGACCGCGCGCCGATGGCGACCCTGATGAGCGACTTCCACGAACTCGGGCTCAACAGCATCCGCCTGTCGTATTCGAACGAGATGCTCGGGATGACCGCCCCGGTGCCAGACGTCGCGGTGGCGGCGAACCCGCAGCTGCGCGGCAAGACCCCGCTGCAGGTGTTCGATGCGGTCGTCGAGGCGCTCACCGCCGATGGGTTCGCGGTGATCCTCAACAACCACACCACCACCTCCCGCTGGTGCTGCGGCGCCGACGACGGCAATTCCAAGTGGTACAGCAGCCAGACCACCGAGAAGTGGATCAGCGATTGGGTCATGCTGACCGAGCGCTACGAGAACAACCCGCGCGTGGTCGGCATGGACCTGCGCAACGAGGTGCGCCGCGACATCTGGAACGACCCGAACTGGGGCATGGGCGACGGCAACGACCTCTACCAGGCGTACCAGAAGGCCGGAATCGCCATCCAGCAGGCCAACCCCGCCGTGCTCGTCATCATGGAGGGCATCAACTGGCAGGGCGTCCCGCTCGACGGCATCTTCCACGACCGGCCGACCCTGAAGCCCGTCGCGAACCTCTCCAACGCCCTCCCGTACACGAACAAGCTCGTCTACGCGGCCCACATCTACTCCTACACCGGACCCAAGCACACGGGAGCGACGGGACTCGGCGAGACGCACGACCCCCGCTACCGCGACCTCAGCCAGAGCGAGCTCGTGGCCGAGGTGAACCGGGCCGCCGCGTACGTCAACACGGCCGGACAGCACTACACCGCGCCCGTGTGGTTCAGTGAGTTCGGCATCGGCCACGCCGCCGACACCGGCGCCCTCGACAAGGCATGGTGGACGAACTTCACCGACATCCTCATCGCGAACGACAGCGACTTCGCCGCGTGGCCCCTCGTGACGCGAGCCGATGCTGCCGGCAACTTCGCCGACGGCTACTCGCTCCTGGCGTACAAGCCCGACGGCACGAAGCTCAGCATCGCCGACGACTGGCGCTTCCCGCAGTGGACGAAGCTCGTCAACGCGACCGGCAAGACCGGTCAGGTGGCCTCCGTGCCGCGCTGGAACATGATCGGCAGCGGCAGCTTCGTCGACAGCCAGTCCTCGATGACGATGCTGCAGCGGCCCGACTGGTCACCGGGCCAGTGGAAGGGCTCGTGCCCCGACAGCCAGCGCCTGCAGGGCATCGCGCGGAGCACGAACCGCGGGCTGTGCACCGACATCGGCGGCATCACCACCTCGAACCCGCGCGTGCAGAGCGGCGAGGGCAACATCACCACCGATTGGGCCTCGGGCTACGGCAAGCTGCAGTGCAACCCCGGTGAGGTCGCGGTCGGCTACAGCCTGGGCACGGGCGGCGGCACCAAGGCGGCGATGTGGAACCTGCTGTGCGCGACGAGCACGACGCCGCTGCCCGCGAGCCAGGGCCGCGTGATCTGGTTCGACAACGGCGACAACCGTCCGTCCGGCGGCGGCTCGACCGCGAGCGACTGGGCCCCGGGCAACTACAAGGGCCAGTGCAAGGACAACGAGTACATCGCCGGCGTGGCGTTCACCTATCGCTGGAACCACGGCGGCGTGCCTGACGCGCTGCTGTGCAAGCCGCTCTCCTGAGCGGTCCTTGACGAGGGGCCGGGTCGCCGTGGGCGGCCCGGCCCTTCGTCGAGCGGCGACCGCTCGCTCGCGCGTCAGCGCTGGAAGCGGATGCCGCCGCCCGGCGTCAGAGCTTCTCGATCGGCGCGATCTTGATCAGCAGCTTCTTGGGCCCGGCGCTGTCGAAGCGCACGTGGGCCACGCGCTTGGCGCCCTCGCCGGTGACGGCGTCCACGCGTCCCTCGCCGAAGTCGTCGTGGCGGATGCGGTCGCCGGGCACGAGTTCGAGGTCGCCGTTGTCGCGCACCTTCGAGGGGATCTTGTTCGCGAACCGGTCGATCGACCCGCTGGGCTCGCGGCGTGCGAGCGGAACCAGGTCGTCGCCGTAACGCTTGCCCGAGCCGCCGTAGCCGGACCCCGAGCCCCGCCGCGCGTTGAGCGCGCGGGACTGCGTGCCGCCGCGGGAGTTCACGTCGCCCGGCGACTGGCGCCAGTGCAGCAGCTCGACGGGGATCTCCTGCAGGAAGCGGCTCGGCATCGCGACCGACACCTCGCCGAACTGGGCGCGGGTCATCGCGAGCGACAGGTACAGGCGCTGGCGGGCGCGCGTGATCCCGACGTAGAACAGCCGGCGCTCCTCCTGCGGGCCGCCCGGCTCGCCCGCCGAGATGCGGTGCGGGATGAGGTCCTCCTCGACGCCGGTGAGGAACACCGCGTCGTACTCGAGGCCCTTGGCGGTGTGCAGCGTCATGAGCGACACCGAGCCCGACGCGTCTTCGAGGTCGTCGGCATCCGACACCAGCGCGACCTCGGTGAGGAAGTCGAGGAGCGTGCCGTCGGGGTTGTTGCGCGCGAACTCTCGGGCGACCGCCACCATCTCATCGAGGTTCTCGATGCGGGCCTCGTCCTGCGGGTCCTTGCTGGCCCGCAGCGCGTCGTAGTAGCCGCTCTTGTTCAGCAGCAGCGAGAGCCCTTCGGCGACCGCGGTCGGCGGGGCGAGCTCGCCCGACGCCGGCAGCATGAGCTCGGACGCCTCGGCCAGCACCGCGTCCAGGTGCGCGATCGCGGCCTGGATCTTGGGGCCCACACCGAGAGCCGACGAGTTCGCGAGGGCGTCGCGGAAGGTGATCTGCTGGTCCTCGGCGTAGCGGGAGATGGTCTCGATCGTGACGTCGCCGATGCCGCGCCGCGGCCTGTTGATGATGCGGCGCATCGCCATCTCGTCGGCGGGGTTCGCGACGGCGACGAGGTAGGCCAGGGCGTCCTTGATCTCGGCGCGCTCGTAGAACTTGGTGCCGCCCATGATCTTGTACGGCAGGGCCGAGCGGATGAAGATCTCCTCCAGCGCACGCGACTGCGAGTTGGTGCGGTAGAAGACGGCCATCTGCGAGTAGTCGACGCCGCCGCGGCGCAGCGCCTCGATCTCGTCGGCGACGAACTGCGCCTCGTCGTGCTGCGAGTAGCCGGTGAAGCCGATGATCTTCTCGCCCTCGCCGACGTCGGTCCACAGCCGCTTGTCCTTGCGGTCGAAGTTGTGGCCGATGACGGCGTTGGCCGCCGAGAGGATGTTCTGCGTCGAGCGGTAGTTTTGTTCGAGCAGCACCACCTTGGCGCCCGGGAAGTCCTTCTCGAACTCGCTGATGTTGCGGATGTCGGCGCCGCGGAACGCGTAGATCGACTGGTCCGAGTCGCCCACGACGGTGAGCGACGCGCCCTCCTCTTCACCGGTCCCTGAGCCCGACGAAGGGGGCTCGAAGATCATCATGCCGCCCGAACCCGCCAGCGGCGCGGCATCCGATCCCGGCGGCCTCGTCAGCTCGTGGATGAGCGCGTACTGCGCGTGGTTGGTGTCCTGGTACTCGTCGACGAGCACGTGCCGGAACCGGCGGCGGTACACGTCGGCCACCTGCGGGAACGCCCGGAACAGGAACACCGTCTGCGCGATGAGGTCGTCGAAGTCGAACGCGTTCGCCTTCTGCAGCTCGCGCTGGTACGCCCCGAACAGCTCGACGAACACGCGTTCGGCGGGGTCGCTCATGTTGGCGGTGCGCGCGTAGGACTCGGCATCCGCCAGCTCGTTCTTCAGGCGCGAGATCTTCGACTGCGTCGCCGCGGGGGTGAGCCCGAACGCGTCGGCCTCGTGCTCCTTGACCAGGCGCTTGATGAGCGCGCGCGAGTCGCCGGAGTCGTAGATCGTGAACGACTTCGTGAACCCGAACTGCTCGGCCTCGCGGCGCAGGATCCGCACGCAGGCGGAGTGGAACGTCGAGATCCACATGCCGCGCGCGGAATCGCCCACGAGGTGCTCGACGCGCTCGCGCATCTCGCCGGCGGCCTTGTTCGTGAACGTGATCGCGAGGATCTGGCTCGGCCACGCCTCGCGATTGCGCAGCAGCGACGCGATACGCCGGGTCAGCACGCTCGTCTTGCCGGAGCCGGCGCCCGCGACGATGAGCAGCGCCTGACCGCGGTACGTGACGGCCTCGCGCTGCTGCGGGTTGAGCCCCTCGAGCAGGTCGTCGTCGGGGCGCGCGCCGGCGAACGGCGCAGCGGTTCCGTCGAGGACGATCGGACGAACGGATGCCGCGCCCGGCGCGGCCGCGGAGGCATCGGTCATAACCCTCCAAGTCTAGGCGCGCACGCCGACACCCACCTGACGCCACCGGCCAGGGGAACCGCCCCGCCCCTCACGGGAGGCGGGATGCCGCCGCGCGCAGCCGTCGCATCGCCGGCGGCAGCACGTCGAGCTGCTTCGCCGCCTCGTCGCGCGCCCGAGCACCGATCATGTCGTAGGCGTCGGACGCCTCGCCGGCGCGCCCGGCGAGCGCGCCCTCGCGGCGCACCTGCTGCGCGAGGAGCAGGGCGTCGCGGTGCGCGCCCAGTGCGTCGTGCAGATCGTCCCCGGCGGCCGCGAGCGCCGCGACCTGCTTCACGAACAGTCCCGGCGCCGCTTCGGCGACGGCCTCCGCCACGTACCTCATGCGGCGGGCGGCCTTGCGCAGGTCGTGATACCGCTCCTCACCGCCGTCGAGCCGCGACTGGGCGTTCTCGACGCGCCGTGCCTGTGCCGACAGCACGGCGCCCAGCACGTCCGCGGCAGGGCGTTCGGGCTCGACGACGATCGCGGCATCCCCGAACTCGCGGAGCATGCGCACCCGCTCCACCGCCCGCGGGATGCGCGCGAGCTCGACGAGCCGCTGGTGCGCGACGGCGTAGGCCTCGCGCTCGCCGGCCACCAGCCGGCGCACGACGGCGGGATCGTCGACGCCGGCGACGGCGAGGGTCTCTTCGGCGACGGCGGCGCGCACCTCGATGTCGCGCACGACACCGAGCTCACGCCCCCATTCGGCGTACGCGACCCTGACGCGGTCGGCTCCTCGGCGGTCGAGCGCATCGCGGAAGCCGCCGAGCACGCTGCGCAGCCGTCGCACCCGCACCCGGTGCTGATGCACGCCGTCCGGCTCGTCGGCGAGCGCGGCGGGCAGGGTCGCCTCGACCTCGTCCACGACCTGCCTCACGACCGCTGCGAGCACCTCGCCGAGCGTGGGGGTCTTCCGCGACCTGCGCACGTCCCGAGCCTAGGCATGCCGCCTCCGGCGCGCGATCCCCGGGCCGGGCGGGCTCACAGCCGCGCGTTGGGATGATGGAGGCATGCGCACCCTCCTCAACATCATCTGGCTCGTGCTGTCGGGCTTCTGGATGTTCCTCGGCTACCTTCTGGCGGGCGTGCTGCTGTGCATCCTGATCTTCACGATCCCGTGGGGTATCGCCTCGTTCCGCATCGGCATGTACGCGCTGTGGCCGTTCGGGCGCACCATCGTCGACAAGCCCACCTCGGGCGTGGGATCGTTCCTCGGCAACGTCATCTGGGTGATCCTCGCCGGCTGGTGGCTGGCGATCGGCCACATCGTCACCGGCGTCGCGCTGTGCATCACGATCATCGGCATCCCGCTGGGCATCGCGAGCTTCAAGCTGGTGCCGATCTCGCTCATGCCGCTCGGCAAGGACATCGTCCCGACCGACCAGGTGCGCGTCGCCGCGTGAGACGACGATGACGGTCCCCACGACCCCTCCGGCCGCGTGGGCCCGACCGTCGGGTCGCGGCATCCGTCATCGCGCCGTCAGCCGACGCGGGTGAAGATCACACCCCGGTAGCCGTCGGCGCTCCAGCGCACGAGCTGATCGAGCCCCTCGGGCAGGACCGGCAGCTCGTGGGTATCGACCCACGTCTCCCCGGCGTCGACGTTGATCCACGGGTCCTCGACGATCACGGCATCGCCGACGACCGCGTGGGCGACGATCCAGTGCGGACCCGCCTCACCGTGCATCGGCGCCTCGTCGATGAGCAGCAGCGCCCGCTCGCCCGCGCCGACGCGTGCGGCGATCTCGGCCACGTCGACCCGGTCGCGACGGACCGGGATGCCGCGCTCCTCCGCCTGGCGCAGCGAATCCTGCTGCAGCACCTCGCGGAACGACCGGTCGAAGCCCGTGTACTCCTCGACGAGCGCCGGGCCGTCCAGGTCGAGCGCGACCTCGACGGGGGCGTGGGCGAGGTGGTCGTGGAGCGCGACGGCAAGGCCCACGGGCTCGCACGCGGGGTAGTTGCTCGCGCGACGCCACAGGCCGACCTCGACGTCGCGGTCGCCGTCGTCTCCGGCGAACCCGCCGGCCGTCGCGCCCTCCGAGGCGATGAGCGCCGCGACGGCGCCGCACGTGAACAGCGTCGTCTGCGCGTAGTAGCCGGGCTCGGCGTGCACGCTCGGGGCGAGCCACAGGACGTAACCGTCGACGTGCTCCGTGCCCACCGCCGCCCACGGCCGGCGCATCGGGGCGAACCCGCGCTCGGCCGCGACCGCCGGGAGCTCTGCGCCGCCGGGAGCCTGCCACTTGACGGCGACGTCGCCACGGGCGCGCGCCTGTTCGAGGACGTGGTCGATCAGGCCCTCGGCTGCCGCCTCGTCGCGCCACCACAGATCGACGATCTTCGTCGCCGCGGTGGCGGGGCGGGCGCTGGTGAGCACCGCCGCCGCCGGCGCCCCGTCGGCGTCGCGCGCGACGTGCGCGGCGGGGCGATATGCATCGCGCGGCATACGCCAGCCCTCGAGCCGCGAGCCGGCGACCCCGCCGGCCTCGAGCTCGTCGGCGATGTCGACCGGTGTTGCATCGTCGACGCTGAGCGCAGTGGGCATGTCAGTCCTCTTCCAGGTTGTGTCGGGCGGTCGCGGTGTTCTCGCGGTGCGCGGCGGCCACCAGCAGGGCCGTGTACTCATGGCGGGGTGCGGTGAGCACCTGCTCGCACGTGCCCGACTCGACCACGCGGCCGTTCCAGAGCACGGTCACCGTGTCGGCGAGCATGCGCACGACGGCGAGGTCGTGCGAGATGAACAGCATCGCGAGGCCGAGCTCGTCGCGCAGCTTCATGAGCAGCGCGAGGATCTGCGCCTGCACCGAGACGTCCAGCGCCGACACCGACTCGTCGCAGATCAGCACGCGCGGCCGGGGTGCGAGCGCGCGGGCGATCGCGACGCGCTGACGCTGACCGCCGGACAGCTCTGCCGGGCGCTTGCGGGCGAACTCGGCGGGAAGCCCCACCGTCTGCAGCAGCTCGGGCACCTCGTCGGCGGACCGCTTTGCGACGCCGAGCGCC
This sequence comes from Microbacterium sp. 05T445, assembly GCF_056395865.1. Lineage (NCBI taxonomy): Bacteria > Bacillati > Actinomycetota > Actinomycetes > Micrococcales > Microbacteriaceae > Microbacterium > Microbacterium sp. 05T445. The sequence goes on along the minus strand of NZ_JBFTKJ010000002.1, from coordinate 366,776 downwards.
TCACGCAGGATCGCGCCCACCGTCATCATCGGGTTCAGCGACGAGTACGGGTCCTGGAACACGATCTGCATCTGGTCCGGGGTGCGCGATGCGCGCCCGGGGGCCAGCACCGTGCCGTCGAAGACGACCTCGCCGCCGTCCTCGGACTCGAGTCCGGCGATGCACCTGGCGAGTGTGGACTTGCCCGACCCGGACTCCCCCACGACACCGGTGATGCGTCCGGGCACGATGTCGAGGTCGACGCCGTCGAGCACGAGGCGGTCGCCGAAGTGCTTGACGATGCCGGTCGCCCGCAGGAGCGCGTCGCGGTCCTGCGGCGCCTCCGGGTCGACCGCCGGCGGCGGCGCGACCGCGAGCGTCGGATCTGCTTCGATCAGCGCACGGGTGTACGGATGCTGCGGATCGGCGAGCACCGTCGACGTGGCGCCGCGCTCCACGACCTCGCCATGGCGCATCACGAGGACGTCGTCGGTGCGGCCGCGCACCAGCCCGAGGTCGTGCGAGATGAGGATGACGCACAGACTCCGCGCCTCCTGCACCGAACGCAGCAGGTCCAGGATCTCGGCCTGGTTCGAGGCGTCCAGCGCCGTCGTCGGCTCGTCGGCGATGATCAGCTGCGGGTCGGCGGCGAGCGCCGCCGCGATGGCGACGCGCTGGCGCATGCCTCCCGACAGCTCGTGCGGGTACGCACGCGCGACGCGCTCGGGCAGCTTCACTTCGGCGAGCCGCTCGGCGATGGCTCGGTCGCGGTCTGCGCGCGACAGCCGGCCGCCGGCGGCGGCATCCAGGGTCCACCCGATCTGCTCGCCGCAGCGGTGCACCGGAGACAGGCTCGTGAACGGATCCTGCAGCAGCAGCGTGACAGTGCCGCCCCGCACCGCACGCCACGAGGGCTGGCCGGCGTCGAGCGGGAGCGCGCGGTCGCCCACGCGCACCGAGCCCTTCGCCCGGAATCCGCGGGGCAGGAGCCCCACCAGCGACTTCGCGGTGAGCGTCTTGCCGGAGCCCGACTCCCCGATCACGGCGAGCGTGCGCCCGGGCTCGATGCGCGCGTCCAGCGGCAGGACCATCGGGCCGTCGTGCCCGATGACCGTGAGGCCCTCGATGACGACGCCGCTCACAGCGCCGTCCCCACCTGCGAGAGGCGCTGGCCCATCCAGTCGCCGACGAGGTTGACGGCCGAGGCGACGACGATGATCAGCAGCGCCGGAACGATCACGGCGGACGGGTTGTCGAACATGATCGCCCGGTTGTCGGTGAGCTGGCGCCCCCAGTCGGCGGTCCCCGGGGGGACGCCGACGCCGAGGAACGACAGCGACGAGAAGGCGACGAGCGCGAAGGCGATGTTGAGCATGACGTTGGTGATCACGAGGGTCGAGACGTTGGGGAGGATGTGCCGGAACATGACGCGCCAGCGCGAGAGCGACAGCATCCGTGCCGCCTCGATGTACGGCCGGCTGGACTGCTCGAGCACCCCCGCCCGCACGATGCGGATGTCGGACGGCGAGAACAGCAGGATGAGCAGCACGACGGTGACCCAGTAGCCGCCGCCGAAGACGCCCGACACGACGATCGCCGCGAGCAGCACCGGCAGCGCCAGCAGCAGGTCCGTCCACCGGCTGATGACGACGTCGAGCCAGCCGCGCTCGTAGCCGGCGAGCGTGCCGAGCACGATGCCGAGGAGCATCGAGCCGATCGCCACGCACACCGGGCCGATGAGAGCGGATGCCGCTCCCGCGACCGTCATCGCCCACACGTCGCGCCCGAGCTCGTCGGTGCCGAGGAGGTGGCCGGGGGTGCCCGCGGGGAGCAGGCCCGACAGGATGTCCTGGCGCATCGCGTCGGGGTAGAGCACACCGCCGAAGACGACGGCGAGCACGGCCGCCGCGAGCACCGCGAACGCGAGCGCGATGGTCACCGGCAGGCGGCGCCGGCGGCGGGTGCGCCCCGGGGCGCTGAGCAGGTCGATCGCGGCGGTCATGCAGTCATCTCCCTGCGACGGATGCGGGGGTCGAGCATCAGGTAGGCGAGGTCGGCGAGCAGCGCGATGACGGCGATGACCACGGCGACCAGCAGGGTCAGGGACTGCACGACGGCGATGTCCTTGAACAGCACCGAGTCCTGCAGGAGCGTCCCGAGGCCGGGAAGGGCGTAGGTCGTCTCGGCGAGCACCGTGCCGCCGACGAGGAAGGTCAGTACCAGGCTCGCCCCCGTCACGATCGGGATGGCCGCGTTGCGCAGGGCGATGCGGCGCACCTGCGACTCCGGGATGCCGCGCGCCCTGGCGCTGGTGACATAGTCCGTCTCGAGCTCGCGCAGCATCGCCGTGCGCGTCAGCTTCACGATGATCGCGCCCAGCCCGAGTGCGAGCGTGACGGCGGGGAGTACGAGGTGCCAGAGCGTGTCGAGCCCGCCCGAGCCCGCGCCGTACACCGGGAACAAGCGGACGTAATAGGCGAAGACGTATAGCAGGAGTAGCCCGACCGCGAAGGTCGGGGCACTCAGCCCCACCACCGCGAGGCTGCTCGCGGTGCGGTCGGTCCAGCCGCCGGCACGCACGGCGCTCTGCACCCCGAGCGGCACCGCGACGGCGAGCGCGACGACGAACGCGAGACCGCACAGCAGCATCGTGATGCCGACCCTCTGGGCGATCGCGTCGGCGACCGGCACCTGCAGCCGGATCGACTGGCCGAGATCGCCGACGAGGAACGCGCCGAGCCACTTCAGGTACTGCAGCCACACCGGATCGTCGAGGTTGTACTGCTCCCGGATCGCCGCCACGGCCTCGGGCGAGGCCGGCCGGTTGCCGAGGAGGTTCTTGACGATGTCTCCGGGTGCCAGGTGCATCAGCGAGAAGATGACCACCGACAGCACCAGCAGCACGGCGAGCACGCCGAGCACGCGCACCGCGAGCAGCCGGCCGACGGACCGGTACCGCGATGCGCGCGCTCGGACGGGAAGAGGCTGGGTCACTGCCCCGCCCGGTACAGCTGGGTCGGCCACGACGAGATGAACGCGAACGAGCTGTAGTCGTTCATGCCCAGGTCGTCGGCGAAGGCGGTGGCGGACTGCCCCCACCACAGCGGCACGTTGACCGCGTCCTCGGCCTGCAGCGTCTCGGCCTGCACGAGCAGATCGATGCGCGCCGCCGGGTCGGACTCGGCACCCGCCTGGGCGAGCAGGTCGACGATCGCGGGGTTGTCGTAGGCGGCCGGGTTGCCGGCGCCGAGGAGGTAGCTCGGCACCTCGGCCGGGTCGCCCAGCGTCGAGAAGTACCACATCAGGCCCACGCCGTGGTCGGAGGAGGCATCCAGGCTCGCCAGCCACTCCTCGATCGGCACCTCGCGCACGGTGAGGGTGATGCCGACCTCGGCGAGGTTCTGCGCCAGCGCCTGCGCCGCGGTGCCCAGCTGCGGGCCGGTGTTCGGGGTCAGCAGCTCCGCCTCGAAGCCGTCGGGCACCGACGATGCGGCGAGCGCCTTCTTGGCGGCATCCAGGTCGTAGTCCCACTGCGGGATGTCGGCGAGCACGTCGCGCGCCTCGTCGGCGCTGTACGCCTTGCCGAGCGACTCGGGCGTCATGATCGCCGTGGCCGCCTCGCCGTGGCCGCGCAGCAGCTTCTCGACGTACGCGTCGCGGTCGACCGCGTGCGCGAACGCCTCACGCACCTTCGGGTCGTCGAACGGCGCGATGCTGGTGTTGAAGTACAGCCCGACGTACGACAGGTCGTTGACGTAGTCCACGCGCATCGTGTCGAGGTTCTCCCACTGCTGCGCCTGCGCGAGCGGGACGTTGAAGGCGACGTCGACGTCGCCCGACTGCGCCGCGAGCAGGCGCGTGGACTCGTCGGGCACGAAGTTGACGGTGATCTCCTTGACCTTCGGCAGATCGCCCCACCACGTGTCGACGCGCTCGAAGGTCACGTGCGAGTCGGGTGCGAACTCGGTCACCCGGTAGGGGCCCGAGCCGAGCAGCAGCGCGTCGGCGGTGCCGACCTTGCCGTCGTGCTCCTCCCAGAACGCCTTCGACGTGATGAACGCGGCGCCGCCGGTGCTCATGTTCGCCGCGAACGCGGCGTCCGGCTCGGTCAGCGTGATGGTCACCTCGGCGTCGCCGGTCTTCTCGATCGTGTCGACGTTCGTGAGGTAGTAAGCCAGGCCGGGCGAGCTGGTCTCGTCGCGCGCCTGCTCGAGGCTGAAGACGACGTCGTCGGCGGTGACCGGCGTGCCGTCCTGGAACTCGGCGTCGTCGCGCAGCTCGTAGACGTAGGTGACGTCGTCGGTCTGCTCCCACGACTCCGCCAGTCCCGGCTGGATCTTGCCCTGGGCGTCGATGGAGACGAGCCCCTCCTGCGCGATCGAGGCGATGTAGTAGTTCAGGATGCCGGCCTCCTGGCCGACGTACAGGCTCGACAGCGATCCGGGCAGGGCCACCGTGATGTGGTCGATCTCGGCGCCGGTATCGGGGCCGGCGGTGCTCTCGGGTGCGGGGCTGGAACAGGCGGCCAGCAGCAGCGCGCCGGCGGCGGCGACGGTCGCGGCTTTCGCCATGCGGGCTGTGGACGGGAACGGCATGGTCGGGCTCTCCTCGGGTGTGGGTGCTGCGGTGCGGAATCGGGCGCGGTGGCCGTCGCTGCGTCGGCGGGCGTCGAGGATGGCCTCGACCTCGACGGGCGTCGGACGATGGGTGGCGAGCGTGCGGACGGCGGCGGCGACGGCGGGGATGGACGCGGCCTCGACGAGTGTCGTCGCCGACGTGCGGCGGGTGAACGACGGCGAGATGCCGAGCGCTCGCAGCCCCACCGGGAGCGTCACACCGGTGAGGTCGGACTCGGCGACGAACGCGGTGCCCACGCCGTGGGAGGCGAGCGCGATCGCGGCGTCGGGCCGGCTCACCACGATGTCGTCGGAGCGCTCGATGCGGCCGATCGCCTCGGCGACGACGTCGCTGCAGGTGCCCCGCCCGCGGATCCAGGGCAGCGCCGACAGCGCGCGGGCGTCGATGCGGCCACCGGGGGCGTCGACGTCGGCCGCGGTGAGCGCGATGACCTCCTCGGCGAAGAGGAAGGTCGAGCGCGCGCCGTTGCGGCGCGGTGCGCTGCGCCGGCCGCCGGCCTCGGCGATGTCGGTGGTGACCGCGATGTCGGCGCGGCCGCCGCGCACGAGGTCCAGCGCCTCGGCGGCGTCGGCGGTCTCGTGCACGGTGAGCTCGATGCCGGGGATCTCGGCCGCGAGGCGGGCGACAGTCGGGGCGATCACGTGCGCGACGCTCTCGACGGCGGCGGCGAAGCGGACCACGCCGGTGCGGCGGCCGAGCACGCGGGCGAGCTCGGTGGCCGCCGCCGTCAGGCTCGCGTCGATGCGGGGGGCGTGCTGCGCCAGCAGGGCACCCACGGGCGTGAGGGTCGCCGCACGGGCGGTGCGGGCGACGAGCGCCGCACCCAGCCGGGCCTCGAGCCGCTGGACGTGCTGCGTGATGGTCGGCTGCGTGTAGCCCAGCGAGCGGGCGGCCGCGCTGATCGACCCCTCCTGGTCGATCGCGACCAGGATGCGCAGCGAGTGCACATCGAGTGCTCGCGTCAGTGCGTCGATCTCCGGCGCCTCGTTGCTGTCCATAGGTGGATGCTATTCACACTCATGTTTCGATGGTGTAACAATATGTATCTGTTCGACGCACGCCGTCACAATCACGAGGACGTGACCCCATGAATGCAGCCCACAAGCGATGGATCGCCGACCGGGATGCCGCCGTCTGGGCGCCGCACGGCATCGCAGCGCTCGCGGCCACCCACTGGCTCGACGCCGTCGAGCGGCAGTTCGACGGCGTGCCCGGCTGGTGGCGCACCGACGGCGCCGCGGCGGTCGGCCGCGACACCCCTGCCGACCTGCGGCTCGCCCCTGCCGAAGAGGCCCGCATCGGCGACCTGACGCTGCGCGGCATGGCCCGCGACGGTGCGGTCGCGCTGCGGGTATGGGATCCGGATGCCGCCTCCCGCCGCGGGATCTCCGCCATCGTCCGCGCCCCCTACGACCCGTCGCGGCGGGTGACCGGGGTGTTCGCGCCGAAGCCCCGCGAGGCGGCGACCCAGGCCGTCGACGGCCACCGCTCCGACACCGTGTACGACGGCGTCGTCTTCTTCGAGCTCGACGGCATCCCGCTCGCACTGACCGTCGAGAGCGACGACGACGGCTCGCTCTTCGCCGCGTTCGCCGATGCCACCAGCGGCACCGAGAGCTACCGGTTCCGCTTCCTGCGCCTGCCGGCGCCCGACGACGACGGCCACGTCGAGGTCGACCTCAACCGCGCCTACCTGCCGCCCTGCGCGTTCTCGGACCACTACGTGTGCGTGTTCCCGCCGCCCGGCAACCGCTGGCAGGTGCCCGTCGCCGGCGGCGAGCTGCTGGTGCGCTGACGCTCAGAGCAGGCGTCGCGCCGACGCCCAGGCGGTGAGCTCGTACCGCGACGACAGCTGGAGCTTGCGCAGCACCGCCGACACGTGCGATTCGACGGTCTTCATCGAGATGAACAGCTCGGCGGCGACCTCCTTGTAGGCGTAGCCGCGGGCGATGAGGCGCATCACCTCCTGCTCGCGCGACGACAGCCGGTCCAGCTCGTCGCTGGTCGCGGCGGTCTCGCCGACGGCGGCGCCGAAGGCGTCGAGCACGAAGCCGGCCAGGCGCGGCGAGAACACCGCGTCCCCTCCGGCGACCGCGTGCACGGCGCGGCTGACTTCTGCCCCCGACGACCCCTTCGTGATGTATCCGCGGGCGCCGGCGCGGATGACCCGCACGACGTCCTCCGCGGCATCCGACACGCTCAGCGCGAGGAAGCGCGTCGTCGGCACGGCTGGGCCGGCGGCGCGGATGACGGCCTCCCCGCCTGCGGCGTCAGGGCCTGCCGCGGTGCCGGGGCCGGCGGGAAGGTGGACGTCCAGCAGCACGACGTCGGGGTTCGTCGCCTCGATGACCGCCACGGCCGATGCCGCGTCGGCGGCCTCGCCGACGACCTCGACCGATGCGTCGAGGTCGGCGCGCAGGCCGGAGCGGAAGATCGAGTGGTCGTCGACGATCACGACGCGCACGGGGGTCTCACTCACCAGGGGCCTCCGGGGTGTCTTCTGGCGCGGCGGCGTCGCCCCGGCCGGCGGGCGGGGCGCTCGCGGGAGAGGCGGCGAACCGCAGGTGCACCTCGGTGCCCCCGCTCGCCCCGCGACGCACGGTCGCCGAGCCGCCGGCCCGACGCATGCGGCCGAGGATGGATTGACGGACGCCGAGCCGGTCGGCCGGGATGCCGTCGACGTCGAAGCCGGGGCCTCGGTCGCGGACGTACACGTCGACCGCGTTCGCGTTGCCCTCGATGTACACCGACACGTCGCCACCGGCGTGCCGCGCGGCGTTGAGCATCGCCTCGCGGGATGCCGCAGCCACCTCGCCGCTGGCCCGCTCGGCGGGAAGCCCCGCCGAGACGACGTCGATGCGCACCGGGTAGTCGAGTTCGAGCGCGGCGGCGTAGTCGCGCAGGTCGGTCGGCAGATCGCTGTCGGCCGGGGCGTCGCCGTCGTAGAGCCATGCCCGCAGCTCGCGCTCCTGTGCGCGAGCCAGTCGCGCGACCTCGCTGGAGGCGCCCGCGCGGTTCTGGATCAGCGCCAGCGTCTGCAGCACGGAGTCGTGCAGGTGCGCGGCCATCTCGGCGCGCTGCTCCTCGCGGATGCGGCGGATCCGCTCCCCCGATAGCTCGCGCCACCGGTCGACCAGGATCGACGAGTACACCAGCACGATGCCGGCGATCGGCACGAGCGCGATCACGAACCCGGCGATCCCCGTCTGCCGCAGCGCCGACAGCTGCGCCACGAGCAGGACGACGAGCGCCACCGTCGCCACGATCCGGACGAAGTTCTCGTGTCGCGGACCGCGTGCCGGGTCGTGCCGGTCGACGAGGGTCGCCCAGGCGCCCGCGGCCACCGCGAGCGCCGTCGCGAGGAACACGCCCCCCACCCAGGCGGGCAGCGACGTCCAGCCGACGCCGTTCGCCCCGAACAACGCGATGCCGGCCATGGTCAACAGGACCGCAGCGATCGACGCGCCGGTGAGGATCCAGGCGACCGGCGCACGCCGCGTCGGCGTCTCGGAACCGGATGCCGCACCCGCGCTGCGTGTGCCGTCGCCGGCGTCGTCCCACGGCACGAACACCCACAGCCATGCGTAGAGCAGTGCGCCCGCGCCCCACACCAGCGTCAGCGCCACGAACGCCGCGCGCACCACCCACAGCGGCCAGCCGAGATGGCGGGCGAGTCCTGCCGAGACACCAGAAACCGCGCAGTCGCGGGGACGACGCAGCGGCGGACGAGCGGATGCCGCCCCCTCTGCCCCGATCGCAGAGCGAGCGTCAGCGAGACCAAGCGCGGCCGCAGTCGCGTCGGCGTTCGCGGAAGAGGGCATACCGGCATCCAATCACTCCTTGCGCCCCTGACCCCGTCCGGGTGCCCGGGATCAGGGTCGGGTCAGGGGATCACCCCATAGCGAGGCTCTCGCGCCGGCCGCCAGGGTGGAACCATGACCGACACCGCCTCCGCTCTCCCCACCGACCCGGGCCCGCCGCCGACCGCTCCTCCGGGGCTGCCGACGGGCTCGGAGCGGTTCTTCTCGTGGGTGCGAGGGCTCGGCATCGTGCGCGCCGATGCGTGGCTCGGCGGCGTCTGCGGCGGTGTCGCGGCGCGGCTGCGGATCGACCCGCTCATCGTCCGCGGCATCTTCGTCGTGGTGGCTCTGTTCGGCTTCCCGGCGCTGCTGGTCTATGCGATCGCGTGGGCGCTGCTGCCCGACACCGACGGCCGCATCCACCTGCGGGAGCTGTTCCACGGCCGTTACGACGCCGCGATGACCGGCGTGTTCATCATGGCGATCGTCGGCTTCGTGCCCGTCGTGCCGTGGCTGCGCAACGTGCTGCTGTGGCCGGTGTGGGCCCTCACCGGGTTCGCGCCGTGGGCGCGGGACTGCGGCTCGGGCGTCTCGATGCTCGACGTGTTCGGCATCCTTCTCGGGCTCGCCCTTCTCGGCGGCCTGATCTACCTCATCGTCCGGTCGGCCCACGCCGACCGGCTCGCACGGGCGGGTGCGCCGATGGCTTCCGCGCAGCCCGCCTCTCCGGGCGCGTCCGATTCGGGTGACGACGCGACCCCTCCCCTCGCCGCGTATTCCGCGGCGGCCGTGGATCCGGCCGGTCGGGCGCCGGTCGGATCCGCGACGGGAACGGATGCCTCCTTCGCCGACGCAGCCGCCACGCCCGACGACGCGCAGGTCGCCGACTGGCGCGCCCGGCAGGAGACCTGGCGCGCGCACGATCACGCGTGGCGTCGCAGCCAGCAGGACGCCGACCGCGCCGCCCGCGAGCAGGCCCGCCGCGAACGTCAGGCCACCGGAGCCGCGTTCGCCCTCGAGGCCGAGGAGCGCCGGCGCGTGCGCCGCGTGACCCGCCCCCGCACGAGCTTCGCGTTCGTCCTGACCGCGCTCGGTGCGGCCATCGTCGCGGGCGCGCTCGCCGTGCTCACCGCTGCCAGTCCGGGGTCGGAGACCGCCCCCTACGCCGGCGCGATCGGCGTGTTCACCGCGGCGCTGGTCACCGCCCTGGCGATGGTCGTCGCCGGCGCGTTCCGCCGCCGCAGCGGCTTCCTCACCGCGGTCACGATCGTGCTCCTGGTGATCGGCGGCTCCGTGGCGGCGGCATCCGGTCCCCAGGCCGTCACTATCGGGAGCGTCAATCTCGGCACCGCGAGCTACGAGCAACGCGTGGTGCAGCCGTTCGGCGACATGCTCATCACCGTGGCGTCGTCCTCCGAAAGCGAGGACGTCGAAGCCGGCGGGGTCGTCGTGCGCAAGGGCTTCGGTACGACCACCATCGAGGTCTTTCCCGGGACGTCGCTCGAACTCGAGGCCGAACTCGGCGACGGCAGTGTCCATTACGACCGCGTCAACGGACCCACCGGGCAAGTTCTGAAATCCGGCTCCCTGAAGCCGGACGGCGATGGAGTCTGGCGGTTCGTGGCCAGCAGCAAGGACGACACGGGGGTCACCACGACCCAGCACATCGCCCTCGACCAGACCGCCGGCTCGGTCCAGATCACGATCTACGAGAAATGAGCACCGACATGAGCACCTTCGAGAATCCGGATGCCGCATCCGGCGCCGACGCACTGCCAACGAACCCCGACGCCAGCATGCCGTCGCTCACCGACGCCGACGAGACGGCGGTGCTCGCCGACCTCGAGCCACCGGCACCTGCCGATGCTGATGAGACGGTCGTGCTCTCCCACCTCGAACCCGCACCTGCCGACGCGGAGACGGCGGTGCTCGCCGACCTCGAGCCGCCGCTGCCTGAGGCCACCGCGACCCCGGGGCTCCCGGCATCCGGGACCGCACCGTTCGCCGACCCGGCACCGTCCGCGCCGCTGGCTCCGCCGGTTCCCGCCGCGCTCCCGCCCGCGTACACCGGCGTCGAGCCTGCGCTCACCGCTCCAGCTCCCGAGCGCGCAGCGGCGGCCGCACCGCCGACCGGACCCCGCGTGCGCTGGGCGGGCATCCTGTGGGGGCTCGTGCTCGCCGGGATCGCCGCGACGGGCGTGTGGATCCTCACCGACGCGAGCCGCCAGACCGCGCTGGTGGAGTGGATGCTGGGCCTCAGCCCCGCGGCGGCGGTCGCGTACGCCGTGCTCATCCTGGGCGGGTTCGCGCTCGTCGCGGGCCTCGTCGGCCTCGCCCGGCGCGCCCAGCGCGTGGGCGAACGTCGCCGTGCGGCATCCGCTCACCAGCTGTGATCGCCCAGCCGCGTCGTTCCTCCGCGCGCGGCCACGAGGCGGCCCCCGGCTCGATGAGCCCTGACCGCCTGTAGCATTCGAGGCATGTCGAGTCCTGAGTCGGACAGGTCAGGGGCTGTCGGTCGCGCCGCCAGCCCCGCACACCTCTGAGCACATCCGCTCGCGATCTGCGCGAGCGTGCTCGGCATACTCCGGGTCGCTGGCCGTGGTGACCAGAAGAACCACCTTCTGCAACTCACCTCGGAGTACTCGATGCCTTTCGCCCTCTACATGCTTGCCCTGGCGGTTCTCGTCATGGGCACCTCGGAATTCATGCTGGCGGGTCTGCTACCCGCCATCGCTGCTGGTCTCGACGTCACCGTCGGTGCCGCGGGCCTGCTGACCTCCGCATTCGCCATCGGAATGGTCGTCGGCGCGCCACTCATGGCCGCCCTCGCTCGTCGCTGGCCCCCGCGGACGGCGCTGCTCGTCTGCCTGCTCGTCTTCGCCGCCTGTCACATGGCGGCCGCTGTCACATCCGTCTTCGCCATCCTGCTCTCCGCCCGTGTGGTCAGCGCTCTCGCCAACGCCGGCTTCCTCGCGGTCGCGCTGTCGACGGCGACGACCCTGGTCGCCGAAACCCGGAAAGGGCGAGCCCTTGCCGTCCTGCTGTCCGGCACGACGATCGCCACGGTCGCGGGGGTTACCGCGGGGGCACTGCTCGGCACGGCGGCCGGGTGGCGTGCCACCTTCTGGGCGATCGCCCTGCTGTGCATACCTGCCGCGATCGGGATCCTGCGAGGGATCCGGAATCGCGTGGAGAGCACGGCCGGGGCGCCCCGGCTTCGCACCGAGCTCGATCAGCTGCGCTCACCCCGCCTGCTTCTCACGATGGCGCTCGGCGCATCGGTCAACGGTGGCACCTTCGCGGCCTTCACCTTCTTGGCGCCGATCGTGACCGATACGGCAGGGCTGGGAGAGGCCTGGATCGCCGTGGTGCTCGTCATGTTCGGCGTCGGATCGTTCCTCGGTGTCACAGCCGCGGGGAGGCTGTCGGACAGCAGGCCGGGGCTGGTGCTCGGCGTCGGGGGCCCGCTCCTGCTCGCGGGATGGATCGCACTCGCCCTGCTCGCGTCGTATCCCGCGCTCCTGGTCATCCTCGTCCTCGTCCTGGGAGTGCTTTCGTTCGGTGTGGGCAGCACCGTGATCGCGCAGGTGCTCTACGCCGCCACCGGCGCGCCGACGATGGGTGGTTCGTACGCGACGGCGGCGCTCAATCTCGGTGCCGCAGTGGGACCGGTTCTCGGCGCACTCGGACTCGCGACCGGAGCCGGCACGCTCGCCCCCGTCTGGGTCGCGGCGGGGCTCACTGCCCTGGCTCTGGTGGTCATGCTGCTGTCGAGACGTCAGCTCACGACGGCGCCGGTGGCGGTGCACGGGTGACACACGCGACCGCCGTTCTCACTTGACGCATGCCACGACGCCTGGCGGGACGACTTCGGTCTAGCGGTCCCTGAAACGACATTCGCGCCGTGCCCCCTTGCGGGAGCACGGCGCGAACGGCTGTGTCAGGCGCGGCTCTCGCGGCGCCGTCGGGTCACTTGCTGAGGCTGCTGCAGCCCTCGTCGCCCTCGCCGACGCAGAGGACGAGGTTCTCGGCGCTCACGAGCGCCTCGGGAACCTCGAAGCTCCACACGTAGCTGTACGACTTGCCGGGCTTCATCTCGACGTCGACGTTCTGCTGCGCGACGGCGGTGCCGGCGAAGGACTCGTCGGTCGTCGAGCGCAGCACGGGGGCGACGTCGGCGCCCGTGAGGCCCTCCTCAGTGACCCACTGGGCCACGTTGGTGGTCACCCAGAGCATGCCCTCGGAAGCGGCGCCCATGGTGTCGTCGGGGACGATGCCGCTCCACACCTCGAGCATGTTGCCGTCTGCTCCGACGCGCTCACCGACGGCCGCGGGCTCCGTGAGCGACGACTCGACGAAGGTCACCGCGGGAGCGGTGGCCGAGGGCGTCGAGCCCGGGTCGGTGGAAGCGGACGAGGCGCAACCGGCGAGGAGAAGGCCGGAAGCGGCGACGATGGACAGGACTGCAGTACTGCGCGAGCGCATGACGAACACCTCTTCGAATCGTTTCGGGGATACCTCTACGGTACCCCTCCGAAACAGGTGGTCGGACCACATCAGCCGCTGTGCGCACCGCCGGGTTCGGGGCGACGCGACTGGACCGCGTCGTAGGTGCGGCGCAGGCTCTCGGTCATGAGCGGGAAGTCCTGCCGCAGCACGAGCACGAACAGCATGTCGATGAGCGCGAGCTGCGCGATGCGGCTCGCCATCGCGCCGCTGCGGAACCGGCTCTCGCGCACGCTGGTGTGCAGCACGATGTCGCACACGTCGTCCAGCGACGACTCGGCGGCGTTAGTGATCCCGATCGTCAGGGCGCCGGTGCGCCGCGCGACGGTGAGGAAGTCGAGCGTCTCGCGCGTCTCGCCGCGGAACGAGACGCCGATCGCGACCGAGGCGTCGTCGAGCAGCGCCGCCTGGACGAGCGCCAGATGGATGTCGACCGAGACGGCGGCGGGCTTGCCGATGCGGCTGAGCTTCTGGAAGAGGTCCTGCGCGCTCAGCGACGACGCCCCGGCGCCGTACAGCTCGATGCGGCGCGCACCGCGGATCGCGGCGACCGCGCGGGCCACGGCATCCGTGTCGAGCATCTGGGCGGTGTCCTGGATCGCCTGCACCTCTTGGAACGCGATCTTGGCGACAGTGTCGGCGACCGAGTCGTCGGGCCCGATCTCGCCCTCGGCGATGTCGAAGCTGACCCGCTGCGCCTGATCCCTGCTGAGCGCAGAGATCACGTCGAGCCGGAACTCGCGATACCCCGGGTAGCCGAGGCTCTGGCAGAACCGGGCGACCGTCGACTGCGACGCGTCGCTGACGTCGGCCAGCCGCATGATCGTCGACGTGCGCACGAGCTCCGGGTCGGCGAGCACGGCGTCGGCGACGCGGCGCTCCGACGCGCTCAGCCGGTCCCGCGACTGGCGCACGCGGAGCAGGACGTCCATCACACCGCCCCGCGGGTGCGGTCCAGCGCTTCGCGCAGCCGGCCCTGGGCGTCCGTCAGCGCGTGTGCCGCGGCATCCGCGGTCAGTCCCCTCATGCACATCAGTATCGCGGGCTTGACCTCCCAGTCCGTGTCGGCGAGTGCGCGACGCGCCATGGCGGGGTCGACATCGGCGACCGCCATGACGGTGCGCACACCGCGGGCCCGGAGCTTCTCGTTCGTGGCGCGCAGGTCGACCATGTGGTTGCCGTACGTCTTGCCGATGCGCACCATCGCGAGGGTCGAGATCGTGTTCAGCACGATCTTCTGCGCGGTGCCCGCCTTCAGGCGCGTCGACCCGGCGACCAGCTCGGGTCCGACGACGACCTCGACGCCCACGTCGGCGGCGGCCGACAGCTCGGAGCGAGGGTTGCAGCTGACGCCGATGGTGGCGGCTCCGCGCCGGCGCGCCTCGGCGATCGCCCCGAGCACGTAGGGCGTGCGCCCGGATGCCGTCAGGCCCACGACGCAGTCGTCGGGGCCGATCTCCGCGTGGGCGATGTCGTCGCCGCCTGCGTCGGCGTCGTCCTCGGCGTTCTCCACGGCCGAGCGGATCGCGGTCTCGCCGCCGGCGATGATGCCGACGACCCGTTCGGCCGGTTCGCCGAACGTCGGCGGGATCTCGCTCGCGTCGAGCACCCCGAGCCGCCCAGGGGTGCCCGCGCCGACGTACACCAGCCGGCCGCCGCGCTGCATGCGCTCGGCCGCCGCGTCCACGGCGCGGGCGAGGTCGTCGGCCGCGGCCGACAGCGCCGCGGTGACCTGACGGTTGTGATCGATCATGGCGGCGACGAGCTCGGGCGTGGTCATCAGGTCGAGCCCGCCGAAGTCGGGGTCCACCGCCTCGGTGGTCAGCTCCGCGAGCTGGCGGCGCAGGTCGTCGATGTCAACCATGGCGCACCACGCTTCCCTCGTACGCGCTCGCGGGCATGCGGGCGATGTACTCCGCCCCGGCAAGCGCGTCGCCGCGCGGCTCGACGACGTCGAGCCCGCGTTCGCGCAACCGCGCGCGCAGCGCGTCGCCGAACGCCTCGGAGCGCGCGATCCCGCCGAACAGGCAGTACGGGCCGGACGTGGCGGCGCACGCGCGCACCACGGCGCCGACGGCACGGTCGACGATGCCGCGGGCGACCTCGTCGCCGGATCCCGCCACCTCGAGCACATGCGGCGCGAAACGCGCGAGCTGCCGGGCGGGTGCCGCGGTGTCGGCGACCCAGCGCGGCAGGGTGCTGAGCGGTGCGTGCAGTTCGAGGGCGGCCTCGGTGAGCGCGGTCGCGGGTCCGCGGCCGTCGTGGGCGGCGAGCACCGCCCGCAGCCCCTCCTGGCCGATCGCGCGGCCGCTGCCCTCGTCGCCCAGCCAAGGACCCCAGCCGTCCACCTGCGACAGCTCGCCGGCGTCGTCGAGCGTGAGCAGCACGGTTCCGGTGCCGACGATCACGATGGTGCCCGGCTCGCCTGCGAACGCGCCGGCGTGCGCGGTGACCGCGTCGCTCGTGACCGCGACGGGAGCATCGAGATGGATGCCGACACGCTCGGCGAGCGCCCGTGCCGCGGCGGGCGCGGCCTCGGCGCCGGCGGCGCCCACGCCGATCGACGCGACCGGCGTGCGCAGCTGCGCGGGCAGCCCGCGCAGCGTCGCCACGATGGCGTCGAAAGCGCGCGCATCGCCGTCGCTGTCGGCGAGGCCGGGGACTCCCGCGCCCTGCGCCGATGACACGGCATCTCCGGATGTCGCACGGATGCGGCATCCGGTCTTTCCCAAGTCGACCGCGACGATGCTCACGCTCGCTCCTCTCGTGTGCGCACGCGCAGCCGACGGGCCCGGTGCGAAGTCTCAGGGATGACGGGCAGCGGTGCGACCGAGAGGTCCCACTGCCCGGCGACGGCGGCGCGGCCGGCGGGGGTTCCCGGCAGCTCGAGCGCCACGCGGGCCGCCGACAGGTAGGCCAGTGCCGCGAACATGACGCTCTCGCGCGCGTCGGACGGGATGCCCCACGCGTCGCTCGGCTCGACGGGGACGCCGGCGAGTTCGCGGATCCGCGCCAGCAGCACGGGGTTGCGGGCACCGCCGCCCGACACGACGACGCGGGCGACGCCGGGCGCGGCGGTGGCGAGTGCGTCGGCGACCGTCGAGGCGGTGAGCTCGACGAGCGTCGCGCAGACGTCCTCGAAGCGGGCATCCACCGCGCCCACGGCTTCGTCGACCGTCTGCAGCGTGAACGTCTCGCGGCCCGTCGTCTTCGGGGCGGGGAGCGCGAAGTAGGGGTGCGCGCGCAGCCGGCGCAGCAGGCCGTCGTCGACCCGCCCTGCGGCGGCGTGGCGGCCGTCGCGATCGAAGGTCTCGGCACCCTCGGTGTGCCGTGCGACCCACGCGTCCAGCAGCGCGTTGGCGGGGCCGGTGTCGAACCCGGCCACCGCCCCGTCGGGGCGCACGACCTGGAGGTTCGCGATGCCGCCGAGGTTCAGCGACGCGATGGGCGCTGCGGCCTCCTCAGCCGCCGTGCGCAGCCAGCGCGCGTCGAACACGGCGATGAGGGGGGCGCCCATGCCGCCCGCGGCGACGTCGGCGACGCGCACGTTGAACAGCACGGGGCAGCCGGTGGCGCGGGCGATCCACGCCGGCTCGCCCACCTGCAGCGTGCCCCACACCGTGCCGTCGCCGGCGACGCCGTGGAACACCGTCTGCCCGTGGGAACACACCAGGTCGGGGCGGGGATGCTTCCCCGCGAACCGCACGGCGGCGCGGGCGAACGCCTGCCCGACGGTCGTCTCGAGCGCGCACCACTCCCGCGGATCGAGGCGGTCCCCGGAAACCGCGCGCATCACCAGGTCGCGCTCGTCGGCGCGCCAGGGCTCGGTGCCCCACGCGACGACGTCGAGCTCGAGCGCGTCGCCGGCGTCCGAGACGTCGACGAGGGCCGCGTCGATGCCGTCCGCGCTCGTGCCGGACTGCAGCGCGAGGATCCTCATGCGCCCTGCCCCGCGGCCCACGACCGCACCAGGTCGGCCGAGAACACCGAGTCGGCCCCGAGCTGCACGGTCGCCGCGTCGAACCGGCCCGGCATCGCGCCCACGTTCACCACGACGCACTCCCCCTCGGACCGGGCCCGCTCCAGCGCCGCCAGCTGTGCGGCGCTGGGTCGATCCGCGACGACGGCGGTGACCCCGCCGCCGGACGCGGCGAGCGCGCGCAGCGCGTCGGCCACAGGCACTGCGCGGGTCGCTGCCGCCTGGGTCGCGCCCGCGCGGGCGTCGACGACACGGTCGATGCGCGCCAGTGCCGCGACGGCGGAGGAATCGGATGCCGCGACCAGCGCCGCGGCGATCGCCGCGGTGTCGGCGGGGTCGACCGCGGTGGCGGCATCCGTCCCCGCGCTCTCGCGCTGCGTGGCGGTGTCGCGGGCGAGGCGGGCGACCCGGTCGTGCGCCTCGCGGAGCCGCTCGGGCGCGAGCCGGCCCTCGCGCAGTGCCGCGACGATCGCGTCGATGACCTCGGCGTACTGTCCGGCCGCGTCGATGCCGCTGAGCTCGGGGTTGCCCAGGCACACCAGGTCGGCTCCGGCGGCGAGGGCCCGGGCGGCCCCGCCCCCGATGCCGTAGGTGTCGGCGATGGCGGCCATGTCGACGGCATCCGTCACCACGACGCCGTCGAAGCCCGCCGCCCGCAGCCGGGCGATCGCGTCGGGGTTCACGGTGACCGGTTCGGCGCCCCACTCGGGCACCACGATGTGCGCGGTCATGACGGCGGGGACTCCCGCGTCGATCGCCGCGACGAACGGCAGCGCGTGACGTGCCGCCGTCGACGCGGGGATCGTCGGCAGCCCGCGGTGCGAGTCGACGTCGGTGTCTCCGTGGCCGGGCCAGTGCTTGACGCAGGCCGCGACACCACGACGCGAGCGGATGCCGCGCACCGTCGCCGCGACGCGCACGGCGACCTCGTGCGGGTCGGCGCCGAACGAGCGCGCGCCGATCACCGGGTTGGCGGGGTTGTCGTTGACGTCGGCGCTGGGCGCGAGCACCAGGTCGATGCCCGCACGGCGGACGCGCTCGGCGAGCAGGGCGCCGATCCGCTCCGCCGTCTCCGGCGCGACGAGCCCGAGCTGGGCGGGCGAGGGCAGCGTCGAGCCGTTCCGTCCCTCCAGCCGCGTCACGACGCCGCCCTCCTCGTCGGCGGCGACCAGCGTCGCCGGCCGCACCTCGCGGATCGCGGCGGACAGCGCGGCCGTGCCATCCGGGTCGGCGGCGTCCACGTTGCCCGCGAACAGGCACACCCCGCCCAGTCCTCGTTCGAGTTCGTCGCGCACCCACTCGGGCAGCGACGTTCCGGCGAATCCGGGCAGCAGCACGCCCGGCACGAGTCGTTCGATGTCCATGTCAGCCCTTGACCGCTCCGGCGACGAGCCCGCTCGACAGGCGCCGTTGCACGATGATGAAGAAGATCATGACCGGGATGGTGATGACCGTCGATGCGGCCATCACCGAGCCCCAGTCGTTCGAATGCACACCGAAGAACTGGCGCAGCCCGATCGAGACCGTGTAGTTCTCGGTCGCCCCGCCCAACAGGGTCATGGCGAAGATGAACTCGTTCCACGCGGTGATGAACGCGAACACGCTCGTGGCCACCAGTCCCGGTGCGACCAGCGGCAGCAGCACGGAGCGGAACATCCGCCACCATGACGCGCCGTCGATGTACGCCGCCTCCTCGAGCTCGACCGGCACGGCGGCGACGAAGCCGCGCAGCATCCAGATCCCGAACGGCAGCGCGAGCGCCGTGTAGACGACCATGAGGCCCAGCAGCGTGCCGAGCAGCTGCAGATCGCGCACCTGCACGAACAGCGGGATGACGAGCGCCTCCAGCGGCACCATCTGCACGACGAGGATCATCATGACGATCTGGGTGCGCAGCGTGAAGCGGAAGCGCGCCACCGCGATCGAGGCCAGCAGGCCCAGCAGACCGGATGCCACCACGACGACGAGCGCCACGACGAGCGAGTTGCGCAGATAGGTCGCGAAACCGCCGTCGGTGAACACGAACACGAAGTGGTCGAGCGTGAACTGGCGCGGCACCAGCTCGGCGCCGCCCGACGGGTTCTCGTCGAAGGCGCTCACCAGCATCCAGTAGGTGGGGAAGAGCGTGAAGACGAGCAGCAGCAGGACGGCGAGGCCCTTGAGGATCCGCCGCCCGGGCGAGGGCCGGGTCACAGCTGGTCCTCCTTGAGAAGCCGTCGCACGTAGACGACGGTGATGGCCAGCAGCAGCAGGGTAAGCAGCACCGCGATCGCCGAGCCGAAGCCGTAGCGGTTCTGCCCGAAGGATTCGACGTACGACCACACGCCGAGGTTCAGCACGTCGCGGTTCGACCCCGCGCCGCCGGGCATCAGGTACACCTGCGCGAACACCTTGAAGTCCCAGATCGTCGAAAGGATGATGACGACCGCGAACACCTGGTTCAGCTGCGGGAAGGTGATGTTCCAGAAGCGGCGCCAGGCGCCGGCGCCGTCGAGGGATGCCGCTTCCAGCGTCTCCTTCGGAACCCCGAGGAGTCCGGCGAGGATCGTGACCGCCACGAACGGGAAGCCGTGGTGGATGACGTTCAGCAGCACGATGGCGTAGAACGACCACCGGTTGGTGAACCAGTTGTAGGGCTCGTCCATGAGCCCGAGCTGCATGAGCAGCTGGTTGACGATGCCGCGGTCGGCGTCGAAGATCCAGATCCACACATAGGTGCCGGTGACGGCGGGCATCGCCCAGGCCGCCATGATGGCGCTGGCCACGACCGTGCGCCAGAACGTGCCGAGCGACTGCAGGAGCAGCGCCACGAGGGTGCCGAACGCGACCGTGCCGAAGACGGCGAGCGCCGCGAAGCCGACGGTGTTGGGCAGCACGACGGTCCACAGCGTCGGGCTCGTGAGCACCTCGACATAGTTGTCGACGCC
Organism: Microbacterium sp. 05T445; assembly: GCF_056395865.1. Classification (NCBI taxonomy): domain Bacteria; kingdom Bacillati; phylum Actinomycetota; class Actinomycetes; order Micrococcales; family Microbacteriaceae; genus Microbacterium; species Microbacterium sp. 05T445. The sequence continues at coordinate 346,947 of NZ_JBFTKJ010000002.1, read as the reverse complement.
GTTGAAGTTGGGCTCGCCCGAGACGATCTCGCGCAGGCCGTAGTCCTGGAACGAGAACAGGACGACGCGGATGAGGGGCCACAGCAGCAGCCCCGCCAGCACGATGAGCGCCGGGGCGAGCAGCATCCAGGGCCGGAGGCGGTCGATCGGGCGGCGGCGGGAGCCGCCGGCGACCGCCGCGCCGGCGGCGGAGGAGGTGCGCTCCTCCACCGCCGGCGCCGGGGGCATGAGTGCCATGCGTCGGACCGCTTACTTTCCGTTGAGGGTGGCGGTCATCTCGGCCGCGGCATCAGCCGCCGCCGTCTTGACGTCCTTCGTGCCCGACAGGATCGCCTGCATCATGGCGCTGGTCGTCTTCTTGGCCTGCACCGCACCGAAGGTGGGCGTGACGGGCACGGATGCCCCGCCGTCGACCATCTGCGTCGCGAACGGCACGACCATCGGGTCGGCGTTCTCGATCGACGTCTCCAGCAGGGACTTCTGGCCCGGGAAGTACCCGCTCTGCTCGCCCCACTTCTCGGCGAACTCGCCCGTGGTCATCATCTTGACGAACGCGAACGCGAGGTCCTTGTCGTCGGCCGTCTCGAAGACGCTGAGGTGCGAGCCGCCGAGCACCGACGGCGCGATGTCGCCGTCCTTGCCGGGGATCGGGACCGCCGCGAACTTGCCCTCCATGTCGGGGCCCTTCTCGACGATCGCCGACGGCGTCCACGAGCCCATGATCGCCATGCCGACGGTGCCGGCCGCGAAGGCGTCGAGCACGTCGGTCTCACGCCACGTGGTGGCGCCCGCCGACGACAGGCCGTCCTGCGTGGCGAGCCCCGTCCAGAACTCCAGGCCCTCGACCGACTCCGGCGAGTCCAGCTCGCTGGTCCACTCGCCGCCGTCCTCGGTGGCCACCTCGCCGCCGGCGCCCCACACCCACGGGTACACCGTGAACTCGGCGTCGCCGGGAACGGCGACCGCGGTCATGTCGGGGTGGGCCGCCTTGATGGCCAGGGCCGCGTCGCGCAGCTCGTCCCAGTTGGTCGGGGCGTCCAGGCCCAGCTCCTCGAAGATGTCGGCGCGGTAGACGAGCGACCGCACACCGGCGTACCACGGCATGCCGTACAGCTCGCCGTCGTAGGTGCCCGACTTCACGAGGCCCTCGACGAGGTCGTCGTCCAGGCCGTCGTCCTTGACGTAGTCCCCGATCGGCGCGAGCGCGCCGGCGTCGGCGAACTCCGGCGTCCAGGTGGTGCCGGTCTCGGCGACGTCGGGGGTGGTGCCGCCGGCGATCGACGTGACGAATCGGTCGTGGGCGTCGGCCCACTGCACGAACTCGACGTTCAGCGTCGCCCCGGTCTCCTCCTTGAACGCGTCGGCCACCTCGTCGAAGAACGGCTCGGCGTCGGGGTTGGTGCCCTGCATGATCCAGACGTCGAGCGTCTTGCCGTCGCCCGAGGCCGAATCGTCCGAGTTGCCGCCGCTGCCGCTGCAGGCGGTGATGCCGAGTACTGCTACACCCAACACGGCGATGGGCAAGATGCGCTTCCTCATGTGAACTCCCTTGTGCGTCGGCCTTCCGGCCGCGATCCACACTATGGAAGAAACCCCCGAATGTCACGCCGTGTTCGGAATTTCCTACCGATCACGCTCGAACACGAGCGAGGGAACCTTCCGGGGGACGGCGGACGTCAGGAAGCGGATGCCGCGTCCCGCCGCCGGCGCCACGGCAGCGCCAGCAGCACCCCGACCACGAGCAGCACGGCGGCGAAGGCGGCAGCGGCCCAGGGGGTGGCATCCGGGATCTCGAGGTACGTCGTGATGCCCAGGATCCGGGCGAGGCCCCAGGGCAGCAGGCCCATCTCGTCGTTCCACGCCGTGAGCGCGGTCTCGAGGCCGATCGCGCCGACCACGACCGCGGGCACCAGCAGGCCGGCACCGACGGCGGCGAGCACGTAGCCGGTGGCGCGGCGGGCGCGGATCTGGGCCGACAGCGCCCAGCCCGCGGCGACGAACACCCACACGAACAGTGCGAAGGCCACCGTGATGTAGGCCGTGCGCAGCACCGGGTCGGTCCAGAAGCCGAACCAGTAGCCGCCGGGGCCTGTGAACGACAACGCGAACAGCGTCAGGATGCAGCGGAGCATCACGACGCCGCCCACCGCGGCGATGACCGGCCACGGCGAGCGCTTCCACACGAACAGTCGCAGCACCAGGGCGAAGATCACCCACGCGCCGATGATCACCGCGAGGTGGGTCCACGACAGGAACGAGGTCTGCACGGCCCGGGTCGCCACCAGGAGCGCGGCCGGCACGATGAGCAGCAGCCAGCGGTCGAGCTCCAGCATCCCGAGCGTCGACTCGCGGGCCCGCCACGGCCGGGTGGACGAGATCCACGTGGCGCGGGCGGCGGCCGCGCCGGGCTTGGCGACCAGGCGGGTGCGCGCGGCGATCATGCCGATCACGACCCACGCGACAGCGAGCACGAGGAGGCCGCGCGCGAACCAGGCCATGGTCTCGTCGCGCTCGCCGCGCTCGACGCCCAGCTGCGCCGCGGTCAGGTTGAACGCGGGGTGGTCGACGTCGCCCTCGTAGGTCTCGAGGTGGGCGGCGGCGAGCTTCTCGAACTCGGCCCGGTCGGCATCCCACGCGGCTCGCGCCTCGGGCGAGAGCGTGTCGTGCCACTCCCCCTGATGCAGGATCATCGCCCGGTAGGACGACAGCAGCCGCAGGGTGTCGAGCTCGTAGTCGAGCGTCGAGACGAACGCGTCGCGCATCTCGGGCGAGCGCCAGGTGGCGGCATCCGTCGATGTCACCTCGTCGCGCATCTGCTCGACGGAGGCCACCGCATCGGCGCCGTCGGCGATCGCCGCGTCGACACCGCCGTTCCCCGCGGCGCCCGAGTCCCGCACGATCGCGTAGAGCACGTCGAGCACGGCGGAGTCGCCGGTGAGGATGTCCCACTCGAAGATCCACATCATGGGCGGCGGCTCGAGACCGATCGCGAACACCCGCTGCTGCGCGAACTGCGGGATGTACATGCCCTGCGTGATCGCCACGCGCGAGCGGGTCATGGCCTGGCTGATCGCGTCGACGGTGGCGGGGTCGTCCGAGAACCACTCGCGGGCCCACGCCGCGGTGATCGCGGCGACGTCGGTGTCGGGATCGCGGGCGAGGGATGCCGCGAGCTGCGTGTTCAGCTCGTACAGCTGCCAGAACCCGGCCTTGAGGTAGAGGGTCATGGGTCCGGCGCGCCACGGCCCGCCGTCCTGCGTCCACACCCAGATGCCCTCGACCTTGTCGTTCGCGGCGAGCAGCTGCTGCAGCGCCCACTGGTACTGAGGGCCCAGGTCGTTGGGGAAGGCGCCGAAGTTCTCGAACTCGCGCCTGCTCTGGAACTCGACGATGCGCCGCTGCGACCCCTGCTCGAGGGTGTCGTTCAGCGGCAGCCAGCTGTAGAAGTCGCCCAGCGTGTACTTCGTCGACACGATGAGCGCGGGCGAGTCGATGCCGCCCAGCACCGCCTCGTACGAGTCGCTGTTGGTGTGCATGTCGCCCACGGCGCCGACGCCGACCGACCAGGTGCGGAAGATCACCTCCCGATCGGATGCCTCCGCCTGGCCCGTGAACGCCTCGAGCATCGTACGCACCGCGTCGACCGAGGTCACCGCGAGCGCGGAGTAGTAGTCCCACCCGCCCACGTCGTAGACGGGCCCGGCCTCGCCGATGCGGAGGAGCACGCCGTCCAGGGCGGGGACGGCGTCGTACAGCTCGTCGAGGCCCGCGGTGTAGACGTCCCACAGTTCGGGGTTCTCGGTGTCGAGCGACCCGAACCGGCCGGTGAGGTACTGCTCGAGCGGGCCCGTGAGGGCGAGCATGTCGGTGCGCAGGAACACCTTCATGCCGAGCTCGTCGGCGCGCTCCCAGAACGGCGCGAACGCCTCGCGCAGCGCGAGGGCCTTGTCGCGGTGGTCGTCGCCCTCCGCGTACACGCCCGGCACGTCGTCGAACGTGACGAACTCGACGAACCCGGGGAACGCCACGGCGTTGAACCCGTTCGCGAGCGAGTGCCGCAGGAAGGCGTCGAAGTCGTCGTACGCCGCGGCGAGCGCGGTCTGGTCGATGTAGGGCGCCTCGGGCTGGAACACGTCGGCGAACGCCTTCGACGCGTGCGAGTAGTCCGTGCCCGACTCCCATTCGGCGGGGTCGGGCGTCACGCCCACGGCGCCGAGGTCGGTCATCCGCATCGGCAGTCGGGATGCCTCGTGCTCGCCGATCAGGCCGGTCAGCGGCTGGGCGGCACGCACCTGGGCGGCGAGGTCGTAGATCACCCTGACCGCGCTGGACTCGGAGCCGGCGCGGATGCGCAGGGCCGCGGCATCCCCTTCCAGCACGTACGCGTCGTCGGAATCGTCGCCCCCGCCGGGGATGCTCTCGACGGTGACGGATGCCTCCCCCACGCGCTCGGGCGCTTCGGCCACGGCGTCGCGCAGCTCATCGACGGCGACGCCGACACGCACGGTGTCGGGCACGTCGAACGCGGTGATCTCGGGCGGAGCGACGGGCTCCGCCGACGCGGCGACCACGGGGTCGGCGGGCTGCATCTGGGCGGAGGGCTCGGTGCGGATGCCGAGCGCATCGCCGACCGCGAGCGCGACGCCCGCGCCCATGGCCACCAGGACCACGGCCGTGACGATCGCGAGGATGCCTCTGCCTCGCGCCGTCGCCATCTTCCGATCCTAGGTGTGCGCCGAACCGGCTCTGAGCCATCGGCCCAACCCGTTGCAGACCCGTTGTCTCCGAGGGATGCCGCGACCCGGTGCCACGGCCGTGCGCGCCCCCGCACCGCGGGCCCACAGAGTCCGCGCGAGCCTCCCCAGGCAAGAGGCGGTTCGCGCGGACCGTGTCGGCCCGCGGCGCGTCAGCGCACGTCGATGGCGCCGGCGGCGACCCCGGCGCCGGCCACCGCGTCGGCGGCGAGCCTGCGCTTGAGCTCGATCGATTGGCCGATCTCGCTCGCCAGGAGCGGGCGGGTGCGCACCAGTTCGTCGATCGTGGCGAGCGGGACGACCATCACGGTGAGCACGTCGGCGGCGACCGCCGTGAGCAGCGCCTTCTCGCGGGTGAGAGCGGTCTGCCCGATGTAGTCGCCGGGCTCGGCCGTCGCGACGTCGAGGCGTCCGCCCGCGGCGTCGACCCCGAGCCGCACGTGGCCCTGCACGATGAAGCGGATCTCGTCGGGCACGACCCCCGCCGGCACCACGATCTCGCCGACGCCGTACCGCTCGAGGCGGGCCGTGCCGAGCATGAGCTCGCGGTCGTCGGGTCCCAGGTGCAGCGTCGGGCCGACGACAGGGAGGGCCTGCTCCAGGCGCCCGGGCTCGGCGATCGGATCGGTGGCGTCGCCGTCGAGCGCGAGTCCGCGGCGCCGCGCCGCGTACCAGAGCCACGACAGGTAGAGGCTGAGGGCCCGCTGCTCGAGGTCGGGCCCCTGAATGGGGAGCGTCACGGTGTACGCCCCGCCGCCCAGGTACTCGGCGCTCGCCTGCTCCCCCGGGATGCGCATCGGCAGCGAGTACGACACGTCGGCCAGCAGCGCCACCACTTCGTGGGGCGGGTCGTCGGTGGTGAAGGTCACGGTCGTCGTCGCCGAGAACGGCCCGACCGGCAGGCTCTTGTTCGTGAACGAGGCGCCCGAGAGCGTGGAGTTGGGGACGATCTGGATGCCGGACCCGGTGTCGATGTGCACGGCACGCCAGTTCACCTCGATGACGCGCCCCTGCACGCTGCCGGTGTCGAGCCAGTCGCCGATCTTGAAGGGCTGTTCGAACAGCAGCAGCAGGCCCGAGATGACGCCGCCCACGGCGTTCTGCAGCGCGAGACCGATGACGATCGAGGTGACGCCGAGCGCGGCGATGAGGCCGCCGACATCCGCGCCCCACACCCACTGGAACAGCAGGGCCAGGCCGACGACGATCAGGATGAGCTGCGCGATCTGCACGAAGATCTGCGGGATGCGCTGCTGCCACGACCCCTCGCGCGCATTGCCGAAGAAGCTGACGTTGAGCGCCGACAGCAGCAGGAGGATCAGCAGGAACCCGAAGACCGTCGCCACGACCCGCACCCACACGAACTCCGCGGGCGACAGCGAGGCGAAGGCGAGCAGGGCCAGCAGGGCTCCGACGGGGACGACCCAGTTGCGCAGCAGCCGCACCGGCTTGGCCGCAGGATGCCCGCGGCGGGTGAGGCTGCCGAGGATCTCGGTCAGCACGACGAGGAGGATCGGGACGCCGAGCCCGATCGCCAGCGCCCACCAGATCCAGCCGTCGCGCAGCGCGTCCATCGGCTACTCCACCCGCCAGACCGACTGCGTCTTGCCCTGGAGCTCCACGGTGCCGGCCTCGACGAAGGCGTAGGCCTCGCGCAGGCGGTCCCGCACGGCCTGGCTCACGAACACGCCGGGCTGCTCTGTCGCCCCACGCACCCGGTACGCGAGGTTCACGGCATCCCCCCACAGGTCGTACGCGAGGCTCGTGCGTGCGACGAGGCCGCTCGTCACGGTGCCGGTGTCTACGCCGGCGCGGAGGTCCAGCTCGGTGCCGTTCTGCGCATTGAAGCGGTGCACCACGGCACGCATCTCGCGGGCGAACTCCACCGCACGGCGCACGTTGTCCACGCGCGGCACGATGAGGCCGGAGCTCGCGAGGTAGCCGCCGCGGAGGGTGCGCACCTTCTCGACGCCCGCGCGGCCCGCCGCCTCGTCGAAGCCGCGCATGAGCACGTTCAGCTGCGCGATCTCCTCGTTGCTCGACAGCCCCGCGGCGAAGTCGTCGAACCCGACGAGCTCGGCGAACACGACCGAGACGTTGTCGTGATCCTCGGCGATCGCCTCCTCGCCCTGCTTGTAGCGCTCGGCGACCGTCTCGGGCATGAGCGTGTGCATCAGCTTGTCGTTCTCGATGCGCTGCTCGTCGATGAGGTCCTGCTTGATGCGCAGGCTCGCGGCCATGTCGTTGAAGGCGTTGCCGAGGTCACCGAACTCGTCGCGGGAGCCCGCCGGAACCTGCACCGCGAGATCGCCGCCGGCCAGGCGCCGCACGGCGTCGACGAGCTTGCGCACCGGCCGCGAGAACGTCTGGGCCAGCAGCAGCGACAGCAGCGACACCGCGATGATGATCGCCAGCAGCGACAGCACGAGGTTGCGGGTGAAGTCGGCCACCGGCGCGAAGGCCTCGGCCGTCGTGATGTGGGCGACGGCGACCCAGTTGAGCCCGTCGATCTCGACCGGCGAGTAGGCGACGATGCTCTCGAGCCCGAGATAGGAGGGCGCGACCGCGGTGCCCGTGCGTCCCTTGAGCGCCTGGTTGACCGAATAGGTGTCGACGGGCTGGATCAGCGTGGTGCCCGCGACCTCGACCGCGCGCGCGGCGGTGGCCGGCGGCGTGCCGGCGGCCACGACATCCTTCTCGAACTTCTCGGGGTCTTCGATCAGCTCGCGCGAGACGCTGCGCATGAGCTTGTCCTGACCCGCGACGTACACCTCGCCGGTGTCTCCGAGGCCCTGCTCGGCCCACTGCTCACCGCCGGTGAGGATGTCGTTGACCTTGTCGAGCGAGATCTGCGCGGCGAGCACGCCGGTGATCTGCGAGTCGTTGCCCACCGGCGAGACCACCCAGAAGGTGGGGACGTTCAGCGACGGGATCCAGCGTTCGAAGTCGGTGGTGCGCACGGTCGACACCGAGTTGCTCGCGACGACGTCGCGGTACGCATCCGCCAGCAGCGAGTCCCGGAACGGGCCGTCGTTGAGGTTGGTGCCGAGGTCGACCGCCTTGTACGCCGAGTAGACGACGTCGCCGTCGAGGTTGAGCAGCAGCAGGTCTTCGTAGCCGACCTGACCGACCAGCCGTGAGAGGTAGTCGCCGTACTGCATCGCCGCCGCCGAGAACGTCGAGCCGTCGCCGGCGTCGTCGTCGGCGAGCGCCTCGTCGAAGTCGTCGTGCTGCGCGGTGTAGTGGTACTGCAGCCACCGCCCCGCGTTGGACTGCGGAATGAACGCGGTGTCGCTGTACTCGTCGCCGGAGCGCTCCTGCAGCTGCGGCACGAAGGTGTCGGCGTAGTACGCCTCGAGCTCGGCCTCCTGGTCGGGGGTGAGTTCGCGGGACTGCAGCTCGTCCCAGCCGGCGTTGAGCGCCTTGGACGCCGTCTGGGCGCTGAGGTTGCGCGAGTCCAGCTGCACCCCGCGCTGGATGCCGGCCATCGACGTCTCGAGCTCGTGCACGCGCATCTCGCGGATCGTGGTGAGCTGATCCAGCGCCGACGCCCGCAGCGACTCGCGCCCGCTGACGTAGCCGATGATGCCGACGATCGTCGCCGACACGACGCTCACCGCGAGCAGCATGATCAGCAGCTTCGACTGGATGCTGAGGCCCCCGCGTCTGCGGCGGCGTTCCTTCGGCGGCGCGAGCTGCGCCTCGTATCGTGCGGTCTCGTCGGCGCGCAGGCGCTCGGATTCGGTCACAGGACCGTGCGTTTCAGTCGCAGTCACGCGGCATACCCCCCGGTAGGCACGTGCGTCACTCTAGCCACAGCTTTCACGCCTGATCAAGGATTTTCCGCTGATCACGAGCGAGAGACGGATGCCGCGGCCCGGGGCCGCGGCATCCGCTCGTCCTCAGCTGCTCTTGCGCATCGCGCGGATGCCGACCGCCAGGCCCACCACCGCCAGCGCGATCGCCGCGACCCAGCCCCACAGCACCTCGATGGCTCCGAGGTCGCCGGCGAACAGCGCGCGCTCGGCCTGGACGACCCAGTTGACCGGGTTGACGGTCGCGACCGCGCGCATCCACGCCGGGCCCTCGTCGAGCGGCAGCAGCATGCCCGACAGGATCAGCAGCGGGAAGATCAGCGTCTGCTGCACGCCCCAGAACAGCCACTCGCGGTCCTTGGTCTTCAGGGCCAGCGTGTACGACAGCGCCCCGAGGCCGATGCCGAACACCGCGAGCAGCGCCAGCCCGAAGACGAGCCCAGGCACGTTGATCGTGAACCCGAACGGCCACGCGATCAGCACGATCACGAGCGCCTGCACGACGATCGGCGCGATCTCCTTGAGCGCCCGGCCGACGAGCAGCGACGACCGCGCGAGCGGCGCGACCAGGGTGCGCTCGTGCGAGCCGGTCATCATCTCGTACTGGAGGTTGGATCCGGTCGCGCCGGTGCCGAACAGCACGATCATGACGAGCACACCCGGCACGAACCACTGCAGGGTCTCCCCCACCGGCGCCCCCGACGAGCCGACCAGGAGCGGGGCGAAGAGGCCGAGGAACACCAGCGGCTGCACCAGGCTGAAGATGAGCGTGAACGGGTCGCGCACGACGGGCTTGAGCTCCCGCGTGAGCACGTTCCACGTGTCGCGGGCGGGGTTGGCCCGCACCGCCGTGTCGGGCCGGGTCTGGGTCAGGGTGGTCATCGCTGGGCTCCTGTCGTCTGGATCACGGATTCGGTGGGTGCGGATGCCGTGACCTCCGGTTCTTCGTCGGTCTCCTCGCTCTGCCCCTCGCCCGCCTCGCGCAGCGTGCGTCCGGTGAGCGCCAGGAACACGTCGTCGAGGGTGGGCGGCACGCCGGTCGCGGTGCCGACGGTGAGGCGCGCGGCGTCGAGCGCGCGCACCGCCGCCGGCAGCAGCGCGTCGCCATCGGGAGCCGTGACCGTGACGATCCCGGCGATCCCTGCCCGCGCCGCGGCCTCGCCGGCGCCGTCGGGGTCCGCGCCCGGCTCGACCCGGCGCACCTCGCGGTCGGTCAGCCGCTGGATCACGGCGACGGCGGCGGCGGCATCCGCTTCGCTCTCGAATCCGAACGTGAGCACATCGCCCGCGAGCTCGGCCTTCAGGCGCGTCGCGGTGTCGTCGGCGATCACGCGTCCCTTGTCCATGACCATGACGCGCTCGGCGTAGCGGTCGGCCTCCTCGAGGTAGTGCGTGGTGAGGAAGACCGTCGTGCCGTGGCTGCGGCGAAGCTCCAGGATGTGCTGCCACAGGTTGGCGCGGCTCTGCGGGTCGAGTCCGGTCGACGGTTCGTCCAGGAACAGCAGCGGCGGCGCGTGCATGAGCCCGAGCGCGACGTCGAGCCGGCGTTTCTGTCCGCCCGACAGCTGCTGCACGGTGCGGGTCGCGAAGCCTGCGAGGTCGAGCGACTCGATGAGGTCGTCGGCTCGCGACCGCGCGGCCGCCTTCGACATGCCGTAGAACGCGCCCTGGCTGAGCAGCTCGTCGCGGGCGCGCTGCGAGAAGCTGCCGCTGGTGAGCTGGCCGACGTAGCCGATGCGGGCGCGCACCTCGGCGGGCTGCTTCAGGATGTCGTACCCGACGACCCGCGCCGTGCCCGAGGTCGGCGGGATGAGGGTGGTGAGCATGCGCAGGCTCGTCGACTTGCCGGCGCCGTTGGGTCCGAGGAACGCGACGAGCTCGCCGCGCGCCACCTCGAACGCGAGGTCGGTGACGGCCTCGACGGTCTTGCCCTTCACGGTGAAGCGCTTGGTGAGTCCCTGCGCTTTGATGATCGATTCGTTCGCCATGCCGCCACGCTAGGAACCAATGCGGACAGCTTCGGTCCGCGATGCATGGGATTCTTTTCGCATGTCCGATACGACGACACGAGCCCTCTCGCTCCTCAATCTGCTGCAGACGCACCGGCACTGGCCGGGGTCGGAGCTGGCCGATCGGCTGGGCGTCACCGAGCGCACGGTGCGGCGCGACGTCGAGCGCCTGCGAGAGCTCGGCTACCGCATCGAGTCCTCCCCCGGCGCCGCCGGCGGCTACCGGCTCGAGGCGGGCAGCGCGGTGCCCCCGCTGCTGCTCACCGACGAGGAGGCGGTGGCGATGGCGATCGGGCTGCGGGTCGCGGCATCCCAGCGGCTCGTGAGCGGCGCCGAGACGACCGTCACCGCGCTCGCGAAGCTCGAGCAGGTGCTGCCCGCGCCGCTGCGCCGCCGCGTCAACGCGCTGGCCGAGACGGTGCAGCCGGCCGGCATCCGCTCCGGCGCCGCCGTCTCGGGCGAGGTGCTCGGCGAGCTCGCCCTCGCCACCCGCGACCACGAGCGCGTGCGCTTCACCTACACCGCGGCCTCGGGCGAGGTGACGCGGCGCCGCGTCGAGCCGCACGCGCTCGTGCCCGCGGACCGCCACTGGTACCTGCTGTGCTGGGACCTCGAGCGCGAGGACTGGCGCACGTTCCGCGTGGATCGCCTGGCGGACGTCGAGCACACGCGCGTGCTGTTCACCCCCCACCCGCTCACCCCGAAGGAGGTGGCGGAGTTCATCGCCGTGGCGCGGTCGTGGACGCGGCAGAACGTCGAGTCCGACGCCGTGATGGAGCTGCCACTGGGCGAGATGCGGGCGTACTTCGGGCAGTGGGGCCAGGGTGCGTCCGCCGAGGACGAGCACCGGACGCGGTGGCCGGTGGGCGGCGGCGACATCCGCGAGGTGATGTACGCGCTGGGATGGATCCCCGCCGGCGTGGAGTACGCGGTGACGCTGGGCGAACCCGCGCGCGGCGAGATGCGCGAGGTGCTGGAGCGGATGCTGCGAGCGCTGGATGCCGCACCCGCCCCGGCCGCCGAGAGCTGACCGGCTCGCGCACCGATTCATCGACGACCCCGCTCGTTGAGCGAGCGAGGAACGAGCGAGACGAAACGACCCGGGCCCTGCGGACGGCGCACGGGTGGCGGCATCCACTCTCCTTCGAAGGTAGTTGATCGCGGTCCACAGTTGACCTGGATCAACTAAATGATATATAGTTGACCGCTATCAACTTTCTATTCGGAGGAACCCCCTTTGTCGACACTCTCCGACACGTCATCGCCGGCGACCGCCGAGCGCACCCCGCGCGAGGTGTTCGTCGCGCTCTCGGGACTCATCGTCACGATGTTCGTCGCCGTGCTCTCGGGCACCGTGATCTCCACCTCGATGCCGCTCATCGTCGCCGACCTCGGCGGCGACCAGTCCGCGTACACCTGGGTCATCACGTCGAGCCTGCTCGCCACGGCCGTCACCACCCCCATCTGGGGCAAGCTCGCCGACCTCGTCAACCGCAAGGTGCTGCTGCAGATCTCGATCGTGCTGTTCGTGCTGGGCAGCGCGATCTCGGGCTTCGCACAGGATGCCGGCACGCTCATCGCCGTCCGCGTGATCCAGGGCATCGGCACGGGCGGCCTGATGTCGCTCGTCATGATCGTCGTGGCGCTCATCATCTCGCCGCGTGAGCGCGGCAAGTACATGGGCGTCGTCGGCGGCATCATGGCCGTCGCCACGATCGGCGGGCCGCTCCTCGGCGGTGTCATCACCGACGCGTGGGGCTGGCGCGCCAACTTCTTCCTGCCGGTGCCGCTCGCGATCATCGCGCTGGTGCTGCTGCAGTTCACCCTGCACCTGCCGAAGATGCCGAAGCGCCCGATCAAGATCGACTACGTCGGCGCCATGCTCATGGCGCTGGGCGTCGCACTCACCCTCGTGTGGATCACGCTGGGCGGCAAGCCCGACGCGGGCGGCTTCGAGTGGGACTCGGTCACGAGCTTCGTCATGATCGGCGTCGCCGCAGCGGCGATCGTCGCGTTCATCATCGTCGAGTTCTTCGTGCCCGAGCCGATCGTGCCGATGTCGCTGTTCAAGAACCGCACGTTCGCACTCTCGGTGATCGCCTCGCTCGCGATCGGCGTCGCGATGTTCGCGACGAGTGTGTTCCTCGCGCAGTACTTCCAGCTGGCGCGCGGCGCCACCCCGACCGAATCGGGCCTCATGACGATCCCGATGATCATCGGCCAGATGGGCGCCTCGATCACCGTCGGCGCGCTGATCAGCAAGTTCGGCCGCTGGAAGGGGTTCATGCTCGTCGGCTCGGTGCTCACCATCGCGGGCACGTACCTGCTGACGACGCTGCACTACGACACCCCGTTCGTGTGGGTCGCGGTGTTCATCTTCGTGCTCGGCGCCGGGCTCGGCATGGTCATGCAGAACCTGACCCTCATCGTGCAGAACGACACCCCCGCCTCGCAGCTGGGCGCCGCGTCGTCGAACGTGAACTTCTTCCGTTCGATCGCCGGCACCATCGGCGTGACGATCATGGGGTCGCTCCTGGCGACGCAGGTGACGACGAACATCACCGGCGGCCTCAAGGGGTTCGTGCCCACCACCGCTGAAGAGGTCACCGCGCTGCAGGGGCTCGCCGGAGGCACGGTGCCGAAGGTCGACGAGCTTCCCGAGACGATCCGCGTGATCATCGAGGCCTCGTACGCCGACGGCATCGCGCACGTCTTCTGGATCGCCGTGCCGCTCGCGGTCATGGCCCTCATCGCGATCGCGTTCCTCCCCAACAAGCGCCTGTCGACCAAGTCGGCGGCGCAGGAGCTGCAGGAGGAGGCCGAGAACGTCGCGATCGAGCTCGCCGAGGCCGAGGTCGGGGCCTCCGTGGCGATGGTCGCCGAGCAGATCGAAGAGGCCGACCGCGTGCTCACCGGCTCCGTGCCGGTCACGCGAGCCGACGCCCGCAGGGATCGCTCGTAGCATGTCGGTCATGAGCCCGGACTCCGCCGTCGACGACGCGATCCTCGACGTGGAACAGCAGCTGTCCGTCCTCTTCAACCGGTCGCGTGCCGTGTGGAAGGAGGCGGCCGAGCAGGTGCACCCCGAGCTGCAGCCCGCGGGCTACAAGCTCTTCAGCACCATCGTGCGCCTCGGCGAGACGAACGCGCACGCGCTGGCCCAGCTGTTCGACATGGACAAGAGCGCCGTGAGCCGCCAGGTGCGCACGCTCGAGGAGTTCGGGCTCGTCGAGAGCCGTCCGGATGCCACCGACGGGCGTTGCCGCGTGCTGGTGCCGACCTCGGCGGGGCTCGAGAAGGCGCTGGCAGTGAGAGAGAGCAACAAGTCCCGGCTGCGCGGAGCGCTGCAGACGCGCTCGGCCGAGGACCTGCGGCTGTTCGCCGAGGTGCTGGCCGAGATCTCGGCGGCGTAGGACGTCGGATGCCGGAAGGGCCGCCCGTTCGGGCGGCCCTTCCGTTTTGCCGCTGGCGCCGACCCGGTTCGTTGAGCGAGCGAGGGCGCTTCGTCTCGTCGCTGCGCTCCTCGCTCAGCGACCGACTCACGCGACGAAACGCCATCGCCGAGGTGCCCGTGGATACCCAGCAACGCCGTTCGTGTTGGCGCACGCCCACACGGCCGGCATCCATCCCCCGGTGATACGTTCGCGACGTGCACCATGGGAACCGGTTGCCGGGCGATGACCCGCATCTCGGGCTCACGCTGAGCGGCGGCGGAGCCTTCGGTGCCGCGCACGTGGGTGTCCTGCAGGTGCTCGAGGAGCGCGGCATCCACCCCGGCATCGTGACGGGCACGAGTTCGGGGGCGCTCGTCGGGTCGGCCTATGCGGCCGGCATCGGCGGCGAGGAGATCGAGAAGCTCGCCATGCGCTTCCACTGGGGGCGGATCGCGCGCTGGAGCTTCCAGCCTCGGTGGGGGCTGCTCGACACGCATGCCGTCACGGACTCGATCCACCGGCTGCTCGGCGAGGACCCGCGCATCGAGGACCTGCCGCGTCGGCTCGGCGCCGTCGCGACGGATCTGCGCACGCGTCAGGCCTTCACGATCGACAAGGGGCCACTGAGCGCGGCACTGCGCGCGAGCATCGCCGTGCCGGGACTCCTTCCGCCCGTGCGCCTCGGCGGCAGAGTGCTGGCCGATGGAGGGATGGTCGACAACGTCCCGCACGCGGCGGCCCGCGCGCTGGGCGCGGAGCGCGTCATCGTCGTCCACCTGCACGCCAAGTGGGAGAACGTCAGGATGATGCGCTCCACCACCAAGATCAGCGCCCTCGCGGCCGACCCCACCGTCGTGCTGATCCAGCCCGAGATGGAGCGGATGGCGCAGTGGACGATGCGCGACGTCCCCCGGCTCATCGCCGAAGGACGCCGCGCCGCAGCCGAAGCCCTCGACACGCACGGCTGATCGAGCGCGAGCGACCTCCGCGAAACGCGGCGGCGCCAGAACCTGCGCGCCCTCCGCACTCCGGGCGAAGGTACGTTGAACGCATGACCGACGACATCGCCGCCCGGCTTGCGCGCGTGACCGCGGAGGAGGCCGAGCTCGTGCTCCCCCGCTTCGATCTGGCGGATGCCTGGGCTCTGGGTTCGCGCATGCGCGAGGCCGCGCTGGCAGCCCGGCTGCCGATCGTGATCGGCATCACGCTCGGCGAGGCACGGGTCTTCCACACGGCACTCCCCGGCTCGAGCGCCGACAACGACGGCTGGCTCGACCGCAAGACCCGGGTCGCCCGCCGCTACGGCCGTTCGTCGTTCGGCGTGGGCCTGTCGTTCCGCGCCGCCGGCAAGGACTTCGACACCGACGCCCGGCTCGACACCTCGGTGTACGCCGCGCACGGCGGGGTGTTCCCGATCACGATCGCCGGTGTCGGGGTCGTCGGGACGGTCGGCGTCTCGGGCCTGCCGCAGGCCGAGGACCACGCGTTCGTGGTCGAGCACGTGCGAAGCTGGCTCGCCGACATCTCGCGCCCGGAGGCGTAGCGGACGCCGCTCCCAGCGTCCGAGCCTCTGCCCGGGCGGATCCGCCAGACGCCGACCTCGAGGCATCCTTCCGCCCCCAGGGCAGCATGCCCGTCGCGCGTCGTCCGCAAGCGGGAAGCTCACTCGAACGCGAAGGCCCCGACCGCGCTTTGCCACCAGGCGTAGGCGTCTTCCCAGTACATCGGCTCTCCGGCGGCGACGACGAGTACGAGGTCAGCGTCGTAGCTCCACCCAGCGAGCGTATAGGCACCGTCGGGGCTGTCCCAGCAGGCGAGCACGCCACGATCGACCTGCGTACCGTCGTGCCAGCCGCTCCATCCCCCGTTCGAGCAGTCGTCACTGTCGAGCCCCTCCACCATGTAGCCGACTGCGTCATCGAGGGCCGACGACGAGTCGTAGCTGTACGCGTCGACGACATCCATCCCCACGCCCGTCGACGATGTGCAGGTCACCGCCACGACGAGGCCGCTGGACAGACCGGCCGGCGCAGACAGCTCGGTGCACGACCCGGCGAACTCGGTCGGCAGGCCCGCTGCCAGCTGTTCGGCCGGACTGGGCGCTGGTGGGATCGGCTCATCCGCGGGTTCCGTGGTCGGCACCGGTTCCGGCAGGGGATCCGCGACCGGCGGCTCCTGATAGGGCACCGACCACGACGGCGAGATCAGGAGTGCCACCACGACGGCAGTGAGCACGGGCACCGCGATCGCTGTGACGACCGGACCGGCCTGACGTCGCGCCGTTCGTGTCATGCGCGCGAGCGCCTGGTCGAGCGTGCGGTTGACGTCGGGGGCGAGCCCCGCTCGGAACGCGCTCACAGCTACGGGGTCGACCTCCTGGGCGAACCGCAGGATGTTCAGGAAGCGGTTGGTCGTGTGCGGCACGGAGCGGAACATCTCGGCCATGCGCAGGTACGGCGAATGGGCGACCCGCTCGGCTTGCAGGATGAGCCCGGGCGCGGCGAGCTGCGAGCTGAGCTCCCGCCCGATGAGCAGCCGGTAGACGGCGGCGAGACTCACTCGGAAGTCGCGGCAGCACACGAACGCGATCTGGTCGCCGGTGTACACCGTCGATCGCAGCCACGGCGCGACGACGGGGGCGAGCAGCTTGCGTATGCCTGCGTTGTCGAGAATGAGCTCGGCGACCGCCCAGCGATCGTGCTTCGCCTTGAATGCGCCGAAGTAGGTGCCCAGCAGGAACAGGAGTTCGCCGCGGTGGGCGGGCGTCGTGATGTCCGCGACCGCCCCGCCCTCGATCAGGAGGGCGCGCACGCCGAAGTAGCTCGTCAGGCGTATGCGGGGTGAGAGATTCGGCACGACGAAGATGTCGACGCGACGGTCGTATTGCAGCGTCGCCCGCACTTCGTCGACTGCGCTCTGCAGATCGGGCAGGGTCTGCGAGCTGACAAGCACCGCGTCTCCCAGCAGGCGGACACGGGCGAGCTGGAGGCTCAGCCAGAGTGTCGCCGACACGAAGACCAGGAGAAGCGTCCCGTAAAGCAGGAGAGAGACGTCCACAGCGATCAACCACACGATGAGCCCCGCGAAGACCGCCAGCACCGAGACGATCGCCAGCACGAAGCGTGACGGCTCGGCCGGGAACCTCACCGTCTTCATGTCGAGCGGCGGCACCGCCGACCCCACGTCCGAGGTCGGATCCGCTTGGGTCATGACAACCCCCTAGGCGACTCCGTCGCCTGCATCGTCGCAGGCAACTACCCAGAAGGAGTGGCGCGCCCAGCCGACTGATACTGCGCCGGCACCCGATCGACGCCGCCAAGGCCGTCGCCGCGAGGCTCGGGGTCGTGTCACCTCACCGGCCCCAGCTTCGCCGTCCTGCCGCGCGGCGCCGGACGGTGGCGGGCCTCCCCCGCATCATCGAGGCCCACCACAGCCGAGCCGCCCGCCGCTAGGACGCGGGAACGAGGACGCGGTCGATCGTGTGGATCACGCCGTTGGTCGCGGGGATGTTGATCGCCCACCACACCAGCCGCGGGTCGCGGAGCGCGGGCGTCTCGTCGCGCAGGGTGATGCCGCGGGGCTGGACGACCCCTCCGTTGGCCATCGTGAGGGAACGAGCCGTGATCACCTTCACCGGGCCGAGCTTCTGGCCCGCGACCACGTGGTACAGCAGGATGTTCGAGATCTGCTGCGCCGTGAACGTCGAGGTGATGGCCGACAGCGCGGCGGCCTCACTGGCCGGTTCCGATCCGGTGAGGTCGGTCACGAGCCGCAGGAACGCGCGGTCGTTCGGCGCGAACACCGTATAGGTCTGGCTCGTGTCGGCGAGCGCGCCGTTCAGCCCGGTGGCCAGCACCGCCTGAACGAGGATGTCGTAGTCCCAGGGGTTGCTGTCGGGAGTGCCCCCGCCGGAGGCGGCGACGGCGACGTCCACGATGGTGCCCGCGGGGGCCGAACCGCTGTGAGCCTGGGCGGGCGTGGCAGTGAACACGAGAGCCAGGGCGGCGACCGCCGCTACGGCCAGACGGGTCTTCTTCATGATTCCGATCTCCTTCGATGCGATGCCCGGCACGGTCCGAACGGAGGGTGCCATAGAGGTATTCGCCCGAAGCCGCGCAGACGGATGCAGCGGCCAGGAGTTCGATGCAGACTCGACGCCCGCGACCCGCGCCGGGTCAGCTGAACTCGAGCTCTCCGCGCACGATCGAGTCGCCGGAGTGGGCGGGATCGCCGTCGAGAGGTTCCTTCGACACATCGACGAGCACGTAGTCGCGCAGGTCGACGCCTGCGGGAACGACGAAGGTCCCCTTCGTCCCGTCGAGCTCACCGAGACTCACCAGCGCCGAGGCATCCGCGGTGATGAGCCAGACCTCTCGGAACCCGTCGCCGTCCTCGTCGTCGTCGAGTGTCACGGTGAGCATGCGCTCCCCGGACCGCTCCGTCACGAGGGCCGTACCGGCGGCATCGGGATGAGCGGGGAAGGCAGCCAGGGTCGCCGACGCGATCTCGACGGGCTGCGGCGGTCGCACGAGATTCCACACGCCGACCACCGCCAGAACGATGGCGATGCTCGCGGCCAAGCCGAACAGCACCCGTCCGCCGCGCGAGAGGCGTCGTCGCTTCGCCTGCTCCTCCGCGGGCCGTTGCGGATCTACGTCCGGAGCGACGGATGCATCGGCCGGCGCAGCGACGGCAGCGCCGGCGCTCGCGCCGGAGGCCACGGCCGTCGGCTGCGGCGACCGCACCTCATCGAGGATGCCGTCCCAGACCCGCTCCGGTGGCGTCTCGAGCTCGCCCAGGGTCATGGTGGACCGGCCGACCGCCACGGTGTGCTCGAGCTCGGCCAGCTCGAGCGAGCAGGCGTCGCAGGTCTCGAGGTGGTCGTGCTCAGCATCCGTCATTTCTTCTCCGACGGCGACCAGCGCGAGGCGCTCGGGATCAAGGTGCGACATGAGACACCTCCAATCGGTCGCGCAGGCGGGTGAGACTTCGGCGGATGTGACTCTTCACGGTACCCAGCGGCATGTCGAGGCGCGTGGCGATCTGCTGGTGGGTGAGGTCGTCGTAGAACGCCAGTCGTACCACGCGCTGCGCATCGGGCTCGAGGCGGTCGATCTCGTCGGCGAGCAGCAGCCGGTCTCCGAGGTCCAGCTCAGCGGAGGTCGTCACTTCGGTGACGGCGAACCGCTGAAGCTTCTCGTGCAGCTCGCGCACACGCCGGCGCGCATCGAGCGTGTCGGCGATGCGGCGGCGGGTGATCGTGACGAGCCACGTCGACAGCCGGCCCTTTGCCGGGTCGTAGGACGCCCGCGACGTCCACGCTGAGACGAAGGTCTTCTGCGTCACATCCTCGGCATCCCCTCTGTCGCCGAGCACCCGCAGCGCGAGCGTGAATACGATCGGCGACCACCGTCGGTAGATCTGCTCGAGGGCGCGCTCTTCACCGGCGGCGAAACGGCCGCACAGCTCGCGCTCTTCCTCGTCGTCCACGCTGGTTCCCCTCTGATCGTCCGGCGCCTTCGCCGGCTCACGTGATCGGGGTCGCGATGGCGACCACGTTATCCGTGCACGGGCCGGTGCGGGAGTCGAACTGTCCGACGCACGTGATCAGCCCGAGGCTCCGCGTGCGCGATCGGGCGAACAACGCATCACCCGGCGGGCTCCGCGTTCGGGTAGGAGCAGACGCTGCGCCGTTGCCGGTGCGTCAGCGGTTCGCCCGGCGGCCGCGGCGAGGCCGACGGCGATCGCCGCGAGAGCCTTCGTTCGCACGATGTCCCTCCTTCTCCGAACAGCCCGGTGCCGTGTTCGAAGAGTTCTTCTTGCGGAAGAGGGAGTTTGGATGCAGCCGCGACGAGGAATGCCGGGCGCGGGGTGATGTCGCTTGCCGTCGCTGGATCCGTGCTGGAAGGACTCGGCAGCGGACGTCACGCGAAGTCGCACAGCGAAACCTCGGTTCACGCTGAGCGCGTTCGTGGGGATGCGGAGTTACGGTGGAGCCGTCCCTGAGCGAGACGAAGGGCATCGCGGCGATCCGGGCGGTCCCGGGCTCCGGTTCATACCCGGGAGCGTTGCGGGTTCGACTCCCGCCGTCGCGTCCATCCCATCCGGACGGTCAGCCCAACGCGACCCACCGGGCGGTTGCGCCGTGGAACGTGCTTCCGGGCTTGTCCGTTGGATCGCTGCCGCGCACGACGGGGATCGGCGCAGCAGGACGGGGTTCGGTCAGCCGGCGATGCGCCGAGCGACGCTCCCCACGCGCACGGAACACCCCTCGAGGCCGGTCCTCCCCACCGACGGGCGGAACGGACGGGATGCTGATCGGCTTGCGGCTACGCGGCGTCAACATGGCTCTGGCATTCGATGCAGGCGGAAGCGTACGGGAGCGCTTCGAGGCGGGCGGGCGCGATCTGCCTCCCGCAACGGGTGCAGTGGCCGTACGTGCCTTCGTCGATCCGATTCAATGCTGCGCTGATCTGCGCGACCGTGGCGCGGTGGGCCTCCGCCGTCTGGAAGGCGACGGGGTCGACGCTCGGAAGCGCGAACGGGCTCAACTCCTGGAGAACGGCCAGCCGTTCCTCGAGCTGCTGCTCGAGGTCGCGCCGGATGCCGGCGAGGGCGGCGGAGTCGATGACGCGGTCGGTCATGGTGTGCTCCTTGGGTACAAAAAAGGCGCCGCAGGTGCGACGCGCTGGGGTGTGAGGGTGAACCGTCCGGGGACGGGTCTCACGGCGGCGCGGTGCGAGTGGTGGGCTGCATGGACGATCCACTCGCGGCGTTGCGCAAGGGCGGGAGCACCTCGTGACGGGCGCCCGCGATGTCGACCACGGCCGTCACGACGGACGCGTCGGAGAGACGCTCCGCGCGGTGCCGGCATGTCGTGGTGGTCATGGCCCTCACCATAGCCGGGTTCCGAAAAAGGGCAAATCAGCGGCATTTCTGCCACCGCAGGCACGAATTGACTTTCCCGGGAAGGCGGCTATGGTCGGTGGTTCACCCGCCAGCCAAACAGGGGAAGCGAGTCTTCATGTCCGGTAAATCACCCCATGCACGCGACACCAAGAAGGTCGCGAAATTGTCGCCCAAGGAGAAGCGCGCCGAGAAGCGCGCTGCCCAGGAGCCGCGAGCGTTCATCAAGCCGCGCAAGGGTGCGTCCGGCTGACGAACGAGGCGGGCTCCTCGGCACGGGGAGCCCGCGCTACCGGGCACCGACTGAGACCCGCGTCACCACCACCAGCTGCGCCCCTGCAGCATGTCGCCGAAGTCTTCCGGTGTCCCGCGACCGGTGTGCCGAGCCCCGAGATAGCTGTCCACGACGGCTCGCCCGAGGTCGTCCAGCTCCGGCGCCACCACGTGCCCATCCGCTCGCCGCGCGAGCGCGTCGATGAACCGGGCGAGCCCTGCATCCTCCCCCAGCCGGAAGAACGTCGTCTGCGCGCCCATCCGCTGCACATTGTCGAGCTCGCGCACCGTCACCGCCACCGTCCGCGGATCCGGCGGGTAGGCGAAGAACACACTCCCGTCCGGCCGGAGGTGGGCCGTCGGCTCGCCGTCCGTCACGATCAGCAGCACGGGCTGCGCCGTGGGATTCTGCCGGAAATGCCGCTGCGCCAGCATCAGCGCGTGCTGCAGGTTGGTGCCCTTGTCCCACTCGGAATCCCTCGCGGTGAGCTGCTCGATGTCGATCACCTCGGCGTGACGCGCGAACGCGATCAGCTGCAGCTTGTCGCCGCGGAACCGCGTCGAGATGAGGTGGTGCAGCGCCAGCGCCGTGCGCTTCATCGGCACCCACCGACCGTCGAGCGCCATCGAGAACGACGTGTCCACGAGCAGCGCGACCGCAGCCTGCGTGCGCTGCTCGGTCTCGACCACCTCGACGTCGCGCGTATCGAGCCGCACGCCGGCCGACACGTCTCCCCCGTCGAGCACCGTCCGCAGCACCGCGTTCGACACCGTGCGCGGGATGTCCCACGGCTCGGTGTCGCCGAACGCCCACTCGCGCGTCGAACCGGTGCGGTCGCCGGCGGCGCCGACGTTGCGCGTCTCGCGGCGGCCCGTGCGACCCGACTGCCGCGTCGCGATGTCGCGCAGCAGCGCACGCCCCAGCTGCCGCATCGCCCGGGGTGTGAGCCGGAGCTGACCGTCGGACGCGCGCTGCAGCATCCCGGTGTCCCTCAGCTCCTGCTCCAGCTCGCGCAGCGTGCGGGCGCTGACGGATGCCTCCTCGCCCATGAGCCGCTCGAGTGCGTCGAGGTCGATGTCGTCCATGCGCGCGCCCGGGTACGCCTGGCTGAGCTGATCGGTCAGCGCATCGAGGTCGGAGAGGTCCTGCATGAGGCCGGTCGCCTCGCCGAGACCCGCCGGCTGATCGCCGGAGAAGGATGCCGAACCCGACCAGTCCTCGCCGGGCCTGAGCGAGCGCAGATTGTCGTCGAGGCGCGACAGCGACTGCATCAGGTCGGGCGAGCCGAACGCCTGCTCGGCGAGGCTCAGCAGCTCGTCGCGCTGTTCGGGGGTCATCGAGTTGAGCATGCGCTGAGCGGCCGCAGCACGCTGGGCCATGGCATCCAGCAGCTCATCGAGGTTCTGCGGGCTCTCGGGGAACTGGTCCCCGTGCTTGCGCATGAACTCGTCGAAGTCCTCCTGCGTGTCTTCGCCCATGCGGCGCTTCTCGAGCAGGTCGTTGAGATCGTTGAGCATGTCGCGAACGGCCTGGCGGTCGGCATCCGTCGCGTTCTCGAGAGCGTTCTTCATGCCGGCGAACCGCTGATCCAGGAGTTCCCGGCCCAGCAGCTCGCGGATGCGGTCGTAGTCGGCCCGCGCGCTCGGGCTCTGCCAGTCGTAGTCGGCGAGGTCGTTGACGGCCGTGGCGGTGCTCTGCGGCAGGTTCTCGAGCCGCATCTCGGCGAAGGCGCGCACGTCGTCGTCGAGGTTCACGTCGCGCACGAGGTGCTTGCGCTCCTCCAGCACGGCGTGGTCGAGCAGCCTCCGTACCTCTTCGAGGGTGCCGTCGAGCCGGTGCCGACTCACCAGCTCGGCGCGACGCTCGCGCACGCGGCGGGCGAGGTCGTCGAGGCCGAGCCGGTCGCGGTCGCCGCGGCGCAGGTACTCGCGCAGCGCGCGGTCAGCGGAGGTTCCCGACATGACGTCCTGCCCGATCGCCTCGAGCGCGGACTGCACTTCGACCGGCGGCGCGAGCGGGTCGCCGCCGGTGTAGCGCCCGTACCGCGCGGTGTGCGCGGGCGTGCGATGGAAGCTGCGGGGCATTACGGGATGCCTCCTCCTGCGCGCGCCGGAGGCTCGGCGCGTTTCGTCTCGCTGCGCTCGCTCAACGACCGGGAGACCAGGGTGCGTTTCGTCTCGCTGCGCTCGCTCAACGACCGGGAGACCAGGGTGCGTTTCGTCTCGCTTCGCTCGCTCAACGACCGGGAGACCAGGGTGCGTTTCGTCTCGCTTCGCTCGCTCAACGACCGGGGAGCGGAGTCGGCGCGATACGCGGAGGCAGTCGGTCGCTGAGCGAGCGCCAGCGAGACGAAGCGCCTGCGCTCGCTCAACGACCGGAGGACGGAGTCGGCGCGATACGCGGAGGCAGTCGGTCGCTGAGCGAGCGCCAGCGAGACGAAGCGCCTGCGCTCGCTCAAAGACCGAGGGAATGCGTCAGCCATAGACGATCTCACCCCCAGCGCTGTCCTTGCCGATCTTGCGCTCGAGGTACAGCGACTCGAGCAGCAGCTCCAGGGCACCCGCCCGCTCCCCCGGCGTGATGGCCTCGAGACGGTCGGCGACCTGGTCGTAGAGATCGGACTCGCCGAGCACGGGCAGGGCCGCGAGTACGTCGGCGGCGGTCACCTGCTCGCCGGTCATCACGGTCGCGCCGTCGTGGAGGGCCTCGGCGAGCGCGCGGGAGTCGAGCCCGCGCAGGTGGGCGCGGGCGGTGTCGGCGACGGCGGTGCGCAGCAGGTGCTCGAGGGTGGCGCGCTCGCGGCCCTCCTCCCCGGTCTCGAACTCGATCTTGCCGCCGAGCACGTCGACGGCGGTCTCGAGGTCCACGGGGCGGGCGACGGCGACCTCCTCGTGCTGACGCGTCGCGCGATGCAGGGCGGCTGCGGCGATCGTCTCGGCGCCGGCGATCGCGAACCGGGCGGAGACGCCCGCGCGCTGGTCGACGGCATCCGATTCCCGCAGGTTGCGCGTGAAGCGCGCGAGGATCTCGAGCAGGTGCGCGGGAACCTCGGCGACGAGATCGGCCTCCTGGCGGATGACCGCGATCTCCTCGTCGATCGTCTGCGGGTAATGCGTGCGGATCTCGGCGCCGAAGCGGTCCTGCAGAGGCGTGATGATGCGGCCGCGGTTCGTGTAGTCCTCGGGGTTGGCGGTGGCGACCACGAGCACGTCGAGGTCGAGTCGCAGAACGTAGCCGCGGATCTGGATGTCGCGCTCCTCCATGACGTTCAGCAGCGACACCTGGATGCGTTCGGCGAGGTCGGGCAGCTCGTTGATCGCGACGATGCCGCGGTGGCTGCGCGGCACGAGCCCGTAGTGGATCGTCTCGGGGTCTCCGAGCGAGCGGCCCTCGGCGACCTTGATCGGGTCGACGTCGCCGATGAGGTCGGCCACCGACGTGTCGGGGGTGGCGAGCTTCTCGGCATACCGCTCGCTGCGGTGGCGCCACGCGACGGGCAGGTCGTCGCCCAGCTCGCCGGCACGACGGACGGATGCCGGTGAGATCGGGTGGAACGGATGCTCCCCGAGCTCGGACCCCTCGATGACCGGCGCCCACTCGTCGAGCAGGCCGCTGAGGCTGCGGAGGAGCCGCGTCTTGCCCTGCCCCCGCTCGCCGAGCAGCACGATGTCGTGGCCGGCGAGGAGGGCGCGCTCGAGCTGCGGGATGACCGTCGTGTCGAAGCCGTGGATGCCGGGCCACGGGTCGTCGCCGTTCGCGAGGGCGGCGAGGAGGTTCTCGCGGATCTCGACGCGGATCGGCCGGTAGGTGTGACCCGCTGCGCGCAGCCGGCCGGCGGTGGTGATCGCTGGTGAAGGCGTCATGTCGGCACGCTACGCCTGGTGCGCGGGGGTGGGGGCCGGATCGGCGACATTCCTTGCGTGGCGGGGCGGTGGTGTGCGACCACTCCTGCGGGCTACGACGGCGCGGCGCCGGCGGCAGGGGCGATGGAAGGTGCCGCCACACCGCGTTCCGCGTGTGCGAGCGTCGGTCGGTCGGTTCGGACGACCTGGGCGTTGAGCGCGCGGACGACCGCGCTCAGGAATGCCGCGATGATGCTGCGCTCCTCGACGCTCGGCACCCAGTACACGGCTTCCGCGACGCCGTTCACGATCCGCTCGGAGTCGTACTCGCATCCCAATGTGAGCGAGTTCACATCGTGCCCTTCTCCGTCCAGAAGGAACCTCACCGCTCGCAGAACCGAGGCCTCGTCAAGCACCTTCGCCGCGCGCGCCTCGCGGAGAATCGCGGCGCCGTCACCGATCGACTGCACGGCATCATGGGTCATGTCGGGTGCCACCACCAGCTCTGCGAGAACGCGCTCGGTCATCAGGGTCGGGTCGAGCAGAGCCCGCACCGGCAACCGGTCTTTGACGGCAGCGAACCTCTCGATGGCCCAGGCCTCCTGAATGTCGGACAGCACGACCTCGCGGATTGCGGGGTAACCACCCACAAGCCGAAGTTCTGGGTCTCGGACGCTCCATTCCGCCCAATACGGTTTGAAGTGCGCGTAGCTCAGGCTGGCCTCGATCAGCTTCAACCGCCCTTCCTGGAAATGAGTGTCTTCACTCGCTCGCAACTCTTGCGCGTACATGCATGCGAGCGAGTGCTGGATACCGAGGTCAGTTGACGACTCCGCGTCGTGAAGCCATTTGGTCAAGAGCGCCTGCGACGACAAGTCGAATCGAGGACGCACCCACGGCGTAAGAACCTCGGCGTCGATGGCGAGCGTCATCCGCATGGTTTCTGCCTCCCCGCCCAGGCGGTACAAGACATCGGGCGCCTTCAGATCCACGACCATGCGGGCGAGCACGGCTGCGACGCGGTGGCCGAGCAGCCGACCATCACCTTGAACAGTGGCCAGGGCAGGAAACCTCCCGGTACGAGACCATTCCAGCGCCAGCCAATTGCGTACCGAACTGAGGTACCACTGCATGAGACGCAGCATCATCAGGGGTGGCTCGGGCCGCACGCCGTCACGGATTCGGACCCGGTCGAACGGGAGGACGCATACGATCCGCTGCAGTCGTGGCGCAGGGTCGCTCACATCCCCGGCGAGCCTGCGCGTGCTTCGTTTGGCGGCATCCTCGTGCCACGCCAACGGGTCGACGGAGAGTACGGGCTCCTCACCGCAGAGCACCGCCGCCAGGTCGATCATCGGCTCCAGCCGGTCTATTCGCCGCAAGAGGACGTCAGCATCGGTATGCGTCCCGGCGTACTCATAAACCTCTTCGTATTCGGCCACGAGGTTCGACGGGTCCTCTTCGAGCGCCTGGTGGATGCACGCCTGCCGGTCAGAACCGCCCGTGATCATCGCTACCGAGGTGAGCGCGGATGACCGCCAGTTCTCCACCCCGTAGAAGCCGTTGATATCCGTGTAGCGGGCGGCCACCCGAATGGCGGCGAAGGTCGCGGCCATGGTCAGAAGCTCTCGATGGTGGTCCTCTGACATGTCCCCGAAGGGAAGCCTGAGGACCTCCTCCTCGATGTCGTTGCCGTTTCTGCGAAGAACAACCATCGCCGTCACGCCATCGAGAATCGTGACGTCGATGAGCCACGGCGACGTGTTGAGAAGGAGCTGGAACACCGCCGCGACGAGCGACGCCATCCCGTTGCCGCTCTTGTCAGCGACATCGATGAGCTTCCCGAAATCGGGCTGGTTGCCTCCACCATGCGAAGCGGACCTGTCCCCGCCTGACCCATGGGCCGAGCGGATCTGCGTCAGCACATCGATGGCCCAGGCCGGGTTGCTCTGCCCGTCCGGCGAGACCGCCCGCGCATCGACGCGCGGCGACGTCGCGAGGCCCACGGACAGCGCCAGCGCGCCATAGACGCTCAGGGCGAGTCCCCCGAGGCCGACGACGATCAACACCGCGGAGAAGAGTGCATCATCGGTGAGCCGCAGCGCGCTGTACCCCAGTCCGACGATGACGGATCCGGAGGCTGTCAGCCAATACCCGCGGCGTCTCATTGAGCGAGCGAAATCACGGGTCGCACGAGCATCTCGATTGCCGGGGAAGAACACGATCAGCCGAGCGCACACGAGAAGCACGACGAACATCACAAGTGACGCCAGGAGCCAGGAGCCGAATACCCAGGCGACCACTGAATCGACGGGCTCGACGGACTGCGTGCTCGTCGGCGATGAGAACTCCATCACTCCCCCCTTGGTGACGAAGGGAAGAGCGAAGGACGCGGCATCCTGATACCCGGCCCTCTTGCGGGTGCCGCCTGCCGGGAGTATCTGTGGGGTGGCTGCGCGCGCGATAGCGCGGCCGGGGGAATCGCGAAGACGGACGGGGGAAGCCGGCCATGACCGATGAGCAGTTCCTCACCATCCCGTCGATCCCCGGCGAGGCCGTCGACGACCGGCATCCGGGCGCCATCGAGGTGCTGAGCTGGAGCTGGGCCGTGTCGAACGCCCCGCCCGCCGGCGGCGGTGCGGGCGGTGGCCGGATCGGCAAGCCGACGCTCACGGAGGTCGCCGTGTCGTTGCGTGTGGATGCCGCGACGCCGCGCCTCTTCGATGCCTGCGCACGCGGCATCCACCTCAACGAAGTCCTGCTGTCGGCGCGGCGCGCGGGCATGACCGGCGACTACGTCACGGTGCGCCTGCAGGACGCCGTCGTGACGTCGGCGGCCACCGGCTTCTCAGGCGATGAGCCCGTGGTGCAGATCACCCTGGGATTCGCGACCGTGACGCTGACCTATCAGCCGACCCTGCCCGACGGCTCGCTCGGCGATCCGGTCTCGGTCACGATCGGTCACGTCCAGAGGTGATCGACGCCGTCAGCGGTTGTCGCCCGTGACGTCGATGAGCACCTTGCCCACCGCGCCCTGCTCGACCGCGTCGTGAGCGGCCGCGGTCGCTTCGAGCGAGAACCAGGAGAGCGGCAGCCCCGCCTGGTCGCCGACGGGGAGCGCGTCGTCGCGGAGAGCGGCGGTGATGTCTTCGGCAGCGGCCGTCAGCGCGGCGTCGCCGACCGTGTACAGCAGCAGCCCCTGGATGCGCACGTTCTTCGCGAAGGTCGGCCGCACCGGGAGGGTGGCCTGGTCGCCCCCGTTGTCGGCGTAGTAGGCGATCGATCCGTGGTTCGCGACGATCTGCCCGTCGAGCACCGCGTTCTGCGCGAGCGACACCTCGACGACGTGATCGACGCCCTGGGGAGCGAGAGCGGCGATCTGGGCGGCGGCATCCTCCTGGCGATAGTTCACGACGTGGTGCGCGCCCGCGGCGAGCGCGAGAGCGGCCTTCTCGTCGCTGGAGATCGTGGCGATCACCGTCGCCCCCGCCCATACGGCGAGCTGGATGGCGGCGTGCCCGACGGCACCCGCCCCACCGGCGACGAGCACGATACGGCCCTCCAACGCCCCTGGCGACAGCCGGGCCGGTCCGGACTCGTGCACGGTGAGCGCCCGGTGCGCGGTCATGGCGGGCACGCCGAGGCTCGCCGCGACGTCGAAGCCGACCCCCTCGGGGAGCTTCACCGCCCGCTCCGCGGGCACGACCGTGTACTCCTGCGCCGTCCCGGTGGGGCGCTGGTGTTGAGCGAGGTACACCCAGACGCGGTCGCCGACCGCGAGGTCTGCCACGTCCTCGCCGACGGCGTCGATCACGCCCGCGCCGTCCTGATTCGGCACGACCTCGGCGAAGGCCGTGGCCGCGCCGCTGCCCGCGCGCGCCTTCCAGTCGGTCGGGTTGACGCCCGAGACCGCGACCCTCACGCGCACCTCTCCCGGGCCCGGCTGCGCGGGCGCACGCTCCGCGAGCGAGAGGACGGACGACGTGCCGGTGCGGGAGTAGACGATGGATCGCATGCGACAGCCAACGCATGCGGGGGCCTGCGCATTTCCCGCGCGAGCACGCCCCGTGCATACAGGGAGGCCGCCACGCCTCAGCGCAGCGGCCTCCCGTCGTCCACCGCGTCAGGCGGTCAGCTCGGAGGCCAGCTCCTCGAACACCGCGACGTAGGCGTCGATCGCCTCGTCGGTGTGCGTGACCGACAGCGTCCACTCCTCCTCGCGACCCGGGGTCATGAAGATGCCCCGGTTCAGGTTGAAGAGCCACGCGAGGTCGGCGAGCTCGGCATCCTGGTTCTCCTTGAAGGTCTCGTAGTCCACGACCTTCTTCGTCGAGAACGTGACGCAGCCTTTCGAGCCGATGCCGAGGGCGTAGCCGGGCAGCTCGTACTTGTCGACGACGGCCTGGCACCCGTTGACGATGCGGTCGTTGAGGTGGTTCAGGTGCGCGTAGGCGTCGGGCGTGAGCACCTCGGTGAGCGACGCGCGGGCCGCCGCCATCGTGAGCGGGTTCCCGTTGTACGTGCCCACCTGGTAGACCGAGTGGTCCTCGACGACCGCCATGACCTCTTCGGTGGCGCCGATCGCGCCCGACGGCAGCCCGCCGCCGAGGGCCTTGGCGAGGGTCACCATGTCGGGTGTGACGCCGAACTTGTCGGTCGCGCCGCCGGGGGCGATGCACAGGCCGGTCTTTACCTCGTCGAAGATCAGCACGATGCCGTGCTCGCGGGTGATGTCGCGCACCGCCTGCAGGTAGCCGTCCTCGGGCAGCACCACGCCGAGGTTCATCATGGCGGCCTCCATGATGACGCAGGCCGGCTTGCGACCCTCGGCGATGAGCGCCTCGATGCGCCGCTCCATCGCACCGGCGTCGTTGAACGGCACCGCGACCGTCATGTCGACGACGGACTGCGGGATGCCGGCGCCGTACGGCAGCGACGCGAGGTTCTCGCGATCGCCGATCTTGTCGTACTCGACGCCGATCGACACCATCACGGTGTCGTGGTGGCCGTGGTACGAGCCGAAGATCTTCATCACGGTGTCGCGGCCGGTGAGCGCCCGCGCGATGCGGATCGCGTCCATCGTCGCCTCGGACCCGGAGTTCGTGTAGCGCCACTTGGGCAGCGAGAACCGGCGGGCGAGCTCGTCGGCGACGATCACGTCGTCCTCGGTGGGGCAGCCGAAGTGCGTGCCCTGCGGGTAGCGCGCGGCGAGCGCCGCGCCGATCGCGGGGTGCGCGTGCCCCTGGACCATGGAGCCGAACCCGTTGTGGAAGTCCCACATCCGATTGCCGTCGACATCCCAGACCCTCGGGCCCGAGCCCTTCTCGATGTAGATGGGCCACGGGTCGCGCAGCTGGTACGACGAGGCCACGCCACCGGCCAGGTGGACGCGGGCGCGCTCGTACAGGTCGCGCGACGCGGTGGTCCGCGCGTCGAGTCGGGCCGCCTCACGGGCTGTCAGCTCGGCGATGCGAGCGCGGTCGATGGTGACAGTCATGCTTCCTCCGCAGGACTCATGCCGACCGGCCTGGCGTCGGCATCCTTTGCAGGGAAGCGCTCCTCGGTCGGCCTGGCGCCGGGAGCGGTCCGGAGACGCCAGCAACATATCGCATTCCACCCGGCCGCGCATCTCGCCGATGACCGGGTCGTGCGCGGCCGCAGGACCTCGCCGTCACGGCGGCGCGGCGAGGACGGACCGGTGCCCGTTGCAGGAGTGGCGCAGCTGCTTCGAGAACGGCGCGAAGCGTCAGGACACCCACTCCACGAGCTGCCAGATGAGCCCGTTCGGGTCGGCGAACTGGCAGAACCGCTCGCCCCACGGCTCGGTCTCGGGCGGCGTCACCACGCGCGCGCCGGCCGCCGCGATCCGCGCGAACTCGTCGTCCAGTACCTCGACGACGTAGACCAGCAGCATCCCGTCGCCGGCCGCGCCGGCGATCTCCTGCGGCGTGAAGGTCGCCAGCCCGGTCGCGAGGAAGATCAGATTCGTGCCGACGGACGGATGCCGCAACGACACGAATCCGTCGGCCGCCATCGCCTCCTCGTACCCGAAGTGGGTCTTGGCGAAGCTCGCCGAGGCCTCCACGTCGGCGACGTTGAGCGAGATGGCAGTCCGAGTGATGTTCATGGATTCTCCCGTCATAAACTCTGTACAACGTACAGTATTTGATGAGCATTCCCCAGGAGGTGCGTCGTGCCCCGACCGCTGGTCGACCTGCTGTGGCGCGACCGCGCCGACATCCCCACCGGTGGCAGCCGCGGCCCCAAGGCCCGCCACTCGACGGGCGACGTCGTCATGCGCGCCATCGCCCTCGCCGACGAGGGCGGCCTCGCCGCGGTCACGGTGCGCGCACTCGCCCAGTCGCTCGGCATGACGACGATGTCGGTCTACACCCACGTCAACAGCCGCGACGACCTCCTCGTGCTCATGGCCGACCATGCGCACGCCGTGATGCCGCGAGAGCCGTTCGGCCGCGCGGGCTGGCGCACGCGCCTGCGCCACGTCGCCGACGACAACCTCGCGCTCCTGCGCG
The DNA here is from genome assembly GCF_056395865.1 of Microbacterium sp. 05T445. Lineage (NCBI taxonomy): Bacteria > Bacillati > Actinomycetota > Actinomycetes > Micrococcales > Microbacteriaceae > Microbacterium > Microbacterium sp. 05T445. The sequence goes on along the minus strand of NZ_JBFTKJ010000002.1, from coordinate 315,380 downwards.
CGCACCCCTGGCTGCTCGACATCGACGACCCGCGCATCGCGCTCGGGCCCGGCACCATCGCGAAGTACGACCACGAGCTGCAGGCCTTCGACGGTACGTCGATCGGTGACGTCGAGCGCGATGCGGCGCTGACGTTCGTGCTCGACTTCGTGCGCGCCGCGGCGGGCCGCCTCGTCGAGCGCGCCGCCGCCGAGGACTTCGCGGAGGTGTGGCAGCAGTCGGCCGAACCCCTGGCCGGCTACGTCGGCGACGACTTCCCGCTCGCCCGGCGGGTGGGTCGGGCCGCCGGCGAGGCCATGGGCGGCCCCTACGACGCCGCGCGGGCGTGGGAGTTCGGCCTCACGCGGGTGATCGCAGGGCTCGGCGGCCTCGACGGCCAGCCCGGCGACACCGACTGAGTCCCGCTCCCCGACGCGGCGGAGCCCCCGATCGCTCAGGGGCTCCGCAGTATCGGGTCAGCTGAGCCGGCGGCGGCGCAGCGTCACCAGGATCGCGCCGACCACGAGCAGACCCGCGCCGAGCACCGCGGCGCTCCACGCGATCACCCCGCCGGTCACCGCGAGATCATCGGATGCCGCAGCCTTCACCACGTCGTCGATCCGGACGGTCGACGGCGCCGACGCGATGCCGCTGCCGTCAGGAGCCACGCCGGCCGCCGTGGCGGTGTTGACCAGCGCGGTGCCGTCGAGGTCGGCGGCGACCACCGTGTAGCCCGCGGTGCAGACCGTGCTCTGGCCCGGCAGCAGGTCGGTGCCGGCCGGGCAGTCGACGACGACCTCGGCACCGCGGCCGCTGAACGCGCCCTCGCTCACGGCCACGTTCCGTGCCGTGGTGTTGCCGGTGTTGGTGACCGTGAAGGCGTAGGTGACGAGCTGCCCCGCCGCGGTGACCTTCGTCGCCTCGGTCGACTTCACCAGGCCGAGGGCAGGGCGGGCGGGCTCGGGCACCGTCACGCTCGACGCGGGCGAAGTCGGCGGCTGCACGCCCGCCGGCCCGGTGCCGCGCGCGACCGCGGAGTTCGCGATCTCGCCGGAGTCGACATCCTCCTGGGTGACGGTGTACGTCGCCGCGCACACGAGCTGGTCACCGGGAGCGAGCGGATCGCCGTTCTCGCAGGCCGGGTCGTCGAGCGGGCCGGTTCCCGTGAACGCACCCTCCTCGACGTGGGGGTCGGCGATCGTCACGTTGCCGGTGTTCGTGATCACGAACGAGTACGTGATCTGGTCGCCTGCGCGGATCTCGCCGGGCGTCGCGACCTGGGCCGACTTCACGAGCGACAGCGCCGGGGCGCGGTCGATCGTGACGGTCGCGGTCGACGGGTCGGTGGTCGTCGGCGTGCCGGAAGCGGATGCCGTGGCCACCGCCGTGTTCGTCACCGCACCGGCATCCACATCCGCCTGCGTCAGCGCGTAGGCCATCTCGCACGTCACGTCCTCGCCCGGGGCGAGCGAGACCTTCGCGCACTCCGCCGCGGCCAACGCACCGGTGCCGGAGAACGCCGACTCGACGATCTGCAGCGCGGTCACCGTGACGTTGCCCTCGTTCGCGACGTGGAAGGTGTATCGGATCGCGTCGCCGGCGGCATCCGCTTCGTCCGGGGTCGCCTTCTTCTCGAGCACGAGCAGGGGCGACTGCACCGCATCCACGGTCACCGTCGACGTCTCTGAGACGAGGGCGTCGCCCGACGGCGCCTCGGCCGAGACCTCGGCCGTGTTCACGAGGCGACCGGCGTCGATGTCGGCCTGGGTCACCTCGTACGGGGCCGTGCACGTGAACGACTCGGTGGGTGCGAGCTTCGTCTCCGGGCAGTCGATCGCCCCGAGCGCGCCGGTGCCGCTGAACGCGACCTCGGCGATCTCGATGCCGGAGAGGCTCACGTTGCCGATGTTGGCGACGACGAACCGGAACTCGATGTCGTCGCCGACGGCGTCGTACGAGGCGACGTCCGCGGACTTCGCGATGCTGATCGCCGGGGCGGCGTTCGCCGTGACCTTGACGGTCGAGTCGGCCGACCGGACGTCGGCGTCGGCCGTGTCGAGGCCGGTGGCGCGTGCCGTGTTGGTGATGCCACCGCGGTTCATGTCGGCCTGCGTGACGGTGTACTCCGCCGTGCAGACGAGCTGCTGGCCGGGCGAGAGCACATCGGCCGGGCAGGCCACGACGGGCGTCGTGCCGCTGCCGGTGAAGCCGGTCTCGTCGACGGCGACGTCGTGGAGCGTGACGTTGCCCGTGTTGCGGACCGTGAACGTGTACGTGAGCTTCTCCCCCGCCGCGTTCACGAACGCCGTGCTCGCCGTCTTCGACAGCGTCAGGCGCGCCAGCGGGGTCTGCGGGGTCGTGACCGTCGACGCGTCGGATACCGGGCCGGTCGGCGCGGTCCCCGTGGCGCGCGCGGTGTTCGAGAGCGACCCCGAGTCGACGTCGTCCTGCGTGAGGGTGTACGTCGCCTCGCAGGTGAACTGCTCGGTCGGGGCGAGCTCGGTGGCCGGACAGTCGATCGCCGACAGCGTGCCGGTGCCGGTGAAGGCGGTCTCGTCGACCGAGATGCCGGTCACCGGAACGTTGCCCGTGTTGGTCACGACGAACGTGTAGGTGATGAGCTGACCGGCGTTGTAGGCATCCGCTCCCGCCGGCGTCGCCGACTTCACGAGGTCGAGGGATGCGACCTGCTCGACGTCGACGGTGGCCGACGACGCGGGCGAGGTGACGGCGGCGGCGGGGCCCGTCGCGGTGGCGGTCGCGGTATTGGTCACCGCGCCGGCCGTCAGGTCGGCCTGGGTCACCGGGTAGGTGGCCGTGCAGTCCACGGTCGCGTCGGGGGCGAGCGCACCCGAGGGGCACGTGATCGCCGAGAGCGCGCCGCTGCCGCTGAACGCCGTCTCGTCGATCGCCACGTTCCGCAGCGTCACGTTGCCGGAGTTGCGCACCGAGAACGTGTAGTCGATCACGTCGCCGACCGAGTCGACGGTGCCCGGCGCCGCCTTCTTGGTGAGGGTGAGCGCGGGGTTCTGCGCCGCGTTCACGGTGACGACGTCCGTGCTGTTGCTCAGCGCCGGGCCCGAGGGCGGCGCCGCGGTCGCGGTCGCCTGGTCCGACACGGAGCCGTGGTCGAGGTCGGCCTGCGTCGTCACATACGTCGCCGTGAAGACCGCGGACTGGCCGGGAGCGAGGCTGGTCGACGCGCCCGAGCAGGCTCCGGCGGGCCCGGTGAGCGACGAGCACGTGGGAACGGGCGCCTCGCTCGACGCGGCCGAGTTCACCAAGGCGTCCGTGACGCGCACGTCGCTCAGCGTGACTGCGGTGTTGTTCGTCACGGTGAAGGTGAACACCACCGGCTGGCCCACGGCATCCACCGTCGCGCGGTCCGCCGTCTTCGTGATGGCGGGCTGCGCGCTCTGCGCCTGCAGCCCTGTCAGCGACGACTCGGCCTCGCCGACGAGCTTGTCGCCGGCGGTCACGTTGGTGCCGATGCTGTTCCACGCGACGTTGCCGGCCGCCGAGGGCGGGGTGCTGACGGTGTACGTCGCCGCGAACCCCTTCGTGACCGACACGGTGCCCTCGTACGCGAAGCGCAGGGCCGTGACCGACGCCAGCGAGGACGGGGCGGTCGTCGTCCAGTCGTCCACGCAACCGGGGTTGGTCGGCAGCACCTCCGGGCGGCACGGATTCGCCGCCTGCGAGTACGCGACCGCGAGCTTGGCCGGCAGCGGATCGATGCCGGTCAGGGTGACAGGGAACTGCGAGCCGCGCGGCGCCGTGGACGAGGCGCGCGTGTCGCCCACCCGCGGCAGCAGGTCGTACATGACCGGCTTCGTGAGCGTCGACTCGCCGGTGTTCGTGAAGGTCACCGTGTACGACGCGGTGCCGCCGTCGACACTCACGTGGCCCGTGCCGCCGCTGCCGATGGGCGCAGCATCGAGATTGCCCTGCACCGTCTTGTCGACGGTGAAGCCCGCGTTGATCGCCGCGATCTTCAGGTTGCTCGAGTAGCCGCAGTAGTTGTCGGCGTCGGGTGCGCCGTTCGAGCGCAGACCGGTGGTGCCGAACGGGTACATCGGCGCGGGCTCGACGTGGGCGCTCACGTAGTTGTTGAAGTAGCACTGCGCGATCGGCGCGTCGTAGCCGACCGTGAGGTCGCCCGTGTAGTCGCCGGCGCAGCCAGGCTCGAGGGTGAGCGACGCGAGCGGCGACGAGGTCCGGATGTTGTAGTAGCCGGGCACGGTCACCACGCCCGCGGGGATCTTCCACTGCACGAGCGTGCGCCCGGTGCCGTTGAAGTCCGGCGTCGTCGTCGGCGTCACCACGGGCGACGTGTAGGTCTTGCCGCCGCTGCCGTTCGCGTTCATCGACGCGAAGCTGAACGCGGTGGCCGCGGGAGCGACCGCGACGGTGCCCGCCGGTGCCAGATAGTCGATGTAGACAGCCTTCGAGGGCGCCGACGGCAGCTCGATGCGGTTGCTGTAGGCGCCGTTCGTGCTGCTGTTGAGGTAGGCGTTGGCGCTGCACGTGGTGCCCACCTGGACGGTCGTGAGCCCGGGGTAGACGAACGCCGCGTCGTTCGCCGGCGGACGCTCGACCTGCAGTCGCGAGGTCGCGGTCTGGTCCGCCAAGAGCGGGGTCCCGGTGTCCCCGGCCGTGTACGGCGTCGAGGTGACCTTGTTCGTGAGGACGGCGGGCGCCGGCACATCGCTCGACGCGTAGCCGAACATCCGCAGGCGCATCGTGGCGGCCGAGTTCGATCCCTGCGACGCGAACGGCGGGACGTTCACCTGCGCGACCGCAGGAGAGGTGGGGACGACCCAGCCCTTGTTCGCGGTGTACGGGATCGTCGCGCTCGTGCCGTCGGTGCGGATCACCGTGATGGCGTCGGCGGCGGTCAGGGCGAAACCGGTCGGCACGATGAGCGTCGGGACGAACGCGGGGTTCGCGCAGTACGTGCCGACGGCGTTCGACGTGTAGTTTCCGCCGGATCCGTTCGCCAGGCAGGGCATCGGGTCCTTGATGTCGTACGACAGCCCGCCGTTGACGGTGGCCGGCACAGTGTTCATGGTGATGTCGTAGTAGGTCGTCGCGCCGGTCCCGTCCCAGTTGCCGGGGTAGGTGTGCGACGCGCGCCCGGCGCCGTCCGCCGGGGCGAACTGGCCGATGTTGCTCAGGGTCGAGGGCGCGGTGGTCGACTTCGCCACGGTCGTGGCGATGTCCACGACCGGGCTGCAGACCTGCGTCGCGGCGGCAGAGCCGGTGACGCCGTCGAGATACGTCCAGGAGGCCGAGGCCGCGTTGCACACACGGCTTCCGACCGGGTTGGGCACGCCGCCCGTGGACGCCTTCCCGGCGACGTAGATCGTGACGAAGTTGCCGCTGTTCAGCGGCGGATTGCCGCACGCCGTGCCCGTCGGGTCGGAATACGTGAACACACGCGTCGCGGCGTCGTACGAGAAGGTGCCGGGGATGCTGTTGCGGGTGCGGTACGACTGGTACTCGAAGTTGGCGGGGAGGGTCGCCGAGATGCTGAGCGCCGACAGACCGACGTCGCCGGTGTACTGCCCGTTGAGGCCGCAGTAGAGCGTGACCGTGTACTCGAACTGGTTGCCGGCGATCACCCGGGCGGGCGACCCGTTCGTGAGGCTCACGTTGCGGCCCGCCGTGATGGTCGCCGTCGCGGGGACCCCCGTGCTGGGGTCGGAGTTCGCGCTCGCGAGCGTCGGGGTCATCGTGACGACGGTGTTGTCGAACGTCTTGTACTCGGGCGCGGTGAGCGTGAACGTGCACTGCTTCGACCCCGTCGGCAGCGTCCCGTAGTGGAACACGACCTGCCCGGCCGTCACCGTCTTGGTGACGCCCGCGCATGAGCTGTTGCCGATCCACGACCCGAAATCGGTGATCGCGGGGGTCCCGGTGATCGAGGTCGTGGGGATGGTGACCGTCGACTCGGTGCAGCCGCCGTCGGTGCTGCAGCTGACGGTCAGGGTGAACGGGGTCGCGACACCGCTCTTGAACGTCGCGGTGGCCGGCGTGAGCGTGATCGCCGTACCGGCGGCCACCGCGGGAGCCGCCGGCACGGCGACGGTCGCCAGGGCGACGACGAGTGCGGCGAGGAATGCGACCCAGGCGGTGCGCCTCCCTGCGCCACGCAGCGTGAGATCCCGCGTGTTCCCGCGGTCCCGACGCGCACGGACCCTCGTCTTCTCGGCCATTGCCGCCCCCTGTCGATGCTCACGGGCGCGCCGATGGGCGCTCACCCCGCGAAAAGCTAGCGGTCGGACGGCGTCCGGTTCCTCCCGCTTCACCCCGGACTCACCCCGGGGCGCCCGGTCACAGATCGCCGCGGCGACGACACCGTGTGAGAGCCTGGTGCAGGCGGACCCAGCCGCCGAGGACGCCCGGGGGGACGACCGAGACATGTCAGACAGCGCCGCCTCAGCGAGCCCGGATGCGGCGGCGGCGGCCGTCGCCGACCTGTACATCGAGCGGATGCGGCGCGCCCTCGCCGCGGGGGACTACTCGGCCGCGTCGGAGGCGGCGCGCGCCGGCTGGTACGAGATGCTGACGCTGCGGGGCCGGGTCGTTCGCGAACTGCTGGAAGAGGCATCCGCTTCGGACCTCAAGGACCAGCCCGTCCTGCTGATGATGCTGGGACTGGTCTACAACGCGAACCTGTTCCAGCGGGCGCGGGCGCTGCGGTATTTCGCCGCCGCCGCCGTCGCCGCGCGTCGGGAAGGCGACAGGCAGCTCCCGCCGATGGATCGCGCTCTCATCCGTACGGGTCAGAGCGCGGCGCTGCGGCTGCTCGGTCGGCCTTCGCTCGGCGTCGAACCCGCTCGCCGCGCGGTGGAAGCGCTCGATCAGCTGACCACTTCGGAGCGCGCCGACGCCCGCAACGTGAGTCGGCTGTACGCGCAAGCGGGCATCACCCTCTACTACGGCGGGCGCACGACCGAGGCGATCGGCGCGTTCGCGAAGGGGGTCGCCGAGGCGCCCGAGTCGGCGCCGATCGAAGGCTTCGGCAGTATGGCGATGCTCGCCGGCATCCATGCCCGCGACGGCCAGCTCGACGAAGCCCGACTGCTGGTCGACCGGATGCGGGACGAACCATCGCTCGCGCACGAGCGCAGCGGGTACACCGGCACGTTCTACCGCATCGCCGAGGCCACGCTCGCACTGGAGCGCTTCGACGCCGGCACGGCCCGACGCCAGCTCGCCGATGCCGCCCCGAATCGCCGGGTCGTCGAGCACTGGCTGGCCGTCGCCGAGACCGAGGCGCTGGTCGCCCTGGTCGACGGGCACGCCGCCGACGGACTGGCGCAGCTGGAGGCCACGACCGGCCTGCGGGGCGCCGAGGGACGCTCCACCCACACCCGCCAGCAGCTCGCGCGCGTGCGCGGGCTGCTTCAGCTCGCGCTGGGAGACCTCGACGCGGCATCCGCGATCGCGCAGCGCGATCCGCGCGCCGGTGCCGGCGCGCACATCGAGCGCGCGCGGGTGGCGCTGGCGATGGGGCAGCCGGGCACGGCGCTCAAGGAGCTCAAGGTGATCGCCGGGTCGACGCTGTCGCCCCGGAGCTCGGCCGAGGCGGCGGCGCTCGAGATCGCCGTGCTCACCCGCTATCCCCCGCGCCCTCGCCTCAACGCCTTGGTGATGCGACTGGCGGCGCTGCTCACCCGCTCGGGGCTTCGGCTGCCGCTGGCGCTGCTGCCGTCGGACGACCTTCATCGCGTACTGGGCGAGCTGTCCCGCGTGGGTGCCGACGACATCGCGGCGGACATCCCGGGATCGCTGCTCCTGGATGCGCTCCCGGTCCTCTCGCTCACCAAGCGGGAGCTCGCCTTGCTCGCCCGGCTGCCCGAGTGCGCCAGCGTCAGCGAGCTGGCCGGCGCGCTCGGCGTCTCGCCCAACACCGTCAAGACGCAGCTGCGCAGCCTCTACCGCAAGCTCGGCGCCGCCAGCCGAGAGGACGCCATCGCGATCGGACTCGACCGCCACCTGCTGGTGCCGACGTCCTCGCGCGCATAGACCCTGCCGGGTCGGTTCGTTCGGGAACGGATGCCGCGCTCAGCCGGCCGGCGCCTTCCGGCGGATCCCGGCCCGGTGCACGGCATCCGCGATCAGTGCAGAGAACCACACCGCCGCGCACTGACCGATGAGGCGACCCGCGAGCACGGCGACCGCCATCCAGACGGTCAGGCGCTCGGCCGAGAAGACCGGCAGCGACACGAGGAACAGCACGACGGCCGAGGCGACCGCCGCCATCGCGTAGTGCCGTGCGCGCAGCGCCGGCGCGAAGCGACGGCCGGCGTTCAGGACGAGGTCGAACGGCAGCGTGGCTGCGAGCAGCGAGAAGAGGATCAGCGGTCCGAGGGCGGTCGACGCGAACGACAGCACCCCGACGAGGCCGCCGACCAGGGTCGCCGCGAACGGCAGCACGAGCAGCCGTCGCGCGAGGTAGGGCAGCACGCTGTGGACGCCGGCGACCGCCGCGTACGCCGGAGGGAACGTCGCCGCGAGCGAGGTCGTCAGCGGCGCGACCACGACGAGGAGCACGGCGCCGATCGCCCCGAACGCGGCGGCGATCATGAGGTCGCGGGTGAGCGACCGCGCACGCGACCGCGTCGGTGACGGCTTGCCGCCCGTGACCGCCGTGCCTTCGGTCGCCGCACGCCCGCGTTCGCGGCCGTGATCACTTCGGTTCTCGGTCACCGTCCACCCCCGGCTTCCGATTCTGCCGAATCGCCGAGCAGCTCGAAGACCGCCGCTGCGCCGCGTCGCCACGCCAAGGGTGCGGCGGATCAGGGGTCGCGGTGCCGGGCCGCTGTCTCCCTGACGCATGTCGGACACCCGTGGTTGGCTGAGGAGCATGGACACTGTGACCTCCGCAGACGGCACCCGCATCGCGTACCACGAGACCGGGGACGGGCCTGTCGTCGTGATCGTGAACGGGGCCATGTCGAGGGCGGTCGACGCCGCAGGACTGGCCGATGCGCTGGCGGATGCCGGCTTCCGCACCGTCACCTGGGACCGCCGCGCCCGCGGCGACAGCGGTGACGCCCGCGGCTCCACGCCGGAGCGCGAGGCCGAGGACCTCGCCGCCGTCATCGACGCCGTGGGCGGCGACGCGGCCGTGCTGGGACACTCGTCGGGCGCCGTCCTCGCGCTGTACGCGGCCTCGCTCGGCGTACCGGTGCGGGCGCTGTTCCTCTCGGAGCCGCCGCTCCGGTTCGGCGTCGACGAGCCCGCGGGCGACCTCGCCGAACGCCTGCAGCGCTTCGTCGACGAGGGCCACCCCGAAGACGCGATCACGACGTTCCAGCTCGAGAACGTCGGCCTGCCGCGCGAGATGGTCGAGGCGATGCGTGCGAGCGAGCAGTTCGCCGACCTCGTGCCCCTCGCGCAGTCCACGGTCTACGACACCAACCTGGTCGCGGCGGTGTCGACGCCGACGCCCGAGATGCTCGCCGTCGACGCGCCGATCACGGTGCTGCGCGGCGAGCAGACCTTCCCGATCCTCATCTCGGCGTCCGACCGTCTCGCCGCCGAGATCGACGGAGCCGAGCTCGTCATCGTGCCCGAGTCGGTCATGCACCGCCCCGACCCGGCCGCGACGGCACGGGTCGTGAGCGAACGCATCGGCTGACGTCAGTCGCTCAGCCGGTCGAGGAGGTCCACCGCGGCGCGGGCGTACTCCCCGATCCAGCGGTCGTGGATGCGCTTGATCGGCAGAGGTGCGAGCGCCAGGTGCCGCTCCCGGCCGATCTTGCGACCGGTCACCAGCTCGGCCCGCTCCAGCACGCGCAGATGCTGGAGCACCGTCGTGCGATCGACCTCGGGAAACCGCGCGCACAGCGCCCCGGTCGCGAGCGGCTCGTCCTTCAGCGCGTCCAGCATGCGGCGTCGCAACGGCGCGGCGAGCGCCTTGAACACCAGGTCGTCGTCCGACCCCTTGCGCTCGGCAGCCGTCATGTTATAAAACTACAACATGTCTGAAGAACTCACCGCCCTGTCTTTCACCGTGTCGGGGCGTGTCGCGCGGCCGGTCGCCGACGTCTACGAGGCGGTCGCCGATCCCGAGCAGCTCTCCCGGTACTTCACCACCGGTGGCGCGCGGGGACGCCTCGAGAAGGGCGCCGACGTGACGTGGGACTTCGCCGACTTCCCCGGCAGGTTCCCGATCACCGTCGTCGAGGCCGACCCGCCGCGGCGGCTCGTGATCCGCTGGGAGGCCCGCGCCGGCGTCGAGGCCGAGACCACGACGACGTTCGAGTTCGAGCCCGTCGACGACGGCGCCCGCACCCTGGTCACGATCACCGAATCGGCGTGGCAGGCCACCGCCGACGGCGCGAAGAGTGCCTTCGGCAACTGCGAAGGCTGGACCGGCATGCTCGCCGCCCTCAAGGCGTGGGTCGAGCACGGCATCAACCTGCGCGAGGGCTTCTACGCCTGACGCGGCCGCCCGCGCCGAGACGACGCCGGCTTCGCCCCGCGCCCGCCGCTACGCGATGCGCCCGGGGCCGCGCCGCTACGCGATACGGGTGCCCGACGGCAGCCGCCGCGCGGGCGTGCGCGTTCGCGCCCACGCCCACCACATCAGCCCGGCGGCCAGCAGCGCCTGCAGCGCCATGCCGACGAACCAGCTCGGCGTGGAGTGGTCGATGACCCGCTCCGCCGTCGGCTGCCCGTCCTGCTGCTGCCGCGGTGCGCAGTCGTCCCACCGCTGGTCGAGGTCCGGCGGCTGCTGCGCCGACCGCACCGCGAACTTGATCTGGCCGAAGAGGTCCTGCGGGTAGCCGTGCGGGTCGAACTGCGTGGGCGTCGCGTCGGCGAGGATCACGAACGGGTTCGCGGCGAGCAGCCACCACACGTGGTCGAAGCGCGGCATCTCGTACGTCGAGGTCTGCCACTGGCCGCACGTGAGTTCGGCGTCCTCGTCGCACGGGTACGACTCACTGGATTCCTCACCGGGCATGCACGGCATCTCCCCGTACTCGCCGTAGTCGAAGCTGCGGTAGCTGCTGGTCGCCTCCGAGCGGATCGACATCCCGACGAGTCCGAAGGCGATGACCGTGCCGAGCACCAGTGCCGCGACGACGAGGTAGGTGGTGGCGACGGAGAACAGCGGGCGCGACAGGATGCCGCTGAGCGCGACGCCGATGGCCGCGATCACGCCCACCTCGAAGACGAGCACCAGCAGCGACACCGTGATCGTCGCCGGGTCGCCGCCGCCGGCGAGCGTCGCGATCACGAGGAACGGGATCGCCACCGCGACGAACGCGAGGCCGGTGATCCACGCCGCGAGGAACTTGCCGAAGAGGATCTCGAACGTCGTCGCGAGGGTGACCTGCACGGGTGCGAGGGTCGCGGCATCCCGGTCGCCGTTGATCGCGTTGCCGCTCAGCGTCGGCGACACGAGCACGACGAGCAGCAGCGTGATGTACACGATCGTCGAGTAGATCGCGCCGCCCGGCCGGTACACCGACCCCCAGGCGAGGAACGACAGCCCGGTCACGATCGCCAGCAGCACCGCGAAGACGCCGAGCAGCACGTACCAGGCGACGCTGCGGGTGCGCTGCGTCAGCTCGAGGCCGACGATGGCGCCCAGTCGCTGCCCGTTCACGAGGTCGCCTCGCCTTCGTCGGTCGCCGCGCGCGGGTCTGCGGATGCCGCATCCCCCGGCGGCGGCGCGCTCGCCGGGTCCGTCGAAGTCGCGTCCACCGTCGGCGGCGCGGGGTCGAACGCAACCCCCGCCGGCGCCTGCGGAGCCCGGCCGTCGCCGAGGTCGAGGAAGGTGCGCTCGAGCGTCCCCTGCGCGGCGGCGAACTCCACGACGGAGAGCCCCGCGCCGAGGAGGTCGCGCAGCGCCGCGGCGGCGGCATCCTCCGTCTCGAACGACACGACGACATCGCGCCGGTCCACCCCCACCTGCTCGGCGCCCAGCCGCAGCGCGGCGGCGACGTGCGGTGCGGCCTCGGATGCCTCCGCCCCTGCGATCCGCACCCGCCACGGCCGTGCGCGGCGGGAGGCCGCTTCGACGCGCGCCGGGTCGACGGTCACCCCGCCGAGCAGGAACACGGCATCGTCGGCGACCTCTTCGAGTTCGGAGAGGATGTGGCTGGACACCAGCACCGTGCGGCCCTCTGCGGCGAAGCGCCGCAGCAGCAGGCGCAGGTCGATGCGCGCCTGCGGGTCGAGGCCCGATGCCGGCTCGTCGAGCAGCAGCACCCGCGGGTCGTGCACGAGCGCCCGTGCGAGGCCGAGGCGCTGCTTCTGGCCCCGCGAGAGGACGCGTGCCGGCGCGTCGGCGAGGTCGACGAGTCCGACGTCGGCCAGCAGCTGCGCGGCACGAGCGGATGCCTCGGGCTTCGGCATCCCGTACAGCCGTGCCGTCACGGTCAGCGTCTCGCGGGACGACAGCGTGCCCCACGCGCCCAGCGCGTCGGGCATCCAGCCCAGCAGCGCGCGGGCCTCCTGCGGGTGGGTCACCGGGTCGACGCCGTCGATGCGGATCGACCCCGCGTCGGGCGCGAGCAGCGACGCGAGCATGAGGAGCAGCGTGGTCTTTCCCGATCCGTTCGGCCCGACGAGGCCGGTGACGCGACCCGCGTGCGCCTGCAGCGTCACGCTCCGCACCGCCTGCACCTCACCGAAGGCCCGACGCACCCCGTCGACGACGATGCCGGCATTGGTCATGCGCCCCACCCTAGTCAGAGCGCCGGCCGCTGCTCGGGATTCGCCGCGCGGGCGTCACCGCCGGAAGAACGACACCCCGAGATCGGGATGGTCGACGAACACTCCGTCGACGCCGGAGTCCCGGATGACGCCCCACTCGGCCTCCCAGTCCCCGAACGCCTCGGGGCCGCCGGGGAGGCGGAACTGGCCGATGAGGAAGCGGTTCTCGGGCCGGCATGTCCAGGTGAAGACGCGCAGCCCGCGCTCGTGCGCATCGGCGACCACCGACGACGGCCCGCTGGTGCGACCGAGCTTGTCGGGGGCGAGGATGCTGCGCTTGTCGACGCTGATGCCGTCGACGCGTCCGACCAGGGCGTCCAGACCCTCCGGGCTGGCGGTCTGCCGATACGTCGGCGCCGCCTTGCCCTGCGCGGCGAACAGGTCGAACGGCCGCCCCGCGTGCTCCAGCAGGTAGATGTACGAGGCGCGGATGCCCCGCTCCTGCAGCGAGAACAGCACGGTCGACTCGAACGCCTCGATCGTGAGCGGCAGCGCCCCGTCGCCCCAGCCCGCCTCGCGCAGCTCGGTGTCGACGAGGGCGGCGACATCCCACCCGAGCGAGGCGAAATAGGTCGCGTGCTTGATCTCGAGCACGACGCCGATCTCGCGGCCGTACTCGAGCGACGCGTCCCGCGCGGCGTCGAGCACGTCGCGCAGGCGCAGCACCGGCTGTTCGCCGTCGAAGCTCGCGCTCGAGGACCGCAGGTCCGAGATCCGCTCGCGGCAGCGCAGCGTCGACAGCTCGTCCCACGTGAAGTCCTCGGTGAACCAGCCGGTGTGCTCCGCGCCGTCGACGGTCTTCGTCGTGCGGCGGTCGGCGAACTCCGGCCGGTCGGCGACATCCGTCGTGCCCGAGATCTCGTTCTCGTGCCGCACGACGAGCACGCCGTCGCGCGACACGACGACGTCCGGTTCGACGGCATCGACCCCCATCTCGAACGCCAGGGCGTACGACGAGCGGGAGTGCTCCGGGCGGTAACCCGGAGCACCGCGGTGGCCGAAGACGAGCGGATGGCGGCGCGGCATCGCTCCAGGCTAGCCGCGTGAAGGGAGCGGACCGCGCGTCGCGGCGTCCGTTCATAGCCCTCTCACAGCGCCCGTCCGTGCCTGGCAAGTGGCGGTCGGATAGTGTTGATCAACAGCATCGTGCTGGGATTCCCTTGACATTGGAGTGTGAGAGCAGTGGCCCTCAACAACCCCGCGTTCAACAACCCGGCCTTCCAGGACCCGAAGGCCGTGCAGACCTACCCCGGCGGTTCGCAGGCGGCGAGCCTCGGCGGCCAGACGCAGTTCGCGACGGCGCAGCGCGCCGGAACGGATGCCGCGGCCCAGGCGCAGCTCGAGGGCATGTACGCCGCTCCGGCCGCAGGCGCCGTCGAGACCGGTCGCATGTCGTACGAAGACACCATCTGGAAGACCGTCGGCCTGTTCGCGATCCTCCTCGTCACCGCAGCCGTCGGCTGGGTGTGGACGATGGCCGGCGTCTCCGCCCTGAACCCGAACCCGTCGATCCTCCCCTGGATGATCGGCGCGCTCGGCGGTTTCGTGCTGTCGCTCGTCGTGATCTTCACCTCCCGCAAGAAGATCCGCCCCGCACTGATCTTCGGCTACGCCGCCTTCGAGGGTCTCTTCGTCGGAGCGATCTCGGCGTTCTTCGAGTTCCTGTGGCCGGGCATCGTCGTGCAGGCGACTCTTGCGACGTTCGCCGTCGTCGGCGTGACGCTGGCGCTCTTCGCCAGCGGCAAGATCCGCGCCTCCAAGCGCGCCACGAAGGTCTTCCTCATCGCGATGGTCGGCTACCTCGTGTTCTCGCTCCTCAACATCATGCTGATGCTCTTCAACGTGCCGGTCGCCGGTGGCGCGTTCGGTCTGCTCAGCCAGAAGGTCGCCGGCATCCCGCTGGGCCTCATCATCGGCGTCCTCGTCGTGATCATGGCCGCGTACTCGCTGGTGCTCGACTTCGACCAGATCCAGCAGGGCGTGCGCAACGGCGCTCCCCGCCAGTACGGCTGGCTCGGCGCCTTCGGCATCATGGTGACGGTCGTCTGGCTGTACCTCGAGATCCTGCGCATCCTCGCGATCGCGCGCGGCGACGGCTGACGCCTCACGTAAGACCACGAGCGGCCGCCCGGTTCTCCGGGCGGCCGTTCCGCGTCACGGGCCCGGGTTACGGTCGGCGAGCACCCCGCCTAGGCTGAAGCCGGACCGAGGAGTGGCATGGCTCGACGTCGGATGGCTTTCGGTGCGGCAGCACTGCTGCTCTGCCTCACCGCGTGTTCAGGAGCCCCGATGACCGAGCCCACGACGCCCCAGCCGTCATCCAGCCGCACGCCGTTCGAGACGACCACGCGCGGCCCCATCGCCCCCACCGGAGAACCCGCCACGGTGTCACCGGCGCGCTGGGACGCGATCGTCGCCGACCTCGCCGACCGCGGCGTGACCGGCACCCCGGAGCTCGAGTCCGCGTGGGCGGTGACCTGGAACAACGGCGCGCTGGGATGCCCCTCCCCCGGCGTCTCGTACACGCAGGCGCTCGTCGACGGCATGCGCGTCGTGGTCACCGTCGACGGAACGACCTACGACTATCGCTTCGGCACCTCGGACGCCCCGAAGCTCTGCACCCGCTGACGGCGAAAGGATGCCGCGGCCCCGCGCCGCGGCATCCGCTTCCCCTCGTCCACCGCCGCCGCATGCACGACGTGGCGCCCCGTCCGAGGACGGGGCGCCACGTGTGATTCGCCGGGGGTTCGGCCGAGGTTACTTGGCCTTGACCAGCAGCGCCTCGTCCTTGCCCGCCGCGTTGTCCATCACGACGACCATGACGCCCAGCGGCTTCTGCGCGGTGAAGGCCGCACCGTTGACGGTCACGGGCACGTCCACCTTGCCGCCGACCGGAACGCTCTCGAACTGGCCGTTCGTGAGGGCAGGCGCCCACGGGTCGTACGTCGCCTTGCCGTCGATCACGTCCTCGCCGTCGTTGACCGACGAGAAGCTCTCGACCATGTAGTCGAACGCTCCGGCGGTCAGGCCCAGGTCGCTCGCGACCACCGGCAGCAGGATGGTGCTGCTGTCGGTCGGTGCCGAGGCGTTGAAGCCCGTCGCGATCGTGTCGCCCGTGGCCACCTCGTAGGCGAACACCTGCGAGATGCCGTTGGCGTCTCCGGCCGTGACGAGGCCGCCGTCGGCCGAGAACACGATCCAGTCCGGGTTCCCGTCACGGTTCGTGTCGAGCAGGACGTCGAACTCGTTCGCCGCGGCGTTCGACCAGCGGTTGTGAGTGCTGACCGCGAAGACCAGCAGCTGGTCACCACCGATGTCGAACGACTGCACGCCCGCTGCTCGCAGGTCGTACCCGGTGTCGGTGAACGACTTGGGCGCGTCCTTCTTGTCCTCGAGACCCCAGGTGTAGAAGTCCGCGTCGCCGGCGAAGGCGCCGCGGTTGTTCTTCAGCGAGACCATGACATCGCCGTCGACCGGCTGGTTCTTCTTGGTCACCTTCAGATCGCCCGACGTCGAGACATCGGTCGTCGCCCGGGGCACGAGCAGGTACGGGACCCGCAGCGTGTCGGTCGCCGACGTGAGCACGACGTCACCGGAGAACTCGTAGAAGGCGAAGCCGCCCGCCGTCGAGCTGCCCACGGCGCTCACCGGGGCGCTGAGGTTCACCGTGACCTTCTCGGTCTTGCCCGGCCGGACCGTGATCTGGCTCGGGCTCGCGCTCACCGTGGCGGCGGCGGACTGCGCCGACGCCTCCGTGCCGACGTTGTACGTCACCGGCTGGGTGCCGTAGTTCGTGACGGTCACGGTCTTCTTGCCCTGGAAGGACTTGGCGCTCTCGGCGAAGCCGAAGTTGAGCCCCGACTGCCGCAGCTTGCCGTCCTCGGTCTTGAACGAGTCGCCGTTCGCCGTGACCTGCTGGGCCACGACCTGTGCCGCGTCGACCAGGCCGACACCGCCGCGGACGAGGTTCTGCCCCGCGACCTTGTCGGGGTCGGCCGTCGAGACCAGGACCGACGCCACCTCGGCGGCCGACCAGGTCGGGTGCGCCTGCACGGCGAGCGCCGCGACACCAGCCACGTGCGGCGCCGCCATCGACGTGCCCGAGATGGTCGCCGGGCCGTTGCCCGTGCCGACGCCGGTCGAGACGATCGAGACACCGGGGGCCGCGACATCCACGCCCAGCGCGCTGTCGCCGCTGCGCGGTCCGCTCGAGCTGAACGACGCATACCCGCGGAAGCCGGGGTTGTCCAGCGGTGCCGGAACGACCGTGGCCGGCTTGCCGTTCACGAAGGTGGCGCCGTCCGACGAACGGACGCCGAGGAACGGGATCGTGACGGTGTAGTCCTCGCCCGTGTCGGGGTTGTTCGTGATCGTGCCTTCGAACGGCGGGTAGTCGTTGGTGGTGTTGATCATCACCGCGGCCGCCGCACCCGCCTGCTGCGCGTAGATCGCCTTCGCCACGCGCGCGCAGACGCCACGCGTCGACACGGCGAGCTGGTTCCCACCCGCGGCGACGCCGGCCTTCTGGTACGCCGCGACCGAGCAGCCCAGCGCCTCGTTCTCGTTCGGCGTGCTGGGGTCGTCGGCGAGCCGCACGACCGTCATGCCCGGAAGCCCGGTGAGCACCGCGCCGTTGGCGTTGATCGCGGGGACCCCGACGCCGTCGACCGTGATCATCGCGCCCGGGAAGGTGGCGGTGCTGTCGACGGCCGAGACCGAGACCACGCCGTCGCCGTTGCCGGCGAGGTAGGGGCTCGGGCCCTCGTTGCCCGCCGACTTCACGACCACGACACCCGCACCGATGGCGTTGGCCGCCGCGACCTCGTCGGGGTCGTCACCACGGCCGAACGGCGAGCCGAGCGACATGTTGATGACGTCCATGCCGTTCTCGACGGCCCAGTCGATCGCGGGCACGACGACGTCGGTCGAGCCGCCGCATCCGAACACGCGCAGGGCGTAGATGTCGGCCTTCGGCGCGACACCCGGTCCGATGGTCCACTCGGCCGACGCCGTGGAGGCGTCGTAGGGGCCGGTGTAGGTGGTGCCGTCGGCGGTCACGCCGCTGCCGGCCGAGGTGCCGGCGACGTGGCTGCCGTGGCCGTTGCAGTCCAGCGGATTGGCGTCGGGCTTGGGAACGGGCTGGTAGTCCGGCGAGGCGGGGTCGGCGTTGTACGAGTCGCCGACGAAGTCGTATCCGCCCTTGACGCGCGGCGCGTTCGGGCCGAACTGCGTCGGATCGGCCGGCTGCGCCTCGGCCGCGTTCGCCGCGGCGTAGGCCTCGGGGCTTCCGACGCCGCCGAAGTTCGCGTGGGTGTAGTCGACGCCGGTGTCGATGATCGCGACCTTGACGTTCTCCCCGGTGAACCCCGTGTTCTGCCACACCTGGGGCACGCCCAGGAACGGCACCGAGACGGCGTTGTCGAGCGTGTAGTTCTTGACGGGGTGCACGGCGACGACGTTCGGCAGCGCCGCCACGGCGTCGACCTGGTCGGCCGGGATGGAGACCTGGATGCCGTTGTAGGCCGACTGCATCGTGGCCTCGATGCGGGCGTCCTTGCTCTTGAGCGAGCCCGCGATCGCATCCTGGTTCTTCTTGAGGGCGTTCTTGATGGCCTTGCGCTCGGCGGCCGTCAGCTCGCTGCCCTTGTTGGCCTGGGCTACGGCGACGGGGTCGCCGGCCATCTCGACGATGACGGTGACCCGCCCGTCGGCACCGACGCTCATCGGGCGGACGGTCGTCCCGACCGCTCCCTTCGCGTCGGACTTCTCGAACCGCGACGACGGATCGTCGTCCGGGGTGGCGGCCAGGGCCGCGGTGGGAGTCGCGATGGCGAGCGCGAGAGCGCCGGCAACCGCCAGAGAGCGTCGGAACAAGGGGACCTACTTTCTCATGGGGAAGAAGAAGCAGTACGGGCGGCAAGCTATGTGCGAATTCTCAAAAGGTCAACAGGAATCTCTCAGGTTGAGCAGACCGCCCAACGCGACCGGGGCGAAGCGGGCCGATCCGCGCAGCCCGCGCAACCGGACGGGTCGGCGTGCATGTGCGGCGTCGCGTCGACGGAGCGCGTTCTGCTCAGAGCGGAACAGCCTGGGATGCCGCGCCCCGCCGTTCTATCGTGAGCGCATGGCCGAGATCATCCCGCTGCCGACGAAGCCCGCGGCCCGCACGCCGAGAGACCCGGAGCCGCTGTGGCGGGACGCGCTCGGCGAGCGCCTGCGTCGCCTGCGCCACGAACGGGGCGAGCGCCTCGCCGACACCGCCGACCGTGCGGGCGTCTCGCCGCAGTACCTCTCCGAGATCGAGCGCGGTCTCAAGGAGCCTTCGAGCGAGATGATCGCGGCCGTCGCGGGCGCTCTCGACGTGACGCTCATCGACCTCACCGCGGCCGTCGTCGACGACCTCCGTTCCCGCGCCACCGAGCGTGCGGCCGTCGGATGCCGCACCGCGTACGCCCTCGCCGCCTGATCCGCCCGTGCACGCCCCTGGCCGTTGTCGTGGGGCGTCGCTAGCCTGGGCCGGGTGACGCCCGCGAAGTCGGAAGCCGAGAACCTCGAGATCGACGGGCACGAGGTGCGCATCTCGAGCCCCACCAAGATCGTGTTCCCCGAGCCCGGGATCACGAAGCTCGACGTGGTCCGCTACTACCTCGCCGTCGCCGATGGCGCCCTGCGCGGGGCGGGCGGACGCCCGATGGTGCTCAAGCGCTTTCCGAAGGGCATCGACGCCGAGCCGTTCTTCCAGAAGCGCGTGCCCGAGAACCACCCCGATTTCGTCGACACCGCGACGCTGCACTACGCGCGCGGCACGTCGGCCGAAGAGGCGGTGATCCGGGATGCCGCGGGCCTGGCCTGGGTGGTCAACCTCGGCTGCCTGGATCTCAACCCGCATCCCGTGCGCGCGGAAGACCTCGACCACCCCGACGAGCTGCGCATCGACCTCGACCCGATGCCGGGAGTGGACTGGTCTCAGATCGTGGACGTCGCCTTCGTCGCGCGCGAGGTGCTCGACGACGTCGGGCTGGTGGGATGGCCGAAGACGAGCGGCTCGCGCGGCATGCACATCCTGGTGCGCATCGCGCCGCAGTGGGACTACAAGCAGGTGCGCCTGGCCGCCGAGACCCTCGCGCGCGAGGTCGAGAACCGCGCCCCGGGCCTTGCCACCGCCCGCTGGTGGAAGGAGGAGCGCGGCGAGAGCGTGTTCGTCGACTTCAACCAGAACGCGAAGGACCGCACCGTGGCTTCGGCGTACTCGATCCGCCCCCTCCCCGACGCGCGCGTGTCGACGCCGCTGGACTGGGACGAGGTGCGCGAGCGGCGCCCCGCGGAGTTCACGGTGCTCACGGTGCCGGCGCGCTACGCCGAGCTCGGCGACCCGCACGCCGGCATCGACGACGCCGTCGGCACGCTCGACGGGCTGCTGCGGCTCGCCGAGGAGCTCGGACCCGCCGAGAAGCCGCCGCGCGGCGGCGACGGGTCGGGCCGGCGGGTGTCGACGATGCCGCTCATCGAGGTCGCCCGCACCAAGGCGAAGTCCGAATCCGTGGCCGCGCTCGACGAGTGGCTGAAGCGGCATCCGGTCGCCGCGGAGCAGCTGCATCCCGCCGACGTGATGATCGACGGGATGCGCGGCTCGAGCTCCCTCTGGTACCGCGTGCGGGTCAACCTGCAGCACGTCGCCGAGGCGGATCGCCCGCCCCAGGAGCCGCTGATCGCCGACTACGACCCCTGGGAGGGCAAGGTCTGGCCCGGAGCCCCGGGCACCTCCCGCGGTCGCTGAGCGAGGAGCGCCAGCGACGAGACGAAGCGCAACGGACGTCGGTCCTCGGTGCGCGTTCCGTCTCGCTCCGCTCGCTCAACGACCGAGGCCCCGGTCGCTGAGCGAGGAGCGTCAGCGACGAGACGAAGCACACGGACGCCGGAGCTCGAGCTCGCTCAACGACCGGATGCCACCCCGCGGTCCAGCACGTGGTCGGCGATGCCGTACGCGACCGCGTCGGCCGCGGTGAAGACGCGATCGCGGTCGGTGTCGGCGCGCAGCTGCGCGGCATCCTTCCCGGTGTGACGCGCGAGGATCTCCTCCACCTCGCCGCGCACGCGCACCAGTTCGTCGGCCTGCAGGATGAGGTCGGGGATCGCGCCCCTCCCCTGCCCGGCCGGCTGGTGCAGCACGACGCGCGCGTGCGGCAGCACCGACCGCTTGCCGGGCGCGCCGGCGGCGAGCATGACCGCGCCGACGCCGATCGCCTGCCCGACGACCGTGGTGGCGACATCCGGTCGCACGTGCTGCATCGTGTCGTACACCGCGAGCATCGCCGAGGGGTCTCCGCCCTCGCAGTTGATGTAGAGCTGGATGTCGCGCTCGGGACTGTCGGCGTCCAGGTGCAGCAGCTGCGCGATGAGCGCGTTCGCGACGCCGGCGTCGATCCCGGTGCCGAGGTACACGACCCGCTCGGCGAGCAGGTGCGAGTAGACGTCCATGATGCGGTCGCCGCGCGGATGCTGCGCCACGACGTTGGGGATCGTGTACGAGGTCATGCCGCCACCTCCGCCGGTCCGAGCCCCAGCCCCGCGGGGCGTCGGCGACGCGGCACCACCTGCGCGAAGTGGTCGACGATGCCGTCGATGAACCCGTAGTCGCGGGCCTGCGCGGCGGTGTACCAGCGGTCGTGCAGCGAATCCTCGAAGACGCGCTCGAGGCTCTGTCCGGTGTCTTCGGCGATGAGGTCGAGCACGGTGTCGCGCGTGTAGCGGAGGTCGTCGGCCTGCACCTCGACGTCGACGGTCGAGCCGCCGATGCCCGCCGACCCCTGGTGCATGAGGATGCGGGCGTGCGGGAGTGCCCGCCGCTTGCCGTGCGCGCCCGCCGACAGCAGGAACTGCCCCGCGCTGCACGCCAGGCCCAGCGCGAGGGTCGCGACGTCGTTGGGGATGAGGTTCATGACGTCGCGGATCGCGAGCATCGACGGCACCGACCCGCCGGGAGAGTGGATCCACAGCGCGATGTCGGATGCCTCGTCCTCGGCCGCGAGCGCCAGCAGCTGCGTCGCGATCAGCGTGCCGTTGTCGTCGTCGAGCGGGCCGTCCAGCACGAGCACGCGCTGGTGGAACAGCTCGCGTCGCGCCTCGGCCCCGAACTGGGGGATCTTGCCTTCTTCTGCCATGCCCTCAGCCTGCGCGCGGGCCGAGGCGGCGGCATCCGTTTCCGCTCCGGGCGGCTCTGCCGTGGGCGGAGCGGGAGTCAGCTCGCCGCGGCAGGCGGCTGCACTCCGAGCTGCGCGTACCAGTCGCGCATGGCCTGCCGCTGCGGTTCGGAGCAGGTCTGCCCGTACCCGATGTTGACGTCCCAGTACTCGTAGGAGCTGACCCAGACGCGGTGATCGAGCTTCCAGCCGTCGAGGAACGTCAGCGCGAAGCAGTCGGCCATCACCTCGAAGTCGCCGGAGAACGCCGGGAGGGTGGCTTCGGTCGCGGCGCGATTGGTGAACTGCAGCACGTGCGCGAACTCGTGGTAGGCGATCCCGGTGCGCAGCTCGTCGGTCATGTACGGCAGCGTGTTCGCGGGGGCGTCGAAGTGGACGAGGTACGGGTCGTTCTCGAGCACGCAGCCCAGGATGCTGTCGTCGTCGCTGCCGCAGCGCTCGTCGTCCAGCACCGAGCGGACGAATCCCGCGCCCAGCCGATCGATGACCGATTCGTAGGTGGTGCCGCTCGCGTTCGTGCTCGCCTCCTGCTGCGCGGTGCTCCAGACGAGCTCGAGCTGGTCTGCCGCGAGCTCGGCCTGCTCCGTGTCTGCGGCCAGCTTCGTGGCGTCCCAGCGGTGCGACCATGCCCGGTCGGCGAGACGACGATAGTCCTCCCACGGCACGATCGTCGCGGTGAGCACGCCGTCGAACTTCGCGGTCGAGCCCATGAGTCCGGTCATCGCCGCGCCGAACTCCTCCTTCTTCTCGATCAGGTCGCGCTGCTCGTCGATCTCGTCCTGCTGCTGCTCGATCTCGTCGTGCTGTTCCGAGATCCGCTGCTGCGCCTGCATCCACTGCACGGCGACCCATGCGCCGGCGCCGATGGCGAGCACGAGCGCGACCGCCAGGATGCTGATCGCGACGATCGCTCCCCGCGAGCGCCGGGGAGCGGGCGCAGCACCGAAGGTTGCGGCCGGCGGAACGCCAGGACCGGGAGCCGCGGCGCCCGGGGCAGGGGACGTCTCGGACGGAGGGATGCCGGAACCAGGAGTCGCCGCACCGGTCACCGCAGGCGTGGGGACGCCGGAACCGGGGGTCGCGAGGATGCCGGCATCGACGGGAGCCTCGCCGTCCGCCGCCGGCACGTGCGCTGCGGCATCCGCCACCGGCTCCTGCGTCGCGGCCTCCACCTCCGTCGCGTCCGCGGCATCTGCTTCCGGTGCGGCCGCGGCATCCCTCACCTCTGCGGGATCCGGCGTCTGTGCCTGTCCGGCATCGGCGGGCGTCTCGCCCGGGCCGTCGGAGGGAGTCTCGTCAGGTGCATCCGTCGGAGGGACGTGATCATCCATGCCGGGGGACCGCCTTTCGCTGGGTCGCTGCCATGCCCCGGCGCCTCTCTCGGCGTCACCCGGTCAACACCCACGAGGGTGCGGCTCGCGCCAGTGTAGCCGGGAGCCCAAGGCCGCCCGGCGATTCGTCCACCGTGTGGATAACTCCCCCGGCTGCGTCTCCGCTCAGCGTGCGCGGCGCGAAGGGCTCTCGACGGCGGCCCGCAGCGCCTCGACGAACCCGGGCTGCACGGCCTCCGGGCTGAAGGCGGCCGCGGCCCGGCGTGCGTGTGCTGCGAGCTCCACCCGGCGTGCGTCGTCGCGCAGCACGTCGATCACCGCGTCCGCGAGGGCGTCGACGTCACCGGGAGGCACCATGACCCCGGCGTCGCCGACCGCCTCCCGCGGCCCGTAGCGGGCGTCGGTCGACACCACCGGCAGACCGCACGCGAGCGCTTCGGCGATCGAGAGGCCCTGCCCTTCGAATGCGGTCGACGTGAGGAAGAGCGAGGCGCGCGCGAACACGGCATCGCGCTGCGCGGTGGTGCCGTGGAGGGTGGTGGATCCCGCCACCCCGAGCTCGTCGATCAGCGCCTGCAGCTCGTCGCGCAGCGGCCCGTCGCCGTAGACGTCCAGGCGCGCGTCGGGCACCGCGGCCACGACCCTGGGCCACGCGCGGATCGCCAGATCGACGCGCTTCTGCGGCGCGAGCCGGTTGAGCATCACGACACGGTGCGGATCACGCCCCTCGCCGCCGGACGGCTCGGGTCCGAGGTCGATGGTGTTCGGCACGACGTGGAACGTGCCCGGATCGCCGAAGCGCTCCGCGATCTCGTCGCGCTGCGCGGCGGTGGGCCACAGCACGGCGTCGTATGCCTCGATCGTGCGCAACCATCGCTCCCACAGCCCGGTGACCGGAGCCTCGGGGTCATCGTGGGGTGCCGGGAGGTGCGAGTTGTGGATCGTGTGGACGATGCGCACGCGCGGGTCGTCCCAGCCCACCAGCGCCTCGCCCACCTGCCGCGACTCGCACACCACGACCAGCAGCCGGTCGCGATCGCCGGCCGCGGCGCGACGCTCGGCGGCGATGTGCTGGAGCCACGCGATGTACAGCCCCCCGAACCCCGCCAGCACGCGGTCGCCGTCCGGCGCGTGCACCACGACGGCGGCGTCCCGCAGGTGCCATTCGGGGTCGTTCTCGAACACCGGCAGCGACACGACCGGGCTCGACGCGCCGGGGACCGTGATCGTCCGGTACTGCACCCCCGGCGTGCGCTCCCCCGGAACCCCCGCCCGCAGGAGCCAGTCGGCGCCGGCGTGCAGCTCGTCGAAGAGGTTCCTCACGTGCGCGGCGTCGGACACGTGACCGCCGTCGACGAACGCCTGACGCTGGGCCGCGTGGTCGGCGGGCGACCCGCCGTCGATGCTCAGCATGAGCGGCTCACGAGCCCCGGATGCCTCCAGCAGCCGCAGCCGCGCGGGCACCGCCACCGCGAATCCGCCGTCGAGCCCCAGGGCGATGCGGCTGCCGAGCACGACGTAGTCGGCGTCGGGCAGCATGTCTGCGGGATCCGTCACCCGTCCATCCTTTCGCACGATGCCGGAAACGACGGATGCCTCGGACCGCAGTCCGAGGCATCCGCTCACATCACTCCCACTCGATGGTCCCCGGGGGCTTCGACGTGACGTCGAGCACGACCCGGTTGACCTCGCGCACCTCGTTGGTGATGCGGTTGGAGATCTTCGACAGCACGTCGTAGGGCAGGCGTGTCCAGTCGGCGGTCATCGCGTCCTCGCTCGAGACCGGGCGCAGCACGATGGGGTGGCCGTACGTGCGGCCGTCCCCCTGCACGCCCACCGAGCGCACGTCGGCCAGCAGCACGACCGGGCACTGCCAGATCTCGCCGTCCAGGCCCGCCTTGGTCAGCTCCTCGCGGGCGATGGCGTCGGCATCCCGCAGAATCTCGAGACGGTCAGCGGTGACCTCACCCACGATCCGGATGCCGAGGCCGGGGCCCGGAAACGGCTGGCGGGCGACGATGACCTCGGGAAGGCCCAGCTCGCGGCCGATGGCGCGAACCTCGTCCTTGAAGAGGGTGCGCAGCGGCTCGACGAGCTCGAACTGAAGGTCCTCCGGCAGGCCGCCGACGTTGTGGTGCGACTTGATGTTCGCGGTGCCGGCGCCGCCGCCGGACTCGACGACGTCGGGGTAGAGCGTTCCCTGCACGAGGAAGCGGATGGGCTCGCCCTCGGCGGCCGCCTCGGCGACCAGGTCGGCCTGCACCTGCTCGAACGCGCGGATGAACTCGCGGCCGATGATCTTGCGCTTCTGCTCGGGGTCGCTGACGCCGGCGAGGGCGTTCAGGAACTGCTCGCGGGCGTCGACGGTCACCAGGCGCACACCGGTCGAAGCCACGTAGTCCTGCTCGACCTGCTCGCGCTCGCCCTTGCGCAGGAGCCCGTGGTCCACGAACACCGCGACGAGCTGGTCGCCGACGGCCTTGTGCACGAGCGCCGTGGAGACGGCGGAGTCGACGCCGCCCGACAGGGCCGACAGCACGTGACCGGTGCCGACCTGGGCGCGGATCTTCTCGACCTGCTCGGCGATGACGTTGCCGCTGTTCCAGTCGGAGGGCAGCCCCGCCGCCTTGTGGAGGAAGTTCTCGATGACGTTCTGGCCGTAGTCCGAGTGCTTCACCTCGGGGTGCCACTGCACGCCGTAGAAGCGGCGCTCGTCGCTGCCGAACGCCGCCACCGGGGTCGCGCCGGTCGACGCCAGCACCTCGAAGCCCTCGGGCGCCTTGGCGACCTGGTCGCCGTGGCTCATCCACACGTTCTGCTCGACCGGCTGGCCGCCCAGCAGCACGCCGCCGTCACCCGTGACCGCGGCATCCGTCGCTCCGTACTCGCGCAGTCCCGTGTTCGCGACCTCGCCGCCGAGCGCCTGCGCCATGACCTGGAAGCCGTAGCAGATGCCGAGAGTCGGCACGCCGAGATCGAAGACGCCGGTGTCGAGCGCGGGCGCGCCCTCTTCGTACACCGACGACGGGCCGCCCGACAGGATGATCCCCACCGGGTTCTTCGCGGCGATGTCGGCGGCGGATGCCGTGTGCGGCACGATCTCGCTGTAGACGCCGGCCTCGCGGACGCGGCGTGCGATCAGCTGCGCGTACTGCGCGCCGAAGTCGACGACGAGGACGGGCCGCTGGGCGGTCTCAGGCTGTTCGGTCAACGCTTGTTCTCCGTAGGAATGGCGTGTGTGAGGGACGAGTGGTCGGAGCGGCTGTGCAGCTCTGCAGCCTCACGCTCCGTCAGGTAGGTCTTGACCTCGCGCGCGACGCGGGCCTCCATGAAGAACGACAGCAGCGGCACGATGCCACCGGCGGCGAGCAGGGCGAGGCGCCCGAGGTTCCACCGCATGAGGCTCCACACGCGGAAGCACGAGATCAGGTAGACGACGTAGAACCAGCCGTGGGCGACGAGGATGCCCAGCGACAGGTTGAACCCGTCACCGGTCGACTCGAGGCCCGACGCGGTCTCGACCACGGGGGCGAACCACAGGAACCCGCCGGAACCGCCCAGGAACAGCTCGTAGCCGACGACGTACTTGACGATCATCTCGGCGACCAGCAGCAGCAGCATCGTGCCCGTGATGATCGAGCAGATCTGGTAGAACCTCAGGGCTCCGCGGATCGCCGGAAAGGAAGCGAGCTTCGGGGCGCGGGGCATGACACCAGTCTACCCGCGGGATCCTGCGCCTCCGTCGGGCCGAATCGGGCCCGGATCAGGATGCCGCGGGCGCACCGTCCGCCGGCGCGGACGCGTCGTCGCGATCGGCCTCGTCGTCTTCGAAGTCCTCGAGCTCCTTCTCCCACGCGTCCTTCGCGAGGCGGTACCAGAGGTAGAACGCGAACCCGGCGAAGACCGCCCACTCGACCGCGTAGAAGATGTTGAGCCAGTTCAGGCCCGACCCTTCCTGCGGCGCGGGCGAGGAGATGTCCAGGAGCAGCCGCGGCGCCGTCTCGGACGCCAGATAAGGCCGGTACACGTTCAGCTCTTCGGCGTCGTGCCACCGGCCGAGCAGCGCCGCCGGCGACATCCGCGTCATCGTCTGCGGGTCGGCATCCTGTCGCGGCGGCACCGGTCCCTCGTCCGAGATGATCCGGCCGGTCACCGTGACCGGGTTCTCCGCCGCGTCGGGGGCCTCGGCATCCCATTCGAGCTGATCCACGGCGTTCTGCGCCTCGTCGGCGGTCGACGCCCACCCGAGGGCGACGGCGAGCGACGTCGGCTCGTCTGTGCCGGCCACGCGCAGCTGCCCGGTCACCCAGTAGCCCTTGACGCCGTCGTTGTAGCGCGACTCCACGATGAGGAAGTCGCCGGGCACCCACGTGCCGCTCACCTCGACCCGCTGACCCACCAGCGGCTCGGGGAGGTACTCGCCGGGCGCCACGACGTCGGCGATCGGCTGCACCTCCTCGGTCGCTCCGGGCGGCACCGGGTTCGTCTGCACGGCACGGCCCAGCTGCCACTGCCCGAGCCACGCGAACACCCCCGCGACCACGAGGCACAGCAGCAGCATCCCGATCCAGCGGGGACGCAGCATCACCTCGCGCAGCGTCGGGGGGAAGACCTCCTGCGGCCGTTCCGGGTGCGCGGGCTCGCTCATCCGGCGGCGTACGGGGCGAGCACGACCTCGACGCGCTGGAACTCCTTGAGGTCGGAGTACCCGGTCGTGGCCATCGACTTGCGCAGCGCCCCGATGAGGTTCGCGGTGCCGTCGGCGACGGGCGCCGGGCCGTAGAGGATCTCTTCGAGCGGGGCGACCTGGTCGACCTTCACGCGGCGACCGCGCGGCAGCTTGGCGTGGTGCGCCTCGGGACCCCAGTGGAAGCCGCGGCCCGGCGCATCCGTCGCACGCGCGAGTGCGACGCCGAGCATGACGGCGTCGGCGCCCATCGCGATCGCCTTGACGATGTCGCCCGAGGTGCCCACACCGCCGTCGGCGATGACGTGCACGTAGCGCCCGCCCGACTCGTCCAGGTAGTCGCGGCGCGCGCCGGCGACATCCGCGACGGCCGTCGCCATGGGGGCGTGCAGGCCGAGGGTGGCACGGGTGGTGGATGCCGCTCCCCCGCCGAAGCCGACGAGCACCCCGGCAGCGCCCGTGCGCATGAGGTGGAGGGCCGCCGTGTAGGTGGACGCGCCGCCCACGATGACCGGCACGTCGAGGTCGTAGATGAACTTCTTGAGGTTCAACGGCTGGTCGACGCTCGAGACGTGCTCGGCCGACACGGTGGTGCCGCGGATCACGAACAGGTCGACGCCGGCGGCGACCACCGTCTCGTACAGGTCCTGCGTGCGTTGCGGCGTGAGCGAGCCGGCGACGGTCACCCCGGCCGCGCGGATCTCGGCGAGCCGGTCGCGCACGAGCTCGGGCTTGATCGGCTCGGAGTACAGCTCCTGCATGCGGCGGGTCGCGGCGGCCTTTTCGAGGCCGGCGATCTCGGCCAGCAGCGGCTCGGGGTCGTCGTAGCGGGTCCACAGGCCTTCGAGGTCGAGCACGCCGAGGCCGCCGAGCTGGCCCAGCATGATCGCCGTGCGCGGGCTGACCACCGAGTCCATGGGGGCGCCGAGCACCGGGATGTCGAAGCTGAACGCATCGATCGACCACGCGGTCGAGACGTCCTCGGGGTTGCGCGTGCGCCGCGAGGGCACCACCGCGATGTCGTCGAACGTGTACGCGCGCCGCGCGCGCTTGGACCTGCCGAGTTCGATGTCCATGCTCACCTGTCCAGCCTACCTTCCGGTCTCCGCCCGGCCCGATCCCCGGATTCCGCGGGTTTCCGGCCGCTGTTCGGCCGTCTGCGCTGCATCCGAATTCCGGACGATCGCACGGTTCTCGGACCGACGCGCCGCTCAAGGCCCGATTCGCCCGCGCGACTCCGAAAACCGGATCCGCCGAACGGGCCCATGGGCAGGGGGGACGGATGCCGCGGGCCGCGGCATCCGCTTCCCCTCAGCGTGCCCGCGCGACGCGCGACTCGTCCCACACCGGTTCGTCGGACTCGAACACGCGCCCGTCGGAGCCGAACACCAGGAACCGGTCGAAGGACTTCGCCAGCCAGCGGTCGTGCGTGACCGCCAGCACCGTGCCCTCGAACCGGGCGAGGGCGTCCTGCAGCGCCTCCGCCGAGACGAGGTCGAGGTTGTCGGTGGGCTCGTCGAGGAGGAGCAGCGTCGCGCCCGACAGCTCCAGCAGCAGGATCTGGAACCGCGCCTGCTGGCCGCCCGACAGGCTGTCGAAGGTCTGCTCGGCCTGGGCGACGAGGCCGTAGCGGTCCAGCGCGCTCGAGGCCGCGTCCCGCGGGAGCCCGGCGCGGGCGTCCTCGCCGCGGTGGAGGATGTCCAGGAGCGTGCGCCCGTCGAACTCGGGGTGGCGGTGGGTCTGCGCGAACCACCCTGGCACGACGCGCGCCCCGAGGATGCCCCGCCCGGTGTGCGCGACAGGCTCGAGCCCGGCGCCCGTCGTGGTCAGGTGCCCGAGCCGGCCGTCGGGGTCGGTACCGCCGCGGGCGAGCAGCCGCAGGAAGTGCGACTTGCCCGAGCCGTTCGAGCCGAGCACCGCGACGCGGTCGCCGAACCACACCTCGAGGTCGAACGGCTTCATGAGCCCGCTGAGCTCGAGCTGCTCGGCGACGACCGCGCGACGGCCGGTGCGCGCACCGCGCAAGCGGACGTCGAGCTCCTGCTCGCGCGGGCGCTCCTGCGGGGGCCCCGCCTCCTCGAACTTGCGCAGCCGCGTCTGCGCCGCGCGGTAGCGCGACGTGAAGCTGTCGTTCGCGGTGGCCTTGACCTTGAGGGTCGCCACGAGCTCCTTGAGCTTGACGTGCTGCTCGTCCCAGCGCCGCCGCAGCTCGTCGAGGCGCGCCATCCTGTCGTCGCGCGCCTGGTGGTACGAGCCGAACCCGCCGCCGTGCACCCACGCCGTGCTGCCCGCACCGCCCGCTTCGAGCGTCACGATCCGGTCGGCGGCCCGGGCCAGCAGCTCGCGGTCGTGCGAGACCAGCAGCACGGTCTTCGGCGTCTCGCGCAGCCGCTCCTCGAGCCACCGCTTGCCGGGCACGTCGAGGTAGTTGTCGGGCTCGTCCAGCAGCAGCACCTGGTCTGGTCCGCGCAGAAGCGCCTCCAGTGCGAGCCGCTTCTGCTCGCCGCCGGACAGCGTGGTGAGCTCGCGATAGCGGGCCCGGGCGAACGGGATGCCGAGCGCCGCGGTCGTGCAGGTGTCCCACACCGTCTCGTACTCGTAGCCGCCCGCTTCGGCGTAGTCGGCGAGCGCTCCCGCGTACCGCATCTGGGTGTCGAGGTCGTCGCGCTCGATGATCGCGGCCTCGGCGTCCTCGAGCTCACGCGCGGCGCGCCGCACGCGGTCGGGCGCGACCGCGATGAGCAGGTCGTGCACGGTCTGTCCGGCCTCGCCGTGCCCGACGAACTGGTCCATGACGCCGAGGCCGCCGTCGATCGAGACGACACCGGCGTGCGCCGCGGTCTCGCCTCGGATGATCCGCAGCAGCGTGGTCTTGCCGGCGCCGTTCTGACCGATGAGCGCGGTCGTCGACCCCTCGCCCACGCGGAACGAGACCTCATCCAGGAGCGGCCTGCCGTCGGGGAGCGCGTACGAAACGGCGGCGATGTCGATGTAGCCCACGGTCTTCCCTGTCTGCTCCGCAGAACCGGTCCGTCCGATGGGGAGCCGACCAGACTACCCCACTTCGCAACGCCCGACGCCGATCGCCGCGCGATCCCGGCGCCGCGGGGGCAGGGCCGAGAGGCTCACGCCGCGGGCGCGGCGTACCTGCCGGAGCGGATCGCGCGCTCGCGCGCCTTCGCGGCCTCGACCTCGCGGTTCTTCGGCGGCACGGTCGCGACGAGGTCGTCGAGCAGGTGCTGCGTGAGGTGCGCGATCTCATGGACGGCGTGGTCGAACGCGTCCTGGTTCGCCTTCGAGGGCTTCGTGGTGCCCGCGATCTTGCGCACGTACTGCAGCGCCGCGGCGTGCACCTCGTCGGAGGTCGCCGCAGGCTCGAAATTGTGGAGCGTGTGGATGTTCCGGCACATGCCCCCGACCCTACGCCGCCCCTCGGACGCCGGCCAGGGCGCGGCATCCTCCCCCTCGCCGGCGTCGAGACCGTACATCCTCGCCGAAACCGCAGGTCGTCCGCGCAGGCGAACGTGGTCGCTCGGCGACGACGTACGGAGTCGACGGATGCCGCGACCTCAGCGCGCGGCGCGGCTACCAGCGTTCGTCGCCGCGCGGGAGGACGTCGAGCACGTGCGGGAGCTCGGTGGGGAAGCACGAGCGGAACAGCTCGGTGATCTGCGGGTCGGAGCCGTAGTCGTCGACGATGCGCAGCCCGATCATGGTGCTGATGAGCATGCCCTCCGCCATGAACGTGCGGGCCTCGTCGGCGTCCAGCCCCATCTCGTCACGGAAGAAGCGCCAGACCGTCGCGAAGCCCTTGCGTGCGGCTGCGCCGATCGTGGGGTGGCTGCCCAGCAGATATGCGTGGGCGAGCGTCTGGTGCAGCCCGCGCACTTCGATGAGGTCGACGTACGCCTGCCCGATCCGCTTGCCTGCTGCCTTCTCGGGCGTGATCTCGGTGTCGTGGGGAGCGTCGTCGGCCGCCAGCGCCGCGCGGAACGCGGCGAGCAGGCGTGACAGGGCATCGTCGAGCGCGGCGAGGAAGAGGTTCTCCTTCGACCCGAACAGCCGGACGACGTACGGCTGGCTGACGCCGGCGGCCCGCGCGACCTCGTCGGTCGTCGCACCCTCGTAGCCGCGGGCGCCGAAGACGGCGAGCGCGGCCACCAGGATCTGGCGGCGGCGCTCCTCCGACGACAGGCGCCTGCCCGGGTCGGTGGTCTCTTCCCGTGCGACCGCGCTGTCGCTGTCCAGTCCGGCGGTAGTCATATCCGAAGGTTATCAGCGAATGACTTGACTTTGTAATCAGTCGATTACTACATTGTCTTCCTAGCAGGTAATCATCCAATTACAACCGGAGCCTCCTATGTCCGCAGCATCACCCGCCGCCGTCGCACGACGGTCGCGCCCGTTCGCCCTCATCGTGGCCGCGGCATCCCTCCCGATGTTCATGGCCACGCTCGACAACCTCGTCATGACCAACGCCCTCCCCGTGCTGCACAGCGAGATGGGCGCCAGCGTCGAAGAGCTGCAGTGGTTCGTCAACGCGTACACGCTCGCCTTCGCGGGCTCGATCCTCATCGCCTCGGCGCTCGGCGACCGCTTCGGCCGTCGCACCGTCTTCGCGATCGGCATCGCCGTCTTCGGCGCCGGGTCGATCCTCGCCGCGCTCAGCACCGACCCGGGGCAGCTCATCGCCGCCCGCGCCGTGCAGGGCCTCGGCGGCGCCGGCGTCATGCCGCTGTCCCTCGCCTTGCTCAGCGGCGCGGTCCCGAAGGAGCGGCGCCCGCTCGCGATCGGCATCTGGGGAGGGGTGTCGGGGCTCGGCGTCGCCGTGGGGCCGCTCGTGGGCGGCGCCATCATGGAGGGCTGGAACTGGCAGGCGATCTTCTGGATCAACGTGCCCGTGGCACTCGTCGCGATCCCGCTCGCCCTCATCGTGCTGAACAACGACTTCGGCGCCCGCTCCCGCATCGACGTCCCCGGCGCCGTGCTGGCGGCCGCCGGCGTGCTGGCACTCGTGCACGCGATCGTGCGCGGCAACGACGACGGCTGGGACTCGTTCGGCGTGATCGCAGAGATCGCGCTGGGCGCCGTGCTGGTGGCCGCGTTCCTCGTCTGGCAGCTGCGCGCGAAGGCGCCGCTGGTGCCGCTGCGCCTGTTCCGGGACCGCTCGTTCTCGATCACCAACATCGTCGGCTTCGCGTTCAGCTTCGGCACCTTCGGCGCGGTGTTCATCCTCATCCAGTACCTGCAGGTGGTGCAGGGGTCCTCACCGCTGGAGGCGGCGGTGCAGACCACCCCGTGGACGCTCGCGCCGATGTTCATCGCCCCGATCGCCGGCATCCTGGCGCCCCGCGTGGGCACTCGCATCCTGCTGGTGCTGGGCCTGGCGCTGCAGGGCGTGGCGCTCACCTGGATCGCCGCGGTCATGTCGACCGACCTGGACTACCCCACGCTCATCGCGCCGTTCGTGATGGCGGGCGTCGGCATGGCCCTGGTGTTCGCGCCCTCGGCGACGGCGCTCCTGGCGACCCTCGGGCTCATCGACCACGCGAAGGCCTCGGGCGTGAGCTCGACGGTCCGCGAGCTCGGCGTCGCCCTCGGCACGGCCGTCATGACCGCGATCTTCGTCAGCGCCGGCGGCGAGCTGCTGCCCGACCTGTACGTCGACGCCGCACGCCCCGCCGTGTTCACCGGTGCCGCCGTCCTGTTCGCCGCGACGGTCGTGGCGCTGTGGCTGCCCGCCGGACGGGCGACGGATGCCGCCGCCTCGGTCGACGCCGAGACCTCCGAGCCCGCCTCCGTCGCGGCCGTGCCCGCCGGGGTCTGACCCCTCCTCCACGGCGAGACCGTACGTTCTCGCCGAGACCGCACGTCATCCGCGCTGACGACATGGCCCCTCGGCGACGACGTACGGTATCGACGCCGGTGACGCCGGGACCGCAGCCGCGGCCCGGCGTCACACGTTGGCGCCGCGCAGCAGTCTCGTGAGCACGCCGTCGAGCAGGAACAGCAGGAAGGCGAGCGACCCGATCCACGGCGCGAGCACCACCACGACGGCGGCGATGAGAAGCGCACTGAGGGAGCTGCGGCCGAAGGCGACGGCATCCTCTCTGGTCATGTCGGGCATCAGCAGATCGCGATGCCGCACCGCCCAGCCCCACTGCAGCCAGCTGCAGAGGATCGCGAGGAAGAAGGTCACCGGCATCGCGAGCCGTCCCGCGAGCCAGTCGGAGTACTCGGTGGTCAGATTCGTCGCGAAGGGCACGAGCACGATGAACAGCAGCCGCGCGTTGTTGAGCCAGATCGTCGTCGCATCGACGCGGGCGACATGCTCGAACTGCTGCACGTGCACCATCCACATGAGGCACAGCAGGACGAAACTCAGGGCGAAGTTGAGGAACAGCTCCCACATGTCGCCGAGCGCGCCCCACATCTGCGCGTCCGACGTCACCTTGCCGAGCGAGTGCTGGGTGAGATCGAGCACGAGCAGCGTCGCCGCGATCGCGAACACGCCGTCGGTGAACGCCTCCAGGCGCGTGGTCCGCTGAGTCGCCCGAGGGTGCCGCCGCTGACGGATCATGGCGCCAGGGTAGCGACACAGGTCGCAGGCACGCGAACTGCGTGGAACAGCGGATGCCTCGACCCGGCGCGCGTGCGCCGGGTCGAGGCATCCGCTCGGTCCCTGCGGGACTACTTCTTGTAGTTGGGCGCCTCGACGACGATCTGCACGTCGTGCGGGTGCGACTCCTTGAGGCCCGCCGCGGTGATGCGCACGAACTTGCCCTTCGCCTTGAGCTCCTCGACCGTGCGGGCGCCGACGTAGAACATCGACTGCCGCAGGCCGCCGACGAGCTGGTAGGCCACCGCCGACACGGGGCCGCGGTAGGCCACCTGGCCTTCGATGCCCTCCGGGATGAGCTTGTCGTCGGTGGGCACGTCGGCCTGGAAGTAGCGGTCCTTCGAGTAGGACGTCTTCTTGCCGCGCGTCTGCAGCGCACCCAGCGAACCCATGCCGCGGTACTGCTTGAACTGCTTGCCGCCCTGGAAGACGATCTCGCCCGGCGACTCGTCGGTGCCGGCCAGGAGCGAGCCCAGCATGACCGTGTCGGCGCCGGCGACGAGCGCCTTGGCGATGTCGCCCGAGTACTGCAGGCCGCCGTCGGCGATCACCGGCACACCCGCTTCGCGGGCGGCGAGGGATGCCTCGTACACGGCCGTCACCTGGGGCACGCCGACGCCGGCGACCACGCGGGTGGTGCAGATGGAACCCGGCCCGACGCCGACCTTGACGGCATCCACGCCCGCATCGATGAGCGCCTGCGCGCCCTCGCGCGTGGCGACGTTGCCGCCGATGACGTCGATGTGGTCGAAGCTCGCGTCGGCCTTGATCCGACGGACGATGTCGATGACGCCGGCCGACTGCCCGTTGGCGGTGTCGACGACGAGCACGTCGACGCCCGCGTCGCGCAGCGCCTCGGCACGCTGCCAGGCGTCGCCGAAGAAGCCGATGGCGGCGCCGACGCGCAGACGGCCCTGCTCGTCCTTGGTGGCGAGGGGGTACTTCTCGCTCTTGTCGAAGTCCTTGATCGTGATGAGGCCGGCGAGCTTGCCGTCGGCGTCGATGAGCGGCAGCTTCTCGACGCGGTGCTGCGCGAACAGGGCGATGACCTCGCCCGCGCTGATGCCGACCCTGCCGGTGACCAGGCCGTCGACGGTCATCACGTCGCGCACCTTGGTGGTCTGGCGCTCGAAGCCCGAGACGAACCGCATGTCGCGGTTGGTGACGATGCCGACCAGGCGCCCCTCGTCGTCGACGACCGGGAGCCCCGAGATGCGATAGGTCGCGCAGAGGTTGTCGACCTCTTCGATGGTGGCGTCCGGAGTCGTGGTGATCGGGTCGGTGATCATGCCCGACTCGCTGCGCTTGACGCGGTCGACCATCGAGGCCTGATCCTCGATCGAGAGATTGCGGTGGATGATCCCCAGACCGCCTTCGCGGGCGATCGCGATCGCCATGCGCGACTCTGTCACAGTGTCCATCGCGCTCGAGATGAGCGGCGTGGCGACCGTGATGCGTCGCGTCACGCGGGACGACGTGTCCGCCTCGCTGGGGATCACGTCGGTGTGGCCGGGCAGCAGCAGCACATCGTCGTAGGTCAATCCGACGAAGCCGAAGGGGTCGTTGTGCTCCATGGGGTCTCCTCGCGCGCGGCGCGTTCTGTTCGGGGTGGACGACGACGGCCGGTGCGCTCGTGACGCTCCGTACTCGATTCTAAGCGCCGCGCGGGGCGGTTTGTTCCCGGCAGAACGGCACGCGCGTACGCGCGCGAGAGGGGTTCGGGAGGCCGCGCGTTGTCCGGTTGCGATCGGATCACGTATCCACAAGTGACCGTAGGCGAAACAGCGACGACACATTACAGTCGTACCGTCGTTCATCACGGTGGATGCGACCCGGACTTCGGTGTGCGCGTGGTGCCGAACTGGAGGTTCTGTGGGTCCTACGACTGCGACCGCGATCAACAGCCGCCGCTGGATCGTCGTCCTCTTCGGACTGCTGCTCGCGGCAGGCATGGTCTTGCTGTCCGCACCCGGCGGCGCGATGGCGGCGGAGGCCCCTGACACCCCCGGCGGGGACCAGGAGCAGACCGACTTCTACTTCGGCGGCGTCATCAAGTACGACGACCAGCCCGTCGAAGGCGTCACGATGTCGATCGAGGGCAACGGCTTCAAGGCCGAGACGGTGACGGACGCCGACGGCAAGTGGCGTCTGTACGTGCCCGAGAAGGCCGACTACGTGCTGACGGTCGACGAGGACACGCTGCCCGAGGGCGTCATCGTCGACCCGGCGCAGCTGCCGGAGGGCATCCAGCCCAAGCAGGGCACGACCGCCTCGTTCGAGGTCACGTTCGGCCTGACCGGATCGAAGATCGTGAACCTCTTCCTCGGCGAGGGCGAGCGGGTGACGACCTCGTTCTGGGATCAGCTCATCGAGCGCCTGATGAACGGCATCAACTTCGGCCTGCTGCTGGCGCTGGCCGCCGTCGGCGTCTCGCTGATCTTCGGCACCACCGGCCTCAGCAACTTCGCGCACGGCGAGATGCTGACCTACGGCGCGGTGATGGCGCTCATCTTCGGCGTGTGGCTCAAGGTGCCGATGTGGCTGACGATCCCGATCGTCATCGTCCTGGGCGCCGTGCTCGGCTATGTGCTGGATGCCGGGCTGTGGCGACCGCTGCGGCGCCGTGGCCTCGGGCTCGTGCAGCTCATGATCGTGAGCATCGGCCTGTCGCTGGCAGGACGCTACGTCTTCCAGTTCTTCATCGGCGGCGGCACCTACCAGCTGCCCGGCGCCGGCGCCCCGCGCGACATCACGTTCGGTCCGATCTCGCTGTCGTGGATCGACATCGCGTCGATGGGCATCAGCATCGTGCTCCTCATCGCGGTCGCCTACTGGCTCCTGCGGACCCGCATCGGCAAGGCGACCCGCGCGATCAGCGACAACCCCGGTCTCGCCGCGGCCTCCGGCATCAACGTCGACCGCGTCGTGCGGATCGTGTGGATCCTCGCCGCCGCCCTCGCCGCCATCGCCGGTGTGCTGTGGGCCTATTTCCGTCCCGGCGTCAAATGGGACATGGGAGTGCAGGTGCTGCTGCTCATCTTCGCGGCGGTGACGCTCGGCGGGCTGGGCACGGCGTTCGGCGCCCTCATCGGCTCGCTCATCGTCGGCATCCTGGTCGAGATCTCGACCCTCTGGATCCCGCCGGACATGAAGTACGTCGGCGCGCTGGCCGTGCTGATCCTGATCCTGCTGGTGAGACCCCAGGGCATCTTGGGCCGGAAAGAGAGGCTCGGTTAGTCATGGACTGGGGACAGATTCTCAACAACACCGCCTACTGGGTCTTCAGCCCGGAGACCATCGCGTACGCCCTGGCGGCGACCGGCCTCGCCGTGCAGTTCGGCTTCGGCGGCCTGCTCAACTTCGGTATGGCGGGCTTCATGGCCCTCGGCGCGTACGGGTACGCGATCTCGATCCTGAGCTTCGGCTGGCCCTGGTGGGTCGGCATCCTGGTCGGCTGCGTCGCGGCCGTCATCTTCGCCCTGATCCTCGGTATCCCGACCCTGCGGCTGCGGGCGGACTACCTCGCCATCGTGACCATCGCGGCCGCCGAGATCGTGCGCCTGCTGCTGACCACGCAGCTCTTCGACGAGTGGACGAACTCCGCCGACGGTCTCGGCGGGTATCACGCCGGCTTCCGCGGGGCGAACCCGTTCCCCAAGACCGGGGCGGACGGCGAGCCGATCATCTACGGCTTCGGTCCGTGGCAGTGGACCTCCGACCAGCTCTGGGTGCGCGTGTTCGGCATCATCCTGCTGGCGATCGCGGTCTACCTCGTGTGGGCGCTCATGCGCAGCCCGTGGGGCCGGGTGCTCAAGGGCATCCGCGAAGACGAGGACGCCGTGCGATCGCTCGGCAAGAACGTCTTCTCCTACAAGATGCAGGCCCTCATGATCGGTGGTGTGTTCGGCGCCCTGGGCGGTGTCGTGTTCGCCCTGCCGTCAGCCGTGGTCCCGGCGACCTACACGACCAGCCTCACGTTCTTCATCTGGACGATCCTGCTGCTCGGCGGTGCGGCCACCGTGTTCGGGCCGGTCGTCGGCTCGGTGATCTTCTGGGTCATCATGGGCTTCCTCGACAACGTGCTGCCCGTCCTCGCGCAGTCCGACATCCCGATCATCTCGCTGCTGTCGAGCCAGCAGGCCGCGACCCTGCGGTTCATCCTGGTGGGCGTCGCGCTCATGCTGATCGTCATCTTCCGCCCTCAGGGCATCTTCGGAAACAAGAGGGAGCTGACCTTTGTCAAGTAACCCGCCCAGCAACCCGCCCGCCGACGAACCGGTGGTCCCGGAGGAGCCGGCGGCGCAGGCGGAGCCCACGCCGACCGGCACGGTCACCACCGCGACCGGCAGCATCCGTCGCCCGAAGACCCAGGGTCTCGCGAAGGGCGATGCCGTCCCCGGCGTCGCCAAGACCGACCCGATCCTCGTCATCGACGACGTCACCCGGCGCTTCGGCGGCCTGACGGCCGTCGACGTCGAGCACCTCGAGATCCCCCGTCACGCGATCACCGCGCTCATCGGCCCCAACGGCGCCGGCAAGACGACGCTGTTCAACCTGCTGTGCGGCTTCGACAAGCCCAACTCCGGGACCTGGAGCTTCGACGGCACGGCCCTGTCGGGCATCCCGTCGTTCAAGGTGGCTCGCATGGGCCAGGTGCGCACCTTCCAGCTCACCAAGGCGCTGTCGCTGCTCACGGTGCTCGAGAACATGAAGCTCGGCGCCACCGGCCAGAAGGGCGAGAGCCTCTGGTCGAGCGTCATCCCCGCCATCTGGCGGAAGCAGGACGACGCCATCGAGGACAAGGCGATGGAGCTGCTCGCGCGGTTCAAGCTCGACGCGAAGGCCGACGACTACGCGGCCTCGCTGTCGGGCGGTCAGCGCAAGCTCCTCGAGATGGCCCGCGCCCTGATGAGCGACCCGACCCTCGTGATGCTCGACGAGCCGATGGCCGGCGTCAACCCGGCACTGACCGAGTCCCTCCTCGATCACATCCTCGACCTCAAGGACCTCGGCATGACCGTGCTCTTCGTCGAGCACGACATGCACATGGTGCGCCACATCGCCGACTGGGTCGTCGTGATGGCCGAGGGCAAGGTCGTCGCCGAGGGCCCGCCCGAGACCGTCATGCAGGACAAAGCGGTCATCGACGCCTACCTCGGCAGCCACCAGGACGTCGACCTCGGCGTCGTGACCGGACGTGTCGCCGGTGAGCTCGACGAGTCCGCCGAAGAGCTGCTCGAGGAGATCAAGGAGGCCGAGGAGGCCTCGATCGCCGAGGCCGAGGAGGAGAAGAAGTGAGCGATGCGTCGCCGAACCCCCGGACACCCGGATCGGCCGTTCCCGATCCCGGAGCAGCTCGCGTGCAGGGCATGAAGACCGAGACGGTCGTCGTCGAGGTCAAGGACCTCACCGCCGGCTACCTCCCGGGCATCAACATCATCAACAGCGCGAACCTCATCGCCCACAAGGGCGAGCTGATCGGCATCATCGGCCCCAACGGCGCCGGCAAGTCGACGCTGCTGAAGGCCATCTTCGGCATGGTGAAGGTCCGCGGCGGCGACATCACCGTCGACGGCGCGAGCGTCGTCGGGCTCAAGTCCGACAAGCTCGTGCAGCGCGGGGTCGGCTTCGTGCCGCAGACCAACAACGTGTTCCCCTCGCTCACGATCGAGGAGAACCTGCAGATGGGCCTCTACCAGCGCCCCAGGGTCTACGCCGAGCGCCTCGACTTCGTGACGGGCATCTTCGCCGAGCTCGGCAAGCGCCTCAAGCAGCGCGCCGGGTCGCTCTCGGGCGGCGAGCGCCAGATGGTCGCCATGTCGCGTGCGCTCATGATGGACCCCTCGGTGCTGCTTCTGGACGAGCCGTCCGCCGGCCTGTCGCCGGTGCGTCAGGACGACGCGTTCATCCGCGTCTCCGACATCAACAAGGCCGGCGTGACGACCATCATGGTCGAGCAGAACGCCCGCCGCTGCCTGCAGATCTGCGACCGCGGCTACGTCCTGGACCAGGGCCGCGACGCGTACGAAGGAACCGGCCGCGAGCTGCTCAGCGACCCGAAGGTGATCGGCCTGTACCTCGGGAGCCTAGGCGCCGACGGCGTCTGAGACGACAGCCGCAAGAAGAGAGGGGACGGATGCCGCGGCATCCGTCCCCTCTCTTCTTGGCGTCCGCAGGTCATCTCGTCTGTACGTCCGCGCGTCCGCGACCGCCGGTTCTGCGGCCTCCCGTACATGCGACAGGGCCCCGGATCGCTCCGGGGCCCTGCTGCTGCGTGGTTTCCTGGATTACAGGTCGATGCGCGTGTAGAGGTTGTCGGCGCCGTACTGGAAGACACCGATGGTGGCCTCGGTCGGGTCACCGTGCTCGTCGAACGTGATCGGGCCGGAGAAGCCGTCGTAGTCGGCCGTTCCGCCACCGAGGATGATGTCGGCGCAGTCGGCGAACGTCGTGCACTTCTTACCGTCGCCCGAACCGCCCGAGACCTCCTGGAGCTTGCCGGCGATGTCGGCGGGATCGGTGGAGTTCGCGGCGAGCGAGGCGAGCGCGAGCAGCACGACGGCGTCGTAAGCCTCGTTGGCGTACGAGAAGTCGGTCAGCTCGGTGTTGCCCTCGCCGGTCCACCAGTCGTTCAGGCGGCCCTGGAACTCGGTGTCGGGAGCCGGACCCGCGGGGGTCGTGCCCTTCGCACCCTCCATGCTCACGCCGGCCGGCCACTTCTCGTCCGAACCGAAGTTCTTCAGGTTGCCGTCGACCAGGTAGAGGTTCTCCGCCGGGTAGCCCGCTGCGATGAGCGCCGGGCCGATCGTGTAGATCTCGTCGAACGTGATCAGCGCGATGGCGTCGGGGTTCGAGGCGAGGATCGCGGAGATCTGCGCGTCGAAGTTCGTGTCACCGGTGTTGTAGGCCTGCTCAGCGACGATCTTGCCGCCCGAGCTCGTGAAGGTGTCCTGGAACACCTTGTTGAGGCCGGTGCCGTAGGAGTCGTTCTGGTAGAGCACCGCGACGTTCTCGTGCCCGTCCTCGGCGACGAGGTTGCCCAGCACCTCGCCCTGGAGCGTGTCGGCCGGAGCCGTGCGCCAGTAGAGGTTGTTGTCGTCCCAGTTGGTGAAGTCCAGCGACGTGTTCGCCGGCGAGAACGTGATGATGCCTGCCGCGACCGCGTCGTCGAGGAACAGCTTCGTCACGCCGGAGGACGCGGCGCCGATGGCGGCGGAGACCTTCTCCGAGATCAGCTTCTGGATCGTGGTGGCGTAGGCCTTGTTGTCGGTGTCGCCCGAGTCGCCCCAGACGATGTCCGGGATGGTGACGCCCTTGGCAGCCTCGTTGATGTCGGCGGCGGCGAGGCCGACACCGGCCTCCTCGGGCGGGCCGAGGAAGGCGAGCGTGCCCGTCTGCGGCAGGATCGTGCCGATCTTCAGGGTGAGGTCGCGGGTCTCCGCGGGAGTCTCGCTGCTGCCGCCACCACCGCCGCCGGCGCAGCCGGCGAGGACGAGGGCGCTGGCGCCGACGAGCGCGATGCCACCGAGGACGGTGGTCTTGCGCGAGCGGGTGAAGACGCTCATGTTGCTCCTTGTTTATTCAGCCGGGGAACGACTCGGGCGCCGCCCCAATGCGACAAACCTAATCGCGGGAAGCGTTCCGCAATGTTGCCATTCGTTAACGATGTGTAACGGGTGCACACCGGGGGTTTTCGCCTCGTTTCGCGGGCATCCGACCCTTGCATACCCCCCTTGGGTATACGATGGATGCCAGGTACCCCACAGGGGCATCCTGGAGATCAACGAGAAGGGCAGAGGACATGGCCGAGGTCGAGTACAAGGTGACGGGGATGAGCTGCGGGCACTGCGAGGCATCCGTGCGCGGCGAGGTGTCGAAGATCGCCGGCGTCGAAGACGTCCAGGTGAGCGCCGCCGCCGGGACGCTCCGCATCGTCTCCTCCGCCGAGCTCGCCGACGAGGCCGTCATCGCCGCCGTCGACGAGGCCGGCTACAGCGCGGTCCGCGCCTGATGGCCGCCTCGGCCCCTGCCGCCCGGATCGAGCTCGAGATCGGCGGCATGACGTGCGCCTCGTGCGCCGCGCGGATCGAGAAGCGGCTGAACCGGATGGACGGGGTCGAGGCATCCGTCAACTACGCCACCGAGAAGGCGCTGGTCAGCGCGCCGGCGGGGCTCGACCCGCAGGCGCTCATCGACGAGGTCGTGAAGACCGGTTACTCCGCCGCCCTCCCGGCACCCGTCGCGACGGAGCCCGCCCTGCAGGAAGACGCGCCCGACCCCGAACTGCGGAGCCTGCGCCAGCGGCTCATCGGATCGATCGTGCTGTCGACGCCGGTGATCCTGCTCGCCATGATCCCCGCGCTGCAGTTCACTTACTGGCAATGGGCCTCGCTGGCGCTGGCCGCGCCGGTCGTGGTGTGGGGCGCGTGGCCCTTCCACCGCGCCGCCTGGATCAACCTCCGGCACGGCGCGGCGACGATGGACACGCTGATCTCCCTGGGGGTGTCGGCCGCATTCCTGTGGTCGCTGTACGCGCTGTTCTTCGGCCACGCCGGCATGCCCGGCATGACCCACACGTTCGAGTGGTCGGTCGCCCCCAGTGACGGAGCCGGTGACATCTATCTCGAAGTCGCCGCCGGGGTCACGACATTCGTGCTCGCCGGGCGTTACTTCGAGCAGCGCTCCAAGCGGCGCGCGGGGGCCGCGCTGCGCGCCCTCCTCGAGATCGGCGCGAAGGATGTCGCGGTCCTGCGGCCGTCGGCCACCGGCGTCGACGAGGTGCGCGTGCCGATCGCCGACCTGCGCGCCGGCGAGGAGTTCGTGGTCCGCCCCGGCGAGAAGATCGCCACCGACGGCGTCGTGGTCTCGGGCACCTCGGCGGTGGACGCGTCGATGGTTACGGGCGAGTCGGTCCCCGTCGAGGTCGCGCCGGGCGATCCCGTCATCGGCGCCACGGTCAACGCGGGTGGCCGACTCGTCGTGCGCGCGACCCGCGTGGGCGATGACACCCAGCTGGCGCAGATGGCGCGCCTGGTCGAGGACGCCCAGTCGGGCAAGGCGAAGGTCCAGCGGCTCGCCGACCGCATCTCGGGCGTCTTCGTGCCCATCGTGCTGCTCATCTCGCTCGGCACGCTCGCCGGCTGGCTCCTCACCGGCGCGCCGGCGTCGATGGCGTTCACCGCGGCCGTCGCCGTGCTGATCATCGCGTGCCCCTGCGCGCTCGGGCTCGCCACGCCCACCGCGCTCCTGGTCGGCACCGGCCGCGGCGCGCAGCTCGGCATCCTGATCAAAGGCCCGGAGGTGCTCGAGTCCACCCGCACCGTCGACACCGTCGTGCTCGACAAGACCGGCACGGTCACCAGCGGCCGCATGTCGCTCGTCGATGCGATCACCGCCGGGACGACGCACCGACAGGAGCTGCTGCGGCTC
The DNA here is from genome assembly GCF_056395865.1 of Microbacterium sp. 05T445. Lineage (NCBI taxonomy): Bacteria > Bacillati > Actinomycetota > Actinomycetes > Micrococcales > Microbacteriaceae > Microbacterium > Microbacterium sp. 05T445. The sequence goes on along the minus strand of NZ_JBFTKJ010000002.1, from coordinate 271,394 downwards.
GCCGGCGCCCTCGAGCACGCCTCGGAGCACCCGATCGCACAGGCGGTCGCCCGCGCCGCCGCCGACGAGACGGGGGCGCTGCCCGACGTCGAGGCGTTCCAGAACATCCCCGGCAAGGGCGTGACCGGTGTCGTCGACGGGCACGCGGTGCTCGTCGGGCGCGAGGCCCTGCTCGCCGACTGGACGCTCGCCGTGCCGGTCGACATCGCCGCCGCCAAGAGTGCTGCCGAGTCGCTCGGGCGCACCGCCGTGCTCGTCGCCTGGGACGGCGAGACGCGGGGACTCCTCGTCGTCGCCGACCAGGTCAAGCCCACCAGCGCCGAGGCGGTCGCGCAGCTGCGCGCGCTCGGCCTGACGCCGGTGCTGCTGACCGGCGACAACGCCGCCGCCGCCCGCGCGATCGCCGACGAAGTGGGGATCGAGCGCGTCATCGCCGAGGTGCTGCCGCAGGACAAAGTCGCCGTCGTCGCACGGCTCCAGTCCGAGGGCAGGGTCGTCGCGGTGGTCGGCGACGGCGTGAACGACGCCGCCGCGCTCGCTCAGGCCGACCTGGGGCTGGCGATGGGAACGGGGACGGATGCCGCGATCGAGGCATCCGACATCACCCTCGTCCGCGGCGACCTGCGCAGCGCCGCCGACGCGATCCGCCTCTCCCGTGCGACCCTGGGAACCATCAAAGTCAACCTGTTCTGGGCGTTCGCATACAACGTGGCGGCACTGCCGCTGGCGGCCCTGGGACTGCTGAACCCGATGATCGCGGGGGCCGCCATGGCGTTCTCGAGCGTGTTCGTCGTCGGCAACAGCCTGCGACTGCGGAGGTTCCGCAGCCGGGCGGGCCGCACCCCGGCGCACACCCGCCCGGCGGCCATCGCAGAGCCGGCGCCCGTCGCATGACCCGCTCGGACATAATGAACATCGATCAGGATGAAGGACCAGCCATGACGATCGACACCGCCACCCCGCTCGACCACGAGCACGGCCACCACGGCTACATCACCGACAAGGACAAGTACCTCAACCGCCTCAAGCGCATCGAGGGGCAGGCCCGCGGCATCCACAAGATGGTCGAGGACGAGAAGTACTGCATCGACATCCTCACCCAGATCAGCGCGCTCACCTCCGCCCTGGAGGCGGTCGCGGTGGGCCTGCTCGACGACCACCTGCGCCACTGCGTGGTCGACGCGGCGCGTCTGGGGGGCGCGGAGGCCGACGCGAAGATCACCGAGGCCACGCAGGCCATCGCGCGCCTCGTGCGCTGAGCCCCGCGCGCCAGCTCAGCGGGCGAGGACGCGCTGCCGACGCGCGTGCAGCACCGAGTCGACGGTGAGCAGGATCAGCGCGACCCACACCAGCCCGAATCCGATCCAGCGCCCGACGGGCATGGCCTCGCCGAGCACGAGCCACCCGGTGAGGAACTGCAGGATGGGCGCCACGAACTGCAACAGGCCGATCGTGGTGAGCGACGCGCGCCGGGCTCCGGCCGCGAACAGCAGCAACGGCACCGCCGTGACCACACCGGTGAGGCTCAGCAGCGCCGCGTGCTGCCAGCCGTAGGCGCCCATCGTGAGCCCCTGGGTGGCGCCCACGACCGCGAGCACGATCGCCGCGATCGGCGTCAGCCACATGGTCTCGAGCGTCAGCCCGCTGACGGCGTCCACCGACGGCCCGACCTGCTTCTTCACCAGTCCGTAGACGCCGAAGGATGCCGCGAGCGTCAGCGCGATCCAGGGGAAGGCGCCGTAGCCGACGATGATCACGACCACCGCAGCCACCGCGATGCCGATCGCGACCCACTGCGTGGGACGCAGCCGCTCGTGCAGCACGAGCACGCCCAGCAGCACCGTCACGATCGGGTTGATGAAGTAGCCGAGGCTCGTCTCGATGACGTGCCCGCTCAGGGCGCCGAGGATGAACACCTGCCAGTTGATGTAGATCAGCGCTCCGGCGAGCGCGGTCAACCACCGCAGGCGCCGCTGCCGCATGATGGCGACCAGCCGGCCCCAGGTGCGGGTCACCGTGAGCAGCAGCGCGCAGAACACCAGCGACAGCAGGATGCGCCATGCCACCAGCTCGAACGGGCCGGTGGGGACCAGCAGCAGGAAGTACAGCGGCAGGAAGCCCCACAGCAGGTACGCCCCGAAGGCGTAGAAACCGCCGAGCGAGCGCTCGCGGGCCGACTCGAACGACGGCGGCGGAAGCGCGATGCCCGCCGTGGATGCCGCCGCATCGGCCAGATCGCCCACCCCCGCCGACTGGTGCGTCGAGGAGGGATCGCGGCTCATCCCCCCAGCCTATGGCCGAGGCGGGGGCGCGCAGGTCGCGCCCGGACATGACGAGAGGGTCGGATGCCGAGGCATCCGACCCTCTCGGTACGCGCGGTGCGCGGAACTCAGCGGACGACGACCGCCAGGACGTCGCGAGCCGACAGGACGAGGAACTCGTCGCCGCCGAACTTGACCTCGGTGCCGCCGTACTTGCTGTAGATCACGCGGTCGCCGACGGCGACGTCGAGCGGGATGCGGTTGCCGTTGTCGTCGATGCGGCCGGGGCCGACCGCCACGACCTCGCCCTCCTGGGGCTTCTCCTTGGCGGTGTCGGGGATGACCAGACCGCTGGACGTGGTCTGCTCGGCCTCGACCTGCTTGATGACGATGCGGTCCTCGAGCGGCTTGATGGAAACCGACACGGTCTACCTCTTCTTTCTTGAGACTGAAGACTCGTTAGCACTCTGACATAGAGAGTGCTTACGCCAGTCTAGGCAACGCGCTGGCACTCCCGCAACGTGAGTGCCAATCCTGCGACACACAGCTCGCGTGAGGCCGCATCGGGCATCGGATGCGGGTCGCCCGATGTATCAGGCCCGGGGTTCGCGGGCTCCCCCAACGCATGACCACCATCCCACCTCACCCCCTCGCGCTCACCCGCTCGCAGTGGTAGACCTGATCTCAGGGGACATGTCCTGAATCTGGGAAGTTCGGGCGATGACGAGCGCATATGTGCTTGCCGTGGACATCGGCACAAGCCGTACCGCCGCGTCCACGGCGAGGGTTGATACTGAAGGAATCGTCGAGGCAGCGAGATTCGCACTCGGCCGGCGGACAGACAGTACACCGACCGCGGTTTTCGTGTCAGACGACGACCTCCTCTTCGGCGAGGCCGCAGAGCGGCGAGGGCTCGTGCAGCCCGATCGCCTGGTCCGCGAGTTCAAACGACGGATCGGCGATGACGTCCCGCTCGTCGTCGCCGGACGGACGTACGCGCCGGAGCACCTGTTCGCGCGCATGGTGACGTGGGTGGCGGATGCGGTCGCGGAACGGGAGGGCCGTCAGCCCGAAGCGATCGTCGCCACTGTGCCGGTGACGTGGGGCGACTACCGCCGCAGCCTGCTCATGGGAGCGCTGGCACGGGAGCTGACCGTGCCCGTCGACCTGGTCGCCGAGCCGATCGCCGCGGCATGGCACTACACCGCATCGTCCCCGCTCGGCCCCGACGGCGTGCTGGCCGTGTACGACCTCGGCGGCGGAACCTTCGACATCGCTCTCGTGGGGAGCTCACCCGACCACTGGCTGCGGATCGTCGGGACGCCCACCGGGATCTCGGACTTCGGGGGCGCGGACTTCGACGACATCGTGCTCAGGCACACGATCACCGCGGCAGGCCTGTCGGGGGCCGACCTCGCCGACGACCCCGACGCCCGCATCGCGCTGTCTTCGCTGCGCCGAGAGTGCGTGGAGGCGAAGGAGGCTCTCTCGTTCGATTCCGAGGCCGCGATCCCGGTGTTCCTCGCCGGTGCGAGCACGACGGTGCGCATCACGCGCACCGAGTTCGAGGAGCTCATCGAACGCGGCGTCGAACGCACGATCGACCTCCTCCAGTCGACGCTGGAGAGCAGCGATGTCGGCGGCCGATTGGAGGCCGTGCTCCTGACCGGGGGCTCGTCGCGCATCCCGCGGGTCGCTCAGCTGCTGTCCGAGCGGTGCGATGCGCCGATCGCCGTCGATGCCGACCCGAAGGCGGTCGTCGCCCTGGGGGCTGCACGCATCATCGCCGACGGACTCGCCCGCGGTGCAACGCCGAGCAGTGCGACGGCAGCCGCCGAGACCGCCATGGCTGCGGTAGGAACGGAAGCTCCCGCGACCGGCTCGGCGCCCGGGCCCGACAGCGCCGACGACCACGCGCGTCGCCGGCGCTGGTTCCGCCCGATCCCCGCCACCGTCGCACTGACTGCCGGCTCGCTCGTCCTCGCCGGTGGCATCGTGCTGGCCGGCGCCACCGAACTGGGCAACGGGACGCGAGCGCCCAGCGATGCCGGCGTCGATTCCTTCGCCGACTGGCTCGGCACCAGGCTGAGCGGCGGGTCGGCCGCGGCGGCCGAACCGGATGCCGCCGACCCTCAGGACGCTACGAATGCGGCACCCCCACCGGCCAAGGGCACCCCGCCGCAGGACGCATCCTCCCCCAATCCCCGTCGCCGGATCGCCGAGCGCGGCGCCGAGGAGCGTCAGCAGGAGGCCGCGGGGCTGGAGCCCGGCGCAGAGTCGCCGACCTCGCCGAGCACGAGCACCGGGACATCCGGCACGGCGGACGACCCGGCCGTCCCCACCGGAACGGACCCGCAGCCCGACCCCGCCCCCCAGCCGGAGCCGTCTCCGGACCCCCAGCCCGAGCCGTCTCCGGACCCCCAGCCGGAGCCGGCTCCTGATCCTCAGCCGGAACCGTCGCCGGACCCGCAGCCCGACCCCGACCCGCCTGCGCCGGATCCGACGCCCGACCCTCCCGCGCCGGACCCCCCGGCGCCGGAGCCCGAACCACCGGCGCCCGAGCCCGAGCCGTCGCCACCTGCCGCATCGGTCCCGGAGCCCCAGTGATGTCGAGCGCCTCGAACCTGGTGCGGCTCGACAGCTCCGCACTCCATGCCGCCCCGCCGGTCGCGGTCGCGATGCCGTCGGCGTCGTCTGGCGAGCTCGACGCCTTCCGATTCCCCGGCGAAGCCGCGCGGGCCGTCGTCTCCGGCAGCGCGGGATCGGGTAAGACCACGCTGCTGCATCGGATCGCCGGTCTCCTCTCATCAGAGGACACCTCCACCGCACCGCTGCGCGAGACCACGGACGTCGGCACGATGCCTCCGGAGGTCGTGCTCCTCGTCGACGACGCGCATCTGCTCGACCAGGAGCGCATCACCGCCCTGAGGGCCCGTGCGGAGGACCCCGACGCCGGCATGGTGGTCGCGTTGCGCAGTTGGCCGTCACGCCCCGACCTCGTGGCGCTCACCCGCCTGCTCGAACGCAGTCGCCCCATCGTCCTGCTCGGCGAGGTGACGCACGTCCGCCTCCGCGCCACCACCACGGGCTTCGGCGCGTGCGACGACGATGTCCTGCGCCTCACCGGCGGCGTGGCGTGGCTCGTGCACGAGTGCCTCGCCGCGCACGACGAGCGAGACTGCCGCGACGACCCGTCGCACAGGGTCCTGCAGCGTGCCATCCGCCCACGCATCCTGCATCGGATGTCGTCCGTCTCCCCCGGCGTGCGCCGGCTCCTGGAGGATCTCTCGCTGCGGGTCGCGCCGGGGACCGGAGCGGCGGACGACGTCGCGGGCGACCTGATCGCGGAGGCCTATGCGGAGGGCCTGGTGACCGACGACGGACGTCCCGCCCCAGCCATCGCAGCCGCCGTCCGGGCCACGACTCCGTTCGCACGCATCGTCGACGTGATCGAGCACGCCCCGCGCGCGGCGCTCCGCGACGATCCGCTCGTCGCCACCTTGGACGGCCTGCACGATGCGTCCGCCGCCGACGTACTCGTCGCGCGCGCCCGGGCCGAGATCCGCCACGACCCGGAGCTCGCGAGCGCCCTTTTCGAACGTGCGATCTCCTGCGGTGCGGACCCGGATCCCCTGGCGCTGGACCGCGCTCTGAGCGCGTGGGCGAGCGGCCGCCTCGACGATGCAGGGGTGCTGCTCGATGAGCTGCAGGAGCGCCCCGGCACGCCAGGGATCGAGGCAGATCTCGCCGCCGCGGTCTGGGCGGAGCGCGGCCTCATGTCGCTCGCCGACGACACGTACCGGTCCCGTCAGCCCGACGATATGGGGGCCGCGGTCCGCATGCGGATCGCGGCCGTCGCCGCCGGCCGTGCGGACGAATCCGGGAGCCCCGCCACGAAGGCACCCGGCAGCCGCCGACCGCCCTCGGCGCTGGGAGTCGCGAACGAACTCCTCGACAGCGGTCTGACCGCGACGCTCGGGGATGACCCCGACGCCGGGGTCGCTGCGCTCCAGCGCGCCTCGGAGCTCTACACGGCATCCGCCGATGCGTCTCCGTACGTCGAACTGCCGGCCGTGATCGCCGCGACGGCCGCGATCGGGGTAGGCGACCCCAAGAGCGCACAGACGATCGTCGAGGATGCGCTGCACGGCGGGCAGGGAGGCGCCAGCCGATGTGCGCGGCTCGAGCTGTGGTCATCCTGGGTCGCGCTGCAACGGGAACGCCCCGCAGACGCCCGCGCAGCGCTCGCACGCGCGTCGGCGACACGGCCGCTGACGCCACGGGACGATGCCCTGGCCGCGACGATCACGATCGGGCTGGCGCGACGTTACGACGACGCTGCGGCGCTCGCCGCCGAATGGGACGCCTCGCAGGCACGGGTGTCCCGCACCGAACCCGACCTCTTCTCCCTGCTCGCGCTGAGCGAGCTGGTCATCGCGGCCGCCCGGCTCGGCGACGCGGTGTCGGTGCAGCCCGCATTCGATCGGGCGCTCCAGATCGTCGCCGCGCTCGGCAGTCCGCCGATCTGGTCGGCACCGCTGCACTGGGCGGGCATCCAGCGCGGCATCCTCCTCAATCAGCCCGACGCCTTGGCCCCGCACGCGCGCGCGCTCGTCGGCGCCGCACCGCACAACCGACTCGCCGCACGCATGGCGCACGCCGGGAAGGTCTGGACGTCGGTCCTGGCAGGCGTCGTCGACGCCGACGCGGTCGAGGGCGCCGCCCGCGGCCTCGCGGTCGTCGGGCTGGCGTGGGACGGCGCTCGTCTTGCGGGACACGGTGCGAGCCGCTCCGACGACCGCAAGGTGATGGCACGCCTCCTCGCCTGCGCGCGGGAACTGCACCCGCGGGAGCCCTCGCACCTCGACGACGAGGGACAGCCCACTCCCCTCGCCGACGCGGGCGACGGCTCCCTGAGCGAACGCGAACGCGAGGTCGCGGAGCTCGTGCTGCAGGGCAAGACCTACGTCGAGATCGGCGCCGCGATCTTCATCTCACCGCGCACCGCGGAGCACCACATCGCGCACATCCGACGCCGCCTCAACGCGACGTCGCGTTCCGACCTCCTGTCGAAGCTGCGGATCGCGCTCGACGGCGTCGCCTCCATGCAGCTCGACACCGAACCAGGGGGGCCGAGGGGATGACCCCGCATCGAGACCCCCACTTCATCGGACGAAACCCCGATGCCGTCGCAGACATCGCGACCTACCCTGAAACAGCCATCGACATGCAGTGCGGAGGTGTCGTCACATGACCACGCCCTTGGTGACCGTCGCCAACTCGATCATCGAGTTCATCCTGAGCCTGCTGCGGGATCCTGCAGCGCTCGCCGAACTCGAGAAGGACCCCGAAGCGGCCCTCGCGAAGCACAAGGTGGGGAGCATCTGCGCGGACGATGTGCGCGCGGTGGCCCCCATCATCTACGACCGCCCCGATGTCGTGCCCCGCAGCACACCCGCGTCGCCGTCGCACACCACCAACGACGTGCTCAACGAGATCACGCGGATCACGAACAACTGGACGACGATCGACAGTCGCTCGACCATCGTCGACCAGTCCGTCAACCAGAACATCTGGACCGAAGGCGGCGACGTGACCCAGGTCTTCGACCAGACCGCAGGCGTCGCAGCCGGTGACGGGTCGATGGCCGCCGGCGACGACTTCACCGTCGGGCCGAACCCGGGCGACGAGACCGACGAGGAGCCGACTCTCGCCGACCTGCCGGGGATCCCGGACGATGCCGCCGCAGGACTCGAAGAGCTCGGCACCGGGCTCGCCGACGTGGCCGACCAGGAGGACACCGTTCCTCCGGCCCCCGACGCACAGGACGCACCGCCGATCGATCAGCTGACCACCGCCCAGGATGCCGGCGTCCCGCCGGAGGCGACCGCCGTCGTCGATGACGCCGCCGCGTCAGCCGCGCCGCCGGTCGCGTACGAGGCACCGCCCGCAGAGGTCGATGACGCGGTGTGGAGCGAACCGGTCGACTCCGTCGAGGTCGAGGAGGTCGTCTATCCGGACGACCTCGAGGACCAGTAGACACACCGGTGACCGATCCGAAGCCGCCGGCCGGACGGCCCGCCTCCGAACCACGGGCGGGCACCGGCGGCGAGCCGCCGAAGACGCCGCCGGCGCGGCCCACGCTCGCCAATCCCAACACCGCGCCGGTGCTGGCCAAACTGACCCCGCCGTTCTCGATCCGCGTCGCGGAGCTGTTCTGGATCCTCAGTTTCATCGGCGGCGGCTTCGCCATCGTCTACCTGTTCATCATCCGCAAGGAGCAGCTTCCGCTGATCTCGGACGCGGTCAGGACCGTCGATGCGACACGCAGCGAACAGACGTACGCGACCGCCGCAGACATCGTCTTCTGGTCCGTGTTCGGCGTGCTGGTGGGCGTCCTGCTGGTCCAGATCACGCTGCTGGTGTCCTTCATGGCACGCCGGCCGCAGATGCGGTGGTGGCAGCTGCTGACGTGGGTGGTCCAGGTCGTCACGATCGGGCTGGCGCTGGACATCGTGCTGACCGGCGAGCGTGCCGCACCGCTGCGGCTGATCCTGGCCGCGCAGTGCGCACTCGTGCTCCTTGCGCTGCTCGCGAGCGTGATGCCGAAGGCGCTGGCCTGGTCAGCGCGGAAGCACGACGTCGTCCGTCAGCAGCCAGGTGAGGTCCGCGGCGGGGGATGATCCGGCGCCGGCGCCCGCTGCGACCTGCTCGAGGCTGCGGATGACGACGTGGCACAGGCCGACCGCAGCGCGCTCCGTGAGCGGGGACTCCGCCACCGCGCGCCATCGCGCGAGCAGCTCCTCGGCGCGGCCTCGCACCGCCGCGTGGCCCGCGGTCGCATCGAGGCCGACGCGCACGGCGTCGTCGCCGCCCGCGCCGCCGACGATCCGCTCCGCCTCAGCCATGAGCCCGGGCGGCAGCGGGTATCCTCCGGCGCGTGTGCGTGAGAGCACCGCCAGCTCGCGCAGCGAGTGGGTCGTGGCGAAGATGCGTTCGATCTCGGCGAGAAGGACGTCCGATCCCGGTCGCGGGCGCTCGCGCAGCACCTCATCGAGTCCGGGGAGCACGCCGTACACCTTCAGCGTGTCGGCTCGGGAACGGAAGTGATCTCGCATCAACGCCTGCAGCGTCGTGAGCCCGCTCTGCTGCACGAGCCCGTCGGCGAGCGCGGTCGACGTCGACGCGCCTCCTCGGATCAACGCGGCCGACAGGCGGATGCCGAACAGCCCGAACCTCGCCAGCAGATCCCGCCGCTTCGACTCGGACAGCGGCGTGACCCCCTCGAGCGACGCGAAGCGATCGGCCGAGACGAGGAGACGCTCCCGGGTGTCGCGCTCGAGCAGCGCGATGCCGGACAGCGCACGGAACTCGTCTTCGCGGAGGGTGCGCGCCGTCTCCGCGAGGAGCCCTGCCACCGGAACGACGTCCAACGCGAGCGCGCGCAGCTCGGTGTCGTCCGCGTAGCGGCGCGCCACCTGACCCGCCGACACCAGCGAGTCGATGCGCGCCGAACCCACCTCGTCCGCACGCGAAAGCACGACCACCGCGTTGACGGTGAGCGAGCCGCCCATCGACACGTCGCGGAAGGCTTCGAGGAACCCGCGGTCGGACGAGTGAAGATGGCGCATGAGGTAGATGACCGCGTCTGCGGCGGAGGCGCTGCGGCGCTGCGTCAGGAATCCGTGCGCACGGGCGGACACGTCGGTCGACAGCGACGCGATGCCCGGTGTGTCGATGAGGATCACCGAGCGCAGGCTCTCGGACGGCCACCCCACGTCGATCCAGTCCACTTCGTCAGCGGTGGTGGCGCCCAGGTCGAGCGTCATCCGCCCTCCCTCCCGCTGGAAACGGAGACGCCGCGGCTCCCCCTCGCGAGGATGCAGCGTGACGGTCGGCGTGTCTGCCCGTCGATACCAGGTCACGACGCGGGTGCACTCGCCGGCATCCGTCGCGGCGAGCACCTCTCCGAGCAGCGCGTTGAGCAGGGTCGATTTGCCCGCCTTGACCATTCCCGCCAGCGCGATGCGCAGCGGCCCCTGGAGGCGCCGGTCGAAACCCGCGATCACCGAGGTCGCCTCCGGGTCGTCCGCGTAGAGCTCGAGGGCCCGCTGCGCCACGTGTCGCGCGTCGGCCAGGGCCGGCTCCCTCATCGTTCCGGACCCCTCATCGGGTCACCGCTCGCGTCCGCGCCGCTGTCACGGGCAGCGGCATCGGCGATGGTGCGACCTCTGCGCGAAGCCCGTCGAGCTGCCGCAGCTGCATGCGCAGCTGCTTGACCCGCTCTTCGCGCTTGCCGCTCTCGACTCCCGCCGCCTGCTTCGCAGCCGTCACCGCCTCGGTGAACGACCGGTGCAGCTCGTCCGCCATCGCGCCGAAGTGGTCGCGGGCGCCGCGCTGGACCATCCGCAGCCGATCCTTCAGCTGCTTGCCCGCCTGGAAGACCACCTCATCGATGTGCTTGCGCACGATGTTCTTCGCCTCCGCCTGTCGTCGGGCGAGCCGGGCGCCCATGTCCTCGCGGAATGCGCGCCTGCCGACGATCACGCCGGCCAGCAACGACAGCGGGTTGATGAGCGGAAGCCCGATGAGTCCGGTCGCCAGCCCGACCATGAGCACACCGCCGTACGACCCGCGCACGCCGATGAAGATCTTCTCGGCCGCGCTCATGCGACCCTCGTCGAGGGCGCCGATCGCATCGACGGGATCGAGCACGCCGGCGGCGTCGGCCACGTCGATCGCGGGAATGCTCTCCTCACCCTCGAGGAACAGCTCCGCCACCTGCTCCGACAGCCACCGTGCGCGCTCGTCGGTCCATACGAACGTCTCCGACACCGCTGCCGAGATCCGTTGATCGAGCCACTCCGTGATCTCGTCCCAGATCGGGCCCGGGTCGCCGTCGTCGATGGATGCCTCGGCCTCGCGCTGCACCTTGCGCAGCCGATCGCGGAGGTCGTGCTCCATGTCGGCGATCAGATCGGCGACGCCATCGGTGAGCGTCACCTGCCACCGTGCCGAACGGCTCCGGAACTCATCGGCACGCGTCTTCGCCTCCTCCAACTGGAAGAGGAGCTGAGGCGTCACCTCCGGGTCGACGAGGGCGGTCAGCTCCGAGCGAAGAGCCATCGTCAGCTGATCCACGACGGAGGCGAGGTCGTGCACGGCGCTGCGCTCGTGGATCAGCTCCGCACGTTCGAGGATGTCCTGACGCAGATGCGTCACGAGCGCCGGGAAGCCCGATTCGTCGTTCAGGTCGGCATCCTGTTGCTGCGCAGCGAGCAGGCGCAGGTCACTGGACACGGCGAAGATCGGGATGTCGCCGATGTGGGTGAGGTGCCCACGGTCGATGTGCTCGATCTCCCGCCACTGCGGGTAGAGGTCGGTCTTGGCGAGCACCGCCGCGACGTTGGGCGACACCCGCATGGCGTGGCGCAGGAACTGCATCTCGGGCTCGGTGTACTCCTGCGACGCATCGGAGACCAGGATCACCGCATGGGCGCTGGACAGCGCCGACAGGGTGAGCAGTGCGCTGCGCGAGTCCAGCCCGCCGACTCCCGGCGAGTCGACCAGCCGCAGTCCGCCGCGGAGGATCTCGCGCGGGAGCAGTACCTCGGCCGACACGATGCGGCGCACGTTGTCGGGATTGCCCTTGGCAGACACGTACTCGGCCAGCTCCGTCAGCGGGATGCTCTCGCGACGGGGTTCCCCGCGCGTCTCGCCCTCGGGCTGGACGAGCACCGTCGCCGACGGCTCGGCCGCGTAGCCGACCGTCGTCGGAACGGTCGTCGCGATGTCGTCGTCGACGGGGCACGCGGGGGCGTTGACCAGCGCGTTGACCAGCTTGCTCTTGCCCTGCTTGAACTCCCCGACGACGATCACGCGGACGTGCGGGTCGCGCAGTCGGTCGCGCGTGTTCACGAGCCGTCTCACGAGATCGCGCCGCCCCGCCTGCGCTGCCGCCCGGCCGACCTTGTCCACCAGGTCGAAGAGGGCGACATCGCGTCCTCCGGGGGCGGCGCCGTCAGAGCTCACGCCGGCGTGCGCAGATGCGGTCTGATGCTCGTCGGCCAACGGATCGGTTCCCTCACGCCTCGGATGACTGCGATGCCGGTCGTCACACCGGGAAGTCGTACGCGCCCGGACCGGGGTCGAATCCGACGTCCGGCGAGGCGTCCGCACCCCACAGCGCGTCGGCGTCGACATCCCAGTCGGATGCCGTGACGTTCACGATCTCGTCCGTGAACGCGTTCGCGAAGGGGTCGTCGTCGACGACGTCCTCCTGCGGAGCCCAATCGACGGCGGAGTCGTCGATGTCGGCGGCCACGTGCGCACTGGCGTCGGCGGACATGCCGTCGACGTCCTCCCAGTCGGCGCGATCCGCCATTGCGCTCGCCTCCTTCGCCGGTCGTGTCTCCGGCGTTCGTTCCTCAGTATCCCTCTCCGGCCGCGGCGCCGGAAGCGGGTGCGCGGCTCGCGACGGTGAGCGCGTGCGCCCGGCCGCCGAAGTGGCCGGGCGCGCTCCCCCAGTCCCCCCGTCGCAGCGAGCGGTGCTGGCGCACCCGATCGCTCAGTGGCGATCGGGTGCGTTGCGTCCGTCAGAAATCGAACTCGTTCTGTTCGGCGTCGGGGCTGTTCACGATGCCGTTGTTCTCGAGGTCGACATCGACGTCGGTGTCGTACTCGTTGAACGAGTCGGCCAGATCCGCGTCGAGCGAGTTGTCCTGGAACGAGTCGTCGACGTCCACGTCGGTGTTCGTCGAGCTGTCCTCGTTGAACGAGTCGTCCAGGTCGACATCCACGTCGGTGGAGTTGTCGGAGTTGTCGTTGAACGAGTCGTCCAGGTCGACATCCCAGTTCGTCGAGTTGTCGGAGTTGTCCGAGTTGTCCGAGTTGTCGGAGTTGTCGGAGTTGTCCGAGCTGTCGTTGAACGCGTCCGAGATGGCCACGTCGACCGGGTTGAAGGAGTCGTCGATGTCGACGTCGATGTCCCAGTTGGTGGAGGCGTCGACGTCCGCGTCGTCACCGGCGGCGACCGCGCCGTCACCGGAGGCCATCCCGCCCTGCTGGCCGAAGATCTGCGAGACCGAGCCGTTCGCCCAGATGTTCTGGTTGACCGACTGGTCGAAGATCGCCGACCGGTTGTCGATCGTCAGCCCACCTGCACCCGCCGCGAGACCCGCACCGCCGGCGCCGCCCCCGAGGTTGAGGTCACGGAAGCCCGTCGAGTACTGACGTACGCCCGTGGTGATGGAGTGGTCGTTCAGGGTCTGCTCGTTGAACGAGTCCGTGATGGCGACGTCCACGTCGGTGGAGTTGTCGTTGTACGAGTCGTCGGTCGAGTTGTCGGTCGAGTTGTCGGAGTTGTCGTTGAACGAGTCGTCGACGTCGAGGTCGAGATCCACGTCGGTCTCGGTCGAGTTGTCGGAGTTGTCGTTGAACGAGTCGTCGACGTCGACGTCGACGTCCGTCTCGGTCGAGTTGTCCGAGTTGTCGTTGAACGAGTCGTCGGTGTCGGTCGAGTTGTCGGTCGAGTTGTCGGAGTTGTCCGAGTTGTCGGAGTTGTCCGAGTTGTCGGAGTTGTCCGAGTTGTCGTTGAACGAGTCCGCGACGTCGAGATTGGTCTGAAGACCCAGCAGGTTGGTGTTGTCGTCGGCCATGATGTTCTTCCTTCTTGACAGGTGCCAGTCGGCTCTTGATCCGAGTGTGCTGTCGAGCGCGCGCCACGGCATCGGGAGTGATCCCGCACTCTCCGTCGGGGGACAAGGGGTTCCGGTAGGGGGTGCCGGGGATCCCTGGGGGCCGTGGCCGTAGGCTCAGCAGGTGGAACTTCGCGAACTCGAGGCGCTGCTGACCGCCGAGGGGCTGCGCCTGCTCGACGCGATGCCGGCGATGGACTCCTCCGACGATGTGGCGCGTGCGGTGACACGGCTGCGACGTGACGGTCACTCCCCCGATCTGGTGTCGGCGGTCGTCGGGCAGGCGCGACTGCGCACCCGGGCGCGGACGAAGTTCGGCGATCTGGCCGAGCGGATGCTGTTCACGCGGGCCGGTCTCGAGCAGGCCACACGGCTGCCGATCGCCGCACGGCATGCGGCGCGGTTCCGCGACGCCGGGTTCACCCGTGTCGCGGACCTCGGCTGCGGCATCGGCGGCGACGCCCTGGGCCTGGCGGCGCTGGGCCTGCGGGTCGCGGCGGTGGACGCCGACGAGGTGACCGCGGCGATCGCCGCCTACAACCTCGCCCCCTTCGGCGACGACGTCGAGGTGCGCCACGGCACCGCCGAAGACGCGGACCTCGACGGCATCGACGCGGTGTGGCTGGACCCCGCCCGTCGCACCGCCGGCCACAGCGAGACCGCACGCACGCGCCCCGAGGACTGGTCGCCGTCGCTGGACTGGGTCTTCGATCTCGCGCGCCGCCGGCCGGTCGGCGTCAAGCTCGGCCCGGGCCTGGACCGCGAGCTCATCCCCGGCGATGTCGAGGCGCAGTGGGTGAGCGCCGACGGCTCGACGGTCGAGCTCGTGCTGTGGTCGGGAGCACTCGCGCGCGAGGGGGTGCGCCGCGCCGCCCTCGTCATCCGCGGCGACAGCGCCCACGAGCTGACAGCGGACACGGATGCCGCGGACGAACCTGTCCGCGAGCTCGGCGCCTTCCTGCACGAACCCGACGGCGCCGTCATCCGCGCTCGCCTGATCGGCGAGGTCGCCCGCTCCCTGGAGGCCGGGATGCTCGACGAGCACATCGCCTACCTCACCTCCGACGCCGCGCTGACCTCGCCGTTCGTGGCGACCTTCCGCGTGCGCGAGGTGCTGCCCGCCGACGAGAAGGCGCTGGCGAAGGCGCTGCGCGCGCGCGACATCGGACGCGTCGAGATCAAGAAGCGCGGAGTGGATGTCGATCCTGCGGCGCTGCGCACCCGGCTCAAGCTGCGCGGCTCGCAGTCGGCGACGCTCATCCTCACCCGGGTCGGCGCGCGGCGCCTGGCGATCCTCGCAGACCGCGTCTGAGCGCGGTGGCTCCGCGGGCGCTCAGCCGATGAGGTTCGCGCGCAGCGCGGCGTACAGCAGCCAGCCCGCGCTGTAGAGGATCGACGCGGCCCCCAGGCAGATCGCCCACATCGCGACGGCACGGCTCTCCAGCGGCCGGCGCAGCGCGACGATCGCGAGCACGACGGCCACGACGCCGAGCGGGAACCCCCAGCCGACGAACAGCGACGCCACCAGCCCGACGATCGCGAACCCCAGGGCCCACCCGGCGAAGCCGCGCAGGATCGAGGACGACTCCGATGCGGGCCACGACGTCGCGTCGGGGGTGAACTCGCCGCCCGGCTCGGCGGGGGCCGATTCCGTCGTCACCGCGACGGGCGCCGTCGGCAGGCGCAGGAACCCGCCCCGGTGCACACCGGGCAGCGGCGACGCGTCCTGCGCGAGGTCGACGTCCGGAGACACCGGAGCGACCGTCGGTCCCGCGGCCGCCGTCTCGGTTTCCGGCGCGGGATCGGATGCCGGGGGCTCGGCCCGCCCGGCGCCCGCGCCCGCCGTGGGCGTGGCCGCGTCGTCGGGGGACGGCATCCGTTCGCCGGTCATGCCGACTCCGCCACCTGGATCTCGGTGACCGGCAGCGTCGAATCCGCTCCGAAGCCGAGCGTCGAGGGGGCACGCCCCGACATGATGAGCTCGGAGGTGAGCGCCGCGATCATCGCGCCGTTGTCGGTGCACAGGGACAGCGGCGGGATGCGGACGGTGACGCCCTCCGCGGCCGCGCGTTCGAGGGCGACGTCGCGCAGTCGCCGATTGGCGATGACGCCACCGCCGAGCAGCAGACGCGGCACGCCGTGGTCGCGGCATGCCGCGAGGGCCTTGGTGACGAGCACGTCGACCACGGACTCGCGGAAGCTCGCGGCGACGTCGGCGACGGGCACCTCCTCGCCCGCGGCGCGGCGCTGCTCGACCCAGCGGGCGACGGCCGTCTTGAGCCCCGAGAACGAGAAGTCGTAGCGATGGTCCGCCATGTCGGAGGCGCGAGAGAGTCCCCGCGGGAAGGGGATCGCCTTCGGATCTCCGGATGCCGCGGCCCGGTCGATCTCGGGACCGCCCGGGTACGGCAGACCGAGCAGGCGGGCGACCTTGTCGAAGGCCTCCCCCGCGGCGTCGTCCATCGTCTCGCCCAGCAGCTCGACGTCGGTGGTGAGGTCGCGCACCAGCAGGAGCGAGGTGTGACCGCCGCTCACCAGCAGCGCCACCGTCGGGTACTCCAGCGGCGGGGCGTCCGCGTCGAGGATGTCTGCGGCGATGTGCCCGACGAGATGGTTGACGGCGTACAGCGGCTTCTCGAGCGACACCGAGAGCGCCTTGGCCGCGCCGACGCCGACCATGAGGGCACCGGCGAGCCCCGGACCGCTCGTCACGGCGACGGCGTCGAGGTCGGCGAGCGCGACCCCCGATTCGGCGAGCGCCGCCTCGATCGACGGCTGCAGCGCCTCCAGGTGCGCGCGGGCGGCGACCTCGGGCACGACCCCGCCGTAGCGGGCGTGCTCGTCCATCGAGCTCGCGATCGTGTTCGACAGCAGCGTACGGCCGCGGACGATGCCGATGCCGGTCTCGTCGCAGCTCGTCTCGATGCCGAGCACCAGCGGTTCGACCCGGTTCACGTGCACACCCCTCCGTCGCCGTCGCGGCCGTTCCAGCCGCGCAGGTCGAGCTTCATCACCACGGCGTCGACGTCGTCGGGCTGGTAGTAGCGCGGCTTGCGGCCGATCTCGTGGAACCCCTCCGAGACGTAGAGCGCCTGCGCGACGGGGTTGTCGGCCCGCACCTCGAGGAACACGTCCGAGACGCCGCGCCGGTGGGCCTCCGCGAGCAGCGCCCGCAGCAGCGCGCGCCCCCGACCGCGGCCCCGCGCCGCCTCGGCGATCGTGATGGTCTGGATGTCGGCATCCCGCGCTCCGCCGACCGCGCGCAGCCCTGCGTACCCGACGAGGCGCCCGGCCTCGTCGTCGACGACGTACCAGCCGTGCGGCGAGGCGAGCTCTTCGCGCATCATCGCCTCGGACCACGCGTCGGTCGGGAACGAGGCGCGCTCGAGCGTCATGATGGCGGCGAGGTCGTCGCCGGTCGCGCGGCGGAGGGTCACGCGACCACCCGCTTCGGCGCGTGCGGCAGCGTCACGTCGGGCGAGCGCAGGTACAGTGCGTCGGCCGGTCCGATCGTGCGTCCGGCGGCGAGCGCACGGGCGGCGGCGAGCGCGAGCATCCCGGCGGGGATGCGCTCCGCGTCGCGACGCATCGCTCCGGCCTGCGCCAGGCGAGCGTCCAGCTCGTCGCGTGGCGTCAACGCGGGGTCGGCGAGGCGCCGCGGCAGACCGTCGTCGTCGAGCCCGCGGTACAGCGTGTACGCGAACTCGCGCCGGCGGGCGTCGGTGACGACCGCGAACGCGAGGTCGGCGGCATCCTCGTAGCCGCCGGTGAGGGCGTCGTGGATCAGGAGCTCGAGGGCGGCCGCATCGTGGCTGACCACCGGCACGACCGGCACCCCGCAACCCAGCGCGAACGTGCGCGCGGCGGCGATCCCCACGCGCAGGCCGGTGAACGGCCCGGGACCCATGCCTGCGGCGACATGCGTGATCGCGGCGGGGGTGACGGATGCCTCCGCCAGCGCCTGCTCGATCAGCGTGCCGATCACCTCGGCGTGGCCGCGCGGGTCGGAGCTGTGCACCTGCGAGCGCACGACGCCGTCGGGTTCGACCACGGCGACCGCGGAGCCGAGGGACGTGTCGATGCCGAGGATCACGCCTTCCAGGGTAGTCGGCGCGCGGCGGTGATCGCCCGGGAGAGGACCGCCGTCACCCCAGCGGGGCGCGCAGCGGGTAGTCCTGGTCCTCGAGGATGACCTGCGACGCGGCCCCGGTCGTGCGGTTGATCACGACGGGCGCCAGGAGATTGACGGTCACGCCTGCGCCGGTCGGCCGGGCGACGGCCAGCAGCATGGCCTCGTCGGGCGTGGTCAGCCCGAGCCCGGCGGTCTGCGCGTCGGAGAGGATCGGTGCGTAACCGTCCACCACGGTGCCCGGATCGACCAGGTACAGCCTCGGATCGCCCGCATCCACGGCCCGCATGGTGAACAGCCCTTCGGCGCCGTCGACCGGGTCGAGGGCGAACTCCGTGTGCGGCGCGAGCCCGGGCGGCGGCGCGATGAACGTCAGCCGCGCCGTCATCGCAGGTACTCCAGCAGCGACGGCTGGAGCACGCGCCCCGTCACCGCCAGTGCCGAGCGGTACACGAGTTCCTGCGCCTGCAGCCGCACCAGGACCTCGACCGAGTCGACGTCCTCCACCCCCGCGCGGCGCGCTTCGAGTGATACCGAATCCGCCAACTGAGCCCCCCTCGCTCGTTCGATCTGAGATTGTCGCGCCCCCACGGCGCCCTGCGCACTGAGCATAGTGGTGAGCCTCTGGTCGATCTCACCCAGTCGCGCCCCCGTGTTCACCCCGGAACGCAGATCGGCGACGACGTTGTCGAGGAGGGCGAACACGGATGCCGCGCCCTCACCGAACACCTCCGCGCCGTTCATGTCGACGCGCACGGTCGCGCTGTCGGACAGCCGCCGTACGACCTCCGAACCGGTGGCGCCGTTGAAGCTGTAGTCCGCCGCGAAGGCGGCACCGGCATCCGACGTGCCGGCGAAGACGGTGCGCCCGAGCAGGCTCGTGTTCGCCTTGGCGAACAGCTCGGCGCGGATGCCCTCGAGCTCGACGGCGATGGCCTCCTTCGCGGTCGCGTCCAGCGCGCCGTCGTTGGAGCCCTGCAGCGTCAGGTCGCGGGCGCGCCCCAACAGGGACGTCGATGCCGTGATGGCGCTGTCGATGGTGGTGACCCAGGCCAGGCCGTCGTCGATGTTGCGCCTGTACTGTTCGACGCGGCGCTGCTCGGCGTGCAGGCCCAGGGCGGTCGCTGCGGCGGCCGGGTCCTCCGACGGCACGGAGAACGCCCGTTGCGAGGTCGCCTGCTCCTGGAGCCGCGCGAGCTCGGACAGGTTGGCCTGCAGGTGGCGCATCGCCGCCTGGGTCATCCCGGGGGCTGTCACACGCGAGATCATGATGCTCCTCCGTTCATCGGCCGACCACGCCCATGCGGTTGATCACGACGTCCAGCGCCTCGTCCACGGCCGTCAGCACGCGGGCCGCGGCCTGGTACGCGGTCTGGTACGTCATCAGGCTGATCGTCTCCTCGTCGCCGTCGACGGCGGCGACCGACTGCTGCGCGGCGATCGCCGTGGCCGTCGTCTTCTCGGACAGCCGAGCGCGCTGCACGTCTCCTGCCGTGGCGACGCCGAAGCTCATCACGCGATCGGTCCACAGTGCGTCCGGCGACCCGGGGCCGCGTCCGAGCTGCGAGAGGGCGTCGGCGTTGGTCCCGTCGTTGGCCCCGGCACCGGGCGCCGCCAGCGCCAGGTCGGCCGCGGAGCCGATGGCCACGCTCAGGCCGAGCGCCGCCGGTCCCGCCGGATCGAGCGCGAAGAAGTCGCCGCCGGGCAGACCGGAGGCCGTCGCGCCCGCCCGATGCTGCGCGTTGACCTTGCCTGCGATCGCCGTCGCGAGGGAGTCGTAGGTCCGGGCGAGCCCGGCGAGCATCCCGCCGTCGTCGGCCGGAGCGAGCACGGAGAGCATGCCTCCCAGCTCGCCCGCCGTCACGGGGACGTCGACGCCCGGTGCGTCCGCCCACGAGATCGCGACCCGGCCGGCCGCCTCGATCGAGGTCGGCCCTGCCGCCACGAGCCGGCGAGCATCGACACCGGCGACGAGGGCGTTGCCGTCGAGCCGGACGGTCATCGTGCCGTCCGCCTCCAGCGCGGCGGTGGCGCCGGACAGGCGCGCGACATCCTGCGCGAGCACGCCACGTCGATCCATCAGCTCGTTGGCGGACCGGCCCGAGGCGAGCGCATCGCGGATCTCGCGGTTGAGCGCGGCGATCTGATCGGCGGCGGCGTTGACCTGCTCCACGGTGCGATCGACCGAGGCGCGCGCATCCGTCCACTGCCCGGCGACCGCTCGATAACCCGATGCGATGTGCTGGGCGAGCTCCTTGCCGGACTCGAGCACGACCGCGCGCGCCGCACCCGAGTCGGGCGTGTTCGCGAGATCCTGCCACCCGGCCCAGAACTTCGACAGCCGAGCGGACAGCCCGTCGGCGGTGGGCTCGGCCAGGGCCTTCTCGGCCGCGGTGGCGGCCAGCGCCCGGGTCGACCAGTATCCGGACGCGGCGACCGTCTCGCGCACTCGTCCGTCGAGCACGGCGTCGCCCAGGCGCGCGATGCCGGTCACGGCCACGCCGTTGCCGGCGGCGACGCCGGTGCTGAAGCGACCGAGCTGCGCGACCGGTCCGACCGCGTGGGTCGTCACGCGCTGGCGCGTGTACCCCTCGGTGTTCTGGTTCGCGATGTTCTGCCCGACGACGTCCATGCCCCGACGTGCGGCGGCCAGCGCCGAGGCGGCCGTGCTGATCCCGCTGAATGTCGACATGCTGCCTTCCTGGTCACATGTTCGTGTCGACGATGCGGGCGGAGTCGTCTCGCGCCCGATCGCCCTGATTCGTGTACGCGCCCGTGTCGATGCCGAGCGATGCGACGGTCTCCTGCGTCGCCCGGAGCGCGACCCGCAGCTGCTGCTCGTTCGCGTCGCGCAGCTGCCCGATCTCGGCCGTGAGCTGCGTGAGCGCGCGCAGATGCTCCGAGAACACGTCTCGCCACGGCCCTTCGGGCGCGTGGTCGATCAGCTCGCGAAGGGTCGCCCCTTCGGGGGCTCCCCAGGCGTCCGCGACGGCCTCGGACTCTACGACGCGCGCCATACCCGAGACCTGCAGTCGTTCGATCACCTGTTCGATCTCACGCGTGGCGAACTGGACCCAGCGCGACCTGCCCGCCGCCAGGAGCAGCTGTTCCTCCTCCAGTTTGAACAGCAGCATCTCCAGCAGTTCGCGCTCGCGCCATAGCTGCATAGAAAGCTCGTTTGATCCCATGAATGATCCATCTCGCCCAGTGAGTGGTCCGTCGTCCGACGGTTCAGCAGACACTATCGGCCGCGTCGTGAACCTGGTTACATGAGAATTGTGTGAGGGTTATGTGAGAGTTTGATGAGAAACTGCGGTGAGCCACACGCTCGTCGCATCGATGGAGGCCCACAACCCGCCTCCTGCCCGTCGTCCGGTCCGGTCCAGACTTTAGAGAGGTTTCCGAGATGCCGACGAGCGCCGAGCGCAATCGACTCATCGAAGAGAACCTTCCCCTCGTCGGCTACCTCGCCTCCGAGACCCACGCCAGAGCGACCCACATCCCGCGGGAGGAGCTGGCCTCCGCCGGCGCCCTCGCGCTCGTGATGGCGGCGGATGCCTTCGACCCCACGCTCGGCGTGCCCTTCGGCGCCTACGCCCGGCGGCGGATCCTCGGCGCGTTCGCCGACGAGATGCGCGCCATGGACTGGGCGTCCCGCGGCATCCGCAAGCGCATCAAGGAGACCGTGGCGGTGCGCGAGACGCTCACCTCCGGACTCGGCCGCACGCCCACCGTCTCCGAGCTGGCCACGGCCATGGGCATCGCCGAGGACGCGGTCGCCGAGGCCCTCGCCGACGCCGACCGCACGGTCACGACGCTGGACGAGCCGACCGCGAGCGAGCTGCCCGCCGACCTGCTGCTGCCGGAGGAGTCCCTCGTGCTGCGCGAGCGCCGACGGGTGCTCGAGTGCGCCATCGTGGCCCTCCCCGACCGCATGCGGCGGATCATCCAGGCGGTGTACTTCGACGAGAGGCCCGTCAAGGAGATCGCCGAGGAGCTCGGGGTCTCGCACTCGGCGGTGTCGCAGCATCGCTCGGAGGCGGTGCGTCTGCTGCGCGACGCCCTGGAGCTGTACTTCGGGGAGGCGACGCCTCCCGCCCCCGCCTCCCGCGTGTCCCCAAGCGCCCGCGAAGCCTTCTTCGAGCGCATCGCGCAGGCGCTGCGCGCCGGGCGGACCGATGCGGTGCCCGACCACGTGCCCGCGATCGCCTAGCCGTCCTCGCCGGCGCGGCTAACGCATCCCCCGACTCCGCCGATAGGTGTCATCGGAGCCCACGGAAGGGCTCCAGCTCGACCCAGTCACGGAGGAGAACCCATGGGTATGCAGATCAACACCAACGTGTCGGCGCTCAACGCCTACCGCAACCTCTCGAACACGCAGAACGACCTGTCGAAGTCGCTCGAGAAGCTCTCGAGCGGTCTGCGCATCAACCGTGCGGCGGATGACGCCGCGGGTCTGGCGATCTCCGAGGGCCTGCGCTCGCAGGTCAACGGCCTGAACGTCGCGTCCCGCAACGCCCAGGACGGCATCTCGGTCATCCAGACCGCGGAAGGCGCCCTGACCGAGGTCCACTCGATCCTGCAGCGTGTCCGCGACCTCGCGGTCCAGGCCGGCAGCGACTCGAACAACGCCGACTCGCGCGCCGCGATCAAGACCGAGATCGACGCCCTCGGCGACGAGCTCACGCGCGTCGCGGCCAGCACGAACTTCAACGGCATCAAGCTGCTCTCGGGCGGCAACACGCTGACGTTCCAGGTCGGTGCCGGCGCGGTCGCGGCTGAGGACCAGATCTCGATCGCGCTGACCGACTTCGCGGGCCTGGGCGCCACCGTCAAGGGGCTCACGGTCGACACGGCGGCCAACGCGCTGACCACGCTCGCGGCGGTCGACACTCAGATCAAGTCGGTCTCGACGGCGCGTGCCGGCTACGGTGCGCTCCAGAACCGCTTCGAGTCGACCATCAACAGCCTGAACGTCTCGGCGGAGAACCTGGCGGCGGCCGAGAGTCGCATCCGCGACACCGACATGGCGTCGGAGATGGTCAAGTTCACGTCGGCGAACATCCTGTCGCAGGCGGGCACGGCCATGCTGGCCCAGGCCAACCAGGCCAACCAGGGCGTGCTCCAGCTCCTGCGCTGAGCCCGTCTGATCCGGGTGGGGAGCCGTCGGCTCCCCACCCGGATCGTCCCTCCTCGAACCCGGAAAGGCGCCCATGGGATTCTCGATCGACGGTCTCGTCTCCGGTCTGAAGACCACCGAGATGATCAAGGCCCTCATGGATGTGCAGGCCATTCCGCGGTCGCTGCTGCGCGCCAAGATGGACGACAAGAACACCGTCATCAGCCAGCTGCAGACCCTCAACACCTCGATCCAGGACCTCGCGACCCGCGCCGGGAAGTTCACCAAGCCGGACGCCGTCGCGCTGTTCACCGGCCGAGCGTCCTCCGACGCCGTCACCGTCAAGGTCGGCACGGGTGCCGCGCCGCTGTCGACGGAGGTCGTCGTCGACCGCCTCGCGCAGGCCCACGCGGTCGTCACCGCGCCGTTCACGTCGTGGCCCGACGATCCGCCCGTGCTGACGGTCGAGAACGCCGCGGGCGAACGCGTGCAGATCACCGCGGCATCGGCATCCGCCCGCGACGTCGCACGCGCCCTCACCGACGCCGACCTCGGCATCACCGCGACGGCCGTCCCGGTGACCGTGGCGGGCGTGGCGCAGTACCGGCTGCAGCTCACGGCGACCGACACCGGCGCGGCCGGCGCCTTCCGGGTGTACCGCGGCGACGTCTCCGCCGTCCAGGCCGGCACCGCCACCGACCTGTCGACGCAGCCCGGCGCCGCCGTCACGTCCACCGGGACGGACGCGCAGGTCCGGCTGTGGGCCGGAACACCTGCGGAGCAGGTCGTGACCTCGGCGACGAACACCTTCACGGGGCTGTTCCCCGGGGTGGACGTCTCCGTCTCGAAGGCGTCGGCGACGCCGGTGCAGATCACCGTCGGGGCCGACACCGAAGGACGCACCAAGGCGGCCGGCGAGTTCATCGACGGCATCGCATCGATCCTGGCGCGGATCGCGAAGGGCTCCACCGCGACGGTCGCCACCGACGCCGGCGGCACCACGAAGCTCGGCGTGTTCACCGGCGACAGCACCGTGCGCGCCCTGCGCCAGGCGCTCGGCGACGCGGTGCAGCATCCCATCGGCGGGGTCTCCCCGTCGAGCATCGGCATCTCGATCGACCGGTACGGCGTCCTCGCCTTCGACGAGAAGAAGTTCGGCGAGGCCGTGGCCGCCGACCCCGACCGGGTGACGTCGATGCTGGCAGGCGTCGCCGCGCGGGTGGAGGAGACGGCCACGGCGTACTCCGACCGATACGACGGCCTGCTCACCGCCCGGATCACCGGCCAGCAGGACGAGGTCAAAGCGCTCGGCGACCAGATCGTGCGCTGGGACGTCCGCCTCGAGCAGCGCAAGGCGACGCTCGAGCGCACCTACGCGCGGCTGGAGACGATGATGTCGCAGATGCAGGCGCAGTCGTCCTACCTCGCCTCGCAGCTGGACAGCCTGCGCGGCTCCGGGTCGGGATCGAAGTCGTGAGCACCGGCGCCGCCCTGCGGGCGCAGCAGCGCTACCGCGACGATGCCGTGCTCTCGGCGCCGCCCGAGCGCCTGCTCACGATGCTCTACGACCGCCTGCTCCTGGACATCGAGCGCGGCGAGGCCGCCCAGCGCGCGGGCGACTGGCAGGAGGCATCCGCGCAGCTGCTGCACGCCCAGTCGATCGTCGCCGAGCTGTCGTCGTCCCTCAAGGACACGTGGGACGGCAGCGCGGGACTGCGGGGGCTGTACGCGTTCCTCTCCCGCACGCTGATCGACGCCAACGTCGGCCGCGACGCCGAGCTCACCCGCGCGTGCCGCGACCTCGTGGCACCGCTGCGGGACGCGTGGCACGCGGCCGCCGACACCCTGTCCGGAGCGACCTCGTGACGGATGCCGCGACGGCCGAGTGGACGGCGCTGCTGGACCGCTTCGAGCGCGACCTCGACGGGACGGAACCGGTCCTCGGCCCGTGGCAGCTGCCCACGGCACCGCTGCCGGCGGAGCTCGCCGCACGCGCGGAAGACGTGCTGCGCCGGCAGCAGGAGCGCATGCGCCGCATCCGGGACGAGCTCGACGGCGTCCAGGAGCAGCTGACCGCTCTCCGGCAGGTGCCGGCGGCCAGAACCGACGCCCCGGTGTATCTCGACGTCGATGCGTGAGCTCGCCTAACGAACCCGGACGCACCGCCGATAGTGCATGTCGAGCAGGGATCGCTCGACGCAGCGGCCAGGGATCGGCCACCGCCCATCGACGGGAAACGGGTTCGTGTTCGACTCTGTGAGCATCTCCGCGCTGACGAGCGCGCTCGACGGCCTCTCACTGCGCCAGCGGGCCATCGCCGACAACATCGCCAACATCAACACCCCGGGCTATCACGCCAAGCGCGTCGCCTTCGAAGAGGCGCTGGCCGCCGCGGTCCGCTCCGGCGACGGCAGGGTGTCGCCGAGCGTCGCGGAGTCCCTCGAGCCGACGCGCCTGGACGGCAACAACGTCAACCTCGACACCGAGACGCTCTCCAGCATCGACACCGTGCTGCGGTACCAGTTCGCATCGCAGGCCGTGAACGGCTCGTTCTCCTCGGTGCGCACCGCGATGAGGACCACGTCATGACCTTCGACGCCATCGGCATCGCCGGCACCGGGCTGACCGTGCACCGCAAGTGGCTCGACGCGCTCAGCGACAACATCGCCAACATCAACACCGCGGTGGCGCCGGGCGACGAGGCGTTCCGGGAGCGGTACGTGCTCGTGCAGACCGGCCAGAACTCGCCCGGCGTGTACGTCGCCGGCACCGCGCTCGGCGACGCGCAGGGCCGGCTCGTGCACCAGCCCGACCACCCGCTCGCCGACGAGAACGGCTATGTGCGCCTGCCCGACATCGACTTCGGCTCGCAGATGAGCCAGCTCATCCTCGCCCAGCGCGGCTATCAGGCCAGCGCCGGCGTCGTCGACCGCGCCCGCAACGCCTACGAGGCGGCGCTGCAGATCGGACGCGGCTGATGGATGCCGTCTCCCGCGTCGAGGGGATCGTCTCGGCCCTCGCACAGACCTCGCCCACGCAGCCGGCGGCCGCATCCGACGGCTCCGGGTTCGCCACCAGCATCGCCCGCGCGATCGACGACCTGCGCGCCGTGCAGTCGCAGTCCGAGACGCTCGGCGTCGCCGCCGTCACCGGCGACCTCAACGACATCCACTCGGCGATGATCGCGTCCACGCGCGCGGCGGTCACCCTCGAACTCGTCGCCGCCGTGCGCAACAAGGGCGTCGACGCCTTCAACGAGATCATGAGGATGCAGGCCTGATGCCGCAGCCGGTCGCCCGGGCGTTCCAGCGGGTCAGGGACGTCATCGCGGGGTTCTCCCTGGCCCAGCGCACGATCGCCATCATCGGCGTGGCCGGCGTCGTGCTCGGGATCATCGCGCTGTCCAGCTGGCTGTCCCGGCCCACCTACACCCCGCTGTTCTCCGGGCTCAGCGCCGCAGACGCCAACGCCGTGGTGGAGCAGCTGCGGTCGGCCTCCGTGCCGTACGAGCTCGCCGACGGCGGTGCGACCGTGCTGGTGCCCGAAGAGCAGGTGTACGACCAGCGGCTCGCGGCGGCGGCATCCGGTCTTCCCAGCGAAGGCTCCGATGGCTACTCGCTCCTGGACGACATGGGCGTGACGACATCCGAGTTCCAGCAGTCCGTCACGTACAAGCGCGCCATCGAGGGCGAGCTGGCGGCGACGATCTCCTCGCTGGAGGGGGTGACCGCCGCCTCGGTGCAGCTGGCGATCCCCGAGGAGAGCGTCTTCGTCGCCGAGAAGGTCGCCCCCACGGCGTCGGTGTTCGTCGAGACCCGCAACGGCACGACGCTGTCGCCGACGCAGGTGGAGGCCATCGTGCACCTGACCTCCGCGTCGGTCAGCGGCATGGAGCCGACCGACGTCACGGTCGTCGATCAGGCGGGGCACACGCTCTCGGCCGCCGGCATGGACGTCGCCGGCGGCGCCGATCGGCAGGCGAGCGATTACGAGGCCCGCGTCACCACCAGCGTGCAGCAGATGCTCGACTCCGTGGTCGGCACCGGCAACTCGACGGTCACCGTGGTCGCCGAGATCGACCGCTCTGTCAGCGAGCGGCTCGACGAGACCTACACGCCGTCCGACGGCGCCCCGCCGGTGTCGGAGCAGACCCGCACCGAGACCCGCACCGGCAGCGGCGGCGACGCCGGGGTGCTCGGCCCCGACAACATCGCCGTCCCTGAGGGTGAGGACGGGTCGACGTACGAGTCCACGGAGCAGACGCGCAACAACCCCGTGAACAAGACCGTGGAGACCACGACGACCCCGGCGGGCTCGCTCACCCGGCAGTCGGTCTCGGTGGCCGTGGACGCCGACGCCGGCAGCACGGTGGGCGTCGGCAAGCTCACGGAGCTCATCAACGCGGCCGCCGGGATCGACGACACCCGCGGCGACGTCGTCGCCGTCGAGCTCGTCCAGTTCGGGGCGACGGATGCCGAGGCCGCCCAGGCGGCACTGCAGGCGGCGAAGGATGCCGCGGATGCCGACCGGCTGGGCGCGCTGCTGCGGGCCGCGGTCATCGCGGCGGCGGTCGCCGTGCCGCTCATGGTCGGCGTCGTCGCCCTCATCATCCGCGCGCGCCGGCGCTCGAGCCCGGCTGCGGAGTTCGACCGGCTGTTCGGCGAGCGTCCGCCGCCGCTGTCGGCGCTCACCGCCGCCGCCGAGACGGCCGCGCTGACCGCGGCGGCGCCGACCGTGCCGCTGTCGATCGACGCGCCCGAGCCGGAGCCTGCGGCGCCGCTTGGCCTGGAGCCCGAGCCCGACCCCGAGCCCGCCCAGATCAGCCTGCAGCGCCGCCGGGCCGAGCTGGACGCCCTCACGCGTGCCGATCCCCGGCGCACCGCCGAGCTGCTGAGCGGGCTCATCGACGTAGGGCAGCGCGTATGAACGTCCTGACGAGCCGGCAGACCGCCGCCGTCGTACTGATGAACCTCGACCGCGCCCAGGCGGTCGAGGTGATGCGGCACCTCTCCGAGGCCGAGGCCGAGGCCGTCGCGGCCGAGATCATCGGTCTGCAGGAGCTGGATGCCGCCACCACGGCCGGCGCGCTCGGCGCGTTCCAGCGGATCGTGGCCGGGCAGCTTCCTCCGGCACGCGGCGGCCGCGACGTCGCCGCCGGACTGCTCGAAGCCTCGCTCGGTGCCGAGCGCGCCTCCGCCGTGCTGGGACGGGCCAGCAGCGGGTCCAACCCGTCGTTCGAGTTCCTCGCCGACGCCGAGCCCGAGCAGCTGGCGACGCTCCTGGACGGCGAGCTGCCGCAGACCGTCGCGCTGGTGCTCGCCCACCTCCCTCCCGATCACGCGGCGGCGGTCCTGGCCGAGCTGCCGGACACCGCTCGCACCGACGTCGCGCAGGCGATCGCCACGATGGGCACGGCGACCCAGGAGGCGATCTCGATCGTCGCCGACGCGCTGCGCGCGCGGACCGGCGTGTTCGCCTCGCGCAAGGCGCCCGAGACGCTCGGCGGCGTCGAGCCGCTCGTCGAGATCATCAACCGCTCCGACGCCGGGATCGAGAAGGCGCTCCTGGAGAGCATCGAGGCCCGCGACAGCGCATTGGCGGAGGACATCCGCTCGCGCATGTTCACGTTCAACGACATCGTCAAGCTCGAGGACCGTGACGCCCAGCGGGTGCTACGGGGCACCGACATCCGTTCCCTCGCGCTCGCACTCAAGGGCGCGAACCAGGCGATCGCCGACGTCATCCGCCGCAACGTCTCGGAGCGCAACCGCGAGAACCTCGACGAGGAGTCGCAGGCCCTCGGCCCCGCCCGCATGTCGCAGGTGGAGGAGGCGCGCGCCGAGATCGTCCGGACGATCCGCGCGCTCGAGGCGGCCGGCGACATCACCGTGCAGCGCTCCGACGAGGACGAGTATGTCTACTGACGCCTTCGCACCCGCGAGCTTTCCGCGCCTGCTGCCGTCGTCGGCGCAGGCCGAGCGGGAGCGCGAGAGGGTGCGCGGGTACGCCGACGGTCACGCCGAGGGGTACCGCGTGGCCACCGCGGCGGCCGCCGCGGCGCAGGCGCGGGCCGACGCCGACCGCGCGGCACGCGAGGCCGAGCAGGCGCGGGCCGTCGAGGCCGCCGTCCGGGCGCTGCGCACCGCGACCGACGCACTGCAGCGTCGGGCCGCGGCGCTGACCGCGGCCACGCAGACCCAGGTCTTCGCGCACGCCGTCGAACTGGCGGAGCTGATCCTGTCGGCGGAACTGGCCGAGGGCGAGGCATCCGCGTCCGCGGCACTCCGCCGCGCGGTGGCGGCGGCCGACGGCGAGGACGTGCGGGAGGTGCGCCTGCATCCCGACGATCTGCGCGTGCTCGAGGGCGCGGGCACGTGCCCGGTCGACCTGGCCTTCACCGCCGACGAGTCCCTCTCGCGCGGCGACGCGATCGTGACGCTCGAGGACGGCCTCGTCGATGCGCGCATCCGCGCCGCGCTCGAGCGGGCACGACGTGCGCTGGAGGCCGGATCGTGACCCGGTGGGCCGCGGTACGGGATGCCGCACGGCCGGAGCGCGTCGGGCGGGTCTCGCAGGTGCAGGGCCTCAGTGTCGGCATCCGCGGCCTCACCAGCGCGGTCGGCGACATCGTCGTCATCGGCGACGGCGTCCGCGCGGAGGTCGTGGCGACCGGTCACGACGGGCTGCGGTGCATGCCCCTGGCCCCCGCGCCGGGGCTCACGGTGGGAAGCGAGGCACGCACGCTCGGCGCGCGGCTGCGCGTGCCGGTGGGCCCGGCGCTGCTCGGTCGCGTGCTCGACGGACTCGGCGAGCCGATCGACGGCAAGGGCCCTATCGACGCGCCCCGCGTCACCCTCGACCACGAGCCGCCGCCGATCATGGGCCGCGACCGCATCGCCGTCCCGATGCCGTCGGGCGTCCGCACGATCGACACGCTCGTCCCCATCGGGCGCGGGCAGCGGGTCGGCCTGTTCGCCGGATCCGGCGTGGGCAAGTCCTCGCTGCTGTCGATGGTCGCGCGCGGGACGGCGGCCGAGGTCAGCGTGATCGCGCTGGTCGGCGAGCGTGCGCGTGAGGTGCGCGAGTTCATCGAGGACGATCTCGGACCCGAGGGGCTCGCGCGCTCGGTCGTCGTCGTGTCGACGTCGGACCAGCCCGCGATGGCGCGCCTGCGCGCGGCGTTCACGGCGACCCGCATCGCGGAGGCGTTCCGCGACGCCGGATCCCATGCCGTGCTGATGATGGACTCGCTGACCCGGGTGGCGATGGCGCAGCGCGAGATCGGGCTGTCGGCGGGAGAGCCCCCCGCGACACGGGGGTACCCGCCGTCGACGTTCTCGCTCCTGGCCGGACTCCTCGAACGCGCCGGCACCGACCGCGGCGGCTCCGTCACCGGCATCTACACCGTGCTCGTCGACGGCGACGACCACAACGAGCCCGTCGCCGACGCGGTGCGCTCGATCCTGGACGGTCACATCGTCCTGGACCGCACGCTCGCCCACTCGGGCCACCACCCCGCGATCGACGTGCTGGCGTCGGTGTCGCGCGTGGCCGGCAAGATCACGAGCGCTCCGCAGCGCCGGCTGGCCTCGAGCCTGCGCGCCGTGCTCGCCGCGCGGCACGGCGCGCGCGACCTCGTCGACATCGGGGCCTACCAGGCCGGCGCCAACGCCCGCGTGGATGCGGCGATCGCGAACGAGCACGCGATCTCGGCGTTCCTCACCCAGTCGCTGGACGAGGCCGCCACGGCCGACGAGTCGTGGCGGCGCCTGGACGACCTCGTCTCGGCCTTCGGAGGTGCGATATGACCCGCGGCTTCTCGCTCTCCGGCCTGCTGCGGGTGCGCACGATCCAGGAGCGGGCGGCGGCCCAGCGCCTCTCGCGGGCCGCCATCGAGGCGGATCAGACGGCCGCGCGGGATCGGCATCTGCGCGCGGCGCTGTCCGCGAGCGGGTCGGATGCCGCCGACGTCCGCTCGCTCGCCGCACTCGCCGCCGCGCGTGTGGCGGCCCGATCGCTGCTCGCCGACCTCGGATCGATCGCCGAACTGCAGCAGGCGGCCCTCAGCGATGCCCGCGGCGACCACGAGGACGCCCGCCGGGAGATGCGCGGCATCGAACGCCTCGCCGAGGCGCACGCCGTGCGCGAACGCGCGACGGAGGCGAAGGCGGAGCAGGCCGAGCTGGACGAGATCGCCGCACGCACCGCAGAAGGGGGACGACCATGACGCTCATGGGCATCGTCGAAGGCCTCGACCCGGCAGCCCCCGCCAACGCGCCCCGCGGGCGGGCGGCATCGCCGGCGACCGCGCTCGCGTTCGCCGCCGCGGTCACGCAGGTGCAGACCTCGGCCGACGGCGTGGCCGCGCCCCAGCCGGAGGACACGAAGACGGATGCCGCCGTGCCCGAAGAGGATGCGACGACGGCGGCCGCCGCGCTGCTGCCCGGCGCCGCGCCCTCTCCGCTCCCCGACAGCGCCGCGGCGGGGGCCCTCGCCATGGCGGCGCCGCCCGCGGCTCTGACGACGCCGACCGCGCCGGCGACGGAGTCGACGGAAGCGACCGCCGTGACGGGCGTTCCCGCACCCGCACCGTCGGATGCCGCCGTGACGCCGTCCCGCCTCGGCGCCGCCGGCGCGCCTGCGATCCCCGAGCACCCGGCAGCCACCGCTGTCGCGTCGGGAGCGGAGGCGAAGGCGGATGCCGCACCGCCCGCCCCGTCGAGCACCGCCGCCGTGGCACGGCAGGACGCGCCGACGCCGGCGAGGTCCGCGGCAGCGGCATCCGTCGACACCGTCCCCTCTCCTCGCGCGGCAGGCGTCGCGGGCGTGCCCGCAGCGACGGCACCCGCCGTCTCCCCGCCGGACGCGGTCGGCGACGCGACGCGGGACGCGGCATCCGACGGTCCCCCGGCCGGCCCTCCGGCCGCACCCGCGGGCGCTCCCTCGACGTCCGCGCCGCCCGGCCTCGCCGCTCCGGCGCCCCTCACGCCGGTCTCGGCGGCCACGGTCGCGGCGGCCGCTCCGGCCGAACGCGGAACGCCCGCGGGGGCCCCGCCGCTGCGGCAGCAGCTGTCCGATCCCGTCGTCGCGCTCGCGCGGTCGACGGACGGCGAGCACCGGATCACCCTCACGGTCGCCCCCGAGAACCTGGGCCCCGTGACGGTGCGCGCCCGCATCGCCGCCGGGTCGATCCACATCGAGCTCCACGCCCCGTCCGACATCGGGCGCGAGGCGCTGCGCGCGGTCCTGGCCGATCTCCGTCGCGATCTGGCCTCGGCCGCCCCGCACGCGTCGCTCGCCGTCGCCACCCAGGACACCGCGCCGGGCTCCTCGAGCTCCACCCACTCCCAGACGCCCGGCGGCCATGCGACGCCGTCAGATCGCGGAAGCGACGGCCGGCAGCATCCGACCGCCCGGCCGGCGCCCGTCCCCCTCCCCGAACCGCCGACGACGCCGCCCGCCGACGGCATCGACGTCTACGCCTGAACCAGGAGAATCATGACCGCCGTCGCTCCTCTCGCCGCCACCGGACTGCAGACCGGCAGCACCACCACCCCGACCGAGCGCAAGACCGCGCTGGATTCCGAGGTGTTCCTGAAGCTGCTCGTCGCGCAGCTGTCGAACCAGGACCCGAGCTCGCCGATGAACACCAACGAGATGCTCGCCCAGACCACGCAGCTGGCCTCGATGGAGCAGCTCACGGCCCTGGCCACCACCTCGACGGAGAACTTCGCGCTCAGCATGCGGCAGACCGCCGCCGCGCTCATCGGACGCGAAGCCCAGTACATCGACCCCGACGGCGTGACGCACACCGGGGTCGTCACCTCCGTCTCGTTCACCGGCGCCGTCCCGATCGTCAAGATCGGCGACGCCTCCATCCCGCTCGACGCCGTCTCCGGCCTCTCCGTCTCCTCCTGACCCCTCCAGAAAGGCACGATCATGCTCCGTTCCCTGTACGCCGGCATCTCAGGCCTGCGCTCGCACCAGACGATGCTCGATGTCACCGGCAACAACATCGCCAACGTCAACACGACCGGCTTCAAGGCCTCGGCGGCCCAGTTCCAGGACTCGCTGTCGCAGCTCGTCCGCAACTCGCGGCTGCCGCAGCAGAACACCGGCGGCTCCAACCCCGCCCAGGTGGGACTCGGCGTGCAGGTCGCCGGCGTCAGCACGAACTTCGCGCAGGGTGCCCCGCAGTCCACCGGCGTCCCGACCGACCTCATGATCGCGGGCGACGGCTTCTTCATCGTGCGATCCGGTGCCGAGACCCTCTACACCCGCAACGGCGGGTTCTCCTTCGACACGAGCGGGCGCCTGGTCACCGCGGACGGTGCGCTGGTGCAGGGCTGGACCGCCCAGAACGGCGTCATCACCCCGGGCCAGGGGCTGGGCGACATCGTCCTCCCCGTCAGCGCCACCGTGCCGGCGACGGCGACGACCACGGCGCGCGTCACCGGGAACCTGCCTTCGGGCACCGCGGTCGGCGAGCAGCTGGTGCGCGATGTGAAGGTCTACGACGCCGAGGGCGAGTCATCCATGCTGCGGCTGACGTTCACGCGCACGGCCACCGGCTGGGACGTGGCCGACGGCGCCGGCGGGACGACGTCCCTCACGTTCACCAACGGGCGCCAGCCGGGGGCATCCTCACTGGTCTCCGGCGGCATCACGGTCGATCTGTCGGCCGTGACCGGCTACGCCGACGTCAGCACGGTCGCCATCACGGGGCAGAACGGCAAGCCGGCCGGGTCGCTCAGCTCCTACGCGCTGTCCGACGACGGCAGCCTCATCGGGACCTTCACCAACGGCGAGTCGGCGGTGCTCGCGCGCGTCGCGCTGGCCGGATTCCTCAACCCGGGCGGCCTCGAGAAGGCGGGCTCGTCGCAGTACCGCCCCAGCGTCAACTCCGGCCAGCCCACGATCGGGACCGCCGGGGCCGACGGCATGGGCGACATCATCAGCGGATCCCTCGAGATGTCCAACGTCGACCTGTCGCAGGAGTTCACCAACCTGATCGTCGCGCAGCGCGGCTTCCAGGCCAACGCCCGCATCATCACCACCAGCGACGAGGTGCTCCAGGAGCTGACCAACCTCAAGCGCTGAGCGCTCTCGGCATCCGGCCGCTCCTAACGGGACGCGGTCGGGTGCCGACAGTCCCCCACGACGGTCCAGGACGGGCCGTCAGGCCCTCGCACCTCGTGCGAGGCCGACAGTTCCAGGATGGAGCCCATGATCGTCGTCACGCGTCTGAACCGCACCCGGTTCGCGGTGAATCCCGACCTGGTCGAGCGCATCCAAGCCGCGCCCGACACGACGATCACGATGATCGACGGCGCCACCTTCGTCGTGACCGAGTCGATGGACGAGGTGATCGAGCGCATCGTGCGGTTCCGCGCGCGGGTCCTCGCGGCGGCGGCGTCCTGGCGCCCCGACCCCGACGAAGGGTGGGAATGATGGATCCGGCACTCATCATCGGCCTCGTCCTCGCCTTCGGCGCGCTCCTGGCCATGATCGGCCTCGAGGGCACATCGCTGAACGCCCTCCTGCTGCCCGCGCCCATGGTGCTCGTGTTCGGCGCGACGATCGCCGTCGGCATCGCCAGCGGCACGCTGCGCGACGCCCAGCACGCGCTCAAAGCCCTGCCGCGCGCGTTCACGGGAGACAAGCGCACCCCGGCCACCATGATCGACACCGTCGTCGCGTACGCCGAGAAGGCGCGCGCCGAAGGGCTGCTGGCCCTCGAGCAGGCGGTGTCGGACGAGGACGACCCGTTCCTGCGGCAGGCGCTGCAGGGCATCGCCGACGGCGTCGACGCCGAGGACCTGCGCCTGGTGATGGAGGACGAGATCGCCTCCGCGGCGGCACGCAGCCGCACCTCGTCGCGCTTCTACATGACCCTCGGCGGATTCGCCCCCACGGTGGGCATCATCGGCACCGTGGTGTCGCTCACCCACGTGCTCGAGAAGCTCGACGACCCCAGCACGCTCGGCCCGCTGATCGCCGCGGCCTTCGTCGCCACGCTGTGGGGCCTGCTGTCGGCGAACTTCATCTGGCTGCCGATCGGTGGCCGGCTGCAGCGCATCGGCGAGATCGAGGTGGAGCGCATGACCCTCCTCATGGAGGGGATGCTGGCGGTCCAGGCCGGGTCGCCGCCGCAGCTGGTGCGCGAGCGACTCAACGCGCTGGTCTCCGACCGCCCGGCGTCCTCCGACCGACGGGGCCGCCGCGGCGGCGGCACCCCCGCACCCGAGCAGACCGAGCCGCAGGAGACGGCGGCGGTCCGGTGAGCGTCCGCACCCGGCGACGCGTTCCGCAGGACGGCCACAGCGGTCCCGACGAACGCTGGATGGCGTCGTACCTCGACATGGTCACCGTGCTGATGTGCATGTTCATCGTGCTGTTCGCGATGTCGACCGTCGACCAGGAGAAGTTCGAGCAGCTCAGCGCCTCGCTCGCGACCGGGTTCGGCCAGGTGCCGTCCGAGGCGAAGGACGTCTCCGATGGCGTCGTCGTGCCGCCGGAGCTGCTCCACGAGCAGGGCGTCGGCTTCGCCGAGACGGCGATCGCCGCCGCACGGGCGGA
Source organism: Microbacterium sp. 05T445 (assembly GCF_056395865.1). Taxonomy (NCBI): domain Bacteria; kingdom Bacillati; phylum Actinomycetota; class Actinomycetes; order Micrococcales; family Microbacteriaceae; genus Microbacterium; species Microbacterium sp. 05T445. The sequence continues at coordinate 235,610 of NZ_JBFTKJ010000002.1, read as the reverse complement.
GTTCGACGACCTCTCGGCCCTCCGCGAGCGCCTGCGCCAGGCGCTGGCCGAGCGCGGCCTGGAAGACACCGTGACCTTCACGATCGACGCGCGCGGCCTGACGGTCGGGCTCGTCAGCGCCGAGACGTTCTTCGCGACCAACAGCACCGATCTCAGCGCCAAGGCGGTCGCCGTGCTCGATGCGCTCGGCGGCGTGCTCGTCCAGACGCCGAACGAGATCTCGGTCGAGGGCCACGCCGACCAGCGCTCGTCCGCAGCCCCCTTCCCGACGAACTGGGAGCTGTCGGCCGGCCGGTCCACGCAGGTGCTGCGATTCCTCGTCGAGGCCCAGGGTCTGGACGGCTCCCACGTGAAGGCCGTCGGCTACGGCGACACCCGGCCTGTCGCGGCGGGCTCCAGCGAAGCCGACCTCGCCCAGAACCGGCGCGTCGACATCGTGATCCTCTCGGATGCCGCGGAGGAGGTGCGCCGGCTGCTCCCCGATGTCGCGGGGGCGCCCCCGTCCTGACCCACCCGTCCCGCAAGACGGATCCGGCACTCCCCTTACGCGCGCCGTTCACCGCCCGATAGTCGAAGTCGTGGTGATCGAAGACAGCGCGCACGTCTCCGTGCCCTCCGGGGCGCGCTCGATGACCGCCGAGGTCGAGGTCTACGACTTCGACAGGCCCGCCGCCCTCTCACGCGAGCACGCGCGCATGCTCGCTCTCGCGTTCGAGACGTTCGCGCGGCAGTGGGCGGCCCAGCTGTCGTCGCGCATCCGCGGGCGGGCGCAGATCTCGCTCGAGTCCGTGTCGATGCAGACCTACGACGAGTACGCCGACTCGCTGCCGGCGACCACGACGATGATCGTGTGCGCGCTGCCCGACACGGCCGGCAGCGTGCTCATCCAGTTCCCCCTCTCCGCCGCGACGTCGTGGATCGTGCAGATGGTCGGCGGGCGGCCGACCGACACCGCCGAGGACCGGGTGCTCACGCCGCTCGAGCAGGCGCTCATCCGCGCGCTGGCCGACGAGGCGCTGGAGAACCTGACGCACGCGCTGGGCGGGGTCGTCCCGGCCGGCGCGTCGGTGGCCGGCATCCAATTCAGCTCCCAGTTCGCCCAGGTGGCCGCCGCCGGCGAGCTCGTCGTCGTCGCGCGGATGGCGCTGCGGCAGGGCGGGCGCACGGTCCCGGCGAGCGTGGTGCTGCCCGCGCCGATGGTGCTCGACCGGCTGGAGCCCGACGGCGCCGCGCCCACGGTCGCCGTGCCCGGCCTGATGCGGCGACAGGTGGAGGAGGCGCCGGTGGAACTGGTGCTGCGGCTCGCCCCTCGCACCGTCCGTCCCGGCGAGGTGCTCGACCTCGCGGTGGGCGACGTCCTCACGATCCCGCACGCGGTCGACCGCCCGCTCGACCTGGTCATCTCGGATCAGCCCGTGGGCACCGCCGCCGCCGGCACCGCCGGCGCGCGTCTGGCCTGCGTGGTCACCGCCACCGTTCCCGATCCCCCAGCCGAGGAGTACGCGTGACCAGCACAACCACCTACGAGTCCGCGGTCGCCGCCGCCTTCGCGGCACGCCTGCCGACCCCCGAGCCGGTCGTCGCACGGGCGTCGCAGGCCTCCGGCGACACCGGGGACGCCGTCGTCGTCACCTACGTCGGGGAGGCGAGCGCGGAGCTCGCGGTCCAGCTCTTCGATCCCGGCGCGCTCGTGGACGGCCTCGCCGACGTCGCGCTGCCGGCGCGCCTGCACGACGCGCTCGACGCCGCCGCGGTCGCACTGGGCCCGGGTGTGCTCGGAGAGCCCATCGTCGGCGACGCATCCGCACTCCTTGCCCATCCCCTCACCCAGGTGTTCGACCTGGTCGACGACGCCGAGCGCACGGTCGGCCGGCTCGCGGTGCGGATCACCCGCGAACCCGCCACGGCCGCCCCGACGCCGGCACGCCGCCTGCACCGCATCGCCGGGGTCGAGATGGAGCTGACCGTCGAGATCGGACGCACCCGGATGGCGGTGCGCGATGTGCTCGACCTCGAACCCGGCCGCATCGTCGAGCTGGACCGGGCCGCGGGCGCCCCGGCCGACCTCAAGCTCAACGGTCGCATCATCGGGCACGGCGAGGTCGTCGTCGTCGATCAGGACTACGCGGTGCGCATCACACGCATCCTCGAGAACGTCGAGGCCTGAACTGGACGATCTGCTGCTCGCGCTGCGCGTCGCCGTCTCGCTGGCGGCCGTGCTCGGGCTGTTCTGGTACCTGCATCGCCGCCTCTCGCGCCGTCCCGCCCGCCGCAAGGACGGCGACGGCATCACCGTGCTCGGTCGCCAGGGCCTCGGCTCCAAGGCGCACCTGTTCGTCGTGCAGACCGACGACGCGCGCTATGTGCTGGCCGTGACCGAGCAGCGCGTGGAGGTCGTCGACCGGCTCCCCGCGCGGGCCGGGGTCGACGACGCCGAGACCCCCGTCGAGGCCGAGGTCGCTCCGCCGCGCGCTGACCGCGTGGCGGGTTTCGACTACGCCCTGGCCGCGGCATCCGACGCGAACACCCTCGAGCAGCCCTACCCGCTGCGCGTGCGCCAGCGCAACGACCCGCTGCGCGGATCGATCCTCTCGGCACAGACCTGGCGGCAGACCGCCGAAGCGCTCCGGCGCGCACGATGAGGACCACGCCGTCCGCGACTCGCGGGCGCACGCTGCGATGGATGCTGCTGCTCGCGGTCGCCGTCGCGGTGCTGGTCCTCTCGCTGCACGTCGGAGGTGCCGCCGCGCACGCGGCGCCGGTCGCGCCCGACGACCCTCAGCCGCCCGTCGCCCCGACCGAGGCCCCCACCGGCGTGACGATCGACATCAACGGGATCAACGGCTCCCCCTCGGCGTCGATCCTCGTCCTGCTCGGCATCACGCTGCTGTCGGTCGCACCGGCGCTCCTGCTCATGATGTCGTCGTTCACGAAGATCTTCGTGGTGCTCGCGATGACCCGCAACGCGCTGTCGCTGCCCACGATCCCGCCGAACCCGGTGCTGGCGGGGCTCGCGCTGTTCCTGTCGCTGTTCATCATGTGGCCGGTGCTCGTGGACATCAACACGCTCGCCGTGCAGCCGTACATCGACGGCACCTTGACCTTCGCGCAGGCGATCGATGTGGCGCAGGTTCCACTGCGGGAGTGGATGCTGCACTATACGCGCGAGGAGGATCTCGCGCTGATGACCCGGGTCGCGGGACTCCCCAACCCCGAGGACCCGCAGAGCGTCCCGATGTACACGCTGATCCCGGCCTTCATGATCTCGGAGCTGCGGGCCGCGTTCATCATCGGCTTCGTCATCTTCGTGCCGTTCCTCGTGATCGACCTGGTGGTGGCTGCGGCACTGATGTCGATGGGCATGATGATGCTGCCCCCGGTCATGATCTCGCTCCCGTTCAAGATCCTGCTGTTCATCCTCGTGGACGGGTGGGGACTCATCGTGCGTTCGCTGCTGGAGAGCTACGGAGGTGCGGGATGACACCCGAGGCCGTCATCGACATCGGCACGCAGGGGCTCCTGCTGGCCGCGAAGCTGGCCGCGCCGGTGCTGGTGACCGCGCTCGTGGTCGGCTTCGCGGTGTCGCTGCTCCAGTCGATCACCCAGGTGCAGGAGGTCACCCTCTCGTTCGTCCCGAAGATCGTGGCCGTGGGGATCGCCCTGCTCATCGCGGGGAACTGGATGATCTCGGAAGCCGTCGCCTTCACCAACGAGATGTTCGCGCGCATCCCCCAGCTGCTGAGCGGAGGCTGACGTGAACATCCCCGTCGACTTCGCATGGCTCGAGGCGACGATGCTCGTGGCCGTGCGCGTGACGGCGTTCATCTTCATCGCCCCGCCGTTCTCGTATGGGGCGATCCCCGCGCGCGTGAAGGCGATGCTCGCGATCGGCATCTCGCTCTCGATGAGCGGGGCGGTCGCCCCCGGCTACGAGCCGCTGCCGACCGGTGCGTTCCTCGGGGCGCTCGTGCTGCAGCTGGTCACCGGTGCGCTCCTCGGGTTCCTGGTGATGGTGTGCTTCTCCGCCGTGCAGGCGGCGGGCGGCCTCATCGACATCTTCGGCGGGTTCCAGCTCGCGCAGGCGTTCGACCCGTACGCCCTGGTCAACGGCGCGCAGTTCACGCGCCTCTTCCACATGACCGCCCTGGCGCTGCTGTTCGCGTCGGGCGGCTACCAGCTGATCGTGGCGGGACTCGCGCGCAGCTTCGACGCCGTGCCGGTGGACGGCGCCATGGGTCTGGTCGATCCGGTGCAGGTCATCCTCTTCGCGGTGTCTCAGATGGTGCTCGCGGCGGTGCAGATCGCCGGCCCGCTCGTGCTCGTGCTGTTCCTCGCCGACCTGGGACTCGGTCTCGTGACCCGCGTCGCGCCCGCCCTCAACGCCTTCGCGATGGGCTTCCCCGTGAAGATCCTGCTGACGCTGATCCTCGCCGGGGTCGTCTACATCGGGCTTCCCGGGATCGTGGACGCGCTGACCTCCGACGCACTGCGGCTGCTGCAGGGGGTGATGCCGTGAGCGATGCCGACAGCGGGGAGCGGACCGAGCGCGCGACAGACCGCCGGCTGCGCGAAGCGCGCAAGAAGGGCCGGCTGTCGCGCAGCCAGGACCTCACGGCATGGCTGGGCATCGGCGCGGCCGCCCTCACCCTGCAGGGGGTGGTGGCCGCCGGCGCGATGGCCGGCACCGAGCAGCTGCTGGCGGTGACCGCGGTCACGGAGGACCCGACGCCGGCGACCGCCATCGAGACGCTCCAGCGGGGGCTCGCGTCCGTGCTGCCGACGCTCGGCCCGATGCTGGTCGTCGTCGCGCTGGTGACCATGCTCGGCGCCGTGGTCCAAGGCGGCGTCCACCTGCGAGGGCTCACCGCGCGGTTCGACCAGTTCGACATCGTCGCCGGGCTGCGCAGGATCTTCGGTGTGCGGGCACTGTGGGAGGGCGCCAAGGCCCTGCTGAAGACGGCCGCCATCGTCGGCGCGCTGTGGCTGGTCATCAGCGGTCTGGTGCCGGTGCTCTCCGCGAGCGGTGCGCACTCCCTCGCCCGGCTGCTCGCGATCGCGGCGGATGCCGTCGCGGCGGTGCTGCAGGCCGCGATCGCCGTCGGGCTCGCGCTGGCCGTGATCGACGTGTTCGTCGTCATGCGACGGAACACCAAGCACACCCGCATGACCAAGCGCGAGGTGCGCGACGAGAGCAAGAGCTCCGAGGGCGACCCCCTCATCCGCCAGCAGCGCCGGTCGCGGCAGTTCGCGATGAGTCGCAACCGCATGATCGCGGCGGTCGCGGGCTCCGACGTGGTGCTGGTGAATCCGACGCACGTCGCCGTCGCGCTGCGGTACGACGTCGGCAAGTCGGCGCCGCGCGTGGTCGCCAAGGGCAGCGGGGTCGTCGCCGACCGCATCCGCGAGAAGGCGGTCGAGGCGGGCGTGCCGATGGTGCGCGACATCCCGCTCGCCCGTGCCGTGCACGCCGCGTGCGAGCTCGGCCAGGAGATCCCCGAGGACCTGTACACCGCGATCGCGCACGTGCTCGTGTTCGTCTCGTCGCTGCGGGCGCGCGGCGCCGCGCGCGGCATCCACTCCCTTCCCCCGAGGAGGAACACATGAATGACCTCATGCGCAAGCTCGCGGTGCCCGTCGGCGTCGTGGGCATCATCCTGCTGCTCGTCGTCCCCGTGCCGGCGGGCCTGCTGGACACGCTCATCATCCTCAACATCATGTTCGCGCTGGTCATCCTGCTGACCACGATGTTTGTGAAGAAGCCGCTGGACTTCTCGGTGTTCCCGTCGCTGCTGCTCGTGGCCACGCTGTTCCGCCTGGGCCTCAACGTCGCCTCGACCCGCCTGGTACTGGGCGAGGCGTACGCCGGCCAGGTGATCGAGGCCTTCGGCGCGATCGCGGTCGGCGGGTCGCTGATCATCGGTGCGGTGGTGTTCCTCATCCTCGTGGTGATCCAGTTCGTCGTCGTCACGAAGGGCGCCGAACGCGTGGCCGAAGTGGGTGCCCGCTTCACGCTGGACGCCATGCCCGGCAAGCAGATGGCGATCGACGCCGACCTGAACGCCGGGCTCATCACGGATGCCGAAGCCCGCCAGCGCCGGGCCGAGGTCGCCGCAGAGGCCGACTTCTACGGCGCGATGGACGGCGCGTCGAAGTTCGTCAAGGGCGATGCCATCGCGGGCCTGGTCATCATCATCATCAACCTGGTCGGCGGCATCGCGATCGGTCTCACCGAGCACGGCATGTCGATCGACGAAGCCGTCGGCACGTACAGCCTGCTGACCATCGGCGACGGACTGGTGACCCAGATCCCGGCCCTGCTGATGGCGGTGTCGACGGGCATGATCGTGACCCGCTCCAACGCCGAGGCCGAGATGGGCACCGCGGCGTCGGCGCAGCTGGGCCAGTCGCGCAACGCCCTCGCTATCGCGGGATGCGCGGCGGTGGTGATGGCGCTGGTCCCCGGGATGCCGGTGCTCCCGTTCGTCACCATCGGCGCCCTCCTGATGTTCGCCGCGCAGCGTGTGAAGGTCAGCCAGGCCCGTGCGGCGGCCGCCGCCGAGGCGCAGGCGCCGGCGCCCGCGGCATCCGAGCAGCCGGAGGAGCTCATCGAGCAGATGCGGGTCCACACACTGGAGATCCTGCTCGCGCCCGACATCGTCGACCTCGTCACCGGCGGTCCCGACGACCTGCTCGCCCGTGTGAAGGCGCTGCGGCGCCGGATCGCCCTGGACCTCGGGATCGTCGTGCCCCCGGTGCGCACCCGCGACAGCGTCGAGCTCGCCTCCTCGTCCTACGTGATCCGCATCGCGGGCGTAGAGGCGGGCCGCGGCACCGCCCCGTCGGGAGCCCTGCTCGCGCTCGGACAGGGACTGGACGCGCTTCCCGGCACCGCCGCGCACGACCCCGTGTTCGGCCTGGAGGGGAAGTGGATCCCGCTCGAGATGCGCCACAGCGCGGAGCTCGCCGGCGCGACGGTCATCGACCGCGGCAGTGTGATCATCACGCACCTGTCGAGCGTGATCCACAACGGCGCGGCGCGCCTGCTCAGCCGGGAGGACGTGCGGCAGCTGACCGACGCACTCAAACGCGTCTCCCCGTCCTCCGTCGAGGAGCTCACCCCGACCCTGCTCTCGCTCGCTGAGATCCAGCAGGTGCTTCAGGGGCTGCTCGCCGAGCGCATCCCCATCAACGACCTCGCCCGCATCTACGAGGCGCTCGCCCTGCGCGCCAAGGCCTCCACCGAGCCGGAGGGCCTCATCGAGGCCGCCCGCGGGGCCCTGGGGCCCGCCGTGGCCGCGAGGTTCGCCGAGGGCGGCGTCCTCCGGGTCGTGATGCTCAACCCGCTCCTGGAGCAGACCATGCTCGAGAGCCTGCGCACCGGACCCGACGGCACCCAGATCGTCTTCGAGCCGGAACGACTGGAGGCGGTGATCGCGTCGGTCGCGCAGGCGCTCGCCGCCGCCGGCGACGGCAGCGAACCCGTGCTCGTGTGCGCGCCCCCGCTGCGCCCTGCGGTGCGGCGGATGGTCGCCGCCCAGACCGACGGGGTGCCGGTCCTCTCGTACACCGAGGCCACCGCCGCATCGCTGACGATCGAGACGGTCGGCGTCGTCCGGGATGCGGCGAGCGCGCTCGCTCCGGCGTCCGACGTCGTCCCGGCCCAGTAGGCTGATCCGATGCTGGTGCTGACGCGTAAGGTGGGCGAGAGCGTGCTCATCGGCGGCGAGATCGAGGTCACGCTCCTCGACATCAAGGGCGACAGCGTGCGCATCGGCATCCGGGCGCCCCGAGAGACGCGGATCCAGCGCGCCGAGATCCTCGAGGCGGTCGGCAGCGAGAACGCGTCCGCGGCCGATGCGGGCGCCGACGCCGAGCAGACGATCCTCGACGCCGTCGTGCGGCGCCGCAGCACCGCGCAGGACTAGGCGGCGCCGTCGCCCGCCGTCCGGCGCGAGATCGTGACCCGGCGCGGGGTGTCGGCATCCAGTTCCGCCTCGTGGGCGACCGTGCCGCAGGCGTCGTCGACGCCGTGACCGTGCCACTCACGTTCGAGCTCGACCTCCCACCACACGTCGCGAAGGCCCTCGATCATGCCGCGGCCCCACTCCACGATCACCACCGAGCCGTCGAGATCGATGTCGAGGTCGTCGAGCTCGGCGGCCGAACCCAGCCGATACGCATCGACGTGCACGAGCGGTGCACCGCCCACGAGCGACGGGTGGGTGCGGGCGAGCACGAAGGTGGGGCTCTGGATCGGTCCCCGCACCCCGAGGCCTGCGCCGATGCCGCGGGTGAGCGTGGTCTTGCCCGCGCCCAGCGGACCGGTGAGGACGATCAGGTCGCCGGGGCGCAGCATCCGTCCCATCTCGGCGCCGAGTACCTCCATCTCGCCCGGCGAGGCGATCTCACGGACTCCGACCAGCGCGTCGATCCCCCGCGGCGCGACCTCGCTCATTCCGACACCTCGCGACGCGGCACGCGGGGTCCGACGCGCGTGATGATCTCGTAGTCGATGGTGCCGGCGGCATCCGCCCAGTCGGCCGCCGACGGCGCACCCAGGGTCGGGTCGCCGAACAGCACCGCCTCATCGCCTACCGCCACCGGCGTGTCTCCCACGTCGACGACGAACTGGTCCATCGCGATGCGCCCCGCGACGGTGAAGCGCTTCCCGCCGATCACCACCGGCCCCGACCCCGACGCCTGCCGCGGCACGCCGTCGGCGTAGCCGAGGGGCACGAGCGCCAGCGTCGTGTCGCGATCCGTGCGGTAGTCGTAGCCGTACGACACGCCCTTGCCTGCGGGGACGCGCCGCACTGCGGCGACCGCACCGTGCAGGGTCATCGCCGGACGCAGGCCCAGGTCGGCCGACGTACGGCCGGCGAAAGGCGACAGGCCGTACAGGCCGATGCCGATGCGCACGCAGCCCAGGCGCGACTCCGGCAGGTCGATCGCGGCGTGCGTCGCCGCGATGTGCCGCAGCGGCGGCGCCAGCCCGAGCGTGGCGGCGACGCCGACGCCCTCCTCGAACGCCCGCAGCGCGGCGCGGTCGTCCTCGGCCGAGGTGTTGGAGAGGTGGCTGAAGAGCGCGACCACGCGGAGGCGTCCGATCCGTTCCAGGCGCGCGGCCTCGGCGAACACGACGCGGTAGTCCTCGGGCGCGATGCCGTTGCGCGAGAGCCCCGTCTCGAGCTTCAGGTGCACCGTGACGGGGCGATCAGCGGATGCCGCGGCCGCCGCCCGCTGCAGCTGGTCGAAGGTCGACACCCCGAGCTCCACACCGCTCGCGGCGGCCGCGGAGAAGTCGGCGCCCGGCGCGTGCAGCCACGCGAACAGCGGCGCGTCGATCCCGGCGCGGCGCAGCGCCAGCGCCTCGGTGATGTCGGAGACGCCGATGCGGGTCGCGCCGCCCGCGAGCGCCGCCCGCGCCGAGCGCACCGCGCCGTGGCCGTATCCGTCGGCCTTCACCACCGCGATGACCTCCGACTGGGTGAGCCGGCGCAGGTGCCGCACGTTGTCTTCGATGGCGCCGACGTCGACGGTCGCCTCGCGCAGCGTTCCGGCGGGCAGTCGGGTCATGCGGGGTCCTCCAGGTGGGCGGGGGCGGCGGCTTCGGCGATGACGTACGCCGTGGCCAACCCGGCGTCATGCGACATCGACAGGTGCACGGCGGTGATCCCGCGCGCCGCGACGACGGCGGCCGTCGACCCGGACAGCAGGAACAGCGGGCGGCCGGATGCCTCCGACGCGACCTCGATCTCGGTCCAATGCACGCCGTCCGAGCCGCCGAGCGCCTTGATGAGCGCCTCTTTCGCGGCATAGCGCGCAGCGAGGGAATGCGGCTTGAGAATGCGTTCCCGCTCCGAGAACAGCCGCTCGATCAGCCGCGGCGTGCGCTCGATCGTCCGCTCGAACCGAGGGATGTCGACGAGGTCGACGCCGATGCCGACGATCACGGGAACCTCCTGCCGCGCCGCGGACGCGGCATCCGCCAGACTACCCGGCGCCGCCGCGCACCCGCTCCTCCGGGCGAGCCCGCCGCGGGCCGCGCGGCGGCTACTCGACCGTGACGGACTTGGCGAGGTTGCGCGGCTGGTCGACGTCGAGGCCCTTGGCGGTGGCCAGGCCCATCGCGAAGATGTGCAGCGGCACGACGGCCAGCAGCGGCTCGAAGAACGGCCCCGCGAGCGGGATGCGCAGCACCTCGTCGGCCTTGGGCAGCACCGCCGCGTCGCCCTCCTCCGCGATCGCGATGACGCGGGCGCCGCGGGCGCGGATCTCCTCGATGCTCGAGATGACCTTCTTGTGCATCTCGGCCGACCTGCGCGGGGAGGGGACGACGACGAACACCGGCTGGCCGGGCTCGATGAGCGCGATCGGGCCGTGCTTGAGCTCGCCGGCCGCGAAGCCCTCCGCGTGGATGTAGGCGAGCTCCTTGAGCTTGAGCGCCCCCTCCATCGCGATGGGATAGCCGACGTGGCGTCCGAGGAACAGCACCGAGCGGGTGTCGGCCATCCAGCCCGCGATCTGCTCGATGCGGGGCTGCTCGCGCTCGAGGATCTGCGCGATCTTGCCGGGCACGGCCTCGAGCTCGCGGACGTGGTCGGCGGCATCGGTCGCGGACACCGCGCCGCGGACCCGGCCGATGTGCAGCCCCATGAGGTAGAGCGCCGTGATCTGTGCGACGAAGGCCTTCGTCGACGCGACGGCCACCTCCGGCCCCGCGTGCGTGTAGACGATGGCGTCCGACTCGCGCGGGATGGTCGCCCCCTGCGTGTTGCAGACCGACAGCGTCTTCGCGCCGTGCTCGCGCGCGTACTTGACGGCCATCAGGGTGTCCATCGTCTCGCCGGACTGGCTGATCGAGACCACGAGCGTGTCGGGGCCGATCACCGGGTCGCGGTAGCGGAACTCGTGGGCGAGCTCGACGTCGACCGGGACGCGGGTCCACTGCTCGATCGCGTACTTGCCGACCTGGCCGGCGTACGCGGCCGTGCCGCATGCGATCACGATGATGCGCGAGATGCCGAGGAACAGCTCGTCCAGGCCGTCGAGCTCGGGGATGACGACCTCGCCGTCGCGGACGCGTCCGCGCAGCGTGTTGGCGACGGCCTCGGGCTCCTCGGAGATCTCCTTGGCCATGAACGACGACCAGCCGCCCTTCTCGGCGGCCGCGGCATCCCACGTCACCTCGAACGGCTCGACCTCGACCGCGTTGCCGTGGAAGTCGGTCACGGTGACCGCCTCGGGCGTGATCGCGACGATCTGGTCCTGGCCGATCGCGAGGGCGTGGCGGGTGTGCTCGACGAAGGCGGCGACATCCGAGCCGAGGAAGTTCTCACCTTCGCCCAGCCCGATCACCAGCGGCGAGTTGCGCCGCGCGCCCACGACGAGGCCCGGCTGATCCTGGTGCATCGCCAGCAGCGTGAAGGCGCCCTCGAGGCGGGAGACGACGGCGCGGAACGCCGTGGTGAGGTCGCCCGAGCGGCGGTACTCGCGGCCCAGCAGCACCGCGGCGACCTCCGTGTCGGTCTCGCTGCGGAACGTGAAGCCGTCGGCGAGCAGCTCGTCCTTCAGCTCGGAGAAGTTCTCGATGATGCCGTTGTGGATGACGGCCAGCTTGTCGTCGTCGGCGAGGTGCGGGTGGGCGTTCCCGTCCGTGGGGCCGCCGTGGGTGGCCCAGCGGGTGTGCCCGATGCCGGTGGTGCCGTCGGCGAGCGGGCGGGCGGCGAGGTCGTCGCGCAGCACCTGCAGCTTGCCGGCGCGCTTGCGCATGCCGAGGTCGCCGTCCGCGTCGATCACGGCGATGCCGGCGGAGTCGTACCCGCGGTACTCGAGCCGTGACAGCCCGGAGATCAGGACGGCCTGGCTCTGGCGCGGGCCCACGTATCCGACGATTCCACACATGGCGTCCATGCTAGGCCGACGGTTTCGCAAGGCATCCTTACGAATCCCGTCGCAGCGGCGTCAGAGCTTGCGCAGCAGGACCGTCTCGACGGTGTGGTCGGCCGCCTTCTGCAGCACGAGGTTCGCCCGATGACGGGTGGGCAGCACGTTCTCCTCGAGATTGGGCAGGTTGATCGTGTTCCAGAATCCGAGGGCGCGCTGCACCGCCTCTTCGTCGGAGAGCTGCGCGAAGACGTTGAAGAAGGAGCTCGGGTTGCTGAACGCCGCCCGGCGGAGGGCGAGGAAGCGGTCGACGTACCACTGCGCGATGTTGGCGGCATCCGCGTCCACGTAGATCGAGAAGTCGAACAGGTCGCTGACCGCGACCTCGTTCGGTGAGGGCGGGGGCTGCAGCACGTTCAGCCCCTCGACGATGACGATGTCGGGGCGGCGCACCGTGATGACCGCATCGGGCACGATGTCGTAGCGCATGTGGGAGTAGAACGGCGCCCGCACCTCCGGCGCCCCGCTCTTGACCTCGGTGAGGAACGACACCAGGGAGCGGCGGTCGTAGGACTCGGGAAAGCCCTTGCGCTCCATGAGACCGCGCCGCTCGAGCTCGGCATTGGGGTAGAGGAAGCCGTCGGTCGTGATGAGCTCGACGCGCGGCGTGCCTGGCCAGCGGCTGGTGAGCTCCCGGAGCAGACGCGCGATCGTCGACTTGCCGACGGCCACCGAGCCCGCGACGCCGACGATGAACGGCGTCGTCGAGTCGGCCTCGCCGAGGAAGGCGGACTCCTCGGCGCCGAGGCGCTTGGTCGACTCCGCGTACAGCGACAGCAGCCGCGAAAGCGGCAGGTACACCTGCGCCACCTCGGCCATGTCGAGCCGGTCGCCGAGGCCGCGGATCTGGACGATCTCGGTCTCGCTGAGGGGCTGGGTCCTGCCCGCCGCCAAGCGCGCCCAGTCTGCGCGGTCGATCTCGCGGTACAGCGAGAGGGCGGGGGTGACCGTGGTCGCTTCATCGCCGGACATCGCGCCCATCGTAACCGTGCGCGCGGGCGCGATGCCGCCGCGGACAGCAGGCCGCCACGGTTTTCTGATCACGGATTCATCACGAGTGATTGACATCCGCTGTGTTCTGTATACAAAATACTGACGGACAGAGTCGTTCCCGCAACGAAAGAGGTAGCCCGATGCCGCGCCCGAAGTCAGTCACGAAGTTCGTCGTCGTCACCGGAGCCGTCGCCGCTCTCACGGTGTCGCTCGGCGCCTGCAGCGGCGGAGCATCCGCCCACGACGAGAACACCGTGGTGTGGTCGACGTGGGGCTCAGCCGACGAGCTGACGCGCTACAAGGAGTTCAACGAGGACTTCATGAAGCGCCACCCCGACATCACCGTCAAGTTCCAGCCCGTCGCCGGCTACGGCGACTACCACTCGAAGCTGCTCGCGCAGCTGGCGAGCAACACCGCCCCCGACGTGTTCTACGTCGGCGACGACAAGATCGGCCAGTTCGTCGACTCCGGCCGGCTCATGGACATGACCGACCTCATGGAGTCCAAGGACAGCCAGACCAAGCCCGACGACTTCTATCCGGGCCTGTTCGGCGCCGCGCAGAAGGACGGCGAGTACTACGCCGCCCCGAACGACTCCAACCCGGACGTGCTCTGGTACGACAAGAAGACGCTCGAGGCCGCCGGCATCACCGAGGACCCCGCGACGCTCGCCGAGAACGGCGAGTGGACCACGGCGAAGTTCCTCGAGATGAACGACAAGCTGAAGGATGCCGGCATCTCCGGCACCCTCTTCTGGAACTACTGGGCCACCCACTGGAGCTGGCTGTCGTCGCAGGGCGACCCGGCCCCGTACGACGAGTCGGGCGCGTTCGTCGCGAACGAGGACGCGCAGACGGTCGCCGACGTGGAGACGCTCGGCAAGTACTTCCAGGACGGCAAGTTCGTCGTCGCCGACACGCTCCCCGACGGAGCAGGCGCCGACAGCATGTTCGTCACCGGCAAGGCGGGCTTCTTCGTACAGGGTCGCTACACGATCGGCACCGTCGAGGCGGCCGGCACGCAGGACCAGGTCGACATCGTCCGCTGGCCCACCCCCGACGGCCAGCCGGCACCGACCGGGGTCGCGACGAGCTTCCTCGCGATGAACAAGGCGACCAAGTCGAAGGATGCCGCGTTCACGTTCTGGACCGAGTTCCTCAGCGCCGAAGGCCAGACCTTCCGCCTGCAGGGCGGCGGCAACGCCGTCCCGTCGATCAAGGGCGCCGACGAGGTCGTGCTCGAGGGCGACTACCCGGCCCACGCGCAGACGATGCTCGACATGCGCGACATCGGCTTCGAGGACTACCCGGCCGAGGCGAACGTCCCGAGCATGTCGACGGACATCAGCGACATCTTCCTGAAGCTCTACGAGGGCAAGCAGGACGCGCAGACCACCCTCGACGAGATCGCCGACCTCGTCGCGGAGAAGTCGGGGCAGTAAGCGTGAGCGGCATCGCCGCGGGTGAGCGGGCGCTGCAGGAGCTTCCTGCAGCGCCCGCTCCGGCCCGCCGAGAATCCACCTGGCGCCGGCGCGACCGGCGCTGGGGCTACCTGTTCATCGGTCCCCAGCTCATCGGCATGGCGCTGTTCGTCGTGCTGCCGTTCGCGGCGAGCATGGTCCTGGCCTTCGCCCGCTGGGACGGCCTGTCCGACCTCGAGTGGGTCGGCTTCGAGAACTTCACGGCGCAGTTCCAGGACGACCTGCTGTGGCGCTCGATCCTCAACACCCTGATCATCGCCGTCGTCACCGTCCCGATCGGTCTCGGGCTCGCGGTCGTCATCGCCGTCGCTCTCGAGAAGCTCAAGACCCGCACGCTCTACCTCGTGCTCTTCTTCGCCCCCGTCGTGACGTCGACGGTGGCGGTCGCCATGATCTGGCAGCAGATGTTCCGCGCCGACGGCGTGCTGTCCACGACGATCTCGAAGATCTTCGGCATCGCTCCCCCGGACTGGCTGGGCGACCCGAAGCTCGCGCTGCTGGCGGTGTGCATCGTGACGATCTGGTCGTCGCTGGGCCTCAACGTCGTCATCTTCCTCGCGGGCCTGCAGAACATCTCGCCCGCGGTCATCGAGGCCGCCCGCATCGACGGCGCGGGAGCATGGCGCATCTTCTGGAGCATCCGCCTCCCGCTGCTGTCGCCCATCGTCTTCTTCTCGTCGGTCGTCGCGTTCATCTCGTCGCTGCAGACCTTCGACACCGTCTACGTGCTGGTCTCCAACGCCGGACCCGACAACGCCACGCGCACGATCGTCTACCACATCTACGATCTCGGCTTCGGGCGGTTCGAGTTCGGCCCGTCCAGTGCGGCATCCGTCATCCTGCTCGTCCTGACGCTGATCATCACGGCGATCCAGTTCGGCGCGCAGAAGAAGTTCGTCCACTACGAGGAGGACGCGGCATGAGCCAGGCAACCGCCCGTCTCAGCGACGGCACGAGAGAGCCGGTCACCGACTCGACGATCGCGTTCGCCGCTCCCGGCCGTCGTCCGCGCACCGCACCGGTGCGCGACCGCGCCGCCCGGCGCGTGAACGCGACGATCCTGCACGTCGTGCTGATCGTCGCGGGCATCGCGATGGTCTTCCCGTTCCTGTGGATGCTGCTGACCTCGTTCAAGTCGCTGCCGCAGCTGCTGCAGGACCCGCTGGCGTTCCTGCCCGACCCGTGGACCTTCGACAACTACGTCGAGGCGTGGAACGCCGTGCCGTTCGGCCAGGCGTACCTCAACAGCATCTACATCGCCGTGCTCGTGGTGATCGGCACGCTCATCACGGCGTCGATGGCCGGGTACGCCTTCGCACGCATCCCGTTCCGCGGCAGCCGCGTGCTGTTCATCGTGTTCCTCGCGACGCAGATGATCCCCGCGCAGGTGACGCTGATCCCGTTCTACCTGCTGATGTCGCAGCTGGGGTGGGTCGACTCCCACCTCGCGCTCATCGTGCCGGGCATGCTCGCGAACCCGTTCGCCGTGTTCCTGATGCGCCAGTTCGTGCTGTCGCTGCCGAAGGAGCTCGAGGAGGCCGCGATCGTCGACGGCGCGGGGCGCTGGCGCATATTCTGGAGCGTCATCCTCCCGAACCTAAAGCCGGGACTCGCCGCGCTCAGCATCATCGTGTCCCTCGGCGTGTGGAACGCGTTCCTGTTCCCGCTCGTGCTCCTGAACACGCCCGACCTGTTCACGGTGCCGCTGCTGCTGTCGGCGTTCCAGGGCCAGTTCGGCTCGGTCAACTACGGCCTGGTCATGGCGGCATCGGCGATCTCGACGATCCCGATGCTCATCGTGTTCGTGATCGGCCAGCGCCGCATCCTCAACAGCATGGCCGCATCGGGCCTCGGAGGGCGCTGATGACGAACGCGACGACCGACGCCGCGACGCTCGCCGCGCTCGCGGGGCGTCACCTCGACCTCGTCCGCGCGCCCTTCACTCTCCCGTCGTCGCGGATCATCGTGTTCCGCGAGGGCGACGGCGTGCGCGTGCACACGTCGGAGTACGAGCGGTGGCTCGACGAGTGCCGGGTGCTGGACGCGCTGACGGTGACGGATGCCGCGTCCCGCCCGGTCCCGATCACCGAGGTCCTCCCCGACCGCATCGTGTTCGGCGACGGCGCGGCGACCCTCGTCTTCGCCGACACCGGGGCCCTCTCGCTGGGCGCCTCGGCGCCCGGGTTCTCCGTGGAGTGGACGACGCCCGACGGGAGCACGCGGCTGACCCCGCTCGCCCCCGCGGTGCGCATCGACGTCGCCGCCGGCCGCGGCGTGCGGGTGGAGGCATCCACCGCGCACGAGGCCGATGCCGCGGCGAGCCGGGAGGTCTGGCACGACTGGTTCGCGCGCTGCCCGGCGGTGCGCGAGGACCTGCAGGAGATGACCGCGTTCTGCTGGTGGGTGCTGGGGGCGAACGTCGTCTCGCTCCCCCGGCTGCGCGAACAGCTCGGCGAGGTGCGCGCGGTGGTGCCGTCGAAGATCGGCTACGTCGGGCTGTGGCAGTGGGACGCCTACTTCATCGCGGCGGGACTGCGTCACGGCGCCCCCGATCTGGCCCGCGAGCAGCTCGATCTCGCCTTCGGCTTCCCGTCCGCGAACGGGCAGCTGCCCGACGTCGTGCACGAGGAGGGGGTGCTGGCCACCAGCGACGACCTGCCGCAGGCCGACCGCGACCGGCTGCGCCGCGCGGGCTCGCAGATCGCCGATCCGCATGCGCCGGTGCCGCTGACCAAGCCGCCGCTCGCGGCGTGGGCGCTGCGCAAAGTCCTCGAGGTACTCCCCCGCACGCCCGAGACCGAGGAGTGGGCCCGCCGGCATCTGCAGACGATCCGGCGTTCGCAGGACTGGTGGTTCGCCGGGTCCGACCTCGACGGCGACGGCATGCCCGAGTACGGGCACCCATACTCCTCCGGCCTGGACGACAGCCCCATCTTCGACGGCCCGCTGCCCACGACCGCGCCCGACCTCGGCGCCTACCTCGTGCTGCAGGACCTGGAGCTGGCCCGGTTCGCCGACGAGTTCGGCGACGCCGACGCGGCTGCGCACCGCGCGCGTGCCGAGCGCACGCTGGCGAAGCTGATGGACATGTGGGATGCCGGCAGCGGCGTCTTCCGCGCTCGCGCGGCCGGCGAGCCCGTGACCTCGGATGCGATCGTCGGGCTGATGCCGCTGCTCACGGGGCGCCTGCCCGCCGAGGTGCGCGACGTGCTCGTCGCGGCCCTGGACGATCCCGCCCGCTACGGCACCCCGTGGGGGCTGCCCACCGTCGCCGCCGGCGACCCGGACTTCTCTCCGGAGCGCATGTGGCGCGGCCCGGTGTGGGTCAACACCAACACCCTCGTCGCGGCGGGGCTGGCGGCATCCGGCCTCCCCGAGCGTGCACGCGCCCTCGAGGAGCGCACCGTGGCGCTGGTGATCCACGGCGGCGGCCCGCACGAGTACTTCAACCCGTTCACCGGGCAGAAGGCGGGCACGGCGACGACCGCGTTCGGCTGGTCGGCGGCGCTGTTCGTCGACCTGGCGGTGCGGCTGTCGGCCTGACGGCACCACGAGAAGGGGGACGGATGCCGCCGGCATCCGTCCCCCTTCTCGTTGCGGTCTCAGCCCTTGACCGCGCCGCCCATGAGCCCCGCGACGAACTGCCGCTGGAAGACCAGGAACAGCAGCATGAGCGGGAGGGTCGCCAGCAGCGACCCCAGCATGAGGCCGGAGTAGTCGATGCGGGTCATGCCGATCATCGTGTTCAGCGCCACCGGGATCGTGTACCTGTCCTCGGTGTTGAGCATGAGCAGCGGCCAGATGAAGGCGTTCCACTGGCTGATGAAGGTGTAGATGACCAGTGCCGCCAGCTGCGGGCGCGCCACCGGCAGGACGATGCCGTAGAAGGTGCGGAACTCGTTCGCGCCGTCGATGCGGGCCGCCTCGATGAGCGTGTGCGGGAAGTCGAGGAACGCCTGCCGCATGAGGAAGATGCCGAACGCGTTCGCGAGGAACGGCAGGATCACCGCCTGATAGCTGTCGATCCAGCCGACGTTCGCCATCATCTGGAACAGCGGCACGAGCAGCACTTGCATCGGGATCATCATGGTCACCAGGACGACGCCCAGCAGAATCCCTCGCCCGCGGAACCGGTAGGTGGCCAGGCCGTAGCCGCACATCACGCTCACCGCGGCGCTGAAGACCGTGTAGACGATCGCGACGCCCAGGCTGTTCAGCATCACCTGGCCGAAGTTCACCTCCTCCTGGAGGCGCGCGAGGTTCTCCCACAGCTGCCCGCCCGGCAGGATCGGCAGCGGTGTGCCGAACAGGTCCTTCGTCTCGTGCGTCGACGCGATGACCATCCACAGGAACGGCACGATCGCCAGCACGCTCGCCACCACGAGCACCGCATACACGGGCGCGCGCAGCAGGAACCTCCGCCGGCCCGCCAGGTGCGTCTCGCGAGGGATGCCGTCCCTCGGCGCGCGGCCGGTGGTCAGCGTCTGCGTGGTCGCGGTGGCGGTGGTCATGGCTTCTCCCGGAGCACGCGGAACTGGACGACGGCGATGATCGCGGTGAGGGCGACGAGCATCCACGCGATGGCGGACGCGTAGCCGAAGTCGAACTGGCGGAATCCCACCTTGTACAGGTAGAGGACGGGGGTGAGGGTGGCGTCGTTGGGGCCGCCCTCGGTGAGGATGTAGTTCTCGTCGAACAGCTGCAGGGCGCCGATCGTCGAGGTGACGATGGTGAAGATGAGCGCCGGCCGCAGCTGCGGGATGACGATGCGCGTGAAGATCTGCCAGCGGCCGGCACCGTCGATGCGCGCGGCCTCGTGCAGCTCGGCGGGGATCGACTGGAGCCCGGCGAGGATGATGACCATGTTGTAGCCGGTCCATCGCCAGGTCACCGCGGCGATGAGCGCCACGCGTGCCCACCACTCGTTGTTGAGCCAGTCGATCGGGGCGACGCCGACCAGTCCGAGCAACTGGTTGACCGCTCCCCCGTCGGTGGCGAGCATGACCCGGAACACCACGGCGTAGGCGACGAGCGTCGTCACGGCGGGGAGGAAGGTCATCAGGCGGAATCCCGAGCGGAACCGCAGCCAGGTCTGGTTGAGGAGGTAGGCGAGCCCCAGCGCGAGCGCGATCATGAGCGGCACCTGGATCGCCAGGATCAGCAGCGCGTTGCCGAGGCTCTTGGCCACGAGCGGGTCGGCGAACAGCCGGGCGTACTGCTCGAGGCCGACGAACGTCGTGACGCCGCCCGACGTGCTCGTGAGGCTCTGCAGCAGCGAGGTGCCCAGCGGATAGCCGAAGAAGACGAGGAGCAGCACGGCCGCGGGCAGGACGAACCACATCCCGGGGCGCTGGAGGCGGGCGCCGAGGGCCCGCCCCGGCCGACGGCACCCGCCGCCGGCCGGAACGGATGCCGTGGCCATCAGCCCGCGATCTCGCGGCCGGTGGCGGTGGCGATCTGCTGCGCGGCGTCGTCCAGCGCCGCCTGCGGGGCGGCGCCGTTGAGCACCGAGGCGACGACGGCGTTGGCGACGATGTCGCTCGCCTTCGCGTTGTCGGTCGTGAACGTGATCGCGGGGATCTGCGCGGTCTGCTCCGCGAACAGCTGGTACACCTGCTGCCCGCCGAAGTAGTCGCTCGGCTCGGCGAAGAAGGGATCCTCCAGCGCCGGCAGGTACGCCGGGAACAGGCCTTCGCTCTTCATCATCGACAGCTGGCTGCCGGCGTCGGCGAGCGCGAAGTCGACGAATGCGGCCGCGAGCGCCGGGTTCTTCGACTGGGCCGGCACCGCGAGCGCCGAGCCGCCGCTGTTGGTGGTGCGGGCGCCGTCGGCGGTGAAGCCGGGGAGCTCGCGGACGCCGTACGAGCCCGACAGCTCCGGGATCTCGCCGGTGAGGGTGCCGATCCACCACACCGCTTCGACGGTGAAGGCCGAGTCGCCGTCCTTGGCGGAACTCACGCGGCCGTCCCAGCCGTCGACGTTCTTGAGCAGCCCCTTCTCGTTCAGGGTCTGCAGGAAGGTCAGCGCCTCGACCGCCTCTGGCGAGTTCACCGTGATGTCGCCGGCGTCGTCGAACAGCCCTTCTCCCTGCTGCTGGAGGAGCATCTGGAAGAGACCGCCTGTCGACACGTCGGTCGACAGCAGCGTGTGCCCGGTCGTGGCCTTGATCTGCTCGCCCGCCGCGATCAGCTCGTCCCAGGTCTGCGCCTGGTCGGGGTCGACACCGGCCTCGTCGAGGATGTCGGTGCGGTAGTACAGCCCGACCGTGCCGGAGTCCCACGGCGCCATCATGATGCGGCCCTCCGCGTCGGACTGCGCGCTCCACTTGAACGGGTCGAAGTCGGCCTCGTCGTCGCCGATGACCGGGGTCAGGTCGGTGAAGCCCTTCGGGAACTCGTTGATGTACCCGGGCGCCCGGTCGGTCTCGATCGTGACGACGTCGGGCAGGCCGCTGCCGGCCTGGAGGCCGACCGAGATCTTGTCGTACGCATTGTCGTAGCCGACGTCGACGACATTCACGGTGGTGCCGTCGTGCTGCTTCTCGAACTCGCCGGCGAGCCGTTCCAGCGCGGTGGCGCCGACGTCCCACGACCACACGGTGATCTCGCCCTTCAGCTCGGCGTCCGGATCCAGCGTCGGAGCCGCGGCACCGGCGCCGCCTCCGAAAGCGCAGCCGGTGAGCGCGACCGCGGCAAGGGCCGCGGTGGTTCCGGCAAAGGCGAAGCGTCGCTTCATCATGACCTCCTCGTCAGTACTGAATTCTGTATACAGTACACATAACGTCACACGCAACGCGCGAAAGAGAAGAGCGGATGCCGCGGCACGCGGCATCCGCTCTCTCGCGGTCAGGCGGGGGTCAAGCGACGAAGTAGCTGCTCGACGCGTTGTCGAGGATGCGGCGCATGCCGTGGATCCAGTTGTCGCGGAGCGCGGCGATCGCGCCCGGCACATCGCCCTCCGACAGGTGCCGCGCGATCGCCGCGTGCTCGGCGGCGACGCGCTCGACCATGACGTCATCGGGCACGAGGAGCGACTCGTAGCGGTGGAAGGCTCCGCGCACGCTCTCGATGAGCGCGAGCAGCCGTTCGTTGCGGCAGGCCGACAGCATCACGGCATGCCACTCGTCGTCCTTGGAGATGACCAGGGAGTGCTCGACCACCTCCTGGTCGAACTCCGCGGCGAGCGCGCCCAGTCGATCGCCGAGGGTGCGCAGCTCGTCGACGGGACTGAGCTCGAGCGCGAGCCCCTCCAGCGACGCCATGATCGGCGCGAGCTCCTCGAACTCGCTCGCGCTCAGCGGCACGAACCGGAAGCCCTTGCCGTTCTGGCTCTCGATCTGGCCTTCGCTCTCGAGGGCGATGAGCGCTTCGCGCAGCGGCGTTCGGCTGACGCCGAGCTCGGCGGCCAGCTGCACCTCGTTGATGCCTTCGCCGGGGGCCACGTCGCCCGCCCGCATCCGCGCGAGGAGTTCGTCGCGTACCTGCGACCGCAGGTTCTTCCGTTCGATCGCCATCTTCTCGTCCTTCAGGAGCTCGCAGTCAGCCTAGGGCTTGACCGAGGATTTGATTCGCCTTACCCTCGTGTATACAGAATACAGTGCGCAATCGCCGACGGCTAGCCCCGAAACGGACTCCCCCGGCATCCCGGCGCACGATCCGCGCCCCTGCGCAGGCTCCGTTCAGAGAGGAACCCGATGGCCGACCCCACGCCCCGCCCGCTGCGGCTGGACGCGCTCGCCTACGGCGGCGACTACAACCCCGACCAGTGGTCCGAGGACGTATGGGACGAGGACATCCGCCTGATGCTCGAGGCGGGCGTCAACATCGTCAGCCTGCCGATCTTCAGCTGGCCGCAGCTGGAGCCCGAGCCCGGCGTCTATGACTGGGGCTGGCTGGACCGGATCCTCGACAAGCTGTGGGCAGCCGGCATCCGCATCGATCTGGCGACCGCCACCGCGACGCCGCCGTCGTGGCTGCTGCGCGCGCACCCCGAGATGCTGCCGATGGATGCCGAGGGCCACCGCCTCGAGTTCGGCTCACGGCAGGCGTACTGCCCGAGCTCGCCGGTGTGGCGCGAGAACGTGGCGCGCATGGCACGGGCGATGGCCGAACGCTACGGCCGGCATCCCGGCATCGTGCTGTGGCACGTCTCGAACGAGTACGGCGACCACACGTCGCGCTGCTGGTGCCCCGAATCGACCCGGCACTTCCGCCGCTGGCTGCAGGACCGCTACGGCAGCCTGGACGGGCTCAACGAGGCGTGGGGAGTCAACGTGTGGGGCCAGCGTTACACGTCGTGGGACCACGTCGAGACGCCGCGGAAGGCGCCGGGGCCGGTGAACCCGACCCAGTTGCTGGACTTCGAGCGCTTCTCGTCCGACGCGCTCCTGGAGCTCTTCCAGCTCGAGGTCGACGTGCTGCGCGAGGTCACCCCCGACCTCCCCGTCACCACGAACTTCATGAGCATGTTCCGGGATCTGGACTACTGGGACTTCGCAGCAGCCGAGGACATCGTCACCGACGACGCCTACCCCGACCCCGCCGATCCGATCGCCCACGCCGGCGCCGCCCTCAACTACGGCCTGATGCGCTCGCTCAAGGGCGGCCAGCCGTGGCTGCTCCTCGAGTCGTCGGCCAGCGGCACCAGCTGGCGCGACGTCAACGTGCCCAAGGCCCCCGGCAGGATGCGCGTCGACAGCCTGCAGGCGGTCGCCCACGGCTCGGACGCCGTGATGTTCTTCCAGTGGCGCCAGGCCAAGTACGGCCAGGAGAAGTTCCACTCCTCGATGCTCGGCCACCGCGGCGAGGCGTCGCGCACCTACCAGGAGACCAAGGCCCTCGGCCTCGAGCTGAAGCGGCTCGAGCCCGTGCGCGGCACGCGCGTCCGCTCGCGCGTCGCGCTCGTCGTCGACTGGGATTCGTGGTGGGGCTCCAGCGCCGTCGAATCGCTGCCCTCCCAGCGCCTGAACTGGGCGCGGCAGGCGCGCGCATGGCACCGTGCGATGCACCTGCTCGGGCAGCCGGTGGATGCCGTCCGGGCCGCGGGTCCGTTCGACGGCTACGACGTCGTGCTGGTGCCCAACCTCTACATCGCCGATGCCGCGCAGGCGGCGGCCTTGACCGCGTTCGCCGAGGCGGGCGGGCATGTCGTCGTCGGCCCGTTCTCGGGCGTCGTCGACGAGACCGAGAAGGTGCACGACGGCGGCGCGCCCGGCCCGCTGCGGAATCTTCTCGGCATCGAGGTCGACGAGCAGTGGCCGCACGCCGACGGCGCCGCCGAACGCGTGGCGATCTCCGGGTCGACCTACGACAACCCGGCGTGGGCGGAATGGATCGAACCGGATGCCGCCACCGAGGTGCGCGGCGTCTACGCGTCCGGCGAGCTCGACGGACGGCCTGCGGTGACCCGCCGCACCGCCGGCACGGGCTCGGCCTGGTACGTCAGCGCGATGCTCGAGGACGAGGGCCTGGTCGCCGTCTTCACCGAGGTCCTCGGTGGCGCCGGCCTTCCTGCCCGTCGGGAGCGCGACGTCGACTTCGAGGCGGTGACCCGCTCGAGCGACGACACCGACTACACGTTCGCGCTCAATCACGGCCGCACGCCGCTGTCGATCCGCGTGCCCGACGGCGCGCTCGACCTCGTGACCGGCGAGCGGACGGGCAAGACCCTGACCCTCGACCGCTACGGCGTCGCGGTGCTCGCGACGCCGCGCGCCGACCGTCCGCCGTTCCTCACCCTCGCCGCCGACGCCGACGCCGACGCCGTTTCGTCTCGCTCCGCTCGCTCAACGACCGGAGCCCCAGCTCGCTCAACGACCGGAGCCCCCGTGCGCTCAACGACCGGAGCCCCCGTTCGCTCGGCGACCGGAGCCCCCGTTCGCTCAACGACCGGTTCCACCGGTCGTTGAGCGAGGGAGCGCCAGCGACCGAGACGAAACGCCCCGGACTCCCGAGACACCCCTGACCCCCGTGACCGCCCGAACCAGAAAGCAGGATGACGTGACCCAGCCGTTCGTGCATCCCTACATCCCCAACACCGCGCCCGACACCAAGGCCGAGATGCTCGCCACGGTGGGCGCGGCATCCGTCGACGAGTTCTACGCCGACGTGCCCGAGAGCCTGCGCGTGCGCCACGCGCTCGACCTGCCCGAGCCGCTGCCGGCCGAGCAGGACCTCGCGCGTCACGTCCGCGGCATCCTGGGGCGCAACCGCCCCACCGGTCCCGTGCTGAGCTTCCTCGGCGGCGGCACCTACCAGCACTACGTGCCCGCGGTGGTCGACGAGATCATCCGTCGCAGCGAGTTCCTCACCGCCTACGCGGGCGAGCCCTACGAGGACCACGGCCGGTTCCACGCGCTGTTCGAGTACCAGTCGCTGATGGCCGAGCTGCTCGCGATGGACGTCGTGAACGTGCCGACCTACGACGGCTTCCAGGCCACGGCCACGGGCCTCGCCATGGCCGGTCGCCTGACGGGCCGCTCGCGCGTGCTCGTGGCCAGCGACGTGCTCCCCGAGAAGCTGTCGAAGGTCGCCGACTACGTGCGTGCCCACCTCGCCCTGGAGCACGTCGCCACCGTCGACGGGGTCGCCGACGCGACCGAGGTCGTCTCCCGGCTCGGCGACGACGTCGCCGCGGTGTGGATCGAGACCCCGAGCGCGACCGGCGCCCTCGAGACCGCGATGCGGCGGATCGCGGACGCCGCGCACGACGCGGGCGCCGTGCTCGTGGTCGGCACCGACCCGGTGGGCTACGGCGTGCTCACGCCCCCGGCGCTGCAGGGCGCCGACATCGTCACGGGCGACATCCAGTCCCTCGGCCTGCACCAGTGGTTCGGCGGCGCGCACGCCGGCTTCATCGCGGTGCACGACGACCCGCGATTCGTGATGGAGATGCCCTCCCGCCTGTTCGGCCTGGCGACGACGGACGTCCCCGGCGAGTACGGGTTCGGCGACGTCGCCTACGACCGAACGTCGTTCGCGCACCGCGAAGAGGGGAAGGAGTGGGTCGGCACGGCCGCCGCGCTGTGGGGCATCGCCGCCGGCGTCTACCTCGCACTGATGGGCCCGCAGGGCATGGCCGAGCTCGGCGAGCTGCTGCTGGCCCGCACCCGGTACGCGCAGCAGGCGCTGGCCGCCATCCCGGGTGTCTCGCTCGGCGACACCGCCGTGCACCTGCGCGAGTTCACCGTGGCCTTCGCCGGTCGCACGGCCGCCGACGTCGTCGACGCGCTCCGCCGCGACGGCATCGAGCCCGGCATCCCGCTCGCCGACGACACCCTGCTGGTGTGCGTGACCGACGTCACCACCCAGGCCGACATCGACCGTCTCGCCGGCGCGATCGCGCGACTGGGCGTCGAGGCATCCACCGCCGTCTTCGAGGAGCAGAACGCATGAGCCTTCCCGTCGCCCCCAAGCCGAGCCCGCGGCGCTTCCACCAGGCCCGGTGGGACGAGCCGATCGTCTTCGAGCTCACGAGCCCCGGCGAGCGCGGCGTCGTCGTCTCGCCGGTGGAGCCCGCCGTCCGCGCCGCCGTCGGCGACGTCGTCGCCGACCTGCCCGAGGGACTTCGCCGGCAGACGCCGCCCGCCCTCCCCGAGATCGGCCAGATGCGCGTGCTCAAGCACTACCTGCGTCTCTCGCAGGAGACCCTCGGCTCCGATCTCAACGTCGACATCGGCCAGGGCACCTGCACCATCAAGTACTCGCCCAAGATCAACGACCAGCTCATCGAGGTGCCCGAGCTGCGCGATCTGCACCCGGCGCAGAACCCGGCCGACGTGCAGGGCGCGCTGGAGATCACGTGGCGCCTGGAGAACCTCATCGCCGAGCTGTCGGGGATGGATGCCGTCTCCCTGCAGTCGCCGGGAGGCTCCGCGGGCATCTGGACGAACATCGCGATGATCCGCGCCTACCACGCCTCGCGCGGCGAGGCCGCGCAGCGCGACGAGGTCATCACGACGATCTTCAGCCACCCGTCCAACGCCGCGGCGGCGAAGGTCGCGGGCTACAAGGTCATCACGATCTACCCCGACGCCGACGGCTACCCCGACCTCGCCGCACTGAAGGCGGCGCTGTCGGAGCGCACCGCGGCGATCATGGTGACCAATCCCGAGGACACCGGCATCTACAACCCCGCCATCAAGGAGTGGGTGGATGCCGCGCATTCCGTGGGCGCGCTGGCCTCGTACGACCAGGCCAACGCGAGCGGCATCCTGGGCATCACGCGGGCGCGCGACGCCGGCTTCGACGTGTGCCAGTTCAACCTGCACAAGACGTTCTCCGCGCCGCACGGCTGCGGCGGGCCGGGTGCGGCGGCCAACGCGGTCAGCGCCGCACTGGCGCCGTTCCTGCCCGGGCCGCGCATCGAGCGCGACGGCGACGCGTTCGTCGTGAACGAGCCGGGGCCGCTGTCGATCGGCCACGTCGCGCCGGGCTTCGGCGTCGTGCTGCACGTGGTGCGCGCGTACGCCTGGATCATGGCGCTCGGGGCCGAGGGCATCCGCACCGCGTCCGAGATCGCCGTGCTCAACAACAACTACCTGATGCACCATGTCACGCGCATCCCCGGCGCCTCGGCGCCGTACGCGACGGGCCGGCGCCGCATCGAGCAGGTGCGGTACTCGTGGCAGGAGCTCTTCGAGGAGACCGGTGTCTCCAGCGAGGAGATCGGCATCCGCATGGCCGATTTCGGCTTCCACTACTGGACCAGCCACCACCCGTACGTCGTGCCCCAGCCGTTCACGCTCGAGCCGACCGAGTGCTACTCGAAGGCCGAGATCGACGAGTACGTCGCGGCGCTGGCGGAGGTCGCACGGGAGGCCCGCGAACGGCCCGAGGTCGTCCGCACCGCGCCGCACAACCAGACCGTGCACCACACCCACCACGACGACCTCGACGACCCCGAGCGCTGGGCGATCACCTGGCGCGCGTACCGCCGGAAGTACTTCGGCGAAGCCGCCGCGTAGCCCGTCGTGATCGGTCTCGTCGTCAACCCCGTCGCCGGAATCGGCGGGCCCGCAGGGCTCGCCGGTTCCGACGGCGCCGACGTGCAGTCGCTCGCGACCGCGCGCGGCGCGGCGCCGCACTCCGGCGAGCGCGCCGCGATCGCGCTGTCGGCGCTGCCGGCGGGGACGACGGTGCGGACAGCCTCCGGAGCGATGGGAGCGGATGCCGTCCTCGCCGCCGGCCTCACCCCCCGGATCGTCTACACCCCGGAGCGGACCCGGGTCGACTCGCCCACCAGTCCCGCCGACACGACGGCGGCCGTGCGCGCCCTCGTCGCCGCCGGAGCGACGCTGGTGCTGTTCGCGGGCGGCGACGGGACGGCCCGCGACGTCGCGGCCGCGCTCGGCGACGTCGCGGAGGTCGCCGCGCTGGGTATCCCCGCGGGAGTGAAGATGTACTCCCCCGTGTTCGCGGTGAGCCCGCGTGCCGCCGGAGGCCTGGCCGCCGCGTGGCTCGACGGCGCGCTGCCGGTGCAGCCCCGCGAGGTGCTCGACGTCGACGAGGCCGCGCTCCGGCGCGCCCGCGTCGAGCCCCGGCTGTTCGGGGAGCTCCGCGTCCCGTACCGCGCCGGCCGCACGCAGGCGCGCAAGGCCGCCACCCCGGCCTCGGAGCACGCCGCGATCGTCGCGGCGGCGCGAGGGGCGGCATCCGCTCTCCGCCCCGGCGTGCGGTACCTCCTCGGTCCCGGCGGCACGATGGCCGAGCTCGCGCGGGCGCTGGGCGTCGAGAAGACGCCGCTCGGCGTCGACGTCGTCCTCGACGGCCGCATCGTGCGCCGCGGGGCGAGCGAGACGGAGCTGCTCGACGAGATCGCCCATGGCCCGTCGCAGGCGGTCGTCTCGGTGATCGGCGGTCAGGGGTTCCTCCTCGGCCGCGGCAACCAGCAGCTCTCGGCGCGGGTCGTGCGCGCCCTCGGCGACGACCCGCTCGTGGTCGTCGCCCCCGAATCCAAGCTCATCGAGCTGCAGGGCCGGCCCCTGCTGGTCGACACCGGCGATCCGGCGACGGATGCCGCCCTGGCCGGGTTCGTCCGCGTGATCACGGGGCACGCGGCATCCAGTCTCTATCCTGTCCACGCACCCGAACTCACGGAGGAATCCCATGCGTCTTGACGGCAAGAAGGCCATCGTCACCGGCGGAGCAGGCGGCATCGGCCGCGCCACGTCCCTCGCCCTCGCCGCCGAGGGTGCGGCGGTCGCCGTCGTCGATCTCGACGCCGACGCCGCCGAGGCCGTCGCGCAGGAGATCCGGGATGCCGGCGGCACCGCGATGGCGCTGGCGGCCGACGTCTCCAGCGAACCCGACATCGAGCGGGTCGTCGCAGCAGCAGTCGACGCGTTCGGCACCGTGGACGTCGTGTTCAACAACGCCGGCATCATCCGGCGCACCACCGCCGTCGAGACCAGCGTCGAGGAATGGGACCGCGTCTTCGGCGTGAACGTGCGCGCGATCTTCCTCATGTGCAAGCACGTCGTGCCGATCATGGCGGCCGCCGGCGGCGGCTCCATCGTCAACACCGGCTCCGGGTGGGGCCTCAAGGGCGGCGGACGGGCGATCTCGTACTGCGCGTCCAAGGGCGCCGTGGTCAACATGACGCGCGCGCTCGCGATCGACCACGGCCCGCAGGGCATCCGCGTCAACTCCGTCAACCCGGGCGACGTCGACACCGGCATGCTCCGCGAGGAGGCGCGCCAGCTCGCGCAGGACACCGGCTCGTTCCTCGCCGAGGCCGCCGACCGGCCGCTGCAGCGCATGGGCCAGCCGCACGAGATCGCCGCGGCCGTGGTGTGGCTCGCGAGCGACGAGTCGTCGTACGTCACCGGGTCGGCGCTCGTGGTCGACGGCGGCGGCATCGCGTAACGTCCGGGGCGCGCACCGATACTCTTTTCCCGTGCGCCTCGGAGTCCTCGACATCGGTTCGAACACCGTCCACCTGCTGGTCGCCGACGTCCGCCCCGGCGGACGCCCGCTGGCGACCACGAGCCAGCGCACGGTGCTGCGTCTCATGCGCTACCTCGCGCCCGACGGCTCGATCACCGAGGAGGGCGTCACCGCGCTGGTCGGTGCGGTCACCGAGGCCCGCAAGATCGCGGCGGCCGAACGGGTCGACGAGCTCCTGGCGACCGCGACCTCCGCGGTGCGGGAGGCGGCCAACGGACCCGAGGTGATCGCGCTCATCGAGGAGGCCCTCGGCCAACCGCTGCAGGTGCTCGGCGGCGAGACCGAGGCACGGTACACGTTCCTCGCGGTGCGCCGCTGGTTCGGGTGGGCCGCCGGGCAGATCCTGCTCTTCGACATCGGCGGCGGCTCGCTCGAGCTCGCGGCCGGAGCAGACGAGCTGCCTGACGCGGCGGCATCCGTCCCGCTCGGCGCCGGACGCATGACCGTGCAGTTCCTTCCCGACGACCCGCCGGGCGAGGCCGCCGTCGAACAGCTGCGGGCGCACGCGCGCGCCACGCTGGCCCCTGTCGCCGAATCGTTCCGCACATTCGCGCGTCCCGACCACGTCGTCGGCTCGTCCAAGGCGATCCGCTCGCTCGCCAAGCTCGTGGGCTACCCGGTACCCGGCTGGTCGGGGATCGAGCGGATGCTGCTGCCCCGCGCCTCCCTCGGCTCGTGGATCCCGCGCCTCGCGCGCATCCCGGCCTCGGCCCGCCAGGAACTGCCGGGCATCACCCCCGACCGCACGTTCCAGATCGTCGCGGGCGCCGTCGTCCTGCACGAGGCGATGCGCGCGCTCGACGTCGACGAGCTCGAGGTGTCGCCGTGGGCCCTGCGCGAGGGCGTGCTGCTGCGCTACATCGAAGCGCTCAGCTGGAGCGCGCCCGACGCCTGACGCGAGGCGACGGCGCGCACGCTACGCGTCGAGCGCCTCGGTGTACGCCGTGTAGATCCCGTACACCGCGAGACCCGCGAGATGCCAGTCGCGCGGGCCCTCCGGTCCCAGCGCGATGATGCGGGGCGCATCGACGAGCGCAGGGTCGATGCGGCGGTGGTCGCTCATGCCTTCGATCATCGCCACGACGGCCACCGCGAGGTCGCGTTCGGTCACGCCTTCGCGCATCCGCAGCCCGAACGCGGCGTTGAGCCCCTGGTAGATCTCAGCCATCCGGGTCAGGTACCGGTCCTCGATCTCCGACAGCAGCGCGCGGATCTCCTCGCCGCCGGGGACCGCGTCGCCGCTGGAGAGCGCGGCCGACATCGTCCGGTACGCGCGCCAGGCGACGGTGCCCTCGACGGCGGCCATGTTGTGGGTGACGGTGACGCGGATCGCCTCGCGGAGGGCGCCCTGCCGACCTTCCCGGGTGCTGAGGGCATCGGGGTCCGCGGCGACCGCCTCCTCGAGACGACGGAGCGTCTCGTCGTCGAACCCGGTATCGAAGCCGGGATCCGCCTCGAACAGGGCCCGGACGAGGTCGGCGACGAAGGCGACGCGATCCGGCCAGATCCGGAAGACGGTCGAGCGCGGCACGCCGGCGGTGCGGATCAGATCTTCGAGCTCGATGTTCGCGTAATCGAGGAGCAGCCCCTCCGTCTTGACGCGCTCGACGGCGACGGCGAGCAGCAGCGCACGGGTCTGGCCCGCCGGCCGTCGCGATCGTGAGGCGGATTGCTGCACCACTCGATTATCGCCCTCGCCCGGTGCTGTCCGGTGAGCGTCGTCGCTCCCGCAGAAAGTCGCGGTGCCGGGTCCCCAGAACCCGGCACCGACCAGACCACGCACGCCGGCATGGGGCCGTCGTGAGGATCGCGTGCGCGAGCCCCCCGACTCGTGCACGCTTCCAGCCTAAAGACTTGAAGTCTCATATCTCAAACCAGCTGAGGAACGTCAGCGCACCACGGCGGTCGCGGTCGCGAGCCGGGCCAGCACCTCCTGGCTGATCGAGCCCAGCAGGAACCGCGCGAGGGCGCCCCTGCCGTGGGACCCGACCACGCTCAGGCGTGCGGTAGCGGCCAGCTCGTTGATGATCTGCGACGGATACCCGCGCTCGACGCGCCGATCGATCACGAGGTCGGGGTACTGCGTCCGCAGCCCGGCGAGGGCGAGCCCCTGCGCCTCCGCGGTGAGCTTCTCCATGTTCTCCAGGTACTCCACCGGGTAGGCGCCCATGTTGCGCGGCACCTCGAGCGGCGTCCACACCGACACCGCGATCAGCGGCTCGCCCAGCCGATCCGCTTCCGCGGCCGCGAAGGCGACCGCCTTCTCCGACACCGCCGAGCCGTCGATGCCGACGACCACGCCGGAACGCCCGTCGACGTCGAAGTCGGGGACGACGACGACCGGGCAGTGGGCCCCGGCCGCGACCCGGAGGCCGTGCGCTCCGCGCGCGGAGCGGGAGCCCGGTCCCTGGAAGTCGCTTCCGATCACCAGCAGCGCCGCGTCGCCCGACGCCTCCAGCAGCTCGGCCACCGGGTTGCCGCGCTCCACCCGGGCGCGGACGTCGACTCCGAGCGCGCCGGCACGAGATGCGGCCCCCTCGACGAGTTCGCGCGCCGCGTCGAGGGCGGCGTCGAGGACGGCATCCTCCCCCACCGCGCCGACCGCCCCGCCGACGACGGTGAGCAGCTCCAGCGGCTGTCGGCGCTCGACCGCCCGCCGCGCGGCCCAGTCAAGGGCCCGGCGCGAGACCGGCGCATCCGTGATTCCGACGACGATCGCTTCACCCACGATGACTCCTCTCGGATGCCTCCAGGCTAGCCCGGCACGCTCCGGCGCACCGGGGCGGGCGCCGTGACAAACACCGCGGCCCGCTCCCGTGCAAGACGGGAGCGGGCCGCGGTGATCGGCGGAGGGCTACAGCGCGAGACGGTCCCGCACGACGCCGGCGAGTGCGTCGGCGTGACGGCGGGCCTCGTCCTCGGTGGCCGCCTCGACCATCACGCGCACCAGCTGCTCGGTGCCCGACGGGCGCAGCAGCACGCGGCCCGACAGGCCGAGCTCGGCGCTGGCGCGGGCCACGGCATCCTGCACGCCCTCGTCGGTCGCGGCCCGCGAGCGGTCCACGTCCTTCACGTTCAGCAGCACCTGCGGAAACACGGTCATGATCCCGGCGAGCTCCGCCAGTGACTTTCCGCTGTGCGCCATCTCGGCGACCAGGTGGAGGCCGGTGAGCAGGCCGTCACCGGTGGTCGCGTACTCGCTCATGATGACGTGGCCGGACTGCTCGCCGCCCAGCGAGAAGCCGTGCTCGTTCATGCGCTCGAGCACGTACCTGTCGCCGACCGCGGTCGTCTCGACGTGGATGCCGTGCGCCGACATCGCGCGGTGCAGGCCGAGGTTGCTCATCACGGTCGCGACGAGGGTGTCGTCCTTCAGGTGTCCGCGGTTCTTCATCGCAACCGCGAGGATCGCCATGATCTGGTCGCCGTCGACGACCTTGCCGGTGGCGTCGACCGCGAGGCACCGGTCGGCGTCGCCGTCGTGAGCGATGCCCACGTCGGCACCGTTCTCGATCACGGCCTTCGCCAGCACGTCGAGGTGCGTCGAGCCGACGCCGTCGTTGATGTTGAGGCCGTCCGGATCGGCGCCGATGACGGTCACCCGCGCGCCGGCGTCCCGGAACGTCTCGGGAGAGACTCCGGATGCCGCGCCGTGCGCGCAGTCGAGCACCACGTGCAGGCCGTCCAGGCGATGGGGCAGCGAGCCGAGCAGATGCACGACGTACCGGTCCTCGGCGTCGGCGAACCGGCGGATGCGCCCCACGGCGGCGCCGGTGGGCAGCAGCTTGGGGCCGGTCATCGCGGCCTCGATGCGCGCCTCGACGACGTCGGGCAGCTTCACTCCGCCGCGGGCGAAGATCTTGATGCCGTTGTCGGGCGCCGGATTGTGGGATGCCGACACCATGACGCCGAAGTCGGCGTCGATGTCGGCGATGAGGAACGCCGTCGCGGGGGTGGGGAGCACGCCGGCATCGAACACGTCGACGCCCGATGCTGCCAGACCTGCCTGGACCGCGGCGGAGAGGAACTCGCCGGACACGCGCGGATCGCGGGCGACGACGGCGGTGAGCCGCTTGCCCGCGGCGCGGCGCGCCTCGGCAGAACGGCCCTGGCCCAGGACGACGGCAGTCGCCTGGGCCAGGGACAGGGCGAGATCGGCGGTGAGGGGGCCGTTGGCCAGCCCCCTCACCCCGTCCGTGCCAAAGAGCGGCATACGGAGGGAAGTCCGATCAGCGCTTCGAGTACTGCGGAGCCTTGCGGGCCTTCTTGAGACCGGCCTTCTTGCGCTCGATGACGCGGGCGTCGCGCGAGAGGAAGCCGGCCTTCTTGAGGGTCGGGCGGTTGTTCTCGACGTCGATCTCGTTCAGCGCGCGGGCGATGCCGAGACGGAGCGCACCGGCCTGGCCCGAGGGGCCACCGCCCGAGATGCGGACGATGACGTCGTACGCACCGGTGAGGTTGAGCACCGTGAACGGGTCGGTGATGAGCTGCTGGTGCAGCTTGTTCGGGAAGTAGTCCTCGAACGCACGGCCGTTGACCGTGATGGTGCCCGAGCCGGGGATGACGCGCACGCGGGCGATGGCCTGCTTGCGGCGGCCGACTGCGGCGCCCGAGACGGAGAGGACGGGGCGCGAGGCCTCGACGACGGTCTCGTCGACCGCGGTCTCGGTGGAGTAGCTCGTGGGGGTTTCTTCGATGTTCGCCATCAGTGTGTCCTGTTCTGTGCGGCGCTTACTGGGCGACCTGGTCGAAAACGTACGCGGTGGGCTTCTGCGCGGCGTGCGGGTGCTCGGCACCGCGGTACACCTTGAGCTTCGACAGCTGGTTGGCGCCGAGGGTGTTCTTGGGGAGCATGCCGCGGACGGCCTTCTCGACGGCGCGGACCGGGTTCTTCTCGAGGAGCTCCGAGTAGGTGACCGACTTGAGGCCGCCCGGGTAGCCCGAGTGACGGTAGGCCTTCTTCTGCTCGAGCTTCTGGCCGGTGAGGGCGACCTTCTCGGCGTTGATGATGATGACGAAGTCGCCCATGTCGACGTGGGGGGCGAAGGTCGCCTTGTGCTTGCCACGCAGGAGCGCGGCAGCGTGCGAGGCGAGGCGGCCGAGGACGACGTCAGTCGCGTCGATGACCAGCCACTCGCGCTGGGCTTCGCCAGCCTTGGGGGTGTAAGTGCGCGTCACAGTAGTGCTGCTTTCTTGAATCGAACGGAGAGGTTCGTGAATCCCACTCCGGGGTGGTTCCGCCCCTCGATGAGAGGCTGAACACGCCAGTGGAGGGCTCACGTTCGTGGTGCCGGGTCAGCCGAGCCGAACACCAAAGGTTGAGTCTACGGCATCCGAGGGTCCCGTCCAAATGCGGGGTTCCTCGCTACGGTGGACGCGAGCGCGGTCGCACCGGCGGCCCCGACCGGAGGAGAACCGCATGACCAACCGACCCCTCGGTGTGACCCTCGTCGCGATCATCGCGTGGCTGTCCGGCTTCTTCCAGATCATCGGGTCGATCTTCGCGATCATCGCCGGCCTGTTCATCACGTGGCCCGCGATCCTCGGCTGGCTGAGCCTCATCGTGGGCATCGTCACCCTCGCGGTGGGCGTCGGGCTGTGGCGCGGCAACCCCACCGCTCGCACGATCGCGGCCATCGTCTTCACCATCACCATCGTGCTGGAGGCGCTCGGGCTGTTCGCCGGCGAGAGCTTCTGGTCGGTGCTCGGCGGAGCGGCGCTGTCGATCATCGGGCTGGCACTGCTCTACACGCGGGACGCACGCGCCTACTTCGGCTCCTGACGCGGCACGCCCGCGCCTACTTCGGCTCCTGACGCGGCACGCCCGCCGGGGCGGGCGCCGCCGTCGGCGGGCGCGGCTATCGTGGCGGCATGACCGGCACCGTCGCCTCCACGTCGCTCGAGCGCACCTACCGGTACCTGCGGATCGGCGTCGCCGGCACGGTCGTGGCGATCTTCGTGGCGGTGGGTCAGGCCGCGGCCACCGCCGGGTGGCTCACCTCGGTGAGCGACTACTTCTACACTCCTGCACGCGACGTGTTCGTGGGTGCGCTGATCGCGGCATCCCTCGCCCTGTTCGCCCTGTCCGGGCACGGCGCGGAGCGTGCTCTGCTCGATGCGGCCGCGCTGTTCGCACCGCTCATCGCCCTCGTGCCGACCACGCTCGCGCAGGGCGTCGTCCCCGGCGTCGCCCTGCCGTGCCCCGAGCGCTGCTTCCCGCCGCAGTTCGAAGCGGATGCCGCGAACGGCGTGATCGTGTACCTCGTGCTGGGCGCGCTCACCGTCGCGGTCGTGTTCCTGCTCGCCCTGCTCCGGCAGGTGTCGCTCGCCGCGGTGTGGCCGTCGCTGCTCATCACCGTCGCCGTCCTCGCACTCACCGCGGCGTTGTGGGGCTTCGCCCGCGAGGCGTTCCTGCAGTACGCGCACTTCGTCGCGACCACCGCGTTCTTCGCCCTGTTCGCGGCGGTGGCGCTGCTCAGCGCGTTCCCGCGGCGCGGCCCGCAGCCCTCGCGCGTGTTCCGCATCCTCTACCTCGCGATCGCCGCCGGCCTCGTGCTGGTGCTCATCGCCTATGCGGTGCTGCTGCCGTGGGCCGATGCGTCCGGCGCGCCCGTCGTGCTGATCGTGGAGGCCCTCGCCCTGGTCCTCTTCTTCGCGTTCTGGGTGGTGCAGGGCATCGAGAAGTGGCCCGACCCCGACCCGGCGATCATCGCGACGTGATCCGCGGGCGGCGGCAAGAGCCGCCCGCCGCCCGCCGGCCACGCACCGGCAACCGCGCGGTCATCTCGCCGCTGTAGTCCTGTCCCGCGCGCGGTCCCCGACGGTCGCGCGGGGACGGAGAACCATGCGCCTGTCGGTCATCGGCTGCGGATACCTGGGGGCCGTCCACGCCGCGGCGATGGCGTCGCTCGGGCACGACGTCGTCGGAATCGACGTCGATGCGGCCAGGATCGAGGCGCTCTCCCGCGGCGAGGCTCCCTTCTTCGAACCCGACCTGCAGGGTCTGCTCACCGCCGGCATCGCCTCGGGACGGCTGACCTTCACGACGGACATGTCGCGGGCGCGCGGCGCCGACGTGCACTTCCTCGCCGTGGGGACACCGCAGCGGAAGGGATCGCACGCGGCCGACCTCGCCTACGTGGACGCGGCGGTCGACGCCCTGCTGCCGCAGCTGCGTCCGGGCGACGTCGTGGCGGGCAAGTCCACGGTCCCCGTCGGCACCGCCGCCCGCCTCGCGCCGCAGATCGACACCGCCGGAGCCACGCTGGTGTGGAACCCC
Source organism: Microbacterium sp. 05T445 (assembly GCF_056395865.1). NCBI lineage: Bacteria > Bacillati > Actinomycetota > Actinomycetes > Micrococcales > Microbacteriaceae > Microbacterium > Microbacterium sp. 05T445. Next base: position 198,966 of record NZ_JBFTKJ010000002.1, on the reverse strand, counting down.
GAGTTCCTCCGCGAGGGGTGGGCGGTCAAGGACACGATCGAGCCGGACCGGCTCGTCGTCGGCGCAGCGCCGGGCGCGCGCGGCGAGGCGGCGGCGGACACGCTGCGCCGGGTGTACGAGCCGGCGGTGGCTGCAGGCATCCCGTTCCTCGTCGTCGATTGGGCCACCGCCGAGCTGGTGAAGGTCGCCGCGAACGCCTTCCTGGCGACGAAGATCTCGTTCATCAACGCGATGGCAGAGATCGCTGAGGTCGCCGGTGCCGATGTCACGCAGCTCGCCGACGCGCTCGGCTACGACACCCGGATCGGCCGACGCTACCTCGGCGCCGGCATCGGCTTCGGGGCGGCTGCCTCCCCAAGGACATCCGCGCCTTCTCGGCGCGGGCCGAAGAGCTCGGGCGCGGCGAGGCGGTGGCGTTCCTGCGCGAGGTGGACGCCATCAACCTGCGCCGGCGGGACCGCGCCGTCGGGCTCGTGGTCGAAGGGCTGCGGGGCGCACCCCACGGCAAGCGGATCGCGGTGCTGGGCGCCGCCTTCAAGCCGTTCAGCGACGACGTGCGCGACTCGCCCGCACTCGAGGTCGCCGTGCGTCTGAAGGGTCTCGGTGCCGACGTCGTGGTGACCGACCCGGCGGCGATCGAGAACGCGCGGCGGCTGCATCCGCAGCTCACCTACGTCACCGAGCGCGACGACGCGATCCGCGGCGCCGACGCGGTCGTGCTGGTCACCGAATGGGACGCGTACCGCCGCGACCTCACCCCCGAGCACGCCGCGACCCTCACCGCCGGCCGGATCGTCGTCGACGGCAGGAACGGATGGGATGCCGCAGCCTGGCGTGCCGCGGGATGGACCTACCTCGGCATGGGCCGGCCGTAGCCGCTACGCGGCGCCGGTCTCCACGGGAGCCTCGACGAGCCGGCGCACCCCGGTGGCGGCGTGTGCGGTGACGAGGATCGGAAGGTGGTCGCTGAGGCCCTGCGGCAGCGTGCGCACGCGGTCGATCTCGAAGCCGACCGACGTCGCGAAGTCGTAGTGGCCTCGGAAGAAGCGGTACCGGGTGTAGGTGCGGGAGTCGCTGAGGTTCAGCTCGTAGCCCTGCTCGCGCACGTGCTGACCGAGCTTCTCCTTGAACACGGGGTAGTTGTAGTCGCCCACCATCAGCGCCGGCACTCCCTCGCCGAGCTGCTGCAGCTCCCCCAGCGCGGTGCGGATCTGGTGACGCCGCAGCGAGTTCAAGGCGGTGAGGGGCGCGGCATGGAATGAGGCGACGATGACGTCGGCGTTCTCGTCGATGTCGTGCAGCCGGACCCCCAGCATCCGCTCCTCCGCGGGCTTGAGCACACGGTCGTGAAGGGACTTCTTGAGGGCGAGGGCCCGCACCTCGACGGCGCGGTACGTGTTCTCGCGGAAGTAGACGGCCAGGCCCAGGCGGTTGCGCTGCGTGGACTCCGCGAGCCGCAGCCCGGAGATCTCCTCGGGGATGTCGGTGGTGTCCGCCTCCTGCAGGCACAGCACGTCGGCGCCGTAGCGCTCCACCAGGTGGGCGAGCTCGCCCGCGGCCCGGTGCTTGCGCAGGTTGTACGAGATGACCTTCATGTCCAGGCCAGCCTATTCCGCCGATGTCGCCCGCGGGTGTCCGTGCGGCGTCCGCACCGAGACCTCACAGCGAGCACGAAGTTGACGTGCCATGTACGAAAACCGGGAGCCGCCGCTCTGGGGTGATGTGCCCGGTTTCCGGTCCGCCTCGAGCGGGCCGGCCGGCCCGACAGACCCAGGAGAGACCATGACCGCCACGAGCCCTGCCGCCCCCGCCCGCACCGACCTCGCCGAGGCCGTGGCGGCGAGCCGCCTCGCCCGCGAGGACGTCGAGCGCGAACTGCGCCGCAGCATCTTCCTCCGCAACCACGCCGCGGAGGCGCTGGAGCGCAGCGCCGCGCGGCCCGGATTGGACGAGGACGAGCGCGCGCGGCTGCGCGCCGAGTATGCCGCCGCCGACCTGACGGTCGCCGAGCGCCGGGCCGCGGTCGAGCGCGCCAGGGAGTTCGAGCGCGCGGCGGTCGTCGTCGCCGGCGCCGTCGACACCGCGGCGACCGCGGAACCGGTGGCCGCCGCGCTGCTCGACCTCATCGGAGCCGCACGCAGCGGTGCCGCACGGGGCCGCTCGGCGCTCGCGTCCGCCCGGCGCCCCGCGCCGGCCGTGCGCCTGCGCGGCACCAGACCCCGCACCGCGTGACGGCGGCGGGGCGCGGATGCCGCCGCTCCGCGCGCGCCGCCCGCTAGAGTCCCCCCGTGACCACCTCCCGCCGAACGATCGCCGTGGTCGGGGTGGTGGCGCTCCTGGCCGTCGCCGCGACCGCCCTTGTCGTGGCGGTGGTCGTGTCCTCGATCGGCGCAGCGGCCGGGCCACCGCAGCGGGGGACCGTGATCGTCGCGTCCGCCCATTCGAAGGCGGCGGTCGCCGCGGCCGGGGCTGCGGACGGCACGTCCGAGCACGCCGCGTCGGAATTCCTCGCCGCACAGCCCACCGCGGTGTGGCTGACGCCCGAGTCCGACCCGACCGAGGTCGTGGAGGACCGCATCGCCGCCCTGGCGGAGGAGGCGCGGAGACAGTCCGCGCGGGTCGCGGTGGTCGTCTACGGCCTTCCCGGCCGCGACTGCTCCGGGCACTCGGCGGGCGGGCTCGCGCCCGCCGAGTACACCGAGTGGACCGGGGCGATCGGCGACGCGCTGAGCGCGGCGGCCGACACCGGGCCGATCGTGATCCTCGAGCCCGACAGCCTCGCGCTCGCGCCCGAATGCGGCGACGTGTCCGAACGGGTGGCCCAGCTGTCGGACGCCGCTGCGGCGATCACCGGCGAGCGCACCTGGATCTATGTCGACGGCGGGCACTCCGCCTGGCTCCCGGCGGCGCAGATGGCGGGGCTCATCGCACAGGTGGACGCCGCGACGACGGAGCGCGGCGGCGCCATCCGGGGCTTCGCGACCAACGTGTCGAACTACCGCGCCACCGCCGACGAGATCGCCTATGCGCACGAGGTCGCCCGGCACCTCGACGGGCTGCACGCGGTCATCGACACGTCACGCAACGGGGCGGGGTCCGACGGCCAGTGGTGCAATCCCCCCGGGCGGCTCGTGGGTGAGCCCGGCGGATCGCTCGGCGACGACGTCGTCGACACCAACCTGTGGGTCAAGCCGCCCGGCGAGAGCGACGGGGAATGCAACGGTGGCCCGGCGGCGGGACGCTGGTGGCCGGAGGCCGCCGTCGAGCTCACCCGGGACGCCATCGCGGAATAACGCCGGATCAGGCATTCCCGGGCATGTAGCATCGGAAGTAGTTTGCGTCGCGTCGGGGGCCGCGCTGGGGTCGGTGTCCTGCGCAGTCGTCCGAGACCGTCCGAGAGAGGACGCCCAGCACGTGACCACCCCAGCCGATGATCTGAAGACCGCCGTCATCATCGAGGACGACGCGGAGATCCGTCACGTCCTCGCCGAGGTGCTCGAGTCCTCGGGCTTCTCCACGGTGTCGGTCGGCAACGGCATCGACGGCGTCCGCGCCGTGCTGACCTACAAGCCCGTCCTCACCACGATCGACGTGAACATGCCGGGAATCGACGGGATCGAGGCGGCCCGCCGCATCCGGGCGCAGTCCGACACGTTCATCATCATGCTCACGGGCCTGAGCGACGAGGCCGATGTCATCGCCGGTCTGGGTGCGGGCGCCGACGACTACCTCCTCAAGCCGTTCCGTCCCCGCGAGCTCCGCGCTCGGGTCGAGGCCCTGCTGCGTCGCGCGCGCACCACCCCGCCCGGCGCGCCGGCGCCTGCCGCGCCCCCGGCGCAGGGCAGCGTGGGGCCTTCGTTCCCCGGTGCACGCCTGGCGACCTCGTCCATTCCCACGCAGCCGGCGAACGAGGCGCCCGCGTCGCCGTCGGCGGCACCCGCATCCCCCGTCCCCTCCGAGGTCGCCGCACCCGCGGGCGAACCCGACGGCACGTGGCTCGTGCACCGCGACCTCCGCCTGCACCCCGAGGACCGCGTCGTGGTGCTGGGCGGGTCGGAGCTCGACCTCACCCGCACCGAGTTCGACCTGCTGGCGACGCTGCTGGAGTCGAAGCGGCGTGTGCGCAGCAAGGCCGACCTGACGCTCGTGCTCCGCGGCGAGTCGTACGTCACGAGCTACTTCGTCGGCGAGGCCGACAAGCGCGCCGTCGAGGCGCACATGACGAATCTGCGGCGCAAGCTCGGCGACAGCGCCGCCAACCCCCGGTACATCGAGACCGTCCGCGGCGTCGGCTACCGCCTCACGTCCGACGCGGTCTGAGCCTCCCCGGCTCCGGTGGTGGAGGCATCCGCTCGCCCCAGACGAGCGGATGCCTCACCGGCTTTGGCGAGGGCCTCCGTGTTCGGGCACGGATGCCCTCGCCTCCTCCCCCGGCGCCGGCTCCCCAGCTGCGGCGCCTCTCCCCAGTTCCGACACGCTCGGGTGACGCATCAGACCTTGTATCCGTGCTGGCGACGGATGAGCTTGAAGAACATGGACAGGGTCTGCAGCACCGTGACGACCCCCACGATCGGCCAGCCGATCCACAGGATCGTGGACTGCACCATCGGGCCGAGCATCGACCAGATGACGACCATCGCGACGACCACCGCGACCGCGACGATCAGCGGCGTCCAATGGCCGAGCCCCGCCCCGCGCTCGGCCTTGGCCTGCATGGCCCAATTGTCGACCTTCTTGCGCGACAGGAAGCGCGTCCAGGACCGGGCGAAGTAGCTCAGACGGAGCCACATGTACACCTCGGCGGGCACGAGCGTCACAGCGAACAGGATGTCGCGCGGCGTGCGGTTTGCCATCGTGAGCGCCATGCGGGTGTTCAGCAGGATCGCGACGACCGGCGGCAGCAGCCACCACGCCGAGAACACGAACGCGTCGATCGACAGGGATCCTGCCAGCAGCGCGACGAACGCGACGCGCACGAACAGGTTGGTGAGCATGCCGAAGTTCTCGAGCCACCGCACCCGCAGGTTGGGGTGGAACGGCTGCCCCTTGGTGTCGCCCCGCTGACCGGGCCACATGAGCTCGATCGCACCGTACGTCCACTTCACCTGCTGGGCGTCCAGTGCCCGCAGCGTGGTCATGCCGCCGACGTCGGCGCGGGCGAACGGGCTGATCTTGGTGAGGTAGCCGGCGCTCTTGATCTGCAGCGACAGCAGCGAGTCCTCGACCTCGGAGTCCTTCACCCACGGCGTCGACTGACGGTTCTGCTTCATGACCTCGCGCAGCGCCTGCGTGGAGAAGATCGAGAACTGCCCGCCGAGCACCGCCATGTTGCGGCCGCGCAGCAGATTGTGGAGGTTGAAGGCCGCGAACTGCGCGCGCTGACCCGTGATGAGGAACTTCGCGATCCCGCCCTTGATCGGCTTCTCGTCGATCGAGTAGATCGCCGAGATGCCGCCGATGCGGCTGTCGGAGGTCGCCTCCGACTCGAGGTACTCCACCGCCTTCGCGTCGGCCACGGTGTCGCCGTCGACGCCGAGCAGGAAGTCGTAGCCCTCCACGAGGGTGTAGCCGTAGTTGAGCGCACCGACCTTCTTGTCGGGGTTCTTGCCGATGTCGTGGACGAACACCTCGGTGAACTGCTCGCCGAGATCGGTGACGATCTCGTGCGGGCCGGCGAACTGCGAGGCGACCTTCACGGTCTGGTCGGACGTGTTGTTGACCACGACGTGGATGACGTCGGGAACGCGGGTCTGGGCGAGCAGGGACGAGATCACCTGGGCGATCGACTCCTCCTCGTTGTACGCGGGGATGACGCAGCCGATCGTGGAACGGTGGACCGAGGTGTCGTCGAGCACCGCGTCGAAGTCGTCGGCGAACCCGAGCGGCGTACCGTCGGCGGGGTCGCCGTGCGTCGCGCCGGAGGCCGCCGAGTGGGGCATCTGCGCGTTGCGGGTGCGGACGAGGTCGGTCACGATCATCGCTTTCGGATCAGGAGCGCCGGGGTGTCCGGCGACGATGTCCAGTCTTGGCGACCGACCGCAAGAGACCGCCGAGGGGCCATGAGGGGTACCGCAAGGTTGGCGCAAGGGTTCCGCAAGAAAGCCCCGCCGTCTCCCCGCCCGGCGTCCGATCCCGCTCGAACCGGCCGCATAGACTCGGTCCATGGCTACCGGGGGGTCGGCGCAGGCGACGTTCGTCGTGAGCACGCCCGACGCGCGCACCCGGTCGATCTGGCTGACGCAGCTCGTACTGGCCGCGAGTGTCGTCCTCACGTGCATCCTCGTGATGGCGCTGCAGCCGGCCGTGTTCGGTCGCTGGAACTTCCTGGTAGGCGCGTTCTCGGTCGTCGCGCTCACCCTCGTCACGCTCGCCGTGCCGTGGGCACGGGTCCCGCCGCAGGCCGTGCTGGCGATCCCGTTCGCCGACGCGGTGGCGATCGGGCTGATGTCCAGCGGTACGGAGCTGCGGCTCGGCTACCTGTGGGGCTTCCCGGTGATGTGGGTGGCGATGCACTTCCGCGCGACGGCGCTGGCCGCCGTGCTCGCCCTGATCGGGTTGATCCTGATGGTCGACTCGGCCCTGAATCCGGGGAGCAACGCGGCGCTGCGGGTGTTCGTGGTGCTGCTGTCGCTGACCTTCATCGGCATCACGGCCCACCTCTCGCTCCGGCGCACCCGGTCGTTGCGACGCCTGCTGGGGCGGCAGGCTGGCCGCCTCAACGCCACGCTCGCCCGCCGTTCCGACCAGGAGCGGCGCACCACCGAGATCCTCAACGGCGTCGACACCGGCATCGCGCGCATCTCCTCCGACGGCTCGGTGCTCGCCGTCAACGACGCCTACGCGCGGCTGTACGGGCTGGATCCGCTCGACCCGATGCTGCCGGCGCGCTCGGTCGAGTACACCGCTCTCCGAGGGATGCCGGTCCCCCCGTCGGAGCGCCCGTTCACGCGTGCGACCCGCGGCGAGACCTTCACCGCCGCCTCCGTGTGGCTGTTCACGCCGGAGGGCGACTGGCGGGCGCTGTCCGTCACAGCCAAGCGACTCGCGAGGCACGGCGAGGAGTCCTCGAGCATCCTCCTGCTCGTCCACGACGTGACGGCGCTGACGTACGCGCAGCGCGAGCGCGAACGCCTGACCGCGATGGCCTCCCACGAGCTGAAGCATCCGCTCACCGTCGTGATCGGCAACGCCGAGCTCGCGCTGGAGCTCGACGATCTCACCCCCCGCACCCGGGAGCGGTTCGAGACGATCGTCTCGGCGAGCGAACGGATGCGGCAGATGTCCGACAGCCTGGTCTCGACGTCCCGCGGGGGTTTCGGCGGCCGCCACGATCTGGACGACATCGACCTGCGGCAGATCCTGCTGGACTCCGTCGCATCGTTCCGCCCCACCGCTCTCGCCCACGATGTGGCGATCGACGTGCGCGTCGACGAGCCGCTGCCGATCACCGCCGACGGCTTCCGGCTCCGCCAGGTCGTCGACAACGTCGTGAGCAACGCGATCAAGTACACGCCGCGCGACGGACAGGTGCGCATCGTGGGCTCCGCCGACGCGGATGCGGTCTCCCTCACCGTCACCGACACCGGCATCGGCATCTCCGAGGTCGATCTGCCCCACATCCTGACGCCGTACTTCCGTGCCGCCGACGCGCGGGACACCGCCGGCGGGACCGGCCTCGGTCTCGGCATCACCAACGACATCGTGACCGCGCACGGCGGCTCGCTCTCGATCGAGAGCGTGGCCGGGGCGGGCACCACGGTCGCGGTGCGTCTGCCGCGGTCGGCGGGTGCCGGCGCGCAGGACCACCCGAAGGGACGCGCATGACCGACCTCCTCGCCGGCTCGGCGTTCGATCTGGGCATCGCGCAGGCCGTGATCACGACGCTCGCCACCGCGCTCACCATCGGCATCGCGTTCCTAGTGCGACCGGGGCTGCCCACGCTCGCCTGGAGCTTCGCGTTCACCCTCGCGATGATCGCCACCTACGGCGTGGTCGCCGGGGAGATCAACGATGCCGAGGTGCTCCGTCGTGCGTCGCTGGGTGCCCTCATGGGCGCTCCCGCCTTCCTGTGGTCGGGTTTCCGCGCGGCGTGGGGATCCCGCGCGCATCTGTGGGTCGGCGCGGCGGTGGCTGCGGGTTCCGCGCTCGCGCTGGCGGTCGCTCCGGATGTCGCGTGGTTCACGACCGCCTACCGCGCCGTCTTCTTCGTGGCATCCGTGTTCGCGGGGCTGTTCGCGTTCGACTGGATCCGCGTGCCGTCCCGCCGAGCCGACCGCCTGCTCATGCCGCTCGCGATCGTGTCGATCGCGTTCTTCGTCACCGGCGCGGCGACGCTTCTGGCGGCGTTGTTCTTCCCTCCCTCCGGCGGCGACGACTTCGTCCTGGTGCGCCTGATCTCGTCCATCGGGATGCTCATCTACGTCGCCTGCGCCCTGGTCGCGGTCGTCGGCACCAGCGCGCGCGACAGCGGGCTCGCACGCACGGCGCCGGTGTCGTCTGCATGGCAGCAGTTCGAGGGCATCGCGACGGACCGACTCGCCCGCGCGCAGACCAACGCGGAGTCGTGGTCGATCGTGTATCTGCGCCTGGACGATGCTGCCGACATCAGGCAGACGGCGGGCGCGACCGCGTTCGCGAACCTGGCTCGGCGCTTCGAGGACGAAGCGCGCGCGGTGTTCCCTGCGGAGTCCGACGTCGGCTCGCCGTCGCCCGGGACGGTGGTCGTACTGGTGCCGCGATCGGATGTCGCAGTGCGCGACCTCCTGAAGGCGATCCTCCAGCGCGTCACGCTGCTCGACGTCGACGGGGCGATCCCCATCCGACCTACGGCGAGCGCGGGCTGGGCTCCCGCATCCGTGCTCGGCTACGACCTCGCGGCACTGGTGTACACCGGCCGGGAGGCCGCGACGCTGGCCAGCGAGAAGGGCGGCGACCGGTGGGAGCGCGTGGGAGCCACGGTGGTCGAACGGCTGATCAACCTGCCAGAGCTACAGTGACCGTGTCCGTCGCGGTCTGCTTCGCGTAATCGCTCGACGTGGGCGTCGACTGCACCAGGAAGTCGTAGCTGAACCGCAGGGCGACAGAGGTCGCCTCCGCAGGCACGGGGCCGACCGTGAACGTCTGCGAGTAGCTGTAGGGGTCGAGCACGAGGTAACCGGGGCTGACCGTCGCGGCGTCGACCTGCGCGTCGAGGGGGTCCATCGGCCCCGACTTCGACGACGGCACGGCCGTCATCGTCACCCGCTGCAGGTACACCTTCTGTCCGTCGGCGGGCTCGACGGTCGTCGTCATCGAGAGGGTCACCGGCTTGAGCGCTTCGGCCGTCCAGTCGGCCATCGACAGCGTCGACCAGTAGTCGATCGTCGCCGTGACCGATCCGGCGACGATCTCGCGCTGGGTGGCGCCACCCGAGAGATCGTTCGGGACGGGAGTGGCGACGGCCGTGGGCGAGGCGGATGCCGTCGCCCCGGCATCCTCTTCCCACGGCGCCGGGCCGCATCCCGCCAACGCGGCTGCGGCCAGCGTCCCCGCGGTGAGAATGCCGGCGAACCGGTAGAACGTGCGCATGCGACCCCCGAACCCGCCCCGCCGGGCGTCCGGACAGTCTAGCCAGGTCGCCGGCGTCGGCCGGGACGTCACTCCCGGTCGCGTCGCGCCCGCGTCTGCTCGGCGCGCTGCGCCAGCAGGTCGTCGGCCGGGTAGCCGACCTCGGTCAGCGTGAGCCCGCGCGCCGCGAGCACCTTCACCTCGGGCACCCGCTCCTGCGCATCGCGGATGTCGACGACGTCGTCCACGTCGAGCCGCCCTTCGCCCACGGCGACGCACGCTCCGACGAGCGCGCGCACCATGCTGTGGCAGAACGCGTCGGCCTTGACGTTCGCGACCAGCACGCCGGCGTGGTCCCGACGCCAGTCGAACTCGAGCAGCGTCCGGATCGTCGTCGCCTCTTCGCGGGGCTTGCAGTAGGCGGCGAAGTCGTGCAGCCCGATGAGGGCGCGGGCCGCGGCATCCATCGCCTCCGCGTCCAGCGGCGCCCGCACCGAGGTGGTGCGGTGCCTCTCGAGCGGGTCGTATCCGGTCACCGTGTCGGCGATGCGGTACTGGTAGCGGCGCCACACGGCCGAGAACCGCGCGTCGAACCCCTCGGCGGCGACGGCCGAGCGCAGCACGGCCACGTCCGCGTACGCGCCGACCACACCGGTCATGCGGGCCGCGAGCGCGCCGGCGCGGTCGTGGACGGTGGGCGGCTCGGCGGACGGACGCGCGTGCCGGACGAGCATGCGCTGCTGCTGCGCCTGGTCGAGGTCGACGTGGGCGACCTGTCCCGACGCGTGCACTCCCGCATCGGTGCGTCCGGCGACCACGAGCCGGGGATCGCCGCCGACGACGCGGGCGAGCGCGGACTCGAGGGTCTCCTGCACGGTGCGCAGCCGCGGCTGGCGCGCCCATCCGCGGAACTGCGTGCCGTCGTAGGCGATGTCGAGGCGGATCCGCACCCGCCCAGCCTACCGACGGGCTCCACGCCGACGACGCGGCACCACCGGGCCCGCGCATCGCCCGCCGCACCGGCCTCGCGCGGGGAGGCCACAGGCAGCCGACGTAGAATTGCCGTTCCCCTCCCCTTCCGTTCGCACAGAACCCATGACGTCGACCGCGCCCTCACTCCTCCCCGCCGCCCGCTTCGCCGGGCTCGACGGCATGCGCGCGATCGCCGTAGGGCTGGTGGTGGTGTACCACCTGTTCCCGCCCGCACTGCTTCCGGGCGGCTTCGTGGGGGTCGACGTGTTCTTCGTCATCAGCGGATTCCTGATCACGAGCCTGCTGCTGCGCGAGCGCACCGCGATCGGGCGCATCGCGCTGGGCCGCTTCTGGCAGCGGCGCGTCCGACGGCTGCTCCCGGCGCTGGCGGTGGTCGTCGCGGTCTGCTCGACGCTGGCATGGATCGTGGGCGGCGACGTGCTGGTGAGCCTGGACGCCCAGGTGCTGGGGGCTGCCACCTTCAGCTACAACTGGCTGTCGATCGCCGCAGGCGGCGGCTACTTCTCGGCGACGGCCCCCGAGCTGTTCCGCAACTTCTGGTCGCTGGCGGTCGAAGAGCAGTTCTACGTGCTCTGGCCGCTGCTGTTCCCGCTGTTCCTGCTGCTGCCGCGCGCGTGGATGCGCACCGCGGCCGCCTTCGCCCTCGCCACGGCGTCGGCCGTGTGGATGGGCGTCGTGGTCGCCGGGGGCGATGACCCGACCCGCGCCTACTTCGGGACCGACACGCATGCGTTCGGGCTGCTGCTGGGTGTCGGCCTGGCCTTCCTGCTGCAACCGCTGTGGCGTCCCGCTGCGGCACGGGTGCCCTCTGTCGACGGCGTCCTGGCCGCACCCGCCGGCGCGGGCAAAGGGCCTCGCTGGCGCATCGTGCTCCCGCCGTCGGCTCCGCGCCCGGCCGCGACCCGGCCCGGCTGGGTCGACGCCCCCGCGGCGCGACACATCACGGGAGGGCTCGGCGTGCTCGCCCTGGTGTGGCTCGTCGCCCTCACCATGCTCCCGCCGGGAGACTCCGCGGCGACGTTCCCGGGCATGCTCCTGGTCGCCAGCCTGCTGAGCGCCGTCGCCATCACCGCGGGCGTGTGGCCCGGCTCCTGGTTCGGACGCGCCCTCGATGTACGCGCATTGCGGTGGGTCGGCGACCGCTCGTACGGCATCTACCTGTGGCACTGGCCGCTGCTCGTGCTCGCGATGGCCGCGCTCCACGGCACGGGCTCCACGGCATCCGTTCCTCCGCTGACCGGGCTCGCCGTGCTCGCGGCCACCCTCGCCGCGGCTGCGGTGTCGTACCGCTTCATCGAGACGCCGGTGCGCCGGCGGCGCCTGCGCGCGTCGATGGGCACGCTGCTGGCCCGTCTCCGGGGCGGACCCCGCGGGCGCATGCGCGCGCTCGGCTTCGCGCTGGCCGGCCTGCTCATGCTGGCCGGCACCGGCGCGGCCCTGGCTGCGGCCCCCGATCAGTCCAGCGCCGAGGCGGCCGTCGCGGCCGGCAGAGCCGCGCTCGAGGCGGCGAAGGACGATCCGCCGGCACCGCTGGCTCCCCGTCCGGGATCGGACGCGGACTCGGATGCCGCTTCCTCCGCGCCCGATGAGGTTCCCGGCGATCAGATCAGCGCGGTCGGCGATTCGGTGATGCTGGCCTCCGCCGGCGGCCTGGTCGAGCGCCTGCCCGGCATCGAGGTCGACGCGGAGGTGTCCCGTCCGATGCGCGCGGGGCCCGGCATTCTGGACTCGCTCGACGCGTCGGGCCGCCTGCGGCCCTACGTGGTCGTGGCGCTGGGTACGAACGGTCCGATCGACCCGGCCACGCTGGGGCAGCTGGCGTCCACGGTGGGCCCGCAGCGCGGGCTCGTGCTCGTCAACGCCTACGCCCCGCGCGACTGGATCCCGGGCGTCAACGCCGAGCTGCAGGCCTTCGCCGACGCACGCAGCAACGTCGTCGTGGCGGACTGGTCCGGCGCCATCGCCCCGCACGAGGACCTTCTCGCCGGAGACCGCATCCATCCTGGAAGCGCGGGCGGGCAGATCTTCGCCGACACCGTGGCCCAGGCCGTCGACGAGCTCGCCGACGAGCGCCGCGAGCGCGCCGCGGACTACACCCGCGCCGCCGAGGAGCAGCTCGGCCTCGACCTCACGCCGTAGTCCGGCCAGGGCGCAGGGCCGCCACGGCGCACCGTCGCGGTGCTGCCGCGCTCCTCCCGCCGGCGGAGCGCCCGTCCCGCGACGGGTCGCAGGACGCGACGTCCCTCCGCCGGCGAGAGCGCCGGGTCAGGACGCGCCGCAGGGCGTCGCGACCGCCGTGCCGCCACCCTCAGCGAGAACGGGCCCACGGCATCCGCTCCTCGTCCGCAGACGCAGCGAGACCCGCCACCCTGACGGGTGACGGGTCTCGCGGTGCAAGGGTGGCCGGGCACGTGTGCCGCGACCTGCCGGGCGGCGACGCCCGGCGGCCCGATTACTCGGACTTCTCCTCGGCGGGAGCCTCGACGGCCTCCTCGGCAGCAGCCTCGGCGGCAGCGCCCTCTTCCTGCGACTCGGCGCCGGCCTCGTCGGCGGCGGGCGTCTCCTCGACGGGAGCCTCCTCGACCGGAGCCTCCTCGGCGGCCGGAGCAGCCTTGGCGGCGGCGGCCTTCTTCGCCGACGGCTTCTTGTTCACGGGCTCGAGGACGAGCTCGATCACGGCCATGGGCGCGTTGTCGCCCTTGCGGTTGCCGACCTTGGTGATGCGGGTGTAGCCGCCCTCACGGTCCGCGACCAGCGGCGCGATCTCGGTGAACAGGACGTGCACGACTTCCTTGTCACCGATGACCGACAGCACGCGGCGACGCGCGTGCAGGTCGCCGCGCTTCGCGAACGTGATGAGGCGCTCGGCGAGCGGACGCAGGCGCTTGGCCTTGGTCTCGGTCGTCTTGATCGACTTGTGGGTGAACAGCGCGGCGGCCAGGTTCGCAAGCAGCAGGCGCTCGTGGGCGGGGCCGCCTCCGAGGCGGGGACCCTTGGTGGGCTTGGGCATTCTCAGTTACTCCAGTGGGGAAAAGTCGGTCGGAAAACCGGCGGGATCAGACGGTCTCGTCGTCGTAGCCGCCGTAGAAGTGCGCGCCGTCGAACCCGGGGACCGAGTCCTTCAGTGACAGGCCGAGCGAGACGAGCTTGTCGCGCACCTCGTCGACCGACTTCTGACCGAAGTTGCGGATGTTCATGAGCTGCGTCTCCGAGAGGGCGACGAGCTCCGACACGGTGTTGATGCCCTCGCGCTTGAGGCAGTTGTACGAACGCACCGACAGGTCGAGGTCCTCGATGGGCATCGACAGCTCGTTCGACAGGACGGTCTCGACCGGCGCGGGGCCGATCTCGATGCCCTCGGCCTCGACGTTGAGCTCGCGGGCCAGGCCGAAGAGCTCCGTCAGCGTGCGACCGGCCGACGCGACGGCGTCGCGCGGGGCGATCGAGGACTTGGTCTCGACGTCCAGCACGAGCTTGTCGAAGTCGGTGCGCTCACCGGCACGCGTCGCGTCGACGCGGTACGAGACCTTCAGGACCGGCGAGTAGATCGAGTCGACCGGGATCTGACCGGCCTCGGCGTACTCGTTGCGGTTCTGCGTGGCCGAGACGTAGCCGCGGCCACGCTCGATGGTGAGCTCGAGCTCGAACTTGGCGGTGTCGTTGAGCGTCGCGATGACGAGCTCGGGGTTGTGCACCTCGACACCGGCCGGCGCCGAGATGTCGGCGGCGGTGACCTCACCGGCGCCGGTCTTGCGCAGGTACGCGGTGATGGGCTCGTCGCGCTCGCTGGAGACGACCAGCTGCTTGATGTTGAGGATGATCTCGGTGACATCCTCCTTGACACCCGGGATGGTGCTGAACTCGTGGAGGACGCCGTCGATGCGGATCGACGTCACGGCTGCGCCGGGGATGGACGACAGGAGGCTGCGACGCAGCGCGTTGCCGATCGTGTAACCGAAGCCGGGCTCGAGCGGCTCGATGACGAAACGGCTGCGGAACTCCCCGATCTTCTCCTCGGTCAGAGTGGGACGCTGTGCGATGAGCACTATGTGTTCCTTTCGATCACGTGCCCGCTATATGACACGTGCGGTGAGTGAGGTGTTGAGTTTTGATCGGGATGCCTCGGGCAGAGGCATCCGTAAGCGTGTGGCAGCCGGGGCACCGTGACGGTGCCCCGGCTCCGGGATGTCAGACGCGGCGGCGCTTGGGCGGACGGCAGCCGTTGTGGGCCTGCGGCGTCACGTCCTGGATCGAGCCGACCTCGAGGCCGGCAGCCGTGAGCGAACGGATCGCGGTCTCGCGGCCCGAACCCGGGCCCTTCACGAAGACGTCGACCTTCTTGACACCGTGCTCCTGCGCCTGGCGGGCAGCGGACTCCGCGGCCATGCCGGCGGCGTACGGCGTCGACTTGCGCGAGCCCTTGAAGCCCACGCCACCCGACGACGCCCAGCTGATGACGGCGCCCGACGGGTCGGTGATCGAGACGATCGTGTTGTTGAACGTCGACTTGATGTGGGCCTGGCCCAGCGCGATGTTCTTCTTCTCCTTGCGGCGCGGCTTGCGCGCGGCGGACTTGGCCTGTGCCATGTGCGTGTTCTCCTAAACCCTGGGGGCCGCGCCTTAGCGCGCCTTCTTCTTGCCGGCGACGGTGCGCTTCGGGCCCTTGCGGGTACGTGCGTTGGTCTTCGTGCGCTGACCGCGCACCGGGAGGCCGCGACGGTGGCGCAGACCCTCGTAGGAGCCGATCTCGACCTTGCGGCGGATGTCGGCGGCGACCTCGCGGCGGAGATCACCCTCGACCTTGTAGTTGCCTTCGATGTAGTCGCGGAGCGCGACGAGCTGGTCGTCGCTGAGGTCCTTGACGCGGATGTTCTCGTCGATCTCCGTCGCCTTGAGGATCTCGTTCGAGCGGGTACGGCCCACGCCGTAGATGTACGTGAGGGCGATCACCACGCGCTTGTCGCGCGGGATGTCAACGCCGGCAAGACGTGCCATGCGGTTCTCCTGAGAGTTGGTGGAGGTGTGGAGCAGTGTCGGTGCCCGGGCCCCCAGCCCGAGGTGTCCCCTCCGGAGAGGTTCTGACGCTGCCTGAGTTCGTATTCAGTTGTGGGGAGCCGGATGCCGCGTGCCGCGGCATCCGGTCAGACCTGAGGTCAGCCCTGGCGCTGCTTGTGACGCGGGTTGCTCTTGCAGATCACCATGACGCGACCGTGGCGACGGATGACCTTGCAGTGGTCGCAGATGGGCTTGACGGAGGGGTTGACCTTCATGATTTCTTCTCTTCGCTGTCTTCACCGGGCATACTTCTCGGACTCGGTTGCTGAGCCTGTCGAAGCAGGGGTGTTACTTCTCGACCGGTCTAGCGGTAGCGGTAGACGATGCGCCCGCGGGTGAGGTCGTAGGGCGACAGCTCCACGACGACACGGTCCTCGGGGATGATGCGGATGTAGTTCTGCCGCATCTTGCCTGAGATCGTGGCGAGAACCTTGTGTCCGTTGGAGAGCTCAACGCGGAACATCGCATTGGGCAGAGCCTCGGACACGACGCCCTCGATCTCGATGACACCGTCTTTCTTCGCCATACGCTCGCTAACACTTGTGCAGACCGGTCGATCTGCGGTGGATGGGATCGGTGCTACGACACGCCAATGAAGGCGCAACGCACCAAAGAACAAGCATACGTGATAGCGGATGCCTCGGCAACCTGACCCGAGGCGGCGCCCCTCGCCGGCTCAGCCCTTGCGGCGCCGGGCGATCGCGAGCGTCGTGACGGCTGCGCCCGCCACCAGGAGCGTCCCGCCGAGACCTATCGCCCACCACGGGACGCTCCCGCCCGTGGCCGGAAGGTCACCGCGCAGCGTGTTGGTCACCGTCACCGCGATGACGGTGGATTCGTCGGCGATCGTGAAGGTCGCGGGCGAGATCACCGCAGCCGACCAGGTGCCTCCGCCCGCAGGCGCCGCGGGGGCGTCCTCGCTGACGGCGCACTGGGCGCCGACGGGGATGCCGGAGACGACGACCGGTGCCCCGGTGGAGCTCACCGACCACGTGCCCGACAGGCGCTGGTCGCCGAGCGTGCACGTCCACCCGCCGCGGAACGCATCGTCGAACGAGAGGGCCTCGGGGTTGCGCACGACCTTGTCGATCGTGAAGGACCCCGTGCGTTCGACCGGTGCGCTGAAGGTGTTCGTCACCTGCACCGTCACCGGCGAGAGGTCGCCGGCCCCGATCGTGATCGCGTCCGGGTCGATGGTCGGCGTCTGCCACTGCTCGTCGCCGGCGAAATCTCCCGGGAGGACCGTCGGGGTCTGCTCGGCGACGCGGCAGGTGGTGCCCACCGGGTACCAGGGGCTCGTCGCGGTCTGTCCGGCCTCGATATCGAACACTCCGGTGTCGGAGCCGTCGCCGAGCGGGCGGCCGGTGTCGTCGAACGCCTCGGCGTCGCACGTGTACGAGATCTCGAAGGGGCGGGTGCCGATGTAGGCGCCCTCGGGCCCGTCGACGACCTTCGTCACGGAGAACCGCCCGAGCAGCGTGTTAGCGAGCGTGATTGCCACCTGCGTCGGGTCATCGGGATCGACCACCGTGAACTCCGGCACCTCGACGACCACGCCGTTGATGGTCCATACGGGCTCCGCCCAGACGAAGCCCGGGAGCAGGGGGCCCTGGAGGGGCCGCACACGCTCCGGGTCCTCGAAGATCCGGCACACCGAGCCGACCGGCAGATCGGTCAGCGTGAGGGTATCCCCCGCCCGGATGACGCCCTCCTTGTAGTACTCGCCCTCGATGCCGTCCCCGTGGCACTCGATCCAGCCGTAGAACTCCCGGTCCGCAGCGACCACCCCGGTGCTCTCGAGCACCTTGGTGAGCGTCACCGCGCCGAGCCCATCGATGTCCGGGGCCGGGATGCAGTCGTAGTCGTCGCCGCCGTTCCACGGGTAGTTGTGGAACTCGTTGCCGACGCCGTGCATGTGGATGTCGCCGCCGGCGTAGACACGGCCGTTCATGCTCGCGGTGATGTCGAAGTCCGCCGACGGCGCGAGGACCGACCCGAGGAACTGACTCGAGCCGCCGAAGGTCACGCTCGTCGTGTCGGCGAAGTTCCACATCGTCCGCTGCGACACCTGGCCGAACAGCGGAGACGTCATGTCGTCGGCCCGCACGCCGTCCTCGGCGAAGTAGTTCGGGCTGAACGTCACCGGCTCCGTGCCGACGACGTTGATGACGACGCCGGCGTCGTCGGCGATGTTCGTGAAGTAGACCTCGCCGATCGCGTTCAGCTGGGCGGCGGTGACCGTGAAGACCTGGAGGTCAGACGTGCCGTCCCCGGTCAACGTGAGCTGCACCCCGGCCACGATGCTCGGGTTCGTGTCGGGCATCGCCGTCCACGCGGCCGAGTCGGTCGCCATGCTGGCGCCGAAGGTCGCCCAGTCCGCGACCGCGTCGGCGCCCATGCCGACCTCGAGCGTGCCGTTGTTGAGCTCGTACTGCGTGGCCGGGAAGGTCGGCTGCGCCGCACCCCCGACCTCCACGCCGCCGCCGACGAGGTCGCCGTTCTCGTCACGTGCGCCCGACCCGACGTCGAGCACGGTCGAGCCGCCCACCTGGAGGCCGCCGCCGACGGCCAGCATGACGCTTCCGGGGGTCGGGGCGGTTCCCGAACCGACGCCGACCCACCCGACATTGAACCTGCCACCGGAGTCCTTGTCGAAGGTGGCGTCGCCCATCACGACCATGAGCCCTTCGGACTCCGCCGCCGAGCCGTCGGCGAGGAAGTCGCCGCCCGCGAAGACGGCGACGTTGTCATCGGTCCAGATCTCGTTGTCATTGCCAGGGCCCGGCAGGAATCCCGGCGGGCACTCCCCCTCCACTGCCGCGGCCGGAGGCGCGCCGACCGCGACGCCCAGCGGGATGAGGAGGGCGGTGACCAGGGCGAGCGCGGGTACGCGAAAGAGAGGTGTCTTCGGGCCAGACATCCTCCGAAGTTATCAGGGGTGCGTCACGCGACCGCACGGAGAAAGGAGAGCGGATGCCGCAGCCGCGGCATCCGCTCTCCTTCCGGGATCACTGGAACAGCGTCGACAGCTGGCCTGCGGGCGGCAGCGAGGAGTTCGCGATGACCTGGCCGTTGACGGCGATCGTCGGAGTCGCGATTCCGCTCGCGCCGGGCTGGATCGGCGTCTTGGCCGTGATCTCGGTCACGTAGCCGGCGTAGGTGCCGTCGTTGACGCACGAGTCGATGCCGGTCACGCCGACGCTCGAGGCGATCGCGAGGATCTCCTTGTTGGTCAGGCCGCTGGAGTTCTCCTCCGGCTGGCCGGCGAACATCGCCTGCATGAACGCGAGCGACTTGTCGCCGTCCTCCACGGCGACGCAGTACGCCGCGTTCGCGGACCGCGTCGAGAACTGCGTGCCGTTGGACGCGCGGTCGAGGATCGAGATCGGGTGGATGCCGAGCGTCAGGCTGCCGTCGTCGACCATGCCCTCGATCTCGGGGCCGTACACCTCTTCGAACTGGCCGCAGATCGGGCACATGAAGTCGAGGTAGGTGTCGAGGCGGTTGTCACCGCTGCCGACGGCGATCGCGCCCGTCTCGGCGTCGATGTTCGATGCGGAGGGGGTGTTCACCTCCGTGGGGAGGGGCTTCGGGGTCGCCGCGTTGTTCAGCGTCACGACGAGCACCGTGACGAGGACCAGCGCCACGACGACGCCCGCCGTCACCCAGATCGCGAACCAGTTCGTCTTACGTGCTGCCTGTGCCATCTCGTGGAGCCTCCCTAGGCGATCGCGCGGGGTGTCACGCCGAAGGCCTCCAGGCCCGCGGCACCGCCGTCGGGTGCCGTCAGCACCCAGATTCCGTCATCGTGCACGGCCACGCTGTGCTCCCAGTGGGAGCCCATCGTGCCGTCGACCGTCGAGACCGTCCATCCATCGTCCTCGATGAAGGTGGCCTGGTCGCCGATCACGACCATCGGCTCGATCGCGAGGACGAGCCCCGGACGCACCTCCGGTCCCGGGTCTGCCACGCGGTAGTTGAACACCGACGGCGACTCGTGCATCTTGCGGCCGATGCCGTGGCCGACGTACTCGCGGAGGATGCCGTACGTGCCGGACTCCGGCGAGTTCGCCTCGATGTACTCCTGGATGGCGGTGCCCACCTGGCCGATGTGCGTCGCCGTCG
Source organism: Microbacterium sp. 05T445 (assembly GCF_056395865.1). Taxonomy (NCBI): domain Bacteria; kingdom Bacillati; phylum Actinomycetota; class Actinomycetes; order Micrococcales; family Microbacteriaceae; genus Microbacterium; species Microbacterium sp. 05T445. Next base: position 179,247 of record NZ_JBFTKJ010000002.1, on the reverse strand, counting down.
CGAGGGCTGCGATGCCGGCCCAGAGCGAGCCCTCGGTCACGTCCGACAGCCGCTGCCGCTCGGCGACGACCTCCGGCCGGGCGTCGTCGGGCAGCACCACGGTGAAGGCGGAGTCGCCGTTCCAGCCCTTGAACTCGGCGCCGGCGTCGATCGACAGGATGTCACCGGCCGCGAGCACGCGATCGCCCGGGATACCGTGCACGACCTCGTCGTTGACCGACGCGCAGATCGTGTGGCGGTAGCCGCGCACCATCTGGAAGTTGGACTTCGCACCGCGAGCGGTGATGACGGCGGATGCCGCGGCATCCAGCTCGCCCGTGGTGACCCCGGGAGCGATCAGTCCCCGCACCGCGTCCAGCGCGGCCGCGGTGATCAGGCCCGGCTCGACCATCGCCCGCAGCTGAGCGGGCGACTTGTAGATGGAACGACGCAGCGCCACGGCTCAGGCGGCCGCGGCACGCACGAGACCACGGGCCTCGAGCGCGGCGATGATGCGGCCGGTGATCTCGTCGAGGGAGCCGACGCCGTCGATGCGGTCGACGATGCCACGTGTGCGGTACACGTCGAGGATGGGCGCGGTCTCGCGCTCGTAGATCGCCAGACGGTTCGCGATGACCTCTTCGGTGTCGTCGCTGCGGCCCTGCTCGGCGGCACGGCGCGACAGCCGGGCGATGCTCTCGTCGCGGGGCACGTCGAGCTCGATGACGGCGTCCAGCGCCTCGTCGAAGCCCTCGAGGAACTCGTCGAGGTGCATGACCTGGACGAGGTTGCGCGGGTAGCCGTCGAGGAGGAAGCCCTCGGCCGCGTCCGGCTCCGACAGACGCTCGCGCACGACGGCGCTCGTCAGCTCGTCGGGGACCAGGTCGCCCGCCTCGATGATGGCCTTGACCTGCGTGCCGAGCTCGGTGCCGGCCGCGACGGCGCCGCGGAAGACGTCGCCGGTCGAGACGGAGGGGATGCCGAACGCCTCCGCGATGCGGATGCCCTGCGTGCCCTTGCCCGAACCCTGCGGGCCGACGATCAGGAGTCGCGTCATCGGAGGAGCCCTTCGTAGTGGCGCTGCTGCAGCTGCGCGTCGATCTGCTTCACCGTCTCGAGGCCGACGCCGACGATGATGAGGATCGAGGCGCCGCCGAACGGGAAGTTCTGGTTGGCGCCGACCGTCGCCAGAGCGATGAGCGGGAGGAGCGCGATCAGACCGAGGTAGATCGAGCCGGGGAGGGTGATGCGCGTGAGCACGTAGTCGAGGTACTCGGCCGTCGGACGGCCCGCGCGGATGCCGGGGATGAAGCCGCCGTACTTCTTCATGTTGTCGGCGACCTCGACCGGGTTGAACGTGATCGCGACGTAGAAGTAGGTGAACCCGACGATGAGCAGGAAGTACAGGATCATATACAGCGGGTGGTCGCCGCGCACCAGGTACAGCTGGATCCACGAGACCCAGCCCGGAACCTCTTCGCCCGCCTGCGGCTGGTTGAACTGCGCGATGAGGGCGGGGATGTACAGCAGCGACGAGGCGAAGATGACGGGCACGACGCCGGCCATGTTCACCTTGATCGGGATGTAGGTGTTGGTGCCGCCGTAGGTGCGGCGACCCACCATGCGCTTGGCGTACTGCACCGGGATGCGGCGCTGCGACTGCTCGACGAAGACGACGAGCGCGACCACGACGATGCCGACGGCGAGGACGAGCAGGAAGACCTCGAAGCCCTTCGACTGCCAGATGGCCCACATCGCGACGGGGAACTGCGCGGCGATCGAGGTGAAGATCAGCAGCGACATGCCGTTGCCGATGCCGCGCTCGGTGACGAGCTCGGCGAACCACATGATGAGGCCGGTTCCGGCGGTCATCGTGATGATCATGAGGAGCTGCGCCCACCACACGTCGTTGGTGAGCAGCTGCTCGCACTCGGGGACGTTCGTGGTGCCGAACAGCTGACCGCTGCGGGCGACGGTGACGAGCGTCGTGGACTGGAGGAGAGCCAGCGCGATCGTGAGGTAGCGCGTGTACTGCGTCAGCCGGGCCTGACCCGCCTGGCCTTCCTTGTAGAGGGCCTCGAAGTGCGGGATGACCACACGCAGCAGCTGCACGATGATCGTCGCGGTGATGTACGGCATGACGCCGAGCGCGAAGATCGACAGCTGCAGCAGCGCCCCGCCCGAGAACAGGTTGACCAGCGAGAGCAGTCCCTCGGTCCCCGAGGACTGCTGCAGACACGACTGCACGTTCGGGAAGTCGACGAACGGCGCCGGCACGTGCGCGCCGAAGCGGTACAGGGCGATGATCGCCAGAGTGAATGCGATCTTCCGCCGCAGGTCGGGAGTGCGGAAGACCCGCGCGATGGCGCTGAACAAGAGGACTCCTCCAGAGGGGATGCCGGCACGCACGACGTGCCGACGTCCAGGGTAACCCAGTGGGGGCCGGAGCAAGCTCCGACCCCCACTGTGTGTGTACTACTTGACGGCTGCCGCGGCCGCCGCGACGGTGCCGCCCGCGGCGACGATCTTCTGCTCGGCGGAACCCGAGACCTTGTCGACCGACACGTTGAGCTTCACCGAGATGTCGCCGGTGCCGAGCACCTTGACCTTCTCGTTCTTGCGCACCGCACCCTTGGCGACCAGGTCGCCGACGGTGACGTCGCCACCGGCCGGGTACAGCTCCGCGAGCTTGTCCAGGTTCACGACCTGGTACTCGACGCGGAACGGGTTCTTGAACCCGCGCAGCTTCGGGGTGCGCATGTGCAGCGGCATCTGGCCACCCTCGAAGCCCACCTTGACCTGGTAGCGAGCCTTCGTACCCTTGGTACCGCGGCCCGCGGTCTTGCCCTTCGAGCCCTCACCGCGACCCACGCGGGTCTTGGGGGTGTTCGAGCCCGGGACCGGACGCAGGTGGTGCACCTTGAGCACGCCCGGGCGCGAGGCCGGGGCATCCTTCTTCGGCGCGGCCTTCTTGGCGGGAGCCTTGGCCGGAGCCTTCTCCGCCTTGGCAGCGGCAGCCTTCGCAGGCGCCTTCTTCTCGGCAGCAGCCTTGGGAGCGGCAGCCTTCTTCGGGGCCTTCTCGGCCTCGACGGCTTCGTTCTTCTCAGCCATCAGTCGATCTCCTCAACCTTCACGAGGTGGGCGACGGTCCGCACGTAACCGCGCGTCTGCGCGTCGTCGGGACGGACGACCGAGTCGCCGATCCGCTTCAGACCGAGCGAACGCAGCGTGTCGCGCTGGTTCTGCTTCTCGCTCACCTTGGACTTGACCTGCGTGACCTTCAGACGCGCAGCCATCAGACACCTGCCTTCGCAGCGGCCGCGGCCTCAGCCTCGGCACGGACGAGACGAGCGGGGGCGACCTGGTCGAAGTCGAGGCCACGACGCGCGGCGACCGCACGGGGCTCCTCGAGCTGCTTCAGGGCCTCCACCGTCGCGTGGACGATGTTGATCGTGTTCGACGAGCCGAGCGACTTCGACAGCACGTCGTGGATACCGGCGCACTCGAGCACGGCACGCACCGGACCACCGGCGATGACACCGGTACCGGCAGCGGCCGGGCGCAGGAGCACCACACCGGCAGCGGCCTCACCCTGCACCGGGTGCGGGATGGTCGAGCCGACGCGGGGCACGCGGAAGAAGTTGCGCTTGGCCTCTTCGACACCCTTCGAGATCGCCAGCGGCACCTCGCGGGCCTTGCCGTAGCCGACGCCCACCACACCGTTGCCGTCGCCGACGACGACGAGCGCGGTGAAGCTGAAGCGACGACCACCCTTGACGACCTTCGACACGCGGTTGATGGTGACGACGCGCTCGAGGAACTGGCTCTCGTTGCGGTCGCGGCCACCGCGGTCACCGCGGGTCTGGTTGCGCTCGCGACCACCGCGGCGCGGCTCGCGCTCGCGCTCGGCGGGCGCGGTGGCGGCCTCGGCCGGAGCCTCGGCAGCAGCCTGCTCGGTCACGATGTTCTCCTTGTTGTCACTCACAGGTTCAGACCTCCCTCGCGGGCGCCGTCGGCGATCGCCGCGACACGGCCGGCGTAGCGGTTGCCGCCACGGTCGAACACGACATCCGAGACACCGGCGGCCTTGGCGCGCTCCGCGAGGAGCTCGCCGACCTTGCGGGCCTTGGCGGTCTTGTCGGCGTCGGACACACGCAGGTCGGTCTCGAGGGTCGAGGCCGAGGCCAGCGTGTGGCCCTTGCTGTCGTCGACGATCTGCACGAAGACGTGACGCGCCGAACGGGTGACGACCAGGCGCGGACGCTCGGGCGTGCCGACGACCTTCTTGCGAAGGCGGGCGTGACGACGCGCGCGCGCGTCGGACTTCGACTTCACAGCCATGGTTACTTACCAGCCTTTCCGGCCTTGCGCCGGACGACCTCGCCGGCGTAGCGCACACCCTTGCCCTTGTACGGCTCGGGCTTGCGGATCTTGCGGATGTTGGCCGCGGCCTCGCCGACAGCCTGCTTGTCGATGCCCGAGACCGTGAGCTTGTTGTTGCCCTCGACGGTCAGGGTGATGCCCGCGGGAGCCTCGACGAGGACGGGGTGCGAGAAGCCGAGAGCGAACTCGACCGCCGTGCCCTTCTGCGCGACGCGGTAACCCGTGCCGACGACCTCGAGACCCTTGGTGTAGCCCTGGGTGACACCGATGATGTTGTTGTTGATGAGCGTGCGGGTCAGGCCGTGGAGCGAACGCGAGGCGCGCTCGTCGTCGGGGCGGGTCACGACGACCTGGCCCTCTTCGACCTTGACTTCGATGGGACGCGCCACGGAGAGCGTGAGCTCGCCCTTGGGGCCCTTGACGGCGACATCCTGGCCCTCGACCGAGACGGTCACACCAGCGGGGATGTCGATCGGGAGACGACCGATACGCGACATGTCAGATCACCACACGTAGGCGAGGACTTCCCCACCCACGCCCTTCTGCTCGGCCTGACGGTCCGTGAGGAGACCGGAGGAGGTGGACAGGATCGCGACGCCGAGGCCGCCCAGCACGCGGGGGATCTCGGTCGACTTCGCGTAGACGCGGAGGCCGGGCTTCGAGACGCGCTTGATGCCGGCGATCGACCGCTCGCGGTTCGGGCCGTACTTCAGCGTCAGGGTGAGGGTCTGGCCGACGCGGGCGTCGCTGACCTCCCAGGACGAGATGTAGCCCTCCTGCTTGAGGATCTCGGCGATGTGGGTCTTGAGCTTGGAGCTCGGCAGCGACACGGAGTCGTGGTGCGCCGAGTTCGCGTTGCGCAGACGGGTCAGCATGTCTGCGACCGGGTCTGTCATTGTCATTTGTTGATTCCTTTGTTCACGAGGTTTCGGCTGGCGTTACACGCCAGACGACCTTCCATGATGTCCGTATTCAGTTATGCATTCAGGATGCCTCGGCCCGCGCTCGCGCCCGGACCGAGGCATCCGTGAAATCACGCCTGGGCGTCGTCCGACTTGAACGGGAAGCCCAGGTGACGCAGGAGCGCGCGGCCCTCGGCATCCGTCGTCGCCGACGTCACCACAGTGATGTCGAAGCCGCGGACGCGGTCGATCTTGTCCTGGTTGATCTCGTGGAACACCGACTGCTCCTGGAGACCGAAGGTGTAGTTGCCGTGACCGTCGAACTGCGTGGCCGACAGACCGCGGAAGTCGCGGATGCGGGGCAGGGCGAGGTTGACCAGGCGGTCCAGGAACTCCCACGCGCGGTCACCACGGAGGGTGACGTGCGCGCCGATGGCCTGGCCCTCGCGCAGCTTGAACTGCGCGATCGACTTGCGAGCCTTGGTGACGACCGGCTTCTGACCGGTGATCTTGGTGAGGTCCTCGACCGCACCGTCGATCACCTTGCTGTCGCGAGCTGCCTCGCCGACACCGGTGTTCACGACGACCTTGACCAGGCCGGGGATCTGCATGACGTTCGGGTAGCCGAACTCCTCCTGCAGAGCCTTCTTGATCTCGGCGTTGTACTTCTGCTTCAGGCGGGGCTGGATCTTGCCAGCCTCCACGGCAGTGGTGGTGCTCATGTTCAGAGGTCCTTGCCTGACTTCTTCGCGTAGCGCACGCGGACCGTGCGCTTCACGCCGTCCTTGGTCTGCTCCTCGACACGGTGACCGACACGCGTCGGCTTCTTGGTCGAGGGGTCGACGACCTGGACGTTGGAGATGTGGATCGGGGCTTCCATCGTCTCGATGCCGCCCGTCTTGGTGCCGCGCTGCGACTGGCCGACGCGGTTGTGCTTCGTGACGTAGTTGACGCCCTCGACGATGACGCGGTTCTGCTCGGCGAGGACCTCGAGGACCTTGCCCTGCTTGCCGCGGTCGCCGCCCTTGTCCTGCTTCTTGCCCGTGATGACCTGAACCAGGTCACCCTTCTTGATCTTGGCCATGGGTCAGATCACCTCCGGTGCGAGCGAGACGATCTTCATGAACTTCTTGTCGCGAAGCTCACGACCGACCGGGCCGAAGATACGGGTGCCGCGGGGCTCCCCGTCGTTCTTCAGGATGACGGCGGCGTTCTCGTCGAACTTGATGTACGAGCCGTCGGGACGACGGGTCTGCTTGACGGTGCGGACGACGACGGCCTTGACCACGTCGCCCTTCTTGACGTTGCCGCCGGGGATCGCGTCCTTGACGGTCGCCACGATGATGTCGCCCAGACCGGCGTAACGGCGGTTGGAACCACCGAGCACGCGGATCGTGAGCAGCTCCTTGGCGCCCGTGTTGTCGGCGACCTTGAGGCGGGACTCGGTCTGAATCACTTGGCCTTCTCCAGGATCTCGACCAGACGCCAGCGCTTCGTGGCGGACAGCGGTCGGGTCTCGTTGATGAGGACGAGGTCGCCGATGCCGGCGGAGTTGGTCTCGTCGTGCGCCTTCACCTTGGAGGTGCGGCGGATGACCTTGCCGTAAAGCGGGTGCTTCACGCGGTCCTCGACCTCGACGACGATGGTCTTGTCCATCTTGTCGCTGACGACGTAGCCACGGCGCGCCTTGCGGTAGCCGCGGGCGTCGGCGTCGCGCACGTCGTGCTCGGACGACTCGTGGCCCTTGGTCTCGACCGCGGCAGCGGCCTTCTTCGTGTCAGCCATCACTCGGCCTCTTCCTTCGCGGCCTCGTCAGCGGCATCCGCCTTCTTGGCCTTCGTCTTCTTCGCCTTCGTCGCGGTCTCCAGCGGCGCAGGCGTGGCACGGATGCCGAGCTCGCGCTCACGGATCACCGTGTAGAGCCGCGCGATGTCACGCTTGACCGCACGGATGCGGCCGTGGCTCTCGAGCTGGCCGGTGGCCGACTGGAAGCGCAGGTTGAACAGCTCTTCCTTGGCCTTACGCAGCTCCTCGACGAGGCGCTGGTCTTCGAACGTGTCGAGCTCGCTCGGAGCGAGCGTCTTGGTGCCGATCGCCATTACGCGTCGCCCTCCTCGCGCTTGATGATGCGTGCCTTGAGCGGCAGCTTGTGGATGGCACGGGTCAGGGCCTCGCGAGCGAGCTGCTCGTTGACGCCGGCGACCTCGAAGAGGACGCGACCCGGCTTGACGTTCGCGACCCACCACTCCGGCGAGCCCTTACCGGAACCCATGCGGGTTTCGGCCGGCTTCTTGGTGAGCGGACGGTCGGGGTAGATGTTGATCCACACCTTGCCGCCACGCTTGATGTGACGGGTCATCGCGATACGAGCGGACTCGATCTGACGGTTCGTCACGTACGCGGGCGTCAGGGCCTGGATGCCGAACTCGCCGAAGGAGACCTTCGTGCCGCCGGTGGCCTGGCCGCTGCGGCCGGGGTGGTGCTGCTTGCGGTACTTGACCTTGCGGGGGATGAGCATTACGCCGACGCTCCTTCTGCCACGGGGGCCTCGTTGCGGCGGTCGCCGCCACGCTCGCCGCGGTCGCCACGCGGGCCGCCACGACGGTCGTCACGACGACGGTCGGACTTCGGCGCGTTGGCCTGCTCGCGGGCGAGCTCCTTGTTGGTCAGGTCGCCCTTGTAGATCCAGACCTTCACGCCGATGCGGCCGAAGGTGGTCTTCGCCTCGTAGAAGCCGTAGTCGATGTTCGCGCGCAGCGTGTGCAGCGGCACACGACCCTCGCGGTAGAACTCCGAACGGCTCATCTCGGCGCCGCCGAGGCGGCCGGAGACCTGGATGCGGACGCCCTTGGCGCCGGCGCGCTGAGCGCCCTGCAGGCCCTTGCGCATCGCGCGGCGGAACGCCACACGAGCGCTGAGCTGCTCGGCGATGCCCTGCGCGACGAGCTGCGCGTCGGCCTCGGGGTTCTTGACCTCGAGGATGTTCAGCTGGATCTGCTTGCCGGTGAGCTTCTCGAGGTCGGCGCGGATGCGCTCGGCCTCGGCGCCGCGGCGACCGATCACGATGCCCGGACGGGCGGTGTGGATGTCGACGCGAACGCGGTCACGGGTGCGCTCGATCTCGATGTTGCTCACGCCGGCCCGGTCGAGCTGGGTCTGCAGGAGCTTGCGGATACGGATGTCCTCGGCGACGTAGTCGGCGTAACGCTGCCCGGGCTTCGTCGAGTCCGAGAACCAACGCGACACGTGGTCAGTGGTGATGCCGAGGCGGAAGCCGTAGGGGTGGACCTTCTGTCCCATTACTTGCTCGCCTTCTTGCTCTTGGCAGCCGGCGCCGTCTCCGCGACCTCGGGGGTCGAGAGCACGACGGTGATGTGGCTGGTGCGCTTCTTGATCTGGAAGGCGCGACCCTGTGCGCGGGGCTGGAAACGCTTGAGCGTCGTGCCCTCGTCGACGTACGCGTTCTTCACGTACAGGTCCTGCTCGTCCAGGTACTCGCCGTCCTTGTCGGCCTTCACGCGAGCATTCGCGATCGCCGAGGCGACGAGCTTGTAGATCGGCTCGCTCGCACCCTGCGGCGCGAACTTGAGGATGGCCAGGGCCTCCTCAGCCTGCTTGCCCTTGATGAGCGCGACGACACGACGAGCCTTCTGAGGGGTCACGCGGATGTGTCGCACGCGTGCGATGGACTCCACCATTTCTCTCTCCTCTGCCCCCGCGTCAGCGGCGGCGGCCCTTCTTGTCGTCCTTCACGTGGCCGCGGAAGGTGCGGGTGGGCGCGAATTCGCCCAGCTTGTGGCCGACCATGGTCTCGGACACGAACACGGGGATGTGCTTGCGTCCGTCGTGCACGGCGATGGTGTGACCCAGCATGGCCGGGATGATCATCGAACGGCGCGACCAGGTCTTGATGACGTTCTTGGTGCCGGCTTCGTTCTGGACGACGACCTTGCGAAGCAGGTGCTCGTCGACGAAGGGGCCCTTCTTAAGGCTGCGAGGCATCTTCCTCTACTCCTACTTCCGCTTCTTGCCGGCGTTGCGACGACGGACGATGTACTTGTCGCTTTCCTTGTTCGCGTGACGGGTGCGGCCCTCGGCCTGACCCCACGGCGAAACCGGGTGACGACCACCGGACGTCTTGCCCTCACCACCACCGTGCGGGTGGTCGACCGGGTTCATGGCGACACCGCGGACGGTCGGGCGGATGCCCTTCCAGCGGTTACGGCCGGCCTTGCCCCAGTTGATGTTCGACTGCTCGGCGTTGCCGACCTCGCCGACGGTCGCGCGGCAGCGCGCGTCGACGTTGCGGATCTCGCCCGAGGGCAGACGCAGCTGGGCGTAGGGGCCGTCCTTCGCCACGAGGCGAACCGACGCACCGGCCGAGCGGGCCAGCTTCGCGCCGCCGCCGGGGCGGAGCTCGATCGCGTGGATCACGGTACCGGTGGGGATGTTCTTCAGCGGCAGGTTGTTGCCCGGCTTGATGTCGGCCGAGGGACCCGACTCGACGATGTCGCCCTGCGACAGCTTGTTCGGCGCGATGATGTAGCGCTTCTCGCCGTCGAAGTAGTGCAGGAGCGCGATGCGCGCGGTGCGGTTGGGGTCGTACTCGATGTGAGCGACCTTGGCGTTGACGCCGTCCTTGTCGTTGCGACGGAAGTCGATGACGCGGTACTGGCGCTTGTGGCCACCACCGATGTGACGGGTGGTGATGCGGCCCTGGTTGTTGCGACCACCGGTCTTGCTGAGCGGGCGGAGGAGCGACTTCTCGGGCGTCGATCGGGTGATCTCGGCGAAGTCGGCCACCGACGAGCCGCGGCGACCCGGGGTCGTGGGCTTGTACTTGCGAATAGCCATATCTCTAGTCCTCTATCCCGACCGTCAGCCGACTGCCGTGAAGATGTCGATGGTGCCCGACTTCAGGGTCACGATGGCGCGCTTGGTGTCCTTGCGCTTGCCGGTGCCGAAGCGGGTGCGGCGGGCCTTGCCCGTGCGGTTGAGCGTGTTGACCGCGGCGACCTTGACACCGAAGATCTTCTCGATCGCGAGCTTGATCTCGGTCTTCGAGGCGCGGGGGTCCACCAGGAAGGTGTACTTGCCCTCGTCGATGAGCCCGTAGCTCTTCTCCGAGACGACCGGCTTCAGGATGATGTCGCGCGGGTCCTTGTTGACGGCGGTCATGCCGAGGCCTCCTCGGTGGCGGCGGTCTTCGACGAGACGAACGCGTCGTAGGCGGCCTTGGTGAAGACGATGTCGTCCGAGACGAGCACGTCGTATGCGTTGAGCTGGTCAGCCGGCAGCACGTGCGCGAACGGGATGTTGCGGACGCTCAGGACGCTCAGGTCGTCCGAACGGTCCACGACGACGAGCACGTTCTTGGTGGCGCCGAGTCCGGTCAGGACCGCAGCGGCGGCCTTGGTCGACGGAGCACCCTCGATGCCGAACGACTCCACGACGTGGAGGCGCTCGCCGCGAGCGCGGTCGCTGAGCGCGCCCAGCAGGGCGGCCGCGATCATCTTCTTGGGGGTGCGCTGCGAGTAGTCACGCGGCTTCGGGCCGTGGACGATGCCACCGCCGGTCATGTGCGGCGCGCGGATCGAGCCCTGGCGGGCGTTACCCGTGCCCTTCTGCTTGAAGGGCTTGCGGCCGGCGCCCGAGACCTCACCGCGACGCTTGGTCGAGTGGGTGCCCTGGCGAGCCGCCGCGAGCTGCGCGACGACGACCTGGTGGATGAGCGGGATGTTCGTCTTGACGTCGAACAGAGCGGCGGGCAGCTCGATGGAGCCGGCCTTCTTGCCGTCTGCCTTCACGACGTCGAGCGCGAGAGTCGAGTCAGCCATGAGATCAGGCACCCTTCACTGCGTTGCGGACGTAGACGATGCGGCCGCGAGCACCGGGGACGGCGCCCTTGACGAGCAGCAGACCCTTCTCGGCGTCGATGGCGTGCACCTTGAGGTTGAGGACGGTCACGCGCTCGCCACCCATACGGCCGGCCATGCGCATGCCCTTGAACACGCGGCTCGGGGTCGACGAGGCGCCGATCGAACCGGGCTTGCGGTGGTTGCGGTGCGCACCGTGCGAAGCGGAGACGCCCTTGAAGTTGTGGCGCTTCATGACACCCGCGGTGCCCTTGCCCTTGCTGGTGCCGACGACGTCGACCAGCTGGCCGGCCTCGAACGTGCCGTCCACCGTGAGCTCCTGACCGAGTGAGTAGTCAGCGGCGTCCGCGGTGCGGATCTCGGTGAGGTGACGGCGCGGGGTGACACCGGCGGCCTCGAAGTGGGCCGTCTGGGGCTTGTTCACCTTGCGGGGGTCGATCTGGCCGTACGCGATCTGGACGGCCTTGTAGCCGTCCTTCTCCGGCGTGCGGACCTGGGTCACGATGTTCGGAGCGATCTCGATGACGGTGACGGGAACGAGCTTGCCGTTCTCGTCCCAAACCTGGGTCATGCCGAGCTTGGTGCCCAGCAGGCCCTTGGAAACCTTGTTGTTGATGTCAGCCATGTCGAACCTCAGAGCTTGATCTCGATGTTGACATCGGCCGGAAGGTCGAGGCGCATGAGCGAGTCGACGGCCTTCGGCGTCGGGTCGACGATGTCGATCAGACGCTTGTGGGTGCGCATCTCGAAGTGCTCGCGGCTGTCCTTGTACTTGTGAGGAGAACGGATCACAGCGATCACGTTCTTCTCGGTCGGAAGGGGCACGGGGCCCACGACCGTCGCGCCCGCACGGGTCACGGTGTCGACGATCTTGCGCGCCGACGAGTCGATGACCTCGTGGTCGTACGACTTCAGGCGAATGCGGATCTTCTGTCCCGCCATTGTCTGCTCACTCTCTTTCTCGCGTCATACCCCTGTGGCATTGGACGCACGTGGCGCAAAGCGCCATGGCACTTCTGCACCGCTTTCGCGGGGCGTGCTGCACCGCTGTTCTGCTGTCAATCCGGGGATCGCGCCGAAGCGCTGCTCCCGGCATCCGTTCTCCCCCGCGCGCGAAGCAAGGCTCCGCCGTGGGTGGATTCGAGATGTGGTGGTTCTGCTGCCCGCGGCCTAGGACCCTGCGCATGTGCGCCGCCTATGCACTGCCCTGGCAGTGATCCGACGCACGCCAAGAGGGGCGTCGGAATGTGGAACCTCACTAGTCTACGTGCAGCCCGGGCGTGTCGCAAACTCGGGCGTGTCGCGACGCGGGTATGCTCGGCCGTTTCCCAGAAGACGCACCGCGTGGGTGCTGCAAACCCGATGCGAAAGGGCGGCCGCGCCGAGCGACCGCCCTCTCCGTGGATCCAACGCCTACTGGTTGCCGACTGCTCCGTCGACGTTGCCGCGGAGGTCGTCGACCGTGTCGTGGTGCTCCTCCGGAACGACCTTCTTGGCGAGATCGGAGGCGCCGTCGAGCACCTTGTCGCTGATGTCCTCGGCCTGCTCGGACTTCAGGAACTCGCCGATCTTGTCCTTGTTCTGCTCGTAGAGCTCCTTGCCCTGATTGACGAGGTCGTCGAAACCAGCCATGCTCACTCCTTCGTTCCCCCCGGTGGGGCATCCCTGCCATTCTGTCGCCGGATGCGGCTTCGGCAACACCCTGGCCCATCGGGTTCGCCCGCAGACGCGGAGAAGCCCCCGGGATCATTCCCGGGGGCTTCTCGCTGCGCAGTTGCGAAGAACTTACTTGAGGATCTTCGTGACCGTGCCGGCGCCGACGGTGCGGCCACCCTCACGGATGGCGTAGCCGAGGCCCTCCTCCATGGCGATCGGCTGGATCAGCTCGACCGTCATGTCGGTGGTGTCGCCGGGCATGACCATCTCGGTGCCCTCGGGCAGCGTGATGACGCCGGTGACGTCGGTGGTGCGGAAGTAGAACTGCGGACGGTAGTTCGTGAAGAACGGGTTGTGACGGCCGCCCTCCTCCTTGGACAGGATGTACGCCGTGCCCTCGAAGTTGGTGTGCGGGGTGACCGAACCGGGCTTCACGACGACCTGGCCGCGCTCGACGTCGTCACGCTTGGTGCCGCGCAGGAGCAGACCACAGTTCTCGCCGGCCCATGCCTCGTCGAGCTGCTTGTGGAACATCTCGATACCGGTGACGATCGTCTTCTGCGTCGGGCGCAGACCCACGATCTCGACCTCGGAGTTGATCGCGAGGGTGCCGCGCTCGGCGCGACCCGTCACGACCGTGCCACGGCCGGTGATGGTGAAGACGTCCTCGATCGGCATCAGGAACGGCTTGTCCTTGTCGCGGATCGGGTCCGGGATCGACTCGTCGACGGCCTCCATGAGGTCGAGAATCGCCTGCGTCCACTTCTCGTCGCCCTCGAGAGCCTTCAGGCCCGAGACGCGCACGACGGGAGCGTTGTCGCCGTCGAAGTCCTGCGACGACAGCAGCTCGCGGACCTCGAGCTCGACGAGCTCCAGGATCTCCTCGTCGTCGACCATGTCCGACTTGTTGAGCGCGACGAGCAGGTACGGCACGCCGACCTGCTTGGCGAGCAGCACGTGCTCGCGCGTCTGCGCCATCGGGCCGTCGGTGGCGGCGACCACGAGGATCGCGCCGTCCATCTGAGCGGCACCGGTGATCATGTTCTTGATGTAGTCGGCGTGACCCGGGGCGTCGACGTGAGCGTAGTGACGCTTCGGGGTCTCGTACTCGACGTGCGAGATGTTGATCGTGATGCCGCGCTGACGCTCCTCGGGAGCCGAGTCGATCGACGCGAAGTCGCGCTGCACGTTGGTGGCCGACGGGTACTTGTCGGCGAGCACCTTCGAGATCGCTGCGGTGAGCGTGGTCTTGCCGTGGTCGACGTGACCGATCGTTCCGATGTTCACGTGCGGCTTGGTGCGCTCGAACTTGGCCTTAGCCACTGGGTCCTCCTCAGGACGTTCGTGTAGATGTTCCGGGCGCTGGTGTGCGCCGGTCGTCTACGGGGATTTCTCTAGCTTAGTAGAGGGGTTCTGTTGAAGCAGTGTGAAGTTGTGGACGGATGCCGGGGGCCGGGGCCCCCGGCATCCGGCAGGGCTTACTCGCCCTTGGTCTTCTGGATGATCTCGTCAGCCACGTTGCGAGGAACCTCGGCGTAGCTGTCGAACTCCATCGAGTACACGGCGCGGCCCGAGGTCTTCGAGCGCAGGTCGCCGATGTAGCCGAACATCTCCGAGAGCGGTACCAGCGCGCGGACGACCTTGACGCCCTGGGCGTCCTCCATCGACTGGATCTGGCCACGACGCGAGTTCAGGTCGCCGATGACGTCGCCCATGTACTCCTCGGGAGTACGCACCTCGACCGCCATGAGCGGCTCGAGGATGACGGGGTTCGCCTTGCGGACGGCCTCCTTGAAGCCCATCGAGCCCGCGATCTTGAACGCCATCTCGGACGAGTCGACGTCGTGCGACGCGCCGTCCGTGAGGATGGCCTTCACGCCCACCATGGGGTAGCCGGCGAGCACGCCGACGTTCATGGCGTCCTGGAAGCCCTGGTTGGTCGGCTCGATGTACTCGCGCGGGATGCGGCCACCGGTGACCTTGTTCTCGAACTCGTACGTCTTGTCGGCCGTGACCTCGAGGGGCTCGAGCGCGAACTGGATCTTCGCGAACTGACCCGAACCACCGGTCTGCTTCTTGTGCGTGTAGTCGTGACGCTCGACGGTCTTGCGGATCGTCTCGCGGTAGGCCACCTGGGGCTTTCCGACGTTGGCCTCGACCTTGAACTCGCGCTTCATGCGGTCCACGAGGATGTCGAGGTGCAGCTCGCCCATGCCCTTGATGACCGTCTGGCCGGTCTCGGAGTTCTGCTCGACGCGGAACGTCGGGTCCTCTTCGGCGAGCTTCTGGATCGCGAGACCCAGCTTCTCCTGGTCGGCCTTGGTCTTCGGCTCGATGGCGACCTCGATGACCGGCTCCGGGAACGTCATCGACTCGAGGACGACCTGGTTCTGGCTGTCGGACAGCGTGTCACCGGTCGTGGTGTCCTTGAGGCCGATGACGGCGTAGATGTGCCCGGCGGTGACCGAGTCGACCGGCATCTCCTTGTTGGCGTGCATCTGGAAGATCTTCCCGATGCGCTCCTTCTTGCCCTTGGTCGCGTTGACGACCTGGGCGCCGGAGTCGAGGTGACCCGAGTAGACGCGGATGTAGGTGAGGCGACCGAAGAACGGGTGCGTCACGATCTTGAACGCGAGCGCCGCGAACGGCTCCTCGCGGTCGGCGTGACGCTCGATGATGATCTCTTCGTTCTTCGGGTCCTTCGCCTCGATGGCGGGGACGTCCAGCGGCGACGGCAGGTAGTCCACGACCGCGTCGAGCATCGGCTGCACGCCGCGGTTCTTGAACGCCGAGCCGCAGAGCACGGGGTAGAGCTCCGAAGCGATGGTGAGCTTGCGGATGGCGCCCTTGATCTCGGCGACCGTGAGCTCCTCACCGCCGAAATACTTCTCGAGCAGGTGCTCGTCGGACTCGGCGACCGTCTCGAGCAGCTTCTCGCGGTACTCGGCGGCCTTGTCGGCGAGGTCGGCCGGGATCTCCTGGATCTCGTACTTGGCGCCCATGGTCACGTCGCCCTTGGCATCGCCGGGCCACACCAGCGCGCGCATCTCGACGAGGTCGATGACACCGACGAAGTCGTTCTCCGCGCCGATGGGCAGCTGGATCACGAGAGGCCTCGCCTTCAGGCGGTTGACGATGGTGTCGACCGTGAAGTAGAAGTCGGCGCCCAGCTTGTCCATCTTGTTGACGAAGCAGATGCGGGGCACGTCGTACTTGTCGGCCTGGCGCCACACCGTCTCGGACTGGGGCTCGACGCCCTCCTTGCCGTCGAAGACGGCGACCGCGCCGTCGAGGACGCGCAGCGAACGCTCGACCTCGACCGTGAAGTCGACGTGGCCGGGCGTGTCGATGATGTTGATCTGGTTCTTGTCCCAGAAGCAGGTCACGGCGGCCGACGTGATCGTGATGCCGCGCTCCTGCTCCTGCTCCATCCAGTCGGTGGTGGCAGCGCCGTCGTGCGTCTCACCGATCTTGTGGTTGACGCCCGTGTAGAACAGAATGCGCTCGGTCGTCGTCGTCTTGCCGGCATCGATGTGCGCCATGATGCCGATGTTGCGGACCTTGTTGAGGTCGGTGAGCACTTCTTGTGCCACGGGGTGTCTTCCTTACGTGTGGTGAGGGATGTCGCGGGGTGCCGGCCGGGGAGTTCGTCCCCGGCCGGCCACCGGAGCGCTGATTACCAGCGGTAGTGCGCGAAGGCGCGGTTCGACTCGGCCATCTTGTGGGTGTCTTCGCGGCGCTTGACCGCGGCACCCAGGCCGTTCGAGGCATCCAGGATCTCGTTCTGGAGGCGCTCGGTCATCGTCTTCTCACGACGGCCCTTGGCGTAGCTCACGAGCCAGCGCAGAGCGAGCGTGTTGGCGCGGTGAGGCTTGACCTCGACCGGCACCTGGTAGGTCGAACCGCCGACGCGGCGCGACTTGACCTCGAGGGTGGGGCGCACGTTGTCGAGCGCCTTCTTGAGGGTGGCGACGGCGTCCTGGCCGTTCTTCGCCTCGACGCCGCGGAGGGCGCCGTAGACGATCGACTCGGCGAGCGACTTCTTGCCGTCGACGAGGATCTTGTTGACGAGCTGGGTGACGACGGGGGCGCCGTACACCGGGTCGTTGACGACGGGGCGCTTCGGGGCGGGTCCCTTGCGAGGCATCTTTCTCAGCCCTTCTTCGCGCCGTAGCGGCTGCGAGCCTGCTTACGGTTCTTGACAGCCTGGGTGTCGAGCGCACCGCGGACGATCTTGTAGCGGACACCGGGGAGGTCCTTCACACGACCGCCGCGGACGAGCACGAGCGAGTGCTCCTGCAGGTTGTGGCCCTCGCCGGGGATGTACGCGGTGACCTCGGTGCCGTTGCGGAGCTTGACACGGGCGACCTTGCGCATCGCCGAGTTCGGCTTCTTCGGGGTGGTCGTGTACACGCGGGTGCAGACACCCGCCTGCTGCGGGTTCGCCTTGAGCGCGGGCGCCTTGGTCTTCGCGACCTTGGGCGAGCGGCCCTTGCGAACCAACTGCTGAATGGTTGGCACGTTCTCTCCTAGTTGTGCTGCACGGTGACAGCGTCGTGGTCTCCCCCGCCGCTCCGCGGATCTTGCGATCCGTGACGCCGCGGGCTCACGCGGACCCACCGACGCGGCAGAATGACTGTCACGTCTTCGCTGGTGGATATGCCGTGGGGGTGGCCTGTTCGCAGGCCGTTCCCTGAGATGCGGCACCCACACCGTTCGCCACACCGGGGCATGACTGACGGCGCGCGTGGGCGCACACCCGATCTATGATACGTGGGTTTCGGGGGTCGGGCAAACGCGACCCCCTGCAGGCTCAGCCGGCGAGCAACAGCGCGACCAGCGCGATCGCGCTGGTCGCGAAGAGCGCGATCGCGGCGAGCACCACCGCCATCGCACGGATCCGACGGTGTCGGCGGCCGGCGGCCTCCGTCGCGGCGGTGTCGGCGACCGTCTGTGCCGGGGGTCTCACCGGCACGGCGCGCGGAACCGTCGCCGACGCGACGGACCTCACGCGATACGAGATCGGCCCGACCAGCGGCGCATGTGCGGCGCGGCCGGGTCTCGCGGGGGCATCCACGCCGGGGCTCTCGGGCATCGCCTCGCGTTGCCCACCGACGTGATGCGCCTCCTGCGGCATCGAGGACGGCGACGCGGAGCCGGCCCGCACGTCCACCGTCGAGATGCCGCCGGTGTCCGGCGGCGCCACGCGGCCCGTCCGTCGTGGTCCTGGCGTTCCCGAGGCCGTCGGTGCCGGCGTCGACAGCGGAGGCATGGACGCGGCGGCGCGCGCCGAGACGGCGGTGGTCTCGGGATCCGGTGCCGCGGCACGGCCAGTCCTCCTGCCGGTCGCGAGCCCGGTCCGTCTCGGACGGCCGGCACGGATCACGGTCGTCGTGTCGTCATCGTCCACGTCGACCGGTTCGTCCGGCCGCGACGACGACGGTCCGCGGCGCGCGCGATCCGTCTGCTCGTCGTCAGGCTCGATCATCCGTCGCTCCGGTGCAGCCGGACCTCCGCGTCGCCCAGCAGGAACCGGTCCCCCGCTTCGACCTCTTCGCCCGCGGGTGCCTCGACCTCGGTGCCGAGCACCGTCGCGAACAGCACGCCGTTGGTGGAGTCGAGATCCGTGACGTACCAGCGGTCGTCGCGCAGCTGCAGGCGCGCATGGGTCTTGGACACCGTCCCGTCATGGATCGAGACGAGCTGGGCGCCGGGGAACGCAGGGTCGGCCGCCGGGCGGCGTCCCAGGATGACCACATCGGCGGACAACGCGATCGGGGCGCCGGTGGGAGGCACGAGAGTCCAGTCGGTGCGCTTGCGACGGGCGACGATCGTGTGCTCGAGGACGTCCTGTTCCTCGGGGATCTCGGGCTTGCCGTGGTAAGCCGACACCGAGGATCGTGCGGAGCGCGGCGCTCCGGCATCCGGCGCACCTGCGATCGCCGACACCGGGCCGGATGCCTCGGGGAACGCGTCGGCCTCGCTCATCGACGAGCGGCGCGGCGCCCATGGCTCCCGGTCGTCGACGGATGCCGCCGCACGGGGCACATGCGTGACCGGCGGTCGCGTGATCCCTCCGGCCGTCGTGGCGGCATCGGGGACACCGAACGCCTCGCGCTGCGGGGGGATCGGCACTGCGGGCGTCGGGACGGCGGGCACCGCCGAGATCGGCGACGGCGCCCCCGGCACGGCGCCGGTCACTTCGGCGCTCAGGTCGGCGGCATCGAGCGCGAAGCCTTGCCATCGCCCGGCATCCGCGTCGTACCCGCCGACGTCCGCCGAGTGCGGCTCGGCGGAGTCGGGACGGAACGCCGAGGCCGGCGTCCAGCCGCCGGCGGAGGAGGCGGGGACCTCTTGGGCATCCGCCGCGCGTGCGGCGACCGCCGGTGCCGGCGTCGGTTCGTCCACCCTGTCGGCGGCCGCACCACGCATCGGCCCGGCAGGCGCCGGCGCGGCGGGAGCGGGTGCGGCAGGAGCCGGTGCGGCAGGAGCGGGGATGGCCTGGTCGGCCGGCGGGAGCGTCCGCACCGGACCCGTGGGGGGCGCAGCGGCGGCGGCGGGCGGCACATACGGGGGCGGCGGTGCGAAGGCGCTTGCGCCGTCGGTCGGCGACGCCTGGGACGACATCGCGACCTCGTCGGGATCCGCCGCGGGCGCGAACGACGGAAGCAGCGGACCGGGATCGATGCCGATGCGGCGCGGCCCGGCGCCGCGGGTGCGGGATGCGGCATCCGTCTCCCGTCCGACCCAGCGGGCGCTCCCCCAGCCGATCACCGACGCCCACACCGGCGCCGCCAGGACGGCGAGGACCGTCATGCCGGCGCCGAAGCCGAACGCCACGTTCAGGCGGTAGTAGGCCAGCGCGAACAGCACCACGAGGGCGATCCAGCCGAGCACCGGGACCAGGGCGACCAGGAGCGCCCACGGGGACAAGCCCGCCAGCTGGAGCAGCACGACGCTGTTGAGGATCGGGACCCACGCCTTCCAGCCCTCGACGCCGGACTTGCGGAAGACCTCCGACAGAGCGAGCGACATCCAGACGTAGAGACCCGCGATCAGCAGCAGGCCGAACAGTGTGCCCAGGACGGCAGCGGTGGCGGCGGTGGCATCGGTGGCGTTCATGGCATGGGACGCACGGGCTGGGCCCGCCGTCTTCCCCTCTCGGAAATTCTCGTGCGGGCCCCCTGCTCAGGCGCCCACGGACGGAACAACGATCTCAACGATACGGTCGTGAGCGCTCCGCGCCAGAACCCATGTTCGGCACGGAGTCCGGCACGCTCGGCGTCCACCATCTCCCAGTAGTGCTCGACGTCGGCGTCGGACAGCGTCGCGGGCGAGAACACCGCCCGATCGGCGTCGTGCGCGAGGGTCGCCCCCGACGGCGTGGCGAACACGGCGGCGAGCTCGCTGCGGGTCAGCGTGCGTGCGGCCACGCGGCCCGTGTCGATCGCCGCGTCGACGTACTCGTCCCACCCTCCGGCGATCTGCGACACCGGAGAGCGTGCGTGGCGCCGCGACCGTCGGCGAGCCGCCTTCGTGGCGATCACGATGACGAACGGCCCGATCGCCAGCCCCACCACCAGCAGCGCGACACCGCCGGCGCGCAGCATGGGCCAGAGCCAGGCGAGATCGAGGGCGGCGCCGTCGTCGTCCGGGCGATCGGAGGCCGAATCCTCCTGCGCGGGCTCAGGGGGGACGACCTCCTCGACGGAGTCCGGACGCACCTCGGTGACGTTCTCGGGGTCGCGTTGCTCGGTGACGTCCAGGCTCGGCGACTGCGCGTACTGTGGCGTCACATCGATGGCGACCCAATGCCCGTCGGCGGATTCCACCTCCGTCCACGCCGCGAGGTCCTGCGCCCGGCACACGCCGTCTCGGCATGTCGCGAGCCCCGCTTCCGCCGACGACAGCCGCGCCCCCAGCACGACCCGGGACGGGAAGCCGAGCTCACGGGCCATGAGCGCCGCCGCCACCGCGAACTGCTCGTCATCTCCGATCGCTGCGACGTAGTTGCCGGATGCCGCTGCCCGCGGGTCGGTCTCGCGTTCGAGCAGCCGCGAGAACATCGTGTCGATGCGCGCGAGCGAATGCCCCGATGCGCTCGGCTGGAACGCATAGCCGGAAAGCGCTCGCGCCCAGACCGGCTCCTGGTCGCCCGTGGCCAGTCCGTGGCTGAGATAGCCCCGGTCGCGCAGCAGCGTCACCAGGCCGGCGAGCGCGGCGCCCCCTGACCCCGTCGCATGCTCGTCCATCCACGCGCGGAGGCTCTCCGGCGCGGCGACGCCGCCGGGACTGCCCGGCGCCTCGAGCGCAGCGAGGTCGGGTGCCTCCGGCTCGACCCCGCGCACCACGTACGCGTCGCCGGACTCCAAGCCCCCGCCGGCGGTCTGGACCCCTGCCGAGGCCGCCGCGTTGTAGTAGAACCTGTCGGCGAGCGACGCGGAGCGGGCCCCGTCGAACTCAGCGGTCGCGAGACGGCCTGCTGTCGGCATCCAGATCGCATCCCACGTCCCGATGTCGATTCGTGCTGCGACCGATGAGCCGTCCCCGGCATCGAGTGCCGACGGCACCCGCACGAAGCGGCCGGCGTCGACGGCGCCCTCGGCGCCGGATCGGAACACCTCGCCGTCGTACGCATCCAGGGTCGCGATCCGCACCCGCTCGGGCAGCGGCCCCGGCACCGCCTCGACCGTGAACAGCACATCGTCGGCGCGGTCGTCCGAGAACAGCGAGCGGTACTCCGAGAGCGGGCTGACCTCGGCCGACAGATCGACGTCGGGGCCGACCGCCGAGCGGAGCACCTCCCGTTCCGCACCCCGCGCGGCGTACGGGACGACGGCCACCGCGATCATGAGCGCGGCAGCCACGATCCCGGCGCCCAGCGCGGTGCGGCGGCGGTCGGCACGCGTCGGCCGGCGGGAGATGCGCACCCCGCTGGACGCCGCCGCACGCTGCAGTGCGCGCATGCGCTGGTCATGGGTGCGCCAGGAGAGCCACAGGAGGCAGACCAGGAGCGCGCAGAGCCCGACCGCGGTCTCCGCCGGGGCGTAGAGCACCACCGGTCCGAGCACCAGCGGCGGACTCACCGTGGTGCGTCCGAAGAACAGCCCGAACGAGACCATGCCGACCGCCACCTGCACGGCGGCGTAGGCGGCGGCATCCGCTCTCCATGCGATCAGCAGCAGCAGGCATGTGCCGACGAGGAAGACGACCAGCGCCGGGACGAGCAGGTTGCGGTAGGAGCCTACGGGGAGATCGACGGTGACCAGGTCCTTCCACCCCAGCACCAGCCCGCTCGCCAGCTCGCCGAATCCGCGCACCAGCTCCGCCGGAGATCCGAGGCGCGAAGGCACCGCCAGCGGCACGCCGAGCACCAGGACCGCGGCGGCGAGGGTGCCCGCGACGATCGCGCCGTTCCAGCGTCGTCGCCACGCCACCGCGGCGATGCCGACGCCGGCGAGGGTTCCGACCAGGACCAGGAGGACGAAGCTCCCCGACCGGTAGATCGGCCACGCCGCGACGGCGGCGACGGCCGCGATGACCGCGGCGAACACGCCGCCCGCGGCGATGCGCGGCACGAACGCCGGCGAGCGCCGCCCCGGCACCGTGACGAGACCGCTGGACGAGGCATCCGCGCTCCCCCGCATCGGAATCGGTCCGCTCATGCCGTCGCTCCCCGCAGGAGGAGGCCGGACAGGTCGTCGAGAGTGCCCACGGTCAGCACCGTCATGCCCGACAGCGGCTGCATGCGCGGATGGGCGCGTTCGTCGCAGATGAGCCCCACGACCGCGGTGTCGGCCGAGAACGTGAGCGCCGCCTGCTGGAGCCGTGACAGCGACACCCTCGATCCCACGACCACGAACGCGACCGACAGGCGCTCGCCGGACTCGGCGGTCAGCCTGCACACCTCGCCGACAGGCATCGTGTTCTCGAGCATCTCGATGCCGCTGAAGCCGTCGAGCATCGGGCGCGGCGCCGCCGCGGGGACGTGCCGGATCGCGCGCAGGCGCCCGCGCACGACCCGCGGGATCTCCGAACCCACCACGATCTGCACGTCGCGCGCGTCGTGCACCGCCCGCAGCCCGAGGGATGCCGCGCACGAGACCGCCAGCTCGAACTCGTCCGCGTCGACGTACTCGTTCTCGGCGACCGCCAGCACCACGGCCATGCGCGACCGCCGGGACTCCTCGTACTGACGCACCATCAGCCGTCCGGTCTTGGCGGTGGACCGCCAGTGGATCTGGCGACGCGAGTCGCCCGGCGCGTACTCGCGGATGGCGTGGAAGGACATGTCGGCGTCGACCAGGCGGCGGGTGGGGCTTCCCTCGAGGTCGCGGATCAGCCCTGCGCTGGTCGAGGGCAGCGAGGCGGTACGCGGGTGCACGTACACGTCGTGGACGTCGCGGAAGGAGTGCTCGCGACGCAGCAGGCCGATCGGGTCGCTGCGGATCGTGGTGGCGGGGCCCACTGCGACGATGCCGCGCGGCAGCCCCGGGATGTCCAGCGGCTGCTCCACCTCATGCCCCGGGCGCAGCAGCGGCACGCCGAACTCCACCAGCCCGGCCCCGACGGGGAGATCGATCCTGCCCGGAAGCGTCATGCGGTGTCCGTCGTTGCGCACCACGATGCGTCCGGCGATGTCGTCGCCGGCGACGATGCGCTCGTGGGTGAGCGCGAGGTCGACCTCGTACGCGCGCGCCCCGAACAGGAACGGCACGGCGGCGATGAGGAGGAGGAGGGATGCCGCTCCCGCCACCATCGCCTCCACCCAACCGAACACGATGCCGAGCATCAACCCGACCGTCGCGGCCGCTGCGACGAGCGCCCCGGCAGGACGGATCGTGCGCGCCGCCCAGTCCGCGAGCGTCGCGATGCCCGACCCCGCCCCGCGCCAGGCGTCGTTGCCCCACACGGCGGCCCGCACGAAGGCGCGCCCGCGACGGGTGGGGCCCACGCTCGTCGACGTGGACGTCGACGTCGCATGCGTGCGACCGACGCTCCCCGTGGACTGCACGGTGCGCGTCAGGCGCCCCTCGACGGCGCTGCGCGTGTACCGGTCGGTCGTCGTGCCGGCCCGAGGCTCGTCGCCGCTCATACCGCTTCGCGTCTCGACGGCGGTGCGACGTCGAGCAGCACCTGCCCGACCACGGTCTCCTGCGTGACCCCGTCGAACTCGGCCTCGGGGTGCAGGATGAGCCGGTGCGAGAGCACCGGCACGGCGAGTGCCTTGACGTCGTCGGGGGTCGCGTACGTGCGCCCCTGCGACGCGGCACGCGTACGCGCCCCGCGCGTGAGTGCGAGGGCGCCGCGGATGCTGACACCGAGCCGCACCTCGTCGGCCGCGCGCGTGCCGTCGACGAGGCGTGCGACGTAGTCCAGCACGAGGGCGTCGACGTACACCTGCGCGGCGAGGTCCGCCATGCCCACGAGCGCCTCGGGCGTGATGATCGGCGCCAGCTCGGCGGTCGCGACGGCGGCGCCGTCGAGGATGCGGACGGTTGCGGCGTGGTCGGGGTAGCCCAGCGAGGTGCGCATCATGAAGCGGTCGAGCTGCGCTTCGGGAAGCCGGTACGTGCCGGCCTGCTCGATGGGGTTCTGCGTCGCCAGCACGAGGAACGGCACGCCCACTTCACGCGATACGCCGTCGATGGTGACGCGCCCCTCCTCCATCACCTCGAGCAGGGCGGACTGCGTCTTCGGGCTCGCGCGGTTGATCTCGTCGGCGAGCACGATGTTGGCGAAGATCGGGCCGGCGTGGAACTCGAACACGCCCTCCTTCTGGTCGTACACGCTCAACCCGGTGATGTCGCTCGGCAGGAGGTCGGGGGTGAACTGGATGCGGGTGTTCGAGCCCTGCACCGACTGTCCCATGGCGCGCGCGAGAGACGTCTTGCCCGTCCCGGGAACGTCCTCGAGGAGGACATGCCCGTCACTGAGCATCGCGGTCAGCACGAGCTCGACCACGTGGCGCTTGCCGAGAACGGCGCGCTCGAGGTTGTCGGCGATCTGGCCGAACGTCTGAGCGAACCAGTCGGCCTGCTCCTGCGTGATCGTCATGTCATCTCCTCGTGTCTCGGCGGTCGTCTCGGTTGCGGCGCTCAGGGGCCGGGAACGGGGTTGTTCGGCTGGCAGGATGCGGAGAAGGCGGTGTTGACCGGCGCGAGGCCCCACCCCTGAGCATCCCAGTTGACACTCACCGCGATGCCCTCCACGCGCGCCGCGCCGACGGGAACCTGCCAGCTGCCCGGCGTGTAGGCAAGGGGCGCTCCCTGCGCGTCGTAGAAGCGCAGCCCGGCATCGCCGAACGCGAACGCCGCGGACGAGCCGTCGGGCGCGTTCGAGGACTGCCCGCGGGTGGTGAGGATGCCTCCGCCCACGCACGAGGTCGCCTCCCACGTCGCCTGCACCTGGTACGGGGCGCTCCCCGCCCGCGGCGTCACCGTGGACCACCCCGTGGCCGTTCCCCACACCTGGTGGACGTAGCGCACCTGGATGCCGGGGTCACGCCCGAACACCGTCGTGCCTGGACCCCACCCCGAGAACTCGGCGCGATTGCGGTTCGGAAGACTCTCGGTCGTCACCGGGTCGGCGCGGATGACCCAGTCCGCCCGCTGCGGCTGAACGTTCGCGGTGGCGTCCACGAAGAACGTCCACCCCTGCGGTGCGCGGCCCGCCTGCTGCGCACGCACGGTCGCCGTGGTCTCGGCCCGCCCGAACCGGGTGTCGGACCACCACGACTCGACGCACATCCGGAACGTGTACTCCTCCCCGTCGGCGAGGCCGGAGAAGGTCGCTGTGGACCCGGTCTCGGCCACCTCGCACCGCTGTCCTTCCGGCACGATGCCGTACCGCAGGCTCGATCCCTCGCCGTTGAGCTGAGCCGAAGCGCTGGCGGTGATGGTCGCCGTGCCGTCGCCGTTGGACACCGAGGAGAGGGTGAGCTGCGGCGCCAGCGGGTTCCCGATGCCGTTGGCCAGCACGCTCGACGATGCGCCGGTGGCGCTTCCGCCCAGTCCCGGTGGCAGCGGGAACCTCGAGAGGGGTGTCACCGTGATGAGGGAGCGGACATTGCTTCCCACGCGATAGGCGGGCACCTCCACGCGGGTCTGGTTGCGGCCCACGGGCACCTGCACCCGTTCGCCGGAGGGGCTCGAGATCTCGAGACTGCCGGTCTCCGCCGTCTCGATCCCGTCGATCACGAGCGCGACGACACCGCCGGTTCCGTCCCCGGTCACCACCGGCTCGGCGGTCACGCTCGTGGGAGCCAGCGGAGCGTCGTAGGCCCACCCCACGGTGCGCACGCTCGCCCTCGACTCGCCGACGGCGTTGACGGCCCATGCCTCGTACGTGCGCTGTTCGCCGTTGGGCGCCGAGATCACGGGGCACACACCGTCAGCCGTGCACCGGGCGACCTCCGCTCCCGCCGACCTGACGACGAAGCCGGTGAGCGCCGGGTAGGCCAGTCGCGCCTCGCCGGGATCGACGCGCAAGGTCACCGCGGTGTCGGCATAGGCGGTCTGGACGATGCTCGCGGGGGCCTTGGGATATCCGAGCAGGTCGAGCAGCACATGGCCGTCACGCTCGCCGTTCGTGACGCGGCCCTGGGCATCGCGCACCGAGAAGGTGGCTGTGCACGTCGCGCCCGGGGCATCCGCCGTCCATGCCGCGGTGATGGCGGTGGCGGACGCCACCGTCAGCGTCACACCCACGCAGGCGCCGGTGGGACGCACGTCGACGACCTCCAGCGGAGTGCGCGGCAGCGGGTTCACCTCACCGCTGGCACCGATCACCGGGATCGTGCACGATGAGCCCGACGCCTCGGTGCACTGCTGCACCGCTGAACCGCCCTGCGGCAGCGTCGAGGGCGCGGCACCGACGCGCAGGATCAGCCGGGCGGGCGTGACCGACGGGTGACTGGTCACGGTGACCAGCACCGCCTCCTCCGATCCGGGAGTCGCGCGATCCGCACCCGTCACGGTCAGGATGGAACCGTCCTGCGTCACATCGAACGACGTTCCGGAGTGCTCGATGGCGTAGGCGATGCCGGCCCAGTCCTCTCGAAGCTGCCATGTCGTCATGTTCTTGAGGTCGAATCGTGCGGTCTCCCCGGGACCGACCGTGATCGACGCCGGGCGCAGCTCGGGCTGCGGGTCGCGCGGCCGCACGATCACGGCGACCGAGAGGTACGTCCAGTCCTCTTGGCCCAGCAGACGCACCGGGACCTGGCAGGCGTCGACCCATGGCGCGCCCGCTCCGGCGTCGTACCGTATGACGGTGCCGGCGTCGACGGTGCACCGTCCTTCGTCGCGTGCTCCCGACGAACGCACGTCCGCCCCGACCTCGATGCTCGCGCCGCGCGGCCGGGCGACGAGCGCGGCCATGTCGAAGGTCGTCGACTCCAGTTCGGTCACCTCAGGGGATGGCGCACCGGCGCGCAGCGTGAGAGCGAGGTCGTCATCGCCGGGCACGCGCAGGAAACCGTAGGACGTCACGGGCCCGGACGCGCCCTCTCCGGTGACGGCGAACGGGATGAGTCGGGTCTTCGCCGGGAGCTCCCCCCGCAACCGGGAGCCCTGCGCCGACACACCTTCGGGGTCGCCCCACAACGACAGCTTCAGATCCGCCACGTCGCCGCCCGACCAGGTCACCCTGCCGGTGAGCACGTCGACACCGCGTCGGAAGCCGTCGCGGGTCTCGACGGTGAGCGTCGTGTCGGCGACCACCGGGTAGTCGGGAACGCTCTCCCGGACGACGCGCACGACGATGAGACCGCGGCCCGTGTTGCCCGACGAGGACTCGACGTCGTACAGGAACGACATCGTGCCCGGCTCCTCGCCAGCCGCGACCACGACCGTCGTGTCGTCGACGTCGAGGATCTGCCGGTCGAGCCGCGCGTACTCGGGGTTGTCGCTGCCGTCGACGAGCGTGGCGGGCACGTCAGGGCGGATGTCCGTGACCCGAAGCTGGCCCAGCGTCGGATCGACGTCGTTGGACAGGGGGCTGACGCGGATCCGGTTGTCCTCGCCCGCCTGGACCTGCACGTAGTCGGTGAAGGTGACCGGGCTCGGGTTCGCCTCGCCGTCGAGCACCCCCACGCGCACGGTACCTTCGGCGGTCTGGCCGAAGGAGTCGACCACCCGGTATCGGAAGGACACCTGGCCGCTGTCGCCGGGAACGCTGGTGTACATGATGGAGGTGCCGTCGGCGGAGATCATCGCAGCGCCGCGCTCGGGCTGCGCGACGATGCGGTCGAGGCTCACCACGTCGCCGTCGGGGTCCATGCCGAAGCCGTCGAACCCGATGAGGGTCGACTGCCCGCTGAGCACCCGCCCTTCCAGCGTGTCCGCGGTCGGTGAGCGATTCGCGTCGTCGTCGATGACGCGGACGCGCACCGTCGCGGTGTCGGCGAGTGCGGGCGAGCCGGTGGTGAACACCGAGTAGTCGACGGTGTACTCGCCGGCGTCGGCGGGCGCGAGATAGCGCAGCAGGTCGCCTGAGGCGAACGCGAGTGCGGCATCCGTCGAGGAGGTGACCGAGGCGGCGTTGAGCGTCGGACGTCCGCCCGCGGGCGAGATGTCGTTGTCGAGCACGGGGATGTCGATCTGCGCCCCGGCGCGCACCACGATCGCGTCGTCGACAGCGATCGGCGCGAGCTCGGGCGCCGGCGGCAGCAGGTACACCGTCGCCTCGCCCTGAACGCTGGCGCCGGCGTCCTCGGTGCCGTCGCTGACCGTGTAGGTCACGGTGCCGAGCCTGCCTGCCGCACCGTCGGCGGTCGTGCCCGAGACCCTGAGGTAGTTCTGGCCGACGGCGTCGACCGACAGCGTGGCCCCGGCGTCTGCTTGCGCCGTCACGTCGCTGAGCAGCAGGACACGGCGGGTCGGGTTGGAGACCGCGTCGAAGACCTTCAGCGTCGCGTCCTGCTGGGGATGCACGAAGGCGACCACGGGCGAGGTCGCCAGCTGCGCAGGCGCATCGGCGGGCAGCAGCGTGATCCTCGCCGTGCCCGTCGCCTCGCTTGCGCCGTCGGTGACGGTGAAGTCCACGCGGAAGGTGCCGGCGCTCTTCGCGGTGAAGTCGAATGACGTCGATCCCCCCACGACGGTGGCGGTGGCCGCCGCGTCGTCGAGCACGCGCACCGAGTCCAGCGACAGCGTGCCCGCGGTGCCCGTGACGTGGTCGGCGACGTCGACGGTGATCCCCGACGCCACGGTGTCGGTCACCGCGAACGACTGCGCCGCCAGCATCGGCTGCGGCGAGACCTTGACGATGAGCGACTTCACCGCCGTCTGCCCCTGGGTGTCGGCGATCGTCACCGCGAGCTCGACCAGCTCCTCGCCGCCGTCGCCCGTGTCACTGTGCTGGTAGACCACCTCACCGCCGGGCGTGGCGGCGACGCTCCCTCCGCCTGACAGGTTCTCGACCGACAGCAGGAGGAGCGGATCTCCGTCGGGGTCGACCCAGCCGGGGAGGACCGGCACCGTGACGGTGCCGCCACGGGCCACCTCGGGTTGCGGCCACTCGACGAGGCAGCGCTCCACGCCGCACCACTGCGGCGCCGACTCCGTCGAGGCGTCCGCCACGGTCACGGTCACGGTGGTCGGCTCCGAGAGCAGCCCGTTCTCGGCGGTGCCGTCGGTCACCGCGTAGGCGAACGTGGCCGACCCGGTGGCCCCGGGCTCCACGCGCACGGCGAAGCGCTGGCCGTCGTCGGTGACGGTCACCGCACCGAATCCGGGATCGAGGCCGGTCACCGATGCCGGGTCGATCGTGAGCACGTCCTCGTTCGGATCGTGGTCGTTCATCAGCACGGGAAGGGATGCCAGTGCTCCGGCGCGCGCGCCGAACGCATCGGGCTCCGCGATCGGAGGCTTCGGGTCGAGGACGACCTGCAGCTGCTCCTCGCTCGGCACGGCATCGGGGTCGGTGCGGTCGTCGAGGCTCCAGTCCTGGCTCGACGGCACGAGGGCGCCATCGGGCACCGACCACGCCCATCCGGAGCGGGTCTCGTTGAGGATCACGGCGGAGTCGCTCGCGACGAACACCGGGCGACGCTGATCGGCCATGGTCCGTGCACCGTAGTCCAGCACCACCGTGGCGCCGCCCGAGCGCCAGAGCAGGCCGCCACCGTCCCCCGGTGCGAGCCACGCCGCGTAGGTCTCTCCGTCATGGGCGATCGGCTGCGCCGGTGTTCCGAGCACTGGGGCGTCGCCGCCGCCCACCTCGACATCCACGGCGGAGCCGTCCACCGGTACGCGCACCAGCGAGGTCTCGTCGGCCATGTACACGGCCGAGCCCGTTGCGTCGGGGGCTCCGACAACCAGCGAACCGGCCATCTGCGTCTGGACCGCGGCATCCTGCCCGCGCAGCCAGACCTCGCCGTCGTCGGTGTCGACGACGGCCCAGGCGTCGCCCGCTGCGGTGATCGCCGGCGTCGACAGCCCCTCGACCGAGAGCTCATCGCGGCCTCGCACTTCGCCGTCACGCGCGTCATAGCGCAGCACCGAGCCGTCGGTGCGCGAGTACGCGAACAGCATGCCGCGCGCGTCGATCGCGATCGCCGCGGCGGTGAACTGGGGCGTGTCCGCGTCACCCGAACGGAACGGGTCGACCTGTGTCGTCGTCCCCGCCGAGAGTCGTCCGGCGAAGACCGCGCCGGAGTCCGTCAGGTACGCGGCGTAGTCCCCGGCGGTGACGACCTCCGTCGTGCCTGCAGGCGTCTTCTGGGAGGCCTGCAGGGCGGTCTCGTCGAGGTCGGTGGGCATCGCGGCGTCGATGCGCGTCACCGTGCTGTAGCTGTCGCTGAAGAGATAGGCGGCGTCACCGGTCTGCACCACCTGGTCGGGATTGCTGATGCTGCGCACCGTGTCGAGCTCGCCCACCGACGTGTTCACGCGCGCATACCGGCGGCCCTCACCGGTCTGCAGAGCCCAGACCGCGGTGTCGACGTCGGGGGTCTCCTGCGCGTCCAGACCGGGCCACACGACGCTCACGCCGATCACCGTCACCACGACCGCTCCCGCGGCCACGAGCCCGGCGATCGTGCCGCGTCGCATCAGAGCGCCCCCGTCGCGAACAGCACGGCCACGACAGCACCGGCGCCGATCAGGACCCCCGCGCCCACCCCGACGACCCACGGCGGGACGCGGCGCCTGCGTCGCATCGGGCCGGAGATCTCGGTGTCCTCGTCCCGCGCGAGCGCGGCGACCCCGCTCCCCGCGTGCACCTTGCGGGTGAGGTCCCGCTCCACGCTGGATCGCGCCGGCCCCCGCAGGGCCGTATCGGCGAAATCGACCGGCCCTGATGCGGGCGACCAGTCCGAATCGGGGATCTCCAGCGGCGTCGGGGGGAGGCCGAGCTCGATCTGGACCTGACGAAGCGCCTCGCCCAGTGCCCCGGCGGACGGATGCCGGCGTGCGGGGTCACGGCTCATCGCGGTCGCGAGCACGGCCTGCAGCGCAGGCGGCACGTCGGCGCGGGGGATCTGGACGTACGTGGCGCGGGCGATGCGCCGCCGCAGCAGGTCCTTCGTGTTCTGGCCACGCTCGTGCCGCTCGAAGGGGCTGTGACCGGCCAGCAGCGAATAGACCGTTGCCCCCAGACTCCACACCTCGCTCGCCACGGTCCCGCTGGTCTGCTCGGCGACCACTTCGGGCGCGCTCCAGGGGATCGACATCGCGAGCACCTCACCGCCGCTCTTGCGCTGCAGGGATGCCGAGATCCCGAAGTCGGCGAGCACCGGCGTGGCGAAGGTCGTGACGAGGATGTTGCTCGGCTTGATGTCGCGGTGGATGAGTCCGGCACGGTGGGCGGACTCGAGCGCACTCGCCATCCGCACGCCGACGGCCAGCACCTCCTCGACGGGGACCCGCTCCACGCGGTATCGCTGGGCGAGCGAGCCGGGGCAGTACTCCATGACGATGTAGGGCCGGCCGTCGGCCGAGATGCTCGCCTGGTACACCGTCACGATCGACGGGTGCGCGGACAGGTGCGCAAGCACGTCCGCCTCCGCATTGAACATGCGCCGCAGCTCCGGATCGCGCACGTCGCTCGGCATGACCTTGACCGCGACGTTGCGGCGGGGCATGTCCTGCTCGTACAGGAAGACATCGGCGAATCCGCCGGAGCCGAGTGGGCGGATGTAGGCGAGCCCCGGCAGGATCGGGGGCGCCGAGGGAAGGCGTGTGGCCACCTCACCTCCTCGCCGCTGCTGTGCATCGCTTCTGCCGTCGAGACGGCAGCAAACCTGGCAATGCTAACAAAATCGGTTGTGCGGACGGGGCCCGCTCCCCTGCTGTGGACGGCACGCCTGGCGCGCCCGGATCATGACGTCGACGGGTCCGCACCTCAATCGGGTCTGCCTCCTTCGCCGGGATCGTGCGGGTCGAACGGCGCGTCGAGCGAGCGGGTGAGGTCGGCCAGCATCGCCTCGATCTGCGGCTCGACGAACTCGCCGATCGCCGCCTGGATGCGCAGCCGGTGGTGCAGCAGGATCGTGCACACCTCCCGGCCCACCATGTTCGCGTAGTCGTCGGCCAGCCCGACCTCCTGCCGCAGCGCCGCCTTGGCCTCGTCGCTCAGCGGCGGGAGTGCAGGTACGTCGGCATCGGCCTCCTCGGCCATGCCGGCGATCGTGAAGAGGAACGGGGCCCCCGGCAACGGCTCGGGGTCCAGCGGCAGGCCCTCGAACTCGGGGTCCAGTCCCTCGCCGGGGCGGTAGCTGCGCGCCCGGTTGCGTGCCGCCTGCTGATCGAGCTCGGCCTGAAGCATCGGCAGGTTCAGCGCCGTGTACTCGGCCACCGAGCGATCGACGATCGTCTTGATGCGGGTGGACAGCCCGTGCTGCACGCCGTGCGGCACATCCGCGCCGAGCCCCGCCGCCGACAGCACCGGCGACCCGAAGCAGCGCCGGCAGGGCGCCGTCCGACCGCGGTGGGTCGCGGGCTCCCACCGGGGCAGCCATGCCAGCCAGGCGTCCACCGCCTGGCTGACCTGCGTCTCGAGCGAGCGCTCCACGGGCTCAACGGTAGTACGAGGCATCCCTCGCTGCCCGGATTCCCGCGATGACCGGCGTCTCATCGCCGGACTCACTCGTCGAACTCGTCCTCCCAGGGCCAGCGCGGCCGGTGGGCGCGGGTGCGCACGAGGGCGATGCCGGCCCACGCCGACACGAACGCCGCGGCCGCCACGACCAGGCCGAACCACGAGGTCGCGAGTCGCCCGACGACGCCGGTCGCCACGCCGATGTCGGTGCCGGTGAACAGCGCCCCGAACCACACCCCGCCGAGGTAGGCGAGGAACGCGGCGGCCGTCGTCCATGCGGCGCCCCAGAACGACGGATGCCGCCGCCCCGCGCCTGCGGTCGTCCCGGCGCCCGCGGCGGTCCCGGCATCCGCTCCCCCGCCGGCGCGGCCGATGGCGGCCCACAGACCGCCCGCGAACGCGAGCAGGGCGCAGACGACGCCCGCGGCACCGGGAAGCTGTCCCAGTCCGGGTGTCGCGATGACGTCCTCGCCGGTGGCGAGGCTCGTCATGCCCAGGCCGAAGATCGTCAGCGCGGCGAAGCCGATCGTCGCGAACGCGAGGGCGACCGGCGGCCGCACGGGCTCGTACGGCGCGGCGCCACCACCGTCACCGGCCATGCCGCCAGCCTACGTCGGCGGTGGTGCCGATGCGGCCCGATCTCACTGCTGGACGAGCTGCGGACCCGCCTCGAGCGTGCGCTCGTACTCGCGCTGCGCCTCGATGTTGAGCTCGGTCACGCGCTTGCCGCGCGCCGCCGCCCATGCGCCGAACCAGATCGTGAGCTCGCGGCCGATGACGAACGCGGCGATCGCGAGCGGGGCCAGCAGCTGGCTCTCGGCCAGTGCACCGCCCTCGCTCGCGGTGAGCTCCCAGAACGGCGCCTGGAACAGCACGCCAAGGATGTGCCCGCCGTACGCGGCGACGCCCACGAGCAGGCCGAAGACGACCCAGGCCCCCCAGCGACCGCGGTTGATGATCGCGCCGAGCAGCCAGAATGCGACGAAGAACACCACGACCGGCACCCACAGCGACCAGGTGCCGAGGAGGTCGAGCGCGACCGTGCCGATGTTGTCGGGACCAACGACCCCGTTCACGGCCCCCACGCCGAGCGACACGGCGAGGTACAGCACCGCGAACGCGAGCGCGGCGAGCAGGCCGATCGCGCCGGCGGCCGCGCGGTTCCCACGGGGACGCGGCGCCTCGGGCGCCTGCACGAAGATCGGCTGCGGCGCCGCCGCGGCCACGACCACGGGAGCCTCGGCGATCACAGGCTCGGAGGGCGTCACGACGGGAGCGGCGACCACGGTCGGCGTCTCGTCCGCGGCGGTCGGCGCGGCCGAGGTGTAGTCGAGGGTCGCCGCCTCCGGCGAGTCCCACGGGTCGGGCTCGGGTGCGGGGGCGGCGTCGGCGGCGTCGGCCTCGGCCGCGGGGGTCGCCGCGGCGGGTGCGTCGTCCGCCGGGGCATCGCCCGCGGGAGCGTCGGGGGCGGGAGCGTCTGCAGCGGCGGGGGACTCGGCGCCGACGGCGTCACGGCCGGCGGCCTCCGCGTCGGCGAGGCCTTCGTTCGCACGACCGACGACGTCGTCGACGTCGCGAGGCTCGTCGACCGGCTCGCCGTAGGACGACTGGGGGTCACTCATCGCAGGCACTCCTCACGCGGGGACAGTCCCCGCAGTGCGAGGGTAGACCCGCGCCCGGCCCATCCGGCGGAGGCGTGCCGGGCGAATGGCGCGCCCGATCCGTCACGAGCGGCGCAGCCCCACTAGCGTGGGCGTATGGCACCCCGGACCCCGTGGGCGGCCGCGGTGGCGGCATCCCTCCTCTGC
Organism: Microbacterium sp. 05T445; assembly: GCF_056395865.1. NCBI lineage: Bacteria > Bacillati > Actinomycetota > Actinomycetes > Micrococcales > Microbacteriaceae > Microbacterium > Microbacterium sp. 05T445. The sequence continues at coordinate 144,600 of NZ_JBFTKJ010000002.1, read as the reverse complement.
GCCGTCGTCGCGCTCGCAGGGTGCGCGCCGGACCCCTCGCCCGGCGACGGCGAGCTCACCTTCACGCCGACGCCCGCGGCGGGGTCGACGGCGACCCCCACCCCGACTCCGACGCCGACCGCCCAGGCCGAGATCCCCGACGACTGCCGCACCATCCTCACCGCCGACGTGCTGGCGCAGCTGGAGGGCGTGCCGCTCAACGACCCCGCCTTCGGCGCCTCCGGCCCGCAGCCCGACGGGCGACTCATCTGCGTGTGGCGCGATCCCGCAGCCGACACCACGGGCCTGGTCACCACCATCTCCGCGATGTCGCGGGGTCCCGCCCTCGACATGCTCAACAAGCTCGTCGCCGACGAGGGGTACTCCTGCTACACCCCCGACGGCGGCACGCGCTGCGAGAAGACCTGGCCGAACCCGACGTACCCGGTCACCGACGGGCGCACCCTGTTCTGGCGCGACGGCATCCTCATCGACACCGCCTACTCGAACCTCGCCCCCACCGGGTACACGGCGGCCGTGGTGGCGAGCATCTTCGGCTGAGCGGTCGGCGGCGGGGTCAGCCGAACACCGTGCGGTCCAGCCTCGCGCCGTAGTCCTCGGGGTGCCAGCGGGTCTCGACGCTCACCAGCCAGAGCCCGTCACGCAGCGTCTGCTCCTCGCGCACGCCGTCCCGCGTGCGCGTGCACACCATCCCGCTCCCCGCCTGTGCGCACGAGAAGCCGTCGCCCGACAGCGCCGCCTCGGCGACGGATGCGGCATCCGCATCCACCTTCGCCAGCGTCGTGGCGATGCCGCCCGCGTCGAACCGCCACGTGCACGTGACGAGCACCTGGGCGGCGGCCGCGTCGGCGAACGCCGTCGCCGAGGTGGCAGGTGCCGCCAGCGACTGCCCGAGCAGCGATCCGGGACGCCACGTCAGCTCGTTCCACAGATCGTCGGCGTAGAGGGTGCGGCAGTCGACCGCCTTCCCGTCGAGGGCGGCCTGAGCGGGCGTCTGCTGCCGTGTCGCGGCGGTCTGCGGCGCCGTGGCGCTGCGCAGCGTCTCACCGACCCACGTGATCGTCACCGGCGCCATCGGCAGCGACAGCCACACCAGCGCCCCGACGACCGCGGCGCACAGCACCCCGGCGGGCACGGCGATCCACGAGTTCCGACCGCCGATCCGCGCCATGGGGCCCCCACCTCCGCACTCCCACGGTAAGCCGCGGATCGGGATGCCGCGCCGCGGCGCGCGCGGCAGCCGGCATCCGCTCGCCCGACAGACGCCGAAGGGCCCCGGCGCGATGCCGGGGCCCTTCGTGACGCTTCGTCCTGCTCCGCTCAGCGGAGGCGCGGGACTCAGTTGTAGTCGGTGGTGAAACCGTCCGTCGAGAAGCTGTCGAAGTCGACGTAGCTCAGGTCGGCGTCGGTGTACGCGCCGTCCGAGGCGAAGATGCGGTTGGGGTACCGCTCGCTCTTGGCCTCCTCCGTCGCCTCGACCGTGACGTCGCGGTACTTCGCGAGTCCGGTTCCGGCGGGGATGAGCTTTCCGATGATGACGTTCTCCTTGAGGCCCATGAGAGGGTCGCTCTTGCCCTCCATGGCCGCCTGCGTCAGGACGCGGGTGGTCTCCTGGAACGACGCGGCCGACAGCCACGACTCGGTCGCGAGCGACGCCTTCGTGATACCCATCAGCTCGGGACGACCCGACGCGGGACGCTTGCCCTCGCCGACCGCCTCGCGGTTGATGTTCTGGTACTTCTTGAAGTCCACCAGCTCACCCGGCAGCAGCGTCGTGTCGCCGTGGTCGACCACGGTGACCTTCCGCAGCATCTGACGGACGATGACCTCGATGTGCTTGTCGTGGATCGGCACACCCTGCGAGCGGTACACGCCCTGGACGCCGTTGACGAGGTACTTCTGCACCTCGCGGGCACCCTGCACGCGCATGACCTCCTTGGGGTCCAGCGTGCCGACCTGCAGCGGCTGGCCGACCGTGACGTGCTGACCGTCCTCGACCAGGAGCGTCGCGCGCTTCAGGACCGGGTAGACGTGCGGCTCGTCGCCGTTGTCGGGCGTGAGGATGACCTTCTTGGCCTTCTCGGTCTCGTCGATCGTGATGCGGCCGTCGGCCTCGGCGATCGGCGACGCGCCCTTCGGGGTGCGGGCCTCGAACAGCTCCTGCACGCGGGGAAGACCCTGCGTGATGTCGTCTGCCGACGCCGAACCACCGGTGTGGAAGGTACGCATCGTCAGCTGCGTGCCGGGCTCACCGATCGACTGGGCCGCGATGATGCCGACGGCCTCGCCGATGTCGACGATCTTGCCGGTCGCGAGCGAACGGCCGTAGCACTTCGCGCAGACGCCGACCGCCGAGTCGCAGGTGAGCACCGAGCGCACCTTGATCGACTCGACACCCGCCGCGACGAGCTTGTCGATGAGCACGTCTCCGACGTCCTCACCGGCAGAGGCGACGACCTCGCCCTTCGCGTCGACCGCGTCGGCCGCGAGCGTACGGGCGAACACCGAGTTCTCGACGTTCGCGTCGCGCACCAGCGTGCCGGTCGAGTCGAAGGCGGCGATGGTGAACTCGAGGCCCTTGGTCGTGCCGCAGTCCTCCTCGCGGATGATGACATCCTGCGAGACGTCCACGAGACGACGCGTGAGGTAACCCGAGTCGGCCGTACGGAGGGCCGTGTCGGCCAGACCCTTACGGGCACCGTGCGTCGCGATGAAGTACTCCGCCACCGACAGACCCTCGCGGTACGAGGAGATGATCGGGCGGGGGATGATCTCACCCTTCGGGTTGTTCACCAGGCCTCGCATACCCGCGATGTTGCGGATCTGCAGCCAGTTACCACGGGCGCCCGACGAGACCATGCGGTTGATGGTGTTGTCGGCCGGGAAGTGGTCGCGCATCGCCTTCTGGACCTCGTCGGTCGCCTCGGTCCAGATCTTGATGAGCTCCTGACGACGCTCGGCGTCGGTGGTGAGACCCTTCTCGAACTGCGCCTGGACCTTCGCGGCCTGCTTCTCGTAGCCCGCGACGATCTCGCCCTTGTTGGGCGGCGTGAGGATGTCGCTCAGCGCCACCGTGACACCCGAGCGGGTGGCCCAGTAGAAGCCGGCGTCCTTGATGCGGTCGAGCGAAGCCGCGACCTCCACCTTCGGGTACTCCTCGGCGAGCTTGTTGACGATCTGCGACAGCTTGCCCTTGTCGGCCTGCTCGCGCACGAACGGGTAGCCCTTGGGCAGCGTGTCGTTGAAGATCGCCTGGCCCAGCGACGCGTCCACGAGGCCGTGGCGCTCGTAGCCCTCGGGAGCCTCGCCCTCGAGGAAGGCCAGACCCGGGATGCGGATGCGGACCTTGGCCTGCAGGTCGAGGGTGCCCTCGTCCTTGGCCAGGATCGCCTCGCCGACCGAGCCGAACACGCGACCCTCACCGGCGGCGCCCTCCTTGACCGTGGTCAGGTGGTGCAGACCGATGATCATGTCCTGCGAGGGCAGGGTGACCGGACGGCCGTCCGACGGCTTGAGGATGTTGTTCGACGCCAGCATCAGGATGCGGGCCTCGGCCTGGGCCTCCACCGACAGCGGCAGGTGCACGGCCATCTGGTCGCCGTCGAAGTCTGCGTTGAACGCAGCACACACGAGCGGGTGCAGCTGGATGGCCTTGCCCTCGACGAGCTGAGGCTCGAAGGCCTGGATGCCGAGGCGGTGCAGCGTGGGTGCACGGTTGAGCAGCACGGGGCGCTCGCGGATGATCTCCTCGAGCACGTCCCAGACCTCGGGACGCGTGCGCTCGACGGCGCGCTTGGCGGCCTTGATGTTCTGCGAGTGACCGAGGTCGATCAGACGCTTGATCACGAACGGCTTGAACAGCTCGAGCGCCATCTGCTTGGGCAGACCGCACTGGTGGAGCTTGAGCTGCGGACCCACGATGATGACCGAACGGCCCGAGTAGTCCACACGCTTGCCGAGCAGGTTCTGGCGGAACCGGCCCTGCTTGCCCTTGAGCATGTCGCTCAGAGACTTGAGGGCGCGGTTGCCGGTGCCGGTGACGGGGCGACCGCGGCGGCCGTTGTCGAACAGCGCGTCGACGGCCTCCTGCAGCATCCGCTTCTCGTTGTTGACGATGATCTCGGGGGCACCGAGGTCGATCAGGCGACGGAGGCGGTTGTTGCGGTTGATCACGCGACGGTAGAGGTCGTTCAGGTCGGAGGTCGCGAAGCGGCCACCGTCCAGCTGCACCATCGGGCGCAGCTCCGGCGGGATCACCGGGACGACGTCCAGCACCATCGAGGCCGGGCTCATGCCGGTCTGCAGGAACGAGTTGACGACCTTCAGGCGCTTGATCGCACGGATCTTGCGCTGGCCCTTGCCCTCCGAGATCTGCAGGTGGAGGCTGTCGGCCTCGGCCTGCAGGTCGAAGCTCTCGAGGCGGCGCTTGATCGACTCGGCGCCCATGTGGGCCTCGAAGTACTGACCGAAGCGGTCCTGCAGCTCGTGGAAGATCTCGTCCTCGCCCTTGAGCTGGCCGACCTCGAGGTTGCGGAAGTCCTCCCACACCTTCTCGAGGCGCGTGACCTGGTCGTCCGCGTTCTTGCGGATCGCGGCCATCTCCTTCTCGGCGGCGTCCTTGACCTTCTTCTTCTGGTCGGCCTTGGCACCCTCCTCCTCGAGCGCGGCGAGCTCCTCCTCCAGCTTCTGGAGGCGGGCGGCCACACGCGCGTCGCGGCGGTCGGCGAGCGTCTTCAGCTCGAGGCGGATGTTGCTCTCCTGCGTCGGGAGGTCGCGGTGGCGCGCCTCGTCGTCGACGGAGATCACCATGTAGGCGGCGAAGTAGATGACCTTCTCGAGGTCCTTCGGCGCCATGTCGAGCAGGTACCCGAGGCGCGAGGGCACGCCCTTGAAGTACCAGATGTGGGTGACGGGCGCGGCGAGCTCGATGTGGCCCATGCGCTCGCGGCGGACGGAGGACTTGGTGACCTCCACGCCGCAGCGCTCGCAGACGATGCCCTTGAAGCGGACGCGCTTGTACTTGCCGCAGGCGCACTCCCAGTCGCGCGAGGGGCCGAAGATCTGCTCGCCGAACAGACCGTCCTTCTCGGGCTTCAGGGTGCGGTAGTTGATGGTCTCGGGCTTCTTGACCTCGCCGTAGGACCAACGACGGATGTCGTCAGCGGTGGCCAGGCCGATGCGAAGCTGATCGAAAGTGGTTGATTCGAGCACTGGTTCTCCTGTGTCGGAAATTCGTTCGTTACCTGGCGCGCTTAGATCTCGTCGATCGACGAGGACTCGAAGCGGCTGGAGATGTTGATGCCGAGCTCTTCAGCGGCGCGGAAGGCGTCGTCGTCGGTGTCGCGGAGGTTGACCGCCGTGCCGTCGGCCGAGAGCACCTCGACGTTCAGGCAGAGCGACTGCATCTCCTTCATGAGCACCTTGAACGACTCGGGGATGCCGGGCTCCTGGATGTTCTCGCCCTTGACGATCGCCTCGTAGACCTTGACGCGGCCGAGGATGTCGTCGGACTTGATCGTGAGGAGCTCCTGGAGCGCGTACGCGGCGCCGTAGGCCTCGAGGGCCCACACCTCCATCTCACCGAAGCGCTGACCGCCGAACTGCGCCTTGCCACCGAGCGGCTGCTGGGTGATCATCGAGTACGGACCCGTCGAGCGCGCGTGGATCTTGTCGTCCACGAGGTGGTGCAGCTTCAGGATGTACATGTAGCCGACCGAGATCGGAGCCGGGAACGGCTCGCCGGAGCGGCCGTCGAACAGCTGCGTCTTGCCCGAGGAGTCGATCAGGCGCTCGCCGTCGCGCGTGGGCAGCGTCGAGTCGAGGAGCCCTGCGATCTCGGCCTCGAACGCACCGTCGAACACGGGCGTGGCGACCTTGGTGCCGGCCGGCGCCTCGAGTGCCTCCTGCGGCAGGTGGGCCGCCCACTCCGGGGTGCCCTCCACCTTCCAGCCCTGCTTGGCGATCCAGCCGAGGTGGAGCTCGAGGACCTGGCCGAAGTTCATTCGACCGGGGATGCCGAGCGGGTTCAGGATGACCTGGACCGGCGTGCCGTCCGCGAGGAACGGCATGTCCTCGACGGGGAGGATCTTCGCGATGACGCCCTTGTTGCCGTGACGACCGGCGAGCTTGTCGCCCTCGGTGATCTTGCGCTTCTGGGCGATGTAGACCACGACGCGGCGGTTGACGCCCGAGCCGAGCTCGTCGTCGCCGTCCTCGGCGTTGAACTCCTTGACCGCGATGATCGTGCCCTGCTCACCGTGGGGGACCTTCAGCGACGTGTCGCGCACCTCGCGGCTCTTCTCGTTGAAGATCGCACGGAGCAGGCGCTCCTCGGCCGACAGCTCGGTCTCGCCCTTGGGCGTGACCTTGCCGACGAGGATGTCGCCGGGACGCACCTCGGCGCCGATGCGGATGATGCCGCGCTCGTCCAGGTCCTTCAGCAGGTCCGGGCTCACGTTGGGGAGGTCACGGGTGATCTCCTCCTTGCCGAGCTTCGTGTCGCGGGCGTCGACCTCGTACTCCTCGATGTGGATCGAGGAGAGGGTGTCGTCCTTCACCAGGTCCTGGCTGAGGATGATCGCGTCCTCGAAGTTGTGACCCTCCCACGTCATGAACGCGACGAGGAGGTTCTTGCCGAGCGCGAGCTCGCCGTTCTCGGTCGCGGGACCGTCGGCGATGACCTCGCCGGCCTCGACGCGCTCGCCGGCCGAGACGACCACGCGCTGGTTGTAGGACGTGCCCTGGTTCGAGCGGTCGAACTTGCGCAGGAAGTAGTCCTGCGTGCCGCCTTCGTCCAGCTGCACGGTCACGACGTCGGCCGAGACCTCGACGACCACACCGGCCTTGTCGGCGGTGACGACGTCACCCGCGTCGATGGCGGCGTAGCCCTCCATGCCCGTGCCGACCACCGGCGACTCCGAGCGGAGAAGCGGAACGGCCTGGCGCTGCATGTTGGCACCCATGAGGGCGCGGTTGGCGTCGTCGTGCTCGAGGAACGGGATGAGCGAGGTCGCCACCGACACCATCTGGCGCGGCGAGACGTCCATGTAGCCGATCTCCTCGGCGTGGTACAGGTCGACCTCGCCGTCGTGGCCGCTGCGCGCGAGCACGCGGTCGTTGACGAACTTGCCCTTGCTGTCCAGCTCGACACCGGCCTGCGCGACGATGTAGTCGCTCTCCTCGGAGGCGGTCAGGTAGTCGATCTGGTCGGTCACCTTGCCGTCGACGACGCGACGGTACGGCGTCTCGATGAAGCCGAACGCGTTGATGCGCGCGAACGAGGCGAGCGAGCCGATCAGACCGATGTTCGGGCCTTCCGGCGTCTCGATGGGGCACATGCGGCCGTAGTGCGACGGGTGGACGTCGCGGACCTCGACGCCCGCGCGCTCACGCGACAGACCACCGGGGCCCAGGGCCGACAGGCGGCGCTTGTGGGTCAGACCCGCGAGCGGGTTGTTCTGGTCCATGAACTGCGACAGCTGCGACGTTCCGAAGAACTCCTTGATCGCGGCCACGACGGGGCGGACGTTGATCAGGGTCTGCGGCGTGATCGCCTCGATGTCCTGCGTGGTCATGCGCTCGCGGACGACGCGCTCCATGCGCGACAGACCGGTGCGGACCTGGTTCTGGATGAGCTCGCCGACGGCGCGGATGCGACGGTTGCCGAAGTTGTCGATGTCGTCGACGTCCAGGCGGATCTCGGCGGGCTTGCCGCCGCGGATGCCGTCGAAGGTGACGTCGCCGCGGTGCAGGCGCACCAGGTACTTGATCGTGGCGACGATGTCGTCCACCGTCAGCACCGAGTCGGTGAGCGGCTTGTCGAGACCGAGCTTGTGGTTGATCTTGTACCGGCCGACCTTCGCGAGGTCGTAGCGCTTCGGGTTGAAGTAGAAGTTGTCCAGCAGCGCGCGGGCGGCCTCGGCGGCGACCTGCTCGCCCGGACGGAGCTTGCGGTAGATGTCGCGGAGCGCGTCCTCCTTGGTGAGGATCGTGTCCTTCGAGAGCGTCTCCTCGATCGAGTCGAAGCCCGCGAACTCGGTGAGGATGTCTTCGCTGGTCAGGCCGAGGGCCTTGAGGAAGACGGTCACCGACTGCTTGCGCTTGCGGTCGATGCGCACGCCGACCTGGTCGCGCTTGTCGATCTCGAACTCGAGCCAGGCACCGCGCGAGGGGATGACGCGCGCCGACACGATGTCCTTGTCGGAGGTCTTGTCGGGGGTCTTGTCGAAGTAGACGCCGGGCGAACGGACGAGCTGCGACACGACGACGCGCTCGGTGCCGTTGATGATGAACGTGCCCTTGTCGGTCTGGAGCGGGAAGTCGCCCATGAAGACCGTCTGGGTCTTGATCTCACCGGTCTGGTGGTTCATGAACTCGGCCTCGACGTAGAGCGGGGCGGCGTACGTCTTGCCGCGCTCCTTGCACTCCTCGATGGAGTACTTCTCGGGCTCGAGGTAGGGGTTCGTGAACGAGAGCTGCATGGTCTCGCTCAGGTCCTCGATCGGGGAGATCTCCTCGAAGATCTCCTCGAGTCCCGAGACCTCGGGCACGTCGGTGCGGCCGGCGGCCTTCGCGTCGGCGACGCGGGCCTTCCAGGCCTCGTTGCCGACGAGCCAGTCGAACGACTCGGTCTGCAGCGCGAGAAGGTCGGGGACCGTCAGCGTGTCGGAGATCTTGGCGAACGAGAGGCGGGAAGCTCCGCGTCCGTTCTTCGGGGTGGTGGTGGGGTTGGATGCGTTGCGCGCAGCAGCCAAGGGGATTACCTCCGTGGGCCCGTGGGGCTCGTTTCCTTGTCGTCAGGTGGAGTGCTCTTCGTCCCCGAAGCCCGCGCGGCACACCTCACGTGAACGCGAGGGGCGCGGGCACAGCCGACCACCATATGAGGGCAGGGGGAATCCAAGAGCGCAAAGACCCACTATACGACGTACGACGCGCCGTGTCCAGTCGAATTCTTGACGACTTTCGGATGCTGCGGTATAAGGTCACGCGGTTCGATACGCCGTTGTACTCAACCGTGGCGGGAACGGTCCCATCGGGTCCATGATGTGCACATGACTGGGGGACGAGCCCCCGTGATCCGCACGCCCGACCAGCGGATCCGGGTGTTCGTGAGTTCGACCCTGCGCGAACTCGCGGACGAACGCGAAGCAGTGAGGTCGGCCATCGAACGGCTGCGGCTGGCTCCGGTGATGTTCGAGCTGGGCGCCCGCCCGCATCCGCCGCGGGAGCTGTATCGCTCGTATCTGGCGCAGAGCGACGTGTTCGTGGGGATCTACGGCGCCAGCTACGGCTGGGTCGCGCCGGACGAGGAGGTCTCCGGTCTCGAGGACGAGTACAACCTCGCCCCGGCATCGATGCCCAAGCTCATCTACGTCAAGGACGGGGACGGCCGGGACGAGCGGCTGAGCGAGCTCATCGCGCGGATCCAGAGCGACGACACGGCGGCCTATCTGCACTTCAGCACCGCCGACGAGCTCGCGGACAGCGTCGCCGAGGATCTCGCCATGCTGCTGGCCGAGCGCTTCGACGAGTCCCGCTCCCCCGGCCCCGAACCCGACGACGACGACGACGCGACGCCCACTCTGGTGGGCCGCATCCCCGTCCCGTACACGACGACGATCGGCCGGGAGCACGATATCGACGCCGTGCGCACGCTCCTGGCGCGCGGCACCGACCGCGTGGTGAGCCTCGTGGGCCCCGGGGGGATCGGCAAGAGCCGCCTCGCGATCGAGTCGGCGCTCGCGTGCCGCGATCTCTTCCCCGACGGCGTGTACTTCGTGCTGCTGGAGGGCGTGCTCGAGCCCGGGCTGCTGCTGCCGACGATCGCCTACTATCTCGGCATCCGCGACAACGGCGAGGCCGCCCTCGAGGAGCGCATCGCGCACGCGCTGGCCGAGCGGCGCGTCCTGATCGTGCTCGACAACTTCGAGCAGATCGTGGATGCCGCACCCGTCCTGGTACGGCTGTACACGGTCGCACCCACGGCGGAGTTCCTGGTGACCAGCCGCATCGTGCTGCGCATCCGCGGCGAGCGCGTGTACGACGTGCCGCCGCTGACGACCCCTCCGGGCGACGGCCCCGCGAGCATGGACCGGACGACGAGGTCGGCGGCGGTGTCGCTGTTCGTCGACCGCGCCCGCGCGATCGACGCGGACTTCGACGTCACCGACGAGAACGCACGGGACCTCGCCGACATCTGCCGGACGCTGGAGGGCCTGCCGCTGGCGATCGAGCTCGCCGCCGCGAAGGTGCGGATCCTGAGTCCCGCCGACATCGCCGACCGGCTCGAGCAGAGCCTGCCGCTGCTGACGGCGGCGGTGCGCGACCTTCCCGAGCGGCACCGTACGATGCGCGCGACGATCGACTGGAGCGTGAGCCTGCTGCCGGACGCGCAGCGCGAGCTCCTGGAGGACCTCGGGGTGTTCGCGACACGGTTCACGCTGGATGCCGTGGAGGCGCTCGGCGCAGGACGCGCATGGGACGGGCAGGCGATCGACGCGCTGACGGCGCTCATCGACGCCTCGCTCGTGAAGCAGTCCGAGCTCGGCGGCCGACGCGTGTTCTCCCTGCTCGCGATCGTGCGGGAGTACGCGCTCGGGCGGCTCAAGGAGCGCGGCGACGCCGTGCGGGTGCGCCGCGCGCACGCCGACTACTACCGGGCTCTCGTGCAGCGGGTGGCGCCGGAGCTCGGCGGGCGCGGGCAGGCCGAGGCCGTCGTGCGGCTCGGGCTCGAGCTTCCGAACCTCCGGGCGGCGGTACGGCACCTCGTGTACACGAACCGGCTGGACGACGCCGGCGACTTCGCGTGGAGCCTGCTCATCTACTGGTGGATCTCGGGGTTCTTCGCCGAGGTGCGGGTGTGGATGCTGGAGCTCCTGGAGAAGCAGCACGACGAGCCGATCACGCCGCACACGCGGGCGATCGCGTGGTTCTTCGCGCTGTGGGGGGAGATGTGGCAGCGCCCCAGCGAGCAGGTGGTCGCGGGCCTCGGGGAGTGCGTGCGCCTGTTCACCGAGTCGGGTGACGAGGATGCCGCGGCGATGGCGCTCGCCGCGCGTGCGACGGCCCGCGTGCAGTTCTCGAACTTCGACGCCGACAAGGCCGATACGGAGTTGCGCGAAGCGGTGGTGACCCTCCGCGAGCGGGGCAACGCGTGGGCGGAGGCGATCACCGAGGTCTCGCTCGGGCGCCTGGCGTGGCTGCGAGGCTCGACCGACGACGCGCTGGCCCATTTCGACCGCGCGACATCGGTCGCCGAGGCGGGCGGAGACCTGTTCACGACGATCGTCGCGGGCAACCTGCGTGCGCGCCTGACGTTCCAGCTCGGGCACGTCGAGGAGGCGGAGGCCGAGTTCGTCCACACGCTGCTGCTGTCGGTCGGGCTGCACTACGAGGAAGGCGTGGCCTACGGGCTGGAGGGCGTCTGCGCCGTCGCGGCCGCGCACGGCGAGGCGTGGCGGGCGGCGGCGCTCGCGGTGGCCGCGGGAGAGATCCGGCGGCGCATCGGCATCTTCGACGTCGAGGCGTTCACGGTGCACACGCCGTACCTCGACATCCTCCGCGGACGCGATCCGCAGAGCGTGGCGGCGGGCGAGACCGCGGGCGCCGAGATGACCGTGGCAGAGGCCATGCAGGTGGCGCTGCCCGAGCACGAGTTCGCGGCCGTCGCCGAGGCGCTGCGCGCCTGGTGAGACGGACGGGGGCCGCGGCATCCGGTATCCGCACGTATCATCGGCGCCCACGCAGGTCTCTGGTGCGGTGAGGAACGCGCTCGTAGGCTGTGCAACGGGCTGCGCTCTCGGAATCGTGGGGTGACGGTGCACGTGGGGGCCGTGCGCCGGTGCGAGGGGGTCGGGATGGCTCGTGCTGCAGACGGATCGCACGACGTGGTCGAAATCGTCGGCGATGACCTTGACGCGCGCATCGACGCCGCCCCGCCGGGGACGGCCGCCGATCCGTCGGGGATCACGCTGCTGGCCGACGTGGTGCTGCAGGGGCGCGCGGACACCGTCGCGACGGTCCGGGTGCACCGCACCGACGAGCTGCTCTACGCGGTGATCCTCGTGCGGGACGGGGTCGCGCAGCTGCGGGGGCTCGAACGCCGTCGCGCCGGCTTTGCGGTGGAGATCCCTCTCGCCGCCGGCGAGACGCTGCACCTCACCGTCGTGATGAGCCTGACCGCGGCCGCGCTCTCCCAGCTCGAGGCGCAGGTCGCGCAGGGCGGAATGGGAGCCGGCGGCGCGGAAGAGGCGGAGTCCGCCGAAGAGCCCCCCGTCGAGGCGTTCGTGGAGGACAGGCAACCGGACGGCGGAATCGAAGGCGGCTTCGGCGGCGGATTCGGCAGCGGACTGGGCGGCGGGTTCGGCGGGGACGCTGCGCTGGCTCCCCCGCCGGTCGACATGATCCCGCCGCCCGCGCCGGCGCCACCGCCGGTGGCGGCAGCGCGCCCCGAGCCCGAGCCGGAGCCCGGACCGACGCCGAAGCCCGGCGTGGACGGCGGCACCCTCATCGACGCGCACGTGGCCGCGCAGATGCCGGCGGGCCTGTTCGATGGCGTGCCCTTCGAGCTGCTGGTGACGCTCGCACGCGACGAGGTGAAGATCGCTCGCGGAGCGGCCGGCGACGACAAGCCGATCCGGGTGCGCAAGCGCGGCGACATCCGCATCTCGGTCCAGGCGCAGGGGATGGAGGTGGCCGCCGGCGAGGCGTCCGAGGCGGTGGTGAAGCTGCCGGCGCGCGGCGCCGTGTCGGAGCACCGCTTCCATCTGGTGCCGGGAGAGCCCGGGATCGGGCGGGTCAGCGTCGTCGTGCAGCAGGCCCCGTCGGTGACGCCGCTGGCCGTCATCGCGCTCTCGTCGATGATCCTTCCCGCCGACGAGGCGCCCGCCGCGCCCGTCGACGGCGAGCCGCTGCGCGGCGAGACCGTCGTCAGCGCCCCGCCCGCAGCGATCGCGAAGCTGCCGACCATCGCGATCGAGGAGACCTTCTCGCACGGGCACAGCGTGCTCCGCATCACCGCGAAGGTCGGGCGCGCGAGCGGTGTCAGCGAGGTCTGCCTCCTCGACAAGGCCGGCTACGTCGACGGCATCTACGCGAAGCTCTCGGAGATCCGCGCGGACTACGTGGACGCCGTCCACGCGAAGACTCCGGCCGAGGCGGCGCTCTCGCAGGCGGAGGAGGGCGTGCGCGAACTCGGGGTGCGCATCGCACGGGAGCTGTTCGGCGACGAGATCAACGCCCTGCTGTGGGACCGCCGCGATCGCCTCGACCACCTGGTGGTGCAGACCTCCGGCGAGCTCGACATCCCGTGGGAGATCGTGCACCTCGTGCGCGTCGGCGAGGCGGCGCACGACGACACCTCGCTGTTCCTCGCCGACAAGGGCATGACCCGCTGGCTGTGGGGCACCCGCCGGCCCACGCGGCTGGCCGTCGCCGCCGACAGGGCGGTGGCGATCGCGCCGCTCTACGACGACGAGACGCTGCGGCTGTCCGGGACCGAGGACGAGGTCCAGGCGCTGGCCGTCGCCCTCACGAAGAAGCCGCTCGGGGCGGTGACGCGCGCCGAGGTGCGCGAACGCATCGGCTCGGGATTCGACCTGCTGCACTTCGCCGGTCACGGCCGGTGGCGCGACAGCGATCCGCGGGGACAGGAGATCGCGCTCGCGGCCTACGCCAAGGCCCACGACGACGGGTCCGCCGCATACTCCGATGCCGACGCCCGCGAGGACTTCACGGCGGCGGCCGGAGAGGAGGCATCCGCCCCCTTCGTCTTCCTGAGCGCGTGCGACGTCGGCCGCCTGCAGCCGGGCTCGACGGGCCTCGGCGGCTTCGCGGAGGTGTTCCTGCGCGGCGGCGCCGGCGTGTTCATCGGCTGCAGCTGGGCGGTGCGCGACGACGTCACGTCGGAGTTCGCCACGACCCTGTACGACCACCTGTTCGTCCGCGGGGAGACGCTCGGCGAGGCCGCCGCGGCCGCCCGCGCCGCCGCCCGCGCGGCGCACGACCTCACGGCGCTCGCCTTCACCGTCTACGCCGATCCGCGGGCGCGGGTCGTCCGCACCTGAGCACACCACCGCCTCCGGGCGTCACCGATCGAAAGGCACGGCAATGTCCGATCCCACCCTCACCGCAGGCGACCTCGCCGACCTCCGGCGCCATGTCGTGTACACCGCCGACGGCATGCTCGCCACGAAGTCCGTGCCCGATCCGCAGACCGTCGACGACTTCCACAGCACCGCCGCCGACGTGCAGGCGATCGTCGACACGCATCTGGACGCGTTCGTGCAGGCGCAGCAGGAGAAGATGCCCAAGACCCGCAAGGCGCCGGTGCCGGTGCTGATCTGGGCCCACGGCGGCCTCACGACCAAGGCGCAGGGCATGGCCACCGCGCACCGCCAGGTGTCGTGGTGGCTGGCCAACGGCGTGTTCCCCATCCACGCCGTGTGGGAGAGCGGATTCTGGACCACGCTCGAGGACGTGATCGGCGGCACCCAGGCGGGCCAGCGCGGATTCACCGACCTGACCGACCTCGCCGTCGAGGCCGCGGCGCGCCTGCTGGGCGGCCGCAAGTTCTGGGACGACATGAAGGTGGATGCCTCGGCCGCCTCGCTGGGCGGCATCGACGGCGGTGCGCCCGGCGGCGGGTTCGTGCTGGCCGCGGCGCTGCGCGACTACATGCAGCGCAATCCGAAGTCGATCACGCTGCACGCGGCGGGCCACAGCGCCGGGTCGATCTACCACAGCGCGTTCGTGCCGCTCCTGTTCCAGGGCGCCGACGCCGTGCCGAGCGTGAAGACCGTGACGTTCCTCGCGCCTGCGGTCCGCGTGGACACCTTCGAGCAGAGCCTGCTGCCGCTGGCCCGCTCGGGCAGCATCGAGGACCTCTCGATCTTCACGATGAACCCCGACCAGGAGAAGCGCGACAACACGGCCGGCGTCTACCGCAAGTCGCTGCTGTGGCTGGTCTCGCATTCGTTCGAGGTCGAGAAGGAGGCCCGCATCCTGGGCCTGGCCGACCACCTGCGCCAGGCGGGTCCGACGATGGCGTATCTGAAGCAGGAGTCCGAGCGGCTGGTGCTGGGCCCCACCAACACCGGCAAGCGCACCAGCACGCAGGCGACCTCGCACGGCGACTTCGACAACGACGTGCCGACGATGATGAGCCTCGTCCGCCGCGTGGTGGGGACGCGCGCGTCGGATGCCGACGACGACGTGCCCGCGGTGTTCGGCGCGGAGAGCCGCGAGGCCTTCCCGACGCCGCTGCCCGAGCCGGCAGGATCGCGCGAGGCCCTCGCGACCCCGCGCAAGCGGGCGCTGTGCATCGGGATCGACGCCTACGAGCGCCAGCCGCTCAGCGGCTGCGTCGCCGACGCGAAGACGTGGGAGGACGCCTTCCGCGCGCTCGGGTTCGACGTGACGCGGCTGCGCGACAAGGACGCCACCCGCGACGCCATGCTGCGGGCGATGCTCGACCTGGTCACCTCGTCGAAGGCAGGCGACGTGGTGGCCATCCAGTACGCGGGGCACGGCACCGCTGTCCCCGACCTCGACCACGATGAGGTGGACTCGTTCGGCCCGTCCGACGAGGCGCTGTGCCCCGTCGACTTCTTCGACGGGCAGATCGTGCTCGACGACGACCTCGCGGTCGTGTGGGACGCGATCCCCGACGGGGTGTCGGTCACGCTGTTCTTCGACTCGTGCCACTCCGGCAGCGCCAACCGGGAGATCTCGGACACGCAGAAGGCGGAGATCAAGGTGCCCGCCGATGCCACCGCGCGATCGATCACGCTCACCGCGGAGGAGCGCGACAGGTTCCGCGCCGCCCGCGCCGCGTCGCTGGAGGACCCGGTGCGCCGCACCGCTTGGGAGCGGGTCGTCGCCTCCGAGAGCGGCAGGGCCGTCGAGGATGCGCCGCGGGCCGTGCGCGAGGTGCTCTTCAGTGCGTGCCAGCCCGACCAGGTGGCCCTCGAGACCGGTGGCAACGGGGTCTTCACCACCAACGCGACGAAGATCCTCAACGAGAACCCGACCGCGACGAACCGGGCGTTCCACGCCGCGGTGCGCGACGCGATGGCCGAGCTGTGGGAGCAGAAGCCCACGTTCGAGCCCGGGATCGGGCTGTCCGACTCCCCGCTGCTCTCGCCCGTGGGTGCGGTCTCCGAGGCGGCTCCGGTCGCGGCGCCGGTCGTGGTCGCCGACATCGCCCGCCTCGCGGGCGACGGCGTGCGCACCGCCGCCGTCGTCGCGATCCTGCGGGCGACCGCCGATCTCCTGGAGGCCGGCGGCGCGGACTGACCCGAGGGCTCAGCGCCCTGGGCGGGCGTGCCGGAACCGGATGCGCGTGCCCGGCCGGGCCTGCGCGACGAGGTCGAGTGCGGCATCCGTCACCACGGCGATGACGGGGTAGCCACCGGTGACCGGACCGTCGGCGAGCAGGATCGTGGGCCGGCCGCTCGGGGGCACCTGCAGCGCACCCGGGACCATGCCCTCGCTCGCGAGCTCACCGGCGCGCACCCGGTCAAGCGCGGGGCCTTCGAGACGCGCGCCCACCCGGTCGGCGTGGTTCGACACGGTCCACACGGTGTCGTAGAGCGTCGCGATGGCGTCGGCGGAGAACCAGTCCGCCCGCGGGCCGGGGCCGAGCTCCAGCTCGAGTTCATCGTCGTGCGGCGCACCCCACGGCGCCGGCGGTGCGACCGGGATGGGCGCGACGGCGTCGTCGCGGACGCCGACGGCGTCGCCGGCGCGCAACGCCGCCGGCCCGAGCCCCGCGAGCAGGTCGGTGGCGCGGGAGCCGAGCACCTGCCGCGCATCGAAGCCGCCGCGCACCGCGACGTAGGCGCGCGCGCCGTGCGCGAACCAGTCGACGTGCAGCTCCGCACCTGCCGGCCACGCGTGGGCCTGGTAGGGGTCGACCTCGCGGCCGTCGAGGCGCACGGTGCCCCAGGCGCCGGTCACCGCCACCCACAGGTCGGTCTCGGCGACCGCGCGCAGCCCGCCCATCGTGACCTCGATGCCCGCCGCCCCCTCCGGGTTGCCGAGCAGCCGGTCGGCGGTGCGCAGCGCGCCACGGTCGAGGGCGCCCGAGACGGCGACGCCGACGGATGCCGCCCCCTCCCGCCCGAGATCCTGCACCGTCGCGAGCAGGCCGGGTTCGAGGATCCGGATGCCGCGCGCCGGCGCGGCCGGCGGATACCCATCGGGCGCGGCCGCCGTGGCAGCGTCCGCGGAGTCTCGCGCCCGCTGCTGGGCCGGACGGAACCGCACCCGCGTCCCGGGTGCGAGGAGGGCGGGGGATGCGGCATCCGCATCGAACAGGCGCGCCGCCGTCGTCCCGATGAGCCGCCACCCCCCTGGCGTGTCTCGGGGGTACGCTCCGCTGAAGGCGCCGGCCAGGCCCACCGACCCGGCGGGCACGCGGGTGCGCGGCGAATCGAGGCGCGGCACGTCGAACGGCCAGTCGTCACTCACGAGGTATCCGAAGCCCGGCGCGAAGCCGGTGAACGCCACCCGCCACGTCGCCCCGGCATGGCGCGCCACGAGCTCGTCGACGGCGACGCCGAGCAGCTGCGCGGTCTCGTCGAGGTCGGCGCCGTCGTACACGATGTCCAGCTCGACGAGCGGCCCGCCGGCCGCGGCGCCGGCTTCGGCATCCGCCGCCGCGCCGAGCGCCCACGCCCTCGCGGCCGCGGGTGCCAGGGTGCGCGGGTCGACGCGCACCAGCACGGTCCGCGCCGCCGGCACGAGGTCGACCACTCCGGCGGGGCGCGAGGCGGCGAGCGCCGCGTGCAGGGGGAGCACGTCCTCGAGCGCGGCGACCTCGAGCAGGAACGCACGCTCCCCCATCGGCCGCACCTGCACCGTCACCATCGCGGCGCCTCCTCCGGCGACGTCGACGACCCGCGCGCGGTCACCACGGCGCCCGCACCTCCACGCCGGCGGCGTCCAGCGCCGCGCGCACGGCCCGCGCCATCTCGACGGCGGCGGGGGAGTCGCCGTGCACGCACAGGGAGGCGGCATCCGCCCGCACCACCGAGCCGTCGATCGCCTCCACGATGCCCTCGCGGGCGAGCCGCACCGCCCGTGCCGCGACGAGCTCCGGGTCGTCCAGAAGCGCACCCGGCTGCCTGCGCGCCACCAGCGAGCCGTCCGGCAGGTAGCCGCGATCGAGGAACGCCTCGAGCACGAACGGCAGGCCGACGGATGCCGCGGCCCCCGCGATCTCGCCGCGCAGACCCAGCACGGGCAGGGGCCGGCCGAGCTTGTCCGCGCAGTCCGCGATCGCGCGGGCCACGGCCTCTGCCTGCGCCCGGTCGGTCGTGACGGCGTGGTAGAGCGCACCGTGGGGCTTGACGTAGCGCAGGTCCGCGCCCGCCGCGACGAGCGCGGCCAGCTGCTCCGCCACCGCGGCGCCGAGGTCGGCGGGGTCCATCGCCAGGGCGGTGCGGCCGAAGTCCGCGCGGTCCGGGTAGGACGGATGGGCGCCCACGGCCACCCCGAAGCGCGCCGCCCGGGCGACGGACTCCCGCATCGAGTCCTCGTCGCCGGCGTGCCCGCCGCACGCGACGCTGGCGCTGGAGATCACGGCGAACATCGCCTCGTCGTCGGCGGTCGGCACGCCGTCGACGGTCTCTCCGAGGTCCGCGTTGAGATCGATCACCGCCATGGCTCCACGCTACTGCGGCGCCGGGCCGAGCCTCCCGGCGCCTGCTCCGACAGGAGGCAGCGGCTAACGTGGGGCCATGGCACGCGCGAGGGATGAGTCACCCGCCCCCTCGGTCCGGCTCTCGGACGGGACGATCGCCCGCGTCGTGCCGTCGCCCTTCGGCGGAGGCTGGGAGCTCGACGTCGACGGCACGCCGCAGTCGCACGTCGACCTCGACGATCCGACGCATCTGCACTTCGAATACGTCGCGCGCATGGGTGCGGTCATCGACCGGCTCCGGATGCCGGGGCAGCCGCTGACAGCGATCCACCTGGGAGCGGGCGCCCTCACGATCCCGCGGTACGTCGAGCAGACGCGGCCGGGCTCCCGCCAGCAGATCGTCGAGCTCGAGCCGGCGCTGTGGGACCTGGTGCGCGAGAACCTGCCGCTCCCCCGCGGCGCCTCGATCCGCGTGCGCATCGGCGACGCGCGCGAGGCGCTCGGCCGCCTCCCCGCCGGGCTCGTGGGTGCGGCCGACCTCGTCGTGTCGGACGTGTACTCCGGCGCCCAGACGCCGGCCCACCTGACGACCGTGGAGTTCTTCACCGAGGCCGTGCGCTTCCTCGCGCCCGACGGCGTCCTGCTGGTCAACGTCGCCGACGGCGCCGGTCTCGCATTCGCCCGACGTGAGGTGGCGACGGTGCAGGCGGTGCTCGAGCACGTCATCGTGCTCGCCGAGGTGCAGACGCTCAAGGGCCGCCGCTTCGGCAACCTCGTGATCGCGGCATCCCGCGCACCACTGCCGACCGAGTGGCTCCCCCGCCTGATGGCCGCCGGTCCGCACCCCGCGAAGGTCGCCGAGGGCCGCGAGGTCGACGACTTCGCGCGCGGCGCGCGGGTGGCCACCGACGCCGACGCGACCCCGTCGCCCAAGCCCTCGGCATCCCTGTTCACCCGCTGACGGCCCCGGTGACCGGCGTGTCGCGCGGAGGGGCCGGCGCACGCGGCGTGGCACCCCGTCGCGCGCCCGCGCGGACGGCACACTGGAAGGGCCATCGGCGCGGCGAAGGGAGTCAGACGTGAGCTACATCCGCGGGTACGACCCCGAGACGCTCCGGGAGCTGGTCGACCCCAGCGAGTGCCGGGAGCGGCTCGAAGAGATCGGCGACCAGCGCAGCCTGCCTGCCCTGCTCGAGCGCGTGTGGCTGCTGAAGGTGCTGGACCGCTCCGAGGACGCCCTGGTCATCTCCGAGCAGTCGGTGCGCGTCGCGCGCATGGCCGGCACCCGCAAGGATCTGCTGCGCGCCCGCATCCTGCACGCCACGGTGCTGCAGGCGCGGGGCGCGTACGCCGCCGCCGACCAGGAGCTCACCATGTGCGCCGAGGAGGCCGAGGGGCAGGGATGGGCCGGGATCGGCGCGTTCGCGTACCAGCACCGCGGCAAGGTGAACTTCGACGCGGGCGACTTCGACGCCGCGCGCAAGGACTTCAAGCGCACGCTGTTCCTCCGCCAGGAGGCCGGCGCCACCGAGGACCAGCTCGAGTCGGTGCTGCTGGCGATCGACACCGTCGACCGCCGCCGGGCCGCCGAATCCGTCGCCAGTTGAGGCGGGGAGCGCGTCCGGTGGATGTCGGAGATATGTTCTAGCCTCGCGCCATGTCGGAACTGCCACGCGTGCGGCATTGGGCCGAGGCCCTCATCGCCGCCCACCTCGATCCCTCGTGGACGTTCGCGTTCGACAACGCGAAGCGCCGCGCGGGCCTGTGCGACTACACGCACAAGCGCATCAGCGTGTCGCGCTACCTCGCCGCGCGCTACGACGACGACACCAACCACCAGACGCTGCTGCACGAGGTCGCGCACGCGCTCGCGGGGCCGCGCGCCGGTCACGGTCCTCGCTGGAAGGCGGTGGCCCGCGAGCTCGGCTACGTCGGCGGCACCACCCACAACGGCGAGACGGCGACCGACCTCGCTCCCTGGATCGGCGTGTGCCCCGCCGGCCACGTCGCCTATCGTCACCGCAAGGCGACCCGTCCGACGTCGTGCGCCAAGTGCGCGCCGCACTTCGACGAGCGCCACGTGTTCACCTGGACGCGGCGCGACATCACCCGCGCGACCCGCCTGGCGGCGATGACGCCGCGCTGAGGCGGTCAGTACGCGACGAAGGCGCCGTCACGATGGACGGGGACGACGGATGCCGCGTCCACGGCCGCCGCGTCGAGCACCTCGCCCCGCGACTCCTCGACCGGCCGGTCCTCGCGCAGCAGCAGCTCCTGGCCGGAGCCGCTCGCCGTGAGCAGGTGCCGCACGGCTCCCCGCAGACCCCGGAACGCCTCCCCCGCGGCGGCCGCCTCGGGCGAGGTGTGGTCGACCCCGCGCACTCCCAGCGCATCGACGATCGCCCCCGCACCCAACTGGTCCTCGACGGCGAACCGCAGCGCGGCACCCGGTTCGCGCCCGGCGAGCTCGCCCGCCGCGATGACGGCGACGCTGGTGCGCGCGGCACGGCGACGCTGGGTGTCGAGCACCGCGTCGGCCACGGCGCGGGCGTTGCGCAGGCATCCGAGCAGCACCACGGCGCCCGTCGCCCCTGCGGCCTCCGCCACCGCCGCTCCGTTGATCGACACCGCGTGGGCAGAGCCGTCGAGGGGCACGCTCTCGCCGCGCTCGAGCGCGGCCGTCGTCGACGTCGAGAAGCGCAGCACGTCGACCACCACGACGATGTCGGCGGGGGCCAGGCGCCGCAGTCCGTCCAGGCCCCAGTCGAGCCGGACCTGGTAGCGGTGCTGATCGAACGGCGTGTGCGGCATCCGTCCAGCGTAGGCGCGCCGCCGTCGCCACCCGCGCGTGCGCGGGACGCGATGCGACACTGGAGCATGCGGATCCTGCTGAAGCTCGTCCTCGACTGCGACCCCGACGCCGCGTGGCGGGCCGTGCACTCCCCGCGGGCCGTCGCCGAGCTCTACGGCCCGGTGCTGGACCTCGCGCCGCTCGTGCCGAGCGGTCTGCCCACGGCGTGGACACCCGGTGACGACGTGCCGGTGCAGCTGTCGGCGTTCGGGGAGGTGCCGATGGGCCGGCAGCTCATCCACGTCAGCGAGCGGTACGTCGACGAGCCCGGTGGACGGGTGCGGATCTTCCGCGACAGCGGGATCCCGCTGACCGGACCGCTCGCGAGCCTCGACGTCTGGGACCACCAGATGGCGGTGTCGCCGGCGCCCGGCGATCCGCGCAGGACGCTGTGGCGGGACCGCCTGGTGATCGGCGGCCCCACGGCGCCGCTGCTCTGGCCTGTGCTGTGGGGCATGTGGCAATGGCGCGCGGCGCGCCTGCGCGCCCTCGCCCCGACGTGGGCGCACGACCCGATCCCGCCCGCCTGAGTCCCGCTCGCGTAGGGGCGACGGATGCTGCGTGCCGCAGCATCCGTTCCGCTGGAGGCATCACGGGGCTACGGTGAGCACACACACCCGCGGTGAGTGCGCCAGGGGTATCAGGGGCGCCGAGGTCCGCCTCCTCCACCGCGGGACGACCGCGACGGGGGCGTTGCGGACCTGGGGGTGTGACATGAACGACGGTGTCGAGTTCTCCGAGCCGGCCGACGAGCCGCGCACGCACGTCACGCTGCGGCTCATCGCGCAGGACCCGGAGGTCAAGGGCGAGGACGGCAGGATCCTCACCGCGGACGTCCGCGTGCCGTGGTCGCGCATGGAGGACGGGCCGCGCGGCGCGCGGCTGCACGTCGTGGACTACGACGCCGTCACCGGCCAGTACATCAAGCACCTGCCGATCGGCAACGAGGATCCGTTCGCCGGCAAGCCCGACGCCGAGCTGCTACGGGACTTCGCGTTCCACGCACAGCAGGTCTACGGCGCCGCGGCACGCACGCTCGCCGCGTTCGAGACCGCGCTCGGCCGCCGGCTCGCGTGGAGCTTCGACGGCCACCAGCTGTACCTCGTGCCGCACGCCTTCGCCGAGGCGAACGCGTTCTACTCGTCGGAGGACCACGCGGTGCTGTTCGGCTACGTCCCCTCCGACGACAAGGACGAGCCGGTCGTCTACACGTGTCTGAGCTACGACGTGATCGTGCACGAGACGACGCACGCGATCCTCGACGGGCTGCGCAGCCGCTTCCTCGAGCCGAGCCTTCCCGATCAGGCCGCCTTCCACGAGGGCTTCGCCGACATCGTCGCGCTGCTGTCCGTGTTCTCGATCCGACCCGTCGTGGAGAAGGCGCTCGGGGCCGCCGGTCCCGACGGCCGGATCGACCGGGCCAAGGTCGAGAAGCAGGCGCTCAAGGAGAACGTGCTGTTCGGGATCGCCGAGCAGATCGGCGACGTCCTCACCCAGGGGCGGGGCGCTCTGCGACGCTCGGCGCTCGCACCTCCCCCGCCGGACTGGGCGCTGAGCCCGCTCTACGCCGAGCCGCACCGGCGCGGCGAGGTGCTCGTGGCGATCGTCCTCGACGTGCTGATCGACATCTGGACCACCCGCCTGGAGGCGCTGTTCTCCCAGCCCGGCGTCGCCACCACCGGCGATGCCGCCGCCGGCGCCACCAGCACCCCCCGCGGCGACGGTGCCGCCGCCACGGGGACCGTGGACCGCTCCCGCGCCGCCGAGGAGGGCGCGCGGGCCGCGTCGCAGCTGCTGACCATGCTGATCCGCGGGCTGGACTACCTGCCGCCCGTCGAGTTCGAGTTCGCCGACCTCCTGGATGCCGTGCTGCTGGCCGACACCGAGGTGGTCCCCGACGACGACCTCAAGTACCGGCAGAAGCTCGTCGCCGGGTTCGCGGCGGCCGGCATCCACCGCCCGCGGGACCGCGTCGTGAACGTGCTCGACGCGGAGCTGAAGCCCTACTACCTCGGCATCAACTTCGCGGGACTGCGCAGCGATCGCGACGAGGTGTTCCGCTTCTTGTGGCAGAACGCCCGGCGGCTGGACATCCCGACCCGGTACTACACCTCGGTCGAATCGGTGCTGCCCACCCAGCGCATCGCGCCCGACGGCCTCATCGTGCCGGAGTCCGTGGCCACCTACGTCCAGATGATGTCGCTGACGGCGGGAGAGTTCGAGCGGCTGTCCGAGCTCCCCCTCCCGGAGGGAGTCGACCCCACCACGGAGGTGCAGGTCTTCGGCGGGGGCACCCTCGTGTTCGACCAGTTCGGCCGGCTGAAGCTGCACATCTACAAGCGACTGGACGACTGGCGGCGTCAGAAGCGGCGCATCGAGTACCTCGACGTCACCGGCCGTCGCGACGCCTCCCGGCGGCTCGGGTTCTCCGACGGCACACCGACGGGCCAGACGTTCGCCGAACTCCACAGTTCGCAGCTCAGCTCCGGGGAGGCATGGTGAGCAAGCCCGTCCGCGTCCGCGTCCGCATGTACCAGGTCGGCTTCGGCGACTGCTTCCTGGTGTCGGTCGAGTACGACAAGGCGTTCGCCGACGGGCGGAAGGCCCGTCACCTGCTGATCGACTTCGGCACCACCGGCCCGCCCCGCCCGTCCCGCCCGCCCAGGGCGCCGGGGACCACCGCCGAGGTCGCCGAGCTCATCAAGCAGCACACCGGCGGCGAGCTCGACGCCCTCGTGGTGACCCATCGGCACAAGGACCACCTGTCCGGCTTCGGGGATGCCGCAAGCGCGGCGATCATGGCGACGCTCAAGCCGAGACTGGTGCTGCGACCCTGGACCGAGAACCCGACGCTGCCGTCCACCGCCGACGGCCCTTCCGGCGCCGGGCTCGCCGAGACCGAGCCCTCGGACGGACCTCCGGGTACGGCATCCGCCCGGTACGCACGGCTCCTCGCCGCCGCGCAGGGCCACGTCCACGCGCTGGCGCGGGCGAAGGCCCTGGGCGCGGAGGTGCAGGAGGAGGCCGAGGAGCAGCTGCCCAACGCCGACGCGGTGCGCCTGCTCGACGAGCTGGCGGGCGAGCACGGCGGCCGCTACCTGTTCGCGGGTGCGGACGCGGGGCTCGAGGATGCCATCCCCGGTCTCACGGCGACGGTGCTCGGCCCGCCCACCGTGGAGCAGGACGCCGGGGTCGGCAAGCAGAAGTCCCGGGATCCGCAGTACTGGATGCTCCGGCTCGGCGCCGCGATCGAGGGCGTGGCCAAGGCCGAGGCCGAGGCGCCCAGCACGCGCCCGATGCCGCTCGGCCCGGGCCCCGTGCGGTGGCTCGTCACGCGGCTCGCCAAGCAGCGCTCGCACTCGGCCGCGCGCCTGGTGCGCGATCTCGACGACGCCCTCAACAACACCAGCCTGATCCTGCTGCTGAAGGTCGGCGGACTGTCGATGCTGTTCCCGGGCGACGCGCAGATCGAGAACTGGCGCCGCACGCTCGCGCAGCTCGAGACCGACCCCGTCCTCAAACACGATCTGACGTGCATCGACCTCTACAAGGTGGGCCACCACGGCAGTCGCAACGCCACCCCTCGCTCGCTGCACGCCCTGTGGGAGGCACGTCCCGACGACCTGCCGAAGATGACGTCGCTGATGTCGACGCGCCCCGGCAAGCACGGCACGACCGAGGCGACGGCGGTCCCCCGCTCCACGCTGGTCGCGGCGCTCGAGAAGGTCAGCACCGTCTACTCGACCGATGACCTCGGGCCCGCGCCGTTCCTCGAGCTCGAGGCGGATGCCCGGCGAGGCCCGTTCCGGCAGCCGTTCAAGGTCGAATGACGGATGGCGGATGCCGCGGCGCGAAGCCTGCGCCGCGGCATCCGTCTCCCCCCTCGGCCAGCCCTCACTCCGCGAGCGCCGCCACGGGGGCCACCCGCGTCGCCAGGCGGGTCGGCACGACCGCCGCGACGAGCGTGAGCACGGCCGTCGCCACCACGATGATGGCGACCGGCAGCCACGGCACCGCGGGTGCGACGAGGGTGGGCGCCGAGAACGACGGCGGCATCGGCACGGCGCCCAGCAGCGACTGCGCCCCCGCCCATCCGTAGGCGACGCCGAGCACGAGACCGGTGAGGGTCGCGGCGATCGTGATGTGGGCGGCCTCCAGCAGCACCATGCCGCGCACCTGCCCGGTCGAGACGCCGAGCGCGCGCAGCAGGCCCAGCTCGCGGCGGCGCTGCACGACGCCGATCGTGAGGAGGTTCACCAGCCCGACGGCCGCGATCACCGCCGATACCGCCACCAGGCCCATCATGATGCCCGAGAACGTGTCGATGATCGTGGTGAGCTCGGCCGGAGCCTCGCCCCCCGCCGAGGTGGTCAGCACGACCTTCACGGACTCCAGCGCGACGGCGAACATCGTCACGAGCGTGACGCCCATCACGACGCCGATGGCCATGCGGCTGGAGCGCTCGGGGTAGCGCAGGGCGTTCTCGGCGGCCAGGCGTGCGGTGGCCGACGAGCCGAACAGCCGGCCGACCAGGCGCAGCACCGGCGGCATCACCAGCGTCGCCCCCATCGCGAGCCCGGTGAACGAGAAGATGCCGCCGAAGAACGCGACGATCACGCCGAGCGGCGAGACCAGGCCGAGCACGATGCCGCCCGCCAGCAGCACGGCGCCGATCGCGAAGAGCGTGATCGCGACGCCGTTGCGCGCGCCGCGGCGCACCTGGTCGTCGTGGGACGCCTCCACCGAGCCGCCCAGCGCCTGCAGGGGCGTGACGGTCAGCACGCGCCGGGATCCGGCCCACGCGGCCGCCCAGGTGGTCAGCGCCACCACCGCCGCAGGAGCGACGAGCACGGGCTGCAGGACGGCGTAGTCGACGCCGTCGATGCCGAGGAGGCGGACGGCCACCTCGACGCCCGCCCACGACGCGAGCGTGCCCGCGACGAGCCCCACCAGGGCGCCGATCACGCCGACGAGGAGCCCCTGACGGGCGACCTCGGCGCGCTGCGACCGGGCCGACGCGCCGATGAGGCGCAGCAGCGCGATGCGGCGGGTGCGCCCGGCGATCACGGTGGCGAAGGTGTTCGCGGTGACGATCGCGGCCACGTACACCGCGACCCCGATGAGCAGCACGCTCATGATCGCGAGCACCACGGCGAGCGTGCCGCTGTCGCCGATGAAGGGGTCGGCCCGCAGCACCGCCGCGATGAAGCCCGTCGCGCTCAGCAGGATCGCACCGAACGCACTCGAGATCGCCGCCACCAGGACGCTCGCGCCCATGCCGCGTTCGCGCAGCCACGCCAGCGGGGCGCCCCCGCTCCGTGCGAGGGACTCGGATGCCACGACCCGCGGCATCCGCTCTCTCGACGTGTCGACGACCGCGCTCACGACGCCACCGCCGCAGGCGCGCCGGCGCCCAGCTCGGAGGCGAGCATGTAGGCCGAGATCTCCTCGGCGCTCTGGCGCGGCTTGTCGGCGACGATGCGGCCGTCGCCGAGGAACAGCACCCGGTCGGCGTGCGAGGCGGCCACCGGGTCGTGCGTCACCATCGCGATGGACTGCCCCTGCTCACGGCTCGCCGCGGCCAGCAGCGCCAGCACCTCGCGGCCCGACCGTGAGTCGAGGTTGCCGGTCGGCTCGTCGGCGAACAGCAGGTCGGGGGCCGTCGCCAGCGCCCGCGCGATCGCGACGCGCTGCTGCTGCCCGCCGGAGAGCTGATGCGGGCGGTGGCTGAGACGGCTCGTCAGCCCGAGCCGCTCGACGAGCCCGTCGATGCGCGCGCGCTCGAGCGCGGTGGGGCGACGCCCGTCGAGGTCGAAGGGCAGCAGGATGTTGCCCAGCGCGTCGAGCGTGGGCACGAGGTTGAAGGCCTGGAACACGAATCCGACGCGGCGACGGCGCAGGATGGTGAGCTCGAGGTCGGAGAGCCCGGTGATGTCGGTGTCGCCGATCCACGCGCGACCGGAGGTCGGGGCGTCCAGACCCGCCATGATGTGCATGAGCGTGGACTTGCCCGATCCCGACGGGCCCATCACGGCGGTGAACTCGCCGCGGCGGATGCCGACGCTCACCCCGTCGAGTGCGTGCACCGCGCTCTCGCCGGTGCCGAAGGTCTTGGTGAGCTGCTGCACCCGGGCGGCCAGGCCCAGGTCGGTCGATGAAAGTTCCATGCCTCCGACGGTATGGACGGCGGCCGGTCGCGCGCGTCGGCCTGCGGAGGCATCCCGCGTACATCGCAAGGAGGATCTTCCGCGCGCGCGCCGCCGGGACTAACGTCGCGTGCAGCCGACGCGCCCGAGCGAGGAGTCGAGATGCCCGCCACCCCCCTGCCGCCCAGCGGCGACCTGCCCACCGGCCCCAAGACGTGCGATGCCGGCGGGATGGTCGAGATCCATCGGCTGTTCCGGCGCGGCTTCGGCGAAGCCCCCGACCTCGTGCGAGGAGTCCGCGAGGGCGACGCCGCCCACGCCGCCGTCGTCGCGACGCAGCTCGAGACGCTGTCGCTCGGGCTGCACGCCCATCACGAGGGCGAGGACGAGCGGCTCTGGCCCGCGCTGGACGAGCGCGCACCGTCGTGCGCGGCGCATGTCGAGCGCATGAAGGCGCAGCACGCCGAACTCCTCGTGCATCTGTCTGCACTCGATCGCGCGCTGCCCGCGTGGCGGGCGTCGGCGGCGACCGCGGATGCCGGGCCCGTGCTCGCCGCCCTCGAGGGCGTCAACGCGGCCATCGCCGTGCACCTGCCCGACGAGGAGACGAACATCGTGCCCGTCATGGAGCACACGATCACCGAGGCCGAGATCGAGTGGTTCTCCGAGCACGGTCGCCGCGCGATCCCGAAGGGACAGACGTGGCAGCAGCTGGGCGAGATCCTCGCGGCGCAGCCCGACGGCGGCGACCAGTGGCTGCACAAGCACATGCCGGCTCCGGCCCGGCTCGCATGGCGCTGGATCGGACGTCGCAGGTACGCGGCGCACCGCGCCGCCCTCGAGGGGCGCTGAGTCCGTTCCCGTCCCCCCGCCGGGTCAGCCGGCCTCGGGCGACGCGGCCTCGTCGGAGGTCAGCAGCACGACGTTGCCGTCGGGGTCCTCGACGAGCGCGGCATACGGGCCCGCGGTCTGCGTCGGCGCCATGCGCCCGCGGTATCCCGCCGCGACCAGGTCGGCCCACGTGCTGTCGACGACGGCGTCCTCGCCGACGAAGAACTCGAGCATCTGCGAGTAGCCTGCGCCGGCCGTCGGCGGGGCCCATGTCGGGTCGTACACCGACGCGAACGCCGTCGTGATGAGGAGCGTCACGCCGCTTCCCATGCGGTGGGCGACGACGGGCCTGCCGGCGACCGCGTCAGGGAGGTCGAGCCCCAGCCGGCGGTAGAAGCGGACCGACGCCTCGAGGTCCGAGACCTCGAGCACGACCATGCTCAACTGCAGTTCCATGGCCCGATTCTGCCGGGTCGGGCTAGGCGAGGCCGTGCTCGAACGCGAACACCACGAGCTGCACGCGGTCGCGCAGCGCCAGTTTGGTGAGGATCCGGCTGATGTGCGTCTTCACGGTGGCCTCGGAGAGGAACTCGCGGGCGGCGATCTCGGCGTTGGAGAGCCCGCGGGCGGCCAGCGCGAAGATCTCACGCTCGCGGTCGGTGAGCTCCTCGTAGGCGGGCGGGATCGGCTGGGGAGCGGCATCCGCGAACCGCTCGAACAGGTCCCGGGTCGCGGAGGCGGCGATCACCGCCGACCCGGAGTGCACGGTGCGGATCGCGGCCAGCAGGAACTCGGGGTCGGCGTCCTTGAGGAGGAACCCGCTCGCCCCCTGCCGGATCGCGCGCGCGGCCGCCTCGTCGAGGTCGAACGTGGTGAGCATCACGATGCGCGGCGGCTCGGGGTCGTTGAGCAGCTCGGCGGTCGCGGCCAGGCCGTCCATGACCGGCATGCGGATGTCCATCAGCACGACGTCCGGACGGGTCTGCCGCACGACGGCCACCCCTTCGCGGCCGTCGGATGCCTCGGCCACGACCTCGAGGTCGGGCTGCGAGTCGACGAGCATGCGGATGCCGGCGCGGAACAGCGCCTGGTCGTCGACGAGGGCGACGCGGATCATGAGACTCCTCGGTTCGGCGTGGACCGTCGTGACCAGCGTGTCATGCCGCCCCGATGGGGATCGTCGCACGCACGACGAAGGCGTCGCCGTCGGCACCGGCATCCAGTCGCCCGCCGACGAGCTGTGCGCGCTCGCGCATGCCGATGAGCCCGTGCCCGCGCGCCGCGGCGTGCTCCCCCGCGGCGACCCGCGGGTCGCCCGGGGCGACACCCGCCGGATGCCGCGGGTGGCCGGAGGAGGGAAGAGGGTTGTGCACCGTCAGCTCGACGCGGTCGGCCAGCCACGCCAGCCGCACGCCGACCGGGCTTCCGGAGGCTCCGTGACGCAGCGCGTTGGTGAGCGCCTCCTGCAGGATGCGGTAGACCGCGAGCTGCACGGCCGCAGGCGGCTCGCCCGGCGGGGCCGGGTCGACGTCGACCCGCAGCGGCACCCCCGCGGCGCGCACCTGCGCGTACAGCTCCTCGAGGTCGGCGATCGTGGGCTGCGGACCGTCGCCCTGCTGGTGGCGCAGCTGGCCGAGCAGCAGCCGCACGTCGGCCAGGGCCGCGCGAGCGGTGCTCGAGATCGTCGTCAGCGCCTGGCTCGCGACCGCGGGATCGGATGCCGCCGCATAGCGCGCGCCGTCCGCCTGGGCGATCACCACGGCCAGCGAGTGCGCGACGACGTCGTGCATGTCGCGCGCGATGCGCACGCGCTCCTGCTCGGCGACGGTCTCGGCCTCGGCGCGCTGCTGCGCCTCGCGGTTCTCCCTGGCACGCACGGCCGTGCGCACCAGGGCGCCGATCGTCCACGACAGGCCCAGCGCGAAGGCGGCCGCCACGAGCATGACCAGCGCCAGCGGCAGACGCTCCCACGAGAGCCCCCCGCCGGCGAACACCGGGTCGGCCATCAGGTACACGGTGATGATGAGCGCGCCGAGCACAGTCGACCCCAGGCCCGCCCAGTACACCACGCGCGTGCCGTAGGCAGCGGTGCCGTACAGCACCGCGAAGATCGCGAGATCCGAGAAGCTCGGCGGGCGGCCGAGCCCGACCTGCAGCAGGGCTCCCGCCCAGGCCACGCCGAGGGCGAGCGCCGGCGAGAGGCGGCGCAGCGCGAGGGCGATGCTGAACAGCGCCGCGACGGTCGCCCCGGCGATCGCGATGACAACCGGGGTGAACCGCATCTCCACGCCGGTCCAGTTCACCAGCACGAGCTCGATCGGCCACGCCACGAGGAAGAAGCAGACCGCCAGGACCACGTCGACGACGATCTGGTACCTCTTCATGCGGCGGAACACCGTTTCACGCTACGGGACGCCGCGCGCCGCGGCATCCGTCCCCGGCTGTAACCGGCGGGGCCGCCGCATCCGTCGTGAGATGTACGCCGGATGCCGCTGGCCGCCCTCGAAAGGTCTGCCCAGCCGACCATTGCGCCGCGGGTACCGAGGCTTTACTGTCGCGTCACAGGCCGAAACCGACGGGAAACGTCGAGTCGACAGGATCGAGGAGCGGGGCTGCTCCCTCGATCGGACCCCGTCGGTCCCCGCCCGGAGGGACCCATCGAGCACGGCATCCGCCGTCTCGCGAACGGAGGAACGATGACGACGGTACGCGCAGCGATCTCGCAGACCACCTGGACCGGCGACAAGGAGTCGATGCTCGACAAGCACGAGGGCTTCGCACGGGATGCCGCGGCCCAGGGCGCCCAGGTGATGTGCTTCCAGGAGCTGTTCTACGGCCCGTACTTCGGGATCACGCAGGACAAGAAGTACTACCGCTTCGCCGAGCAGGCCGACGGGCCGATCGTGCAGCGGTTCGCGGCGGTCGCGAAGGAGCTCGGGATCGTGATGGTGCTCCCCATCTACGAGGAGGACCAGACCGGCGTCTACTACAACACCGCCGTGCTGGTCGACGCGGACGGCACCGTCCTCGGCAAGTACCGCAAGCACCACCTCCCGCACCTCGACCGGTTCTGGGAGAAGTTCTACTTCCGCCCCGGCAACCTCGGCTACCCGGTGTTCGAGACCGCGGTCGGGCGGGTCGGGATGTACATCTGCTACGACCGCCACTTCCCCGAGGGATGGCGCGAGCTCGGCCTCGCCGACGCGCACATGGTGTTCAACCCGAACGCCACCAAGCCCGGCCTCTCGAACCGGCTGTGGGAGGTCGAGGGTCCTGCCGCGGCGGTGGCCAACGGCTACTTCGTGCTGCAGCCCAACCGGGTCGGGCGCGAGGACAACGAGTACGGCGACCTCGCGGTCGACTTCTACGGCACGAGCCAGGTGATCGACCCCCGCGGCAACTTCGTCGGCGAGCGCGGCTCGGGAGATCACGAGGAGCTGCTGGTGCGCGACCTCGACCTGAACATGGTGCTCGAGATGCGCGACGACTGGCAGTTCTACCGCGACCGTCGCCCCGACTCGTACACCCGGATCGCGAAGCCGTAAGGGGGGCGACATGGCGACCACACTCATCAAGGGCGGCACCGTCGTCTCGGCGACCGGCCGCGGCGAGGCCGACGTGCTCATCGACGGCGAGACGATCGCGGCCGTGCTCGTCCCCGGCTCGCATCTTTTCGGGACGGATGTCGCGGCATCCGTCGACACCGTCATCGACGCCACCGGCAAGTACGTGATCCCGGGCGGCATCGACGCACACACGCACATGCAGCTCCCGTTCGGCGGCACCGAGGCCTCCGACACGTTCGAGACCGGAACCCGGGCTGCGGCCTGGGGCGGCACCACGTCGATCATCGACTTCGCGGTGCAGCGTTACGGCGAGCGCGTGCAGGACGGCCTGGCCGCGTGGCACGAGAAGGCCGCAGGCAACTGCGCGATCGACTACGGCTTCCACCAGATCGTCGGCGGCGTCGACGACGAATCGCTCGCGGCGATGCGGGGCCTCGTCGACGAGGGGGTCTCGAGCTTCAAGCTCTTCATGGCCTACCCGGGGGTCTTCTACTCCGACGACGCGCAGGTGCTCAAGGCCATGCAGGTCTCGCAGGAGACGGGCCTTCTCACCATGATGCACGCCGAGAACGGCCCGGCCATCGACGTGCTGGCGGCGCAGCTGGCGGATGCCGGCAAGAAGGCGCCGTACTACCACGGCATCGCCCGCGCGTGGCAGATGGAGGAGGAGGCCACGCACCGCGCGATCATGCTGGCGAACCTCACCGGCGCTCCGCTGTACGTGGTGCACGTGAGCGCGAAGCAGGCGGTCGACCAGCTGGCGTGGGCGCGCGATCAGGGCTGGAACGTGTTCGGCGAGACGTGCCCGCAGTACCTGTACCTGTCGCTCGAGGAGCAGCTCGGGGCCTTCAGCGAGGAGTGGGGCCAGTTCGAGGGCGCCAAGTGGGTGTGCTCGACGCCGCTTCGCAGCCGCCAGGAGGGCCACCAGCACCACATGTGGCAGGCGCTGCGCACCAACGACATCCAGATGGTGTCGACCGACCACTGCCCGTTCTGCATGAAGGGCCAGAAGGACCTCGGCCTCGACGACTTCCGGGCGATCCCGAACGGCATCGGCTCCGTCGAGCACCGCATGGACCTCATGTACCAGGGTGTCGTGACCGGCAAGATCACGCTCGAGCGCTGGGTCGAGCTCACCTCGACCACGCCGGCGCGCATGTTCGGCCTGTACGGCAGGAAGGGCGTCATCCAGCCCGGCGCCGACGGCGACGTCGTCGTGTACGACCCGAACGGCCACACGTCCATCGGGTTCGGCGAGGGCCGCACCCACCACATGAACATGGACCACTCCGCGTGGGAGGGGTACGAGATCGACGGCCACGTCGACACGGTGGTCTCCCGCGGCAAGGTCGTGGTCGACGGCGGCGAGTACCTCGGCGCCAAGGGCGACGGCCGGTTCCTCAAGCGCGGCCTGAGCCAGTACCTGATCTGACATGGCGCGTTTCGTCTCGCTTCGCTCGCTCAACGACCGGTGTCTTCCGGTCGTTGAGCGAGCGAGGAACGAGCGAGACGAAACGTCGCGAACCTAGGAGCAACCATGGATTTCGGTGTCGTCCTGCAGACCAACCCGCCCGCCGCCCGCACGGTGCACCTCGCCAAGCTCGCCGAGGCGCACGGCTTCAGCCACGTGTGGACGTTCGACTCGCACCTGCTGTGGGAGGAGCCGTACGTCATCCACTCGGCGATCCTCGCCGAGACCAAGCGCGTCACCGTGGGCCCGTTCGTGACGAACCCGGCGACGCGGGACTGGACGGTGACGGCATCCGTCTTCGCCACCCTCAACGAGATGTACGGCAACCGCACGATCTGCGGCATCGGCCGCGGCGACTCGGCGGTGCGGGTGACCAACGGCAGGCCCACGACGATGGCCGAGCTGCGCGAGTCGATCCACGTCATCCGCGAGCTCGCGAACTCGCGTCCCGTCGAATACCACGGCTCCACCCTGCAGTTCCCCTGGAGCCGCGGCTCCGAGCTCGAGGTGTGGGTGGCCGCGTACGGTCCGATGGCGCTGAAGCTCACCGGCGAGGTCGGCGACGGCTTCATCCTGCAGCTGGCGGACGTCGACATCGCGGCGTGGATGATCAAGACGGTCAAGGACGCCGCGGCCGCCGCCGGCCGCGACCCCGAATCGCTGTCGTTCTGCGTCGCCGCCCCGATGTACATCGGGGAGGACTGGGAGCACATGCGCGACCAGTGCCGGTGGTTCGGCGGCATGGTCGGCAACCACGTCGCCGACATCGTCGCGAAGTACGGGCATCACGGCGAGGGGGTACCGGAGGCTCTCACCGACTACATCGAGCGCCGCCAGGGCTACGACTACAACACCCACGGTCGGGCGGAGAACGACCACGTCGACTTCGTGCCCGACGAGATCGTCGACCGGTTCTGCATCCTCGGCTCGCCCGAGTACCACATCGCCAAGCTCGAGCAGTTGCGCGAACTCGGCGTGACGCAGTTCGCCGGCTACCTGCAGCACGACAACAAGGAGGAGACCCTCCGCGTCTACGGCGAGACGGTGATCCCTGCCCTGCAGGCCCACGTGACGGCCAAGACATGAGGCCCGTGCGCTGGTCGGCGCGCAGGCAGGGCGAGCTGCGCGGCTGGATCGCCGCCGGATGGGGCGCCCTCGGCGTGCTCGCCGTGCTGGTCCTGTGGGAGCTGTACAAGTTCCTGGGGCCCCGCGAGGGGTTCGTGGTGGGCGCGGTGGCCGGTCAGTCCGGGTCCGGCGTGATGCTCCTCCCCCGCACGCATGACCGCGCGATGCCTCACGTGTGGGACATGGTCGCGCGCCTCTTCGCGCCGACCAGCGGCGGCCAGACCCCGCCGCTGTGGGTCTCGGTGGCCGGCGCCGCCCTGGTGACGCTCGGGATCGCCGCCGTCGGGTGGCTGATTGGCGTCGCGGTCGGCGCCGTGCTCGGCCTCGTGATGCAGCGGTGGAAGCTGCTGGAGTGGGGCCTGCTCCCCTGGATCGTCGTGAGCCAGATCGTGCCGCTCATCGCCTTCGCGCCGGTCGTGAACGCCATCGGCAACCAGATCGACCGCGGCGGCGGCACGTGGCCGCAATGGCTGTCGGTCGCGGTGATCGCCTCGTACCTCGCGTTCTTCCCCGTCGCCGTCGGCGTGCTGCGCGGTCTCGCGTCGCCTGACCGCATCCACCTCGACCTCATGAACAGCTACGCCGCCGGGTACTGGGCCACGCTGCTGCGCCTGCGGCTGCCCGCAGCCGTGCCGCACCTCCTTCCGGCGCTGCGGCTCGCGGCGGCCAACGCGGTGCTGGGCGCCGTCGTCGCCGAGGTGTCGATCGGCATGCGCGGCGGCATCGGCCGCATGCTCATCCAGCTCGCCGGCCAGGCCTCGAGCGACCCCGCAGCCCCGTGGGGACCGAGCTTCGGCTCGATCGCCCTGGGACTCATCGCGGCGGGCTCGGTCGCACTCATCGGCCTCGGCCTCGCCAACTACCGCAGAGGAGAAGCGTCGGCATGACCCCTCGATCCCAGGATCAGCTCGCGACAGCGGATGCCGCGACCCCGGCCGCGCCGGCGGTGCGCGCCTCGGCCGTGGGGAAGGTGTTCCCCACGGCCTCCGGCGAGGTCGTGGCACTGACCGACGTGGAGCTCGAGGTGTCGGCCGGCGAGTTCGTGGCGCTCATCGGGCCGTCGGGCTGCGGCAAGTCGACGCTGCTCCGGCTGATCGCCGACCTCGACCAGGCGACGACGGGCACCTTGGAGATCTTCGGCAAGCCCGCGCGCCGCGCCCGCGCCGACCAGGACTACGGCATCGCCTTCCAGCAGGCGGGCCTGCTTCCCTGGCGCACCGTCGGCGCGAACATCGCGCTGCCCCTGGAGCTGCACGGCGCCGGAAAGGCCGCGCGCGCCTCGCGCGTCGCCGAGCTCGCCGAACTCGTGGGCCTGTCGGACTTCGTCGACCGGTACCCCGACCAGCTCTCCGGCGGCATGCAGCAGCGCGTCGCGATCGCACGCGCCCTGGCCGCGCAGCCGAGGCTTCTGCTCATGGACGAGCCGTTCGGTGCGCTGGACGAGATGACGCGCGAGCGTCTGCAGTCCGAACTGGCCCGGATCGCCGCCGAGACCTCCGCCGCGGTCGTGTTCGTCACGCACTCGATCCCGGAGGCGGTGTTCCTCTCCGACCGGGTCGTCGTGATGAGCCCGCGCCCCGGCCGCATCACCGACGTCATCGAGACGGGACTCGGTGAGGCACGCGACGAGGCGCTGCGCGAGTCGCCCGTGTTCTTCGACCGGGTCACCGCCGTCCGCGAGGCGCTCCACGGCTCCCCCGTCACGAGGGCGAGCGAATCGTGACCGCCGTCATCCCGGCGACGACCGGCACGACGGGCGCACGTCCGCCGGCCGCCCCCCGCACGCTCCCGGGATGGCTGCGGTGGGTGGCGCCGATCGTGGTCGGCATCCTCATCCTTGCGATCTGGACGTTCTGGGTGGACGTGCTCGGCACGGCGCCGCGCATGCTGCCCAGTCCCGTCGCGATCGCCCAGGAGTTCGTCAAGCGGTTCCCGATCATCCTCCAGGACATGTCGATCACCGCCACGAACGCGCTCATCGGCCTGATCGTCGGGTCGCTCCTCGCCCTGCTGTTCGCCGGCCTCGCGGCCGCCGCCCGTCCCATCGACGGGATGCTGGCACCCCTCGTGTCGGCGCTCGCGGTCATTCCGATCGTCGCGGTCACGCCGATCCTCAACACGATGTTCGGTGCGTCGAGCCAGTTCGGCCGGCAGGCCGTCGCGACGATCGCGGCGTTCATCCCGGTGTTCGTAAACGTGCTGCGGGGGCTGCGCCAGACCCGCCCGGTGCACCGCGACCTGCTGCGCGCGTCGGCGGCATCCGGCTTCCAGACCTTCCGCATCCTCACGCTCCCCACCGCGCTGCCGTACCTCATGACCGGGCTGCGGATCGCGAGCTCCCTCGCGGTGATCGCGGCCCTGGTGGCCGAGTACTTCGGCGGTCCCGCCGACGGCATCGGCACGGCCATCGCGACCTACGCGAAGTCCGGTCGTGCCGCGCTGGCGTGGGCGTACGTGCTGGGCGGCATCCTCATCGGCCTCGTGTTCTTCCTCGTGACCTCGCTCCTGGAGCGGCTGGCGACGAGGCGGTCGCCGGACTGACCGGCGGGCAGTACCCGACGCACCACACGAAAGGAACGCAATGAGACACAGCATGAGACGCGGCCTGGCCGCGTCATCGGTCGTCGCCGTGGCGGCACTCGCGCTCGCCGCCTGTTCCGGGTCCGGGGGTTCCGGCGACAGCACGGACGGCGGGGAGGACTTCGAACCGCTGACCTCGATCAAGCTGCAGCTGCAATGGCTGCCGCAGGCGCAGTTCGCCGGCTACTACGTCGCGCAGGAGAAGGGGTACTTCGAGGAGGAGGGCTTCGACAAGGTCGACATCATCCCGTCCGGCGGCGACATCGTGCCGCAGGACGCATTGGTCGCCGGCGACGTCGACTTCGCCATCGCGTGGGTCCCCAAGGTGCTGGGCACGCTGGAGGCGACGGGGGTCGAGCTCACCGACATCGCACAGGTGTTCCAGAAGTCGGGCACGCTGCAGGTGTCGTGGAAGGGCGACGGCATCACCTCGGTCGCCGACTTCGAGGGCAAGCGCATCGGGTCGTGGGGCTTCGGCAACGAGTGGGAGATCTTCGCCGCGATGGCCGCAGAGGACCTCGACTCGACGACCGTGTCGATCACGACGCAGGACTTCTCGATGAACGCCCTCCTCGACAAGGACGTGGACGCCGCGCAGGCGATGACGTACAACGAGTGGGCGCAGATCCTCGAGGTCGTGAACCCCGCGACCGGTCAGCTCTACCAGCCCGAGGACTTCGACGTGATCTCGTACGAGGACACCGAGGGCGCGATGCTGCAGGATGCGATCTGGGCCGACACCCAGCGCCTCGACGAGGACCCCGCCTACGCCGACGCGGCGGTGCGGTTCCTCAAGGCGGTCACGAAGGGCTGGATCTTCGCGCGCGACAATCCCGAGGAGGCGGCGTCGATCGTCTACGACATCGCCTCGAACGCGGAGGCCGCGTTCCCGGTGGGTCCCGTGCACCAGCAGTGGCAGATGAACGAGGTCAACAAGCTCATCTGGACGGGTGCCGACTTCGGCCTGGTCGACAAGGCGGCCTGGGACAAGACCGTGGCCGGAGCGCTGTCGGCGAAGAACCAGGACGACCTCGAGCTCATCACCACCGAGCCGGCCGACTCGGCGTACTCGAACGAGTACATCGAGAAGGCGCTGGCCCAACTGAAGGACGAGGGGGTCGAGGTCGCCGGCGAGTACACGCCGATCGACGTCACGCTCACCGAGGGCGGCCAGTAGGTCGGTCGCATTTCGTCTCGCTCGTTCCTCGCTCGCTCAACGACCGGTTCTCCGGTCGTTGAGCGAGCGCAGCAAGACGAAACGCCCCGGTCGTTGAGCGAGCGCAGCAAGACGAAGCGCCCCGGTCGTTGAGCGAGCGCAGCGAGACGAAACGCTCTTCGACGGGCTCAGAGACTCGAAGGGACGGCCCGGAGGTCGGACCTTGCCGATTGCAAGCGCTTGCACCCTAGGATGGGCGGCGTGCAGCTGCAGCCGGAAGAACCGCCCGCGGGCCCCTGGTCCGTCCGCACCCACGCCGATCTCGTCGCGGATCTCCTCGCGCGCGCGGCGATGACGGGCCGCCCGGCGATCGTCGCGGTGGACGGTCGCAGCGGCGCGGGCAAGAGCACGCTCGCCGCAGCCCTGGCCGCGGCGTCCGGTGGCGGCCAGGTCGTCCACACCGACGACTTCGCGTGGCACGAGCCCTTCTTCGGGTGGGGTCACGTGCTGCGCGACGCGCTCGTCGAACTGCACGAGACCGGCGCGCTCGATTTCACCCCGCCGGCGTGGGCGGCCCGCGGCCGCAAGGGCGCGGTGATCGTCCCGCCCGGGACCGGGCTCGTCGTCGTCGAAGGCGTGGGGGCGTCCCAGCGAGAGGTCGCCGACCTCCTGGACGCCGTCGTCTGGGTGCAGTCCGACGACGCCCTCACCGAGCAGCGCGGCATCGCCCGCGACATCGCCGAGGGGGTCAACGGCGACGAGGCGCAGACGATCGCGTTCTGGTTCGAGTGGATCGGCGTGGAGCGCCCGTTCCTCGCCGGCGACCGCCCCTGGGAGCGCGCCGACGTCGTGGTCGCCGGGACGCCCGTGCTCGATGTCCCCGACGGCGCGGTCGCCTGCGCGCCGGGAGCGCTCGTCCGCGGCTGACCCCGCCCGCCGGACCCCGGCGGACCGCATCGCTCCGGGTCTTGCGCCGGCCGGCGCGATCGAGCAACGTGGCCGCATGACCGAAGACCTCGACGCCCTCGCGAAGGACCTCGACCGCGCGTACGTGTTCCACTCCTGGTCCGCTCAGGCAGGTCTCGACCTGCCCGTCATCGCCGGCGGCTCGGGCACGGTGGTGTGGGATCACGCCGGCAACCGCATGCTCGACTTCTCGAGCCAGCTGGTCAACGTCAACATCGGGCACCAGCATCCCGCCGTCGTCGCCGCCATCCGCGAGCAGGCCGAGCGGCTCGCCACCATCGGCCCCGCCACCGCCAACCTCCATCGGGGTCAGGCGGCGCAGCGCATCCTCGACAAGGCACCTGACGGATTCGCGAAGGTGTTCTTCACCAACGGCGGCGCCGACGCGATCGAGAACGCCATCCGCATGGCGCGGCTTCACACCGGGCGCGACACGGTGCTCTCGACCTACCGCTCGTACCACGGCAACACCGGGGCGGCGATCGTCGCGACCGGCGACTGGCGACGGATGCCGAACCAGTTCGCCCGCGGACACGTGCACTTCTTCGGGCCCTACCTGTACCGCACCGAGTTCTGGGCGACGACCCCCGAAGAGGAGTCCGAGCGCGCGCTGCACCACCTGGAGCGCGTCATCCAGTCCGAGGGCCCGTCGACGATCGCGGCCCTGCTGCTCGAGTCGATCCCCGGCACCGCCGGCATCATGCTGCCGCCGCCGGGCTACCTCGCCGGCGTGCGGGCGCTGGCCGACGAGTACGGGATCGTGCTGATCCTCGACGAGGTCATGGCCGGGTTCGGCCGCAGCGGGCGCTGGTTCGCGTTCCAGGGCTACGACGTCGTCCCCGACCTCATCACGTTCGCGAAGGGCGTGAACTCCGGCTACGTGCCGGTGGGCGGCGTGATCATCTCGGACGCGATCTCGGCGACCTTCGACGACCGCGTCTTCCCCGGCGGGCTCACGTACTCCGGCCACCCGCTGGCTGCGGCATCCATCGTCGCCTCGATCGACGCGATGGAGTCCGAAGGCATCGTCGAGAACGCCCGCCGGGTCGGCGAGGACGCCATCGGCCCGGGGCTCGCGGCGCTGGCCGAGAAGCACCCCCTCATCGGCGAGGTGCGAGGCGAGGGCGTGTTCTGGGCGCTGGAGCTCGTGGCCGACCGCGACACCCGCGAGCCGGTCGGCGCCGACGTCATCGGGCGCCTCAAGAAGGAGCTCACCTCGAGGGGGCTCCTCCCCTTCGCCGCCGACAACCGCATCCACGTCGTGCCGCCCTGCGTCGTCACCGACGAGGAGGTGCAGGAGGCTCTGGCGATCTACGATGAAGCCCTGACGAAGGTCGAAGGCGACCTCGCGTGACACGTGCACGCCCTCTCACGAGGAGGGTTTCCGAAGGAGGAACACGATGACTGACACCATGCCGCGCACCGAGACGGCTGTTCTCGATCACTGGGTGAACGGCGCCCCCTGGGCCGGGGCATCCGAGCGCACCGGCCAGGTGTTCAACCCCGCGCTGGGAACGGTCCAGAAGGAGGTGCGGTTCGCGTCGCGTGAAGACGTCGGCGAAGCGGTGGATGCCGCGTCCGCGGCGTGGCTGCAGTGGCGCGACGCGTCGATCGCCAAGCGTCAGACGGTGCTGTTCGCGTTCCGCGAGCTGCTCAACGCCCGCAAGGAGGAGCTCGCCGAGATCCTGACCGCCGAGCACGGCAAGGTGCTCTCCGACGCGCGCGGCGAGATCGCGCGCGGCATGGAGGTCGTCGAGTTCGCGTGCGGCCTCGGGCACCTGACCAAGGGCGCGTACTCCGAGAACGTCTCGACCGGCATCGACGTGTACACGCTGCGGCAGCCGCTCGGCGTCGTGGGCATCATCAGCCCGTTCAACTTCCCGGCGATGGTGCCGCTGTGGTTCTTCTCGATCGCGCTGGCCGCCGGCAACGCGGTCGTGCTGAAGCCCTCCGAGAAGGACCCGACGGCGGCGAACTGGCTCGCCGGCCTCCTCACGGAGGCGGGGCTCCCGGACGGTGTCTTCAACGTCGTGCACGGCGACAAGGAGGCGGTCGACGCGCTGCTCGAGCACCCCGACGTGCGGGCGATCTCGTTCGTCGGCTCGACGCCGATCGCCAAGTACGTCTACGAGACCGCGACGTCGCACGGCAAGCGCGTTCAGGCGCTCGGCGGCGCGAAGAACCACATGCTGGTGCTGCCGGACGCCGACCTCGACCTCGCCGCGGACGCCGCCGTGAACGCGGGCTTCGGCTCTGCCGGCGAGCGCTGCATGGCGATCTCGGTCGTGCTCGCCGTCGACACCGTCGCCGACGCGTTCGTCGCGAAGGTCGCCGAGCGCATGGCGGGACTCAAGGTGGGCGACGGCACCCGCGGCTGCGACATGGGTCCGCTCATCACGGGTCAGCACCGCGACAAGGTGACGTCGTACCTCGACGTCGCCGGAGCCGACGGCGCCTCGGTCGTGGTCGACGGGCGCGACGTCGAGATCGACGGCGACGAGAACGGCTTCTGGCTCGGACCGACCCTGATCGACAACGTGCCGACGACCTCGACGGTCTACACCGACGAGATCTTCGGCCCGGTGCTGTCCGTCGTGCGCGTCGAGGGCTACGAGGAGGGCCTCGACATCATCAACTCGAGCCGCTACGGGAACGGCACCGCGATCTTCACGAACGACGGCGGCGCGGCCCGGCGCTTCCAGCGCGAGGCGACCGTCGGGATGATCGGCATCAACGTGCCGATCCCCGTCCCGGTGGCGTACCACTCGTTCGGCGGCTGGAAGGCGTCCCTCTTCGGCGACGCCAAGGCGTACGGCCCGCACGGCTTCGAGTTCTTCACGGCCGAGAAGGCGATCACGTCGCGCTGGCTCGACCCGTCGCACGGCGGCATCAACCTGGGCTTCCCCCAGCACGATTGAGCGAGGGCGGATGCCGCGGCCCGCGGCATCCGCTCCTGCAGCTCACGCGGGCAGCACCGGGCGGTTCTCGTAGAACGTCTGCAGGACGATCGTGGTGCGCGTGCGGACGGAGGCGGCGGTGCGGATGTCGCGGATCAGCGTCTCGAGGTGCCGCGGCGAGGCCACCCGCACGAACAGGATGTAGCTGGCGTCGCCGGCGATGGAGTGGCACGCCTCGATCTCGGTCAGGTGCTCGAGCAGCTCAGGCGCGTTGTCGGGCTGGGCGGGGTCGAGCGGGGTGATCTCGACGAACGCGGCGAGGGGCTTGCCGACCGCCTCGGCGTCGACGAGGGCGCGATAGCCGGTGATGACGCCGCGCGCTTCGAGGCGGCGCAGCCGCGTCTGCACCGCCGACACCGACAGCCCGACCGCCGCCGACAGTTCGGCCAGGGTCGCGCGCGCGTTGCGCGAGACCTCGCGCACGATGCCCTCGTCGATGTCGTCGTCGAGCCGCCCCGGGCCGCGTTCGCTCATGCCGCCGAGACTATCAGTGGCCCTGCGGGGCCACAGGAACTCTTCCGGTCACGGATGGAAATCTCCGGAACTTCTCCCGTAGAATCGTCGGCGAGATCATCCTCGACCCAGGATCGGAGGTTCACCATGTCCAGCAGCACCCTTCACACCGCGAAGGCCGTCGTCGGAGAACCCGAGGTCGTCGAGGACGCCCGACTCGCTGAGCGCAGTGACGCCTGGCTGCGCCTGAAGGCGGCCGCGGCGGCGATCCAGCCGCTGCAGATCAAGGACGGCTCGATTCCGGATGCCGCGTCCCACGACGCCGCCCGCGGACACGTCGCCGAGATCGTCGCCGGCATCCATGCGCTCGCCCCGGCCTTCCCGCACGACGCCGAGTACCTGGCCGCCTCCGTCCGCGACTTCGAGCGTTGGGCGGCCGAGGGCTTCGGCATCCCCGATTTCCTCGACTCGCTCGTGGCGTTCCAGCCGCAGCAGCACCGGGTCGACGGCATCCGTCACCTCGTCGTGTTCCCGATGTACACCCAGAACGGATCGTCGGACCGACACGTCGAGGCGGTGCTGGTCGAGGTCATCTGGCCCGAGTTCATCGCACAGCTCGAGGCGGGCGATTACGGCAACAAGCTGTTCGTGTCGCTGCGGTTCGTCGACTTCACGCCCGGGTACGACACCAACAGCGCCGTGCTCTTCCCCGAGACGGTCGCGATGCGCGAGATCCCGACGTTCACGT
Source organism: Microbacterium sp. 05T445 (assembly GCF_056395865.1). Lineage (NCBI taxonomy): Bacteria > Bacillati > Actinomycetota > Actinomycetes > Micrococcales > Microbacteriaceae > Microbacterium > Microbacterium sp. 05T445. The sequence continues at coordinate 101,107 of NZ_JBFTKJ010000002.1, read as the reverse complement.
GGGGCGCGATCTTCCAGGACCGCGAGGCCGCACGGTACCGCCGCGTCGTGCGCGCCGCCGCCGAGATCACCAAGCTCGACCTGCCCGCCGACGCCGCGCGCATGCTCGATGACCAGGAGCTCACCGAGAAGACGTTCGTGATGTGGGACATCATCCACGACCGCACCCACATGCGCGGCGACCTGCCGTTCGACCCGTTCATGATCAAGCAGCGGATGCCGTACTTCCTGTATTCGCTGGAAGAGCTGCGCTGCGACCTCACCGCGTTCCGCGAGTGCGTCGCGATCCAGAAGCGCCTCACGGCGCGCGTGGACGCCGGCGAGACGCTCGACGCGACCGAGGCGGAAATGCTCGAGCACGCGAAGCTCGTGCAGTACGCGGTGATCTTCGACCGCATCTTCCGGTTCTCGATCACCGGTTCGCGCGTGCGCAACTACGACGGGCTCGGCGGCCAGCTGCTGTTCGCGTGGCTGCACCAGCGGAACGTCCTGCACTGGACCGACACGGCGCTGGCGTTCGACTGGGAGGACGTGCCGGCCGCGGTCGTCGCCCTCGGCGAGTCGATCGACGAGCTGTACTGGCGCTCGATCGACCGCCCGAAGACGGCGCACTGGCTCGCCGCCTACGATCTCGTGCGCTCGACGCTCACGCCCAACCCCGCCTCGCAGTGGGCGCGTGGCCTTCCGGACGAGATCCTCGCCGGCGCGCCGAAGGGCTACACCGACGCGGTGATGGACGACGAGTTCCCGCTGTCGATGTTCTTCGAGGCGCTCGACAAGAAGATGAAGACGGTCATCGAGTCCACCGCCGGGATCACCGGCCGCGACTCCTCCTGACCCTCAACGTGCCGTGCTCGGCGAGACCGTGTGGTCTCGCCGAGCACGCATGTCGTCGACGGCGATGAGATATCCGTTCGGCGAGAGCGCACGTTCTCGCCGAACGATCAGTGGGAGGGTGGAGTCATGAGCGTCGCAGACCGGCTCGTCATCGTCGCGGGAGCGACCAGCGCGTCCGGGCTCGCCGCGGCCCGCGCCCTCAGCACCGCGGGCGCGAGGGTGGTCGCCGTCGGCCGGGATGCCGGCAAGCTGGGCGAGCTCGTCGACGCCCTGGCGCCGGAGGAGGCGGAGCGCGTGCGCACCGAGGTGTGCGACCTGACCGACGAGGGCGACGTCGCGCGCCTCGCCGAGCGCGTGCACGCCGCCCACGGCGCCGTCGACGGAGTGCTGCATCTGGTGGGCGGCTGGCGTGGCGGTGGCGGGCTCGCCGGGCAGACGGACGCCGACTACCGCTTCCTCGAGGGTTCCCTCACGACGCTGCGGCATGTCAGCCGCGCGTTCGACGCCGACCTGCGGGCCTCCGTCGCGGGCCGTCTCGCCGTTGTGTCATCCACGGCGGTGGCGCGGCCGCTCGCCGGCGGCGCGAACTACGCCGCGGTCAAGGCCGCGACCGAGGCGTGGACGCGCGCCGTCGCACAGGGCTTCGCGAAGGACGCCCGGGATGCCGGCCGGCCGCTGGCCGCGGCATCCGTCATCTTCCGCGTGAAGGCCCTCGCGGGCTTGGAAGACGCCCTCGCCGACGCCTTCGTCGGCTTGTTCGACGCCGAAGCCGCCGACGTCAACGACACGACCCGCGACCTGACGCTGCCGTAACTCCTCAGCTCCACGGCCGGGTGGACCCACCGGGCCGCTCCCGGCCGCGTACCGCGAGGATTTCTGCGGAGTTCGCGCCTGCTCGCCCGAACTAGATTGGACTTCCGTGACCACGATCCACGACCCGAACCTGCGCGGCTTCGCCAGCGACAACTACTCCGGCATCCACCCCGAGGTGCTCGCGGCGATCGCCGCCGCCAACGACGGCCACCAGGTCGCCTACGGCGACGACGTCTACACCGAGCGCCTGCAGGAGGTCTTCGCCCGCCACTTCGGCGAGGGCGTCGAGGCGTACCCGGTGTTCAACGGCACCGGCGCGAACGTCGTCGGGCTGCAGTCGATGCTCCCCCGCTGGGGCGCAGTGGTGTCTGCCGGCACCGCGCACATCAACGTCGACGAGGGCGGTGCGCCCGAGCGGGTGGCCGGTATCAAGCTGCTGACCGTCCCCACCGAGGACGGCAAGCTCACTCCCGAGCTCATCGACCGCGAGGCCTGGGGCTGGGGCGACGAGCACCGCGCGCAGCCGCTGGTCGTCTCGATCACCCAGTCGACCGAGCTGGGCACGCTGTACACCGTCGACGAGATCGCCGCGATCGCCGATCACATCCACGGGCTCGGCATGCACCTGCACATGGACGGCTCCCGCATCTCGAACGCGGCGGCGTCCCTCGGCCTGCCGCTGCGCGCCTTCACGCGCGACGCGGGCGTCGACGTGCTGAGCTTCGGCGGCACCAAGAACGGCGCCATGCTCGGCGAGGCCGTCGCGGTGCTCAACCCGGAGGCATCGCAGGGCCTGAAGTTCCTGCGCAAGCTCGACATGCAGCTCGCGTCGAAGATGCGCTTCGTGTCGGCCCAGCTGCTGGCGCTGCTCGAGGGCGACCTGTGGCTGCGCAACGCGTCGCACTCCAACGCGATGGCGCATCGCCTGCGGGCCGGCATCGAGGCCGGGCTCGCCGACGGCTCGATCCAGGGCGTCGCCTTCACGCAGCCCACGCAGGCAAACGGCGTGTTCGCGACGCTGCCGGACGGCGTGGCCGACCGGCTGCGTCAGTCGTTCCGGTTCTACGACTGGGATGCCGCGAAGAACGAGGTGCGCTGGATGTGCTCGTTCGACACGTCGGAGAACGACATCGACGCCTTCCTCGCCGCGATCGCGCGCGAGACCACGGCGGCCTGACCCGCCGCTTCACGCCGAACGCCCCGGACCTCGTCGGAGGTCCGGGGCGTTCGGCGTGTCGGGCGTCTGGGCGCCGGCGTTGCGGGCCGGCGTCAGTCCTCGTCGGATTCGGACTCGTCGGACGCGTCGGCGCCGTCGGCCGGCTCGTCGCCGGACGGCTCGTCGGCGTCCTCCGGCTCGACGGCGTCCTCGTCGGCGTCCGTGGCAACCTCGTCGGCGTCCGTCTCAACCTCGGCGTCGGCCTGCACCGGCTCGGCGGTGTCGACCGCAGCCTCGGATTCGGCGACCTCGACCGTGGCGTCCTCTGCCTCGGCGTCAGCGGGCTCCGCTGCGTCGGCATCCGATCCGTCCTCCGTCGACGACGCGGCCAGCGGACCGTGCGGGCGGATGAGCTCCTTGACCTCGGCCATGAAGCTCATCAGCTGGTGCTGCTGCCAGCGCAGCTGGCGGGTGCGGTCCTCGGCGTCGTGCAGCACGGCCTGCGAGTGCGAGGTGACCAGGTCGATGATGCGCTCGGCCTTCACGTGCGCCTGCTCGAGGTGCTCGCGGGCACGCAGCTGCGCGTCGGCCTCGATCTGCTGCGACTGGGCGCGCATGAGGCGCTCGAAGTCCTCGGCCTTCACCGACACGCGCTGCGCGTGGTCGAGCGACGCGGCGACCTGCTCGTTGGCGTCCTGCGTGATGCGCTCGGCGTGCGCGACGGCCTGGTTGTGCAGCACCAGGAACTCCTGGTGCGCGTCGTCCTGGCGACGGGTGAGGGATGCCTCGAACTCCAGTGCGCGCAGCCGCAGCTCGCGCACCGCCTCCTCGGCCTCGGACCGGTCGCGCGCCGTCTCGCGGGCGACGGTGGAGCGCAGCACCGCGGCGCCCTTCTCCGCCTCGGAGCGGATCGCGGCGGCCTCGCGCTCGGCCTGCGACACCTTCTCGGCGGCGTGGGCGGCCTCGCGCTCGATGCGCGCCTCATGCGCGGTCGACTCGGTGTCGATCTTCAGGCGCACCTGCTGGGCGTCGTGCTGCGCCTGCGACACGATGGCCTCGGCCTCGGCCTGCGCCGAGCTGCGCCGGTTGGCGATCTCCTCGCGGGCGGCCTCGAGGAGGCGGTCGCCCTGGATGGTCGCGTTGCGGATGAGCAGGCTCGCCTGGTCCTCGGCGACGCGCAGCACCTCTTCGAACTTCTGGCGGTTCGGCGACTCCGTGGTGGCGCCGACGAGCTCGTCGCTGAGCGCCTGGATGCGCTGCTCGGCGTCGGCGAGCTTGGCGCCGGCGACCTCGAGCTCGCCCTGCAGGCGTGCGACGGCGTCGCCCTCTTCTTCGCGCGCGGCCGACGCCTCGGCCGCGACGCGCTCGACGTCGGCGCGACGGAGCTCCTCGGCCTCGTCGAGCGCGGCCTGGAGCCGGTCGATCTCCTCCTGGCGGGCGACGAGCGTGGCGTCGATCTCTGCCTGGCGCGCGGCGATGGCCGCGTCGACCTCGGCCTGGCGCCGCTCGGTGGCGGCCTGCAGCTCGGCCTCGAGGCGCTCGGCCTTGGCACGGCTCTGCGCGACGGCGGCACCGGCGCGACGCTGGTGCTGCTTCAGTTGCGTGACCTCGTCGTGCGCAGCGCGCACACGCGCGTCGAGACCGGCGATCGCGGCATCCACTTCTTCTTTGTCGTACCCGCGGAAGGTGGTGGTGAAACCCGACCCGAAGGCGGTGGCCGACGTGTCTCCGATGAGATTGTCGAACGGCGTGGGGTCGTCCTGACCCTGGTTTCCGGCGCTCACGGCGTGGTCGGACATCGTGTGTCTCCGCTTCTGGGGTTCACTGTATCGGCGAGTGCGCTCGGCGGTGGCGGGCGGTCGGCTGCACCGCTCCGGCGACACGTTCGCCGAGCGCGCGGACAGCGGGGGCCGCGTCGCCCTCGACGACACCCGGGGGGTCTGTGTCGCAGGGGTGACTGCGCATGCGTAGGTGAACCATACCCCGCCGGGCTGTGTGCGCGAAACGACGCGATCCGAGAGCCGGACGGATGCCTCGGACCGCGGCATCCGCAGGTCATTCCGTCGGTCTGCGGAGGCCTTCGTCTGCGCCTGCGGCCAGCCATTCCCGGTAGGCGTCGAACGAGCTCGGCCGCCCCAGGAACGCCTCGACGAGATCCTTCGCGTCGCGCGATCCGCCGCGCTCGAGCACCTCGGTGCGGTAGCGGTGCGCGACCTGCGGATCCATCAGTCCGCCTTCGAAGGCGCTGAGCAGATCGCGGGCGATCACGAGGCTCCACTGGTAGGTGTAGTAGCAGGCGCCGTACCCCGTGAGGTGGCCGAAGCCCGCGTACGGGTGCAGCCCGGGCAGCGGCTGGACAGGGCTCGTCGAGGCGTACACGCGCTCGGTCTCGGCCTGCAGATCCGACGGACGGTCGACGTGCAGGCGGTACGACACGTTCGCGTGCCCCAGCTGGCGGCGCACCTCGAGGGCGCGTCCGAACGCGTCGGCGGTGCGCATCCGCGCGACCAGGTCGGCCGGGATGGGCTCGCCGTCCGCGTTGCCGGTGAACGACGCCAGGACGTCGGCATCCCACGCCCACTCCTCCAGGAGCTGGCTGGGCGCCTCCACGAAGTCCCACTCGGTGGCGACGCCGCTGAAGCGCGCGAACCGCTGGCGTCCGCCGAGGATGTCGTGCACCAGGTGCCCGAACTCGTGGAAGAACGTCACGACCTCGTCGTGCTCGAGCAGGCCGCGGGAGAAGTTGCACAGCAGGGCGGCTTCGGGCAGCACCCGGCCGCTGACCCCCGGCGCCAGCGGGAAGCAGGCGGCATGGCTGAACTTGCCCTCGCGCGGGTGCAGATCGAGGTGGATGCGCCCGAGGCGATCCCCCGCCCGCATCACGTCGAACGATCGCACGTCCTCGTGCCAGGCGTTCGCGTCGACCGGCACGTACGAGACGTCGAGCAGGCGCCCGGTGACGTCGAGCACCCCCGCGACGACCCGCTCGAACGGGAAGTACGAGCGGACCAGCTGCGCGTCGACGTCGTACTGCTCGCGCTTGATCGTGCCCAGCAGGTACCAGAAGTCGGCGATCGTGACGACCTCGGCGTCGGGGACGTCGCCGCGCAGGCGCTCGAACAGCAGCGGGTACTCCGCGTCCGCGGCATCCCGTGACGCCTCGTCGACGCGGGAGAGGAACGCGGGGATCTCGGCGCCCGCGCCGATCATGCGGGTCGCCGTCTCGTAGTCGGCCCAGTCCGCATAGCCGAGCAGGCGCGCGCGCTCGGCGCGCACCGCGAGCAGCTCCGCGAGGATCTCGTCGTTGCCCGGCCAGGCGAGGTCGTTGTAGGCGCTCACGAGCGCGATGCGGGTGGCGCGATCGCTCGCGTAGCCCCGGATCGGCATCAGGTCGGGGTAGTCCGTCGAGAGCGTCACGCGCCCGTGCTCGTCGGCGGGGTGGGCGTCGACGAAGTCCTGCGGCATCCCCGCCAGGCCCTCGGCCGGGACGGTGATCTCGCGGCGCCCGTCGCGGATGTTCCGTGAGAAGGCCAGCGCGAGTTCGGTGTCGCGGTCGGCGAGCTCGCGCACCCGTTCTCGGTCGGCATCGCCCAGCTGCACCCCACCGCGTCGGAAATCCCGCTGCAGGTGGGCGAGCAGCCGCGTCTGGTCGTCGTCGAGACCGTCGGCGGCGGCATCCGCGAAGGCTCCCCACAGCTCCGGATCGAGCAGGCGCGCAGCCGACAGCGACTCGACCGCCTGCACCTGCGCCTCCGCCGCCGCACGCACGGCAGCGTCGGGGTGGGCCTCGCTGAGGACGTACGCCTCGTTCATGGCCTCGCTGAGGGCGATGTCGGCGTCGTTCCACAGCTCGAGCCGCTCCGCCGTCGACAGCGCGGGCTCGTCGATCAGCCGACGGTCGAGGTCACGGACGCGCGCGATCCGCTCCGCGGGGCGCTCGGTGGCGAAGGCGGCCCATCCGGCCGCGTCGACGGGGAAGGGGAGGGAGTCGAGGGTCACCCTAGCGACCCTATTCCGCGGCGCAGACGTGCGCGAGGGTTCGACGGTCCCGCGCCGGACCGCTCAGCGCAGGGCGCCGACGCTCGCCAGGGCAAGTCGCACGAGCGTGCCGCGCCCGCCCTCCATCTCGGCGGAGAGGGCATCGGATGCCGCCTCCTCCGGTGTCAGCCACGTCACCTCGAGCGCGTCCTGACGCGGCTCGCACGTGCCGGTGACCGGCACCACGAACGCGAGCGACACGGCGTGCTGGCGGTCGTCGTGGTAGGCGCTCACGCCCGGGAGCGGGAAGTACTCGGCCACGGTGAACGGCGTCGGCTGCGGCGGCAGCATCGGGAACGCCATGGGTCCCAGGTCGTTCTCGAGGTGGCGGAACAGGGCGTCGCGGACCGTCTCGCCGTACCGCACCCGCCCCGAGACGATGGTGCGCGAGATCTCGCCGAGCGGGGTCGCCCGCAACAGGATCCCCACCGCGGTCACCTGCCCCATGCCGTCGGTGCGGACCGGGACGCCCTCGACGTAGAGCATCGGCAGACGCCGCCGGGCCTCTTCGAGCTCGATGTCGCTCAGCCACGCCGGGTTGGAGATGTTGCCCGCCGGCGGGCCGAACGGCTCGTCGCCCGCAGGTTCGGGGTCGGGAGTGCGCACGGACATGCCTCCTGTATACCCCGCTCGAGGGTCCACGACGAGGTTCCGGCGCGGTTTCGGCGCTGTCCGGTGTCGGCACGCCGTGTCAGGATGAGGGCATGCCGGAATCGCTCGTCCTCGACGCGGATGCCGTGCTGTGGTCGACCGATCCCGCCGCGGTCGCCGGGCGACACCTGCTGCTCCTGCTCCACGGCTACGGCGCCGACGAGCACGACCTCTACCCCTTGCGCGGATATCTGCCCGACGCGTTCGCCGTTGCGAGCCTCGCCGCGCCGCTGGTCCCGCCGTGGCCGGCTCCTGGGCGCTCCTGGTACCCGATCGACGGACTGGACGGCCGCGACCCGTCGCACGTCACGCGGGCGGCTGAAGCCGTGCTGGCATGGGTCGACGCGCATGCGCCGGGCGCGGCATCCGTCGGCCTGCTGGGCTTCTCGCAGGGTGCCGCCGTCTCACTGCAGGCGATGCGGCTCGCCCCCGCGCGCTTCTCGTTCGCCGTGAACCTGTCGGGCTACGTGACCCCGGGCGACCTGCCCCGCGATGCCGAGCTCGCCGAGCTGAGGCCGCCCGTGTTCTGGGGTCGCGGGACCAACGACGACGTCATCCCGGGTTTCCTCGTCGAGCACACCACGCAGTGGCTGCCCGAACGCGTCGAGCTGAGCGGGCGCGTGTACCCCGGCCTCACCCACAGCGTGTCGGAGCAGGAGCTCGCCGACGTCCGCATCTTCCTCGACAAGCAGCTCGAGGCCCTGGACGAGCAGGGAGCGAGCTAGACCTCCGCGGCCGGCTCGTTGCCCGCGGCCTCGCCCCGCCTCCGCAGGACGACGACGGCGAACGCGCTCGCCAGGGCTGCGCCGAGGCCGAGGCCCAGCGACACACCCACGGCGATGTTGCCCAGCGCGGCTCCGAGCGCCGTGCCGACGCCCACGCCGACTCCGGTCCCGAGTGCGGTTCCCCACACCCTTGCGGCGGGGTTCGGTGCGGGCGTGGCGGCGGGGTCATCGGTCATGGGCCCCACGCTACGACCGTGCCGGAGCCGCCGCCTCCGCCGTGAGGCGGAGATCTCTCAGCCACACGTCCGCATCTTCCGCTATGGTGGCTGACGGCCTTTGTCCCCTCGGTGAGGAACTCCCTTGAAGCTGATCGACGCGTCCGCGCTGTAATCGCGCTGCTCCGTCGACTCTCGACGTGCCAGCGCTTGACCATTTCGCGCTGCACGTCGATCCGCCGCTTCCTCCCTCTCTCCGGCATGCCCGGGTGACGGCTGCGCGGCCTCGGTGTCAGCGCATGTCCGACACAGGAGGCCTCATGCCCGCTCACACTCTCACCCCTGCCGTCATCCTCGACCGGGTCTCGTTCACCTGGCCCGACGGCACCGCCGCCCTCGCCGACGTCTCCGGATCGTTCGGCACCGGACGCACCGGCCTCGTCGGCCGCAACGGCTCCGGCAAGTCGACGCTGCTGCGTCTGGTGGCAGGCGAGCTCACCCCGTCCGGCGGACACATCGCACGGACAGCGGATGCCGCCTACCTCCCGCAGCGACTCACCCTCGACGTGGACCGTCCCGTCGCCGACCTGCTCGGCGTGGGCGACACGCTCCGGGCGCTGCGCGCCATCGAGTCCGGCGACGCCGACCCACGTCACTTCGACGCGATCGGCTCGGACTGGGACGTCGAGGCCCGCTCCCACGCCGCGCTCGCCGAGGCGGGACTCACGCCCGACATGCTCGACCGCAGCGTCGGGCAGCTGTCGGGTGGCGAGGCGGTGCTCACCGCGATCGCCGGCATCCGTCTGCGCGGCTCGTCCGTCACCCTGCTGGACGAGCCGACGAACAACCTCGACCGCGAGGCCCGCGCGCGCCTGCACGACATGGTGCGCTCGTGGCGGGGAGCGCTCGTGGTCGTCAGCCACGACACGTCGCTGCTGGAGCTGATGGACGACACCGCCGAGCTGTACGCGAACGAGCTGTCGGTGTTCGGCGGCCCATACTCCCAGTGGCGGGCGTGGCTGGATGCCGAACAGGGCGCCGCCCGCGACGCGGAGCGCGCCGCGCGACAGGCCGTCAAACGCGAGAAGCGTCAGCGCATCGAGGCCGAGACCACCCTCTCGCGTCGCGCGGCGATGGGGCAGAAGGCGTTCGACGAGAAGCGCGTGCCGAAGATCGTCGCGAACGGTCGCCGGATGGCGGCGCAGGTGTCTGCGGGCAAGCTGCGCGGCGAGAAGGCCGATCGTGAGGCATCCGCCCGCGAGGCGCTGGATCTCGCCGAGCGCCGCGTGCGCGACGACGACACCGTGAAGATCGACCTGCCCGATCCCGGCGTTCCCGCGGGCCGGCGCATCGCCACCCTCGGCGACGGCGAGCGCTCCTGGATCATCCAGGGGCCCGAGCGGGTCGCGCTGATCGGCCCCAACGGCGCCGGCAAGACGACGCTGCTCGAGCGGCTCGTGGGGACCGACGCACAGGGCACCGACGAGGCGCTGGACGGCGCCCTCCAGGGCTCGGCGAACGGCACGCTGCACACCGACCGCGTGGGGTACCTGCCGCAGCGGGTCGACGGGCTGGACGAGGCGGCATCCGTGCTCGACAACGTCGCCCCGTCGGCACCTGACGTGACAGTCGTCGAGCTGCGCAACCGGCTGGCGCGATTCCTCATCCGGGGAGCCGCCGTGGCGCGCCCGGTGGGCACGCTGTCGGGGGGCGAGCGGTTCCGGGTCGCGCTCGCGCGGCTCATGCTCGCCGACCCGCCGCCGCAGCTGCTGGTGTTCGACGAACCGACGAACAACCTCGACCTCGACACGGTCGACCAGCTCGTCGACGCCATCGCCGCCTACCGCGGCATCCGCTCCCGGAACGGAGACGGATGCCGCGGCCTGCGTCGGCGCCGGCGCCGCAGTCAGGGCGTGACGAAGGTGGCCACGAACGCGGCCGCAAGCTCGTCCGGCGCCCAGCCCGAGTCGGGCGCGATCTCCACGGTCATCACGTTGACGCCGTCAGTGGCCTCGTACGCCTGACCGCCCAGGTAGCCCCCCTGGCTGGAGATGAAGGTCTTCGCCCCGGAGACACCCAGATCCACCGGCCGCCCGAGCTCGGCCCAGGGGACGTCCCACGCCGGACCGGACTCGAACACCGCGAGCGCGATCTGCCGGCCTCCCGCCTCGAAAGCGCACCACGCGCGACGCGATGCGATGTCGGCCAGGAGGGTCGCCGGGTTGGGGGGATCGTGGTAGCCGGCCTCCTGCGTGGTGACCGGCATCCCGAGCCGAGTCGCGAGCTGGGACGCGAGTTCTTCGCACGAGCGCACCGGCCACCAGGCGGCGCGATCGAGGCGCCAGTCCAGACCCGCCGCCGCCGAGCGCGCGGCGATGCCGGCCGCGATCTCGGCGCCGATCCTGTCCGCCTCGGCACGACCGCGCTCCGAGAGGTCGCTGGAGTACCCGGTGACCCAGAGTTCTTCGGACTCGACCCGCCACCCGCATTCCCAGTCGCATCGTCCGAAGTACTGGTCCGCGACGTCAGCCGCCAGTTGCGCGCCGTCCAGCGCGCCCTTGGGGAGGATCGTCACGTTGCCCGACACGTTCTCGCCCTGCCATTCGCACACGAGGCCGCCGACATTGTCGATCGAGCGCGTCCATGTCGCATCCCGTCGAGTCACTTCGATCCCCGCGACGCCGGTGGCCGCGGTCAGCTCGTCCGCCGGAACGGCGACCGCGCAGTCTCCGCCGAACACCGCCGGGGGGAGGGTCCCCGCCTCGATGAGCCTCGGCTCCGGCGCGGGTGTCGCCGTCGGGCGTCGCATCGACCGTCGGCGGCGTCGGGCTCGGCCGGGCCGAGGGAGCCGATGCGCATGAGGCGAGGATCAGCACGATCGCCACCGCTCCGAGCGCGGCGAGGGGAGAACGTCGCATGGGGGTTCCTATCCGTCCGGTGGTGAGAATCTAACCGAGCCGGCGCTGCGGTCACGGCCGCAGCCGGGAACGATCGCACAACGGTTGCGCGCCCCCGTGCGATCCGGGGGCCAGCACCCGTGCCCGGGCGCGCGGGCCCCGGCAGGATGGAACCATGAACGCACTCGTGAGACCGCAGCAGGGCCGATGGATCGCGGGCGTCTGCGCCGCCGTGGCGAACCGCTTCGGATGGAACGTGACGCTCGTGCGCATCCTCAGCGTGATCGCGGTCGTCTTCTTCGGCCTGTCGCTGTGGGCCTACATCCTGCTCTGGATCCTGGTGCCGTCCGAGCGCTGACGCCCCGGGTCAGGGGTTCTTCGGCGGCTTGGTGTGGCCAGGGGCGCTGCCGCTGTTGCCGGGGCTGACCGGCGCCTCGTCCGCGGGAGGCTCCGTCGTCTGGCTGGGCGCCGGCGCCGGCGCCGGAGCGGGCGCGACCGGCGGGTCGGCGGCGACGTCGCTGTCGGCGGTGTCCGTCGACCCATCGGGCGACGGCGTCGACGTGGGGGTGGGCGTGGGCGTGGGCGCCGCAGGCGTGGGGGTCGCGCGCGGGGTGCTGCGCACCTCCGACACCGGCTGCTCAGGGAGAAGCGGCGGACGCGCGGCGGACGCCGCGAAGATCGAGGCGACGACGATCACGAGCGCCACGCCGAGGGCGCCGCACAGCGCGCCCAGGCCGAACGTCTGCGCGCGGCGCGAGCGCAGCCCGGCGCGGTCCAGTGCCATGACGGCACGCCGCGTGAGCGGCGCCGGGGCGGGCGACCCGCTCGATGGCGTCGATTCCATGAAGGGTCCTCGGCGATGAGCGCGTGCGGGGGATACGCGACGACGAGCCTACCCGACACCCCGCGGCGCGGGTCCGGCGCGTCTGGCGACCCGATGCGGGCCTGATCTGGCCGGATGTCGGCGATCGCGACGAAGATGGAGAGATGGGCGACGTCCTCGAACGGTTCGGTCCTGCCACGCAGGACTGGTTCCGGGGCGCCTTCCATGCGCCCACCGCCGCCCAGAAGGGCGCGTGGGAGGCGATCTCCGCCGGCAGGCACGCGCTGGTGGTGGCGCCGACCGGGTCGGGCAAGACGCTGTCGGCCTTCCTCTGGGCGATCGACCGCGTCTTCCACGACAAGGCGGCCGCTCCCCCCGTGCCGGCAGGCAGGAAGAGGCGGGCGGATGCCGCCGCCCCGGCGACGCGCATCCTCTACATCTCGCCCCTGAAGGCGCTGGGCGTCGACGTCGAGCGCAACCTGAGGTCGCCGCTGGTCGGGATCGGGCAGTCGGCGCGGCGCCTGGGGCTGACCGTGCCCGACGTCACCGTCGGCGTGCGTTCGGGCGACACCCCCGCCGGCGACCGGCGCAAGCTCGTGCAGACGCCTCCCGACATCCTCATCACGACGCCCGAGTCGCTCTATCTGATGCTGACGAGCCGGGCGGGCGAGACGCTGCGCGACGTGCACACGGTGATCGTCGACGAGGTGCACGCCGTCGCCGCCACCAAGCGCGGCGCGCACCTGGCGGTGAGCCTCGAGCGGCTGGATGCGCTGCGGCGCGCGTTCGCTCCGGATGCCGCACCGGCGCAGCGGATCGGGCTGTCGGCCACGGTGCGACCGATCGACGAGGTCGCGCGGTTCCTGGGCGGCGCCGAGCCCGTCGAGATCGTCGCCCCGCGGGCCACCAAGGCGTTCGACATGAAGGTCGTGGTGCCGATCGGCGACATGCTGAACCCGCCGCCGCCTCCGAGCCCGTACCACTCCGACGGCTCCGGCGACGGATCGGACGCGAGCGACGACGAGCCCATCGACGAGGACTGGTTCGCCGACGGCCAGTCGGCCTCGTCGCGCCGCGCGTCCGGCGCCGGCGAGACCGAGATGACCGGCTCGGTGTGGCCGCACGTCGAAGAGGCGATCGTCGACCGCATCCTGCAGCACCGCTCGACGATCGTGTTCTGCAACTCGCGCCGCCTCGCCGAGCGCCTCACCGGGCGACTGAACGAGATCTACTCCGAGCGCCTCGGGCTCGATCTGCCCGAGCAGACCGTCCCCGCCGCGATGATGGCGCAGGCCGGCGCGACCGCGGGCGCCGAGCCGGTGCTCGCGAAGGCGCACCACGGCTCGGTCTCGAAGGAGCAGCGGGCACAGGTCGAGGAGGAGCTGAAGTCCGGCATCCTCCGCTGTGTCGTGGCCACGTCGAGCCTCGAGCTCGGCATCGACATGGGGGCGGTCGACCTCGTGATCCAGGTCGAGGCGCCCCCGAGCGCGGCATCCGGCCTGCAGCGCATCGGCCGTGCGGGTCACCAGGTCGGCGAGGTGAGCCGCGCGGCGCTGTTCCCGAAGCACCGCGGCGACGTGCTGCACACCGCGATCGTGACCGAGCGCATGCTCGCCGGGCAGATCGAGGCGATCGCGATCCCGCAGAACCCGCTCGACATCCTCGCTCAGCAGACCGTGGCCGCCGCCGCGATCGGCCCCGTCGACGTCGAGGGCTGGTACGAGACGCTCAAGCGCAGCGCGCCCTTCCGTTCGCTCCCCCGGTCCGCTTACGAGGCGACGCTCGACCTCATCGCCGGCCGGTTCCCGTCCGACGAGTTCGCGGAGCTGCGTCCGCGCGTCATCTGGGACCGCGATCTCGGTGTGCTCACCGGGCGCCCCGGCGCGCAGCACATCGCCGTGACCAGCGGCGGCACGATCCCCGACCGCGGCCTGTTCGGCGTCTTCGTCGCCGGCGAGTCCCAGAACGCCCGCGTCGGGGAGCTCGACGAAGAGATGGTGTACGAGTCCCGGGTGAACGACGTCTTCACCCTCGGCACCACGAGCTGGCGCATCGTCGAGATCACCCACGACCGCGTCAACGTGGTGCCGGCCTTCGGGCAACCCGGCAAGGTGCCGTTCTGGCACGGCGACGGCATCGGCCGTCCCGCCGAGCTCGGCGAGGCGCTCGGCAGGTTCTCGCGCGAGGTGTCGGCGGCGAAACCCGACAAGGCCGAGTCGCGGCTGCGCGACGCCGGGCTCGACGAGTTCGCGCAAGACAATCTGCTGGCCTATCTCGCCGAGCAGCGCGAGGCCACCGGAACCCTGCCGACCGACCGCCAGCTCACCGTCGAGCGCGGGCGCGACGAGGTCGGCGACTGGCGCGTCATCCTCCATTCCCCGTACGGCATGCAGGTGCACGCGCCGTGGGCGCTCGCCGTCAACGCGCGCATCCGCGAGCGGCTGGGGGTCGACGGGTCGGCGGTCGCCAGCGACGACGGGATCATCGCGCGGATCCCGGATGCCGCAGCCGAGCCGCCCGGCGCAGACCTCTTCGTGTTCGATCCCGACGAGCTCGACCAGATCGTGACGGAGGAGGTCGGCGGGTCGGCGCTGTTCGCCTCCCGGTTCCGGGAGTGCGCTGCCCGCGCGCTGCTGATGCCGCGCCGCAACCCCGGCAAGCGCACACCGCTGTGGCAGCAGCGGCAGCGTTCTGCGCAGCTGCTCGAGGTTGCGCGGCGGTATCCGACGTTCCCGATCATCCTCGAGACGCTCCGCGAGGTGCTGCAGGACGTCTACGACGTCCCGTCGCTGCTGCGCCTCATGCGCGGGATCGGCGAGCGCCGCATCCGGCTCATCGAGACCGAGCCCGCGCAGCCGTCGCCGTTCGCCCGCGACCTGCTCTTCGGCTACGTGGGCGCATTCATGTACGAGGGCGACTCTCCTCTCGCCGAGCGCCGGGCCGCTGCGCTCTCGGTCGACCCGGCCCTGCTGTCGGAGCTGCTCGGCAAGGTCGAGATGCGGGAGCTGCTCGACCCCGACGTGATCGCCCAGTTCGAGCGCGAGGCGCAGCGCCTGGATCCCGAGCGCCGCGCCCGCGGGCTCGAAGGCGCCGCCGATCTGCTGCGGCTGCTCGGTCCGCTCGATGCCGCCGAGGTCGCCGAGCGGCTGCAGGCCGGCCTCGATCCGGACGCCGTCGCCGCCCACGCCACCGAGGCGGAGGCATCCGCTCTCCTGGACGCGCTCGTCTCGGCCCGACGTGCGATCCCGGTGACGATCGCCGGCCGCACCCGCGTCGCCGCGATCGAAGACGCGGGGCGGCTGCGCGACGCGCTGGGCGCGGCGCTGCCCGTCGGCATCCCGACCGCGTTCCTGGAGCCCGTCGCCGACCCCCTCGGCGATCTGATCGCACGGTTCGCACGCACGCATGGCCCCTTCACCGCGGATGCCGTCGCCGACCGCCTCGGCATCGGCGTCGCCGTCGCGCGACTCACGCTGCAGCGGCTCGAGTCTCAGGGACGCGTCACCAGCGGCTTCTTCCTCCCGCAGACCGCGACCACCGCCCGCGCCGACGAGACCGAATGGTGCGACGGCGAGGTGCTGCGCCGGCTGCGGATGCGCTCGCTCGCGGCGATCCGAGGAAGCGTAGAGCCGGTGCCGCAGCACGCCTACGCCCGGTTCCTCCCGGTGTGGCAGCACGTCACCCGCCCGCTCGAGGGCGTCGACGGCGTCGCCGCGGTCATCGAGCAGCTCGCCGGCGTCCCCATCCCGGCCAGCGCGTGGGAGTCGCTGGTGCTCCCGGCGCGCGTCGCAGACTACGCACCGGGCATGCTCGACGAGCTCACCGCCACCGGCGAGGTGGTGTGGTCGGGGCACGGCAGCCTGCCCGGGCGGGACGGCTGGATCGCGCTGCATCCCGCCGACGCGGTGCCGCTCACGCTCGCGCTCCCCGACGAGGCGGAGGAGGTGCCGCCCGGCTCTCTCGACGCCCAGCTGCTGGCCGCGCTCGCCGGCGGCGGGGCGTACTTCGCCGCGCAGCTGCGGCAGGCGACCGGCGCCGAGAACGAGCAGTCCGTGATCGATGCGCTCTGGCGGCTGACATGGGCCGGCCTGGTGACCAACGACACGTTCGCCCCCGTGCGCTCCCTCGTGTCGGGCGGTTCGCAGGCCCATCGCGTGAGCCGGCGCACACCCCGGGCCCGCCTCTACCGGGGCGCCGCGGTGCGCACGGTGGCGGCAACCGTCCCCGCGCGTCCGCCGGCGATCGGCGGACGATGGTCGCTGCTGGCCGCCCCCGAGCCCGATCCCGCACTGCGGGCGACCGCCACGGCGAGCCTCCTGCTCGACCGCTACGGCGTCGTCACGCGCGGCGCGGTGCAGGCCGAGGGCGTGCCCGGCGGGTTCGCCCAGACGTACCGCGTGCTCGCAGGCTTCGAGGAGGCGGGGCACTGCCGCCGCGGTTACGTCATCGAGAAGCTCGGCGCGGCGCAGTTCGCGGCATCCGCCACCGTCGACCGGCTGCGCGAGTTCGCCGGCCTCTCCGATCCTCCGCCGCTGCGGGCGGTGACGCTCGCCGCCACCGACCCGGCCAATCCCTACGGCGCGGCCCTCGCGTGGCCCGCGCTCGAGGGCGTCGGGCATCGCCCCGGGCGCAAGGCGGGAGCCCTCGTCGTCCTGGTCGACGGCGCGCTCGCGCTGTACCTGGAGCGCGGCGGCAAATCGGCGCTCGCGTTCACCGGCGACGAGCCGGTGCTCGCCGCCGCCACGCAGGCACTCGCGGCCACTGCGCGCGCCCGGCGCCTGGACACCCTCACGATCGAGCAGGTCAACGGGGCGTTCGTGTACGGCACGTCGGTCGGGCGCGCCCTGCGGGATGCCGGATTCGTGGAGTCGCCGCGCGGGCTCACGCTGCGGCGGCTCACCGCCGGCGACGCGATCCGCGAGGGCGCGCGTGCCTGAGGGCGACACCGTCTTCCGCACGGCCCGAAAGCTCGACGCGGCGCTCGCGGGCGCGACGGTCACGCGCTTCGAGCTCCGCGTGCCGCAGGTCGCGACGGTCGATCTGCGCGGCGAGCTCGTCCACGAGGTCGTCGCCCGAGGGAAGCACCTGCTCCACCGCATCGGCTCGTGGACACTGCACACGCACCTCAAGATGGAGGGCGAATGGCACGTCTATCGCCGCGGCGAGCGCTGGCGTGCCCCGGCGTTCCGTGCACGGGCCATCATCGGCGCGACGACGCCCGGCGACGAAGAATGGGAGACCGTCGGGTTCGACCTGGCCGAGATCTCGGTCGTCCCGACCGCCACGGAGGAGGAGCTGGTCGGCTACCTCGGCCCGGACCCTCTCTCCGACGCGTGGGATCCGGCGGCGGCCGCCGCGCATCTGGCCGCCGACGCCCGCCCGGTGCACGTCGCGATCCAGGACCAGCGCAACATCGCCGGCTTCGGCAACGAGTACGCGAACGAGATCCTCTTCGTGCGCGGCATCCTCCCGACCACTCCCGCGAACGAGACGGATGCCGCCGCCCTCGTGGATCTCGGCGCCCGCATGATCCGCGCCAACCGCGACCGGATCGACCGCACGTTCACCGGCGACGCGCGTCGCGGCCGCACCACGTGGGTCTACGGCCGCGAAGGACGTCCGTGCCGCCGCTGCGGCACCCTGATCCGGCGCGGCCGGCTCGGCGCCGACCCGACGCGCGAACGCGTCGTGTTCTGGTGCCCGTCCTGCCAGCGCTGAACCTGCCCGATCCGCTCCCGCCCGTGCCTGCCGGCACGCCGGTCAGGTCTCGATCGTGCAACGGACGGACTGTCGCCCCGGCCGGGCCGGTCCGCCGCCGATGCCCGCCACACCCCGGAAACACGGCGGTTTCCTGGCCGTCACGCCCACCCAGACGTTCTGTCGTGCCAGACGGGAGACACACCCCGATCGTCTGGTTCGGCGTCGGCCGCATTGCGACCGGTCACCCTGCGATATTGAATACCTCACACACCCGAACAGGTCGTGCACCGTCGCACGACCCGCCACGAGAAGGACCTCACGAGTGACGATGTCGACAGGTACGGCCCCCGCAGCGCAGGCGACGCAGGGCGATCAGGCTCCCACCGACGAGGCGGCGCGCGGAGCGGTCGTCCTGTCGGGGATCACCAAGTACTACGGCGACCAGATCGCGGTCGACGACCTGTCGCTCACGGTGCAGCCGGGCGAGTTCATCTCGCTGCTGGGCCCCTCGGGCTGCGGCAAGACCACCACGCTGCGCATGATCGCCGGCTTCGAGCAGCCCGATGCCGGCGACATCCGCATCTCGGGCGCCTCGGTGCTCGGCCAGCCGCCGTACCGCCGCAACGTCAACACAGTGTTCCAGGCGTACGCGCTCTTCCCGCACATGACTGTGGCCGAGAACGTCGCCTACGGGCTGCAGCAGCGCAAGACCCCCAAGGCCGAGATCCGCGCGCGGGTCGCCGAGGCGCTCGACCTCGTGCAGATGCGCGGCTTCGCCGACCGCAAGCCCACCCAGCTCTCGGGCGGCCAGCAGCAGCGCATCGCGCTGTCGCGCGCGCTCGTCAACCGCCCGGCCGTGCTGCTGCTCGACGAGCCGCTCGGGGCGCTGGACCGCCAGCTGCGCGAAGAGATGCAGCTCGAGCTTAAGCTGCTGCAGTCGCGCCTGGGCATCACGTTCGTGTTCGTCACGCACGACCAGGGCGAGGCGCTGTCGATGAGCGACCGCATCGCGATCATGCGGCACGGCCGCATCGAGCAGATCGCCGACGCCGACACGGTGTACGCCCGCCCCGCCTCCGCCTACGTCGCGGCGTTCGTCGGGCAGCAGAACTTCTTCACCGGAGCCGTGACCGACGACGGCAGCGCCGTCGACTCCCCCGTGGCGCGGGTGCGTGCGACGGCCCAGGGCCTCGCGGGACTGGCGACCGGCCAGGCGGCCGTGCGCCCCGAGTTCGTCCGCATCGCGGCCGACGGCGGGGCGGAGGCATCCGTCAACTCCGTCCGCGGCACGCTCCTGGGCGTCGCACACCTCGGCGAGACGATGCAGTACCTCGTGCGGGTCAGCGACGACAAGAGCATCATCGCGCGCCGCCCCACCCCGGAGGCCCCGTCGCTGTCCGTCGGCGACGCGGTGCTGTGCTCGTGGGATGCCGAGAACGTCCTGCTCTTCCCCGCCGACGAGGCCGCCGCCGACAGCGGCTACGTCGCTCCCCCCGCCGCCTGATCCACTCGCTCTTCTCGCGCCCGACCCCCAGGAGACAACGATGCCCCAGTCCCCGATCCGCATGCTGGTCAGCAGCGACGCGGCCCCCACGATCCGCCGCGAGCTGACCCGCCGCGGCTTCCTCGGCGTGGCTGCCGCGGCCGGCGCGGCCGCGATCCTCACCGCCTGCACTCCGGGCGGCGGCGCGTCTGCTGCGCCCGCCGCGACCGGCGGGGCGCTGGAGGGCGACCTGTCGATCTACACGTGGGGCGACTACGACGACCCCGAGGTCGTCGAGACGTTCACGAAGGAGAAGGGCCCGAAGGTCGAGATGTCGTCCTTCAACTCCAACGAGGAGATGATCGCCAAGCTCACCGCCGCCAAGGGCACCGGTGGCTACGACATCGTCGTCCCGACCGGGGTCTACATCCAGCAGATGGTGCAGAACGGGCTGCTGCAGAAGCTCAACCGCGACCTGATCCCGAACTTCAAGAACCTGGACACGGCGTTCGTCGGCCGCGCGTGGGACCCTGACAACGAGTACTCCATCTGCAAGGACTGGGGCACCACCGGGTTCGTCTACGACAAGACCGTGATCACGCGCGAGCTCACCACGTGGGCCGACTTCCTGGATGCCGCGCAGAACGAGGCCAGCGGCAAGACGTCGATGCTCGATGACGCGGGCGAGCTGACCGGCGCCTACTTCTGGGCAAACGGCATCCCGTGGACCACGACCGACACCGCCGACCTCGACGCGGCCGAGGACTTCCTGGTGAACACGCTCGCCACGCACATCGAGGCGTTCGACTCGTACCCGGGCGGCGGCGCGATCCAGCAGGCCTCGCACGTGCTCATGCAGGCCTACAACGGCGATGTGCGCCTCGCCCTGATGGAGAGCAGCGAGCCCGACCGCTGGCAGTGGGTGCTGGCCGGCCCGAAGACCGAGATCTGGATGGACAACTGGGCCATCCCGGTCGGTGCCCCTCACCCCGAGGCCGCGCACGCGTTCATCGACTACGTGCTCGACCCCGAGGTGTCACTCAAGGAGCTCGACTACATCGGGTATCACACCGGTGTCGCCGACATCGAGCAGGCGGCCGCCGATGCGGGCCTCCCCCTCCTCGACATGGTGTTCTTCACGCCCGAGCAGCTGGCGACGATGGAGGAGGGCGAGGTCAACGACGCGCTGCCTCGCGTCATCGACATCTACAACAAGGTCAAGGCGGCGGCAGGTGCGTAAGAAGGCGGGCATCGCCCTCGCGTTCCCCGCGTGGGCGTGGCTGCTCTTCTTCTTCGTCATCCCAGTCGGCTACGTCGTCTGGTTCAGCTTCGGCTACAAGCCCGGCATCTTCGGCACCCACGCGAACGACGTCCTGTCGTTCGACCGGTACCTCGAGGTGCTCACGCCGACGTTCTTCGCCACCTTCCAGAACACGCTGTGGATCGGCATCGTCGGCACGCTCGCGTGTCTGGCGATCGGCGCACCCGTCGCGTACTGGATGGCGGTGAAGGCACCGCCGTCACGCCGCGGCCTCCTCGTGGCCCTGGTGATGGTGCCGTTCTGGACCAACTTCCTGGTGCGCACGATCGGGTGGCAGATCATCCTGGCCCCCAACGGCTGGCTGTCCGGAGTGACGCAGTCGATGGGGCTCGGCTCTCTGGAGATCCTGTACACGCGCCAGGCGGTCCTGCTGGGTGTCGTGTACAACTACCTGCCGCTGATGATCCTGCCGCTGTTCGTCGCCTTCGACCGCGTCGGCCCTTCGCTGCGCGAGGCGTCCAAGGATCTCGGCGCCGCACGCTGGACGACCTTCCTGCGTGTGACGCTGCCGATCGCGCGACCGGGCCTGGTCGCGGGCGTGCTGCTGGTGTTCATCCCGCTCATGGGCGATTACATCACCGCGACGATCCTCGGCGGGGCCAAGGGCAACATGATCGGCCAGATGGTGGCGATCCAGTTCCAGACCGCGCAGAACTGGGCGCTCGGCTCGGCCATGGCGGTGATGCTCATCCTCATCGTGATGCTCACCACCGGCGTGGCGTTCGCGCTCGTGTGGCTCGTCGGCATCCCCTTCCGGCTGCACAACCGCGTCGTGCTCGACCCCGTCCCGTCTCCGGCCGCCGCCGCGGCCGTTCCCGCAGGAGGTGCCGCATGACCGCCGTCGACTCGCGCCCGGTCGCCGACGACACGCGCACGATCCTCTCGGCCCGCAGCACCGTCCGGCCGCGTGCCAAGCGCTCCCGCGGCGACGTCGGATTCACGATCTGGGGCATCGCGGTGCTGGCGTTCCTGTTCCTGCCGATCGCGGTCGTGGTGGCGTACTCGTTCAACACCGGGCGCCTGCTCACCTCGTTCACGCAGTTCGGGTTCGACTCGTTCGCCGCGATCGTCACCAACAACGTGATCCGCGACGCGGTGCTCATCTCGGTGCAGACCGGCTTCATCGCCGCGGTGTTCGCGAGCGTGCTGGGCACCCTCGCCGGCATCGCGATGGCGCGGCATCCCGGCAAGTGGGTGTGGTGGTTCCTGGGGCTGCTGCTGCTGGTGTCGGTGACGCCCGAGATCGTCGACGCGGTGGCGCTGCTGCCGTGGCTCGTGACGCTCGGCCAGGACTGGGGGCTCGGGCTGTTCAACAACGGCATCGTCCGCCTCGTCGTCGGCCACTCGCTGTTCTCGATCGCGATCGTCTCGTACCTGGTGCGGGCGCGGCTGATCGGCCTGGACGCGCAGTTGGAGGAGGCATCCGCCGACCTGTACGCGACCCCGTTCACCACGTTCCGCCGCGTGACCTTCCCGCTCGCCCTGCCGGCGGTGCTCGCCGGCTTCCTGCTGTCGTTCACGCTGAGCCTGGACAACACCGTCATCGCGGCGTTCGTCTCGGTGTCGGGATCGACGCCGTGGCCGGTGTACATCCTGGGGTCGGTGCGCACGGGTCTGCGCCCCGAGATCGCCGCGGTGTCGACGATCATGCTGCTGCTGACCCTCGTCGCGCTGGCCGTGGTCGCGATCGTGCTCAAGCGCGCCGGCGACTCGGCGGCCGACATCGCCCGCACGATGGCGGGCGGCTGACCCGACCCTTCGCTGCGCCCGCCCGCCGGTCCCGCCGGCGCGGCGAGGCGGCGCGACCCCGCGACAACCCGAGGAGAGTACCCATGACCTTCGCCGACCTCGTCTTCACGGGCGGCCCCGTGTTCACCGCGAACGCCGTCCGCTCCCGCACCGACGCCGTCGCGGTGCGGGACGGCCGCATCGTCGCGGTCGGCGAGGGGGTGCGCGAGCTCGTCGGCGGCGCGACCGAGGTCGTGGATCTCGGCGGCCGCATGCTCGTCCCCGGCTTCCAGGACGCACACGTGCACCCGGTGTGGGGCGGCCTGGACATGCTCCGGTGCGACCTGTCCGAGTACGCCACCGCGGACGAGTACCTCGACGCGGTCGGCCGCTACGCGAAGGAGCATCCGTCCGACGAGTGGATCCTCGGCGGCGGCTGGCAGATGTCGGCGTTCCCGGGCGGCACACCGACGGCGGCGGCGCTGGATGCCGTCACGGGGTCTCGTCCGGCCTTCCTGCCGAACCGTGACGGCCACGGCGCGTGGGTGAACTCGGCCGCCCTGCGCCTCGCGGGCATCGACCGCGGCACCGCCGACCCCGCGGACGGGCGCATCGAGCGGGACGCCCACGACGATCCGTCGGGAACCCTCCACGAGGGCGCGATGAGCCTGGTCAACCGGCTGCTGCCCGAGGAGTCGCTCGAGCGCCTGACCGAGGCCCTCCTCGTCGGCCAGCAGTACCTTCACTCGTTCGGCGTCACGGCGTGGCAGGACGCCATCGTGGGATCGTACGGGGATGCCGGCGACCCGGCGCCCGCGTATCTCGCGGCCGCCGCCGACGGGCGTCTTACCGGCCGCGTGGTCGGCGCGATCTGGTGGGACCGCACGCGCGGCCTGGAGCAGATCCCGTCGATCCTCGAACGCCGCGAGGCCTACCGCGCCGGACGCTTCGCCGCGACGAGCGTCAAGATCATGCAGGACGGCGTCGCCGAGAACTTCACCGCGTCGATGCTCGAGCCGTACTGCGACGGCCACGGGCACGCGACCGACAACGCGGGCATCTCGTTCGTGCCGCCCGAGATCCTCGATCAGGCGGTGCCGCTCCTGGACGCCGAAGGGTTCCAGGTGCACTTCCACGCGATCGGCGACCGCGCCGTGCGGGAGTGCCTGGATGCCGTGGCGCACGCGATCGCGCGCAACGGCCGCGGCGACCGCCGCCACCACATCGCGCACCTGCAGGTCGTGCACCCCGACGACATCCCGCGCTTCCGCGAGCTCGGCGTCGCCGCCAACATGCAGTCGCTGTGGGCGACGTACGAGCCGCAGATGGTCGAGCTCACGCTGCCGTTCTTCGGCGAGACGCGCAGCGCCTGGCAGTACCCGTTCGGCGACCTGCAGCGGTCGGGCGCGGTCCTCGCGGCGGGCAGCGACTGGTCGGTGTCGACCCCCGATCCGCTGGCGGCGATCCACACCGCCGTCAACCGGATGGCGGTGCCCGGCCACGAGGAGGGCGACTACGACCCCTTCTACCCCGAGCAGGCCATCGACTTGACGACCTCGCTGGTCGCCTACACCGCGGGCTCGGCCTGGGTGAACCATCTCGACGACGTCACCGGGACGATCGAGCCGGGCAAGCTCGCCGACCTCGTCGTGCTCGATCGCGACCCGTTCGCCGGGCCCGCCGACCAGATCGGCGCCACCCGCGTGCTGCAGACGTTCGTGGAGGGCGAGCGGGTCTACGCCGCAACCGACGCCTGAGCCCGTTTCGGCGCCCCTATGCTGTAGCGGTGACCCGACTGCTGCTGCTCATCGACATCCAGCGCGACTACTTCCCGGGTGGGCGTCATCCGCTGGTCGACCCGGATGCCGCGGCCGACGCCGCCGCGCGGCTGCTTGCCGCGTTCCGCACGTCGGGCGAGCGGG
This sequence comes from Microbacterium sp. 05T445, assembly GCF_056395865.1. Classification (NCBI taxonomy): domain Bacteria; kingdom Bacillati; phylum Actinomycetota; class Actinomycetes; order Micrococcales; family Microbacteriaceae; genus Microbacterium; species Microbacterium sp. 05T445. The sequence goes on along the minus strand of NZ_JBFTKJ010000002.1, from coordinate 76,799 downwards.
TCGTGCACGTGCAGCACGTGTGGGAGGGACCGGATGCCGCGTTCTTCGCATCCGGCACCCCCGGGGTGGAGTTCGATCCCCGCGTGGCGCCCGACGGCGAGGAGCACGTCGTCGTGAAGCACGAGCCCAATGCGTTCCTCGGCACCGGCCTGGAGGCGCTGCTGCGCGCCGCGGACGCGGACGAGATCGTCGTGGCGGGCATGATGTCGAGCATGTGCGTCGACGCGACGGTGCGTGCGGCATCCGATCTGGGCTTCCGCATCGCGGTCGCGCAGGACGCCTGCGCCGCTCCCGACCTCGCCTACGACGGCCGGACGGTGCCCGGCACGCAGGTGCACCTGGCTTTCATGGCCGCACTCGACGGCAGCTATGCCCGGGTGGCGGATGTGGAGACGTTCGTCGGCGAGCTCGTCGCCGGCTGACTCCGGGGTTCCCACCGCGCGACAGGGTGTCCGGCGCACCGAGCGCGCGAGCGCCCGGCCCGACAACCTGTCCGGCCGCACCCGGAACTCCTGACACGAGCCGGCGACATGCCCGGTGCCGACCCGCGAGGATGGGGAACGACCCTACATCGCATCGGAGTTGATAACCGTGGGCACGACCGTCTTCGAACGACAGCGGCCGACCGCATCCGTCGTTGAGCACTCTCTCGCCGACACGGCGCACTCCGTGTTCTGGCGCGACGACCTCCCCGCGGACCTCACCCCCGACCGGCCGGCCCTGGTGGGCACGCACCGCGCCGACCTGGTCGTCGTAGGCGGGGGGTACACGGGGCTGTGGACGGCGCTGCTGGCCACCGAGCGCGACCCGAGCGCGAAGGTCGTCGTGGTCGAGGCGCAGCGCGCCGGCTGGGCGGCATCCGGTCGCAACGGCGGGTTCTGCGAGGCGAGCCTCACCCACGGGCACGAGAACGGCATGGCCCGCTGGCCGAAGGAGATGCCGACGCTCGAGCGCCTGGGCAGGGAGAACCTCGACGCGATCGAGGCGTCCGAGGGCCGCTACGGCATGGACTTCCAGTTCGAGCGGACCGGCATGCTCGCCCCCGCCATCGAGCCCCACCAGGTCGACTGGCTGAAGGAGTGGGCCGCCGAGGGCGAGGAGGGCGCGGTCTACCTCGACCGGGCCGAGGTGCAGGCATCCGTGCACTCCCCCACCTACCTCGCGGCGGTGTGGGAGAAGGACTCCTGCGGCATGGTGCACCCCGCGCGCATGGCCGCCGAGCTCGCTCGCGTCTGCGAGGAGCGCGGCGTCGAGATCTTCGAACGCTCGCACGTCACCGACCTCGACACCAGTGGCCCCGGCGTCGTCGTCGTGACCGACCAGGGGCGGGTGGAGGCATCCCGTGCCGTCCTCGCCACCAACGTCTTCCCGTCGCTCATCAAGCGCAACCGCCTCATGACGGTGCCGGTGTACGACTACGTGCTCATGACCGAGCCGCTCACCGACGAGCAGCTGGCCTCGATCGGCTGGCAGGACCGTCAGGGCATCGGCGACATGGCGAACCAGTTCCACTATTACCGGATCACCAAGGACAACCGGATCCTGTTCGGCGGGTACGACGCGATCTATCACTATGGCCGCAAGGTGCGCTCCGAGTACGAGAACCGTCCCGAGACGTGGCGCAAGCTCGCGAACCACTTCTTCACGACGTTCCCGCAGCTGGAGGGCCTGCGCTTCACGCACCAGTGGGCCGGCGCGATCGACACGTCGACGCAGTTCACGGCGTTCTTCGGCACCGCGCGCGACAAGCGCGTCGCCTACGCCGCCGGCTTCACCGGCCTCGGCGTCGGCTCCACCCGGTTCGCCGGCGAGGTCATGCTCGACCTGCTCGAAGGCGTGGAGAACGAGCGCACCGAGCTCGAGATGGTGCGCAAGCGCCCGCTGCCGTTCCCGCCCGAGCCCGCCGCCTCGATGGGCATCAACGCCACACGCTGGTCGCTGGACCGCGCCGACCACAACAAGGGCAAGCGCAATCTGCTGCTGAAGACGCTCGACGCGCTCGGACTGGGATTCGACTCGTGAACCCCGGGATCGTGACGGATGCCGCGTCCCTGACGCTCGCGCACGAGCCGCTGCCCGCCGAGCAGGTGGTGGCGGGTGCGCCGACGACCGGGTACCTCGAGCTCGGCGAGATCGCCGGCGCGGGCATCGGCGTCTGGGAGCACACTCCCGGCACCTCGACCGACGTCGAGGCGGACGAGGTGTTCGTCGTGCTGTCGGGCTCGGGAACGGTCGCGTTCGACGACCCGGGGCTCGAGCCGATCACGCTCGCGCCGGGCGCCGTGGTGCGCCTGACGGCCGGCATGAAGACGGTCTGGACGATCGACGAGACGCTGCGGAAGGTCTACATCTCGGGCTGACGCGCACGCGTGCACGACGAACGGGCCGGACCCCGCGGGGTCCGGCCCGTTCCGCGTCTGCGGCGCCGAACGCTCAGCGGCCCGCCGAGCGGCGCACCAGCAGTGCGAGGTGCAGCGCGGTCTGCGTCTCGCCGTCGTCGAGGTCGGAGCCGAGCAGCTCCTCGATGAGGGCGATCCGCTGGTAGAACACCGACCGCGAGAGATGGGATGCCCCGGCCGCCGCGGTGCGGTTGCCGGGGTGGGCGAGCATGGCCTCGAGCACGTCGAGCAGGTCGCCCGACCGCGACAGGTCGTGGGCGATCAGCGGCGCGAGCATGCGCTCACCGTGCTCGAGCACCCGGTGGTCGTCGCGCAGCGCCGTGACCAGCTGCACCAGCGGGCGGTTGTCGGCGCGGCGCAGCTGCGGGCCGCGCCCGGCGCGGCGGCGGCGCCCGCCCGCGAGGTCGACCGCCTCGTGCACCGAGGCGAGGGCGGCGTCGATCCCCTCCGCGGCACGGCCGACCGACACCGTGACCCGGTCGGCGTCGGCGGCGTCGACGAGCGTGCGCACGAACGCCAGCACCGCGGCGTCGTCGAACACGACGTCGGCCGGCAGCGACACCAGCAGCGTCGCGGCGGGGGCGAGGACTCCGGTCGGCGCCGAACCCGCCAGGGCACGGCCGCGCAGAGCGCGGGCTGCAGCATCCGCCCGCTCCGCCGCGACGGGCGCGCCGGAGACGACCAGGCCGTAGAGCTTCGCACCGCGCAGCGGGAGCCCAGCCGCCTCGAGCCGGGCGGCGGCGCCGCCGACGCCGGCGAACCGACCGGCGAGCAGTCCGTCGACGAGGCGGCGGCGGCCGATGCGCGCCCACTCGTCGGCATCGCCGTCGGCCAGACGCCCCACGGCGAGGGCGATCGCCCCCTGCTCGAGCACCGCGATGCGCCCGGCGGGGTGATCCGGCCCCGGAAGGGCGATGAGATTGCCCCAGCGGATGCCGCGGGCCTCGACCGGGACGATCAGCCAGTCCTCCGCGCCCGGCGGCGTGCCGCGGTCGCTGCGCTGCTCCGAGCGGCGGTGCTCCGACCGCGAGCGCAGCTCCCACTCGGTGAACAGCTCCTCCTCCAGGGCGAGCGGCACCTCGGCGGCCACGACCTCGTAGCCGAGGTTCTCCAGCACGATGGGTGCGCCGAGCGTCTGGGCGAGCTGGTGCACGATGAAGTCGGCGGGCGAGCCGCGCAGCACGAGCGCGGTGAAGCGCTCGCGCACCTCGTCGCGGGCGCGCAGCGCATCGGTCTGCCCGGTGATGATGCGGCTGTGCACCGCCTCGGTGAGGGTGACGAACTTCACCTCGCGGTGCAGCACGATCAGCGCCAGCCCGCGGGCGCGCGCGGCCTCGACGACGACGGCGGGGACGTAGCGGTAGTGGGTGCCGAGCTCCAGGACCAGGCCCGACAGTCCGGCATCGGCGAGGGCGTCGATGAACCGGTGCAGATCGGCCGGTTCGGCCGGCCACGACGATCCCGTCGACATCAGCAGCTCCCCGCCGTCCAGCAGGCGGGCGACGCCCGCGCTGTCGGACACGTGCAGCCAGCGCACGCGCTTGTCGAGCGCTTCGTCTCCGACGATCACCTCGGGCACGCCCTGCGCGACCGCCTCGAGAGCGATCACCTCGCGCACGGTCGGGAGGGTCTCGTCAGCGGATCGATCCGCCGGACGATCCGTGTGGATCGTCCGATCTTCGCGACGGTCGGGCACCGTTCTCGCCTCTTCTTCTCTGACAGGCTGGGACCCGTCAAGCCTAGGGGATCGCCACACGATCTGTCCGACACCGAAGGAACCCTCCATGAGCATTGCTGAGAGCGCTGTGGCGCCCGCATCCTCCGACACCGATGTGCGTGTCATCTCGCACTGGATCGACGGCGCCGAGCGTCCGTCGACGAGCGGTCGCACCGCCCCCGTCTACAACCCGGCCACCGGTGCGGTCACGGCGCAGGTCGCGCTGGCCGATCAGGCCGAGATCGACACGGCGATCGCGTCGGCGGTGGCCGGATTCCAGGTGTGGAGCGGGTACTCGGTCGCGAAGCGCCAGTCGGTGCTGTTCGCCTTCCGTGAGCTGCTGAACGCCCGCAAGCCGGAGCTGGCGGAGATCATCACCGCCGAGCACGGCAAGGTCGTCTCGGACGCGATGGGCGAGATCCTGCGCGGCCAGGAGGTCGTGGAGCTCGCGACCGGGTTCCCGCACCTGATCAAGGGCGCGTTCAGCGAGAACGCCTCGACCGGCATCGACGTGTACTCGCTGAAGCAGCCGCTGGGCGTGGTGGGCATCATCAGCCCGTTCAACTTCCCGGCGATGGTGCCGATGTGGTTCTTCCCGATCGCGATCGCCGCGGGCAACGCCGTGGTGCTCAAGCCCTCCGAGAAGGACCCGTCGGCGGCGCTGTGGCTCGCGCAGCTGTGGCAGGAGGCCGGCCTCCCGGACGGCGTGTTCACGGTGCTGCAGGGCGACAAGCTCGCCGTGGACGGCCTGCTCACCTCCCCGGACGTGCAGTCCATCTCGTTCGTCGGCTCCACCCCGATCGCGCAGTACATCTACGAGACCGCGTCGCGCCACGGCAAGCGGGTGCAGGCCCTCGGCGGCGCGAAGAACCACATGCTGGTGCTGCCGGATGCCGACCTCGACCTGGTCGCCGACGCCGCCGTCAACGCCGGTTACGGCGCGGCCGGCGAGCGCTGCATGGCGATCTCGGTGGTCCTGGCGGTCGAGCCGGTCGCCGACGACCTGATCGCGAAGATCTCCGAGCGCATCAGCCGCCTGCGGATCGGCAACGGTGCCGGGCAGGACGGCGTCGAGCCCGACATGGGGCCGCTGATCACCGGCGTCCACCGTGACAAGGTCGCCGAGTACGTCGACATCGCCGAGCAGGACGGCGCGGACATCGTCGTCGACGGCCGCGGCTTCACCGTCGACGGCCACGAGGACGGCTTCTTCTTCGGCCCCACCCTCATCGACAACGTGCCGACCACCTCCCGCGCCTACCAGGAGGAGATCTTCGGACCCGTCCTCTCGGTCGTGCGCGTGCAGTCCTACGACGAGGGGCTGGACCTGATCAACTCCGGACAGTTCGGCAACGGCACCGCGATCTTCACCAACGACGGCGGCGCCGCCCGCCGCTTCCAGAACGAGGTCCAGGTCGGCATGGTCGGCATCAACGTGCCGATCCCCGTGCCCGTCGCCTACCACTCCTTCGGCGGCTGGAAGAAGTCCCTGTTCGGCGACGCGAAGGCCTACGGCGTCCACGGCTTCGACTTCTTCACGCGCGAGAAGGCCATCACCAGCCGCTGGCTCGATCCCGCCACCCACGGCGGCATCAACCTCGGCTTCCCCCAGAACAACTGACACCGGCATCCGGATCCGAAGGACTCACATGACCGACACGCTCGCGCAGGCCGCCGCGTACACCGACCCCGCCGGCGACCGCCGCGCCCTTCCCGACCTCGACGCCGACGCGCAGGTGCGCGCCGACGACCGCGGCCACGTCTTCCACTCGTGGAGCGCGCAGGCGCTCATCGACCCGCTGCCGATCGCCGCGGGCGAGGGCTCGACGTTCTGGGACTACTCCGGCAACGCCTACCTCGACTTCAGCTCGCAGCTGGTGAACCTCAACCTCGGCCACCAGCACCCCGACCTCGTCGAGGCGATCCAGCGCCAGGCCGGCCGTTTCGCGACGATCCAGCCCTCGATGGCCAACGACGTGCGCGGCGAGCTCGCCCGCCGCATCGCCGAGGTCGCCGGCGACGGCTTCGAGAAGGTGTTCTTCACCAACGGCGGCGCCGACGCGAACGAGAACGCGGTGCGCATGGCGCGTCTGGTGACCGGCCGCCGCAAGGTGCTGTCGATGTACCGCAGCTATCACGGCAACACCACCACCGCGATCTCGCTGACCGGCGACCCGCGCCGCTGGCCGAACGAGCCGGCCGACGGCTCGACCGCGAAGTTCTTCGGCCCGTACCCGTACCGGTCGGCGTTCCACTCGTCCAGCGCCGAGGAGGAGACGCAGCGTGCGCTCGAGCACCTCGAGCAGACCATCGTCCTCGAGGGCGCGTCGACGATCGCGGCGATCATCATCGAGACGATCGTCGGCACCAACGGCGTCCTGGTGCCCCCGCCGGGCTACCTGGCCGGTGTGCGGGCGCTCTGCGACAAGTACGGCATCGTCTACATCGCCGACGAGGTCATGGTGGGCTTCGGCCGCGTGGGCGAGTGGTTCGCCTTCCAGGCGTTCGACGTGCAGCCCGACCTCATCACCTTCGCGAAGGGCGTGAACTCGGGCTATGTGCCGCTGGGCGGCGTCGTGATCTCCGAGCGCATCGCGTCGCACTTCGACACCGTCTCGTTCCCGGGCGGCCTCACGTACTCGGGCCACCCGCTGGCGTGCGCGGCCGGTGTCGCGACGTTCGAGGTGTTCGAGCGCGACGGCATCCTCGAGCGGGTCCGCGACCTCGGCACGCGCGTCGTCGAACCCCGCCTGCGCGAGATGGCGTCGCGTCACCCCTCCGTGGGCGACGTGCGGGGCATGGGTCTGTTCTGGGCGATCGAGCTGGTCAAGGACCGCGACACCCGCGAGCAGCTCGTCCCGTTCAACGCCGCGGGGGCGGATGCCGCTCCCATCGCCGCGGTCGCCGCGGCGTGCAAGCGCGACGGCGTGTGGCCCTTCACGCACTTCAACCGCGTGCACGTGGCCCCGCCGCTGGTCATCACCGAGGACGAGCTGCTGCGCGGCCTCGACGTGATCGACCGCGCGTTGTCGGCGGCCGACGAGTACGTCGCGCGCTGATCCGACACCTCTGAAGGCCCCGTCTCCGACCGGAGACGGGGCCTTCACCGTTCCGTCGCCGAATCGTTCCGAGCCGGGGAATATCAGGGCCTCAGTACACGTTGTCCTGATACTCAGCACCATGTGCTGCTCCAGGAGGGGAACGTGGGCAAGAACTACATCGACATCGAGAACGACCACGGCGAGACGCTGCGTTACCGCAAGCACGTCAACGGTCGTGGCCTCATCGCGCACGGAGCGAAGGTGCACCCCAGCGCCGTCGTCGAGGCGGGGGCGTATGTCGAACCGGGCGTGCAGATCGCCGCAGGCGCGCACGTCGGCCGCGGCGTGTGGGTCGAGACGGATGCCGTCATCGGGCCGGACGCCGAGATCGCACCGCACGCCCACATCGGGCCGCGCGCCGCTATCGGACCGCGCGCCAAGATCGGCGTGCGCACCCAGGTGGGGCATGACGCCCGCGTCGCAGGGGGTTCGCTCATCGGCGACGACGAGACGATCGCCGACGGCGAGCGCGTCGCCACCGACAAGCGCGGTCTGCGCCTGGCCGCCTGAGGTCCCGCCGCGACACGTCGCGGGCAGGCCATAGGCTCGCGAGGTGACCCGACGCGTCCTCATCGGCATCCTGCTGCTCGTCCTCGCGGGCGCGGTCTTGTGGTGGTTCGTCGGGCGTACCGACGAGCGCGCCGACATCGCCCCAGCCATGCCGACCGCGGCGCCGACGATGCCCGGCATCCCTGCCGGAGCGTTCGAGATGACCGTCGAGAGCGTGCACGACGGCGACACGCTGCGCGCGCACGTCGCCGCGCCGAACACGGTCGTCGAGGACCTCGAGTCCACGCGCGTCCGTCTGCTCGGCATCGACACCCCCGAGATCGCGCCCGCGCTGGACTGCTGGGGGGCCGAGGCCACCGCGAAGCTGGCGTCCCTCGCCCCGGTGGGGTCGACGATCTGGGTGGCTCCCGACGCGGAGGTGCACGACCGGTACGGCCGCACCCTGCTGTACGTGTGGACCCCCGACGGGCGCTTCGTCAACGGCGAGCTGGTCGCGCAGGGCGACGCACGGGTCGAGGTCTATTCACCGAACCGCGCGCAGGAGTCGCTGCTGCGCTCCCTGGAGTCGACTGCGGCCGCGTCGGGCGCCGGTCAGTGGAGCGCGTGCGACTGAGGCCTCAGGCGAACAGGAACAGCACGAACCCGATCAGCGGCAGCGTGCCCTGGATCGCCGCCGGACGCAGGTACTTCAGCCCCGTCGTGAGCAGCACGAGCGCCGCCGCGACCATCGAGCCCAGCGCGAACAGCACCAGGGCCAGTCCCGCGGCGCGCACGGATACGGCATCCGACCCCGCGAAGAACAGCACGATGCCGATCACCGCGCCGATCGCGAGGAACAGGTTGTAGAACCCCTGGTTGTACGCCATCGGCTTGGTGATCTCGGCGGCGGCCTGGTCGGCGACGCCGAACCGCTTCCAGATCTTCGGCTGCGTCCACTGCACGCTCTCCATCACGAAGATGTAGACGTGCAGCAGCGCCGCCAGCGCCGCGAAGACCACTGCGAGAATCGCCACCATGAGCGAACGATAGCGCCACGGCTACGCTGAACGGTATGGCGAAAGGCGGGTCGCGCGGAAGCGCGCGGGGAAGGGATGCCTCGTCACGGCGTCCAGCCGGCGGCTCCGGCTCCGCAGGCAAGGGCAAGCCGAAGCCGGCGCAGCAGCGCAAGCCGAAGCCGGCGCAGCAGCGCCCACCCGCGCCGGCGCCCGTCGAGCCGCCGGTGCCCGCGACCTTCCTCCTCGGCGCGATCCCGGGTGCCACACCCGGCAAATGGATCGACACGTGGAAGACGCGGATGCCGCGGACCGCACTCGAGCTCGTGCCGCTGGAGGTCGCCGATCAGCGCCGCGCGCTCGTCGACGGAGACGTCGACGCTGCCCTCGTGCGCCTGCCGCTGGACAAGGACGGGCTGCACGTCATTCCGCTCTACGACGAGGTGCCGGTCGTGGTCTGCTCGCGCGACTCCCACCTCACCGCCGCCGAGGAGCTGGACACCGCCGACCTTGCGGGCGAGGTGCTCATCGTCCCGGCGGACGACGTGCTCGGCATCCTCCGTCCGCCCTCTCCAGACGCCGCCGGCGCGGCGCCCGGAGCCTCGGGGCGGTGGGGTCCACTCCCCGGCACCGAGGCGCCGCGCTTCGCGCCCCCGGCCGACACCGCCGAGGCGATCGCCACGGTGGCCGCCGGCGTCGGCATCGTCGTGGTGCCGATGTCGCTCGCTCGCCTGCACCACCGCAAGGACGTCGAGCACCGGCCGCTGCTCCACGGGCCGACATCCACCGTCGCCCTCGCCTGGAGCGCCGAGCGCACGACCCCGGCGGTCGACGTGTTCATCGGGATCGTACGAGGCCGCACCGCGAACTCGTCCCGCGGCTGACGGCCGCGAGGACGAGTCCGGGCGCGAATACGAGGGGTGCCGCCCCAGTCCCCAGTGCAGCACCCCTCACGGACCGGCGTGGAAGGCCCGCAACCCGATTTGCGTCCCCCGAGTCGACCTCCCGCCGCGCTCCCCGACCCCCCGCCGGCTTGCGCGAACCGTTCCAGTGACCAGGAGTCCGCAACATCACCCCTGATACACGCGACGGCGAGAAATTCTCAGAAGCCGGCGCCGTGCACCTGGAAAGGGGCGACGATGCCGGTGCGGTCGGATGCCGCTGCCAGCGCGACGGACGGTTCGGCACCCGCTGCGAGGTCCTCGTGCATCGCCGCCAGCAGCTCGCACGCGTCGTCGTCGGCGACGACCACGGGGGCTGCGACGACGCAGCGTGCGCCGGCATGGAGCCACACGCGCGTCATGCCCACGGCCTCCTCGCCCCACCGGACGGAGGAGCGCCCCACCTCGCACGCCGACAGGACCACGGTGTCGGGCACCTGAGCGATCACGTCGATGTCGTAGCCGAACAACGCCCCATCGGCGAGTTCGAGGCCGGAGAACATCGGGTTGTCCACCGCGTGGCGCCCGTGCGCCGCCACATGCAGGACGTCCGCGCTGGAGGCGATCTCGGTGACGCGCGCGACCGAGGCCTCCGGCCCGCGCAACAGGACAGGCTTGCGCCAGGCGCGCGAAGCCGCCTCGATCTCCTCCGTCGCCCGCGGCACACGAGGTCCGGCCGCGAAGCCGGCGATCCCCGCCGTCCGGCGCTCGCCTCCCCTGCTGTGAGCCCACCGCGTCGCCGACGCGGCCAGCGTGAACACGCGCCCGCGAAGCGCCGGCAGCATCGCCCAGGGCACGCCGCTCAGGACACCGGGCGCGGTGATGACGAGCCTGCGGGCGTCCGTCAGTGCCGGCAGATCGGCGAGCAGCCCGTCCGACACGACGGCGAGCCGCTCCGCGAGGGAGCGGCGGACGATCTCCCCCATCGAGCCCCGCACGGATGCGGCCATGTCGAGGTCGGCGCGCAGGCCCCGGAACGAGAGCCGGACGTCCTCCCATCGGGGGATCGGGCGCAGCCAGGTGCGCTCGGCCGTCACGACGAGGGCGGACAGGGCGTCGCGGGAGTACACGAAGGCGATCAGCGCGGTCTCGGCGTCGAGGCTCGCCCGGATCTCCTCCAGGTCCGCGCGCTGCTCGACTGCGGCGGTTCCCGTCCCCGACCACTGCCGCTGGCGCGCGCGGTCGCGCAGCTCGGCGACCCGCGGATTGGACAGCCAGGCCGGATCGTCGGCACGGAGCATGCGGATCTCAGCCATGTCCTCCGCAACGGCAGGGTCCGGGGGCGGGCGCAGCGGGACGATCTGCTGGCTCAGGTGGCGAGCGCGCTCCGACCACTCGAACACCACGTCGGGGCGCCCGGATCGCAGCGCGGAATCGAGACCGGCGTAGATCAGCCCACCGCCGTGCATCGCGATCGCGGACTGCAGGTCGAGGCTTCCGAACGACTCCTGCCACCGCGCGAGCAGGTCGAGCCCCGCCGCCGCGCTCCGCCGCGCCAGGGCATGCCGACCGGCGGCCGCCGCGCGCGCTGCGCGCGCCTCGTGCGCCAGCAGCCGCACCTCCATCGACGCTGACGACGGGACGCGGATCGGCGTCCGGTCGGCGTCCGGATCGCGTCGGGTCTCGGCCAGGATGCGAGACATCCGCACCGCGGCGGCCTCGTTGCCGAATCCCCGCTCAGCCAGCCGCGTCGCGACCGCGTCCACGGCCTCGCGCTCCGGAGCGCGACGCCTTCGCCGCGGCCCGTGCGCGCCGCGGTTGCCCGCGGTGTGATCGACGAGGTCCGCACGCAGGCCGACGCCCTCCGCCCGGGCCGCCCAGGTCTCGTTGCCGAGGGCACGGAACCGGGCCGCGGCGATCCGCGCCGTCACGCGCGCACGTCCGGCGTCGTGGGTCAGCAGCGAGCAGGCGAGCTGGAACTCGGCCTCCGCTCGGGACTGCGGCATCCGGTGCCTGCCGAAGGTCGACGCGACCCGCCGGAGGATCTCCTCCGCCTCGGTGGTGAGACCGGCGTCGCGCAGCACTTCGGCTCGGTCCAGATCGCAGATGGCCGCGATGACGGCCGATGTGTGGGCGAGCGTCCCCCGCGCGCTCAGCATGGACTGATTCGCGCTGACGAGATCGCCTTCGAGCAGCGCGATGTAGCCCTCGTTGTGCCGTGCCTGCGCTTCGGCGATGGGCATCTCGAGGCCGGCGAAGATGCCCCGCGCCTGCGCCACATCGCGCGACGCGCTGGCGAGGGCCCGGCGTCGCATGTTGATCAGGCTTCTGTTCATGAGCAGGTTCGCGCGGGCCTCGTCGTCGCTGTCGAGGCCCTCGACACCCCTCGTCAGCCACCGCTCGGCCTCATCGAGATCGCCGGCCTGCTCAGCGAGCGCGCCCATCTGACCCGCGAGGACGGCGACGGTGTGCGCGCCCAGACGAGGGTTCTCCATCGCCGTCCGGCACACTGTCATCGCGCGCGCCAGGTCTCCCGTCCGCGCGAGGGCGTAAGCCTGGGTTCCCGCGATCCGTCCGAGGAGGTCCGGATCGTCGGTGAGCTCCGCCGCTTGCGCAAGTCGTCGCCTGGCTTCGGCGTACAGGCCACGGTTCGCGCGATCGACCGCGATGCGGTGAAGGGCTTCGGCGGAGCGTGGCACGGTCCCATCTTGGCGTGCCGCGGCGGCCGAGGCGATGCTGCGCCGGGACACGATCCCGACGGCCGGTCGCCTCGGCCGCCCCGCTCAGACCCGGCGCGGGCCCATCAGCATCAGCTCCTGCTCGATCGGGCCCTCCGCGCTCTGCGCGGCGGCGACGCGGTCCGCGGGGGTCGTCAGGCCCCCGGCGGCGAGATCCTCGTCCAGTGACCGCGCATAGAGCGCTGCGACGAACGGCGCCGCGAACGACGTCCCGCTCCACAGCGAGAAGCCTCCGGAGAAGTCGTCCGGGTCGATGGTCTCGCGCCGGAACCCGTCGCGATCGTTGCGCGATCCGGACTGGACGCCCCCGACGAACGGCGGCGACGTGCTGAGCACCGCCACGCCCGGCGCGCACGTGCGCACCCAGGGTCCGATGTTGCTGAACAGCGCCATCGTCCCGTTCGGATTGAGCGCGCCGACCGACAGGTGCGGAGCGGCGTCCGCCGGGTCGTCGACGATGAACTCGGCCCCCGGCCACTGCCACAGCGCCGCGGGGAAGGCCGGTCGCTCGGTGGCTTCGTTGCCCGCAGAGCAGACCACGACGCACCCCTGCCGGCGCGCGGCGACGAGGAGCTCGTTGAGCGTGCGGTCGAACAGCTCGTCCTCGGGCGTCTCGTGGTAGTAGCTGAGCGACAGGTTCAGCACGTCGATGGGCTGTCCGCCCTCCTCGAGCGACATCCACTTCACGAGGCTGCGCACGGCGACCATGAACTGGCTCTCCAGCACGGTGCCCTGGCTGTCGGCGACCCGCACCGAGATGATGTCGGCCTCCGGCGCCACCTGGCGGATGATCCCCGCGATGAAGGTGCCGTGGCCTGCGGCGTCGTCGATGCCGCCGTCGAGCGGTCCGACCAGATCGCCGTGGACCTCCGGGTCCGTGTTCGGATCCGTGAGCCCGACCGGCGTCCCGTCCACGACCGGGTGGCGGTTGACGATCCCGTCCGGGAGCCAGTCGTGATGGCCGCACCCGGTGTCGAGCACGGCCACGACGGCGCGCCGGCCGGGCCCGCGCTCCTTCCGCCGCAACGGGGCGGCGCCCACATAGCCGACCACCTGGCGCCCGCCGCTGCCCGGGTCGGCATAGCTCTCGATGCCCGGCGCGTTGGTGCGGCCGAAGGGATTGGTCCGGCCGAAGGGATTCGTCCGGCCGAACGGGTTCGTCCGGCCGAACGGATTCACCTCGAGCTGATCCACGCTCAGCACATGGTCGAGCGCTGCGCCGACGAAGTCCCGCCCCAACCGCGCACGCACCCGCTGCAGCAGGCGCCACGCGTCGACCGGGGGCACCGGCTCGTCGTCCCTGTCGGGCCGCGGCTGCGGGAAGATGCGCACGCGATACAGCGTCGGCAGATCGAAGCGGTCGCGTCCGTCGCGCGCCCGCGCGACGGCGGCGCCCAAGTCCTCGGGCTCGCCGCTGACGCGCTGCAGCTCGATCCCCCAGCCGAACTCGGAGGCGGCGGCGCGCAGCACTTCGAGCACCTCCTGGATGCGTCCGCCGTCGGTGATGATCAGGTGGTCGGAGTCGTACGCGGTCGGATAGGCGTCGACATTCGGAACGGGCTCCGTCCTCGGGTCGAGCGGGACGCCCCGCGCCCGCGCGGCGTCGTACCGCGATTTCCAGTCGAAGGTCCGCCCGGCTCCCCCGCTGTCGGATCCGCTCGGTGGGATATCGGTCATGTCTTCTCCTCACACACGTCGGCGCCGCGGCCCCCAGGCCGCGGCATCCGGATCAGTACTCGAACTGCTTTGTCAGACCTCGAACTGCGGGGTCTGGAAGTCGCGCAGCTCGCCCTCGGCGTCGCGCACGACCAGGCGAAGTCGCGCCACCCCTGGCGTGACCTCGTCGAAGGCGAAGCGCCCGTGCTCGCCCGGTTCGGCCGACCACTCACGGTCGTCCTGGATCAGCCGGATGGCGAGAGCCGAGGCATCCACCCATCCGTCCACTCGGCGGCCGCCGCCTTCGGTGGCCGTCACGTGCAGCAGCACGCTCGTCGTGCCGTCGCTGAACTGCAGCGTCGCGGTGTCGGTCTCGCCGCGCACCGCGGCGAAGGAGCCCTCGACCAGCGTCAGCAGCGCGTATTCGCGCGAGAGGTCCTCGACGGCGACCGCGGCCACCATACGGTCGACCAGGTCGGCCGGCATCGGATCGACGTCCTCCCACATTCGGCGCATGCGTGCGAAGAGCGCGGCGTCGGCTGCGAAGTCCTCAGTCACCATTGTCGTCACCTCTCCATCCGTCGCCCTCGAGAACGGCGCGGAGCTTTGCAAGGCAGCGCTGGCGGGTCGGTCCGATCGATCCGATGGGCATCGCGAGGTCTTCGGCGATACGCGCATAATCGGGGCGGTCCTCGAACGCGACGATCCGCAGCAAGCGCTGGCATCGGTCGTTGAGCGTTGCGACCGCTGTCCACAGGCGACGGGTCTCGTCGTCCTGGGCGGCGGTCTGCTCGGCGGATTCGTGGACCGGAAGGTGCGGTTCGAGCGTGTCGGCCTCTGTCGCATCGGCACGCCGATGCTGTTTGCCGACCCGCCACGCCTCGCGGCGGGCGCACATCGTGAGCCATCCCGACACCGCGAGGGGGTCGTTGATGGTCTCGTGACGGCGTACGAGCGTCAGCCAGGTCGTCTGCACGACGTCCTGTGCCAGCGCATGGTCGAGTCCGTACGCCCGCACGACGTGCCACAGGGGCGGCGTCATCAGGCGGACGAGCTCATCCATCGCACGGCTGTCCCCTTCGCGCCACCGCACGAAGAGTGCGGCGGCACGCTCCCATCGCGCCGGCTCCACGGAGTCGACGGATGGTTCGGCGCCAGCCTGCGTCATAGCGCCCATTCTGTCCACACCATGCCCGAGCGCGATAGTGCGGGTTTGATACACGAATACGCGGTGAATACCGCGAATGTCGTGCACCTCGCTCGACCGCCACGAGGGCATTTAGAATTCGGGCATGACGACCGTGCCGTTGCTCTATGTCTGCGTGCGCCCGCAGCAGGGCGCCGCGGCGGCCGAGTACGAGTCGTTCCGCACGGCGATGCGCCTCGATGAGAGCCGCCTCGCGCACCACGACCTGGTGCGCGATCCGCTCCCTGAGGATGCGTTCGAGCGGTTCTCCGGGTTCCTCGTCGGCGGCAGCCCGTTCAACGTCGCCGACCCCGAGTCGACGAAGACCGACGCCCAGCGGCGCCTCGAGGCCGACCTCGCCCGCATCGCCGAGCGCGCAGCATCCGGCGACGGGCCGGCCGCCCTGTTCACCTGCTACGGCATCGGCATCGCGACCCGCACCCTGGGCGGGACGGTGAGCCGGGCGTTCCCCGAGGACACCGGCCCGGTGTCGGTGGAGCTCACCGCCGAGGCTGCGACCGACCCGGTCTTCGGCGGGCTGGCGAACCGCTTCACCGCGCTCACCGCGCACAAGGAGGGCACCGAACAGCTCCCGCCCGGTGCGACGCTGCTCGCCAGGAACGACGGATGCCGCGTCCAGGCGTACCGCGTCGGCGACCGCCTCTATGCGACCCAGTTCCACCCCGAGCCGACGGCGAAGGCGTTCACCGAGCGCATGGCGGTGTACCGCGACGACGGCTACTTCGACTCCTCGGATTACGACACCATCGCGGGGCGGGTGCTGGCGGCATCCGTCACCGAACCGGCCCGGCTGCTGCAGGCGTTCGCCGCGCGCTTCGGATCCGACGCCGACTGACCCTCAGGCGCCCGCCGGGGGCTCGAGCAGCAGCGCGATGCGCTCGGCGAGATAGGCCTCGAGGGGCATGAGCCCGCCCGCGGCGCTCCAGCGCACGCTGGGCACCCCGCCGGCGAGAGCGAGAGGGCCGGATGCCTCCCCGTCGTCGACAGCGGCGGGCTGCAGCATCCGCCAGCCGATGTGGACCGCCTCGCCCTCGGCGAAGCCGCCACGGCGAGCCGCGGCGGCCAGTTCGGCCCGATGGCGCTGGGACTCGGCGGTGTAGCCGCGGCGGGCCTCCTGGCGGGCACGGATCACGTCGCCCGTGGCGAGCACCGCGTCGTCGGTGAGCAGCAGCACGCCGAGGTGCCAGGCCGTGCCACGCGGTTCGATGCGCGGGGCGCGCGCGATGCCCAGCACCCGCCGGGGCACGACCACCTCGCCGAGGGCCTCGCGCGGCGCGCCGGCCAGCCGCCCGCGCGCGGCGTCGAACAGTTCGAGCGCGCTCACGCCATGTCGTCCTGGAGCTCGTCGCCGCGGACGCGTTCGCCGCGCAGCGACATGCCGATGAGCGGGAACAGGAGCACCGACAGCATGCCGGTCGCCACGAGCACCGACTGCTGGACGGAGGTGAGGATGCCTTCGTCGACACCGATCCCGGTGACGGCGACGATGATCGGCAGTCCGGTGGCGCCCAGCAGGGCGATGGAGAACTTCTCGCGCCGCGACGATCCTTCGGGTGCGGCGAGCATCGACGGAATCCCCCGTACGACGAGCAGGCCCACCAGGCCCACCGGCAGCAGCAGGAACAGCGCGGGCTGCTCCAGCAGCGACTCCAGGTCGAACGTGATGCCGGTGTAGATGAAGAAGACCGGCACCAGGAAGCCGAAGGCGACGCCCTCGATCTTGCTCTCGACCGCTTCTCGATCGGCCTCGGATGCGTCCCGCATGATCAGGCGCCAGATGACGCCGGCGGCGAACGCGCCCAGCAGCATGTCGAGGTCCAGCACGATGCTCAGCGCGATGAGGGCGCACAGGATCAGGAACACCACGCGCACCGCGAACTGCCCCGACGTGTGCAGTGTCGAGCTCACGAACGCGTGCATCGCACCGCGCGGCAGTTTGAACGCGAGCCAGATGGCCAGTCCCGCGACGAGCGCGAAGACCGCCAGCACGATGGTCGACAGGCCGGGCTCCCGCCCGCCGAGGAAGATCGAGATCGCGATGAGGGGCCCGAACTCGCCCACGGCGCCGATCGCCGACACGGCCTGCCCGAACGGCGTGGGCAGCTCGCCGGCGTCGCGCAGGATCGGCAGCAGCGTGCCGAGCGCGGTGGAGCACAGCGCGACGCCGATCACGACCGCCGCCTCGCCCGGCGCCAGCAGGAATCCGGCGGCGATGCCCGCGGCGAGGCTGATGAGCCAGCCCAGCGAGGCGCGTCGTCCCAGCCGGCCGCGGAACGACGAGAACTGGATCTCGGTTCCTGCGACGAAGAACAGCATCGCCAGGCCGAAGTCGGACAGCGTCTCGACGAAGGCCGCGGGAGCCGCCCAGCCCAGTACCGCGGGACCGATCAGGATGCCGAGCACGAGCTCGAAGACCACCACCGGCACGCGCACCCAGCGCCCGAGACCGCGCGCCAGCAACGGTGCCAGCACCGCCAGGAGCGGGACCAGCAGCAACGTCAACGGGTGAGGAGGTTCCACCCCGACAGACTAGCGAGGCGGGGGTTCCACGGTCAGGGCGGAGCCCCCGCGCGGTCAGGCCTCGAGCTGCTCGGCGGGCGGGGTGAGCTCGGCCCGGGTACGGCGATGGCCGATGAGGGCGAGGATCACACCTCCCACCGCCCACGCGCCGAGGATGAGCCACTGCGTCGCGGTCGCGGCATCCGGGAAGTACGCCGTCGATCGCAGCAGCGTCGCCGAGGCGCCCGGCACGAACCACTGGCCGACCGCGCCCCACGGCGCGGGGAGGAACTGCGGCGGTGCGGCGGCGCCCGCCATCGGGTTGGCGATGAGCATCGTGACGATCGCGGCCACGGCGATCCCGGGAGGGCCCATCAGCGCCGCGAGCCCGACGATGAAGGCGGACGTCGCCGTCACGCCCAGTCCGATCACGGTGGCGTTGAGCAGCCAGTCCCCCTGCAGGATGCCGAACCACGTCTGCATCACGAGGGTGATGAGCGCGCCGGCGGCGATGCCGAACACGACCAGTCCGACCAGTCGCCGCACGACGCCCTGCACCAGCAGGGTGAGCAGGATACCGCCGATCATGCCGCCCAGCACGAGCGGGAAGACGGATGCCGCGAGCCCGGCGCCGGTGGCATCGCCCTCGGCGAGGGGCACCAGGTCGGTGACCTCGACGGTGGGGACCTGCGGCGGCGCACCGGAGGCGGCGGCATCCGGCAGTTGCGGCATCTGCCCGGACGCCAGCGCACCCACGATCGCGGTGAGCTGGTCGGTCAGCGCCGTCTGCGCGGCGCCGTCGATCTGCAGCTGCAGCTGGGTGGCGACGCCCCGCAGTGCGGCGGCCGCGGCCGGGCTCGCGGCGGTCGCGATCAGCACCTCGGGCTTCTCGCCGAGGAGGATCGCACCGTACAGCTGACGGGTCTGGATCTGCTCCACGGCGTCGTCGCGCGAGCCGACCTCGTGCAGGTCGAACGGTGCGGGGT
Organism: Microbacterium sp. 05T445; assembly: GCF_056395865.1. Classification (NCBI taxonomy): domain Bacteria; kingdom Bacillati; phylum Actinomycetota; class Actinomycetes; order Micrococcales; family Microbacteriaceae; genus Microbacterium; species Microbacterium sp. 05T445. The sequence continues at coordinate 58,113 of NZ_JBFTKJ010000002.1, read as the reverse complement.
CCTGCTCGGCGAGCTTGTCCTCGACGGCCGACACCGCCTCGGCGGGGCCGGAGATGCCGACGGGCAGGTTCTGGGGCTGCGACGTGGCGGCGGGCCAGACGAACGCCATCACGACGATGGCGACGACGATCGAGCCGATCAGCCCGAACATCGCGGCGACGCCCCACCGGGTGGGCCGGGCGGATGCCTCTTCGCGACGAATGCTCATCGCGTCCTCCTAAAAAAGAATGAGTGTTCTGGTTGCGAGAATAACAGAACCACTATTCTGTTTCCATGCCCAAGGTGTCGAAGGAGTATCGCGAGGCACGCCGTGACGAGATCGCCCGTGCCGCGCTCCGGTGTCTCGAGCGCAAGGGCGTGCACGACACGTCCATCGCCGACATCGTCGAGGAGTCCGGCCTGTCCACCGGCGCGATCTACTCGCACTTCACGAACAAGGCCGAGCTGGCCCGCTACATCGTCGGCAGGTTCCTGTTCCCGCGCATCGACGAGCTCGAGGCGGGCGGCCACCGGGGCGACGTGGTGGCACCGCGCCAGACGCTCGCGGGAGTGCTGACGGCCCTGAGCTCGACCGGGCTGCCGCCCTCGGTCGTGGTGCAGTTCTGGGGCGAGGCGCTCACCGACGCCGAGATGCACGCGCAGCTGGTCGAGACCGCCGGACACCTGCTCGCGGGCCTGTCGTCGGCCGTCCTGCCCTGGGCGCGCGCGCACGCCGCCTCACCCGCCGCCGCCGAGGCGCTCGCGGCCGGCACCGCCCGCACGATCGCCGCCCTCGCGCAGGGCTACATCGCCAACACCGCGGTCTTCGGACCGCGCGACCCCGAGGACTACCTCGACAGCGCCGCCGCCGTCCTCGGCGGGTGACCCTCCGCCGGGACCCCGGCGCCCTGCTCAGACCGGACGCGGCTCGGAGTCGTCGTCGCGCGCTGTCGCGGCATCCGTCGCCGTCGGCGCAGCAGAGATCTCCCGGACGGTGACCGGCGTGTTCACGATGTGGTGCGCTCCCCCGCTGAGCGACCCGGAGCCGCCGCCGCGGATCTGCCGGTGCAGCCGCTCCATGCGCTCGTCGAGCTCGGCGGCGGTGTCGGCGGCATCCTTCAGGCTCGCCAGCAGCTCGTCGGGCACCCGCGTGGCGTACTTGTAGTAGATCTTGTGCTCGAGGCTGGCCCAGAAGTCCATCGCGATGGTGCGGAACTGCACCTCGACGGGCACCTCGATGCGACCGGTCGACAGGAACACCGGCACCGCGACGATCGCATGCAGGCTCTTGTAGCCGTTCGGCTTCGGGTCGGCGATGTAGTCCTTCACCTGGATGACGCGCACGTCGTCCTGCGCGGTGAGCAGGTCGAACAGGCGGTACACGTCGGCGACGAAGCTGCACGTGATGCGGATGCCGGCGATGTCGGTGATGCGCCGGCGGATCGAGGCGAAGTCGCCGTCGATGCCCTTGCGCTGCACCTTCTCCACCAGGCTGTCGGGCGACTTCACGCGGCTCGACACGTGCTCGATCGGGTTGTAGTCGTGCGTCAGCAGGAACTCGTCGCGCAGGATGTCGATCTTCGTCTCGACCTCCTGCAGGCCGAAGCGGTACTCCATGAGGAATCGCTGCAGCTCGTCGCGGAGTTCCCGCAGTTCCGCGGCGGAGACGGTGATCTCGCCGGGTTCGGACGTCGTCGCGGGCACCAGAGGTGCGGGAGTCGCCATGCGATTCACGCTAGGCGTGCGGCCTACGAGAGTCCTGTGAACCGAGGATGCCGCGCCTCTGCGCAGCCGCGGTCAGAGCTCGTCGAGCGTGCGCCGGGCCCGGTCGGAGTCCTGGGCGGCGGCGCGTGCCTTCGCCGTCGCGTCCGCGTGCTCGCGTTCGACGCCGGCCAGCTTGCCGGCGGCGGCCTCCTCGTCGGCCTCGAGCGCCGCGAGGTCGCGCCGCAGATCGCCGATCCGCTCGCGGACGTGGTCGACGCGCTCCTGCGCCTTCGCACGCCGGGCCTCGACGCGCGCGAGCTCGCGCTCGGCCTCGTTCGCGAGCCGCTCCGCGTCCCGCGCCGCCTTCTCCGCCGACTTGCGGGCCCGCCGCTCCGCGAGGTCGTCGCGTGGCGGCGCCTCGACGACGCCCGGCACCGATCCGCCGACCGCGTCGGCCAGCGCGGCGGGTTCGATGTCGCCGGCCTCCAGGGGCTTCACGAGCCGCCCGGTGAGGACGGCGGCCGCGGCCGCGGCATCCATCACCGCCGCGTTGATCGTCTTCTCGACGTCGTCGCGGGCGGGGGCGGCGACGCTGCCTCCGGCCCCCTCAGCCAGACCGACCGCCTGTGCCGCGAGGGCCGCCACCAGCTGTCGTCGCTGGCGGCCCAGACGCCCCAACTCCGCGGCATCGAGGTCGTCCTGCGCCTCGCGCAGCGCCGCCGACAGCTCGACCGCCTCGGACAGCTGCCCGTCATGGGCCAGCAGGTTCACCGCCCACGCGGCGACGGTCGGCTTGCGCAGGGCGCGCAGCCGCTGGGCGAGCGGGGGTGCGGCCAGTCCCGCACGCGCGTTGCGCGCCGCCGTGAACTCCGACGGCGGCAGCACGTACAACTCGGAGGCGATGGCGTCGAGCTCTGCGTCTGCGTCGGCCTGCGGCATCCGCCCATTCTCGCCGCCACGACCCGCGAAGGGTAGCGGCCTCAGCCGGCTCGAGCGCGGCGGGGCCTCTTGGCCGGCTGCTCACCGCGAGTGCGGCGCCGCGCACGCACCGACAGCGCGTACAGCACGAGCATGATCGCCATCGTCGCGAGGTAGAAGGCGTGCAGCACCCAGATCGGCCCGAACGGGAGGCTGACCACGTAGACCGTGTAGACGAGGTTCCCGATGTTGCCCAGCGCGAGCGCGCTGAGGCTGTACGAACTCAGGTCGCCCGAGCGCACGGCCTTGATCACCATCGGCAGGTTGGCCGCGGCGAAGAGCACGGTCGAGACCGTGCCGGCGAGCGTCGCAGCGTCCATACACAGAAGAAGCGGATGCCGCCCCGCCCGATACATCGCCGAGTCCCGGCAGTCGCCTCAGGACGCGAGGATCTGGGCCGCCTGGCGTGCGGCGCCGACCGCCACGTACTCCCCCGGCTCGGGCACCTCCACCGGCAGCCCGAGCACCAGCGGCGCGATCTCGCGCACCGCCGCGGACTGCGCGCCGCCGCCGATGAGCAGCGCACGATCCAGCGGCACGCCCAGACCGCGCAGCGCCTCGAGTCCCGCCGCCAGGCCCGAGAGCATGCCCTCGACGGCGGCGCGCGCGAGGTTCTCGCGCGTGGACGAGGCGAGCGTCATGCCCGTCAGCGAGGCCGTCGCGTCGGGCAGGTTGGGGGTGCGCTCGCCCTCGAAGTAGGGCACCAGCGTGAGGCCCGCCGCCCCCGGCTGTGCGGCCAGCGCGAGCCGCGAGAGCTCCGCATGGTCCACGCCCAGCACGCGCGCGATCGCGTCGAGCACGCGCGCCGCGTTGAGCGTGGCCACCAGCGGCAGGAACCGTCCGGTGCAGTCCGCGAACCCGGCCACCGTGCCGGTGGGGTCGATCGTGCGCTCCGCGCTGACCGCGAACACGGTGCCGCTCGTGCCGATCGACACGACCACGTCTCCGGGACCGGCGCCGAGCCCGAGGGCCGCGCCCGCGTTGTCGCCGGCGCCGCCGCCGACGCGGCGGCCGGCGGCATCCGTCACCCACTCGTCCGGCCCGAGCACGCGCGGCAGCACCGCGTCATGGCCGAGCGCGGCGATGAGCAGCTCCCGGTCGTAGCCCCCGGTGGCGGGATCCCAATAGCCGGTGCCCGAGGCGTCCGACCGGTCGGTGACGAGCTCGTCGAGCACGGGACCGCGGGAAGAGACGTCTTCGGGTCCGAACCCGCGCAGCCGCCACGTGAGCCAGTCGTGCGGCAGCGCGATGGCCGCGACGCGTGCCGCGTTGCCCGGTTCGGCGTCGCGCAGCCACCGGAGCTTGGTGATCGTGAAGGATGCCACGGGCACCAGGCCCGTCCGTCGGGCGAGCTCATCGGCGCCGAACTCGGCGGTGAGGTCGGCCGCGGCCTGCGCCGAGCGGGTGTCGTTCCACAGCAGCGCGTCACGGACCACACGGCCGTCGGCATCGAGCGCGACCATGCCGTGCTGCTGCCCGCCGATCGCCCATGCCTGGACGTCGTCGATGCCGCCGGCATCCGCGATCGCGGCCTGCAGCGCCGTCCACCACGCCTCCGGATCGACGGCCGTCCCCTCGGGGTGCGGAGCGCGCCCCTGGCGGACCACGGCGCCGGTCGCGGCATCCGCGATCACGACCTTGCACGACTGCGTCGACGAGTCGACCCCCATGACGAGCGCCATGCGCCCTCCTCCACTTCGAGTGCTGTTCATCGCGGGTCCCGCGAGTGCCAGGACACGCCGGGAAGGTGCGATCCCTTCCCGGCGTGTCCCGGCGAGTCGATTCCTGCCGGCCGCGCGTCAGCCGCGGGCGCCGAGCAGGTGCTCGGTGGCCAGCTGCTGCAGGCGCACGAAGCCGAAGCCCTTGCCGCCGAGGTATGCGTCGGTGTCGAAGTCCTCGTAGGCGGAGCGGTCGGCGAGGAGGTCGTCGTACGACTCGCCCGGGTTCAGCGTCGGGGTCGAGAGCTCGTCGACCTTGGCGGCCGCGAGCGCCTCCTGCACCTCGGGGTCGGCGCGGAAGGCCGCGGCGCGCTCCTTGAGCAGCAGGTAGGTGCGCATGTTCGCGGCGGCCGAGTCCCAGACGCCGGCCTCGTCCTCGGTGCGGCTCGGCTTGTAGTCGAAGTGGCGCGGGCCGTCGTAGGCCGGCACGCCGCCGGGGCCGCCGTTCTCGAGGAGGTCGACGAGGGCGAACGCGTTGTGCAGGTCGCCGTGGCCGAACACCAGGTCCTGGTCGTACTTGATGCCGCGCTGACCGTTGAGGTCGATGTGGAAGAGCTTGCCGTGGTACAGCGCCTGCGCGATGCCGGCGGCGAAGTTCAGGCCCGCCATCTGCTCGTGGCCGACCTCGGGGTTGAGGCCGACGAGCTCGGGGCGCTCGAGCGAGTCGATGAACGCGATCGCGTGGCCGAGCGTCGGCAGCAGGATGTCGCCGCGGGGCTCGTTGGGCTTCGGCTCGATCGCGAAGCGGATGTCGTAGCCCTTGTCGGTGACGTAGTCGCCGAGGAGGTTCACGGCCTCGCGGTAGCGCTCGAGAGCGGCGCGGATGTCTTTTGCCGAGTCGTACTCGGCGCCCTCGCGGCCGCCCCACATGACGAACGTCTTGGCGCCGAGCTCTGCGCCGAGGTCGAGCTGGCGGAAGACCTTGCGCAGCGCGAACCGGCGCACGTCGCGGTCGTTGGAGGTGAAGCCGCCGTCCTTGAAGACGGGGGCCGAGAAGAGGTTGGTGGTGACCATCGGCACGATGAGGCCGGTGTCGGCGAGCGCGCCCTTGAGGCGGTCGATCTGCGTCTGGCGCTCGGCATCGGTCGACCCGAAGGCGAACAGGTCGTCATCGTGGAACGTGAGGCCGTAGGCGCCGAGCTCGGCGAGCTTCTCGACGGCGTGCACGACGTCGAGGTGGTTGCGGGTGGGCCCACCGAACGGGTCGGTGCCGTTGTAGCCGATGGTCCAGAGGCCGAACGAGAACTTGTCGGCGCGGGTGGGGGTGGGCATGACGCTCCTTCGCGAGAATTGTTGCTGCCGACAACGTATACCAGAACGGATGCCGCGTCCAGCCCGCACCGAGCCGCTCCCGGGTCCCTCTACAGTGAGGGTATGAACGAGCCCGTGGGCAGCCGCCAAGCGAACCTGTCCCGGATCCTGCGACTCGTCCACCTCGACGGCCCGGTCTCGCGCGCGACGCTGACGGGCGCCACCGGGCTGAACCGCTCGACCATCGCCGATCTCGTCGGCGACCTGGTGACGCTCGGCGTGGTCGAGGAACGCGCGCCGGATCCCAGCCGGCGCGTCGGCCGGCCGTCGCCGCTGGTGAGCGCCCACCCCCGCGTCGTGGCGATCGCGGTCAACCCCGAGATCGACGCGCTCACGCTCGCCGTCGTCGGGCTCGACCGCACCGTGCGGCTGCGCGAGCGCATCGAGATGACCGGCCTCATCGGCCCCGAGCGCACCGCCGAGCTCATCGGCGAGCGCGTCGCGGCGTGGCGCGCCGACGAGCTCGCCGACGCGGCGATCGCCGGGATCGGCATCGCGGTGCCGGGTCTGGTGCGCGCGTCGGACGGCCTGGTGCGCGACGCCCCCCACCTGCGATGGACCGACACCGCGCTGCGCGAACTCGTCGAGGCCGCGACGGGTCTGCCGACCGCCGTCGGCAACGACGCGGCGCTGGGCGTCGTCGCCGAGCACCTGTTCGGCGCCGCGCGCGGCTGCGACGACGTGGTCTACCTCAACGGCGGCGCCAGCGGCATCGGCGGCGGCCTCATCGTGCAGGGGATGCCGGTCGGCGGCGCCTCCGGCTACTCCGGCGAGTTCGGCCAGAATCGCCCGGGCATCGCGTCCACCGACGACCGGCGGGCCGACGACGGCGTCCTCGAGGACGAGGTGAGTCGCGCACGCCTGCTCGGGATCCTCGGACGGGACAACGTCGACGAGCCCGCCCTCGCCCTCATGCTGCGCACGACCGACACCGCCGAGGTCCGCGCCGAGATCGCCCGGCAGCGCCGCATCCTCGCGACCGCTCTGGCGAACGCGGTCAACGTGCTCAACCCCTCCGTCGTGGTCCTCGGCGGATTCCTCGCGATGCTCGCGGCCGACGACCTCGAAGGGCTGACCGAGGCGGTCGCCGCGCAGACCATGCACGCCAACGGCGAGGACTTCGAGATCCGGCCGGCGGCGCTCGCGGAGGATCGGCTGCTCATCGGCGCCGCCGAGGCGGCTTTCGGAGAGCTGCTGAGAGACCCGTCGGGCGCAGCGCTGGGCTGAACCCGCGCGTCGCGGTCACGCCGGCGGGGCCGTCGTCTCCCGCGGGACGAGCCGGGTCGGCAGCGTGATGTGCGTCGCCGCGGGCTTGTCGCCCTGCATGAGCGTGAGGAGGAGCCCGGCCGCCTCTGCGCCGAGCTTCTGCATGGGCTGGCGCACGGTCGACAGTGCCGGGGTCGCCTTGGCCGCCTCCGGCACATCGTCGAACCCGATCACCGACAGCTCGCGCGGCACGTCCAGCCCCAGCTCGTCCGCGACCCGGACGATCTCCAGCGCCGAGATGTCGTTGGCCGCGAAGATGGCGGTGGGCCGATCGGGGCGCCGGAGCATCTCGAGGGCCGCCACCCGCACGGCATCCTGCCGGTAGCTGCCCGACCCCACCAGACCCGGATCGACGGGGATGCCGGCGTCGGTCAGCGCGCGCCGGTACCCGGCGTCGCGGGCGATCGAGGATCGCAGGTCGCGCCGGCCCGCGATGAAGCCGATGCGGGAGTGACCGAGATCGATGAGGTGCCTCGTCGCCAGCAGCGCGCCGCCGTAGCTGTCGCACTCCACCGTCGGCAGATCGGCCGGCCCGGTGTGCGGGTCGATCGCGACGACCGGGACCTCGGCGCCGACGTTCACCACCGTCGGGGTCACCATGATCGCGCCGTCGATGAGCGTGCCGCTGAGCCGTGACAGCGAACGCCGCTCCCACCCCTCGGCCGCACCGTGAGAGCCGGAGTAGGCGAGCAGGTCGTAGCGGGTGTCGCGCAGCGCCTGGCCGACGCCCTTGAGGATCTCGGCGCTGAACGGCTCGAAATCCGCGACCAGCACGCCGATGACCCCCGTGGTGCGGGAGCGCATGCTGCTCGCGATCAGGCTCGATTCGTACCCGAGCTCAGCGACGACCGCGAGCACGCGATCGACGGTCTCGCTCGCGACGCCGTACCGGCCGTTGACCGCTTTCGACACGGTCGCGACCGACACGCCGGCGGCGGCGGCCACATCCGTGATCGTGGGGCGACGGCTCATGTTTCGAAAGCATAACGGCCTCGAAACCGTTATTGAAAACGTTTGACAACAGATTTGTTGCGAACACAGACTTTTACCGCTCGGTCTGCACGCCGAGCAGTACGCGACCCGATCGCGTCGACCACCAGCACCTCGAAGCCGAGGTGCCCCTCGAAGAAGAGACGGGAATCACATGATGGGCAAGAGAATCCTCGCGGGTTCGGCTGCACTGGTCATCGGCGCGCTCGCGCTCGCCGGCTGCAGTGCCGGCGGCTCCGACGAGAGCAGCGACGGAAACGTCGAGATGACGCTGTGGCAGAACTCGACGACGGGCCCGGGCCAGCAGTTCTGGAAGGACGCCATCACCGCGTTCGAGAAGGACAACCCGGGCGTCACGATCAAGATGCAGTCCATCCAGAACGAGGACATGGACGGCAAGCTCCAGACCTCGCTCAACGCCGGCGACCCGCCGGACATCTTCCTCCAGCGCGGCGGCGGCAAGATGGCCGCCATGGTGCAGGCGGGCCAGCTCATGGACCTCACCGGCAAGATCGAGGGCGAGGCGAAGGAGAACATCTCCGAGGGCTCGTTCAAGGCCGAGACCTACCAGGACAAGGTGTGGGCCATGCCGCTGTCGGTGCTTCCCGGCGGCATCTTCTACAGCCAGGACCTCTACAACGCCGCCGGCGTGACCGAGACGCCCACCACGATCGATGAGCTCGTCGCCGCCAATGACAAGCTGAAGGCGACCGGCGTGGCTCCGCTCGCCCTCGGCGCGAAGGACGCCTGGCCGGCCGCGCACTGGTTCTATTGGTTCGCGCTGCGCGAGTGCGCGCCCAAGACGATGGAGGAGACGGGCGACTCGAAGGACTTCAGCGACCCCTGCTGGCTCAAGGCCGCGCAGGACCTCGAGGACTTCGCCGCGACCGAGCCGTTCAACGACGGCTTCCTCACGACGTCCGCCCAGCAGGGCGCGGGCAGCTCGGCCGGTCTCGTGGCCAACCACAAGGCGGGCGGCGAGCTCATGGGCGCCTGGGACCCGGGTGTGATCGCATCGCTCACCCCCGACCAGAAGCCGCTGGCCGACCTGGCGTGGTACCCGTTCCCCGAGGTATCGGGCGGCGAGGGCGAGCCCGGCTCCATCATGGGTGGCGTCGACGGATACTCGTGCTCGGCGCAGGCGCCGAAGGAGTGCGTGGACTTCCTCAACTTCATCGCATCCGACGCGCAGCAGACCGCCTACTACAAGGCGTTCAACTCGCCGCCTGTCAACTCGAAGGCGCAGGCAGGCGTTCAGGAGCCCTACCTCCAGCAGATCCTCGAGGCCTACAACAAGGCTCCGTACGTCTCGCAATGGCTCGACACGGTCCTCGGCCAGAACGTCGGCAACGCGCTGAACGTCGCCGTCGTCTCGATGCTCGCGGGCCAGAGCACGCCGCAGCAGATGATCGATGAGGCCAACAAGGCCGGCGCGAAGGGCTAAGGAGCACTTCCCATGAGATCAAGCGAGACACCGGAGACGGACGATCGCCCGGAGACGGATCTCGCGCAGCGCACCGGGGGCGGTGGCGTCACGCCGCCGCCCTCGGCATCGCCGCGCCGCCGACCCCGAGGAATCGGCTGGTCGGGCCGATTCGAGATCGCCCTGCTGGCAGGGCCGGCAATCATCGTCTTCGTCGGCTTCGTCATCTTCCCCGTGATCATGGCGGCGTACTACGGCTTCTTCAACTGGCACGGCTACGGCCCGGCGATCGACTTCGTCGGCCTCAAGAACTACGTCACGATCCTCACCGACCCCGACTTCCAGGAAGCGTTCGGGCACAACCTCTTCATCGTCGTGATGTCGATCGTCATCCAGCTGCCCGTGGCCCTGCTGCTGGCACTCCTTCTCAACCGCAAGATGCGGGGGCAGTCGCTCATCCGGGTGCTCATCTTCGTGCCGTACGTGATCGCCGAGGTCGTCGTCGGCACGGGCTTCAGCCTCCTGCTGGCGACCAACGGCGCTCTCAACGGCGTGCTCGACAACCTCGGCCTGTCGGGACTGACCCGGGACTGGCTCGCCGATCCGAGCATCGCGATCTGGACCCTGATGGGCATCCTGACCTGGAAGTACGTCGGCTTCGCCGTCATCCTCTTCCTGGCCGGCCTCCAGGGCATCCCCGACGAGCTCTACGAGGCGGCCGCCATCGACGGCGCCAGCTACTGGCAGATCCAGCGGCGCATCACGATCCCGCTGCTCGGCCCGACGCTGCGCATCTGGGCGTTCCTGTCGATCATCGGCGCACTCCAGCTGTTCGACCTGGTCTACATCATCTGGGGTCAGTACGTGGCGCCGGTGGCCGGCACCTCGACGATGGCGACCTACATGGTGTCCAACGGCCGCAACGCGGGCAACTTCGGGTACGGCAACGCCGTCGCCGTCGTCATCTTCCTCATCTCCCTCATCGCCGCCCTGATCTACCAGCGCTTCGTGCTGCGCCGCGACACCGCGGGCGCACTCACCGAAAGGACCACCCGATGACCGCCGCCATGGCGACCATTGAGCTGCCGCCGCCCCGACGTCAGCGCATGCGGGCGGCCACGCCCGCCGTGTGGTTCGTCGCCCTCGTTGTCGTCGCCCTCATGCTGGGGCCCGTCCTCTACATCATCCTCGGCGGATTCCGCACGAACTCTCAGATCACGACGGACCCCGGGGGCCTCCCGAACCCGTGGGTGTGGACTAACTATCTCGACGTGCTGACGGGCGGCGTCTTCTGGCAGCTCGTGCTCAACTCCACCATCGTCGGCGTCGCCACCACCGTGGGCGTCATCGCGCTCGGCCTCATGGCGAGCTACGTGCTCGCCCGCTACCGGTTCCGCGGCCAGGGCGCACTGTATGCGCTCTTCGCGGCGGGGCTCATGTTCCCGATCGTCGTCGCCGTCACGCCGCTGTACATCGTGGTGCGCGACCTCGGGCTCATCAACTCGCTCGGGGGCGTCATCCTGCCGCAGATCGCGTTCGGGCTGCCGACCACGATCATCATCCTCGTGCCGTTCCTGCGTGCGATCCCCGACGAGATCGAGGAGGCCGCCTTCATCGACGGATGCAGCCGCCTCGGATTCTTCTGGCGCATGGTGCTTCCGCTCGCTGTCCCGGGAGTCATCACGGTCGGCATCCTGGCCTTCATCGGAAGCTGGAACAGCTACCTGCTGCCCCTGTTCCTGCTGAACGACAACGCGAACTTCACGCTGCCGCTCGGTGTGCAGGCCTTCTCGTCGCAATACTCCGTCGACACGGCGAAGGTGCTCGCCTTCACGTCGCTGTCGATGATCCCCGCGCTGGCGTTCTTCAGCCTGTTCGAGCGACGCATCGTCGGCGGGCTGACGGGGGCGGTCAAGGGATGAGCGGCGTGGACATGCCCGCCGTCTCGGAGCGGGTGCGGTCGCTGCACGCGCAGATGACGCTGGACGAGAAGCTCGCGCAGCTCGTGGGCTACTGGGTCGACCAGGGCGACGAGGTCGTCGCGCCGATGGCGGGCGAGATGGTCTCCTCGACCGCGTACGAGGACGCCACCGCGCACGGGATCGGCCACCTCACCCGCGTCTACGGCACGCGACCGGTCGACCCCGTCGAGCGGGCCGAGTGGCTGTGGAGCGAACAGCGGCGGCTGCGCGAGCGGTCCCGCCTCGGCATCCCTGCCATCGTGCACGAGGAGTGCCTCACGGGCCTCGCCGCCTGGAAGGCCGCGACGTTCCCGACGCCGCTCGCCTGGGGCGCCGCCTTCGACCCCGAGCTGACCGAGCAGATCGGCGCGGCGATCGGCCGCTCCATGGCGACGCTCGGGATCCATCAGGGCCTCGCCCCGGTGCTCGACGTCGTGACGGACGCCCGCTGGGGTCGTGTCGACGAGTGCATCTCGGAGGACCCGTACGTGGTCGGCACGATCGGCACCGCCTACGTGCGCGGGCTGCAATCCGCCGGAGTCCACGCCACGCTGAAGCACTTCGCGGGGTACTCCGCTTCGCAGGCAGGGCGCAATCACGCGCCGGTGCACATGGGCCGGCGGCGCCTGCAGGACGTCATCCTGCCGCCGTTCGAGATGGCCGTGCGCGACGGCGGGGTGCGGTCGGTCATGAACTCGTACGCCGAGATCGACGGCGTGCCGGTCGCGTCCAACCCCGAGCTGCTCACCGCGCTGCTGCGCGACGAGTGGGGATTCGACGGGACCGTCGTCGCCGACTACTTCTCGGTCGCGTTCCTGCACGCCCTGCACGGCGTGGCGGCCGATCTCGGCGAGGCTGCGCTGCTGGCGCTGCGGGCGGGGATCGACATCGAGCTGCCCACGGGGGATGCCTTCGTCTCGCCGCTGCGCGAACGCCTGGCGTCGGATCCCCAGGGGCTGGCCGATGTGGATCGCGCCGTGCTCCGGGTGCTGTCGCAGAAGGAGGAGCTGGGCCTGCTCGACGAGGACTTCTCCTCCGCTCCGACAGCGGTGGAGCTCGACGGTCCCGAGCTGCGAGAGCTCGCCCGCCGGTCGGCCGAGGAGTCGGTCGTGCTCCTGCGCAACGACGGGATGCTGCCCCTCGCCGCGCCCCGCACGGTCGCGCTGATCGGGCCGAACGCGGATGCCGCCGAGTCGCTCATGGGCTGCTACTCGTTCGCGAACCACGTCCTCGCGCACCACCCCGGAACCCCGCTGGGGTTCGAGATCCCGACCGTCGCAGAGGCGCTGCGGGCGCAGCTGCCGGACGCGTCGATCGTGCTCGAGCGCGGGTGCGACGTCGAGGACCCCGATCCCGCCGGCATCGAGGCGGCCGCCGCCGCCGCGACGCACGCGGACGTGGCGATCGTCGTGGTCGGCGACCGGGCTGGGCTGTTCGGCCGTGGCACGGTCGGCGAGGGCAACGACGTCGACGATCTCGAGCTGCCCGGCCTGCAGCGCCGCCTCGTCGAGGCGGTCGTGGCGACCGACACCCCCACGGTCGTCGTGGTGATCTCGGGTCGCCCGTACGCGATCGGATGGATGCTGGAGGGCCCCGCCGCCGCCGGCGCGGTGCTGCAGGCGTTCTTCCCGGGCGAGGAAGGCGGCCCCGCGATCGCGCGGATCCTCTCCGGTGCGACCGAGCCCTCGGGGAGGCTCCCCGTCTCCCTGCCGCGGTCCGCAGGCGCTCAGCCGTACACGTACCTGCACCCCGTGCTCGGCGGCCCGACGGAGATCACCAGCGCCGACAACACCCCGGCGCTGCCGTTCGGCCACGGGCTGAGCTACACCACGTTCACGCGCGAGCAGCTCGATGCGTCGGACGCGCCCACCGACGGAACGATCGTCGCGAGCGTGCGGGTGTCCAACACCGGCGCGCGGGTCGGCACCGATGTCGTGCAGCTCTACGCCCGCGATGTCGTCGGCTCCGTGACCCGCCCCGTCGCGCAGCTGCTCGCCTACCAGCGGGTGACGCTGGAGCCCGGCGGCTCGGCGACGGTGACCTTCACCGTGCCGGCGTCGCGGCTGGCCTTCTCGGGACGCGACGAGCGCCGCATCGTCGAGCCCGGCGCGGTCGAGCTGTGGGTGGGTCCGTCGTGCGCGCAGCGCGACACCGAGACGCTCATCCGCCTCACCGGCCCGGTCCACGCGCTCACCCCGGACTCCGCGCGGGTCGCGACGGCCGAGGTCTCCCTCCTGGTCGCCGAACACCGCTGACGTCGCGCATCGCCGACGACGAGGCCCCGGGTGCGTTGCGCACCCGGGGCCTCGTCGTCATACCCGCTCCTACGCGAGGTCGAGCTCCACGGTCGCGAAGGCGTGCGGGGGCAGCGACACCGCGAGCACCCCGGCGTCCAGCGACGTCTCGAGCGGAGCCGGAGCGACGGCATCCGGGGTCTGGGGAGTGTTGTGGGCGGCGGCATCCGTCCCTGTCAGCACGCGGGCCCGGCGCACCGAGGCCCCGCGCCCGCGCAGGTCGATGCGCACCTCGAGCGGCTCGTCGAGCGACAGGTTCGACAGCGACACCAGCGCCGAGCCCTCGGTCGTCGACGCCGACACCGACAGGCCGGGCACGTCGCCCGCCGCGGTCGGCGCCGACAGCACGTGCGCGGCGAGCGCGGTGGCGTCGTGGTGGCCGCGGTTCATCTCGAACACGTGGTACGTCGGGGTGAGCACCATCGCGCCGTCGTCGTCGGTGAGGATCATCGCCTGCAGCACGTTGAGCGTCTGCGCGATGTTCGCCATCTTCAGGCGCCCGGCGTGGCGGTGGAACGCGTCGAAGTGCACGGCCGCCACCAGCGCGTCGCGCACGGTGTTCTGCTGGAACAGGAACCCCGGGTTCGTGCCCGGCTCGACGTTCCACCACGTGCCCCATTCATCGAGGACGAGGCCGATCGTGCGGTCGGGATCGTACGAGTCCATGACGGCCTCGTGCCGGCGGATCACGCGCTCGACGTCGAGCGCCTTGCGCATCGTACCGTAGAACTCCTCGGGCGTGAACGAGGTGGCCGATTCGGTGTCGATGCCCGATCCGGCGTGCGAGTAGTAGTGGAACGACACGCCCTGGAACACCGGCGTCGGGTTCGAGCCGCAGGTGAGGCATCCGAGGGATTCCATCAGCGCCCGCGTCCAGGTGATGTCGTCGTCGGACGCCCCGGCGGCGATGCGGTACAGCTCGTTGCCGCCGTGGTTGCGGCAGTAGGTGCCGTAGCGGCGCGCCTCGAGCGCGTACTGCTCGGCGGTCATGTTGCCGCCGCAGCCCCACGCCTCGTTGCCGATGCCCCAGAACGGCACCTTCCAGGGCTCGTCGCGGCCGTTCTCGCGCCGCAGGCGCGCCATCGGGCTGTCGCCGTCGCGGGTGAGGTACTCGACCCACTCGCTCATCTCGCGCACCGTGCCGCTGCCGACGTTGCCGTTGACGTACGCATCGGCGCCGAGCAGCTCGCACAGGTCCATGAACTCGTGCGTGCCGAAGTGGTTGTTCTCCACGACGTCGCCCCAGTGCGTGTTCACCATCTGCGGGCGCTCATCGCGCGGGCCGACGCCGTCGCGCCAGTGGTACTCGTCGGCGAAGCAGCCGCCCGGCCAGCGGAGGTTCGGGATGCCGAGGGCGCGCAGGGCGGCGACGACGTCGGAGCGGATGCCGCGCACGTTCGGGATGTCCGACTCCTCGCCGACCCAGAACCCGCCGTAGATGCAGCGGCCGAGGTGCTCGGCGAAGTGGCCGTAGAGGTGGCGGCTGATGACGTCTCCGGGGACGTCGAGGTCGATGACGGCGCGGGCCGTGGTCACAGGCTTCTCCAGTTCGCTGCGGGGGTGAGGGGGACCAGCGCCGGCCGCTCGACGGTCGTGCGCAGCGGTTCCCGCACGCCTGAGGCTGCCGAGACCGCCAGCGCGGTCATGATCTCGAGCACGTGAAGCGCCATCGCGCCATCGGCGCGAGCGGGACCCGCGATGAAGTCGAGCAGCCCGATACCGCGGCCGGCATCGACGTAGCCGGCGGACGCCGCGAGCGTCTCCCAGGAGCCGCCGCGGCGGTGCAGCCGCACGTCGCCGGCGAACGCGTTGGGGTCGGGCACGAGGAGCGATCCGTCGACGCCGTGCACCTCGATGGGCGCCGCAGTGGATCGGACGCCGTCGAAGCTCATCGTGACGGTCGAGATCGCCCCCGACGCGTGGTGCAGGATGCCGGTGAGGTGCGTGTCGACCTCGACGGGGATGGGCTCCCCCGCGCGGGGCCCCGAGGCGATCACGCGCTCGTCGCGAGAGCGCGAGCCGGCGCCGGAGACCGCGGTGACCGGCCCGAGCAGCTGCACGAGCGATGTGACGTAGTACGGGCCCATGTCCAGCAGCGGCCCGCCGCCCTCGCGATAGTAGAAGTCGGGGTGCGGATGCCACGACTCGTGGCCGGCGGAGACCCACGTCGCCGCCGCCGACACCGGCCGGCCGATGCGGCCGTCGTCGATCGCGGCCCGGGCGGTCTGCACGCCGGTGCCCAGCACCGTGTCGGGCGCACCGCCGAGCCGCACGCCCGCGGCGGCCGCGGCATCCGTCACCCGTACGGCGTCGGCGAGGATCGCCGCGAGCGGCTTCTCGCCGTAGACGTCCTTGCCGTGCGCGATCGCGGCGAGCGCGACCTCGGCGTGCGCGGCGGGGATCGTGAGGTTGAGGACGGTGCGGATGCCGGGATCCGCGAGCAGCTCGCCCGTGGTGAGCGCGCGGCATCCGGGGATCGCCGCGGCCGCACCCTCGGCACGCGCGAGGTCGAGGTCGGCGACGGCCGCGACGCGCACGCTCGCCGCGCTCAGCAGCGTGTCGAGATACTGGCGCGAGATGACGCCGAGTCCGACGATCCCGATGTCGGTCACCGCGCGGCCCACAGCATCCCCCGTTCGATGATCGTGCGGACGTTCGCGTCCTGCAGCACGTCGAGGCTGTGCCCCGGCGTGGAGACGAACACCCGGCCCTGGCCCCAGTCGCGGGTCCACACCGCCGGCGAGACGATCGGCCGGTGCCACGGGTGGTACGGCTGCACGGGGTGCGTCGTGGTCGCGAGCACGTCGATGAGGTCGTCGTGGAGCACCCAGTACTGCTCCGTCGTGAGGCCGAAGTCGTCGATCCCTGCGGTGATCTGATGCCGTCGGCCGAGGTCGGTGATCTCGACCGTGTAGTCGAGGTAGTTGTCGGTCTGGTCGCCGTGCACCTCGTCGGGGTGCTTCGACGGATGGGTCGCGAACTGGCCGCCCACCAGCTGCAGGTAGTCCGAGCTCGCGCGGAACGAGTCGGCGATGCCGCCGTGCCAGCCGGCGAGCCCGGTGCCGGCGGCGACGGCGTCGCGCAGCCCCTTCACCGCCTCGCGCGAGGCCTGCGACATCGTGACGGACTGCACCACGAGGTCGGTGGTCGCCATGCGGTCCGCGTCGGCGTACACCTCGGGATCGTCTTCGACGGTCACGTCGAAGCCGCTCTCCCGGAGGAACGGCAGGAACAGCTCGGTCGCCGCGACCGGGTGATGGCCGTCCCAGCCGCCGCGGACGACGAGGGCGGTGCGGGTCATGCGGAGGTCCTTTCGTCGTGGTCGCCGCCGGCGACGGGGGTGAGGATGCTGTCGTGCACGGCGCTCTGCTCGACGGCGGCGAGCACGCGCTGCACCCGGGTCGCATCGGCGAAGCTCGGCGACGCGGGGATCTCGCCGGCGACGGCGCGCGCGAAGTCGACGGCCTGGTGCACGAAGAGGTGCTCGTACCCGAGCCCGTGGCCCGCGGGCCACCACGCACCGGCGTACGGGTGGTGCGCTTCGGTCACCTGCACGCGCCGGAATCCCTGCGCGGCGTCCGCCGCGGCGTCGTACACCTCGAGCTCGTTCATGCGCTCGAAGTCGAACGCGATCGCGCCCCGGTCGCCGTTGATCTCGATGCGGTTGGCGTTGCGCCGGCCGCTCGCCATGCGCGTCGCCTCGAAGACGCCGAGGGCGCCGCCGTCGAAGCGGGCGGTGAACGCGGCGGCGTCGTCGACCGTGACCGGGAGCCGGTCCGACGTGTCGGCGGCGACACCGCCGAGCCCTTCGACGGCCGAGCGTCGCGGCCGCGAGGTCACGAACGTGCGGAGGGTGGCGGAGACCGCGGTGATGTCCTGGCCGGTGAGCCACTGCGCCGTGTCGATGCTGTGCGCGCCGATGTCTCCCAGTGCGCCGGAGCCGGCGAGGTCGCGGTCCACGCGCCAGGTGTGGGGCGAGTCCGGGTCGCTCAGCCAGTCCTGCAGGTACTGCGCGCGCACATGCCGGACCTCCCCCACGCGCCCTTCCGCGATGAGCTCGCGCGCCAGGGCCAGCGCGGGGGTGCGGCGATAGCTGAAGCCGCACATCGCGACCGCGCCGGAGCGAGCGGATGCCGCGGCCGCGGCATCCGTCATCTCCTGCGCCTGCGCGACGGTGTTCGCGAGGGGCTTCTCGCACAGCACGTGCTTGCCGGCGGCCAGCGCCGCCAGTGCGATCTCGGCATGGCTGTCGCCGGGCGTGCAGATGTCGATCACGTCGATGTCGTCGCGCTCGACGGCCTCGCGCCAGTGGACCGAGTGCTCCGGCCAGCCTCCGCGCGCCGCCGCCTCGGCCGTGGCATCGGCACGGCGGCCGACGAGCAGCAGCGGCTCCGGCGCCAGCGGCAGGTCGAAGAAGCGCGGGGCCGTGCGCCAGGCGTGGGTGTGCATGCGACCCATGAAGCCGGTGCCGATCATGGCGATCCGCAGCGGCGATGTCGTCGTCGTCATCGTGTTGAGTGACCTTTCCAGCCACCGACGATGCCACCACGGGGTCGCGCCGGTCGAGGTCGTTGCGCAAAACTGGTCGGGTGCCCACCCGCGTGACCCTCGCCGCCGTCGCGGCCGACGCCGGCGTCAGCGTCGCGACGGCCTCGCGAGCACTGTCGGGGCGCGGCGACCTCTCGGCGGCGACCCGTCGGCGCGTGCTCGCCGCGGCGCGTGCCATCGGGTACGTGCGCGATCCCTCCGCCGGCGGACGCCCGCCCGGCTCGTCCCGGCTCGTCGACCTCGTGCTGGGCGGGTACCATAACGCCTACTCCGACGAAGTCACCGCCGGGGCCCGCAGCGCCGCCGCCGCGGCGGGCTACGACCTCGTCCTCACCGAGGAGCGCGACACCCCCGACGACGACTGGCCGATGCGCATCCGGCGCAGAGGCTCCGCCGGGGTGGTGCTGGGGCTCATCTCGCCGACGGCGTCCCAGCTGGCCGCGCTCGCCGACACCGACATCCCCGTCGTGCTGATGGACCCGCAGGCCGAGACCTCGCGCGGGCTCACGAGCGTGCGCACGACCGACCGCGAGGGCGGGGTGGCGGCGGCGACGCACCTCGTGACGAGCGGCGCGACGCGGTTCGCGATCGTCCTCGGGTCGCCGCCCTACCGGTACGGGCGCGCGCGGAACACCGGCTTCCGCGAGGGACTGCGCCAGGCCCACCCCGGCGCCGACCTCGTCGCCGTGCACGCGGACTGGAGGAGGTCGTCCGCCCGGGAAGCCATCCTGCCCGTCCTGCGCGGCCTGCGCCCCGGCGAGCGCCTCGGGGTGTTCACGTGCTCCGACCAGATGGCCGCCGGCGTGTACTCCGCCGCCGCGGCGACCGGTCGCCGCATCCCGGACGAGGTGCTCGTCGTGGGTTTCGACGACCTGCGCAGCGCACGCTGGCTCACTCCGCCGCTGACCACGGTGCGCCAGCCGATCCGCGAGATGGCCGCGGCCGCCGTCACGGCGCTCGTCGACGCCGCGACAGGCGCGGCCCTCCCGCCCTCGCCGATCGTGCTGCCCACCCAGCTCATCCTGCGCGGCTCCACCTGAGCGCCGCACGCCGGACGGTCCGGTGCGCGCGGCATCCGAACCGTACGAACCGTCGCACCCTCTCGCCGGGGTCCCGCGAGTAGCGTGGGACCACCTCAACGGAAGGCCACCCATGTCGACCACGACCGAACGCCATGCCCGCACCGAGGCGGAGCTGCAGCAGATGGCGAAGGACCACCTGTGGATGCACTTCGCGCGCCAGTCGGTGATGACCGAGGGGCCCGGTGTCCCGATCATCGTCAAGGGCGAGGGCCACCACATCTGGGACTCGCAGGGCAAGCAGTACATCGACGGACTCGCCGGCCTGTTCGTCGTCGCCGCCGGCCACGGCCGCCGCCGCCTCGCCGAGGTCGCCGCGAAGCAGGCCGAGCAGCTCGCGTTCTTCCCGATCTGGTCGTATGCGCACCCCGCCGCCATCGAGCTGGCCGACCGCATCGCGTCGTACGCGCCGGGCGACCTCAACAAGGTCTTCTTCTCCACCGGCGGCGGAGAGGCCGTCGAGACCGCATTCAAGCTCGCCAAGTACTACTGGAAGCTGCAGGGCAAGCCCACCAAGCACAAGGTCATCTCGCGCTCGGTCGCCTACCACGGCACGCCGCAGGGTGCGCTGGCGATCACCGGAATCCCCGCGATGAAGGCGATGTTCGAGCCGCTCACGCCCGGCGGATTCCGGGTGCCCAACACCAACTTCTACCGCGCCTCCGACATGGGCGCCCCGACCGGCAGCCTCGAGGAGTTCGGCGTGTGGGCGGCCGACCGCATCGAGGAGATGATCCAGTTCGAAGGGCCTGACACCGTCGCCGCCGTCTTCCTCGAGCCGGTGCAGAACTCGGGCGGATGCTTCCCCCCGCCGCCCGGCTACTTCCAGCGCGTGCGCGAGATCTGCGACAAGTACGACGTGCTGCTGGTCTCCGACGAGGTCATCTGCGCGTTCGGCCGCATCGGCCACATGTTCGCGTGCGACGCGTACGGCTACCAGCCCGACATGATCACGTTCGCCAAGGCCGTCACCAGCGGGTACTCGCCGCTGGGCGGGACCGTGATCAGCGACCGCATCTACGAGCCCTTCGCCCACGGCGACACCGCGTTCTACCACGGCTACACGTTCGGCGGGCACCCGGTGTCGGCCGCGGTCGCCCTGGAGAACCTCGACATCTTCGAAGAAGAGGGGCTCAACGAGCACGTGCGCGAGAACTCGCCGCTGTTCCGCTCGGCCCTCGAGAAGCTCACGGACCTGCCGATCGTCGGGGACGTCCGCGGCGACGGGTACTTCTTCGGCATCGAGCTGGTGAAGGACAAGGCGACGAAGGAGACCTTCGACGACGACGAGTCCGAGCGCCTGCTGCGCGGGTTCCTCTCCAAGGCGCTCTTCGACGCCGGCCTGTACTGCCGCGCCGACGACCGCGGCGACCCCGTCATCCAGCTCGCACCGCCGCTGACGATCGGACCGGCGGAGTTCGACGAGATCGAGCAGATCCTCCGCGGCGTCCTGACGGAGGCGTGGACGCGCCTCTGACGACGCATCGAGGGGGAGATCCGGGCGCAGCTGCAGCCGGATCTCCCCCTCGCGTCTGCGCGGGCTTATTGTTGGCGCGTGGGCACCATCTACTACGGCGGGGGCGAGACTCCGATCCATATCGAGGACCGCGCACTCGCGCATCTGAAAGTCGTGATCGCGACCAAGCTGCGCCGCGACGAGAGCTTCACGGTGTCGTGGCGGCACCCCGACGACCAGCCGCGCGGCCGCAGCACGATCTGGGTGCACCCGTCCATCCCGCTGAGGTTCGTGTTCGACGACCCCGAGCCCACCGAGATCAGCCGTGAGTGGATCGAAGACCTGGCGAGCTCGGCCAGCTCGACCGGCGGCATCATGCTCGTCGCCGAGAATCTGACCACCGGCCCGGTGCCCGCGCCCCAGGCCGACGGCCCTGTCGCCGACGTGACGCTCGGCAACGTGGATGTCGAGAGCCTCGACGTCGAGCGCCTCACCGTCGCCGGGGCCGAGGTCAAGCCGGACGACGGCTCCGACTAGGGCTCAGGCCTCTCGCGGCGGACTGTCCTCTTCGTCGGGCTCCGGCACGATCGTCAGGCCGGAGGGTCCACTTGCCGCCGCCATCAGCTCTTCGATCCACGTGCGGTTGATCTGCGGCTGACGGCTGCCGAAGAAGTGGAACTGCAGCGGCACGGACGGGTGGATCCAGAAGCTGCGACGACCACTGCCGTCACCGATCTCGACATCGAACATGAACGGCTCGGAGCGGCGCAGCTTGTTCATCATCACGATGCGCAGGTGCGCCAGCGTGCGATCGTCGATGTCGACCGAGTTGGCGTTCGTGTCGTAGATGAACCGTCCCATGCGTGGAGCCTATCCCGGCGTCAGCGCGGCGCGAAGGCGGCGGCGAACAGTACCCGCGCCCGCGTGGCGACCGCGGGTCGCTGGTCGGGATCGGAGCGCGCCAGCTCGGTGGCGAGCATCCCCGTCGCCATCATGACGTCCTCCGCCTCGACGTGCGCGCCGATGAGCCCGGAGGCATGGTCGCGCGCCACGAGACGCTCGATGAGCGCCTGGAACCGCGCGCCCAGCGGGGCGATGCGGACATCGCCCAGGTCCGCCGTGATGAGCTCGATGAACGCCGTCGAGACGACCGCCTGATCCACGACGCGGTCCAGCAGGTCGTCGATCGTCCGGTCGGCGGAGGCGGTGTACTCCTCGAGGTCGCGGACGTTGTCCTCGAACACCGCGACGGCCAGCGCCGTGCGATCCGGGAAGTGGCGGTAGAGGCTTCCCTGGCCGACGCCGGCGCGCTTGGCGACGGCGCTGAACGGGGCGCCGAGTCCGCCTTCCGCGTAGACCTCGCGCGCTGCGGCGATGAGGGCACGACGGTTCTCGGCGGCGGCGGCGGGACCACGATTCTGGCGGGGAAGCGCACGGGGGGATGCGGTGCTGGGCACGGGTGTAGCCTAGTACCGGACAAGGATGTCCGGTAGGAGCCGCCCCGAAGGATCCTCATCCCCGGACCCGCAGCCCCGACGCACTGCATGAAGAAAGGGAACACCATGAGCACCACCACCGCTCCCCTCACCGGAGCCTCCACGATCCAGACGTGGCTCGACGACCCGGCCGGCGGCGCCGCACTGCGCGGCCTCCTGGCCCAGGGCGGCCAGAGCGCCGAGGCCCTCGCCCCGATCGCGGGCCTGCCGATCAGCAATCTCGTCGCGATGAGCGGCGGCGCCTTCCCGCAGGCGGCGCTGGACGCGCTCGTCGCGCAGGTCAACCCCGACGGCGTGCCCGCCGAGGCTGCGGCCGCCGTGGACGACGCCCCGAAGGCGGAATGGGCCGAGAAGGTCTCCGCCGGCCGCTTCACCGGCCAGACCGTCATCGTCACCGGCGCCGGCTCCGGCATCGGCCGCGCCACCGCCTCCCGCGTCGCCCGCGAGGGCGGCCGGGTCATCGCCGTCGACGTGAGCCAGGAACGCCTCGACGACTTCGTCGCCGCGCACGCCGGCGCCGACGTCGTCGCTCTCACCGCGGACATCACCGATGACGAGGGCGTCGCCCGCATCATCGAGGCGGCCGGCGACCGGATCGACGGGCTCGCGAACATCGCCGGGATCATGGACGACATGACCCCCGTCGGCGACGTCACCGACGCGGTCTGGGAGCGCGTCTTCCGCGTGAACGTCACCGGCACGATGAAGCTCATGCGCGCGGTGATCCCCGCGATGATCGCGCAGGGCGGCGGCTCGATCGTGAACACCTCGTCGGAGGCGTCGCTGCGCGGGTCGGCCGCCGGCGCCGCGTACACCGCGTCGAAGCACGCCGTCGTCGGCCTCACCAAGTCGAGCGCCTTCATGTACGGCCCCAGCGGCATCCGCGTGAACGCGGTCGCCCCGGGAGCGGTGATCACCAACATCGAGGCGAAGTTCAACTCGCCGCTGGGCGCCGACCGCGTGCGCACCGGCATGTCGGTCATGACGCCTCCGGTCGCCGCCGACCGTCTGGCCGCGTCGATCACGTTCCTGCTGAGCGACGACGGCGTGAACGTCAACGGCCAGAACCTCGCCAGCGACGGCGGCTGGTCGGCTGCCTGACCCACAGACCCACGATGCCCCGGCGGACCCGAACCGCCGGGGCATCGTGCATCTCAGAACGGCCAGACCAGCGGCACGTAGAGGACGGCCACCGCGAGGAAGAACAGCGCCAGCGGCAGGCCCAGCCGCCAGTAGTCGCTGAAGCGGTAGCCTGCCGGCTCCATCACCATGAGGTTCGCCGGCGTCGCGATGGGGGTGAGGAAGGCGGCGGCCCCGGCGACGGTGAGCGCCATCATGAACGGCTGCACCGACAGGTCGAGGGCCTGGGCCACCGAGATCGCGATCGGGGCGACGATCAGCACGGTCGCGGTGTTGCTGATCAGCTGCCCCAGCACCACCGTGAGCCCGCACAGGGCCAGCAGGGCGACGTGCGGGCCGGCGTCGCCCAGGAACGACAGCATCCAGTTCGCCACGAGGTCGGCCGTGCCGGTGCTGATGAACGCCGTCGACAGCGGGATCATGCCGGCGATGAGCACGACCGTGGTCCACGAGATGGAGTGGTACGCCTGGGTCACGGTGACGGTGCGGGTGAGCACGAGCGCGCACGCCGCCAGCAGCGCGGCGACCGCCGGCGGCACGAGGCCGGTCGCGAGCAGCAGGATCATGACGAGCAGGATGCCGATCGCGCGCTTCGCACCGCGACCGAGCGGGACCGACCGGCGCAGCTGCGCGGGATCGTCGACGACGAGCACGCCCGGGTCGTTCGTCTTGCGCGTGAGGTCGTCCCAGGCCCCCTGCAGCAGCAGCGCGTCGCCGGCCTGGACGACGAACTCGGTGCCTTTGAGCTGCTCGTCGCCGCGACGGGCGGCGAGCACCACGAGGTCGCCGTCCGGCGTGGTCATGCCCGCGCACACGTGTTTGCCGATGAGGGGCGAGCGGGGTGCCACCACCACCTCGGTGACCCCGCTGTCAGGGCCGAGCAGCATGCCGGTGTCGAGGGTGAGCGAGTACTGCTGGCGCAGCAGGCGCGCGTGGCGCACGAGGTCCAGCGGCATCAGGGCGCCCTTGCGCTCGGGCACGAGACCTCCGCCCAGCAGGAGGATCACGACGGTTCCGACGAGGATCGGGATGCCGACCAGCGCGAACTCGAAGAACCCGAACTCCCGACCGCCCGCGTTGGCGGCGAACTCCGACACGATGATGTTCACCGGGGTGCCCGTCAGCAGCAGCAGCGAACCTGCGGATGCCGCGAACGCGAGCGGCATGAGGAGCTTCGACGATGCGATGCCCGCGCGGGCGGCGACGACGACCACGAGCGGCAGGAGCGCGGCGACCGCCCCGTTGATGCTGATGAGGGCGGTGAGCCCGGCCACGAGCAGCGCGATCACGATCACGAGCGTCGTGCGCTTGGTGCCGGCGCGACCGATCACCTTCTGACCCGCCCACGCCGTGACGCCCGTGGCATCGAGCGACTCGCTCACCACGAACAGCGCCGCGATGAACAGCACCGTCGGGTCGCCGAATCCTGCGAGGGCCTGTGGCAGCGTGAGGACGCCGGTGAAGAAGAGTGCGAGGGCGACGCCGATCGCGACGATGCCGATCGGCACGCGGTTGCTGACGAAGGCGATCACCGCGAGGACCAGGATGACGAGCGTTGCGACGACGGGGTCCACGGGCCCCAGCGTAGCCACCGCCCCCACGTGGCGGTCCCCGGCGGGCGGTCAGCCGCGCAAGGTCGCCAGTCCCGCCACGTCGTAGGCGAGCTCGACCGCCTCGAACACCGCCGCGTCGATCGTGCGGGGTGCGAACGCGTCGCCGATCGTGACGACGCGGGGCGCGGCATCCGTCTCCAGCCCGGGGACGGCGACCGACGCGCGCGGCTCGATCGCGACGACGGCGCCGATGTGGGGGATCGTCGTCGCGACGCCGGTGAGCGCGTCGCTCACGGCGACCGTCCCCGGCCGGATCGCGTCGACCCGGTGGGTGGCGCGCCGGCGGAACCCCGGGTGCGCGCCGAGGCGCTCCAGCAGCAGCGGCCGGTCGTAGCCGGCGCCGATGTGCGGGAAGACCGACTCGTACGGCGTCACGAGCTCCAGCTCGTCGACGCGGCCGAGCAGCGTCAGCACGATGCCGGCCGCGTAGGCCGTGCCGTCGGCGTCGACGACGGCGATCCGGCGGCCGAGGTCGGCCGCCGTCGACACCGCCGTGAACGCGTCGATCGTGCCCGTCTTCGGGAACCCGCCGGCGTACGCGCCGCCGAGGGCGAGCGACGTCGTCGCGGGGGACACCGCCCCGGTGGCCACGACGACGCCGTCGGCGCGTTCGGCCGCCAGCATCGCACCGGTCGCCTCGACGCCGAGCCTCACCTCGACGCCGACGGCGGCGAGGTCGCGCTCGAGGTCGTCCACGAGCAGGCCTACGCTCTCGCGCCCGGGCACGCGCCGCGCGAGCCGCAGCTGCCCGCCGAGCGCGTCCGAGCGCTCGAGCAGCGTCACGGCGTGCCCGTCGGTCGAGAGCTCCACGGCCGCCCTCATGCCCGCTGGTCCCCCGCCCACGACGATCCACCGCTGCGGGGTCGCGGTGCGCGGCCGTGGGCCTCGTTCGAGCTCGCGGCCGGCGAGCGGGTTGACGGTGCACGACATCGCGAGTCCCCGGCTGCCGCGGCCGAGGCATCCCTGATTCAGCCGGATGCAGTGACGGATGCCGCGCTCCCCCTCGTCGACCGGTTCGAGGCCGATGAGCTTGCGGCCGAGGTCGGGGTCGGCGATCTGCGCGCGCGTGAGGGCGACCATGTCGGCGGCGCCGGAGGCGACGACCTCCTCGGCCTCCTCCACGGAGCGCGCGGCGCCGACGCCGAACACCGGCACGTCGGGATTCGCGGCCTTCACGGCGGCGACGTCGTCGCGCAGCCACGCGTACGGCATCGGCGAGGACGGGAAGACGTAGTGCACGTTGTGGTACCCGCCGGCGGCGAGGTCGAGGAAGTCGATGCGCGCCTCGGCCCGCAGCCGAGCGATGACCTCGCGCATGCCCGCGCCGTCGATCCCGTCGGGGTGGAACTCGTTCGCGACGATGCGGATGCCCACGGTGAAGTCGTCGCCCACGCGTTCGCGCACCGCCCGCAGCACCTCGCGCGGGAACCGGGTGCGCCCCTCGAGGTCGCCGCCGTACTCGTCGCCGCGGGCGTTGTAGAGGGGCGAGAGGAACTGGTGCAGCAGGTACCCGTGCGCCATGTGGATCTCGACGCCGTCGAAGCCGCCGTCGCGCGCGTGCGCCGCCGACAGCGCCCACCCCTCGACGAAGGACGCGATGTCGGCGTGGTCCATCTCGCGGGTCGCGTGCCCCGTCGACGGCGAGATCAGCCGCGACGGCGCGTACACGGTCCGAGGGCCGTCGGGACCGTCGGGCTGCGCCTGCGCGCCGTGGTGGTTGAGCTGCACGAAGATCTTCGCGCCGGCGTCGTGGACGGCATCCGTCATCCGCTTCGACGCCGCGACGCCCTCGGGGCGGTACGCGTCCTCGAACCCGCGGATCGACCCGGTCGGGTGCACGAAGTGGTTGCCCGCGACGAACAGCCCGCAGCCGCCGCGGGCGCGGCGCACGTAGTACGCCGTCTCGCGGTCCGACTCGACCCGGTCGGAGTACTGCTTCGAGTGCGCCGTCTGCATGATGCGGTTCGCCACCGTGATCGCGCCGATGCGCAGCGGCTGTGCCAGCAGGGACGGACGGATGCCGGGGCTCGCGGTCATCCTTCGAGCCTACGGCGGAGCGGGCTCGCTCCGCCGGAGGCTCAGAGCCGCGCGAGCGCCTGGTCGAGGTCCGCGACGAGGTCGGCCACGGACTCGATCCCGACCGAAAGACGCACGACCTCCGGCGGGACGGCGAGCTCGGTGCCGCGCACCGAGGCGTGCGTCATCTCGTCGGGGTAGTTCATGAGCGACTCGACGCCGCCGAGCGACTCTGCCAGCTGGAACAGCCGCGTCGACTCGGCGAAGCGGCGTGCGGAGGCGGCATCCGCCAGCGCCACCGACACGATCCCGCCGAACCCGCTCATCTGCCGCGCGGCCAGCTCGTGACCCGGGTGCGACGGCAGGCCCGGGTAGTACACGCGGGCGACCGCGCCGTGTCCCGACAGGAACTCGGCGATCGCCTGCGCGTTCTCGCTGTGCCGCTGCATGCGCAGCGCGAGCGTCTTGATGCCGCGGGTCGTGAGCCACGCGTCCAGCGGGCCCGACACCGCGCCGACGGCGAACTGCAGGAACTTCACCTCGCCGTAGAGGGCGTCGTCGTTGAGCACGAGGGCTCCGCCGACGACGTCCGAGTGCCCGCCCAGGTACTTGGTGGTCGAATGCACGACGACGTCCGCGCCGAGGGCGAGCGGCTGCTGCAGCGCCGGCGAGGCGAACGTGTTGTCGACGACGACGAGCGCCCCGGCGTCGTGCCCGAGCTGCGCGAGCCCCGCGATGTCGGTGATGCGCAGCAGCGGATTGCTGGGCGTCTCGACCCACACGATGCGCGCCGCGCGCTCCTCGAGCGCCGCGCGCACCGCGGCGAGGTCGCTCATGTCGACCACCCGGACGCCGACCCCCCACGCCCCGAGGACGCGCGCGATGAGGCGGTACGTGCCGCCGTAGACGTCGTTGCCGAGCAGCACCTCGTCGCCGGGCTTCAGCGCGGCCCGCAGCAGTGCGTCCTCGGCGGCCAGCCCCGAGGCGAACGACAGCGCGTGGGCGCCCCCTTCGAGGGCCGCGAGCTGCGTCTCCAGCGCGGTGCGCGTCGGGTTGCCGCTGCGGCCGTACTCGTACCCCTCCCGGAGTCCGCCGATGCCGTCCTGCGCGTAGGTCGTGGAGAAGTGCACGGGCGGGATGACGGCACCCGTCGTGGGGTCGAAGGCCTGCCCGGCGTGCACCGCACGGGTCTCGAAGCCTCGGTCGGCGGTCGGCTCGGTCATGCGCGTGCTCCTTCGTCGGGGGTGTGGGATGCGGGCGAGTCGACCTCGAAGCCGCGCTCGCGCATCCAGTCGTCGTCGTAGAACCGGTCGAGGTATCCGCGTCCGTGGTCGGGCAGCAGCACGACCACGACCGCGTCGGCGGGGAGCTCCCGCGCCGTGCGCAGCGCCGCGACGACCGCCATGCCGCTGGATCCCCCGACGAACAGGCCCTCCTCGCGGGCGAGGCGTCGGGCCATCGCGAACGTCTCGGCGTCGGAGATGCGGTGGATCTCGTCAGGCACCGACGGGTCGTAGCTGTCTGGCCAGAAGTCCTCGCCGACGCCCTCCACGAGGTAGCCGTGCAGGGGTCCGCCGGAGTAGATCGAGCCGTCCGGGTCGGCGCCGACCACGCGCACCGCCCCGCCCGACACCTCGTGCAGGTAGCGACCGGTGCCGGTGATCGTGCCGCCGGTGCCGATCCCCGCGACGAAGTGCGTCACGCGGCCCTCGGTGTCGCGCCAGATCTCGGGTCCCGTCGTCTCGTAGTGGCTGAGCGGGCCGTTCGGGTTGGCGAACTGGTTCGGCTTGAACGCGCCGGGGATCTCGCGCACGAGCCGGTCGGAGACGCGGTAGTACGACCGCGGGTCCTCCGGCGGCACGCTGGTGTCGGTCACGACGACCTCGGCGCCGTACGCCCGCAGCACGTCGACCTTGGGCCCGGCGAACTTGTCGGGCACGACGAAGATCATGCGGTAGCCGCGCTGCAGGGCCACCAGCGCGAGCCCGACGCCGGTGTTGCCGCTGGTGGGCTCGACGATGGTGCCGCCGGGGCGGAGGAGGCCGTCGCGCTCGGCGGCGTCGATGATGCGCCGGGCGATGCGGTCCTTGGCGGAGCCGCCGGGGTTGAAGTACTCGACCTTGGCGAGCACCGTCGCGGCGATGCCGTCGGTGACGCGGTTCAGCTGGACGAGAGGGGTTTCGCCGACGAGGTCGGCCACGCTCTGGGCGTAACGCACGATGAGTCCTGTGGTGTTGCCGCGCACGCGCGCGGAGGGTTGTCGGGGTCGCTGAGGTCTGCGTGAAGCGAGGGCTTCAACAGCAGGGGCGACAACACCGACAGGTCAACACGGGCGTCAGTCTAGACGCAGCATCGCGCCGGAGTCGAGACGGATGCCGCACAGCGACGCACACCCGGCATCGGGGCGGCCCGCCTCAGGCGACGTCGCGCGCCGCCCACACCCCCTGGGCGACGCAGGGCGCGCAGCCGTTGCGGGCGTCCAACAGCGTGCGCTCGACCACCGCGATCGTCGTGGCGCCGCCGCGGACGGCGAGCCCCGCGAACACGGGCATCCGCAGCGATTCGTACACCAGCGGCAGGCGCAGCCCGAAGAACCGCTCGAGGTCGTCGCTGCCCAGCACCGGCGGCAGGGCGCGGGTGAGTTCGCGCACCAGGTCGGGCGCGGCATCCGTCTGCACCATCCATGCCCGCCGGCGCAGGTGCCGGCGGAACTCCGCCTCGGGCACGAACCATCGGCAGCCCAGCCGGTAGCCGGGGAACTCCCCGTTCGCGAGCCGTCTGCCGAACGTGGCGGGCGCGAGCCCGGCCAGCCGCGCGGCGGCCGCCACCGTGAGGAACGGGGAGCCGCCGGTGCCGCGGCGGGAAGGGATCGAGTCCAGGCTCACATGAGACAGGACTCCGCGATGGCCGTTTCATGACGCCGGCGTCACCAGATCGCGACGTACTCCGATCTGCGCACCCGCGCGGCCTGCTCCACGAGCGGCAGCGAGCGGTCGACGGCCTCCTGCAGGCGCCGGGCCACGTCGGGCGAGACGAGCTCGCCGCCGGTGAAGTCGCCGTCGGAGGCGTAGACGCCGATCGGCAGCGTCAACGCCTGGAAGAAGCCGAACAGGGGCCGCAGCTGGTGCTCGATGATGAGCGCATGGCGCTCGCCGCCCCCGGTCGCGCCCAGCAGCACCGGCGTGCCGACGAGCTCGTACTGGCCGACGAAGTCGAACAGGTGCTTGAACAGGCCGGTGAACGACGCGCGGTAGACGGGGCTGGCCACCACGAGGAGGTCGGCGGACTCGATGGACTGCAGCGCACGCTCGACCTCCGGTGCGACGTCGTCGCGCCGGAGCGCCCCCGCGAACCCGGGTCCGAGGGTCGCCACCTCGACGAGCTCGGACTCCGTCGGAACGCGCTCGGCGATCGTCGCGAGGATCGTCCGCACCAGCGCGGTGGTGCGGCTGGGCTCGCGCAGCGAGCCTGAGACCCCGACGACGCGCAGGGCGTCGCCGCCCAGCACGGCGCTGCCGTCGAAGGCGCTCACTGGGCGGCCTCCGGCGGGGCGACCGGACGCCCGATCGACAGCATGAGCCGGTTCGCCCAGTTGAAGAACGCGGCGCCGTGCACGACATCCGCGATCTCCAGGTCGTCCAGGCCCACCGCCCGCAGGCGCGCGACGTGGGTCGCGTCGAACGCCGGCGGTGTGGCCGTCAACGCCGCCGCGGCCGCCACGATCGCGTCCCACCGGTCGCCGAGCTCTGCGTCGATCCCTTCCGCCAGCAGGCGGTCGATCAGCTCCGGCGACTTGGCATGGTGCGCCGCGAACCGCGCGTGCACCGAGGCGCAGAAGACGCACCCGTTCACGCGCGACGCCGCGGCCGCCGCCAGCTCCCGCTCAGCCCTGGGCAGGCCTTCGGCGGTGTTGTAGAAGATGTCCTTGTCGACGAGCGTGCGCGCGCGGAGGATCTCGGGGTCGCGTGCGAGCAGCCGGAAGTAGTCGCTCGATGCCCGCTGCCGGTCGACGAGGCCTTCGTAGTGGCGCTCGGTGAGCTCGTCGACGGGAAGGGGCTCCAGCCACGGGAGCCACCCCACCTCCGCACGGGTGAAGGCGTGCGGGTACGGCTCGTCGTGGACGAGCACGACGGGAGCGGTGGTGGTGCCGGTCATGCGGAGACCTCCTGGGTCGTGGCGAGCACGCGCAGTCCCGCGGCCACGCGCTGTTGGAAGGCGAGGAACGACACGAGCTGCGACAGCGTGACGATGCCGTCGGCGCTCCAGCCGGCGTCGATGAGCCGGCGGTGATCGGCGGCGCCCGCCTCGCGGGGGCGGAAGGTGAGCAGGTGCGCGTGGGCGAGGGCCGCGGTCAGGCGCTCGCCCAGCCCGTCGCGCGCCGCGATCCCCGGCTCGTAGCGGCGCCCGTCGGTGCTCTCGTCGTGGAGGCCCTCCTCGTGGTAGGCGCCGAACGGACCGGCGGTGGCGCCGGCCGACGCCTCGGCCGCCACGATCGCCGCACGGTGTGCATCGGCGGTGCGCGCGGCATCCGCATAGAAGGCCGCGGTGGCGTCGTCCGCGGTCGATCGTGTCGCGAACGCGGCGACGAGCAGGCGTTCGGCGAGCGGGAATGCCACGTCGTCGAGCGGTGCGAACAGCGCGTCGTAGCTGGCCTGCAGCTGCTCGCGGGTGACGGGGCGCCGACGGCGCAGCGCGTCGAGCGGCGCGCCGGCGCGCACGCCGGCCAGCTCGTCGACGACGTCGAGGGTGGCGGTGGTCATGAGGTCTCCTTTCCGAGACGTCCGAGGGCTTCGAGGGGGCGCTCGGATGCGCCCCAGCCGAGCGCCGGCGCGACCTCCGTCGCGAACAGTTCGATGGAGCGCAGCACGTGATCGTGCGGCGCGTCGACCGAGTGCACCTGGAAGGCGACCTCGGTGGCGCGCGACAGCGTGCGGTCGGCGGCGAGGGAGGCGACGACGTCCTCGGCGGTGCCGACGTGGGTGTCGGTCGCGGCGATGAGGTCCTCGAGGGTGTCGCCAGGGATGTGCTGCCCGGCGCGGCGGAATCCCTCGGCGGCCCGGCGCAGTCCGGCCTCGGTGAATCGCAGCGCCTGCGCCCGGTCATCGGCGACGAAGACGGTGCGGGATGCCGTGATCCGCGGTGCGACGCCACCCGGAAGCGCCTCGAGGTACCGGTCGATGATGGGGTCCTGCAGGTCGGCGAGCGTCGCGCCCGGCGCCTCGGCGCTGCGCGGCTGGGTGCGCGACAGCAGCAGCCCGTCGCCGTGGATGCCGGCCCGCGCGCCGCCCGCCGGGGAGAATGTCGCCTGCCACACCCGGTCGCCCAGCGGCACGGCTCCCGCGGACGCGTCGGGGTACAGCGTGTTGCCGCCGCCGATCTCACGGCCGGCGAGCGCGTCCTGCAGCGCTGCCAGCTTCTCGCCGTAGACCGCGGCCTTCGTGGCGACGTCCTGGCCGAACGGCAGGAACGACGACGGCGTGCCCCCGCTGCCCAGGCCCAGGTCGATCCGGCCGCCCGAGAGCAGGTCGGCGACCACGGCGTCCTCCGCGACGCGCACCGGGTCCTCCAGCGGCAGCGTGATGACGCCGGTGCCCAGGCGGATCTCGCTGGTGGCGGCCGCGACGTGGGCGAGGAACACGAACGGCGCGGGCAGTCCGCCCTCCGCGGCGCGGAAGTGGTGCTGCGCGACCCAGGCGCGTCCGATGCCGAACCGCTCGGCGTGCCGGATCTGGTCGGTGGCGAGGCGGTACCGCTCGGCGGCGGGCGCGTCGTCCAGCAGGCGGGTGAAGAAGGCGAGAGACGACACGCTCATGCGGTGACCTCCGATCGTCCGGGCACGGCTGCCAGCAGCTCGCGCGTGTAGTCGTGGGTGGGTGAGAGGAAGATGTCCTCGGTGCTGCCGGCCTCGACGACCCGGCCGCGGCGCATGACCGAGACCGTGTGGCTGATCCGGCGCACCACCGCGAGGTCGTGCGAGATGAACAGGTAGGTCAGGCCCAGCTCCTGCTGGAGCGACTCGAGCAGCTCGAGGATGCGCGCCTGGACTGTCACGTCCAGCGCGGACACCGCCTCGTCGAGCACCACCACGCCCGGCCGGATCGCGAGGGCGCGGGCGATCGCGACGCGCTGCCGCTGCCCGCCCGACAGTTCCCGCGGCGAGCGCGTCAGGACGTCGGCGGGCAGGGCGACGCGGTCGACCAGCTCCGCGGCGCGGGCCGCGCGCTCGGTGCGGGTCCCCTCTCGGAAGTTGTGCAGCGGCTCGGCGACGATCTGCGCGACGCTCTGCCGCGGGTCCAGCGACGAGAACGGGTTCTGGTAGACCAGCTGCACGCGCCGGCGCAGCTGGCGGAGACCGTCGCCGCGCAGGTCGGCGATGTCGGCCGGCCGACCCGACCGCTCTGCGAGCTCGATGCGCCCGCCGTCGGGGTGCAGGAACCGGGTGATCAGCCGCGCCGTCGTGGTCTTGCCCGATCCGGACTCCCCCACCAGCGCGTGCGTCGTCCCCCGGCGCACCTGGAACGACACGTCGTCCACCGCGCGGAACGGCGTGCGCCCGCGCCCCGGGACCGCGAACTCCTTGACCAGTCCCTCGGCGGTGATGGCGTAGGGGTTCTCGGCGGCGGCGGCTGCGGCATCCCGCAGGAACAGCGGCGGAGCCGCCCGGCGGAACCCGTCCGTCGCCAGCGCGGGCGCGTCGGCCAGCAGCTGTTTGGTGTACGTGTCGGACGGCGACGACAGGATGCCGGAGCTCGGCCCCTGCTCGACCACCCGGCCGTGATTGAGCACGACGACGCGCTGCGCCCGGTCGGCCGCCACCCCGAGGTCGTGGGTGACCAGCAGCACGGAGGTGCCCTCCTCGCGCCGCAGGCCGTCGATGAGGTCGAGGATCCGCCGCTGCACGGTGGCATCGAGGGCGCTGGTGGGCTCGTCGGCGATGATCAGCCGCGGGCGCAGCGCGATGGCGATCGCGATGAGCACGCGCTGCCGCATCCCGCCCGACAGCTCGTGCGGATGCTGCTTCGCCCGCAGCGCCGGATCGTCCAGGCCGACCCGCTCCAGCAGCTCGAGCACGCGGAGGCGGCGGGTGGCGGCATCCCTCACTCCGTGCAGCCGGAGGATCTCGCCCACCTGCACGCCGATCGGGCGCACCGGATCGAGGGACGACACCGGGTCCTGCGGCACGAGACCGACCTGCGCCCCGCGCACCGCGCGCAGCCGCTTCTGGCTCCACGCGGTGATGTCGACGCCGCCGAGCGCGATCGAGCCGCCGTCGACGCGGCCGCCGTCGGGCAGCAGCCCGATGAGGGCGTGCGCGGTCGTCGACTTGCCCGACCCGGACTCCCCCACGAGGGCGACGACCTCGCCCTCCCCGACCGTCACGTCCACGCCGTGGACGACCTCGCGGCGCCCGGTGCGCGTGCGGTACGACACGCGCAGTCCCTGTACGTCGAGCACGCTCATCGCGCACCCCTTCCGATCGATTGGCTGATGCGGTTGGCGCTGAGCACCACCACGAGCACGACGAGGCCCGGCAGCGTCGTCAGCCACCACGCGGTGGCGACGTAGTTGCGGCCCTCCGCGATGAGCAGGCCCCACTCGGGCGTGGGCGGCGGAGCGCCGTAGCCGAGGAAGCCGAGCGTCGAGATGGCGAGGATCGCCGTGCCGAACTGCAGCGCCGCCAGCCCCACGACCGCGGTGAGGGAGTTTGGCAGCACATGCCGGGCGAGCACCGCCGCGAAGGATCCGCCGCTGCCGAACGCGGCCTCGACGTAGTCGGTGCGGCGCACCCGCACGACCTCCGACCGCGACAGCCGTGCGAAGGATGCGACGCTCACCACGCCCACCGCGATGGCGGCGTTGACCGTGCCGAAGCCGAGCAGGATGATCACCGACAGCATCAGCAGCAGGCCGGGGATCGACAGCAGCACGTCCACGAGGCGCATCAGCACGTCGTCGATCCAGCCGCCGATCGAACCCGCCAGGACGCCGATCAGCGTGCCGGCGGCGAGCCCGACGGTGACCGCGATGAGCGCACCCGACAGGGAGTGGATCGCGCCGTAGACGACCCGCGCGTACAGGTCGCGCCCGATCGCGTCGGTGCCGAACCAGTGCTCGGGGCCGGGCGGCAGCAGCTTGTCGGCGGGCACCCCGTCGATCGGGTCGTACGACGTGAACAGCCACGGCACCGCCGCCCACAGCACCGCGATCACGATGACCGCGAGCGCCAGCACGAGTGTCCACGAGGGGCGCCGCCCGCGGGCGAACAGGCGCGCGATGTTGGCACGGCGCTCGGGCTGCCCATCGGAGGCGCCCGCGTCGCGTGCGAGCGGGTCGACGACGGTTCCGGATGCCTCGTCCCGCGCTCGAGCGGCGGTCGCGGCCTCGGTGTCCTCGTCCACCGTCGTGGCCTGTCGCAGCGGAGTGCTCATGCGGTCACCTCCTGAAGGGCCGGTGCGGACGCCGTGCGCGCGGCGCGCCGGCCGCTGCGCAGCCGTGGATCGAGCACCGGGTACAGCAGGTCGACGACGAGGTTCACCACGACGAACGTGAGCGCGGCGAGCACCACGACGCCCTGCAGCACCGGGATGTCCTGGTTGGCGACGGCCTGCTCGGTCACCCTGCCGATACCGGGACGCCCGAACACGGTCTCGGTGACGACGGCGCCGCCGATGAGCTCGCCGAACAGGACACCGGCGATCGTCAGCGTCGGCAGCAGCGCGTTGCGGGCGACCGATCGCCAGAGCACCCACGACGGCGAGGCGCCCTTGGCGCGCACGACCGTGACGAACGGCTGCAGCTGCACCTCGTCGATGCTGCGCACCAGGATCTGCGCCAGCGGCGCCGAGATGGGCACGGCCAGCGTGATCACCGGCAGGACGAGCCCGGCGACCGGGTCGGCGCCGACGATCGGCACCCACCCGAGTCCGAACGAGAACACCTGGATGAGGAGGATGCCGAGCCAGAACACCGGCACCGCCACGAACACGCCTGGCAGGGCCTGGAGCCCCTGCCGCAGCCATGCGAACGGCGCCAGCGTCGAGAGGAACGCGATCGCGACGGCGATCACGGCGGCCAGAGTGAACCCGAGGGTGGCCAGCGCCGCCGTGGGCGGGAGCGCCTCGCCGATGAGCTGGAGCACGCCGGTGCCGTACTGCGTGGAGTAGCCGAAGTCGCCGTGGGCGTAGCCGGTGAGGGTGGCCCAGTACTGCTCCCACCACGACGAGTCGACGCCGTAGGCGACCCGGATCGATTCGATCTGATCGGGCGTCAGCCCCAGTTCGGGGTTCTCGTACTTGATCAGGATCGCGTCGCCCGGCAGCAGCTGCAGCAGGATGAAGGTGGCCGTGAAGGCCGCGATCAGAACGATCGCGGCCTGCCCGGCGCGTCGGAGCGCGTAGCTCATCGGTTCAGCTCCCGAGCCCTACTTCTTCTCGTCGAGCCACACGTCGTAGAACAGCGGACGCGCGACCGACTCGAACTCGATGCCGTGCACGTACGGCGCGGCGCCGTACACCTGCGGCTCCTCGAACAGCGGGATGACGTAGGCCTGCTCGGCGAGGTAGTCCTGCACCGCCTGCGAGGCGGCCACCCGCTCGTCGGGGTCCGGCGTCGAGGCGACGGCCAGCAGCAGCGCGTCGAGCTTCGCGTCGTCCGAGAGCAGCGTGTTGCGGTTCTTCGTGAAGTACTGGCTCTTGATGACGTCGAGGTCCGCGCGTCCGACCATCGAGTGGTACAGCGGGGTCTTCAGCGGGTCCTTGATGTCTTCGGCGTAGGTGCCGGCATCCGCCGACTTCACGTTCAGCTCGACGCCGATCTTCTTCAGCTGCTGCGACACCAGCTCGAGGGTCTGCTTCGACAGCGGCTGGGCCTTCGCCTCGTACACGTCCAGCGAGAGACGCTGTCCGTCCTTCTCGCGGATGCCGTCGCCCCCCGGCTCCCAGCCGGCCTCGTCGAGCAGCTCCTCGGCCTTGTCGGGGTCGTACTCGTAGTACTCCGACTCGTCCTTGTAGCCCAGCGCCGAGGCGCTCAGGGCCGACGTCGCGCGCGGGTAGTTCTCGGTGAAGACGGTGTCGACGACCTCCTGGCTGTCGACGCCGGCGACGAGGGCCTGGCGCACGCGGATGTCGCTGAGCAGCGGGTTCGTGAAGCGCAGGCTCAGCGAGTTGTTCACCCCGCGGGTCTGCGGAGCGTAGAGCTCGAAGCCGCCCGATTCCACGCGCGCCTCGTCGAAGGCCTGCACGTAGCGGATGTAGTCGGCCTGACCCGACAGCAGCGAGCCGATGCGCACGCTGTCCTCGGGCGTCACGATGAGGTGGATCTCATCGAGGTAGGCGCGGCCCTGGTGCTCGAAGCTCGGCGGCGCCCAGTCGTAGTCGTCGCGCGCCTGGAGGGTCAGCTCGGTGCCCAGCTTCTCGTCGGAGATGACGAACGGGCCGGATCCGACGATGTCGGCGGCGTTGCCGGCCCCGAGCTCTTCGAGCGAGCGGTCGAGGGTCGCCGGCGACAGCAGCCCGGAGTTGATCGTCGACGTCGCCTGCAGGAAGCCGGGCGCCGGTGCCGAGAAGCGGAACGTCACGGTGTCGGCGTCGACGACCTCGCTGGAGGCGTAATTGTTGATCGCTTCCGAGACGGTGAGGCCGAGGTCGGCGTTGCCGAGACCGTACGTGTCGAAGTTCTTGGCGACCGCCGCGGCGTCCAGCGCCGTGCCGTCCGAGAAGGTGACGTCGTCGCGCAGGTCGAACGTGTACTCGGTGGCGTCGGCGTTCACCGTCCAGTCGGTGGCCACCCACGGCTCGATCTCGAGCGTCTCGGGGTTCTGCCACGTGAGGCGCGAGGTGATGTTGTTGACGAGGCCGCCGTTCGGGTAGAAGCCCGCCTGCGGCGGGTAGAGGTTCGTGTAGGGCTGGTACTCGAGGTAGGTCAGCGCGCCGCCGGAGACGGGCTCGCCGGCGGCGGACGCTCCGCCCGCGGCAGGCTGCTGCGACGCGCAGGCGGTGAGGGATGCCGCGGCGACGAGCGCGGCGGTGACGCCGGCGACGATGCGCGATGCGGGACGGGACATGGGTTCTCCTGGTGCTTTCGGGTCCGTGTTCGGGCTGTGGTGAAGGGGTGCTCGCAACCGTAGGCAGCGGCATGCCTCGGCCGCGGGTCGGCGCGTTACGGCTGTTCACCGTGCGCAAGCGGAGGTCACCGGCGGTCACGCGGCGTAACACGGGCAGGACGGCGGCGACGACGCGGGCACGTGGAAAAGCCCCGATCCCATTGGAGATCGGGGCTTTCCGCGTCGCGCGCTCAGCGGCCGGCGGAGACGGCGGCGGGCTCGTGGACGAGACGCGGAGCGCCCAGCCCGAGCCGCTCGCGCAGCGTGTCGCCGCGGCGCCCGATGAGCCCGCGGCGACGAAGCTCGGGGACCGCGAAGCGCGTGAACGCCTCGAACTGCCCGGGCTGGAAGGCCGAGAGCACGTTGAAGCCGTCGGCGGCCCCGGCGTCGCGCCAGAGTTCGACGTGGTCCGCGATCGCCGCGGGTGCGCCCACCACGAACGCGGCCGGGACGGCATGCGCGGCGATGAGGTGCCGCCACGTCACCGGGTGGGCGCCGTCGAGATCCCGGCCGGTGCGCCCCCGCACCGCCTCGAGCGTGCGGGCCGCAGGCTCGGCGAACCGCGCCGCCGCGGCAGCGGGCACCGCGGCGTCGACCGGCGCCGTGCGAAGCGCGTCGTCGGACGCGACGCCGGCGGCGTCGAGGAACGAGGAGAGCGACCGGTTCGCGGGGAACCCGGGCCGCGCCGCGTGCCCCGAGATCCCGTCGTCGATGGGCACCAGGAGCAGCAGGCGGTCGACGATGGCGCGGGCGGCGGCATCCGTCTCGGCCACCACGGGAACGACCGGCACGATCACCTTGAGGTCGTCGGGGTCGCGGCCGGACGCCGCCGCCAGGGCCCTCAGCTCGGTGCGCACGGCCGCGGCGGCGGGGGGGTCGCCCGCCGCGATCAGCGCGAGATCGGCCTCGGTGGCCGCCAGCGCCCGCGATCGCGGCGACGTGCCGGCGTGGACGATCGGCGGATGCGCCTGCGGCGGCCGCGCCACGTTCAGCGGACCCTCGACCCGCACCTGCGACCCCGTGAACGACGCCGGCCGCAGCCGGTCGGCGTCGATCAGCACGCCGCTGTCGGCGTCGGCGACCCAGGCGCCCTCGTCCCACGACTCCCACAGCAGCCGCAGCGCGCGCACGAACTCCTCGGCGCGGTCGTAGCGGGTCTCGTTGTCGGCGTGGGCCTCGCGTCCGTGGTTGGCGGCCGCCCGCGGCTCGGCGCCGGTGACCAGGTTCACGCCGCCGCGGCCGCCGGTGAGGACGTCGAGGGATGCCGTCGCCCGCGCCGTCGCGTACGGGTCGGCGTAGGTCGAGTTCACGGTCGCGATGAGCCCGATGCGCTCGGTGACGCCGGCGAGGTACAGCACGGCGCTCAGCGGGTCGATGCGCGCGAGCAGGTAGGGGTCGCGGAACTCCAGGTCGGGCCCGGTGGCCAGCCAGTCGCCGAAGAACAGGTAGTCCAGGTCGGCGTCCTCGGCCAGGCGTGCGATGCGGCGCAGGGTGGCGGCATCCGTCTGCGGGTCGGCGTGCGCGCCCGGATGCCGCCAGCCCGACGGATAGGCGCCGAGCGTGCGCACCATGGCGCCGACGATGAGCGGCGCGGTCATACCGGCACCACATCCAGCGACGGCGCGGGGCCGACGGCGGCTAGCCGGCCGCGCGAGCGGGACCACTGGCTCCACGAGCCCGGGTAGACCACGACGTCGATGCCGGCGAGCACCCCCGCCAGCGCGGTGTGGGTCGCCGCGATGCCCGAACCGCAGTATGCGGCCACCGCAACGCCCTCGGCCACGCCGGCGGCCGCGAACTCCGCGCGGATCTCCTCGGGCGAGCGGAACTTCCCGGCGGCCAGGTGCACGGTCGTCGGGAGGTTCACCGCTCCGGGGATGTGGCCTCCGACGGGGTCCAGCGGCTCCGTGTCGCCGCGATACCGCTCCGGGGCGCGCACGTCGAGCAGCAGGCCGTGGTCGGGCCACTCCTCGACGCCGTCGATGTCGGCCACGCCCTCCGTGATCTCGGCGAGCACGACATCCCCCGGCGGCCGGGGCAGCACGTCGCCGGTCTCCAGCGGCAGCCGTTCGGCCAGCCACCCGCGCAGTCCCCCGTCGAGCACGCGCACGTCGGCGAGCCCGGAGCGGGTGAGCACCCACCACGCGCGTGCGGCCGCGACCGAGTGCACGTCGTCGTAGGCCACGACGCTGTCGCCGGCGTGGATGCCCCATCGCCGCGCCGCCGCCTCGAGCTGTTCGCGCGGAGGAAGCGGATGCCTCCCCTCCCGCGGGTCGCCGCGCCGGGCGAGCTCGTGGTCGAGGTCCACGTACACCGCACCGGGCAGGTGCCCGTCGAGGTACGCCGGACGGCCCTCGGGCTGATCCAGGCGCCAGCGCACATCGAGGATCCGCGGCGGCGTCCCCGCACGGATGAGGTCGGCGAGCTCGGTCGGCGAGATGAGTGGCGATGGCATGGGCTCATGCTCGTCTCGTCGCGGCACCGCCGGATCGTCGGGGCGACACACACCGCGACACGACGACATGCGGCGTCACACATCCACGGCGGACGACACCCGCGGCGTGTCCTCGCGCGGCGGCGCCGCAGCGCGCGCGTGCGGTCGTACGATGCGCGCAGAGACCACAGGAGGAGCGGATGCCGCACCCTCGCCGCGCACACGATCCCGGCCCGTCGCGGACCCGCGGTGGCGGACGCGCCCTCGCCGCGCTCGCGATCGCCGCGGGCCTCACGCTCCTCGCCGGCTGCGGCGACGGGACGCTCCCCACGCCGACGGCACTGCCCACCGTCTCGCCGACGCGCACGCTGCCCTCACGCAGCCCGGCGCCGGAGCCGACGCCGACCGTCTCCCCCGAGCCGACGCGCACGCCGATCCTGCCGACGCGGTCGCCGGTGCCCTCACCCGAGCCGACCCTCGTGCCCGAGCCGACACCCACCCCGCCCGCGCCGCTGCCGACCCAGCTGCCGCAGCCCACCACGCTTCCGACGTCCACACCCACGCCCGTGACGACACCGACTCCGACGCCGACACCCACGCCGACACCCACGCCGACGCCCACGCCCACGGCGTCGCCCACGCCCACCGCGGCGGCGTCCGACAACGCCGCGTCGGCGGCGGCCTGGGTGCCGTGGATCGTGGTGCTCGGTCTCCTCGTGGCCGCTGCGGTGACCTACCTCATCGTGCGCCGGCCACGCCGCCGACGGCCACCGACCGGAAGCTGAGACCCGGCCGGCGGTTCAGCCGCGCAGCGCGAGGGCGAACGGGAGCACGGCGCCCGCGCCGGCGCGACGGAGCTCGCGCGCGGCGACGGTGAGGGTCCAGCCGCTGTCGACGCGGTCGTCGACGAGCAGCACCGGGCCGGCGGGAACATCGATCCCCGCCGCAGCGAACCGGCCCCACACGTTGGCCACCCGGAACGCGCTGTTGCCGCCGGGCTGCCCGCTCGGCCCGCCGTCGACGAGGTCGAGCGCGCCGAGGTACGGAAGCCGGCCGATGTCGGCGAGGCCGCGGGCCAGCGAATCCACCAGCTGCGGCTTCGTGCGCGACGGCAT
The DNA here is from genome assembly GCF_056395865.1 of Microbacterium sp. 05T445. Lineage (NCBI taxonomy): Bacteria > Bacillati > Actinomycetota > Actinomycetes > Micrococcales > Microbacteriaceae > Microbacterium > Microbacterium sp. 05T445. The sequence goes on along the minus strand of NZ_JBFTKJ010000002.1, from coordinate 16,491 downwards.
CGCGACGACCGCGACCGGGCGCTCCTCCCATCCCCAGTCCGCGAGCACCCGCACGCACGCGGCGAGCACGTTCTGCGGCACCGGCGCGTCGGCGGCGCCCGCCGCGAACAGCGCCCGCAGCTGCCCTCCCCAGCCGAGGTCGGTGAGCCGGCCGAGCGCGCGCCCCTCGGCGGCCTGCTCGTCCGCGGCGATGCGGCCCTTGACCGCGACGCCCAGCCGGTCGGCGCCGGTGGGCCACTGCCGGCGCGGCTCGATCGGCACGCCGACACGATCGAGGGCGGCCGTGGCGGCATCCGTCGCCTCCGTGGCGATCGCCTCCGCGAACCACGCCCCGGCGCAGTTGTCGCACCGCCCGCAGGGCTGGGCGCTGTCGTCGTCGAGCGAGCGCTGCAGGAACTCCATGCGGCAGGCGGAGGTCTGCTCGTACTCGATCATGTGCTGCTGCTCGGCCACGCGTTCGCCGGCGATGCGCCGATAGCGCTCCTCGTCGTACGTCCACGGCGCGCCCGTGGCCGTCCAGCCGCCCTTCACCCGCTCGACCGCGCCGTCGACGTCGAGCACCTTCAGCAGCAGCTCGAGAGGCGTGCGCCGGATGTCGACCACGGCCTCGAGCGCCGGCGTCGACATCGGCGCCCCGTGGGTCGACAGCGCCCCGAGCACGCGCTCGGCGCGCTCGCGGTCGGGCATCGACGCGGTGGCGAAGTAGTGCCAGATGTCGCGGTCCTCGGCGCCGGGCAGCAGCAGCACGTCGGCCGATGCCGTCGCCCGGCCGGCACGCCCCACCTGCTGGTAGTACGACACCGGCGACGACGGCGCCCCGAGGTGCACCACGAAGCCGAGATCGGGCTTGTCGAAGCCCATGCCGAGCGCACTCGTGGCGATGAGGGCCTTCACGCGATTGTCCTTCAACAGCGCCTCGGACTCCTCGCGCTCGTCGGGGTCGGTCTGGCCGGTGTAGGCGCGCACGTCGTAGCCGCGATCGCGGAGGAGCCGCGCGGTGTCGTTGGCAGCGGCCACGGTGAGCGTGTAGATGATCCCCGAGCCCGGCAGCTCGCCGAGGTGCCCGATGAGCCACGCCAGGCGGCTCGGCGGATTGGGCAGCTGCAGCACGCCCAGCCGCAGCGACGCCCGCGCGAGCGGGCCGCGGATCGTGAGCACGCCGCGGCCCCCGGCATCCAGCTGCTCGGCGACATCGGCGACCACGCGGCTGTTGGCCGTCGCGGTCGTCGCGAGCACGGGGACACCCTCGGGCATGCGGGCGATGAGGTCGCGCAGGCGGCGGTAGTCGGGGCGGAAGTCGTGGCCCCAGTCGCTGATGCAGTGGGCCTCGTCGATGACGAGCAGGCCGATCCGCGCCACGAGCTGGGGCAGCTGCTCGTCGCGGAACGCCGGGTTGTTCAGGCGCTCGGGCGAGACCAGCAGCACGTCGACCTCGTCGCGGTCCAGCTGCGACAGTACGTCGCCCCACTCGTGCGCATTCGTCGAGTCGATCTTCAGCGCTCGGACGCCCGCCCGCGACGCGGCGGCGATCTGGTCGCGCATCAGCGCGAGCAGCGGTGAGACCAGCACCGTCGGGCCGGCGCCGCGACGGCGCAGCAGCAGCGTCGAGACGAAGTACACCGCGGACTTGCCCCACCCGGTGCGCTGCACCACCAGGGCGCGGCGCCGTTCGTCGACCAGCGCCTCGATCGCCTCGAACTGCCCGTCGTGGAAGTCGGCGTCCTCGCGCCCGACGAGCGCGCGCAGCACCTCGAGGGCCTCGGTGCGGGTCGTGGTCGTCGCAGTCACGCCCTCCAGCCTGCCCCATGCTCCTGACACTGGGCGCCCGAGCGGCCGAGCGCACCGTGCTACCGTGAGCGCGACGGAGGGGGTGCGCATGCTCGAGACGATCCTCGCGCTGCTGCGCCTGGTCTCGGAGGCCGTGGACGCACTGCTGCGCCCCGTCGCCGAGCTCGTCGGGGCCTCGCTCCGCTCGCTGTTCGAGGCCGCTCCGGCCGTGCAGGCCGGAGAGGCGGGCGTCCTCGTCCTCGCCGTCGCCGTGGTCGCGACCCTCGCCCTGCTCGCCGTCGCGCTCGGCGTGCGCCTCTCGCCGGCTGCGGCCGTCGCGGCGGCCCCGCACCCGCGCCGTGCCATCGACGATGCGACACGGCTGACGGCATCCCATCCCGACGCCCCGGGACACTCCCGTCCGCGCGCACCGGGCTTCGCGGCCCTGGCCGCCTAGCCCGTCGCCCGTCCCCGCCTGCCGTGCGGGACGTCCGCCGGTGCCTTCGTGGCCGCACGCCACGAATCGACACCGGACGAACGGACACCCCATGGACCTCTACGCCTTCCCGCCCATCGCCGCGATCCTCGACGCGGCATCCTCCGCCCTCATGTGGCTCACGGCGCTGCTCGAGCCGCTCGCCGGCTCCGCCGCGGCGGCGGCGGCCGTCATCCTGCTCACCCTGCTGGTGCGCGCGGCGCTCATCCCCGCGGGCATCGCGCAGGCCAAGGCCGAGCAGGCACGCAGCCGCCTGGCGCCGCGGCTGCGCGACCTCCAGCAGCGTCATCGGCGAAACCCGGAGCGGCTGCAGCGCGAGACGATGAAGCTGTACGCCGACGAGAAGGTGTCGCCGTTCGCGGGGTGCCTGCCGATGCTCGCGCAGGCGCCCGTGGTCGCCGTCGTGTACGCGCTGTTCCTGCACACCTCGATCGCCGGGCACGCCAACGCGCTGCTCGCGGAGCACCTGCTGGGCGTGCCGCTCGGCGTCAGCGCGGTCGGGGTCGTCGCTGCAGGCACGGCGACCGCCGCGACCCTCGCGGTGTTCGGCGGCGTGATCGCGGTGATCGTCGTGGTGGCCGAGCTGACGCGGCGCGCGTTCCGGCCGCCGGCGGGAGCGGATGCCGCGCCCCTGGGCGGCGCCATGGTGCGGCTCGCGGGGGTCCTGCAGTTCACGACCGCCGTCTTCGCACTGTTCGTGCCGCTCGCCGCGGCGCTGTACCTCGCCACCACCGTCGCGTGGACGCTCGTGCAGCGTCTGGTGCTGCGACGCGTGTATCCGCCGGTGGTGGCGTGAGCGACGGGCGGCACCGAGAGGGGACGCTCGCCGCGGTTGCGACGAGCGTCCCCTGGGTGAAGTGCGCGACCGGCCTAGCGGACCTGGGCGGCCTCCGCCGCGACGGCCTGCGGCGCGCTCTTCGCGGGGCGCAGCGCCTTGCCGAGCGCCAGGAACAGCAGCACCATGCCCGCGGTGAGCAGGATGTGGCCGGTGCCGGCGATGCCGGCGATCATCTTCGACGACTCCTGGCCGAGGACCGTGAGCGAGCCGTGCCAGATGAGCATCGCCGAGGTGAGGATCACACCGGCGTTGTACAGCCAGAAGAACCAGCCGAACAGCTTCGAGTTCGACAGGGTGAAGACCTTCTCGAGCACGAGCACGATCAGCAGGATGATGAAGCCGAGCGTGAGCAGGTGGGTGTGGGCGAGTCCGAGCTGCGTGAACTGCCCCTCGGGGAAGTCGTTGATCTTCGTGAACTCGCGGTAGAACAGGCCGGAGGCGACCCCGGCGAGCATGTAGGCAAAGGCTGCGTAGTAGAGCTTTCGCATGGCATTCCTCTCGAATCTCCTTCCAGCCTCGTCGCCGCGGGGCCGGAGGGGATCCATCGAAAGGTTGAGTTCCCGGGGTCGGGTCACACCCCGGTCTGGCTCACACCACGGCGCGGCGAGCCGCGCGGCGCAGCAGCACGGCACTCACGAAGCCCAGCAGGAGGAAGCCGGCGGCCACGACCAGCGCCCACTGGGTGGCATCCGCGAACCCTGCCGCCAGCGCGTCCACCGCGCTCGACGTCTGATCGCCCAGCGGGCTGGACGAACCCTCCGCCCGGAGCTGCGTGATCGTCGTTCCTGCCGACTGGCGGGTCGTGTCGGCGAGCTTGTCGGCCTCCGACCCCGTGATGCCGGCCGCCGAGAGCGCGGCGGGAAGCGTCAGCGCGAGCGTCACCGACAGCACCGCGCCCGCGAAGGCCGTGCCCAGAGCCGAACCCACCTGCCGCACCGTGCTCTGGGTGGCCGACCCCTGCCCGGACTGTTCGACGGGCACGTCCCGCAGCACCGTGCCGGTGAGCTGGGCGGATGCCAGGCCCAGGCCGAGCCCGTACAGCACCATCGGGAGCGCGATGACCCATCCGGGCGTCGTCGCCGTGACCACCAGCGCGATGATCGCGACTCCCAGGACCTCGAGGCCGAGTCCGAGCAGCACCGTTCCCGGTGCGCCGAGGCGTGCCGCGACGTGGCGCGCCGCGGCGCCCGACCCGAACGCGCCGACGGCCATCGCGGCCAGGACGAGGCCCGCGCCCATGGCGTTCATGCCGAGTGCGTTCACGAGGTAGAGCGGCAGCACGAAGATGATGGCGAACTCGCCGACCGCGACGGCTCCCGCGGTGATGTTGCCCCATGTGAACGTCGGCAGCCGGAACAGGCGCAGGTCCAGCAGCGCGGAACGGCCGTTGTGCGCACGATGACGCTCCCACAGCACGAACAGGGTCAGTGAGACGATCGCGATCGCGAAGGTGATCGGGATGACGGAGATGGGCGCGTCGGCGGGCCATGTCCACCCGAAGATGTGGAACTCGGATGCCGGTTTGATCCACCCGAGCTCCGAGCCCTCGATGACCGAGAACACGAGAGCGCCGAACCCGATCGCCGACAGCAGCGCGCCGTCGACGTCGATGCCCGGTCCCGCAGTCGAACCGCGCGTCTCGGGCACCACGAAGATCGCGGCGATGAAGATGGCGATGCCGATCGGCACGTTGACGAGGAAGATCCACTCCCACGAGGCGTACTCGGTGAGCGCGCCGCCCGCGAGCGGTCCGACGGCCGCAGCGCCGGAGATCACCGCTCCCCACACTCCGAACGCGGCGGCGCGGTAGCGCCCGCGGAACACCGCGTTGACCGTGGAGAGTGTCGAGGGCATGATGAGCGCCGCGCCGAGCGCCTGGACCGCGCGCGCGCCGATCAGCGGTCCCGCCGCGTCCGAGGCTGCCGCCATGAGGCTGCCGGCGACGAACACGACGAGCCCGGCGAGGAAGAGCCGCTTGCGCCCCCATCGATCGGCCAGCCGTCCGGTCGACAGCAGCAGCGCCGCGAGGATCGCCGCGTACAGGCTGCTCACCCACTGCGCGTCGGTGAGGTCGAGCTTGAGGTCCGCGACGATGTCCGGCAGGGCGACGCCCACGATGGTGCCGTCCAGGACGATCAGGCCGAGGCCGATGGAGAGGACGGCCAGCGCCATCCATTCGCGGCGGGTGGGTGGGGTGACCTCGGTGTCGGAATCGATGTCGGTGCCGGTCATAGGATCCCCCTGTCGCGGGCGACGGCGACCGCTCGCGAGCGGCTGTCGACACCCAGCTTGGCGAAGATGTGGACGAGATGGGTCTTGACCGTCGCCTCGGTCACGAAGAGCGTCTTGGCGATCTGCGGGTTGGACGCCCCCTCACCGAGCAGGCGCAGCACCTCGTGCTCCCGTTCGGTCAGGCGCACGCGCGGTGCGCGCAGCACCTGCACCACACGCTCGCTGAGCTCGGGGGTCAGCGCCAGGCGCCCCGCCGCGGCCTCGCGCACCGAGCGCACGATGGCTTCGGCGGGCGCGTCCTTGAGGACGTACCCGGAGGCGCCGGCCTCGATCGCGCCGAGGATCTCGGCATCCCGATCGAACGTGGTGAGGATGATGACCGCCGGCGCGGGGTCCAGGGCGCGCAGGGCCGCCGTGGTCTGCACGCCGTCCATGCCCTCGCCCATACGCAGGTCGCACAGCACGACGTCGGGGGCGAGGTGGCGGGTGAGGGCCACGGCCTCTTCGCCGGTGGCCGCCTCGCCGACCACGTCGATGTCGTCGTGGGACGCGAACAGCGACCGCACCCCGGCGCGGACGATGGGGTGGTCGTCGGCGATCAGCACGCGCAGCCCGCTCATCGCGCCGCTCCCGCCACGATGGGGACGGATGCCGACAGCGCGGCGCCCGATCCGGGGGTGCTCTCGACGTCGAGCCCGCCGCCGAGTTCGCGCAGGCGCTCCCGCATGGCGCGCAGCCCGTAGCCGCCGCCCGAACCGGCGGGAAGGGTCTCCCACCGCGCCACGTCGAACCCGACGCCGTCGTCCACGATGTCCAGGCGCACGCTGTCGCCGCCGTCGACGAGGCTCACGACCACGCGCCCCGCCTGGGCGTGCACGCGGGTGTTGGCCAGCGCCGACTGCGCCGTGCGCAGCAGCGCGACCTCGACCACGACCGGGAGGGCGGGGACGGTGTCGTCCACGTGCAGCTCGGTACGGATGCCGGTCTCCTCGGCGAGCCGGTCCAGCATGCGCTGCAGCGCGTCGGCGAGCGCGGATCCCTCCAGCTCGGCGGGCATGAGGGCGTTGACGATGCGGCGCGCGTCGGCGAGCCCCTCGCGGGCGAGGTCGCCGATCTGGGCGAACGCGCGGGCCGAGGTCTCGGACGCGTCGGGTGCGGCGGCGGTGGCGATCATGCCGATCGAGGTGAGGCTCTGCGCGATGGTGTCGTGGATGTCGCGCGACAGGCGCGTGCGCTCGGCGACGGCGCCCGCGTCGCGCTGGGCGAGGGCGAGCTCGTCCTGCAGCTCGGCCATCTCGGTGTGGGCGCTCACGAGCGAGGTGATGAGGCGGCTGCGTTCCTGGCCGTCGCGCACCAGTTCGAGGTACCCGCGCGAGATCCCGAGCGCGAACACCCCGCCGACCACCGGCCCGATGACGTTGGCGTAGCTGGTGGTGCCGGTGTGCACCACGGGCGCGGCGATGACCACCGCGAGCACGACGATGCTGAACGGGATCGCCCACCGCATCCGCAGCACGAACCCGGCCAGCAGCCACAGCGGGAAGGCCAGCCACACGAACTCCGGCGAGATCGCGACGGCGCCGATCCAGATCAGCGCGAGCCCGACGAGCCAGCCCGCCGCCACGCCGCGGTCGCGGGTGCGCTCGCTCAGCAGCAGGCCGCCGAAGTACCAGCCGCCGAACACCACCGAGACGGCGATCACCCACGGCACCGATCACGATCAGCGCCGCGGTGATCACGGACTGCCCGACCCGGATCGAGCCGACCAGGCCGCGCCACGAGCGGGAGGGCCGTGAGGCCTGCGCGCCGTGCCCGGCGTCAGCCGACGGGTTGGCGGATAGCTGAGGCATCCGCAGCCGCTCCTTCCTCTGGGTCACGCTCCTCACCGTCGCGCGGAGCGACGGCCGGGCGGACCCGGCCGGGCCACCACATCCGGTCGCCGACCAGCGAGAACAGCGCGGGCACGACGAGGGTGCGCACGACCAGGGTATCGACCAGCACCCCGACGCCGACGATCAGGCCGAGCTGCCCGAGTGTCACCAGCGGCAGGAGGCCGAGGGCCGCGAACACGCCGGCCAGGACGACGCCGGCACTGGTGATGACGCCACCGGTCGCCGCGACGGCGTTCACCATGCCGGCGCGCGTGCCTGCGGTGGCCGCCTCCGAGCGGGCGCGGTGCACCAGGAAGATCGTGTAGTCCACGCCGAGGGCCACCAGGAACAGGAACGCCAGCAGCGGCACCTGGAGGTCCAGCGCGTGCCATCCGAACAGCACCTTGCCGAGCCAGGCGCCGGCTCCGATCGCCGCGACGGCGCTCAGGGCGTTGACCAGCAGCAGCACGAGCGGGGCGACCAGGGCGCGCAGCAGCACGACGAGCACGATGAACGTGACCAGCAGCACGAGCGGCGCGATCACCAGGAAGTCGCGGATGTTCGCGTCGCGCTCGTCGACGGCGGCACCGGCCGGTCCGCCCACGAGGGAGTCGGCGGATGCCTCGTGCGCGGCGTCGCGCACGTCGCGCACGAGTTGCAGGCTCTCGGGCGAGCCTGGTTCGGCGTCGCCCACGGCCAGGATCTTCACGAGCGAGCCGTCCTCGCTCTCGGCGACCGCCGTCGTGCGCTCGACGCCGGGCACCTCGTCGACGGCGTCGGCGACGGCATCCGCATCGGAGGAGTCCGCGATGATGACCATCGGCTGGGCCTCGCCCGGCGAGAAGTGGTCGCCGAGCGCCTCGAGGCCGACCCCCGACTCGGAGGGCACCCGGAAGCGCTCGACCTGGCTGAGGCCCAGCTGCGTGCCGAGGAGGCCGGCCGCCATGACGCCGAGCAGCACCACGCCCGCCACCACCGGCAGCACCGGACGCGCCACGACGCGGGCCCCGATGACGCGCCATGCGCCGACGCGGCGCTGCGGGCGCCCCGGACGCGGGACGAGCGGCCAGAACACGCCCCGCCCGCACACCGCGAGCGCGGGCGGCAGCACGAACACGACCGCGGCCAGCGCGATGAGCAGGCCCAGCGCCGAGGCGATCCCGAGACCCCGGGTGCCGGGGATCACCGCGAGCAGCAGCGTGAGCAGCGAGATCACGACCGTCGCGTTGGAGGCGACGATGGCGGGCAGGCTCGCACGCCAGGCCCGGGCGAGCGCGGCGCGGCGATCCTCGTCGCGCATCAGCTCCTCCCGGTAGCGGGAGATGAGCAGGAGCGCGTAGTTGGTGCCCGCGCCGAAGACGAGGACGCTCACGATGCCGGTGTCGAACTGGAGGTCGAGCGCGGTGCCCAGGGCGGCGGTCGCCTTGCCGGCGAGCTGGTCGGCGAACGCCACGACGGTCAGCGGGATCAGCCACAGCACGGGCGAGCGGTAGGTCGCGATGAGCAGCAGCGCCACGATGCCGATGGTCACCATCAGCAGCGTGAAGTCGGCGCCGTCGAACGCGGACGCGACGTCGACGCCGAACGCGGCACCCCCGGTGACCTGCACCGAGACGCCGTCGATCGGGTTGTCGGCGATCACGCCGCGCAGGCCGTCCACGACGTGATCGGCGGCATCCTCCTCGTCGCCGATCGTGACGGTGGACTGGATGACGGCCGCCTCGCCGTCCTCGCTGGGAAGCGGGCCCATCGAGGTGCCGCCGGTCTCGGCGTCCAGCTCGGGGACCAGCGCCGTGAGCGCCTCGAGGTCCGCGGGGGTCAGCTTCCCGCCGTCGTCGCGGGTCGCGACGACCAGGAGCGCTTCGTCGTCGGCGTTCGGGAACTCGTCGGCCAGCGCCGCCACCTGCCCGCTCTCGGACTGCGGCGGGACGGCGTCCCCGCCCGCGGCCATGTCGGCGCGGCCGAACACGCCGATGAGCGCCACCAGGGCGAGCGCGCCCAGGATGAGCGAGATCCAGGCGCCTCGACGGGAGGTCAGGCGATGCGAGAGCGAATCGATGAAGCGGTGCACCCATCCAGTTCACGCGCAGCGCGCGATGCGCGCGTCGCGCGGCGAGTCGACACCGATGTCAACCGATCGATGGATGGCGGGAGGGCTCAGGCGGTGCCGGGGGCCGCGGCATCCGGCGGCGACAGCAGCTGTTCGAGCAGTCGCAGCGCCGCGTCCTGCGGAGCGTCCGCGTCGAGCAGCCACTGGGTCTGCAGGCCGTCGGAGGCGGCGATGACCAGGGCCGCGACGGCATCGGGGTCCACGTCGCCGCGGATGCGCCCGGTGCGCTGGTTGTGACGCACGCGTTCCGCGAGTTCGCCGCGCACGCGGGCGAAGCGGGCGGTCGCGAACTCGCGGGCGGCGGGATGCCCCTCCTCGAGCGCCGACGCGACCAGCGTGGAGTACAGCTGCACCATCCCCTGCACCTCGCGGTTGGACTCGGTCCACTCCTGCAGCATCTCGATGGGGGTCGTGTCGGGGTCCGCCGGATGCTCGTCGCCGCGCCGCTCGGCCTCGCGGTAGACGGCGACCAGCAGCTCCTCGAGCGAGCCGAAGTAGTGCTTCAGCGCCGCGTGGGTGACGCCGACCTCTTCGGCGATCGCCCGCAGGCTGGTGCGGTCGGAGCCGCGCTTCGCGAACACCTCGATCGCGCGGTCCAGGATCTCCTGACGCCGCGCGACGCCCTTGGCGTACGACCCGCGGGGGGCCGCCGGCTGCTCCTGGTCGGACATGTGTGAATCATAGCGAGCAAAAACCTCCACATGGAGGTTTTTGGTGGTAGCGTGTTCGCCACCGGGCGCGACATGCCCGCCCGTCACCGACGACACCGAAGGAGCGCGACCGATGCCGGTCCAGACATCCATCCAGCTGTTCACCGTCCGGGAAGCGCTCGAGGCCGACCTCGACGGCACCCTCGCCGAGCTCGCCTCGCGCGGCTTCACCGCCGCCGAGCCCTACGACTTCGTGCGCCGCGCCGAGCCCCTCGCCGCCTCGCTGAAGGCCAACGGCATCGCGGCACCGACCGGCCACGCGTTCCTCGCCTCCACCTCGTTCGTGAACCCCGACGGCAGCGGCACGACCCTCCCCGTCCCGGCGCCCGACGTCGTCTTCGACGCCGCCGAGACGCTCGGCATGACCACGGTCATCGACCCCTACACGGAGCCGGCCCGCTGGGAGCGCGTCGAGCAGATCGAGGAGACGGCGCGCCTGCTCAACGCCGCCGCCGAGATCGGCGCCGCGCGCGGCATCCGCGTCGGCTACCACAACCACGCCCACGAGCTCGAGGCGACCTTCGACGGCAAGACCGGCCTCGAGGTGCTCGCGGACCTGCTCGACCCCCGCGTCGTGCTCGAGGTCGACCTCTACTGGGTCGCCCGCGCGGGCGTCGACTCCCCCACCCTGCTGCGCACGCTCGGCGACCGCGTGATCGCGGTGCACGTCAAGGACGGCACGCTCGACCCGGAGGCCGTCGCGGCCTACCCGCCGGCCGATCAGGTTCCGGCCGGCCAGGGCGTCGTCCCGCTCGAAGAGGCGATCGCCGCGGCATCCGCCCTCGAAGTCGCGATCGTCGAGTTCGACCACTTCGACGGCGATCTGTTCGACGCCGTCGAGCAGAGCCGCGTCTTCCTCGACGAGAAGGTCGCCGTCTGATGGCGGGCGCTCCCGTCGGCGTCGGCATCATCGGCGCCGGGAACATCAGCGACCAGTACCTGACGCACCTGTCGAGCTTCCCCGACGTGCGCGTGCTCGCCATCGGCGACCTGCTCGAGGACCGCGCCCGCGCCCAGGCGGCGAAGTACGACGTGCCGCGCGGCGGCAGCGTCGAGAGCGTGCTGGACGACCCCGACATCGAGATCGTCGTGAACCTCACGATCCCGGCGGTGCACGTCGAGGTCTCCGAGGCGATCATCGCCGCCGGCAAGCACGTGTGGACCGAGAAGCCGATCGGCATCGACCGCGAGGAGTCGCAGCGACTGCTGCAGAAGGCGGATGCCGCGGGCCTGCGCGTCGGCGTCGCCCCCGACACCGTGCTCGGCCCGGGCGTGCAGACCGCCAAGCGCGCGATCGCGCGCGGCGACATCGGCCGGCCGCTGTTCGCGACGACGACGTTCCAGTGGCAGGGCCCGGAGCTGTGGCATCCCAACCCCGCCTTCCTGTACGCCAAGGGCGCAGGCCCGCTGCTCGACATGGGCCCGTACTACGTGTCCACGCTCGTGCACGTGTTCGGACCGGTCGCCTCCGTCGCCGCCCTCGGCCTCCAGGGCGTCCCGACGCGCACCGTGAAGTCCGGAGAGCTGGCCGGCCAGGAGTTCCCCGTCGAGATCCCGTCCACGCTGTCGGTGCTCATGGACTTCGAGCAGGGCGGTCAGGCGCAGAGCCTGTACAGCACCGACTCGCCGCTGCTGCGTCACGGCATCGTCGAGATCAACGGCACCGAGGGCACCATCGTGATCCCCGACCCGAACACGTTCGGCGGCGACATCACGATCACCCGTCCGCTGACCGACGTGTCGGTGCGCGAGCAGGAGATTCTCCAGGTGCCGCAGGAGGGCGTGCTGGTCGGCCGTGGCCTGGGCCTGCTCGACATGGCGCGCTCGATCCGCGACGGGCGCCCGCACGTCGCGACCGGCGAGTTCGGGTACCACGTGCTCGACACGCTGCTGTCGATCGAGGAGGCCGCGGCGTCGCACAGCTACGTCGCGGTCGAGAGCACCCTCGGCGAGGTCGGGTCCCTGCCCGGGGACTTCGATCCGCTGGCCGCGACCCTCTGATCCACGCGCGAAGGGACCGCTCGTGGAGAGCATCACGAAGAACCGCCAGTCCACAGCGGTCCTGAAGGCCATGATCGAGCGCGCGTACGGCGCCGACCAGGTGCCCGACGGCGAGGACTTCGCGGCCGAGCTCGGCCACGGCTGGTTCAACGTCGCCTACCGGCTGCGCCTGCGCGACGGACGGCAGGCGGTGCTGAAGATCGCACCGCCTGCCGACGTCGCCGTCATGACGTACGAGCAGCGCATGATGCGCAACGAATGGGCGGCGATCGGGCTGGTCACCGACGAGACGTCCGTGCCGGTGCCCCGGATCGACTTCGCGGACGGCAGCGGCGAGCTCTGCGACGCCGACTGGTTCGTGATGCCCCTCATCGACGCGGCGAACCTCGGCATCCTGCAGGAGGAGGGCGCTGTCGGCGCCGGCGAGACCGCCCTGCTCATCGAGCGCCTCGGTGCGCTCAACCGCGAGCTCAACGGCATCGTCGGCCCCGGGTTCGGGCCGCTCCTCTCGCCCACCGCGACGAGCTGGCGGGAGGCGTTCACGAGGATCCTCGAAGACGTGCTGCAGGACGGCGAGCGGGCCGGGGTCGACCTCGGGTGGGGCTACGACGAGGTCCGCACCGCGATCGCGGAGCACGCTCCGGCGCTGGAGGCGGTCACCGAGCCGCGCTTCGTGGAGTGGGACCTCTGGCCGGGCAACGTCATGGTCCGTGAGGGCGAGATCGTCGCGATCATCGACCACGAGCGGGCGCTGTACGGCGATCCGCTCATGGAGGCGGGCTTCGTCGGCACCGACCTTCCCGGGTGGGGCGACTCGGACGCCTTCATGCGCGGCTACGGGGCGGCACCGCTCACCGACGCGGAGCGGACCCGCCGCCACCTGTACACACTGCATCTGGTGCTCGTCATGATCATCGAGACCTCGTACCGGGGCCATGAGGACCCGGGGCAGTACGACATGGCGCGCGCGACGCTGGTGCAGGTGATGGCGCTCCTCGGCCGCACCCGCTGAATCACCCGGGCGGCGGCGGGATGATCGGCATCGCGCCGGTCGGCGTGCGGTGCGGGATCGGCGTCGGGCGCGTGGCCCGCGGCTGCTCGGGCGAGGGCGGCTGCGGCGACTGCGGGATGCCGCTGAACGCCCGCGCCTGCCCGATGGGGCCTTCGGTCTTCACGAACCGGCGCCCCGTCACCGTGCTCGCCGTCACCCGGATCACGAACAGCTTGAGGGTCGGGCTCCACGAGTGCAGTCCCCGCGCGCCGCTGGCGCGCAGCTCGGCATCGCTGGTGACGCGGTCGACCGGCCCGCGCACCACGACGCTCCACCACTCGCCGTCCGTCTCGCCGTCGATCTCCAGCGCCGCGACGTGGTGGTGGGCGATGTGCAGCAGCTTGCTGTCCCGCGCCGTCCGGATGTAGAGGGACCCCTCGTAGGCGAGGTAGTTCACGGGGAAGATGTCGGGTCCGCCGTCCTCGCGCACCAGCGCAAGCCTCCCGAGCGCGGTGCCCTCGATCAGCTCCCAGCACACCGCCGTGGAGAGGTGCTCGACGCCGTTCGCGGCGACGAGGTGCTCGGCACCGCCGGCGCCCTTCGCCTCACCGTGGTCGGCGGCATCCGTCTCGTCCGCGTCTGCGGACGGGTTCTCATCCATCTCGCGCTCCCTGACATCGTTCCTGCTTCCGTCCTACGCCCCTCTCCCGGCGAACGGAAGGGGTGGGCCGGCAGGCGCGCGGGATCAGCGCCGGTCGTGCGCGTCGAGCTCGGCGCGCGCGGCGGCGACGGCGACCTCGGTGGCGGCGTACCCGTGCTCGGCGCCAGGGAACTCGCCGCCGCGCACCTCCCGCGCGTATGCGGCGACCCCGGCGACCATGTCGGGGCCGATGGTGCTGTAGCGCTTCACGAACGCGGCGGTCTTCCCCTCGGTGATACCCAGGAGGTCGTGGATGACGAGCACCTGACCGTCGGCCGGCCCCGCGCCGATGCCGATCACCGGGATCTGCAACGCCGGCAGCACGACGGCGACGACGTCGGCGGGCACCGCCTCGATCACGAGCACGCTCGCGCCGGCGTCCTGCACGGCCAGCGCTTCGCGCACCACGCGGGCGGCCGATTCCTCGGTGCGTCCCTGCGCGCGCAGGCCGCCGAGGGCAACCGCTGTCTGCGGTGTGAGCCCGACGTGCGCAACGACCGGGATCCCGGCGTCGGCGATGGCGCGGATGCGGCTGAGCCGGGCCTCGCCGCCGCCCTCGAGCTTGACCGCGTCGGCGCCGGCCTCCTTCACGAACCGCACCGCGGTCGTGACGGCCTGCTCGTCCGAGACCTCGGTCGACCCGAACGGGAGGTCGCACACGACGAACGCCGAGCTCACACCGCGGCGCACGGCGCGCGAGAGCACGAGCATCTCGTCCACGGTGACCGCGACCGTCGAGTCGTGCCCGAGCACGACCTGCGCGCCGGAGTCGCCCACCAGCACCATGTCGACCTCCGCCTGCTCGGCGGTGCGTGCGGTCGGGTAGTCGTACGCGGTCACCATCACGATGGGCTCCCGGCGGGACTTCATCTCGGCCAGCCGCTGCAGCGTCACGGGTGCACGCATCACGGACCTCCTGGGGTGCCGGCACCGGGGCCGACGATCGTGTTGTCGATGAGCCGGGTGCTCCCCACGCGGGCCGCGATCGCGACCAGCACCGGGGCGACGACGGCGGCGACGGGTTCGAACGTCGCCGGGTCGACGAGCGCCACGTACTCGGGATGGATGCCTTCCGCCTCGAGCACGGCGAGGGCGCGGGCGCGCAGCGCCTCGGGGTCGGCGGCGCCGTCGGCCGCGGCATCCGTCACCGCGCGCAGCGCGCGGGGGATCGCGAGCGCCCGGGCGCGCTCGTCCGCCGAGAGCCGCGTGTTGCGGCTGGACCGCGCGAGCCCGTCGGCGTCGCGGGATGTCGGGCACACCACGATGCGCGACGGGATGCCGAGGTCGACGACCATGCGGCGGATCACCGCCACTTGCTGGGCGTCCTTCGCGCCGAAGTAGGCGTGATCCGGCAGCACCGCCAGCAGCAGCTTCGTCACCACCGTCGCGACGCCGTCGAAATGTCCCCGGCCGCGCTCGGCGCCCTCGAGGGTCTCGGCGATGGGCCCGGTCACGCTCACGGTGGTCGCGAATCCGGCCGGATAGACCTCGGTCACGGCGGGGACGAAGACGACGTCGACGCCCTCGGCCTCGGCGATGGCGAGGTCGCCGTCCTCGGTACGGGGGTAGGCGGCGAGGTCGGCCTGCTCGTTGAACTGCGCCGGGTTGACGAAGATCGACAGCACCACCGTGTCGTCGCCCGCGCGCGCAGCGCGCAGCAGCGTGGCATGCCCCTCGTGGAGCGCACCCATGGTGGGGACGAATCCGATGGTCCCGCCGCGACGCTCCCGCAGCACGGTGCGCAGATCGGCGACGGTGCGAACGACGATCACGGCGCGACCTCCTCTCGCGGCGTCGCGCCGAGCTCGCGCGTCGCGACGACCAGGGTGTCGAAGAGCGCGGTGCGGTCCGGCATCCGCTCGAGCACCGCCGCCCGCTGGCGTGCGACAGTGTCGTCGTCGCCACGTGCGATGGGGCCCGTCAGCGCCGCAGCGCCGGTCGCCTCCCAGTTCGCGACGGTCGCGCGAACGAGCGGCGCCAGCGCGTCGCGCGGCACGCCGGCGGTCGCGGCGAGATCGGCCGCGAAGGTCTCCAGCGTGACGAGGAAGTTCGACGCGATCGACGCTGCCGCGTGGTACGCCGCACGGTCGGCATCGGCGATCTCGAACGCACGCAGGGCGAGGGTGTCGGCGAGCGTGCGCGCGACGGCGAGAGCACGCGGGGTGGTGCCCGCGATCGCCGCCGGCACGTCAGTGAAGTCCGCGCCCGGTCCGGTGCCGGTGATCGTCATCAGCGGATGCACTCCGAACGCCTCATGCGGTGCCAACGACGACAGCGGGGTCGCGCCCGACACATGACCGACGAGGGGGCCCGGAACCACCGATGCCGCAGCCCTCGCGATCTCGGCATCCGGAACGGCCAGCACCACGATGTCGACGCCGGCGCCCGTCGCGCCGCGTCCGAGAGGCCCGCTCACCTCGATCCCGGCAGCGCGCAGACGCTCGGCGAGCACGCGTCCGACCCGGCCGTCTCCCACGACGGCGACGCGACCGAGAGCGCCCGGCGCATCGGAGAAGAGCTCCGGCATCGTCGCCTCCCGTCGTATCGCCTGGTGGACCAGGTTCAAAAATACCTTGCGGAAGAAGGCCTGACGTTCAGAGCTCTGGAGGTTGTCTTCGAGAACCTCTGTTAACGCGGAATGGCCACCCTGCGTTGGGTGGCCATTCCGTGTAATGGGTGTCCGGCGGTGTCCTACTCTCCCACAGGGTCCCCCCTGCAGTACCATCGGCGCTGAGAGGCTTAGCTTCCGGGTTCGGAATGTGACCGGGCGTTTCC